>NZ_AP023213.1:970000-2288750 GCF_014218275.1 Citrifermentans bremense
GAGCCCAGACCGCCAGCTAAGGTCCCAAAATCTACGCTAAGTGGAAAACGATGTGGAAATGCCCAGACAACCAGGAGGTTGGCTTAGAAGCAGCCACCCTTTAAAGAAAGCGTAATAGCTCACTGGTCGAGTGGGTCTGCGCGGAAAATGTAACGGGGCTAAGCGTAGTACCGAAGCTGCGGATTGGATCCTTAAGGATCCAGTGGTAGGGGAGCATTGTGTAAGCCTGCGAAGGTCGACCGTGAGGACGGCTGGAGGTATCACAAGAGATTATGCTGACATGAGTAGCGAAAAACAAGGTGAGAAACCTTGTCACCGAAAACCCAAGGTTTCCTACGTAAAGGTAATCTGCGTAGGGTTAGTCGGTCCCTAAGGCGAGGCCGAAAGGCGTAGTTGATGGGAAACGGGTTAATATTCCCGTACCACCTGTTGTTGCGATGGGGGGACGGAGTAGGGTAGACGATCCAGGCGCTGGTTGTCCTGGTTTAAGGTCGTAGGCGGGAGAAGGAGGCAAATCCCTTTCTCTGTTAACGCTGAGAGCTGATGACGAGGGGGTATCCCCATAAAGTCGTTGATCCCATGCTTCCAAGAAAAGCCTCTAAGCTTCAGACAGCAGGTGACCGTACCGTAAACCGACTCAGGTGGGTGAGGATAAATGTCCTAAGGTGCTTGAGAGAACACTGGTTAAGGAACTCGGCAAAATGATACCGTAACTTCGGGAGAAGGTATGCCCCTTTAGGTGAAGAGACTTGCTCTCCTAGCCCGGGGGGGTCGCAGAGAAATGGCGGTAGCGACTGTTTACTAAAAACATAGGACTCTGCAAAGTCGCAAGACGACGTATAGGGTCTGACGCCTGCCCGGTGCCGGAAGGTTAAGGGGATTTGTTAGCCGCAAGGTGAAGCTTTGAACCGAAGCCCCGGTAAACGGCGGCCGTAACTATAACGGTCCTAAGGTAGCGAAATTCCTTGTCGGGTAAGTTCCGACCTGCACGAATGGCGTAACGATTTCCGCGCTGTCTCAACCAGTGGCTCAGCGAAATTGAATTCTCGGTGAAGATGCCGAGTACCCGCAGAAAGACGGAAAGACCCCGTGCACCTTTACTACAGTTTGACAGTGACATTCGAATAAGCTTGTGTAGGATAGGTGGGAGACTTTGAAGCTGGGACGCCAGTCTCGGTGGAGTCATCCTTGAAATACCACCCTGGTTTGTTTGGATGTCTAACCCAGGCCCGTCATCCGGGTCGGGGACACTGTCTGATGGGTAGTTTGACTGGGGCGGTCGCCTCCCAAAGAGTAACGGAGGCGCGCGAAGGTTCCCTCAGGCTGATTGGAAACCAGCCGTAGAGTGTAAAGGCATAAGGGAGCTTGACTGCGAGACCAACAAGTCGAGCAGGTACGAAAGTAGGTCTTAGTGATCCGGCGGTTCTGTATGGAAGGGCCGTCGCTCAACGGATAAAAGGTACGCCGGGGATAACAGGCTGATCTCCCCCAAGAGTTCACATCGACGGGGAGGTTTGGCACCTCGATGTCGGCTCATCGCATCCTGGGGCTGAAGTAGGTCCCAAGGGTTTGGCTGTTCGCCAATTAAAGCGGTACGCGAGCTGGGTTTAAAACGTCGTGAGACAGTTTGGTCCCTATCTTCTGTGGGCGTAGGATACTTGAGAAGAGTTGACCTTAGTACGAGAGGACCGGGTTGAACGTACCTCTGGTGTTCCAGTTGTTCCGCCAGGAGCAGTCGCTGGGTAGCTATGTACGGAAAGGATAACCGCTGAAAGCATCTAAGCGGGAAGCCTCCTTCAAGATTAGGTATCCCTGGGAGCAATCCCCTAAAGGCCCGTTGTAGACCACAACGTTGATAGGCCGGGTGTGTAAGTGCAGTAATGCATTCAGCTTACCGGTACTAATCGGCCGTGAGGCTTGACCATAAAAAATTCTTGGAGAGGGGGGTGGGTCTCCCACCCCCCGATCATAAACTGCTGATGCGTAAAACCTACAAAAACACGAAAATGCGATTGTTGAGAAATATATTGCGAGAGCCGTAAAGGTTCGAGCTAAGAGTTTCTCTGTGGCTATGCCGAGAGGGTCACACCCGTTCCCATCCCGAACACGGAAGTTAAGCCTCTCTGGGCCGATGGTACTGCACTGGTAACGGTGTGGGAGAGTAGGTCGCCGCAGGGAATTTAATAGAGAAGCCCCGTCAGGAATACCTGGCGGGGCTTTTCGCGTTCAGGAATCTGTGCTGACTGTCATAGACCCAGCTGGCTCAGATAGAGGGATTACATTGACACAGGCCAACTTATGATGTAACAATCGCAATATTTGCATGCATCCGGGGCAATCTATGTTCTTCAGAAAATACCTCTCTTCTTTGCGCAGCACCCATATCTTCATGGTCTGCTTCGGCCTTCTGATGGGGATCGTATTCCCATTCTATTCGTGGTTCTTCTTTGGTCGCCAGGCGTTCGCGCCGTTGTACGTCTTTGGCTGCATTGCCGCCGGTTTCATCGTGGGCAGCTTTTGCTACCACATAATCAAAGAAGCACTCAGGCTCTATGTCGAGCATCAGCTGCAAATCCTTGGCAGAATCACCAACGAGGCCTCCACTAAGGTAACACTTGACAAGGGTGACGAGCTCACGCAGCTCATGGATTGCAACGAGGCCCTGATGAACAGGGTGCTGGTCATGGTGGAAAATGTCTCGCGGCTGGCCGCCGACATATCTGCCAGGCAGGCACGGCTTAGCTCTGATTTCAGCAGGACAGTGCATAACAACGTGCAGCAGGCCGCCAAAGAGAAGGAGACAATCAGGGCCGTTGATGACATGAATGCTTTCTTCAAGGACCTGCTTCGCGAAATCAAGGACATCGCTTCACGAACTGATGAGCGTGCTTCCATATCGACCGAAATGAGCGCCGCCACCGACGCCATTGCCCTCAGCATCCAGGAGTATTCCGCATCCGTCATGGAAACCTCTGCTTCTATCGAGGAGATGGCGACCAGCATCAAAGGGACCTCGACCAACATCGAGGCGCTCACCGCGTCAACGGAGCAGACCTTTAACTCCATCAACGCCATTGGCAGTTCCATCACGGATATTCGCGACAAGGCTCGTCGCACTTTTGACTGCTCGGATAAGGTTCGGGTCCAGGCAGTTGAAGGCATGGAGGCGATGGCTGCGACTCTCGCTGCGATGGGCGAGATTGAGGATCACAGCGACCGGTCCGTCAATGCAATAAACAGGCTTTCTTCGCATTCCTTGCGGGTGGGAGAATTCCTGGAGGTGATAAAGGAAGTGGTCACGCAGACGAACCTTCTCTCCCTGAACGCATCCATTATCGCAGCGCAGGCTGGCGACCGCGGCAAGGCGTTTGCCGTCGTCGCTGAAGAGGTCCGCGCCCTCGCAAAGAGAACTTCTGCATCTACTGATGAAATAGAGGAGTTGGTAGGCAACATACAGAAAGAAACAGTTGCGGCAGAAACCGCGGCCAGGCTTGGCAAGGAAAAGGTCGCCGAAGGGGTGAAGGTCTCAGAAAAGGCTGATGCAGCCTTGCACCGGATAGAAGAAAGTGCGGCGGAGGCTTCCAGGATGGTCCAGCAGATCGCCGCAGCCACCGACGAGCAGGCGTCCGGAAGCAGGTTGATAACCGAAGAAGCCGAGAAGAACCTGTCTCGCGTGAAGCAGTTCAGGCGGGCCATCCAGGAGGAGGAGACCGGAGCACAGCTCATCGTCCGCAGCCTGGACCGGATGCGCAGCTTGTCCGAAAAGATCACCCACTCAACAGACGAGCAGGCACGAGGCAACCGCCTATACCTGAAGAGTGTCCAGGATGACAACGACAAGGTCAAAAGGTTGAAGGAGACCTGCATGGAGCAGATTGCCATCGGGGAAATGCTGCGCAACGATGTAGCCGAGGTGGACCAGTTGATAGAAGGCACCGCTGAAGAAGCAAAAACGATGCTCGGTGAGATCGAGACCATCAGCAACCTGATCAACGACATGCACCGCGAAATGGAGAGCTTCAGGAAGTTGTAGTACCTGCGGCTGTCTCAGCGAATTGAAAGCCCCGCCAGAGAGATCCGGCGGGGCTTTTTAGCGTCTGCATCCGCTGGGTGGGACACTCTTTTGCTGCTCCCTCCCACGCGACTCTTCGCCTTCTTGGTGCGCCTTGACAATGAAGTCTCATCTTGTAGATTATTACAGGCCAATGTTGCTGGCCCCACAATCACAAATTCCATTCTTTCTGGATTCCCGCCAAAAATAAGCTATCTAGCAGCAGAGCGCATTAGTCAATGTCGTAAGTGAGGGCGTTATGAAGGACCCGCGCCGAAAGGACATAGCGACTTTTCTTGCCGCGGCAGTGCTGATACTGTTGTCATATCTCCCTGCAACGGTAGGCGCTACTACTGGCGATGTCACAGACGCTGCAGTGCAGGTACGCCAAGATAGTATCCGCAACAGCAACACCAACCCAAGCACCCAGCAGGGGAGTTCGCTGTTTCTTTGGCGAGAACCTCAGTTCGAATCTCGAACGGTGTTGGCGCAGTTGCAAGGGCCGGATCCGTCCGAGCCCAAGGGGCAGTTGAAGACGGTTTTGTCCTGGGAGACCGGAGAGGGAAAGAGCTACCTTGTCCCGGCACTCGAGATACCGGGTTTCATCGTGCTCTTGAATGGCTTCGACCGGTTGGTTCTCAACGACAAGGAGAAGGACGGCAAAAAGGTATACTCCACCAACCTCTCCACCATCTGGGAGCACCTGCACCGGCAGAACTGGACCTTCGACCAGGACTCATTCAAGGTAAACCAGTTCGGGCACCCTTACGAGGGCGCCACTATGTACGGGCTGGCACGCTCGTCTGGACTTAACTTCTGGCAGTCGCTTGTGTACAGCAACGTCGGGAGCTTTCTCTGGGAAATGGCAGGGGAAACGTCGCGTCCATCCATAAACGACCAGATCACCACAGGCAACGCAGGTAGTCTTCTGGGCGAGGCGCTCTTCCGCATGGCAGGACTGGTGCTGGAGGACGCCGGCCCGAATCCCGCGCTGGGACACCAACTCGCAGCGGCAGCAATATCGCCTCCCACCGCTTTCAACCGTCTTGCCTTCGGGGAAAGGTTCAAGGAGGTCTACCCGAATCACCAGCCGGCGACTCTCTGGCGCTGCATGGCTGGGGGAAGCGCCAACGTGCACTCCCACAACCTGAGCCCAGTCGTCCAGCCGTCGAGCCGGGACGGCAACGCCATTGCCGAGTTCGCCATGGCGTATGGACTTCCCGGCAAACCAGGGTACAGCTACAACCGTCCGCTTGACTATTTCGATTTCCAGATCTCCACCCGCGCCAGAACCCACAACCTGGTCGAGTCGCTCACCATCAGGGGACTGCTCAAAGGGACCGATTACCACGTAGGGGAAGACTACCGCGGTATCTGGGGGCTGTACGGAAGCTATGACTACATTTCGCCCTACCTGTTTCGCGTTTCCAGCACTGCGCTTTCACTAGGAACGACGGGGCAGTATTGGGCCGCTCCCGGCATTGCCGTCCAGGGTACGGTCATGGGCGGGGTCGGTTTCGGGGCCACCGGCCTAGAGACAGACGTCGCCGAGGAAAGGGGTTATCACTTCGGCGCCACTCCCCAAGGACTCCTCGCTTTGGGCGTGCTGCTTGGGGACAAGACGATCCTAGATGTAAGCAGCCGGGGGTACTATGTAAGCGCGCTGGGCCCTGACAAATTGAAAGGGTCCGAATTCGTTTTCAGGGGGGCGGCTGCGTTGACCGTAAGGATATATGGTCACCACGCCGTGGGGCTGCACTATTCCGAGTCGATCCGGGACACAAACTATGCTAATATACCGTCGCGGTACCGGTCCGAAGGCACATTGAGCCTCGTCTACACCTTTCTCAGTGACATTAACCTGGGAGCAGTTGAGTGGCGAGATGCCTACCAACGCTGACACAGGGTGCTCCATATCAATTTTAAGAAGCGAGGTAACCAGATGAAATTCCTTAAGTCGTTCCTTCTCTCCATGCTTGTCACAATTCCACTCATGTCAGGTTGTGCAGTCAACAAGTCGTCAGTGGGCGGCTTCAACCTCGTTTCTGTTGAGGAAGAGAAGCAGCTGGGTGACAAATTCGCTGTCGAGATTGAAAAACAGCACAAGGTGGTAAACGACCCGCAACTGCAGAGCTACATCGAGGGCGTGGGGAAGAAGCTGCTGACTGGGGTGAGGACGGTGGAATTCCCGTACACCTTCCAGGTGGTGCAGGATGAGACCATCAACGCCTTTGCCATCCCCGGGGGGCACACCTATGTCAACACAGGGCTCATCAAGGCCGCGGGAAGCGAAACCGAGCTGGCAGCCGTCATCGCGCACGAGATAAACCACGTGGTCGCCAGGCATTCGACCCGGCAGATGACGCAGCAGTACGGTTATCAGCTCGTCACGAGCCTGCTGTTGGGGGGGAGCCAGGGTGAGCTCTCCAAGCTGGCCGCAGACATGTTCGGGAAGGCCGGGACCATGTACTACAGCCGCGAGATGGAGAGCCAGGCTGACTACCTGGGCGTCGAGACCATGTACAAGGCCGGGTACAACCCGCAGGGGATGGTGACCTTCTTCAAGAAGCTGGCCGCGACGGGTGAGAGCAATCCAGGCAGCATAGCGCGTTTCTTTTCGTCGCACCCGGAGACGGTGGAGAGGATAAAGGCGATCCAGGGGGAGATATCCACCCTGCCGCCCAAGACCTACCTGCCCGATTCGACCTCGGCATTCAGCCAGGCAAAGGCGAGGGCCCAGAAATACTAGCTTTCGGCTATCCGTTTTGATTGAGCTTCAAAGATCCCCTGTAGAGGCTTGCGGGGGATTTGTTTTAACCGCTTGCGCGGGACTGCCACCGAGAACTGGAGATCAAATGTCTGATGCAATCCGTGGGTTGGAACCCGAATCCTTCTGGCGCTGTTTCGCAGAAATAGCGAGGATCCCGAGGCCGTCAGGTCACGAGGCAAGAATAGGTGCCTTCATCCTGGACCGGGCCAGGAAACTGGGTCTCGAAGCGGTGCAGGATGACTGCGGCAACATCGTGGTGAGGAAACCCGCCTCGCCGGGCAAGGAGAAGGTCGCCGGCATCTGCCTGCAGTCCCACCTCGACATGGTGTGCGAGAAGAATGCGGACAAGGTGCACGACTTCCTGAACGACCCGATCGAACTGGTACGCAGGGATCAGGTGATAACGGCAAACGGCACCACGCTGGGCGCTGATAACGGGGTCGGTGTTGCCGCCTCCCTCGCGCTCATGGAAGAGGGTTCCCTGCGGCACGGGCCGCTGGAATTCCTGTTCACGGTGGAGGAAGAGACGGGACTGACCGGCGCCAAGAACCTGAGCCCTGCCCTGGTGCGTAGCAGGACCCTCCTCAACCTGGACTCGGAGGAAGAAGGGGCCCTCTACATCGGGTGCGCGGGGGGCAAGGATACGGTGGGATGCTGGAGTTTTGACGCGGAGGCGGCACCGGCGGATGCCGTTGCGCTGGCTGTCGCCGTGAAGGGGCTAAGAGGCGGACATTCCGGATTGGAGATAGACAAGGGGCTGGGAAACGCCATCAAGCTGTTGAACCGCGCGCTCTGCGGGCTCTCCGAAATGGGGGCTAGGGTCGTTGCTATGAACGGGGGGAACATGCGCAACGCCATTCCCCGCGAGGCAGCGGCGAAGCTCTATCTGCCTGCAGCGAATTTGGCGCAGGCCGAGGCGCTGGTGTCGGAACTGGACCTGGTATTCAGGAAGGAACTGGGGACGATCGACCCGGGCGTCAAGCTGACCATAAGCCGTGAAGATCTGGGGGGGGCGAAGGTCATCGGGGCGGCGGTGCAGGAGAAGCTCCTCAAGGCCGTCTCCGCGCTCCCCAGCGGCGTTCAGCGCATGAGCCACGACATCACTGGGCTGGTGGAAACCTCCACCAATGTCAGCGTGATCAGCACCAGCGAGGGCGGCGTCACCCTGGTCACCAGCCAGCGCAGTTCCTCTGCCTCACGGTTGAGGGAAGTGGTCGAGAGCGTCGAGTCTATATTCGAGTTGGGCGGCGCGATGGTGGAGGTGAGCGAGGGGTATCCGGGATGGCAGCCGAACGTCGACTCGGCGATCCTGAAACTGGCACAGGATAGTTACCGGGCGCTCTACGGCCGGGACGCGGAAGTTAAGGCCATCCACGCCGGCCTGGAATGCGGCATCATCGGGGAGCGGATTCCTGGAATGGACATGGTTTCGCTGGGGCCCAACATGGAAAAAGTGCACTCTCCGGAGGAGAAGGTCTACATCGACAGCGTGGCAAAGTTCTGGAACTTCCTGTTGGAGATTTTGAAGACCGCCCAGTGAGAATCTAACGGGATTCATGGTCCGATCCGTTCCTGACCTCACAGACGAAGGCGATGACCAGCGGGACGATGGCGTTGGTGCCCGATATCAGCACACGCTGGGTCATCTCCCGGCATCTCTGCCCGATTCTACATTCCAAAGAGACGTCATGCAGGCCGGCGCGGCACTGGAAAACTTTCAGTGTCTCGCCGGTTTTGTTTTCCCCCTGGTACAGCCCGTCGACTGAGACTCTTCCCCTGCGCAGACAGGAGACGGTGAAGAACTCCATGGCAACTCCTTTGGGCTTATATTGGAAAAATTTTAAATATCCAGTATCGCCTGCTGGTTCGGGAGTGCAAGGGGACAACTTCGGGGGCTAGGGGCTAGGGGCTAGGGGCTAGGGGCTGGGAACTGGGAACTGGGAACTGGGAACTGGGAACTGGGAACTGGGAACGGGGAACGGGGAACGGGGAACGGGGCTATAGGGTTTCTACCTTCAACCCCTCGCCGGGGGCGGAACGGTAGATGAAGGTGAACTCTACCGCGGCTTCGCCACAGGGGGTGCTGCGATAATCCCGGGCGAACCGGCGCCGGTAATACCTGACACGTTCCCCGGACTTGGCCGCAAGCCCCGCGGGTACTCCCTGTTCACCCTTGTCAACGTTGGCTGTGAAGAAACTGGGGCACTGGCCGCCGGGATAGCCGATCATACAGTGGTCGAAGCAGAGGGCGTCACGAAAGAGCTCCAGCTCCTCTCCCGCGAGCCGACTGCAGCCAAAACGCCAGACGGATTCGAACAAGAGGTTCAGCGACACGTTTGCCAAGAGACCTTCGCTTTCGAAGAACTCCGCGGCATCCGCAAAAACCTGTGCCATCTCCTTACCGGCGCACAGCTGACGCAGCGAAGCTGCGAACCTGCCGCTGTTGTATAGGAGGTCCAGGAGGCGGCTGATGGCCTCTATGCGGCGAATGTCGGTGAAGCTGAGCCACGGTGTTCGCAGCACCTTGTAGGGCGCCGCTTCGGCATAGGCATACCCTTCCTTGCGGGCGATGCCTCGCATTGCTGTCCCCTTCAGAACCTTGAGCGGCTCGACCTGGATGTGGTTTCCCCCCAGCTCGAAAAGCCCCTGCAGGGATTCCAGGAAACCTTCCAGCGATTCCCCGGGAAGACCCGCGACCAGATCCAGGTGGACCGTCACCCTGGTCCTCTCTATGACTGCCCTGACGTTTCGATACAGCTTGTCCAGGCTCGACTTCCGTTGCACCTTGGCGAGGGTCTTTTCGCCACCTGACTGCACGCCGATCTCGAAGCGGAACATCCCGGCCGGCACCTCCGCAAGGAGCGCCAGGTTTTCCTCGGTGAGAAGCTCGGCGGCGATCTCGAAGTGAAACTTGCTGGACTTGTTCTCGGCGAGGATCAAGCGCCAGATGGCGTTGGCTCTTTGGGCGTCGAAGTTGAAGGTCCGGTCCGCAAGCTTCACGGTCTGGACCTCCTTATCCATGAGCAGGCGCAGGTCTGCTTCGATTCGCTCCATGGAAAAGGAGCGGACCCCATTCTCCAGGGAGGACATGCAGAAGGCGCAGGAGAAAGGACAGCCGCGGGAAGTCTCGTAGTAGACCAGCGGCTTGCCTAGGTCCACGAGCCCGGAGGCAAAGGGGGAGGGGATGGAGTCCAGCTTTGCTATCGTTCCGCGCTCCGGGTTGGCGACCACCTCGTCATGATCCCGATAGGTGATCCCCGGTATATCCTCAAGCGGCATGCCGCCGTTTAGGGCCTCCAAGAGCTCCCGGCAGCTCTCCTCTCCCTCTCCACGCACGATGCAGTCTACGGCGCCGTTGCGCCCCATGATCTCGAAAGATCCGTAGGAGACCTCGGGGCCGCCCAGGACGATGAAGGTGCCGGGAAGAAGCTGCTTCAGGTCGGAAGCAAGCTTCAAGGTGAGATCGGTATTCCAGATGTAGCAGGAGAAGAGCAGGACGTCCGGCGCCTCGGCGAACAGCTTCGCGAGGAGTTGGTCCTGCTGCTCGTTCACCGTGAGCTCGAGGATTCGGAACTCCATCCCCGGGAGGTCGGCGCAGGCTGAGGCGAGATAGGGAAGGGCCAGCGAGGCATGGACGTACTTTGCGTGCAGCGTGGAGAGCAGGATCTTCATGGGCGGGGATTGTAGCCGATACTGGAGATATTTGCCACGGAAAGTACGAGATGAAGCTCTTGTTCCCCTTCTTCTTGCCGGGGGAGGCGATTTTTGCTACTGTGCCTCTTTGCAACAGATTAAGGCGGAGGTGCTGTCAGCGCACCTTCCATCGGGATAGATATGAAAACGAAACGACTTCCTAAGCTCCTCTACGCCGACGGCCAGGGGAACATTTACGATCACCCGTACCTGACCATGGCCGGGATGAGCGCCAACGAAGCGGTGCTCCCGGAATCGGTGGAACTGATCCCCCTGCCGGAGGACAGCCGGCTTTTCACCATACCGGATACCCCCCCGATCGCCTGGGACGAGCGGCAGGGGAGCTTCGTCACCGTGAGCCGCGTCAAGGAGGGAAGGCGCAGCATCCCGGTTCAGGCCGTATCCGCCTTCATGGCGCCGGGGTACATGCGGACGCTCTTGCCCGCCTGCGACTACAGCCAGAAGAAGGTGCACCTGCCGCTTTGGTCCTACACTGCCGTCGGCTGGGACGAGGAGACGGAGCGCTTCGTGGTGGCCGCGACGCGGGTGGACGACAACGAGAACTGGCTCCCCAAGAACTACGACGATAGAAAGCTCGATCCCCTGGTGCGCCGCATGCTGGCGCAGTTCCCCAAAAACAGGCTCATCGAGCAGCTCTCCCGCTGTGCCGTGGACTATCACTGCTTCGCCGCCAAGAACCTTTTCTTCCGCAGATGGGAGGCGCCGATTCCGACCTCGCCGGTCTGCAATTCCCGCTGCCTTGGCTGCATCAGCCTCCAGCCCTCGGACTGCTGCCCCTCGAACCACGAGCGGATTCCCTTTGTGCCTACGCCGGAGGAGATCGTCGAGTTGATGCTGCCGCACCTTCTGGAAGCGCCCGAGCCGATCGTCTCCTACGGGCAGGGGTGCGAGGGGGATCCCATCATGCAGGCGGACACGGTGGCCGAGGCGACGAGGAGGCTCAAGGCGGGGAGTTCGCGCGGGACGGTGAACTTCAACTCCAACGGTTCCATGCCGGAGCGGGTCAGGATGCTTTGCGACGCGGGGATGGACTCGATGCGCTTTTCCATGAACTCGGTCCAGGAGAAATTCTACAACGGCTACTATCGTCCAACGGGGTACCGCTTCGCGGACGTGGTCGAGTCGGTGAAGGCCGCCAAGCAGAAGGGGCTTTTCACCATGATCAACTACCTGGTCTCCCCTGGCGTGACCGACAGCCCTTCCGAGGTGGAGGCTCTGCTGAAATTCATCGAAGCGACCGGCGTGGACATGCTGCAGATGAGGAACCTCTCCATCGATCCCGCTTTCTATAACGAGCGGATGGGAGTTGAAGAGCGGGGGATCGGCATGTACCGGATGCTGCAGCAGGTGAAGAAGGAGTTTCCGAAGATCCAGTACGGCTACTTCAACCGCACCAAAGAAAGGTTCTATCCGGAAGGGTATGAGAAGGGGTGGCCGATTAAAGGCAAAAGGCGGGGCTAGGGACTGGGGGCTAGGGAAAGGCAAAGGCAAAGGCAAAGGCAAAGGCAAAGGCAAAGGCAAAGGCAAAGGCAAAGGCAAAGGCAAAGGCAAAGGCAAAGGCAAAGGCAAAGGCAAAGGCGGGACTGAGGATTGGTTTTTCTAGCCCCTAGCCCCTGCCCCCTAGCCCCTACCTCATTTCAGCAGCGGCTCCAGTCTTTTCAGGTCGAAGCCTTCCACCACCCTGCCGTAGATGACAAAGGTGGGGGTGGAGGTCATCTTGTTGGCGCGGGCGATCTCTTCGTGCTCTTTTTGTAGTTTCTTCCCTTTCGCGGTGATCTTAGACAGCTT
This sequence comes from Citrifermentans bremense, assembly GCF_014218275.1. Lineage (NCBI taxonomy): Bacteria > Pseudomonadati > Thermodesulfobacteriota > Desulfuromonadia > Geobacterales > Geobacteraceae > Citrifermentans > Citrifermentans bremense. The sequence continues at coordinate 982,324 of NZ_AP023213.1, forward strand.
CTTCATATCGAAATCGTCGGAGGTCACTTCACGCATCGCTTTTGCCTTATCTCTGGCGGAAAGTATGTACTGCACCTTGCCCTTGGAGTCAGGGTGCCTGGCCAGGGGCATGAAGAAGATGTAGCGGGTGACGTCGCTTCTCTTCTGAAAATACGCCTCGGCTTTACGGCAGAAGGGACAGTCGGGATCGGTAAACTCGATCACCATGATATTTCCACTTCCCACCTTCACGGCCTTGTCCAGATCCAGATCGCTTTGCGCGAAAGCTGTTGTCACCAACAGCGACACCAGTATCAGGACCGCCATTCCAACCAGCTGTTTCAGACCATGTAGAGTTATCTTATTCATCGCCACCTCTTATCTCGAAACCGGTGAACTCTCCGGAATACTCACCCTTCTGCTCGCTCAATTCGTCCACCCGGGCCAGTTCGGGCCCTCTCCGACACCACTCAACCATCGCCTCCACATCGTCCGACTCCCCCTCGAAGCATGCCTTGACCGAGCCGTCGGAGAGGTTAGCCACCCACCCCGAGACCCTGTGCCTCGTTGCAGCGCGCATCGTGTGGTAACGAAAGGAGACGCCCTGGACTCTCCCCCGCACTATGACGGTCGATCTTGTCTTCACTTTTGCCCCAGTTCCTTCGATCTGGCGACGCAGACGTCCACGGCGTTGATGGTGGCGGCGCGGAACCCGTCCCGGTCGAGGGAATGCATGGCGGCAATGGTGGTACCACCCGGGGAAGCCACGTTGCTCTTCAGCACCGCCGGGTGCTCGTGGGTCTCAAGAAGGAGCTTCGCCGTGCCGTACACGGTCTGCGTCGCCAGTTGCGTCGCCACGTCCCGCGTCAGCCCGTGCTTCACCCCCGCGTCGCTCAAAGCCTCGATGAAGGTGAGCACGTAGGCGGGGCCGCTGCCGGAAACACCGGTGACGGCATCGAGCAGTTTCTCGTCGACCACGCAGGTGGTGCCGACCAGGTCGAAGATCCTGCGCGCAAGGATCAAGTCGTCTTCGGTGGCGTTGTCGCCGCGGGATAGGGCGGAGGCGCCGCTAAGAACCAGGGCAGGCGTATTGGGCATCACCCTGACGACACGGGCGCCGGTCCCAAGCAAGCCCTCGATGGCCGCGCTCTTCACTCCCGCCATGATGGAGATGAACAGCTTGTCGACAAAACCGGCCCCCACCGATCCCAGCACCTGGCCCGCTACCTGCGGCTTTACGGCGAGGATTATGGTGTCGCTCATCTGGATCAGTGCCTGGTTGTCGTTGATGGCCTTGATCCCGTACCTGTCTGCAAGCAGCTTCCTGCGCGGTTCAGATGGCTCGGACACGGCCAGTTCTCCTGCTGGGACTCCGCCGGCGAGAAGACCCTTGATGATCGCCTCGGCCATATTCCCGCCCCCGATGAAACCTGTTCTCTTGTCCATGCCTGCGCCTCCAGTTATTCTGTCATTTCAGGAAGTATTTAGTTCAAGATAGGTAATAAATCCGCCTCCAAATGTCAATAGAATTGAGTCGCTTTAATTATGTCTCCGGCTGACCGTATCAAGTTGTCACTGCGATTTCACAGGCTAGACTGAAGGCTTGGAGGTTCGCGATGTTCAAAGGCATCACCGGCAACGTTCTGATACTGGGGCTGGTCAGTTTCTTTACCGATGTCTCCAGCGAAATGATTTACCCGCTGCTGCCGCTGTTTCTGACCGGTGTGCTGGGGGCGGGACCGGCTTTTCTCGGCACCATAGAGGGAATCGCTGAATCCACCTCGTCGCTTTTGAAGCTTCTATCGGGCATCGTCTCGGATCGCGTCAAGCGCCGCAAGCGTCTGGTGCTGATCGGGTATACCCTTTCCTCGCTGATGCGCCCGCTGATCGGCAGCGCCGGCTCAGCCTTCACAGTGCTGCTGATCCGTACCGGGGACCGCATCGGCAAGGGGATACGCACCTCGCCAAGGGACGCGCTCATCGCCGACTCCGTCGAGCCTTCCCTGCGCGGCAAGGCCTACGGCTTCCATCGCTCCATGGACCATGCGGGCGCTCTCGTCGGTCCCCTGGTGGCAACGTTTCTGTTGAGCTACTTCGTCACCGACCTTAGGACTGTCTTCTGGCTTGCCGCAATTCCCGGGCTCCTTGCCGTGCTCCTCATCGCCTGGAAGGTGAGGGAGGCCGAAAGGGCGGAACTTCCTAAAGAGCAGTTGCAACTAACCCTGCTCCCTGCCGGACCGCTGCGGAGATACCTGCTGGTCCTGTTCCTGTTCACCCTCGGCAACTCTTCCGATGCCTTTTTGCTCTTAAAGGCGGGCACCCTTGGGGTTCCGCCCCACAGGATACCGCTCCTGTGGTCGTTTTTTCACCTGGTGAAGATGATGTCCAGCATGCCTTTCGGTGCGCTGTCGGACCGCATCGGCAGGAAGGGGGTGATCGTCGCGGGATGGTGCGTGTACTCGCTTGCCTACGTCGGGTTCGGTTTTGCCACCAACGAGGTGCAGGTCTGGCTGCTGTTCGTGTTCTACGGGCTATTCTTCGGCCTTACCGAAGGGGTGGAAAAGGCGTATCTCGTGGACATGTCGGATGCGAGGCTGCGCGGCGCCGCCTTTGGTTGGTACAACTTCGCCGTCGGCGCCGGGGCGCTTCCGGCAAGCCTGCTGTTCGGCCTCATCTGGCAGCATTCCGGGGCCGTCGCACCCTTCATCTTCGGAGCCGCGCTGTCGGGAGCGGCCATGCTCTTGTTGTTGGTACTGGTAAAACCTGCCGCCGTAACCGGACCCAATGCCCGCTAGCCCCCGCCTGAAGCACCTTGCCGCCGCTTATCCCAAATTCCTTGTGGTGCACTGCGCTCACCCTCACACAATTGTATTAACTGTGGCGGTGGGCTTAACAATGATGCAGCCAAATAATAATATTCGAATTTATATATTGTGATGAAGTCATTCAGCCTGTGTTGTCGAAGGAATTTTTTTCAATCAACTCCAAATTTCTCCACGCACTGTTTCCCCCCGTATCGATCTTTGGGTTTTTTTCCAGCCGGAGGTTTTTTTTCCTAAAGAACTCAGAACGCCCGCCGAAATAGTCACCTGTACTGTGAATACCACTCTTTAACTGTCAAAGTTGACGTTGATACTGTCAAAAAAATTACTGGTACTGTCAACTTTTATACTCTCTGCCAGAACGAAGTGGTTCCAGATAGATACAAGTTCTTCGAAACTTCGGGCATTTGTCCTCTTGGTAAGGAGATTGCAATAGTTGCAAATGCAATGTTCCGGTTTGGTTACTTTCAGTTAATGTTGTAGGTTGTCTGTTTTTTTATTAAATGTCGTTAACGAAACGGCTTCTACTGACATAAGTTGGTTAAATGTTTTGATCAGGCAACTTGCACAGCGAAAAATGTATTGTAATGTTAACTCCAGTGTCACCTTTGTTGAGTTAACTGCTGTCACCGCCCAAAACTTAACGATGACTAATTTTCCTATAGTCAATACTTCATCACCAACTAACAGTCCAATCGTCGGCACTTCGAAAGGGATGCAGGTCTCCCTGCCGTCAGACCTGATCGATTTGTTCTCACTGTGAAGGCTACAGGTCGATCGAATACTTTATGAAAGGAGATGTAGAGGAGTTGGTGCAGGTGTAACGAATTGTGGGAATTGCAGTTAACAACAACAACAGGAGGAAGGACATGCAATTCAATCTGAAAAGTTTCTTCGCAGTTTCTCTCCTTGCAGGCGCTCTCGCGATGAGCGGCTGCAGCGGCGACGACGGTGCAACCGGCGCAACTGGCGCAACCGGCCCGCAGGGCCCGGCAGGCCCGGTAACCCTGACCCAGCAGTCATGTGTCGTCTGCCACAGCGCAGGTGACGAGGCGGACCAGGTCGCAATGCACGGGTTCGTGTACGACGCAGCCACCGGGACCCGCTTCCTGAAGCCCAGGTCCAACGACACCGACCTTGCCCTCAGCGCCATTACGGTTGCGGCTGACGCAACCAGCCATCCGGTGATCAACTTCACGGTCAAAAAAGGCAGCACTGCACTCACCGCAGTTACTGCAGCAGATGTACGTATCTACATCGGTACCATCGTCCCGGCCGGGACCGCGACCGACAGGGGCACCTTCGACAACGCCCACATCGAGACCTGGGCCTATGCGACTGGCGCAGACCTTACTCTGACCAACCTTGGAAACGGCAATTATAGTGCTGTCGTTGCCAACGTCTTCGGCACTCCTACCGCCGGATACAGAAACGCGAACTACGATCCGACCCTTCAGCAGCGCGTCATTGTTCGTGTAAACCCGAGTACTGCAATGCTCGGCACTTCCGTGATCAACGTCAATAACGGCGTAGGCGTCGTCGACCTGACCGCCGAGCCGGCTGCGAACACTGCTGCGGTACTGGAAGCCAACCCGCAGAACCAGATCGTCACCGTCGACGCCTGCAAGAAATGTCACGGCGCACCGCTGCTCGCGGCGGCTCACGGCAACCCGAACGGTTACCGCAACACCCTGGTCTGCGTGATGTGTCACTCGCCGCTGTACCACGATCCGGCAGCTCCGGAGATCAACTTCACCAAGTTCATCCACGAGATTCACGCTGCTAAAGACGTCGCCGAGTTCCCCACCCGCATCTTCGGTGGCGGCTACACCCAGGTAACCTACCCGCGCCCGCTGGGCGACTGCGTCGCCTGCCACAGCAACCCTGCTGGTGTTGCCCTTGGCACCGGCGACAAGCTTGCTAACTACAAAGTTGCAACCCTTGAAGCCTGCGGCAGCTGCCACAACAGCGCCACCTTCGACCTGACCACCGGCGCAGGCCATGTAGGCGGCGCACAGGTCAACAGCGCAGCCTGCGCTCTGTGCCACCCGACCACCGCCATCGACGGCTACCACACCCCGGCACCTGCAGCGAAAGACGTGCGTGAGTACAACGTGACCATGACCCTTGATGCACCGGCAAACGGTACTCACTACGTGACCGGCGAAACTCCCAAGGTTACCGTGACCCTCAAGAACAAATCTGACAACTCCGCAGTCGCTGGTACCGTTTACACCACTGCCAAGGACGCTGTTGCTGTCGCAGGCGGCGGCCTCTCCAAAGCACAGATCTACGTCTACGGCCCGCGTTCCAACGCCAAGCCGGTGCTGACCAAGGCAGCAGCAACCCTCACCAACGGCGTGCCGAAACAGGCGCAGCCCCTGTTCGTAGACGCAACCGACGCGAACATTCAGACCACTTCGGCCGGCTTCGTCTATAAGCTGAACCCGGTCACCGCAGACATGAGCGGAACCTACTTTGTCCGTGCAACCATCGCAGATTACGGCTACAAGGCTGACAGCGACTACAAGATCGACTCCACCGCGTTCCAGACCATCCAGATCAACACCGCGACTGCAGAGCAGAAAATTTCCGGCAATACCTGCGTCGACTGCCATGGCCCGGGCCTCCTGGAGGCTCACAACGCACGTCACTCCGTCGTCTTCAACACCGACGAGTGCATCTCCTGCCACGACAAGTCCGGTAACTATGCTGACCCGCTGGACAACCGTGTACATGCCATCCACTCCGCTTCCGCCACCGGCGACAAGCATGGCATCGACTGGAAGGACGTCTCCTACCCGCAGGGGCTCCGTTCCTCCGATACCGCAACCGTCAAGGCTGCTGGTGCACCGCGCTGCAGCGGCTGCCACACCGGCACCTCCGGTGTAGGCGTCCAGTGGAAAACCAGCATTTCGCAGAACTCCTGCGCAGGCTGCCACGCCGACAAGCCGGGCGCAACCGACCACTTCCTGCAGAACGGTGGCCGTTAACAAGTAAGTCTTAAAGAGGCAGCAACGGGGCGGGCCGCAAGGCCCGCCCCATCTCTTACCAACCATGCGACGCCTCAAGCCTGAGGCGCTTTTTTTTGTGCGGAGGGTGACCCTTCCGTGACATCACTACTGAAATGAGGGATGACCATGAAGCAAATGAAGACTGTTCTTATGGGGTGCATGTTGCTCGTTTCCCTCGCCGGGTGCGGCGAGAAGTCGAAGCTGGAGGGGACCGTGGTGGACGGCAAGGCGCAACCGCTTGCGGGCGTCCGGGTCGTGGCGAAGAACGTGAAAAGCGGCAGCGAACAGTACGAAGCGACAACGGCAGCCGATGGCAAATTCCAGTTCGCCAAGATAGACGCAGCTGCCGACTACGAGTTGATCCCGTATCTGGGCAACAAGGCCAAGGGGCGCTCCTTTACCTTCAAGACCGCGCCCAAGGGGCAGACCATGATCCTGCCTCAGGTGCTGCCGGTCCTGTTCGCGCCCACCAAGGACGGGCTCCTGGTGCGCAATACCATCTCGGGGGTGTTGTGGGTGAGGGATGCCTCAAAGTGTGGAGCGATGGACTGGAACGCCGCGATGGCGCTCCCGAAGAATTTCAACTACGCAGGCTTTTCCGACTGGCGACTGCCGACTAAGGATGAGCTCAGAGCCCTTACTGCATTTGCGAAGGGAAAGCCTGGTGGGGCAAAACCGTTTGAAACCCTCAACGACGAGTTGTTCACCAACGTAAGGCCAGATTTCTACTGGACGGACAACGACAAGGGTGAAAACAAGGAGTTTGCCTGGGCTATCAACATGGCCACCGGAGAGGTTTCCGACGATCAGAAGACGATTAAGCACCAGGTCATACTGGTGCGCTCGGAGAAATGACACCCGATGCGCTGAAAGCTTAACCCAGGAACAAATAAAAGGCCCCTCTCTAATCGAGAGGGGCCTTTTTTACTGCCTTTGTCGTTGCTAGTTCTAGTTGTTGATCCAGTTGCGCGGGTTGTTGCCGTTAGCCGCATGGCAGGTGCTGGTGCAGCTGCCGGAAGGAACGACAGCAGTGTAGGCCGTGTAGCTGGTGATCTTCGTGCTGCCGCCGCCGATGGTAGTTGACGGCTCTGCGCCGAAAGCCGGAGTGGCCAGGCTGGTGAAGTGGCTGGCCAGGCTGGCAGTATTATGGCAGTCGGTGCAGACGATGGGCGTAGAGGTGTTCGGCACCAGCAGGTGCAGGTGGATTTCGTGCAGGTTAGCTCCGTTGTAGGTCCCGGAGAAATAGCTGTTGTACTGCGGCGTCTGGGCAGCGGTACCCTGGTCGTGGCAGGAGACGCAGTCGGTAGCCAGGTCTATGGAGCCGCCGTACCACTTGGGCGTGTTTTTCCCGCCGTGGCAGATTACGCCGGAACAGGTCCCGTTGGCGGCATCGTAGCCGAAGCTTGGGGCGGTCTTAGCCTTGAGCGACGCGGGGAAGTTCACGGTCGCGCCGGCAATGCCGCCTGTTGCGGTCGCCTTGGCGTGATTGTCTGTGCCGAAACCTGCGCCGGTATGGCACGACGCGCAGTTGGTCCCCAAGAGCTGCAGATGCAGGGTGTGGAGGCCGGAGCGGTTCGGCGCGGCGGCCCCGGCAGGCGGGGTGCTGTGGCAGGAGTCGCACCCTGCGGCAGCCACGGGGTTCGTGGCATGGCAGACGAATCCGAACTGTGCCGTCTGGGGGGTGCTGAAGCAGCCGACCCTGGTGATGCCGCCGGTCAGGTCCTCGCCATGGCACTGGGTGCATTGCGCCGGGGACGCATTGGCTATCGCCCCGTGCGCCTTGACCCAATTGGCAGGGTGCTTGCCGTTGCTGTCCACCATGGGGGCGCTGTCGTTGGCCCCGCTGCAGGCGGCAAGGGCCGCTGCTGCAACGGTTAAGGAGGCCATTTTCAACCACGATATCCGACTTTGCATATAGTCTCTCCTATCTATCTCGTATGGCACACTACGCAGCGTTGGTTGTTGGCCCTGCCGTGGCAGCGGTAGCAGCTGGCGGGGTCGAGCTTGCCCTCGATCTTGTGCAGGGTCATGAAGTCGCCGCGGTGCGGCATCTCGCGGTCGGGGCGGTTTCCGAATTTCACCGACGGCTTCATCTCCACCTTGTGGGTGTGGCAATCGGCGCAGAACGAGGGCTTGTGGCAAGTGGCGCAGACCTTGTCATCGGTTGCGGCGTAGAACCTGTGGTTCTTGACGAATTCCGAGGAGTGGTTGAACGCGGTCAGCGGTTTCATCGACCCCTTCTGGGTGTCCTCGTGGCACTCGGAGCAGCTGACGCGGCCGGTGCCGAGTTCCTCAGGGTGGGAGGCCGGGAGGCTTTCCATGGTGCCCATCTGCGAGCAGGCAGCAAATATGACCGTCAGCCCGGCCAGTGCCAGGAGCGGGAATAGCTTGGTGGGGCGTATCATTTCGCATCTCCTTTTCCGCTGTAGTTCATGTTGTAGGTAAGACGGACCAGACCTTTGAGGTCGTCGTTATACTGCGGGTTCTGACCGTAGCTCAGGTCGCCGGAGAGGGCCAGGGCCGGCGTGATGTGGTAGCCTACCGAACCGATGGTCTCCCAGGCGCTCTTTTCGTTGTTGATCTTCTCTTTGAAGAAGTAGCCGATGGCGTCGAGGGCGCCGAAGAAGGTCTTGGTGTCCCTCATGGTGTAGCAGCGCACCTCGTGGAAGGAGGCGGAGTCGTCGGTTGCCGGATTGATGGCGAAGCCGGAATCCGCGTTGAGGTAGTGGTAGCCGATGCCGCTTCTCATGGTGTTGTCCATGTGGGTGAAGCGGACGTTAGCCCCGAAACGGTCGGCACTGCCGATATCCCTGGAGTAGTGCTTGTAGTCGGCGGAAACCTCCGTCCCTTGCCCCAGCTCGTAGGAGCCGCTCAAGCCGGTGGTGCGCGACTTTTCGCTCAGGTCCCCGACCATGCTGGCGAAGAGGGCCGAGCTGTAGAAGTAGTTGCGCTCGTGGTGTTCGCTGAACTCGGCGGCTACCAAGAGTTTCTTTGCCGGCTTCAGGTTCAAAAGATAGGTGTGCTCGGCTATGCCGCTGGTTTCTGTGTTGTAACTCGTGTGCCCGATCAGTTCCACCGCGCGCACCGGGCTGAACCAGATGTCCCCTCCGACGAGCCTGTGGTCGCCGAGCCGTGCGCCTCTTTCAAGGGCGATGTTGCCGGGCCGGTCCAGCGAGGGGGCGCCGCTTTCGTAGACACCCGACACGCCTACCTCGAGCATCCCGCCGAACCGGTAGCCCAGGCGGCCTCCGAAAATGCCGTTCCCCTTGCCGTCGGTGTTCTCGTTGGCAAGGTGCTGGGTGTGCACCGGCGCACCGCCGAAGGCGGAAACCCGGAACCCGTAGGGAAGGTCGGTGCTCGCGCTGACGCCGTCCACGTGCTCGTTCACGATCCCGTCGGTGACCATGAAGCGGCCGGCGCGTGCCTGCGCGTTGGCGTTTTTGAAGCGGTACATCAGGTAGCCGTAGGTTAGGCTGGCATCGGTCTTGCCGTTGTTGAAACTGTCGTCGGCGAGGTCTAGTCTGCCCCAACCGTAGAGGTGGGCGGAAAGGTTGCCGTCGCCAAGCTTCTCCGCGTCGAGAGCCAGGAACTCGGTGACCGGTGCCAAGTCCTTGCTGGCAAACCCGGCGCGGTCATCCTGGTAGACCCGCAGAATTGAGGTGGAGTTCAGCGAGCCATCCGCAGCGAATGCCGCTGCGGGTAGGGACAGGAAAAACGCTGCTGACAACAGGTGACAAGCGGTTTTTTTCATAGGAGCTCTCCTGCACTGGAATAAAGAAACATCGTTGGACTAATTTCTGGGTTTTGTTGTATAGAAGCGGTATAAAGATGACGCTGTGGTGGTTTATTGCGGTGCCGCAGGCATATCTTCTGTATCAGGTGTCATGGCTGCTGGCAAAGGACCGAATTTATATACTACAAAAGTGTTACTATATTAAGTAAAAACTTGTGATTGTCAAAATTTGTTGTATTAATCAATTCCAATTGAGAATGGGCGCAGCCCGATTGACTTTCTATGGCGAGGACGATCCTCGGGGTCCGGTATCGAGACAAGGCATTAATTTTATGTGCTTGAGACATGTGAGACTATTCGTGCTAGGGTTGATGCTGCTGACTGTCTGTGCGCCGCTTCAGGCAGTAGCTGGCGGTTTGCAGCAGCTTTCTTCGCCGATCGAGACGCCGAAACTGTCACAGCCGATGACCTCGCTGGATCTGTTTGATACCGGCAATTTCCTCACACATGCAGGCGTGAAATTCTCAGCGGCCGAAAAGGTGAGCCTGGAACCGGAACTCGGCGTCGGTTACAGTTCTCGCGAGCAGGAGTTCCACGGCGGGGTCGAACAGTCGACCCACCGGGTGCACGCCCAAGCCGGTTGGCGCCTGTCTCTTGCCGACAGTTTTTACCTTTCGGCCGCGGCCAAGCTTCCCGTGATGACCGTGGAGAAGAAGGGGCTTACTGGCGGGGCGGAACTGGGGATCCGTCCCGATGTGGACACACGCACCGGCTACGATTTCATCGCCCCCTCGCGCAGCTCTGTCCGGTGGACCGGGGAAGTCGGCATCCGCCTGTTGCCGCGGGCCGACCTCATGTTGTACTACGACCAGAACCCCCTCGACGGCTGGTCCTTCACCGACCAGCATCAGGAGGAGCGGATCGGGACCAGGTTCATCATCCGGTTCGAGTAGGCCCAAAAGGAGGAGACGTGGAATACCTCTTGTCCATAGATCAGGGGACCACCAGCAGCAGGGCGACCCTTTACGCCGCCTCGGGTGCAGCGCTCGCGTCCGCGTCCCGGTCGCTCACCCAGCACTACCCGAATCCGGGGTGGGTGGAGCACGACCCGCAGGAGATCTGGGAAGGGCAGCTCGCCTGCATCAGCGAGGTCATCGCCAAGGCGGGTGTCGAGCCGTCCCAGGTGGCCGGCATCGGCATCACCAACCAGCGCGAGACCACGGTCATCTGGGAGCGCGCGACCGGCCGGCCGCTGCACCGCGCCATCGTCTGGCAGGACCGCCGCACCGCCGAGCTGACCGAGTCGCTAAAAGGGCAGGGGCTGGAGTCCATGGTGCGCGAGCGGACCGGGCTTTTGCTCGACCCTTACTTCTCGGCGACGAAGCTCTCCTGGCTTTTGGACCGGGTGGACGGGCTGCGGCTGCGGGCCGAGAGGGGGGAGATCTGCTTTGGCACGGTCGACAGCTGGCTCATCTTCAAGCTGAGCGTCGGCAAAAGCCACCTCACCGACATCTCCAACGCCAGCCGCACCATGCTCTTCAACATAAAAACGCTTGAGTGGGACGAAGAGCTGCTGCGGCTTTTCCGCATTCCGCGCGCGCTCCTTCCAGAGGTCCGGGGGAGCGCTGCAGGGTTCGGCCATGCATCGGCCCAGGTGGTCGGCGCCGAGATCCCCATTTCTGGGGTGGCGGGGGACCAGCAGGCGGCCCTTTTCGGACAGGGGTGCTTCGCCCCGGGCATGGCCAAGGCCACCTTCGGCACCGGAGCCTTCGTGGTCATGAACAGCGGGGTGCGCCCCGGCCTTAGCGACGGCGCACTTTGCACCATCGCCTGGCAGCTCCCCGGCGAGGCGGTGCAGTACGCGCTGGAGGGCTCCATCTTCATTGCGGGGGCTGCGGTGCAGTGGCTGCAGGAGGGGCTGGGGTTGATCGGAAGCGCCAAGGAGGTGGAGGCGCTCGCCGCGACGGTCCCAGACTCGGCCGGTGTCTATTTCGTCCCGGCGCTCTCAGGCCTGGGAACCCCCTACTGGGACCCCTACGCCAGGGGGGTGATCGCCGGGCTTACCAGGGGGAGCACCAAGGCGCACCTGGCGCGCGCCGCGCTGGAGGCGATCGCCTTCCAGACCCTCGACGCCATCCGCGCCATGGAGAAGGCGAGCGGCATCCCCCTCAAGGAGCTCCGAGTGGACGGGGGGGCGGCGGCGAACAACCTGCTGCTGCAGATCCAGGCCGACCTTTTGGGTGTCCCGGTGCTTCGCCCGCGCTGCACCGAGAGCACTTCGCTTGGGGCGGCGTTTCTGGCCGGGATCGGGGCAGGGGTGCTGGATACCTCCGCCATAGCGGCGCAGTGGGCGCTGGACCGCCGCTTCGAGCCTGAAATGGAGCGGCAGCGGCGCGAGGAGCTGCACCGGGGATGGCAGAAGTGCGTGCGGCTTTCGCTTGGGTGGGAAAAGAACTAAAGGCTCTCACCACAGAGGAGCACTGAGGAACACAGAGGAAGGACAAAAACTATGAGCATTGAACAGGGATGAAGGGGATACAGGGGATAACTGCAAGAAACAAAAATTTATTGTTCAACCGGAAGCTCTTATCTGGTCTAATCCTTTTCATCCGTTTTAAAAGCCTTTGCTGGTATGGTTTTGTTTCTCCTCTGTGACCCTCTGTGTCCTCTGTGGTGCATGATTGTGATGTTTGGAGGTTTAGGTGACTGACAGGAAAGAGCGTCTGGATAGGCTGAAGTCGGGGGAGATCTTCGATCTGCTCGTGGTGGGGGGAGGCGCCACCGGCTGTGGCATTGCGCTCGACGCCGCAAGCCGTGGTCTGAAGGTGGCGCTGGCCGAGCGGCGGGATTTCGCCGGTGGCACCAGCGGCAGGAGCACGAAGCTTCTGCACGGCGGGGTGCGCTACCTGGAGGCGGCTGTCCTGCACCGGGACAAGGTCCAGTTCAACCTGGTGCGTGACGCGCTGCACGAGCGCGGCGTGCTCCTGAAGATAGCACCCCACCTGTGCCAGCGCCTGACCCTGGTCACGCCCCTGTACCGGCTGGCGCAGGTCCCGTACATCTGGGCCGGGCTCAAGTTCTACGACCTCCTGGCCCGCCGGGCGGGGCTGGGTCACAGCCGCTACCTCTCTCCCTCGGATATGCTCCGGCGTTTCCCGCAGATAAAGAGAGAGGGGCTCAAAGGTGGGGTCCTTTACTACGACGGGCAGTTCAACGACGCCCGCATGAACCTCGCGCTGGCGCGGACCGCTCTGAGGGAGGGGGCGGCCCTCAGCAACTACCTGGAGGTGATCAGCCTGGTCAGGGAAAAGGGGAGGGTGGCCGGCGCAATCGTGCGGGACCCGCTGGGGGGGGCATCGTGGCAGATCCGCGCCCGCTGCGTGGTTAACGCCTGCGGCCCCTCCGCGGACCTCCTGCGCCGGATGGACGATCCTACGGCGGCGCCGCTTTTGCGGGTGAGCCGCGGCACACACATAGTGCTCCCGGGAAAGTTCGCTCCGGCGGATACCGGGATCATGATCCCCAAGACCGACGACGGGCGGGTGATCTTCATCCTTCCCTGGCAGGGGATGTGCCTGGTGGGTACCACTGAGGAACCGGCAACGGCCGGGGTCCCGCCGGTCGCCGAGGAAAAGGACGTGGAGTACCTTTTGCGCCACCTGCGGCGTTACTTCAACCTGAAGGTGGACGAGGGGGACATCATGGCGCGCTGGGCGGGGCTGAGGCCGCTGGTGCACGACCCGTACACCGCGGACTCGGCGGAGCTTGCCCGCGACCATGTCATAAGCTGTTCCCCAACCGGCCTCATCACCATCGTTGGTGGCAAGTGGACCACCTACCGGAAGATGGCGCTCGACACGGTTGATTACGCGGTTGCCACGCTCGGGCTCGCCGCAAACTGCGAATGCCGCACCGACCGGATCGTGCTGGAAGGGGGCGAGGGGGTTCAGGAGCAGGGGGCGACCGAGCTGGCGAGGAAGTTTCGGCTTTCCCCCGACGTAGCACTGCATCTGTACGGCTCCTACGGGGCCCTCGCGGCGGATGTGGCGCAGTTTTGCCAGGGGGAACTGGCGGACCGGCTGGTGCCGCCGCATCCCTACCTCAAGGGGGAGGTGCTTTACGCGGTGCGTTACGAGATGGCGCTCTCCCCTTTGGATTTCCTGGAGCGGCGGATTCCGCTTGCGCTTTTGGACCGCAGGGGGGCGCAGGTCGCGGCGCCGGTGGTGCTGGAAATGATGGCGCAGGAGCTGGGATGGAGCCAGGCGCGGGTGGCACACGAACGTTCGGAGCTGAACGACCTGTTGGAGCGCGGCTGATCAGGGGATTGCACCTCTGCGCGCCAGTAAAGGCGCGAGATTTATCTGCAAACAAGAGGGGGGCTCCCGGATCGGTTCCGGGGCCCCCCTTTGGCTTGCCTCATCTTTAGCCCGGCGTCAGAAATGGCACGCGGCGCAGGAGCGTCCGGTGTTGCTGACCTGGGCCCTCGCGGTTCCCGTGGTGAACATGGCGAAGCCGGCGAACCCGGTCTGGCCGAAGTTGGGCGTGGTGGGGGTGGTTCCGGTTATCCTGGTGCTTCCCGCCCCTACGTGGATCGTCTCGGTGGTGCCTGCGCCATGGCAGATCGGTATCGAGCACTCGGCGGGTCCGTAGGTCTCGACGTACTGGCCGTGGGCCGGGAGGATGGTCGGGACGGGGATCCCGGCCCTGGCGGTGAGCCTGGGCGGCAGCCAGCTTATCGGGTGGACCGAGAAGGCGTTGCCGATGTGGCAGCTGGAATCGACGGCGCCGGGCTGGTCGTCGAAGCAGGATGGACCGGAGTTCGCGACGCCGCGGTAGTCGCTGCCGTGGCAGTAGGCGGTGGCGCAGCTAGCGGTTACCTGGGTGGCCGGGCCGATCAGCGTGGTGCCGAGGGTGCCTGCCCCCAGTGTCCCTATGTCCGCCAGAGTGCGCCCCGTGACCAGCACTTTCTGCCGGATCCATTCACCGTGATGTGCGTAGTCGTGCCCATCCCACTCGAGCGGGTGCACGTCGGTTGGGCTGCCAAGATGGCAACTGGTGCAGGCGACCTTGGAGATGCCGCCGGTCAGATCCGTGCCGTGGCACGGGGTGCAGTCCTGAAGGTGCCCGAAGGCGGCTACCGCATGCCGGGCCGGAAGCCAGTCTTCGGGATGCGCGCCGAGGTCGGGGTCGTAGCTTGTGTGCGAGTTGTTATCCCCGCAACCGGCGAGCAGCAGGAGCAAAAGGCACCAAAGCATGACAGCTTGAGCTGGTCTGGTTATCGATGGCATGTCTTGCACCTCTCGTTGTTTTCTCTCCCGTGGCACTTAACGCAGGAGGCGGGATTGATCCTGCCGTCGATCCTGTGCCGGCTGAGGTAATCGCCCCGGTGAGGCAGGTTCAGCTCGGGCCTCTCCTTGTACTTGTCGTTGGGCTTGATTTCCTCCTTGTGGGCATGGCAGTCGACACAGAAGGATTCCTTGTGGCAGGTGGAGCAGGCGGCCCGCTGCTGTGCTGCGTAGAACTTATGTTTCAGGTAGAAGTCCTGTGCCTGGTGGTTCAGCGCGGTCCAGTTGTCGGTGTGGCATTCCGCGCACCGCGGGAGTCCCGTCACCTCCTCGGGATGCACCCTGGCTATGCTGTTGGTGTTGGCGCAGGCGTAAAGAAAGGACAGCATCGCTCCCATCAGAACCATCAACGATATCTTTTTCACTATTGCCCCTCCTTTCCGAAGCCAAAGGCATAACTAAGTTTCACCAAGCCGCGCAATTCGTTGTCGAAGTCGGTGCTCCGCTGGTAGTCGACATCCGCTGCGACTCTCAGGCTCCGGTTGAAGTTGTATCCGGCTGCGGCGGCCAGGGAGTAGGTATTGGTCCTCCCGGTGATGCTGCTGTCGAAATCAACGTCGAAGAAATCGAGGGTAAGGTCGGCCGGCCCGAACTTCTGCGTGGCCCAGGCCCGGTACTGGTTGTAGCGCAAGGGGCCTGTGTCGCCGTCCATGCGGTGGAAGGAGGCGCCGGCGGTCAGGGCGGTGGGCGTGGTGAAGCTGGCTGTCACTCCGTAGTAATCGGCGTTGCCGGCGATCTCGTACTCGTAGCGGTTGTACTCCAGCGCGACGTTTATGTTCTTCGTCGGCATGAAGCCGACGCTCCCCCCGACATTCCAGAGTTCCTCGTTGGGGTCGAGAATGCCGTTGGTCAGGCTGAGTGCGCTGGTCGTTACATGGTAGAAGTAATCCCGATAGCTGATGCGCTGCATGGAGGCGCTCAGCCTCAAGGCGTCCATGGGGGTCACGCTCAGGGTGTAGGCGTGCTCGGCCCAGCCGTTACTGAGCGAGTTGTAGCTGGAGCGGCCGCTTATATCCAGTTGCGGTATCGGGTGCAGCCAGACGTCCACCCCCTCCTCCTCGCGCAGACCTTCGGCGTCGCTCTCGTTTCTGAGAGCCGAGAGGCCGATCGAGTAGTACTTGGGGAGCGTGTGGGCGATCCTGCCGCCGTACATGAGTTCTCCCCCCTCGAAGTTGGGGTCGGTGGTGACGGGGGTGCCGACGAAGGTCGCCGCGGTAAAGCCGGCGGCGAGGTCCGTCCTCAGGTACAGGCCATCCAGCCTTTCGGTGGCGACACCCTCCACGATCCACTGGCGTCCGGCGTTGAACTGAAGGTTGTTCTTGTTGGCCCGGTAGCTAAGGAAGCCGTACTGGATGTCGCCATCGCTCCTTCTTTGGCTGCTTCTGTCACCAAGGTCGATGCGTCCCCAGCCGCCGAGCTGAACCGATATGGTCCCCTGGCTGCCGGTGTCGCTTGCTGAGAGGTTCAGGTATTCGTAGAGCGGGAAAAGTTGGTCATCCCGCGTGTTTTCCCTCATGCGCAGGATGGTCAGGGAATCACCGGAAATCGAGGTGGCGTTAGCCGCCGCGTGGTCGAAGACGAGCAGGGAACAGGAAAGAAGTACCGCTCCCGCAAGTTTCAAAGCACAGGGCCGGACGGCTCCCGTTATTTTGTTTTGGATTTTCAAGACATTTCCTCCTTTCTTGATTCCGTCTCTGGTTGCTGGTGGGGAAATGCAGTTGCAAATAAAACCGGGGGCAGATGGGCCCCCGGTTCTGCAGGTGTTTCAAGGAGCGGTCGGCCGGGGCACGGCAAACGTGCCCCGGCCGGTTTCGATGCCTTTTGGTTACCTCTGGTGGACCTCTACCACGTCGGCTACCCGCCCTTCGCCGTGGCAGAGCGCGCATTGCTCGGTCGCCGAGGGGAAGGTATTGCGAGGCACACCCATATCGGTGTAGGTCGGGCCGTTCAGGGCGGCGCCAAGCTGTGCGCCGTTAGCCTGCATGTGCGCCTTGGCCAGTGCGCTGTCGTGGCAACTGACGCAGGAGGCGGTGATGGGCCCAACAACCAGGTCGTCATCGTTGGGTACGGTTGTGCGGGCCGCGGTGATGTTTGCCGTGGTCGCCCCGGCTACGACGGCGGCGCTCCTGGTCACGTGGGTGGACGGCAGCACGTTGGCCGGCAGGTTCGCCTTGTAGGTCTGGCGGTTGGTGCCCGCGGGAGCGCTTAAGTGGCAGGCGTCGCAATTGGACAGAAGGTTCGGGAATGCGATCTCTGCCGCATCAATAACCGCCAGCCTGTCGCCGCGCACGTCCCGGAAGGGCGTGGTGCGTGAATCGCCCGCATGGATGCCGTGGATCATGTCCTTGAAGTTGTTAGAGGTCTCCGGGAAGAGAAGAGCGTATCCCGGGGTGGTGACACTGAAGGCCGGATCCCAGCGGAGCAGGATCTCGCGCTGCAGGTCCGTGAAGCCGGCAAGCCTTGCGTCGGTGATGATGCGGCCGCTGGTGGAGAGGTTCGGGTTGTGGCAGGTTACGCAGACCTGGGTCTGGTACACCCGCTGGCCGCCGTGGGCCTCGAAGAACTCGTGGCACCTGGCGCACTTGTCGGGGTCGACAACCGTGCGGCGCGCCGTGTCGCCGGTGACAGGGATGATGACCGCCTTGGTGTGGCGTCCGGCGATCGACGGATCAAAACCGGTCTGGGTGAAATAGCTCTGCATGGCTACGGCGCGCATCTTGGCTCCGACCGGGAAGGCGGCCGCCGATTTGATGGTCGCCATGTAGAAGCCGTTGCTGTCCGGGCCCGAAATGCTGCCGACGGCTGCGTTCGTGGTCGTGTTCAGCAGCGATGCGATGGAAATCGAGTCTGGCTGCGCTGCCGCTTTGCCAAGGTTGTTGTAGTCCGCCGGTACTGCGGCGCCGGTCTCCAACTGGGGCCTTGCATAGGCCAAAAGGAATGCGGGGCCGCCGGTGAAGCCGGCAAGCGGCGCGGTGAGGCCGGGCGCGGCTGTGGCCAGCGTGACGGGGGTACCGTTGCCGAGGATGCGGAAGACGACGGTTAAGTCGTTGGTAGTCCCGTTGACGGTCGCGCTGCTCAACTGGTACTCGAAGTTGGTCAGCCCGGCGATCGGCTGCGGGGTGAGCGGGCTCGCCAGCGCCCTCGCGTGCGACGTCTGAATACCCGTCGGGGTATGGCAGCCGGTGCAGGCGGAGTCGTTGGTCTGGACCAGGTTGCCGTCGTGGTTCAGGCCGGTCGAGAAATGGACGTTGTCGTGGCAGGAACCGCAGGCCTTGCGGCTGGGCATGGTGTTCCAGTTGTTCCCCTGCGGCGTCACCGCCAGTTGCTGAGCCGTATCACCCCTGTGGCACTTGCGGCAAAGAGCCGGATCCTGAGGGTAGACTATTTCGTTGAACGATAGCCCAGCATAGTTCGAGCCGGTCTGGGTCAGGTTGCTCCCCATGTGGATCTTGTGCACCATGGTTACGAACTCACCCATGACCTGGACGTCGCCGGTGTTCACGTCGGCGGTTGCGCTGTCAGCAGTCACATAGACGTTGCCGGTGAAGCCACCGTTGACGGGAACCGAGATGGCGCGGCCGTAGGCACGCTGGCTGGTATGGCAGATCGTGCAGAAGCGGGTGTCGACGCGGTCGGAATGTGGCGTGGTGATCCCGAGCCCGTATCCCCTGTCGTTGAGGTTGTTGGGATCGCCCGGGTTTCCGTGACACTCGTTGCAGTACTTAGTGAGCACGATGTTGCGTTCCTGTGCGCCCGAGGTCGAGGAGGTGACCACTTGGCCGGTTGCAGGAACGAAGTCGTAGACGATGTTGATCGCATTTTTGAACCTTATCGCCGGGGAGGTGTTGAGGACGGTCCCGCCATACTGGATTACCAGGCGGTGAGTAAGGTTCGGCTGGTAGGTGAGGTCTCCCAGGTCGCTTCTGCGGTTGTTGCCGCTGAAGGTCATGGCGTTCACCTGGCTCTGGATTTGGGTGATGTCGCGGGCGAAGGTGTACTGGTAGGTGCCGTCGCCGTTGTCGATAAGGGTCCCTTCACGATCGCTGGTAGGGCGCGAGGCTGCCGCCGGTGTGGTCGAGCCTGCGGCCGGAACGGTGGTGACGATGTAGTTCACCCAGTGAGACGGACTGCCGTTGGCGCCGGGTACCAGTTTAGCCAGGTTGAAGCCGAGGTTTTGCAGTTGGCCTGTCGAGTTCTTGGTGCCAATGCCGACCACGGGGTTGCCGTTGCTGTCGACGATCTTGAACTTGACCACCGGTGGGCTGCTGATGGAGACGCTGGTTACCGTGCTGTTGGTCTGATCGAAGCTGAGATCCGCCTGCTGCTGGGGGGTAAGGGACGTTATGTTGGTGAATGAGGTGGCATTCTGGCCGGGTTCACCTCGCTCACCCTTGTCCCCTTCACAGCCACCGAGAAACAGTGCGGCTGCCGCGGTTGAGGCAATTAAAAAGGTCGAAAACTTCTTCCAAAGCGTGCGTTGCATAATTCCTCCTTGTCTCTGGTCAGATGCCTATGTTGCCATGAAGGCTGCTGCTGAACCGGGAAGAGAGAGCCGTAGCGAGCGCATCGTGCTGTTTCAGGGGAGAGACTTTCGGGGAGGGGATGCTTTATGAGCTATCGCACTTCACGTCAATCATGTGACCACCTCCTGATTTTTATTAGACATTTCAAACACAGTACAGTAACTTAACAGTTGTTCATGAAATGGCAAGGGCGTAGGGCGAGTTTTTTTAGCTGGTCTTAATGTGTAAGAGGGGCCGGGCGGCGCGGCTGCAGACAGGGGGGGGCGGGCGGTCACTGGAAGCTGAATCGTTGTGGCCGATGGCTGCTATAGTATTGGCCAATATTGTCTTGAGCTAAGGGGGGAGCTGGGCTAGAATCGGCTTGATGGGGTGGCAATGAAATGCGAAACGGAGGTGGCCGACACTATAAAAGCAGTTAAAAGGGGTGGTTTTAGATGGGAATACTGGTGATTTTCAACAACGGAGAAGAAAGGAACGTGCCGTCATATATGCTCGACTACCTGATCCGGGAGAAGAAGATAGTGGCATTTCTAAGGTCTTCGGGATGGGTCCAGATCGGGCGCGATCCCATACGCAAGGCGCAGCAACCGCTGACCAGGTCCGGCGAGAGATGGAGCGATTTCCTCTTCAAGAGGAACCAGGCCTGATGCCGCAACGCTGACTCCCTACCAGTTTTAAAATCCATGAGCATAGGCTCCTCGCGGGGGGCAGCC
The DNA here is from genome assembly GCF_014218275.1 of Citrifermentans bremense. Lineage (NCBI taxonomy): Bacteria > Pseudomonadati > Thermodesulfobacteriota > Desulfuromonadia > Geobacterales > Geobacteraceae > Citrifermentans > Citrifermentans bremense. The sequence continues at coordinate 1,002,453 of NZ_AP023213.1, forward strand.
ATTATCAGGGGCAGCATGGAGAACTTCCGGGGGGAGTTTGACTTTCATAGGATGCTGCATAGAATCGTAATGGGTTTTTTTCGAATGAACTTTTCAGTCACATGGTGGGTTGGTGCGGCAGGAGGATGTCATGGCGACGAATATAGAGCATGACGAAAGCGGTTTCACCTGTGAATGTGGCATGCGTAACGATTACCCAAGCTATGTGCAGGCGCACTGGAGTGTACGACTGGCATATACCTGCGCGTGCCAGAGACAGTATGTTCTTTACAAGGGGACCGTGGTGAAGACATCGCGGGAACTCCCGGAGGTATATGACAGCGAGGCCTTCGGCGACTGAACTTCCGCTGCAGATGCCTTGCCCGCCGACTCACCCCTGTGACTTCAGGGGATTCGCGCAAACCCTGTATCGCTAAAAGGGCCGGTGCCATGGTCATAACCCGCTACGGCACCGGCTCTTCCTGCCTGTTGTCCCTCCCGTTCTACTCTCCAGCCTAAGACCACAGTTGTTTGGCTGCTATTTTGCATTCTCTGCACGGGAAAGGGTCGCCCAAGGGTGCTACCCTAGTGGATGCCCTGAGTTTTTAGCCGGTTACAAAGTTCCACGGTGACGGCCCGTTGACTTGCTGTCAAAAACACCACTGCGAGAACTGGCAGTGAGGCAGGTAGCGCTACACCTTTCATGGGGAAGATATGAGCATTGATCCTTTACAGGGGGCGATGACGCCCGCTACAGCTTCAGGAATACCCAGCAGCAAACATCGGGGCCACGACAGATCCTCTTTCGGCGCACTCCTTGATGCGATAGACGGCCCTTTGGAGGGCAAGACGGTAGCGGCGTCGCAGGCCGCGGCCGAACTGCTCCGCATGGAGATGATGCAAAGCTCGCTCTCCATATCTGGCGATGCCGCCGCACCCGCCGGGGACTCAACTCGTGCCGTGCGGAATTTCCTGGCGCATCTCGGTGCCGCGAAGGATTCCTCCTTGAAGCAGGCATGTGCCGTTCCGGCGCCCTTCGCCGCACCCGTGGAGCCACCGCAGGCTTCCATGTCGGTTGACCCGGGCGAACTCGACTCCATCGGCGCGACCGCGGCGCAGTACCTTGGTACGCCCTACCGTTTCGGCGGGGAAGGGGCTGCCGGTATCGATTGCTCCAGCTTCGTCCAGCAGGTCTACCGCGAACATCAGGTCGATCTCCCCCGGACTGCCCGGGAGCAGATCCAGGTCGGCACTGATGTCCCCGAGGGCGACCTGCGCAAGGGCGACCTGGTCTTTTTCCAGACCTACGCTTCCTATCCTTCACACGTCGGGATTTATCTTGGGGACGGCAAGATGATCCATGCCTCCTCGGGAAAGGGAGAAGTGACCATCTCGGACCTGAACAGCGACTATTACCGACACCGGTATCTCGGCGCCAGACGCGTAGTCTGATGCCATCTCTGAGGTATGCCTTGCACGCAAAAGGGGCGGACACCAAAAAGGTGCCGCCCCTTTTTTGCCCTTCTGGTCGCGGCCTATTGGGCTTGGCGCTTCACCCAAAGCACGTATCGATCCATCCATCCCTGCAGGAAGCGCACGGTGTCAGCGCTGGTGATGTTGCCTGCCTCGTCGAAGAAGCCTTCCTTCACCTGGATGAACACCTCCGGTTGCCCCATCGTCGGGGCGTCGAGGTAAGCCAGACAGTTGCGCAGGTGCTGTTGCGCCAAAGCCGAACCGATCGCTCCGATGGACGCCCCCAGAATGCCCACGGGTTTGCCGGTCCAGGCGCTGTCTCCGTAAGGGCGAGAAGCGTTGTCTAGGGCGTTTTTAAGAACCCCTGGAATCGAGCGGTTGTATTCAGGGGTGACGAAGATGACGGCCGAGGCGGATTTTATCTCGTTCTTGAACCGTATCACCGATGCGGCCTGATTTGCATCGTCGTCCTGATTGTAAAGCGGGAGGTCACCTATCTGAAGTTGCTTGAAAGAGAACTCAGCAGGCCCCAACTTTATCAGCGCTTGGGCAAGCTTTCTATTGATCGAGTCCTTGCGAAGGCTCCCAACGATAACCGCTACCTGGTACTGGCTCATGTCGATCTCCTCGTATCGCTATAGTTGATAACTTCCGTACTTTGGTTACAACTATACCAGTTACCTGCCGCAGCGCGACCTTCAGTGTGAAACCTATGTGTCTGGTGGGGCATCGGCGAGAACTGGCAGTGTGATTTGTTTGTAAGACAAAACCTGAAGGAGGAAAGTCAGTATGAAGATCGAGGCGAAAAACTTCACCGCGATGGATCTGGGTCCTTTCGAAAGCCTGTTGCAGCGCGACTTCATGGGGTTTGCCGGCAAATTCTTCATCGGCGGGGAACTGGGCCTGACCGGCTGTGAAGTCTCGCTGAACCGCCTGCCGGCAGGCAAGGGAATGCCTTTCGTGCACAGTCACAAGAAAAACGAGGAACTCTATATTATCCTGCGCGGCAGCGGCACCTTTTACGCAGACGGAGAAGAGTTCCCGGTGACCGAAGGAAGCCTGATCCGTGTGGCTCCGGCAGGTGAGCGCGCCTGGAAGGCCGGCGAAGAAGACCTTTACTTCATCTGCATCCAGGCCGAAGCCGGAAGCCTCAGCCAGGCGACACTGGAGGACGGCAACCGTCTTGCCACCAAAGCGTCCTGGATGAAATAAAGATCCGGGACCTTTGGCGCCGAGTCATCATTTTTGCAGATCGAGTTTGTCGTCGTCTTTCAGCGCGACGATCCGGTCGCCGACGGAGAACCTGCGCTCCTCTTTCCGGAACTGTTGAGGGACTGGGGAACCGTAGTTCACGCGAAAGAGTAGTCTATTGGCCAGCTAATTTTTTATTCGGCGTTATGGCTTCACGCTCATTTGAGGGTTTAACATACTGTCGCGCTCTTAGAAGGGAAAAATGAGGGGGCTGACGCACATTCCGCAATCCAGTCTAAAGCCAGCTGTAAAAGCGATCGCTGATAGAAGAGGGGGCGGCGCCTATCCGGCCCCGCCCCCTCTATCGCCTCTCTAAAGTTTGTCGACAAGAGTATCACCAATAGCCCGTCAGTCAGTGGCTAGGCGTCGATCTCCTTTCACTGCCACGATATTCGCGATTCGGTGTGGCGGCCCGCACCGGGTCCACCCCTACCGTTACCCATCCCGAACTGCGCAGAAATCTGGCGACAACCCCTGCTTCTATCAAACTGTGGAGCATAAAATCATTCACATAATCATACCTATTGTTTGTCCACTTGACCTGAACTAGCATAGCGCTTCCTAGGTTTTATGAAAATAGGGCTTATGCGGTTTTGCGCAGTTTGCCATAGGCGGCGAGCCCGAGGAAGCCGGCGCCAAGGAGCATTATGGTGCCCGGTTCAGGGACAGGGGCGCTGCCGCTATCGCCGTAGGCAGTTAGTTCGGATGACGCAAGGTAGAAGTCGCCAAAGCTAAAAGGCGCTTGGGAAACATTTACACATAGACTACCATCAGCCCATAGATCAACGTTCCCCACTAAATTGCCCGTATAAGTATTGGATGTGAGGGCGAAATTATAGGAGTAAATACCGCCGGTGCTCCAGATTGTAGCAGCTTCGCTACCGTCCGGAATAGGTATAAAACCCAAAAAATAAGTGGGTTTATTGTCATCGTAGAGCGAAATTTTTAGGTCGTAGGACGAGATAGTGTCGTTGCCGCCCATGAAAAAACTCTTGAAGCCGTCGTCAGCGATGCTATGTGTGTAGGAGTAGGCAGGAGGAATCAAGATGTCAGGGTTGAAGTCTATCTTGTCGGACCACGTTGTTGGAATCGCCCATGCACTCACTGCTGACATCATCGCAAGTCCCACCAGTAACGCAGCAATTCTTTTCATGCTATGCCTCCTGTGTTTTTGATAGACAACCAGCAACTTTCAGCAAATATTTTGCCAAACCTGTATCTATGTGATTTTAAAGATAATCTTATGCAGAAGCAAAAATATAAGAAGAGGGGTTGCAAAGTATTTCGACACCTGATCGTGGGGGCTGTGGCAGGGTAACCTATCAGTAATATAGCTCTTTCATGTTACGCCAGGGTGTTTTGTGTCGTTCCCTGCTGTGTCGAGAACCTTTACGCCCCCCTGCAGGTATCGACTGCTGATCCGTCGAGGCATGCCCCAGGATTTTTTGAAACTGAATCCGATCATGCGCCATGTCAGACTCCCTTCTGGTCCTACCTAGACTTCCAGAACCCGATTTAGGTAGGACCAGGAATAAAAAGCCCGCTAAATCTGTCTCAGATCATAGCGGGCTCTTTGCGGGGCGCCACGTGTAAATGCTTGTATTTATGTATCTTTCAGTCGGCGTGAAACGTCCTGAAACGTGGTGAAAAGGTCTAGGTCAAGTTCCAGCAGAACATTTCCCACATATCTTTCCAGCTCTTGCCGATTTCGCCTACGACGGTCGGCTCGAAGCCGCAGTGCATCATGCACTGGGCGCAGCGCTGATCTTTCCCTACTCCGTATTTCTCCCACTGCGTCTTTTCCATCATCTCGGCGAAACTCCCGTAATGCTCGTCGGTGATCAGGTAGCAAGGCGCCTTCCAGCCGCGCGGGTTCCTGGTCGGGTTCCCCCACGGGGTGCAGTCGAGCTCCTTCGCCCCTTTGAGGAAACGCAAATACATGGGCGTGGAGAAAAACCGGAAACGCTTGCTCATCTCGAAGACTTCTTCGAACTTCTTCTGGATTTCCCGCCGCTCCAAAAAGAGCTTCTCGCCTACTGCCTCGTAGCCGAATCCCGGCGCTACCAGGAAGCCGTCCACCCCGATGTCTTTCAGGTGCGAGAAGAGCATCTCTATCTCGATCAGGTCGGTCTCTTTGAAGATGGTGGTGTTGGTGCAGAGCCTGAAGCCCAGCTGCTTCGCTTTCCGGATGGCTGACATCGCGATCTTGAAGGTGCCGGCGCGCTCAAGGATCCGGTCGTGGGTCTCTTCCATGCCGTCCATGTGCACGTTGATGACCAGGTTCGGGTGCGGCTTCATGCTGTCCAGCGCCTTTTCGAGCAGCAGCGCGTTGGTGCAGAGGTAGATGTGCTTGCCGCACGCCAGTACTTCGTCGATGAGCTGGAAGATGTGCGGATAGAGAAAGGGCTCTCCGCCGGTTATGGTGACTACCGGTGCCGGGCATTCATCAACCGAGTCCAGGCACTGCTTCAGCGTCATCATGTCCTGGATAGTGTCGGCGTACTCCCTGATCCTGCCGCAGCCGGAGCAGGCGAGGTTGCATAGATGCGTCGGCTCAAGCATCAGGACCAGCGGGTACTTCTCGATCTTGTTCAGCTTGTTGGAAACGATGTACCTGGTCAGATCATAGTTCAATCGCATTGGAAAACGCATGATAGGTAGGCTTCCTTTATGGCTGTGGATTTGCGGACGATGACAAGGCTGCGGGACAGGCCTGTGAAAATGATCCTCTAAGCCTGTCCCGCGTCAGGTGAATCCAGGGGTACTTGCAGCTATTTGACCACGGCGAGCTGCGGAGAAGTCCCGCTCTCCCCTTTGAGGAACGTCTCGCAGGTGGCGGCTATGCCGGCGGCGTCAAGACCAAGGTCCGCTCTCAATTGGGCCTGGGTCCCCTGCTCGATGAAGCGGTCGGGGATGCCGATCCTCTTTATCCGGACCGCGTTCAGCACCGCGTCGGAAAGCACTTCCAGGACGGCGCTGCCGAAGCCACCCAAGAGGGCGTTCTCTTCTACGGTGACGATGCAGCCGGTCTTCTTGGCCTGGGCCAGGATCAGTTCCGAATCGATCGGTTTTATGAACCGGGCGTTGACCACGGAGGCAAAGATCCCTTTCTGCCTGAGCTGGGCCGCGGCCTCAAGCGCCGGATGGACCGTGGAGCCTATGGCGACTATGGTCAGGTCGCCGCCGTCGACCAGGATCTCGCCTTTGCCGATGGGGAGCTCCTGCAGCTCCTGGTCCAGGGGGACACCGAAGCCGGCGCCGCGCGGATAGCGCAGAGACATCGGCCGCCCGGAGTAGAGGGCGGTCTTCAGCATGTGCTGCAGCTCGTTCTCGTCTTTGGGTGCCATTACGGTCAGTTCCGGGAGGTGGCGCAGGTACGAGATGTCGAAGCTGCCGTGGTGCGTCGGGCCGTCGTCGCCGACGAGCCCTGCGCGGTCGAGGGCGAGGGTGACCGGGAGCTTCTGCAGGCAGATGTCGTGGAAGACCTGGTCGTAGGCGCGCTGGGTGAAGGTCGAGTAGATGGCGGCGACCGGGCGGAACCCTTCCACCGCGAGCCCCGCCGCGAAGGTGAGCGCGTGCTGCTCGGCTATCCCAACATCGAAGAAACGGTCCGGGAAGCGCTCGGCGAACGGGGTGAGGCCGGTGCCGTCCGGCATGGCGGCAGTGATGGCCAGGACCTTCGGGTCCAGCTCGCCCAGCTTCACCATGGTGTCGCCGAAGACGCTGGTGTAGGAGGGAGGAGGGAGCTTGGCCGGGGAGGCGCTCGCCGGCCTGGTGGGCGCCACACCGTGGAACTTGTCCGGCATGGTCTCGGCAGGAGGGTACCCCTTTCCCTTCTTGGTCATCACGTGCAAAAGGATCGGCCCTTCGAGCCGTTTCACGTTTTCCAGCACCCCAAGGAGGGTGGGGAGGTCGTGCCCGGCGATGGGCCCCACGTACTCGAAGCCAAGCCCCTCGAATAGGGTGCCGGGGGTGAGGAAGCCCTTGAGCGAATTCTCCGCCTTCTTCGCGAAGTGCAGGATGTTGCCGCCGATGGCCGGGATGTTGGCCATGACCGCCTCCATCTCCTTCTTCAGGCTTCTGTAGTAGCCGCCGGTCATCTTGCGCGAGATGAAGGAGGAGAGGGCGCCGACGTTCTTGGAGATGGACATCTCGTTGTCGTTCAAAACCACGATCAGGTTTTTCTTTAGATGCCCCGCCTGGTTCAACGCCTCGAAGGCCATGCCGCCGGTAAGAGAGCCGTCCCCTATCACGGAGATGATGCGGGCGTCATCCTCTTTGAGCCCATGGGCTACCGCCATGCCTAGCCCGGCGGAGATGGAGGTAGAGGAGTGTCCCACGCCGAAGGCGTCGTGGGGGGATTCGCTGCGCTTGGGAAAGCCGCTGATCCCCTTGTAGCAGCGCTGGGTGTGGAAGCTGTCACGGCGGCCGGTCAGGATCTTGTGGGTGTAGGCCTGGTGCCCGACGTCCCAGATGATCTTGTCCTTCGGGGAGTCAAAGCAGTAGTGCAAAGCGATGGTCAGCTCCACCGCCCCCAGGTTGGAGGCCAGGTGCCCGCCGGTCCTGGTCACCGTCTCCAGGAGAAAAGCGCGCACCTCTTCGGCAAGGGGAGTCAGCTCCTCGGCATCGAGCTTCTTCAGGTCGTCGGGACCGTTGATCTTGCTTAGCAGTCTGTACATGGATCTCCTTGAGAACCCGTAGCGATATCAATGCAAAAAAGAGAAAACCTTGAACCCAAAACCAAGAGCCAAACCGAATGGTTCCGTATTGTGGCTAACGGTTCTGGTTGACGTAGCCGTTGTCGCGGAACCACTCTACGGCGCGCTCCAGCGCTCCTTCAACCGGCGGCAGCGGCAAGCCCAACTCGTTCACTGCCTTGCCCGGATCGAAAAACATGAACTTCGCGGCCATCTGCACTCCCGCAAGCGGAATCAGCGGCTCTTTGCCGGTGACGGCTGAGAGCGCATGGTTGGCGTAGGCTGCCATCAGTATCGGGTAGTAGGGGAGCTTCACCCGCGGCGCCTTCAACCCGGTGATGCCTGACAGGATCTCGAAGATCTCCGCCAGGGTCAGGTTCCGGTTCCCCAGGATGTACTTTTCCCCGACCCGCCCTTTCTGCGCCGCCAGGAGGTGTCCCCTGGCGCACGCCTCCACGTCTATCAGGTTCAGCCCTGTATCGAGATAGGCGGGCATCCGGCCGTTCAAAAAGTCGACGATGATCTTGCCGGTCGGCGTCGGCTTCACATCCATCGGCCCAACCGGAGTGGAGGGGTTCACGATCACCAGCGGCAGCCCCTTCGCCAGGAAGGACTCTGCCGCCCGCTCTGCCAGGAACTTGCTCTTCTTGTAGTCCCCCACCATATGGCAGAAGTCTACGGGTGTGCTCTCGGTGCCGGGGGTGCCGTCGCCGGGGTTGCCCAGGGTCCCGACGCTGCTGGTGTAGACCACCTTCTCGACTCCGACGGCGAGCGCCGCCGACATTATCGCCCGGGTCCCTTTGACGTTGACATCGTACATGGCCTGCGGGGTACGTGTCCAGAGCCTGTAGTCGGCGGCTGCGTGGAAAAGCGCCTGGCAGCCGCCGAGCGCCTTCACCAGAGCCTCGCGGTCGCTCAGGTCCCCTTCCCGGATTTCTATGTCGAGCCCGGAGAGGTTCCGGCGGTCCGAGCCCGGCCGCGCCAGCACCCGCACCTCCCAGCCGTCCTTCAGGAGTTCGCGCACGATGCTCGCGCCGATGAACCCGGTGGCTCCGGTGACGAACGCTTTCACCCGCGCGCTCCGGTCACGGCTGCGTCCTGGTGAGGGTGCGGTAGGTCCCAAGCGCCATGAGCGGGAAGCAGTTGCGGTAGATGTGGTACTTGATCATGAAGTACTTGGGGAACCCGGTCCCGGTGTACTGCTGCTCGTCCCAGGTCCCGTCGCTGTTCTGGGTCGAGATCAGGTACTGCACCCCCCGCACCACGGTCGCCGAGTGCATCTCGCCGGCAGCCAAAAGACCCAGGAGCGCCCACCCCGTCTGCGAAGCGGTGCTCTCGCCGACGCCTGCCAGCGTCCGGTCGTGGTACGACTGGCAGGTCTCCCCCCAGCCGCCGTCTATGTTCTGGCGCGACTTGATCCAGTTCACTGCCTTGCGTATGTAGGGCTGATCCATGTCCTCGCCGATGGCGGCGAGCCCGCAAAGCACCGACCAGGTGCCGTACAGGTAGTTCACCCCCCAGCGCCCCCACCAGGGCCCTTCCGGCTCCTGGTTCTTCTTCAGGAACTCGATGGCGCGCTGCGCCGCCGGGAAGGTGATGGGGTAGTCGAAGGTTCCCATGAGCTCCAGCATCCGGCCGCTCAGGTCCGCGGTCGGGGGATCGATGAGCGCCTCCAGGTCGGCAAAGGGGATCTTGTTCAGGACGTGCCTGGTGTTGTCCTTGTCGAACGCCCCCCAGCCGCCGTTCTTGCTCTGCATCCCCAGGCACCAGTTGATGCCGCGCTTGATGGCGGCGTCCATGGCTTTGCGGTCCTTCACCTGGATACCCTTGAGAGCGATCATGACGAAGCCGGAATCGTCCACGTCCGGATACCAGTCGTTCAGGAACTCGAAGGCCCACCCACCCGGCTCCAGGTCGGGAGACTTGACGCGCCAGTCCCCCGGCCGGGTCACCTCCTTGTCCAGAAGCCACTGGGCCCCTTTCGCCAGGGAAGGGTGGTCGGGGGGGACACCGGCATCCACAAGCGCCTTGAGCGCCAAAGCCGTGTCCCACACTGGCGAGACGCACGACTGAAGCACCAGCTGGTCCTCAGTCTCGATGCAGAAGTTCGCCAACGCCCTCAACCCCTGCTCCACGGCGGGATGGTCGTTCTGGTACCCCAGCACGTTGAGCGCCAGGATGGCGTTCAGCATAGCTGGCTGGATGCCCCCCCAGTCGCCGGTCGCTTCCTGGTGCTCCAGCACCCACTCCTCCGCCTTGGCAAGCGCCGCCTTCTTGAACGGCCGCAACGGGCTCTTCTCGTACACCTTGAGCAAGCGGTCCAGCCCGATGAAGAAATTCTCCCAGGTGAGGATGCCGCCGCCCTTGGCGAAGCTGTAGTCCGCCGGGGTGGGCTGACGCACGAAGAGCTCCTGCACGCGGGCCGAAGGTGGGACCCTGCGCACCGGGCGGCTGTGCATCACCACGGAAAGGGGGATGATGGTAGCCCTCGCCCAGCTGGAGAACTCGTACACGTTGATGTAGGCCCAGTTGGGAAGGAGGTTCAGCTCCACCGGCATGCTCGGCACACCCCGCCAGTCGAACTCTCCGAAGAGCGCCAGGAAGATCTTGGTGAAGACCCGGCTCTTGATGATCCCCCCCTGCTCCAGGATGAAGGCCCGCGCGCGGGCAAGGGCCGGGTGCTCCGCCGGGTAGCCGGAGAGCTTCAGGGCGAAGTAGGCTTCTATCGTGGTCGACAGGTCGCCCGGGCCGCCGTAATAGATGGTCCAGAAACCCTCTTCTGTCTGTTTCGAGAGCAGGTAGTTTGACATCTTGCGCTGGCGCTCATGATCAACGAGCCCCAGGAAATGGAACAGCATGATGTATTCGGCGGTGATAGTGACATTGGATTCGAGCTCTGCCCACCAGTAACCTTTAGGCAGCTGCTCCTTAAAGAAGAAGTCGCGGCTTCCCTCAATGGCCACATCCAAGGGGCTCTTTGCCCTGCCCGTTTTACGCTTCCAGATCGAAGCAGGAAGGTGGTGCACCTTTGCTCCAACCTGTTGCTCGACGCTTTGCTCCGGCTCAGCAACGGTACCGTTGAACGAGGTGAGTGCGTGTGATATGGGGTGCTTGAATGGGGAGGTCACTACGTACTCCTTTTTGCCAGAATTGGTGGGCACTAATAGAGTGTAGCCGCTTTGTTTATACTTTACAAGTGGCGAAACTTAACATGGTTTTCCTAAAAGGTACACTGTTTTTTTGGTGGTGAAAGATTTTTTTCCTAATGAAAACAATAGTTTGATCCGGGTGTTGATTGTGGTGGCTGTGTGTGCTAGGTTGCTAGCGCCTGAACTTTTGTACACAAAACTGACGAGGTTCTATGAAAGAAACGGCAAAAAAAGGCAGCCTCCTCTTCTCCCTTTCCTCCCGCCGTCCCTGGCTGGTACTGGCGGCGGCGCTGCTGCTGACTGTGCTTTCCCTGTGGCTCACCTGGCAGCGCATGGAGTTTCTGACTGGCAGAGACGACCTCATGCCGCAGAACACCTCCTTCAACCGCGACTTCCAGAAGTTCAAGGCCGATTTCGGCGACATGGAGGAAATAGCGGTCGTCATCGAGGGGAACGACCCCGAGCGGGTGGGCGCCTTCGGAAGCAAGCTTTACGACACGCTCTCCAGGGACAACAAGGTATTCTCCGACGTCTTCTATCCCTACGCCCTCCCCTTTTTCCAGAAAAACGGCCTGCTCTTCATGCCGCTAGAGGACATAAAGGAACTGCACCATAACCTCGCTCTAGCTGCGCCCGCCTTGAAAGCTCTCTCTGCCTCCCCCTCGGTGCAGACGCTCTTCACGCACCTGACAAAGAGCATGGAGCGCTATGTCGCAGGGGACGACTCGCAGCTGCCCAGTCTCCTCTTCATGCTGGACAAACTGGGCGCAGGCTTCAAGAGCTTCGGCGGCGGGAAGGGGACTCCCCCGTCGCTGGAAACGGTCTTCATGAACCCCGACTCCTCCTTCGCCAAGGCGGGAAGACAGCAGATCCTTACCGCGCTCCCGGTGCGGGATCTGCAGGGGTTCGTCCCGGCGGGGAAGGCGATAGAGAAGGTGCGCGCCGAGGTGGCGAGGCTGAAAGCGCTCCCGGAATTCAAGGGGGTGACGGTCGGGCTGACCGGAACGCCGGTGCTGGAAAATGAGGAGATGGCGACGAGCCAGAACGACATCGCGCTTGCCACTGCGGTCTCCCTGGCGCTGACGGTGATCCTTTTGCTTTTCGCCTTCCGCGGCGTGCTGAACGTGCTGGCGGCAATGGCGTCGCTGCTGGTCGCGATCTCGCTCTCCTTCGGTTTCGCCACCTTGGCCGTAGGCCACCTGAACATCCTCTCCATGGTCTTCGCCGTAATGCTGATAGGGATAGGAATCGAGTACGGGATCCAGGTCGTGCTCCGCTACCAGGAGGAGTTGAACCTGGGGGCGGGGGAATTGCCTGCCATCAGGACCGGACTTGAAAAAAACGTATGGGCCATCGTCATGGCCGCAGCTACTGTGGCGGCAGCCTTTCTCACCTTCGTTCTCACCGACTTCAGAGGTATCGCGGAGCTCGGCATCATCGCGGCGGGGGGCGTTGCCATCTGCGTCCTGGTCACCTTCACCGTTCTTCCCGCCATGCTGGTGCTCCTCTCCCGGCACAGGAAGCCGCACGCGCGCCAAGGGGTGACGCACCTCTCCGAGCACGGCTTTATCCCAAGGCTCCTCTTCGGGCGCCCCAGGCTGGTCATCGCCCTCACCGTTCTCTGCTGCCTCGCGTCGCTTTATCCCCTTTCCCGGATCGTCTTCGATTACAACCTGATGAACCTCCAGGCGGAGGGGCTCGAATCGGTCACCTACGCCTACAAGCTGATGAAGAGCAAGGAAAACAGCGGCTATTTCGCCGTGGTCACCGCCAAAGACGAGGCCGAGGCGCGGGAGAAGAGCGCGCGGCTGGAAGCGCTGCCGACGGTCGATCATGTGGTGAGCCTGCATACCCTGGTACCTGACCACCAGCCGGAGAAGTTAGCAGAACTGGCCGCCATCAGGCGCGAGCTTGCCGACGTCAAGCCCTCCCCCTATGAGGAAGAGCTCTCGCTCATGGAACTGCCGACCGTATTCGAAAATTTCAGGAACGCTGCGGTCGCGCTCAAGGGGAAGCTGGAAAAGGAGCGCCGTCCCGAGGCGGCGCAGGTAGCATCTTTCGTCGCCATACTGGACAAGTTCTTCGCCGGGCTGGAAAAGGAGCGGGACCGCAACGCCGTAGGGATGCTGCAGGAGTTCCAGGGGGGGATGTTCAGGGAGCTGCCGCAGAAGATAGAGGCACTGAAGCAGAGCCTGGACGCCTCGCTGGTCACCGCGGCCGATATCCCGGAGCAGCTTCGTGCGCGCTTCGTCGGGAAGAGCGGGCGACTGCTGCTGCAGGTGGCTCCCAAGTGGGAGATCTTCAACCGCGAGCCGCTCGAGGAGTTCCTGAGCCAGGTGAAGAGCGTCGATCCGCATGCAACCGGGCAGCCGGTGATGGTGTACGAGTCCATGACCATCATGCGCGACGCCTACCGGCTCGCCTTCATCTACGCCTTCGCCGCCATCGTCGTGATCCTTTTGGTCGCCTTCAGGAGCGTCAAATTCGCCGCCATAGGACTCGTCCCGCTCATCGTCGGCGTACTGTTCATGGTGAGCGGCATGTGGCTTTTCGGGATCGACTTCAACTCCGCGAACATAATCGTGATGCCCCTGGTGCTCGGTATCGCTGTCGACTCAGGCATCTACATCATCAACCGCTTCCGGCGTGAAGAGGGGAGCGCCGCGGCGGTTGTTTTGAGCAGCACCGGGGTGGGCGTGCTTCTCAACACCCTTACCATCATGGCGAGCTTCGGGGCCCTCATGGTGGCGCACCACCAGGGTGTCTTCAGCATCGGGGCCGTCATGTCCCTGGGAATGGTCGCCTGCCAGTTGGCCTTCATGGTCACGCTCCCGGCGGTGCTTACCCTGGCTGGTAAAAAATGAGGCTAACGGTTTTGGGGTGGCGATGAAGAAGAAGGAATCGTTACGCGGCGCGGTGCCGCTCTCTCACTTTTACCTGAGACAGGTGGTGCGCCCGGGGGACCTGGTGCTGGACGCGACCTGCGGCAACGGGTTCGACACGCTGCTTTTGGCGGAGCTTGCAGGGGAGGGGGGGCAGATCTGGGCCTTCGACATCCAGCCCCGCGCCATCGCCGCGACCCGCACGCTCCTGGAGCGGGAAGGGCGCCTGGCGGCCGTGCACCTATTGGAGGTGGGGCACGAGAGGTTGGCTGAGTTCGTCCCTGCCGGGCTCGCTGCGGCCGTGTTCAACCTGGGGTACCTCCCCGGCGGCGAGACTTCTCTGGTCACGGACCCGGTACGGACCGTGTCGGCGCTGGCGCAGGCGGCGAAGCTCCTCAAGTCCGGGGGGATCCTCACGGTAGCCCTGTACACCGGGCACGAAGGGGGCCCCGAGGAGGCGCAGGCCGTGCACGAGTGGGGCGCCTCGCTTTCCCCCAGGGAGTACAACGTCTGGTGCAGCCGGCAGTTGAACCGGCCGCCGGTGGCGCCGTACCTGGTCCTGGTGGAGCGGATACGAGGAGGGTCATGCTAGAGCATATACTTCCATTCCTGATAACTGCGCCGGCGCTCGGCTATGCCGTTTTCACGCTCCACTGCGGCCGCAACTTCTTCGCAGGGCAGCTGCCGCTTCCGGACCACGCACCTCCCGTCTCCATCCTGAAGCCGGTCAAGGGGGTGGACGGCGACAGCTTCGAAAATTTCGCCTCCTTCTGCCGCCAGGATTACCCGCAGTACCAGATCGTCTTCGCGGCGGCATCTGCTGCCGATCCCGTCATCCCCATCATCGAGCGCCTCATGGCGGCCTTCCCGCAGGTAGACATATCCCTTGTCGTCGACGGCGCCATCCACGGCGCCAACTACAAGGTGTGCAACCTGATGCATGCCTACGCGAAAGCCAAGTACCCGCTGCTCATCGTCTGCGACAGCGACATCCGGGTCGAAAGCCATTATCTGCGCCGGGTCTGCGCGCCATTTTCGGATCCCCAGGTGGGGCTTGTGACATCGCTTTACCGCAGCTCCAGCGTGAAGGGGGTCGGCTGCGCCATAGAGGCGCTCGGCTTTTGCTGCGAGATGGTCCCGAACGTGATGGCTGCCGTGAAGCTTGAAGGGCTGAGCTTTGCCCTGGGCGCCTCAATGGCGCTGCGCCGGGAGGCGCTGGAGCGGATAGGAGGGTTCGAGGCGCTGGTCGACTACCTGGCGGACGACTACCAGCTGGGGAACATGATCCACAAGAAAGGGTTCCGCCTGGAGCTTTCCCCGCACTTCGTGGAGAGCGCCATGCGCGGCGATGAGACGGTCTCGGAGGTGATGGCGAGGCAGCTTCGCTGGGGGAGGACCATGCGGGTCTCCCGCCCCGGCGGCTATCTTGCATCAGGGATCACGCTCCCGTTCCCGGCGGCCCTTTTGGCGCTCATCGTATCTGCCTTTTCAGCGTGGGGCGTTGCGGCAGCCGCCCTCCTTTATCTCGTGCGGGGCGCGGTGTCGGTGAGCTACAGCAGGTCTCTGGTAAAGGACCGGCTCCTGCCGCGCTGGCTTTGGCTCCTGCCGCTGCGCGACGGGCTCGCTTTCGCGGTGTGGGCGCTGTCGCTTCTGGGAAACCGGGTGCGCTGGCGTGGAGAGCTGTTCCTGCTTGAGAAGGGGGGAAAGATAGTGGAGTTGGGAGCCGTTCCGGAACGATAGCGTCCAGGTACCCACCCTCGTCCATGCTCCCGCCCCCGGAGGGGGGGGGTAGGGGAGGGGGACGGTCTGGCCGCTTTGCTTCCCCCCCTCCTGGGGGAGGAGCGGTGAGCAGGGTGACGAGTGGCCGGGGGGCATGTTATCTGCGGAAGAACCAGAGGATGAACGAGAGAATCAGCGAGATGATGATGCTGGTGGCAAGCGGGAAGTAAAAGGTGAAGTTATCCCGTTTCACGTAGATGTCCCCGGGGAGCCTCCCAAGCCACGGGAAGCGGCCGGCGAAGGTGAAGAGCACGCCGATGGCGGCGATGATCAGACCCAGGATGATGAGCGATTTCCCGAAGGAGGGCATGGTCTAACCTCTATAAAGGGTGTTTTTTGACGGCTACGAAAAGTAAAAGGGGACGGGCACCTGCGGAGCCAGTCCCCTTTTAGCCGTCGCCGGGCCTGTTACTTCCTGACGTACCTTTCCTTCTCGCTGTAGATGCAGCCGCAGTACTTCTGGCGGTACAGCCCCATCTCCTTGGAAAGGTTTATCCCTTCCTGCCAGCCGCTCCTGAAGTCCTGGTAGTGGAATTTCACGCCGTAGCGCTCTGCGAGTTTATCGCCGAACTCTCGGATCAACTCCTGGTTTTGGTACCTGCTGTAAAGCAAGGTGGACGAGAAGCTGGGGAAACCCATCAGGGCGGCAGCCTTTGCGGTCTCCTCCAACCGGGAGCGGTAGCAGTAGGCGCAGCGGGACGCTGGTTCCCCCGCCACCTGCGACAGGAATTCTTCGAGCTGGTACTCCTCCCGGTAATGCACCTTCAGCTCCACCATCTCGGCGTACTTCTTCAGTGCCTCCATCCGGAGCTTGTACTCGGTGTAGGGGTGTATGTTGTGGTTGTAAAAAAGGCCGGTGACATCCACCCCGCTCGACCTCAACTCCTTCACGGGGTAGATGGCGCACGGCCCGCAGCATATGTGCAGTAACAGTTTCATGTCTTTCCTAAGGGCGCGCTCCGCCCGGTCCACCCAGGAGGTAATTGATTGCGTCTGCCTTGACCTTGGCGAACTCGGCCGCGTAGCCGGGGCCAGGGAGCTGCGCCGCGATGTAGTTGCCGCCAAGGATGGGGTTGCTGAGCGACACCTTGCCGGTCTTGCTGTTCACGGCGAGGGTGGCGTTGGTGATGGCGTCTTCCACGTCGTCGTCAAGCGCATGGTTGCTGAGCCAGTCGATGGAATCGTAGATGAGCCGCTTGGTGTAGATCCCGTTGTGAGCGAAGGCGCCGGGGTCGTTTTGGAGCAGTCCCGAGTTGAAGAACGCGCCCATGGTGTTGGCGCCTCCCCCGGCGAAGAAGGCGTTGTAATCCGAGTTCTTGTTAGCCAGGGGACGCACCTTCGAACGCGTCGGGTTCAGCGTGTCGTCCGGCAGCGACGGGTCGGTCTTAAGCACGTTCAGCATGGCGATCGCCGCGGCGAACCCTTCTTTCTCGGTCTGCAGGAAGTTGGCGCTCATCGCCGGTGCCTGGGAAACCTGGCCGTTATGGCAACGGGCACAGGTCCGGCTGGTTATCGAGGATATCTTCCCGGTGCTGTCCTCGGCCACCGGCATGAAGAGGTGCGTGTTGTCGCTGTTCATGTGGCAGGAGACGCAGGGACCGTCGTAGCCGGTGCCGTGATCGTTGGCTATGCCGATCTTTGCATGGAGGAAGAGGGTCGGGACGTAGTTTCTGCCCGGGAACTCGTACCCCCCCTTTCTGAAGAGGTTGGCTGCGGCCGCGCGGTCGTGGGCGCTCGGGCTGTTGGTGTTGCTGAAATCGATCCCCGCGAGGACTGCGTCGTAGATCATCGAGCCTATGCCGCGCCCGCTATGGCAGGGGATGCAGACGTTGGAAGCAGCCGCGTCGGAATAGAGAGTCGCCTTGTTGTTCAGCTTCACCGTGGGGGAGCTGTTCGACGAGGAGAAGTTGTAGTAGATGGTGACCGGCGGCACCGAGCGGGTAGCCCAGCTGTAGGCGCGGCCCGCGCCGTTGTCATGGCAGACGTTGCAGGTGGTCACTTCCTTGGTCTTATCCGGGGAGGGGGTGTCCGCCGGCTGCGCCGCTCCCGGTGCGACGGTGCGGGGGTAGTTCTGCACCACCTGGTATCCCGGGCCGGCGAAGGGGCGGACGTCCTGGAAGCTGCTGGTCACGAAGTGGATGTAGCCGGTCGCGGTGTGGCAGCGCACGCAGTAGTACTCGAAGGTGCTCTCCGCCGGTTGGTAGCTGCCGCGCGTCTTGAAGTCGTACCTGGTCCTCGCCCCTGTCAGGACGTCGGCGTGGCCGGTCGTGGCCCAGTCTCGGTTCACGTTGATGGCGGAAGTGGGATCGTGGGGGTTGTGGCAGTTGCGGCAGTTCCCCACGTAGTTGGAGCTGACGTAGCTGGCGCGGTACCCGCTGTTGCCAAAGCTCGCGGTCATGTTGCCGAAGTGCTGCGGCGCCTGCGCCACCATCACGTCGCGCGGATGTGACAGCCCGTGGCATTTGCCGCACTTGCCGGTGGAGTCGGGGTTCTTGGTCGCCAATCCGCTTCCGCCGCCGTGGCATTGGGAACAGGAGTTGGGATGGCCGGCGTGGGGCTCATGGCAGTCGGCGCATCCCGCCCCGTTTTTGAGGTTATGTGCGGAAGCGCGCCATTCGTCGGCGATGAGCGCCCCCGTCCCCGGGGAGGTCCAGGTGCCGTGGCAGCTCAGATTCATGCATCCCTGGGATGCCGCAAGCTTCGAAGTCGGCGCGCCGTTCTCGTTGGAACCGCCGCCGCAACCGGTGAAAAGCACCGGCACGAGGATGAGGAAAAGGAGAGTTTTTAGCTGCATAGCATGACCTCCGGGAATTTTAGACGCTACCTTATAGCATTTCCCAGAATAAAAATGTAGTCAAAAATGAAGATTAGCTCACAAGGCGGAGACTTTTACTCTCATAGACTTTTGTTAAGTTGACTTCACATCTGCAATATTGTAATAATCTACTCTCGCTGCTTCCTGCGCTTTCTATGCAATTTTTTGAATAAGGCGAATTGTTATTTATTAGTTTATTTTTATCTGACTTTGATTTTTTTAATACTGCAGGAGACGAACATGTTCTTAAAGAGACAAACAGCAGCTGCCATGCTCACCCTGGGCTTTGTTCTTTCGCCTCTGCTTGTTCCCGAAAACGCCGACGCGATACCCGCCTTCAGCCGGCAACACAAGACCGAGTGCTCCACCTGCCACACGATATACCCGGAGTTGAACGAATTCGGTGACGCCTTCCTCAAGAACAGCTACGTCTGGCCCCACAAGAAAAAAGGCGCGAATCAGCCCAGCGCCGGGGCACAAGGGGGCGAACCGGCCGGCAACGAATGGGCAACCATCTCGGGCCTGCCCCAGTACGTCCCCATCTCTCTCACCGCGACCGCCGACTTGGCCTATGACGACGACGCCTTCGACGGCAACAAGCTCAACCTCTCCACGAGGTCTCTGACGCTGCACGCCGGCGGCTCTTTCCGGGACGTGGCAGGCTTCTTCGCCACCTACAACCTCTATTCCCAGGGTGGGTTCCACACGACCTCGGCGCCGTTTACCCCTGCCAGCAACACCAACAACCCGCCCAACAACGATCCCGACATCGACGAGCTGTTCTTCGTCTGGCGCCACGCGCTAGACTCGCCGGTGAACCTCAAGGTGGGGCGTTTCGAGCCCAAACTGTCGCTTTGGAAGAAGAGCAACCGCATCCTCCCCGTTCCGTCCTATGCCTCCACCACCTACCTGGTGGGCATTTCGCCCTTCAGCAGCGACGCGACCGAGGACGGGGTGGAACTGAACGCGGTGGTGGGCAACCGCCTGTTCGTCGCGGCAGGGGTCGTCGACAGGGACGGCCAGGACCGGGAGGACGGCTACGGGCATATTTCCTACAAGTTCGGCGGGACCAACCTGAAAGGGGAGGAGCCCGAGGTGGATCTTGAAAGCGACAGCGTCTGGGACTTCCTGTCCGTCACCTGCGGCGTCTTTGGCTACTGGGGGCAAAACGGCGAGATCAACAACGGCATCGCCCAGAACCTCAACAACTTCCGCCGCATCGGCGCCGAGGCCGACATCCTTTACAAGCGGCTGCACCTGAAGGGGAGCGGCAGCTTCGGCAGGGATTCCAACCCGACATTCTCCGTGGCGCGGCGGGAGGTCGACAGCCGGGCGTACACGCTGGAAGGCGAGTACTACCTGGGGGCGCCAATCAACCTGGTACCGCTCTTCCGCTACGAGCATCTGGACACCGGCGAGGGGGGGACCAAGCGTTTCATCCCCGCGCTGGCCTACTCCCCGCTGCAGAACTTGAAGCTTTCCCTGGAATACATCCGCAGCAATGCGCCGGAAGGAAACAGCAACACAGCCTTCGCCTCTCTCGCCTTCAGTTTGTAGCGGGGACGCCGAAGAAAACCAAAGATGGCGGTATTGCCGCCGTTTATTCACCGTCGGGAGGATTTAAAAAGAAAATGAAAAAGTTCCTCGTCACCACGCTTATTATCGCAGCGACCGCAACCACTGCCCATGCCGGGCTCAAAGTCGTCGGCAGGGGGGACGCCATGCGCCTCGACCCCTCCTCCTACCCGCCGGCGATGAAGGCGAACTACGACATCATGAGAGTGAGGTGCGTCAAGTGCCACACCCTGGAGCGCACCATCGTCGCCATCCAGACCGGCGTCGCCCCCATCTCGGGGCAGCCCTTCGACCGCAGCGCCACCAAGGCCTACGGCATCAAGATGCTCAGAAAGCCCGACTCCAACATGTCCAAGCCGGAAGTGAAGGCCACGGTCGACCTGATGAACTACCTCCTGAGCGAAGCGGGGCAATAACGCGATGAAAGACCTCACGCTGCGTACCCGGCTGATAATCGCCTTCCTGATCATGGCCCTTTTGGTCGCGTTCACCGGCGGTTTCGGCGCGCTGGGCATGAAAAGGGTCGGCGGACAGATCCAGACCATCCTGGAGCAGCTCTCCAAGCAGCAGAAGCTGGTGCTGCTCATGGGGGTGACCCAGAAGTACTGCCACGTGAGCCTGATGCAGGCTGCGCTGGTGCGTACCGACCCCGATAAGGTGGAGGAATACGTCGAGGACTACCGCATGAAGCGGGACACCCTCTTGAGCCAGGCGCAGATCATCCTGGACGGGAACAAGAAGCTCGGCGTGCTTCCGGCGGCAAAGGGGAGCGTGGTGGAGAAGCGGACCAGGGAATTCCTGGTTAGCTGGGCCGCCTTCGAGCAGGTGGCGGACGAGCTTATCGCCAGAAAGGAGCAGCTCTTCAAGGGGGTAACCCCCGGGGTGCTGAACCAGGCAGCCAAGGACGCGCTGGCCGACGAGAAGCTGAACCAGCTGGCCAACGAGGCGATCACCGAGGCCAACGACAAGGCGAAGGCCGATCTGGACGACATCCTGGTGGAGGTCGGCAACCAGATGAACCAGGCCAACGCCCAGGTGACCGAGATCCAGAAGTCCGCAGGGGTCACCTTCGCGGTGGTAATTCTTCTGGCCGTCGCCGTGGCCTTGGCCCTCGGCATCATGATCACGCGCAACATCGTCTCCAGGGTCAGCGCCATCGGCGAAGCGGTGAACCGCGGGGCCGAGGGCGACCTCACCGCGACCACCTCGCTGGACTCGCACGACGAGATCGGCAAGCTGGGAAGCAATTTCAACGAGATGGTGGACAAGCTCTCCGGCATGATCGGGAAGGTGCTCCGCTCCGCGGCGGAACTGGCCGGGATCTCCGACACCATGGCCCAGGCCTCGCACTCCGTGGTCGCTTCGGCCAAGACCCAGGCGGAAAGCGTCTCCAAGACTTCCGCAGCCATCGTGCAGATAACCACCTCGGTGAAAGGGGTCGCCCACGGCGTCGATTCCCTCTCCATCTCGGCTTCCGAGAGCTCCTCCTCGATCCTGGAGATGGCCTCGAGCGTCGAGGAGGTGGTCCAGAACATGGAGAACCTGGCCCTGTCGGTGAACGAGGTCAGCTCCTCCATCGTGGAGATGGGCGCTTCCATCAAGCAGGTGGGCAACGGCGTAGTGAGCCTCATGGAGGTATCCACCGCCACCGCTTCCTCGGTGATGGAGATGGACAGCTCCATCAAGCAGGTCGAGAGAAACGCCAACGAGACCGCGGCGATCTCCAAGGCGGTGCGCGTGGACGCCGAGACCGGCCGCGAGGCGGTCGAGGCGGTGATCAACGGGATGCAGGAGATAAAGCGCGCCTCCCTGATCACCAGCGAGGTGATAGCCACCCTGTCCGAGCGTGCCGCGGACATCGGCGACATCCTGTCGGTCATCGACGAGGTGGCCGAGCAGACCAACCTCCTGGCGCTGAACGCGGCGATCATCGCGGCCCAGGCCGGCGAGCACGGCAAGGGCTTCGCCGTCGTGGCGGACGAGATCAAGGAACTCTCCGAGCGCACCTCCAGTTCCACCCGCGAGATCTCCCAGGTGATCCGGGCGGTCCAGGACGAGACCCGCAGGGCCGTCGAGGCGATCGATCAGGCCGAGCGCTCCATCGGTGACGGGGAGCTCCTATCCCAGAAATCGGGCGAGGCGCTGGCGAAGATCGTCGTCGGGGTCAACGAGGCTACCGCCCAGGTGGGGGAGATCGCCCGCACCACGGTCGAGCAGGCCAAGGGAAGCCAGATGATCCGCGAGGCGATGGAGCAGGTCTCCGAGATGGTGGCGCAGATCGCCAAGGCGACCAAGGAGCAGGGACAGGGGAGCGAGCTCATCATGGGAGCGGTGGAGCACATGAAGGGGCTCACCTCCCAGGTGCTATCCTCCACTCGCGAGCAGAACAAGGTCGGCAACCTGATCGCCCAGTCCACCGAGAGCATCACCGAGATGATCCGCCACATAAAGCGCGCCTGCGACGAGCAGACCCGCGGCAGCGAGCAGATCGTGGTCTCGGTGGAGGACATCCAGCAGGCGACCGACGCGAACCTCGAGGCGACGCGGGTCATGGACGAGGCGGTCTACAAGCTGTTCCGCCAGACCGAGCTTTTGAAAAAGGAAGTGGAAGCGTTCAGGATCTGAATTCCTTCCCCAGGCAAACCGGCAACCTTCCCAGCCCTCCCCGCGGGGGCTGGGGATTTCACCCGCCCAGAGAGCCCCATCCGCATCCCCCTTTTTCTTCAGGGGGACTTTTTGTTTTTGCAGTTTCCCGGTTTTTTCGTTAAATAATCTGCTGTCCGGATGGGCCGCTGCGGCCCTCACCTGTTCCGGCGTGCGATTTTCACCAAAAGGAGGAACCTGATGGGCAGGATTTCAGATAGGTTTGCAAGCTTGAAAGAGCGGGGCGAAAAGGCGCTGGTGACCTTTGTCACCGCCGGCGACCCGGACCTGGCAACGACCGAAAAGGTGGTGCTCGAACTGGAGAGGGCGGGGGCCGACCTGATCGAACTGGGGGTTCCCTTTTCAGACCCCATGGCCGACGGGCCGACCATCCAGCTCTCCTCGGACCGCGCCCTTGCCTCGGGCACCACGCTCCCGGCGATACTGGAGCTGGTGACAAGGCTGAGAGAAAAGACCCAGGTCCCGATCGTGCTGATGGGGTACTTCAACCCCATCTTCGCCTACGGTTCCGAGCGCTTCGCCTTCGACGCGGCACAGGCAGGTGTCGACGCGTTGCTGGTGGTGGATCTTCCCCCGGAGGAGGCCGCGGAGCTCAAGGGAGCGACCGACAGCTGCGGAATAGACCTCATATTCCTGCTCACGCCGACCTCCGACGCATCCCGAATCGCGTCCGTCAGGCGCCAGGGGAGCGGCTTCATCTACTACGTTTCCGTCACCGGCGTCACCGGCGCCAGGAGCGCTGTGGCCGACACGCTGGCGGCCCGGGTCACCGAGGTGCGCGGGGCCCTGGAGCTGCCGCTCGTGGTAGGTTTCGGGATCTCCACCCCCGAACAGGCGCAGGAGGTGGCACGGATGGCCGACGGCGTGGTGGTGGGAAGCGCGCTGGTCAAGTATTTCGAGAAGTACCAGGGGGCCGAGCTCCTGAAAGAGCTGGGAGGCTTCGTCGCCGCGCTAAAACAAGGGGTGCTGAAGGGGACCCTGCAGTAACCGCTTTTATTTCGGCTGGTTATCTTGCCAAATCCACCGTTTTATTTGACATAGCTGGTGCGATCTGGTAAGTATCAGCGCCAGATTTACGACTTTTTAAAACAATAGGGGCTTACCCCAGAAGAGGGCACATATGGCTTGGTTTAAAAGAGACAATCCGCCGAAGGCTAAGGGACCGGCTCCCAGGGTGAAGGTCCCCGAGGGGCTTTGGACTAAGTGCGTCAGCTGCGGCGAGACGATCTATACAAAGGACATCGAGAGCAACCTCAACGTCTGCCCCAAGTGCAACCACCATTACCGGGTATCCTCCAGGAAGAGGCTGGAAATCCTCCTGGACGAGGGGAGCTTCACCGAATTCGACGCGGGCGTGGTCTCGGTCGACTTCCTTGACTTCAAGGATTCCAAGAGCTACCAGGAGCGCATCGACGCAGCGCTCGCCAAGGGGGGGAGCAAGGACGCCATCATCTGCGGCGCCGGCCGCATCGAGGGGACCCCGGTGCAGATCTGCGTCTTCGACTTCTCCTTCATGGGCGGTTCCATGGGGAGCGTCGTGGGCGAGAAGATTACCCGCGGCATCGAGCGCGCGATTTCCGACCGTACCCCCTGCATCATCGTTTCCGCCTCCGGCGGCGCGCGCATGCAGGAGAGCATCCTCTCGCTCATGCAGATGGCCAAGACCTCCGCGGCGCTGGCCAAGCTGCGCGAGGAGGGGCTTCCCTTCGTCTCCATCCTCACCGACCCCACCACCGGCGGGGTCACCGCCAGCTTCGCCATGCTGGGTGACATCAACATGGCCGAGCCCAAGGCGCTGATCGGCTTCGCCGGGCCGCGCGTCATCGAGCAGACCATCAGGCAGAAACTCCCCCAGGGGTTCCAGCGCTCCGAGTACCTTCTGGATCACGGCATGGTCGACGTCATCGTGGACCGCAGTAAGATGAAGGCGCAGCTCTCCAGCATCCTGAAGATGCTCTATCGCCCGTAAAGGGAGGCGTCACCCGAACCACGGGCGCCGGATCAGCTGTTGGCTGGCCGGCGCCTTTTTGTTTGCTGCGCCCACCAGACGCTGCACCAGAATTAACGTTCCCCTTCGCTAAGGCTCATAGAGGAATACCGGGGAGCAAGAGTTATCTTCCCACTAATGAACATGCGTGGTGTACGTTCCCCCCTTTGCGAAGGGGGGCAGGGGGGATTTGCCTCTCGATGCACCTCGCCCGGCCCGGAGCGCTGCCCGCCCGCCGGCCCCTATTTTATGGACTTTTTCATGCACTTTACCTATAATCCCCGCCTGTCATGACCTACGCCGAAACGCTCAGCCATATCTACGCCCTGGGGCGTTTCGGGATGAAGCCGGGGCTCTCCCGGATCTCCCCGCTTCTCGCCGCCCTGGGAAATCCGCAAGAGCGGTTCCGGTGCGTCCACGTGGTCGGCACCAACGGCAAGGGATCTACTGCCTCCTTTCTCAGTTCCATACTCAGCGCCGGAGGGTACCGGACCGGGCTCTTCACCTCGCCGCACCTGATCTCCTTCACCGAGCGCATCCGCATAGACGGCAACGAAATAAGCGAAGAAGAAGTGGTACTCTTGACCGCGCGCGTCATGGCCGCCGCGCCGCCGGAGAGCACCTTTTTCGAGATAGTGACCGCCCTGGCCGTCTTGTACTTCGCGGAGAAGGGGGTCGAGGTCGCGGTGTTCGAGGCGGGGATGGGCGGGAGCCTTGACGCAACCAACGCCCTGGATGGCATCCTCTGCGCGGTGACGCCGGTATCGCTGGAGCATACCGAGTACCTGGGGGAGAGCCTCGCGGAGATCGCCCGCGAGAAGTCAGGGATCTGCAAGCCGGGCGCCCCGCTGGTGTCGGCCTCCCAGCACCCCGAGGCCGAGGCGGCGATCGCGCGTCGCGCCGAAGAGATCGGTTCCCCCCTGTACCGCCAGAAGGAGTCCTTCGACGCCTTCTGGCAGGAGCGCAGGCTCTGCTACCGCGGCATCGGGGTGACGCTGGACGGCATGGAGGTCGGGCTTTACGGACGCTACCAAAGCGGCAACGCGGCGCTGGCCTTGGCTGCGGTCGAACTTCTCGGGGGGCTCGGATTCCCGCTGCCGCCGCAGGCGATGAGGGCGGGCGTTGCGCGCGCCTTCTGGCCCGGCAGGATGGAGCTCCTCCCAGGGGCGCCGCGCGTGCTTTTGGACGGTGCCCACAACCCGGCCGGGGCCGAGGCCCTCGCCGAGGCGCTCGCCGACATCCCGCGCGCGAGGCTCCTCGTGGTGGTGGGGGTGATGGGGGACAAGGAACTCTCCGGGATACTGGGGCCGCTGCTTCCACTGGCCGATGAAGTTTTCTGCGTGACACCCGCCCTGGAAAGGGCGCTTGCAGGCGAGGAGATCGCCCGCTTCTGCCTTGCCGCCGGAGTGATGGCGCAGGACGCAGGTTCCGTGATGCAGGGGCTGGAACAGGCGCAAAGCGCCGCCTTTGACGAAGACCTGATACTGGTCTGCGGTTCCCTATTCACCGTGGGCGAGGCCCGCGGCTACCTGCTCGCGCGCCGTTTCGAGCCCTTTCGCGGGTGACGGGGGACGGGGGCTTGCCGCGGAGGTTCTGCGGAAAGATCACTGCTAAAGATCTGTTTTTTGGAGTGCAATGAAAGCTGCAAAAGCCGGCTGGCTTCTCACATACCTGCTGTTACTGGCGGCCCCCGCAATGGGCGAACCTGCCGTCCCCGTCGATAAAGAGGTGACGCTGCAGGCCAACGACCTATCCATCGACGTTCCGACACAGGTCTACCGCGCCCAGGGGGAGGTACGCATCACCCAGGACGGGCTTTCCCTGCTCGCCGACAGCGTGGTCTACCACCGGCTCACCGGCGAGGCGAAGGCGCAGGGGGGCGTGCTCATGGAGCGCAGCGGCGACACCATGAAGGGAGACAGCCTCTCCCTGAACCTCTTGTCCCAGGAGGGGGTGCTTCTAAACGGGCAGCTTTTCGTCAAGAGGTCTAACATGCGGTTGCGCGCGGAGCGCCTGGAGAAGACGGGCCCCGCCGACTACAAGATGACCAAGGGGAGCTTCACCACCTGCGACGGCGACAAACCCAGCTGGAGGTTCGAGGCGAGGCAGGTGAAAGTCACCCTTGAGGATTTCGCCACCGCTAAGGACGCCGTCTTCTACGCCGGCGACGTCCCCGTCTTCTACACCCCGTACCTCATCTTTCCGGCCAACACCGAAAGGCAGTCCGGCCTTTTGCTCCCCAGGCTCGGCTATTCCTCCAAGAAGGGGTTCTATTACGACCAGCCTTACTACTGGGCCATAAATCCGAGCCAGGAGGCGACCTTCGACCTGGACCTGGAAAGCTCACGAGGGGTCGGCGCAGGGGTGGATTACCGCTACCTGAGGCCGCACGGAAGCTCTGGGAGGTTGCAGGCCTTCGGCATCTACGATACCCAGAAATCCGAGTTCCGCGGCGAGGTGGACCAGCGGCACCTGGAGTTCCTCACCCCGAGGCTCACCCTGGCCTCCAACATCCATCTCATCACCGACCGCCGCTATTTCCTGGACTACGGCGAGCTTTCCGGAGAGTACAACCGGCAGTACCTGGAGTCGACGGTCTCCTTCGACCAGCGCTGGGAGCGTAGCGCCCTGTTCGGAGAGCTGCGCTACACCAACGACCTCGAGGCCCCCAACAACGACACCACCTTGCAAAGGCTCCCCACCGTCGGTTTCATCGAGGCCGGCGAGAAGGTGGGGCCGGCTTACTTTTCCATGGATAGCCGGTTCACCAACTTTCAGCGGGAGGCGGGAGCCACCGGCCAGCGCCTGCAGCTGCATCCCCGGCTCGCCTGGTACGCCAAGCCAGCCGGCTTCCTCGACCTCTCCCTTTACGGAGGCTATCAGCAGCGCATGTACAACGCGCAAGGGGAGGAAAGCGAAACCGGGTGGCGGCAGCTGGGGCAGGCGGACGCAGGGGGAACGCTTTCTCTGCCGCTGGAGCGGGTGTACGACGGGCGGCTGCGGCACCTTCTGATCCCTGCGGTCGAGTACAGCTTCGTACAGCAGCGGCACGACGAGGACCTTCCCTTCTTCGATTACGACGACCGGGTGCTCGGTCAAAATGCCGCCAGGTGGTCGCTCACCAACGTGGTGACCCGGAAGTACGCAGAGCCCGACGGGGTTCCCGAGTACCGCGATCTTCTCTACCTGAAGCTCTCCCAGGGGTACTGGTTTTCCGGTCAGCGTCGAGACCTCCTCACCCTGGTGGACGAGGGGCACCGGCTCACGGACCTGATGCTGGAGGGGGTGATCACCCCGGTGCAGCGACTCTCGGTGGCCCTCGATACCCGGTACAACACGACCGACAGCAGTTTCTCGACGGCAAATACGGTTATCGAGCTGAAGGGAGAGGGGCGCGACAAGGCGAAGTTGGGATACCGCCACAGCCGCGGGGAAGTCGACTACCTCGAGGCCGGCTTCACCTTGCCCGCAGCAAGGGACATCACGACCGACATGCTGTGGCGCTATTCCGCGGACAGCGGAAAGCTTCTGGAGTCCCGCTACGCGGTCGAGTACCGGCGCCAGTGCTGGAGCGTTACCTTCACCTATAGCGAGCGGGTCAGCAGCCGCAACGTCCCCGGGGAGCAACAGTTCAGCGTCAACTTCACGCTGGCCGGAATAGGTTCGCTCGGCCCCTTGCGGGCGTTCTAGATTACCTGGCAGCGACAGACTTCCGCCACCGGTGCTCGTTGCATCTTCCCAAGTTGGCGCATACCGCGGAGAAGTTGACACGCCTGTCTTTTCCGGTGTATCAAGGAAGGCCGTCTGAAAGAAGCGGCTAGTAAGGCCGGCCGGCAAACGGCTTGGCTTTGGAGGCTCCATGCAGGATTTGTTCACCCCGACTTCGCTCCTGGTGACAGGCGGCGCCGGGTTCATCGGTTCCAACTTCATAAACCACTTCATGGCGGGCAACAAAGGCTGCAGGGTCGTGAACCTGGACCTTCTGACCTACGCCGGGAACCTGAAGAACCTGGCCGCCGTCGAGGGTAACCCCGACTACCGCTTCGTGAAAGGTGACATCTGCGACGCCCGCCTGGTGGCGGGGCTTTTGGCCGAAGAGAAGGTGGACGCCGTGGTGCACTTCGCCGCCGAATCCCACGTCGACCGTTCCATCATCGGCCCCGACATCTTCGTGAGGACCAACGTCCTGGGGACCCAGACGCTCCTCGAGGCGAGCCGCCTGCACGCCGAGGGCGTGCCCGGTTTCCGCTTCCTGCAGGTCTCGACCGACGAGGTGTACGGCAGCCTCGGCGCGCAGGGGTATTTCACCGAAGAAACGCCGCTTGCGCCCAACTCCCCCTACTCGGCCAGCAAGGCGGGGGCGGACCTTTTGGTCCGCGCCTACTCCGAGACCTTCGGCCTCGCCACTTTGAACACCCGCTGCTCCAACAACTACGGACCCTACCATTTCCCGGAGAAGCTGATTCCCCTCATGATTCACAACATCCTGAAAAAGAAGCCGCTGCCGGTGTACGGCGACGGGCTGAACGTGCGGGACTGGCTGCACGTGAAGGACCACTCCGCCGCCATCGAGCGGGTGCTCAAGCAGGGAAAACCGGGGGAGATCTTCAACGTCGGCGGCAACAACGAGTGGAAGAACATAGACATCGTGAACCTGGTCTGCGACCTCATGGACCAAAGGCTCGGGCGTCCCGCAGGCGAGAGCAGGGGGCTGATCACCTTCGTAAAGGACCGCAAGGGGCACGACCGGCGCTACGCCATCGACGCCTCGAAGCTCAAGCGAGAGCTTTCCTGGGAACCGAGCTACACCTTCGAGTGCGGCATCGCCGAGACCATCGACTGGTACCTGGCGAATCAGGGGTGGGTCGAGGAAGTCGTTTCCGGCGCCTACCGCGAATACTACGAAAAACAGTACGGGCAGCAGTAAAAGGTACAGGGGGCGGGGGAACTGATGATATTAGTGGTCGGCAGCAAAGGGATGCTGGGGCAGGAACTGATGAAGGTCTTCGGCGACGCCGCACGCGGGGTCGACATCGACGACATCGACATCACCGATCTCGTCTCGGTGCAGCGGGTGCTGCTCACCCTCAAGCCCCGCATCGTCATCAACGCCGCCGCCTACACCGACGTCGACGGCTGTCAGACCGAGGTGGAAAAGGCCATGCAGGTCAACGGCGAAGGGGTAGCCTACCTGGCGCTGGGGACCAAGGAGATAGGGGCCAAGCTGGTCCAGGTCAGCAGCGACTACATCTTCGACGGCAAGAAGGGCGCCCCCTATTTAGAGGACGACCTGGCCTCGCCGCTTTCCATCTACGGCGAGTCCAAGCTCGCCGGCGAGATGAACGCCTGGTTCAACCCCGACCACCTGATCGTGAGGACCCAGTGGCTTTACGGCCACGGCGGGAAGAACTTCGTGGAGACCATGCTTAAGCTTGCGGCAGAGAAGGACGAACTCTCGGTGGTGGACGACCAGGTAGGCTCCCCCACCTGGGCCTACGATCTCGCCCTCGCCGTCAAGGCGCTCCTGGAGAAGGGATGCTCGGGGACCTACCATGCCGCGAACTCCGGCTCCGTCTCCTGGAACGGCTTCGCCAAGGAGATCTTCCGCCTGGCGGGCCTGGACATCAAGGTGAACCCCATGAGCACGCAGGAGCTTGGGCGCCCCGCGCCGCGTCCGCTCTACTCGACGCTCGATTGCAGCAAACTCGCGCAGGACGCGGGGGTAACGCTACAGCCCTGGCAGCAAGCCCTGGAGCGGTACCTGGAACAGCGGCCGGCACGGTAGCAGAAAAAACATCTGGAGGGAATATGGAGCGCGGAGAGCGTCCCTGGGGAACATACACGGTATTGGACGAGAACAGCGGCTACAAGATCAAGCGCATCGAAGTTCTGCCGGGCCAGCGCCTGTCGCTGCAAAAGCATCACCACAGAAGCGAGCACTGGATTGTCGTATCAGGCACGGCCAAGGTCACCTGCGGCGACAGCGTCCGTATCGTCAACATCAACGAGTCCACCTTCATCCCCATCGGTGCGAGCCACCGCCTGGAAAACCCGGGGGTGATCCCGCTGATCATCATCGAGGTGCAAAGCGGCGAGTACCTGGGCGAGGACGATATCGTCCGGTTCCAGGACGACTACCAGCGCGTCGAGGAGAGCGTCGACCCTAACAACCCGGCCCTTTAAATGAGAAAACAGCTGAGCCTGTTGCAGGAATTCTCGTTGCCGCTGGTGGCCGGCGTCGTCCTTGCCCTCGCCTGGGCCAACATCGCGCCGGAGCAGTACCACCACCTCCTGCACGACCCCTTCCTGGCAGGTCTTTCCCTCCATTTCATAACCAACGACCTGTTCATGACCTTCTTCTTCGGCATGGCGGCAGTAGAGATCACCCAGAGCTGCCTTCCCGGAGGGGACCTGCATCCGCTGAAGCGCGCGGTGAATCCGCTTTTGGCCACCGCCGGCGGAGTGCTCGGGCCGGTGGCGGTCTACCTGATCTTGAACCTGTGGTTCGGCGCTCCTGAGCTCGCCCGCGGGTGGGGCATTCCCACCGCCACCGACATCGCGCTCGCCTGGCTCGCCGCCCGGTTCATCTTCGGCAAGGGACACCCCGCCATATCCTTTCTGCTGCTTCTCGCCATAGCCGACGACGCTTTGGGGCTCGCGATCATCGCGGTTTTCTACGGCGATCCGAACACCCCGGCTGTACCTGCCTGGCTCTTGCTCACCTTGGCGGCTATGGCCGTTTGCTACGGGCTTCGCCTGCGGAGGGTGACCAGCTACTGGCCCTACCTCGTCCTCGGCGGGGTGCTGAGCTGGTCCGGGCTTTTCCTGGCGCATCTGCACCCGGCCCTGGCGCTGGTCTTCGTCATCCCATTCCTGCCGCATCCCTCCAGCGAAACGGCGCATATCTTCGAACTGGACCCCGCCGACCACACCCCGCTCTCCCGTTTCGAGCACGACTGGAAACTGTTCGTCGACCTGGGACTCTTCGTCTTCGGGCTGGTCAACGCCGGCGTATCCTTCGGCTCGGTCGGTACTGCCACCTGGCTTGTCCTCGCTTCGCTCATCGGGGGGAAAGTGGTGGGGATCGTTTCCTTCGCCCTTTTGGGGCGCGGCATAGGGTTCCCGCTCCCCGCCGGGATGGGGCTGCGCGAGCTTCTCGCCACTGGCTTGTTGGCTGGAATAGGTTTCACCGTGGCGCTCTTCGTGGCGGGGGAGGCGTTTTCCGACCCCGACCTTAGCGGTGCCGCCAAGATGGGGGCGATGCTGAGCCTCTTCGCCTTCGTGCCGGCCGCCGCGGTCGAGCGGATCGGCCGCCGGTTTGGCAAGGCCGTCCGGCATTAAATTGAGAGCTTAGCCGCCCGCCCAAGCTCCTCCCCCTGGAGGGGGGGGCGAGAGGGGGGAGGCCGGTGGTACTCCCTGATTACGCTCATGGCTTAGTTGGAGATCTTTGCAGGTTAAGTAAAAGCCACAGGAGGATACGATGTACATAGTGGTACTGGCCGGTGGTTCCGGCACCAGGTTCTGGCCCCTTTCCCGCAAGAGCACGCCGAAGCAGCTCATGTCCGTTTTCGGCGGAAAGTCTATGCTGCAAAGGACGGTGGAGCGGGTCCTGCCGCTCAACCCGAAGCGGATACTGGTGGTGACCAACGCGCTGCAGGCGGCCGAGACCAGGAACCAGCTCGCCTACATCGAAGAGGTACCGGTCGACGTGATCGAGGAGCCGGTGGGACGCAACACCGCCCCGGCCATCGGCCTTGCCGCCTCCATCATTGCCCGCTTCGATCCAGATGGCGTCATGGCCGTGCTTCCCGCCGACCACTACATCCTGGACGAAGATACCTTCCGCGACACGCTGCAACAGGCAAGTGGGGTAGCCCAAACGGGGAGCCTGGTGACGCTGGGTATCACCCCGACCCGGCCAGAGACCGGCTACGGCTACATAGAGGCGGCGGCCGCAGGCGGCAGTGTGGCGGTAGACGTCAAGCGCTTCGTCGAGAAGCCGAACATGGAGCGGGCCCTGGAGTTTCTGGAGACCGGCCGTTTCTACTGGAACTCCGGGATGTTCGTCTGGGGGGCCTGCACCATCCTGGACCAGATCGCGAGCCACATGCCGGAACTCTCCGGCGCCCTGGCAAAGCTCAGCTTCGACTCGGACGTATGGGAGCTCGCCGACCTGAAGCCGCAGATAGCGGAGATCTACGGCAGCATCAAGGGTGAGTCCATCGACTTCGGGATCATGGAGAAGGCCGAAAGTGTGCAGGTGATACCCGCCTCCTTCGGCTGGAGCGACGTCGGGTCCTGGAGCGCGCTCCCCGAGGTGATCGAGCCCGGGGAAGACGGCCATGTCGTCATCGCCGCCAAGGGTTCCATCTCCGTCGGCTCCAATGAGTGTCTTGCCTACGGCAACGGCAAAATGGTAGCCTTGGTGGGCGTCCAGGACCTGATCGTCGTGGACACGCCCGACGCGCTCCTGGTGTGCGCCAAGTCCGCGGCGCAGGACGTGAAGAAGGTGGTAGAGGAACTGGAGCGCAGGGGCAAGACGGAATACCTTTAAGTCTCAACGGCGGATCACAGAGGTCACAGGGGGAAAAGCCAAGGCGGTCACAGAGAAAACCAACTGTCTTTCCTTGGTTCCCCCGCGCCCTCCATGGCTACAGGTTTTTGAGGTTCTTATGTTCGGCTGGACGGGAAAATTACTGCACGTAGATTTAACCAGCGGCACCTGCGAGCGCAGGGAGATCCCGACCGAGATCCTGCACGCCTACCTCGGCGGGCGCGGGCTCGGGGTAAGGCTGATGCGGGAATACTTCCGCCTCGACCCCTTCGATCCCCAGATGCCGCTCATCTTCGCGGTCGGCCCGCTCTGCGGCACCAACTCGCCCACCGCGGCGCGCCTTGCCTGCGTCTCCCGCTCGCCGCTTACCGGTACCATCTACGACTGCTCCGCCGGCGGGCGCTTCGCCTGGCGCCTCAAGGCCGCTGGGCTTGACGCCGTCTTCATCACCGGCAAGAGTGTTAAACCTTCGGTGCTCTCCATCGACGGTGACCGCGCCGAGATCGTGGCTGCGGGTGAGCTATGGGGCAAGGGGGTGCGGGAAACGGTGGCGGCCCTGAAGGAGCGCGGCAGCGTGACCGCCATCGGCCCCGCCGGGGAAAATGGCGTCCTCTTCGCCAACATCATGATGGGGGAGGGGAACTCCATCGGTCGGGGAGGGCTCGGCGCCGTCATGGGTGCCAAGCTGCTGAAGGCGATTACGGTGCAGGGGGAAGGTACCACCGGGACAGCCGACCGGGAGCGCTTCGACGCGGCCCGCGCAGACGTCATGCGCCTGTTCCGCGCCTCCCCGGTCATCTTCGGCGAACTGGGGATCGCGGAGTACGGCACCCCTGCCCTCGTGGACCTGATGGCCCAGCGGCGCATGGCGCCCACGGAGAACTTCAAGTCGACCTTCTTCGCGCAGTCGGCGAACTACTCCGGCCCCGCCATCCGCAAGGAGTGCGGCGCCAGGAAAGAAGGTTGCTACGGCTGCCCGATCCAGTGCAAGAAGGCAAGCGCCAAGGGTGAGCCGCTCCCCGAGTACGAGACGGTTAACCACTTCGGCGCCCTGAACGGCATCTCGGATCTGCACGCCATCGTCAAGGCCAACACGCTTTGCAACGAGCTGGGGCTCGACACCATCTCGGCCGCAGCGACCCTGTCCGCCTTTGGAGAGGCGAGGGGGCGTTTCCCTGACCCCGCGGAGGTGGACCGGCTCCTCTCTGACATAGCCTTCAGGCGCGGCGACGGCGAGCTCCTCAGCCTGGGCTCCCGCAGGGCAGCCGAGTCCCTGGGCAAGGCAGGGCTCTCCATGAGCGTGAAATCGCTGGAGCTTCCCGCCTACGACCCACGCGGCGCCTACGGCATGGCGCTCGCCTACGTCACCTCCAACCGGGGCGGGTGCCACCTGCGCGCCTACCCCATCTCCCACGAGATACTGAGAAAGCCGGTCCCGACCGACCGCTTCTCCTTCTCCGGGAAGGCCCGCATCATCAAGATCGCCGAGGACGTGAACGCAGCGGTCGACTCGCTGGTCGCCTGCAAGTTCGCCTTCTTCGGCGCGACCCTTGAGGAGTACGGTGAACTCCTCTCCGCGGTCACCGGGGTAGAGTACGGCCCGGAGCAACTGAAAGAGATCGGCGAGCGGATCTACCTCACCGAGCGGTTCTACAACTGCGCGAACGGCTTCAGCATGAAGGACGACCTCTTGCCCGAGCGGTTCTACACCGAGCCCGGTTCGGCAGGGGAGGGGATCGAGATCCCGCCCCTTGACCGCGGGCGTTTCCAGGAAGAGCTGCAGAAGTATTACCGTATCCGCGGGCTCACCCCGGACGGCACCTTTGCCGATGCCTCTTTCCTCCAAAAGCTCCCCTGAAAAGGCGGGAACCTAAGTCATGAAAGACCAGATCGAGAAATACATCGGGAAGCTCTTGGCGGACCGCTCCGCCGCTCCCGGCGCCATCGCCATCGCGGCACAGGACGACGTGCTGATAGCAAGCGGGAACCCGGAATTGGCGAAGCTCGCCGGCAACACGCTGTCGCGCCTGAACTCCCTGGCGCTCGTTGTAGCGCGCCCCTCGCTTCCCTTCGCGGAGTTCCTGATAAAGCGGGCGGGGAAGGGGGAATCCTTCATCCTGCCGCAGGACACAGAGACCCGCACCTTCCTGCACGACATCCCGTTTCTGCGCCGCGAGGAGGTCTCCGGCGACGCAGCGCCTGAGCTCGCCCGCCTTCTGGGAAGCCGCAAGGGGGTCATCGTCGAGGGGGTGGGGATCGTGGCGGTCGGCGCCATCACGGTGGAGCAGGCTTTCATCAACTATTCCTCGGTGTTCCATTCCACCTTCGTCAAATACCTTCAGGACCTTCTCAGCGAAGGGTTCAAGCTCCCCGGGGAGCGCGAGGCGTTCGAGAGTTTCAAAAACGAGTGGCTGAGGCCCCTTTCCGCGGAGGGGCTTCACTTCCGTGACTCCCTTTCCCTCAATAAGGAAGAGATCCTGGACGAGATCGAGCGGGTGGGGCGCTACACGGTCGAGCGGGGGCTGGTGGATTCCTTCTTCGGCAACATCTCGGCTCAAGCGGGAGAGCTGATCTACATCTCGCAGACCGCGGCGAGCCTGGACGAGCTCAGGGGATGCATCGACCCGGTGCCAGCCGACAATTCCTCCACTACCGGCATCACCGCCTCCAGCGAGCTCCTGGCCCACCGGAAGATCTTCGAAGAGACCGGGGCCAGGGTCATCCTGCACGGGCACCCGAAGTTCGCCGTCATCATGAGCATGCTCTGCGACAGAAAGAAGGAGTGCGCCATCAAGGACTGCTGGAAGGAGTGCCCCCACGTGCGGGACCTCGGCGGCACGCCTGTGGTGGCGGGGGAGATCGGGGCTGGAGGGCTCGCGAAGCGCGTGCCGCCGGTCATAGGTGCCAGCGGCTCCGCCATCGTCTACGGCCACGGCGTCTTCACGCTGGGGCGGACGGGGTTCGCGGAGGCCTTCAAGAGCATGGTCGATGTGGAGAATTTCTGCCGCGAGGAGTACTTTCGGCAGTTGGAAACAAAGGCATAAAGCAGGTCACGCAAAGACGCACGATGCAGAGCACGGCTTGAGCCTCTCTGGGTTTTGTCCGCGTCTTTGCTTGAGACGTAGGAGGTTGTTTGTCAGAAAAGAAGAACATAGCCCGCGCCGCAGGCGTTTTGGGCGCCGCGACCATGCTCTCCCGCATCATGGGGATGGTGCGCGACATGGTGGTATCCCGTCTTTTCGGCGCCGGGATGTACACGGACGCCTTCTTCGCCGCGTTCCAGATCCCCAACATGCTGCGCCGCTTCTTCGCCGAGGGGGCGCTTACCTCGGCGTTCGTCCCCACCTTCTCCGAGTGGCACGCGACCAAGGGGGAGGAAGAGACCCGCGCTCTCGCCAACGTCTGCTTCACCGCCCTTACCATGGTGATGGCGGCGATCACCATCGCCGGGATCGTTTTCTCGCCGCAGCTTGTGCACCTGATGTTCCCCGGCTTCGCCTCGAACCCGGAAAAGATGTCGGTGACCATCCTATTGAACCGGCTCATGTTCCCCTACATCTTCTTCGTGAGCATGGTCGCCCTCTGCATGGGGATACTGAACACGCTGCGCCACTTCTTCACCCCGGCCATCTCCACCGTCTTCCTGAACATAGCCATGATCCTGTCGGCGGTGCTTCTGCACGACCAGTTCCGGGTCCCCATCGTGGCGCTCGCCATAGGGGTGCTGATCGGCGGCGTGCTGCAACTGGTCCTGCAGCTCCCGGTGCTCTACCGGATGGGATTCCCGATCCGCCCAAACTTCGACCTCTCCCACCCGGCGCTGAAGAGGATCACCCTGCTCATGGGCCCCTCCATCTTCGGCGTCGGGGTCTACTACCTCAACATAACCGTCGGCTCGATTCTCGCCTCGCTCCTTCCCGAGGGTAGCGTCTCCTATCTCTATTACGCGCAAAGGCTCTTCGAGTTCCCCCAGGGGATCTTCACCGTCTCGGTGGCGCAGGCCGTACTTCCCTCCATGAGCAGGCAGGCCGCGGCGGGGGATATGGATGCGCTCAAGGAGTCGCTCTCATACGGGGTCAGGCTCACCCTCTTCATCACCATT
Organism: Citrifermentans bremense; assembly: GCF_014218275.1. Lineage (NCBI taxonomy): Bacteria > Pseudomonadati > Thermodesulfobacteriota > Desulfuromonadia > Geobacterales > Geobacteraceae > Citrifermentans > Citrifermentans bremense. The sequence goes on from NZ_AP023213.1 coordinate 1,039,360, forward strand.
CCCGCCATGGTCGGGTTGATGATCTGCGCCACCCCGATATTCTCGCTGCTCTTCATGGGGGGAGCCTTCGACTACGCCAAGGCTGTCAACTGCGGCATCGCGCTTCTTTACTACTCCTTCGGGCTCGCTTTCGTGGCGCTGGTGCGGGTGCTGGTCCCCGCCTTCTATGCCCTGAAGGACACGAAGACGCCGGTCTACACCGCTTTCTGCGCTTTCCTGCTCAACCTCGTTTTCAGCCTGGCGCTGATGGGGCCGCTGCAGCACGGGGGGCTCGCTCTCGCTTCGTCCCTCTCCGCCTTGGGGAACATGCTGCTTCTGCTCTGGTTCTTGCGCAAGAAGGTAGGTCCATTCGGCGGGCGGGCGATCCTGACTGCAGGGGTAAAAGGGGTTGCCGCCTCCATCCCCATGGGGGTCGCGGCCTACTGGATCATGCAGTCAATCGACTGGTCGCAGACGGGGGGGCGGCTTTTGAAGGGAGGAGTACTTGGCGCGGCCGTCGCGGCTGGGATGGCAATTTTCCTCGTCACAGCGCATCTCTTGCGCTGCGAGGAGGCAAACGACATCGTGGGACTGATCAGGAAAAAGGTGCTCAGAAAATGAAGAAGAACCATGCAGCGGCAACAGCCCGCTCGATCTACCAGGCTCCTTGCGGCTTCGGGGTACTGGCCGCCAACGACAACGGGCTTGTGGCCCATCACCTCCCCTTCGGCTGCGCCTGCGCCGGCGACGCCCTGGAACTCGCCGCAGAACTGCATCCTGAGGCGGTGCAAGAGAGCACGCTGACCCGCGCCGCGGCTGAGCTCATGGCACGCTATTTCGCGGGGGAACCAGTATCTTTCGACCTCCCACTGGAGCTGCAGGGGTTCACCCCGTTCCAGGTCGCGGTGTACCGGTTCGTCGCCGGGATTCCCTACGGCAAGGTCGCAAGCTATCAGGAGGTCGCGGCCGCCTGCGGTTCGCCCAGAGGGGCAAGGGCCGTCGGAGGCGCCATGGCGAGCAACGCGCTACCGATACTGATCCCCTGCCACAGGGTAGTGGGAGCGTCCGGTGTGATGACCGGATTTACCGCGCCCGGCGGGGTCGCTTCGAAGCGGGAACTCCTGGTGATGGAAGGTGTCGTTTTGAGCGGCAGCGGCGTGTTTAAGGGGCGTTGCGGCGGGGTTTTGCACAGGATTTCCACCGGAGCGCAAGGCTAATTAGCTAGGTTTAATTTTAATTGGCGCGTAAACGCTTGATTCTTCATGTGGAAGTCTAAGTGGTTGATCTCACAGGAGATCCGGGTGTGGCCAATATTTATGCAGAACGCGGAAAGTGCTTAAAACGCGCAGGTTTATTTATTTGTCAACATCGTTTTCCACAGCTTATCCACAAAAAGTGTGGATAAGAGTTTGGTCCGGAAAAAATATCAACTAGATTAGTGTTTTTCCAGTTTCTTCGCTTCTTCCCAGAGCTGGTCCATCTCTTCCAGGGTCGAATCCGGCAGCGCCTTGCCCCGGGCGTGCAGCGTCTGCTCCACGTGTTCGAAGCGCTTGGTGAAGCGCTGGATCGTCTTTCTCAGCGCGTCCTCCGGGTCTATGGATAGGAAGCGCCCCAGATTGACGATGGCGAAGAGCAGATCTCCCAGTTCCGCCTCCATCTCCTGCTGGTCCCCGGAAAGCATCGCCTCCTCGAATTCGTGCAGTTCCTCCATCACCTTGGCGAACACCTGGTCCGTGTGCTCCCAGTCGAATCCGACCCGCGCCGCCTTTTCTGTGATCTTGTGTGCCTGCATCAGGGCCGGCAGGTGGGGAGGGATGCCGGAGAGGGCCGATTTTCTCTCCACCTTCTTCTCCTGGCTCTTGATCTTCTCCCAGTTCTGCACCTGCGCCTCGCTCGTTTCGATCACCAGGTCCCCGAAGACGTGCGGGTGGCGGCGCACCAGCTTCTCGTTGATGGCGTCGAGCACTTCGTCCATGGTGAAGTCGCCGTTTTCCTCGGCGATGGCGGCGTGGAAAACCGGCTGCAAAAGAAGATCGCCCAGCTCCTCTTTGAGCAGGGCCTGGTCCTTGGCGTCTATCGCCTCGATCACCTCGTACGCCTCTTCCAGCAGGTAGCGCTTGAGCGACTCGTGGCTCTGCTCGGCGTCCCAGGGGCAGCCGCCGGGTGCGCGCAGCTTGCGCATGATCTCCATGAGGCGTTCGAAGCGGCTTTGCAGGTTCGGGTTTTCCATGTCTCCATTCTCCAATGCAGTTAAGGGGACAGGCTGCTTGTAAGTTGAAAAAGCAGCCTGTCCCCTTTGTCTGTCTCACGTATTCTTTACGGCGGCTGTTATTTCAGGCTCCAGAGGTAGTCGACCAGTGAGTCGATCTCTTTTTTGGAAAAGCGGTCGAAGGGCGGCATGACGGTGCCGGGGAAAAGGGTCGACGGCTCCCGTATCGCCTGCTCGATAAAGCGTGGGTCGCGCCTGTCCGCCACGGCGGTGAGGTCGGGTCCCATGCTCCCCCCCTTTCCCCTGACCTTGTGGCAGCTGAGGCAGTACTCGTTGAAAAGCGGCTCCCCGGTTAACCTCTCCGGAAACGGGATGCTCTTTCTCCCCTGAGGGGCCTTGTCTTGCTCTTCCCCCTTGGAACAGGATGAGGCCCAAAGGGGCAGGAGCAAAAGCGGTATCAGGTACAGGCTTCGGTTCATGCGGCTACTTCCCCTTGAGGTAGGATCCCAGGAACTTTTCCTTGTATTGCTTGAAGCGCCCCTCCTCGATCGAGGTGCGGATCTCGGACATCATGTTCAGGTAGAAATGCACGTTGTGTATGCTCGCAAGAATGGCAGAGAGTACCTCGTTGGCGGTGAACAGGTGGTGCAGGTAGGCCCTGGTGAAGTTGCGGCAGGTGTAGCAGCTGCAATTGGGTTCGACCGGGTAGAAGTCACGCCGGTAGTTCTTGTTGGTGAGCCGGATGCGGCCGCGGTTGGTGAAGAGTGTTGCGCTCCTGGCGTAGCGGGTGGGTATCACGCAGTCGAACATGTCGACCCCTCGCTCGACGCTCTCCAGGATGTCCTCGGGAAGCCCCACTCCCATCAGGTAGCGCGGCTTGTCCTCCGGCAGGTGCGGAGCGGTGTAACCCACCACCTGCTTCAAAAGCTCGAGTCCCTCGCCGACCGAAACGCCGCCTATGGCGTAGCCGGGGAAGTCCATCTTCACCAGTTCCTTGGCGCAGCGCTTCCTCAGGTCCTCGAAGACGCTCCCCTGCACGATGCCGAACAGGTACTGGTTCTCCCTTTTGTGCGCGTCGCGGCACTGTTTGGCCCAGCGGATGGTCTTCTCGGTGGAGCGCTCGGCGTACGACTTCTCGCAGGGGTAGGGGATGCACTCGTCGAAGTTCATGATGATGTCGGCGCCAAGCGCCTCCTGGATGGCGACCGCCTTGGCCGGGTCGAGGAAGACCTCTTCACCGGTGTCCTCGTGGCGGAAGAATACCCCTTCCTCGGTGATCCGCTTTTTGGGAAGGGAGAAGACCTGGAACCCCCCGGAATCGGTGAGGATGGGGCCGTCCCACCCCATGAACTGGTGCAGCCCTCCCGCCTTTTGCACCAGGGCTTCGCCCGGGTGCAGGTGCAGGTGGTAGGTGTTTGAGAGGATGATCTGCGCGCCGGTGTCGTGCACCTGCGCGGGGGTCATGGCCTTCATGGCGGCGTGGGTTGCCACCGGCATGAAAATCGGGGTCTGGATCTGGCCGTGGGCGGTGGTAACCACGCCGCGGCGAGCTCCCGATGTGGGATCCTTCTTGAGCAGTTTGAAAATCATCGACCTTCCGTTCTATTTTACTGAGTTTGTCGTTGCGGTAACTATCTTAATTAGCAGAGCGGGTGCGAAAAAGCAACAGCAAGGGGGTGTAAGCGGGATTTCAAAACATGGTTACTGCGCTTATGCGGTGGCTAAGGTTGCCGATATATTAATTGTATGCTGTATACAAAAAACAGTTGCATTTTGGTATAACGGCATTTAATATGCGCCTCAACCATCCTCCCATTTATAAGATCTATCTCGCATCCGCTTGCAGATAAACCTCGATTAATAAAGGAGAGATCCAAATGCAGACACTGAGCCCGTGGCGCGGTCCCCCTTAACTTCTCAGCGGAAACCGCGAGTCCATCCCAGTAGGGTTCCCGGGACTTGTAGCCCCTCCGGCGTACGCAAACTACTCAAACCATCGACATCGAAAAAAACGCAAAGGGACAAAAAACATGCGAATCTTAACTAGCTCTGTGGGAAGAAAGATCCTGATGTCCATCACGGGTCAGCTCCTGATCATCTTCGTGCTCATCCACCTGATCGGAAACTCCACCATATTCTTCGGACCCAACGGCATCAACGCCTATGCAGAACATCTGCACAGCCTGCCGCCCTTGGTCTGGGGCTTCCGCCTCTTCATGCTGGCCGCCATCGCAGTGCACATCTGCTACGGCGTGATGCTCACCCTGGAAAACAAGGCCGCCAACCCCGGCGCCTATGCCGTGAAAAAGAACCTGAAGAAGAGCTTCGCTTCCGAGAACATGATCTGGACCGGCCTGCTTCTGGCCTGCTTCATCGTGTACCACCTGATCCAGTTCACCATCAAGGGGACCCCTGACATAGTGATCGGGCTCGATTCCCTCAACCGTCCCGACGTCTTCAGGATGGTGGTGACGAGCTTCGGCCACGCGATGATCGCGCTCGTCTACATGGCCGCCATGGTCATGCTGTTCCTCCACCTCTCCCACGGCATCCCGAGCTTCCTGCAGACCATGGGGTGGAACAACGAGAAGACCATTCCCACGTTCGCTACCGGTGGGAAGGTTATCTCGACCATTCTCATGCTCGCATACATCTCGATTCCTGCCGTCATCTTAGCTGGCTTATTGAAACTTTAGGGGGTTCAAGTGATACTCGACGGAAAATGTCCGAAAGGACCGATTCAGACCTCGTGGGACAGGCATCGCTTCGATCTGAAGCTGGTTAACCCCGCAAACAAGCGTAAGTACAAGATCCTCGTTGTCGGTACCGGCCTGGCCGGTGGCGCAGCCGCCGCCTCCTTGGGCGAGCTCGGCTACAACGTCGAAGCCTTCTGCTACCAGGACAGCGCGCGTCGCGCCCACTCCATCGCAGCCCAGGGTGGCATCAACGCAGCTAAAAACTACCCCAACGACGGCGACAGCATCTACCGCCTCTTCTACGACACCATCAAAGGCGGCGACTTCCGCGCCCGTGAGGCGGACGTTTGGCGTCTGGCCCAGGTGTCCAACAACATCATCGACCAGTGCGTTGCCCAGGGCGTTCCCTTTGCACGCGACTACGCAGGCTACCTCGACAACCGCTCCTTCGGCGGCGCCCAGGTCTCCCGTACTTTCTACGCCCGCGGCCAAACGGGCCAGCAGCTCCTTTTGGGCGCCTACTCCGCGCTCTCCCGCCAGGTGAAGGCAGGGACCGTGAAGCTCTTCGCCCGCACCGAGATGCTGGACCTCGTGGTCGTTGACGGCGAGGCGAAAGGGATCACCGTTCGTGACCTGATCACCGGCGAGATCCGCACCCATGTGGGCGACGCTGTGGTACTCGCCACCGGCGGCTACGTGAACGTGTTCTACCTCTCCACCAACGCGATGGGTTGCTCGGTCACCGCCAACTGGCGCGCGCACAAAAAAGGCGCCTTCTTCGCCAACCCCTGCTACACCCAGATCCACCCGACCTGCATCCCGCAGTCCGGCGACCACCAGTCCAAGCTGACCCTCATGTCCGAGTCGCTCAGAAACGACGGCCGCTGCTGGGCTCCGAAGAAGAAGGGTGACAACCGTCATCCCAACGAGATCCCGGAAGACGAGCGCGACTACTACCTGGAGAGGAAATACCCCTCCTTCGGCAACCTCGCTCCCCGCGACATCGCCTCGCGCGCCGCTAAAGAACAGTGCGACGACGGGCGCGGCGTCGGCCCCGGCGGCCGCGGCGTGAACCTGGACTTCTCCGACGCGATCAAGCGCGTGGGCGAGGACACCATCCGCGAGCGCTACGGCAACCTCTTCGAGATGTACGAGAAGATCACCGACGAGAACGCCTACAAGCAGCCGATGCGCATGTACCCGGCACCGCACTACTCCATGGGCGGCCTCTGGGTCGACTACAACTGCGAGAGCAACATCCCGGGCCTGTTCGTGCTGGGCGAGGCGAACTTCTCTGTCCACGGCGCTAACCGCCTGGGCGCCTCCGCTCTGATGCAGGGTCTGGCCGACGGCTACTTCGTCATCCCCTACACCATCGCAAACTACCTCGCGAAGACCAAGCCGGGCGCGGTCAAGGCCGACCACCCCGAGTGCAAGAAGTCGATCGAGGACGTGAAGAACTACAACAACCGCCTCCTCAACATCAACGGCAAGAAGACCGTGTCCGAGTTCCACCGCGAGCTGGGCAAGATCATGTGGGAAAACGTCGGCATGGCGCGGAGCGAGGAGAGCCTCAAGGACGCCATCAAGAAGATCCCGGTCCTGCGCGAGGAGTTCTGGAAGAACGTCAAGGTCACCGGCAAGGGGGAAGAACTCAACCAGCAGCTGGAGAACGCCGGCCGCGTGGCGGACTTCCTCGAGTTCGGCGAGCTGATGGCGAAGGACGCCCTCCACAGGAACGAGTCCTGCGGCGGCCACTTCCGCGTCGAGCACCAGATGCCCGACGGCGAGGCCAAGCGCGACGACGAGAACTACTGCTACGTTGGAGCCTGGGAGTTCAAAGGTGTCGACAAGGAGCCCGAACTGCACAAGGAGCCGTTGGCGTTCGAGAACGTCCATCTGGCGGTAAGGAGTTATAAATAATGAGCCACCACGAAAGCCATGGAATGAACCTTACTTTACACGTATGGCGCCAGGCCGGGCCTGACGCGCCGGGGAAGCTGGAGCAGTACGAGGCCAAAAACGTAAGCCCTGACCAGTCCTTTCTGGAGATGCTCGACGAAGTGAACGAGCAGCTCATCAAGGCCGGCAAGGACCCGATCGCATTTGACCACGACTGCCGCGAGGGTATCTGCGGTATGTGCTCGCAGGTCATCAACGGGGTTCCGCACGGCGGGCAGGAGCGCACCACCGTCTGCCAGCTGCACATGAGGCGCTTCAGCGACGGCGACACCATCTACATCGAGCCGTGGCGTGCCCTCGCCTTCCCGATCCAGAAGGACCTGATCGTGGACAGGGGCGCTCTGGAGAAGATCATGCAGGCAGGCGGCTACACCTCCTGCCACACCGGCGGCGTTGCCGACGGCAATGCCCTGCTCGTACCGAAACCGGACGCGGACTACGCCATGGATGCTGCCGAGTGCATCGGCTGTGGCGCCTGCGTCGCCGCCTGCCCGAACGGCTCCGCCATGCTCTACACCTCCGCGAAGGTGGCACAGTTGGCTGCCCTGCCGCAGGGTAAGGCAGAAGCCGCCGAGCGCGTATGCAACATGACCGAGGCCATGCAGGCAGCGGGCTTTGGCAACTGCTCCAACCACTACGAGTGTCAGGCAGCCTGCCCGAAAGGGATCAACGTCAAGTTCATCGCCAAGTTGAACCGCGAGTACCAGAAGGCGCTGTTCAAGTAACAGGCATCACTGCCGATAGATAAAAGCAGGGGCGGGAGGGTAACCTCTCGCCCCTTTCCCGTTTTAGATGCGTCGGCTTCGACCATCAGAAGGCTCCGGGAAGCCACCCTGAAAGGAGAGAACTATCCATGAAAAGCATCCTGGCCGCAGTAGCGGTCGTCCTTTGCTCCTTCCTCAACGCCAACGCAGATACCATCAAGATCGCAGGCTCCGGACAGATGCTTCCGCTGGCGAGCGCTCTTGGCAAGGCGTACATGAAGAAACACCCAGGCGACGTGGTGGAAGTGAACCCGAAATCGCTGGGACAGAAAAACGGGGTCGAGGCGGTGAGCGAAGGGTACATCGATATCGCCACCTCGGCCCGCAGGCTGGGAGAGGAAGAGAGAAGGCTTCAGGTAAGGTCCTATGAGGTGGCCACGGTAGCGGGTTTCTTTGCCGTCAACGCCTCCGTCCCGGTGCGCGGCCTCACCAGCCCGCAGATCTGTGACATCTACGCAGGGAAGATCACCAACTGGAAACAGGTCGGCGGCAAGGACGCCCGCATCGTGGTGCTCACCAGGCCGGAGAAGGATTCGACGAAAATTGTGATGCGCCAGCAGGTCCACGGGTTCGCGAAGGTCGAGGAACCCGCGACGGTGCTTTCCAAGCTCCGGGCCAAAGACATGATGACCGCCCTTGCCAGCACCCCCGACGCCATCGGCATGGTCGACGCCGTGAACTACGCTGACGCCGGTGGGAAATTCATAGCGCTGAAACTGGACGGCAAAGACATCACCTCCTCCATTACCGGCCCGGTCCAGCACCACTACCAGTTCGTGCTCAACAAGAACCCCGGCGCGGCTGACCTGAGGTTCATCCAGTTCGTCCGCTCCCCGGAAGGGCAGGCGATCATAAGGCAGGAGAAGGCAAACCCGGTAAAGTTCAACATGTAGCATCCGCAGCATGACGACGCGCCCTTGGCAGTGGGCGGGAGAGAGACTCCCGCCCGTTTTTTTATCGGGACGGCTGCAAGGCCAGCCTGTGGAGGGCCCCGTTGTTTTCTCATCGACTTCGTCTAAAATCTTGCTTGGTCCGGCCCGGGGCGTACGCGTAGGGTCCGGGCACTAGGGGGCGCCAGCTGTGTAAGGCCGTACCGGTCAAGGAGTTGCGAGATGGGGATTTCTGCAGGCATGAGCGGCCAGTGGGGCTGGACCCTCTTCGGGATCACCGTGGTGCTTCTTCTCGCCGTCGACCTCGTCATGCACCGGGGGGGACACGGGACCTCGAGGAAAAGTTCCTACCTCTGGTCCGCGGTCTGGATCGCAGCCGGACTTCTCTTCACCGTCGTGGTGTACCGGTTTTTCGGCGCCGAGCGGGCCGAGGAGTACGTGGCCGCCTACCTCATGGAAAAAAGCCTTAGCGTCGACAACCTCTTCGTCTTCCTCATCATCTTCCGCTCCCTTGAGGTCGATGCGAAGCAGCAGCACAAGGTGCTCTTCTGGGGCATCATAGGCGCCCTCGTCTTCCGCGCCATCTTCATCTTCATCGGCATCGCCGCCATCAACCGTTTCCACTGGCTCGCCATCGCCTTCGGGTTGATGCTCCTTTTCACAGCCTACCGGGCGGCCGTCGAGGACCCTGCCCAGAAAAGCGAAAGCGAGCTGATAAAACGGCTCTCCCGGTACCTCCCGCTCTCAAAAGACAGCGAAGGGGGACGCTGGTACGTGCGCCGGGAGGGAAAGCTCTACCTCACCCCGCTCGCCGTGGCGCTGATCGCCGTCGAACTCACCGACGTCATGTTCGCCATCGACTCAGTCCCAGCCGTATTTGCGGTAAGCCGCGACCCCTTCGTGGTCTACAGCTCCAACATCTTCGCCATCCTCGGGCTGCGCGCCCTTTACACCGCGCTCGAGCATAACCTGCGCGACTTCCCATACCTGCACTACGGCCTTTCCGGCGTCCTCGCCTTTGCAGGGCTGAAGCTGGTCTTCGCGCAGTGGCTCAAGCTCCCCCCCCTGCTTTCCGTCGCCATAATCGCTTCCATAATCGGGGCGTCTGTCTGGGCAAGCATCGCCGTGAAGAAGAAGGGTTGAGGCAGACCTTTATTCTCCTTGATTCGGCAGGCGATTTCCTTTAGATTCCGCACTGAACCAACAGGAGCATCAAGGGATGATCTTTACCTTTATCTTCGTCGCAAACATCTTCCTCATCTTCATCGACGCCACCATCGGTTACCACGCCGCCCCCTCCATCACCATGCTGGCCGGGGCGGATTCCGCCGGCGAGGGGGCTGTACGCGGCGTGCGCAGGCTCCTCGCCTGGGTGGTGGCCCTGTACATGTTCTTCAACTGCCTTGCCTTCTTCGACCAGCGCTGGTGGCTGCTCTACTTCACCACCGCGGTACTGGCAGTTGACGTCACGGCACAACTGGTCATCGTCCGCAAGATGATGAACAAAAGAGGGCGCTGAGCCGCCGGGAGCCTCGATGGACAAGCAGTACCTGACCCCAGCAGAGACGGTTAAGTCGATCGTGGAGAACGGCAAAAGGGTGCTGACCCAGTCCCGGCTGCGCACCCTGGTGCTGAGCCTTTTGGCAGGGTTCTACATCGGCTTCGGCGCAGAGCTCGCCACGGTGGTGAGCCACGACGCGGCGCAGGTCGCCGGCAGGGGTGTGGCCGCCTTCCTCTCCGGCAGCGTCTTCTCGCTGGGGCTCATGCTGGTGGTGGTCTGCGGGGCGGAACTCTTCACCGGCAACAGCATGCTGGCCAGCTCCGCCCTGCACGGCGAGATCACCTGGGGGCACCTTTTGGAGAACTGGGTCATCGTGATCCTGGGGAACCTGGCGGGATCGCTCATCTTCGCGGGCATGATGTTCGCTTCGCAGCTTTGGACCGCCCCCGGAGTGGCCGACCACGCCATCAAAATCGCAGCCGTGAAATGCCAGCTCCCCTTCACCGTGGCCCTGGTGCGGGGGATGCTTTGCAACTGGCTGGTCTGCCTCGCCGTCTTCATGGCCACCGCGGCACGGGACATCCCCGGTAAGCTTTTCGCCTGTTATTTCCCCATCATGGCCTTTGTCGCCAGCGGCTTCGAGCACTCCATCGCCAACATGTACTTCATACCCACCGGTCTGCTCCTGGCCGCAGCCCAGGGGCGGGAGGTGCCGGGCCTTACCTGGACCGCCTGCTTCCGCGACAACCTCCTCCCGGTCACCCTGGGCAACATCCTAGGGGGCGTGCTTTTCGTCGCCTTCGCCTACTGGTACGTCCATCTCAAGGTGGACGGGCGGCGCAGCCGGCAGTCCCGGCCAGGCGACGCATCCTAGCCTTAACCGGCGTCCCTTTCTCCCCCCTTCAAGGCCGGATCCTGCCTGACACTTCCCTAGCAAAACAGTGCATAGATAAAATCCTTAAAGTCAATTGCATAAGCGCCGATAATATTCGTCATGAGCGGCAATATCAAGGCGCTATGCTGGCGCCTGTTCAAGGAGCGTGTGGCTTATGCTAGGGGTGTCATCCGACAAGTTGCTGAACAGCCTTTTCGACGGTCTTTACTGCGTCGACCTGGACCGGCGCATCTCCTTTTGGAACAGTGCCGCGCAGAGAATAACCGGATACAGCGCAGAGGAAGTGCTGGGCTCTAAATGCCACGATTCCATCCTGCGTCACATGGAGATAGACGGCTACGACTGCGAGGTCAGGTCACCGTTGTCGGCGACCATGGAAGACGGCAAGGTCCGGGAAGCCAACGTGCTGGTGCACCACAAGCACGGCTACCGTCTCCCGGTGCAGGTGCGCACCTCTCCGGTAAGGGACGAAGAGGGCGCCATAGTTGGGGCGGTCCAGATCTTCACCGACAACTCGAACGCGGTGCAGATCCTCGCCGCGCTGGAGAAGCTTAAGCAGGACGTGCTGGTCGACTCGCTGACCGGGGTGGGGAACCGGAGGCTGGCCGACATGTCGCTCGATTCCAGGCTGCACGACTGGCAGACGCATTACAGGTCTTTCGGCGTGCTCTTCATGGACGTGGACCATTTCAAAAGCATCAACGACCGCTACGGGCACAAGACCGGGGACGACGTGCTGCGCATGGTGGGGAAAACCGTCTCCAGCGTATTCCGGAAGGTAGACACCGTGGCACGCTGGGGGGGGGAGGAGTTTGTGGCCATTCTCCCCTCCATCAGGCTCCCCGCGCTGGCCACGATAGCGGAAAGGGTCAGGACCGCGGTGGCCCGCTCCTTCTTGATGGAAGGGGGAGAGAGGATCGGCGTGACCCTCTCCATCGGGGGGACCATCGCCGAGAGCGGGGACACCGCCGAAAGCATCATCACCAGGGCGGACGCCCAGATGTACCGGAGCAAGGCCTGCGGGCGCAACCTGGTGACCCTGCGTTAGAGCGCCTGCCGCAAGGGTAACGATGCGGCCACGTCTTGTTGAGGCAGGTCCCATTAAAATTTTTCTTTGTAAATAAGATTTCATGTGTTAGTGTGTCCCTTTCTCAAGTTCCGCAATCTTGCTGCACTCGAGTGAGGCCATACAAACCACTATGGAATCTCTAGTTGCAAGGCTCAGAAATTGTATCTGGAGGATAGACGAACAGGGCATGGAAATGCCCCTCTTCCGGCTGCTCTGCCTTGCTGCGACTGTCATCTCCCTTTTCGTCATCATCCCGACAAACTACCTGCACCACCGCCCCGGCGAGATCAACGCGGCGCTTTTGTGCTTCGGCCTCAGCTCGTTCTGGCTCTTGCGCCGCGCCTGCAGGGGAACGCATCATGTCAAGGCCTTCTTCTTCCTGCTGCTCTTTCTGCTGAACCTGGTCTGGTTTCCAGGCGGCGGCACCAGCGGGAGTGTCGGCTATTTCTTTTTCTGCCTCTTTCTCTACGCTCCCATCTTTTTCCGGGGCAGGACGCGCTGGCTGCTGCTACTCATAGCGGTCGGCGATGCGGTACTCCTCTTGGCGGCTGAGCTCCAGTTCCCGGGCTCCGTGGTGCACTATGGGGCGGCGTCCGACAGGACGGCGGATCTGGCCGTCGGGCTGGTATCGAGCGCGCTTTGCTGTTCGATCATGCTGTGGGTGCTGTTGGAGCAGTACGACCGCGAGCAGCGGCGGTTGCTCGCGCTGAACCAGGAACTGCGCCTGACCATCGACGACCGCGCCTGCGTCGAGAGCTCAATGCTGCAAAACCGCGAGCTGCTTCACGCGGTGATCGAGGGGACCACCGACGCGGTGTTCGTCAAGAACCTGCAGGGGCAATACCTGCTCTTCAACCGCGCGGCCGAGGTCATGACGGGGGTCAGCGCGGGCATGGCACTGGGCAACGACGACTCCGCCATTTTCACCCCGGAGGTGGCGCAAAAGGCAATGGAGAAGGACCGGCTCATCCTCAAGACCCGCGAGACTTACACCCATGAGCTCCATATCTTGTCGCCGGACGGGGAGCCGAGGGTCCTCGAGGCGATCAAGGGCCCCCTGCAGGACGGCAAGGGTAACGTCGTCGGCGTTTTCGGCGTCTCCAGGGACGTAACCGAGCGCCGCCGAATGGCGCAGGAGCTCAGGAAGCTGAACGAGGAGCTGGAGCTGCGGGTGGCCGAGCGGACGGTGCGACTGGAGGCTGCCATGCGGGAACAGGAGAGCTTCAGCTACTCGGTCTCCCACGACCTGCGCGGGCCGCTGCGCCACATAAACAGCTACACGGCCATCATCGAGGAGGAATTCGGCGACGAACTGCCTAAGGAGGCGAAGCAGTACATGGACCGCATCCGCAATTCCAGCCGGATCATGGGGGACCTGATCGACGATCTGCTGGAACTCTCCCGTATCGGCAGGTCGGAACTTAGGAAGGTCCCGGTCAACCTGAGCGAGTTGGCCCGCGTGATCGGCAACGAACTGCTGGAGAGCGAGCCGGCGCGCAGGGGCGAACTGGTGGTCGAGCCTGGCCTTCAGGCGCATGGGGACCGGGTGCTTCTGGGGCAGTTGCTGGAGAACCTGCTCGGCAACGCCTGGAAGTATTCCAGGGGGAGGGACCTTGCCAGGATCGAGGTGGGGAAGTCGAGCTCAGGGGAGCGGGACCTGTTCTTCGTCCGGGACAACGGAGTGGGCTTCGACATGGCCTACCAGGACAAGCTCTTCGGGCCCTTTCAACGCCTGCACGGCTCGGAGTTCGAGGGTACCGGCATCGGCCTTGCCACGGTGAAGCGGATCGTGGAGCGGCACGGCGGCAGCGTCTGGGCTCAGGGGGAAATAGACGCCGGAGCCACCATCTACTTTACCCTTTCCTGAGAAATTCCGGCCCGACTGCAAGGAGCGGCACAAATGCTACGCTTGGCGATACTGCTGCTGGTCTGCCTCCTGGCCCTGATTCTCGCCGCGGCCACCTGGCAGAGGCAGCTCCTTTATTTCCCCACACATAGAAGCGGCAACAACGGCCTCTCCGAATGGCGCCACCGCCAGGAGCTGATCGGTTTCGCCCGCAAGGTCCCCTCTCCGAAAAACGTCTGGCTCATGCTGCACGGAAACGGCGGCCAGGCCAGCGACCGCGCCTACGCCCTCGCCTCGTTTTCGCCGGACGACTCGGTTTACATCCTGGAATATCCCGGGTACGGCACAAGGCCCGGGGCTCCCTCCCGCGCGAGCTTCGACGCCGCCGCGAGACAGGCCTACCACCTGCTCAGGGAGAGCTTCCCGCGCATCCCGGTCTGCGTACTTGGTGAGTCGCTTGGAACCGGCTCCGCCTCGGTCCTGGCCGGCGAGCACCCGGCCCCGGACAAGATCGTGCTGGTGGCGCCGTTCGACCAGTTGCACCGGGTGGCCGCTTACCACTACCCGTTTCTGCCGGTGCGCCTGCTTCTGGCCGACGACTGGGACAACGTCGACTCCTTGCGGGGGTACGAAGGGCGGTTGGACATATTCGCCATGCGGGGCGACGAGGTCATCCCGGCAAGGTTCGCCAAGGCTTTGGCCGACAGCAAGCCGGGGGCCATCTACCGCGAAATCGAGGGGGGGCATAACGACTGGGCCGCCACCGGGCGGGTGGCAGTCAGGAACCCTTGAGGGGGGCAAACGACAGGCGGGGAGAGTAAAAGGGGACAGGCCGCCTTGGGGCACTCTGTCCCCTTATTGTTTGGAGCTAGCCGATCAGCGTGAAGCGCTCCTTAGGCACCAGGCAGACCTCGCACTTATCGGGCGCGGCGTCGTAGACTGTGTTGCCGCACACCTCGCAGACGTAGACGGGCCGCTCCGCCAGATCGGCTCCCGCCTCGACCGCGGAGAGCGCCTGCTGGTAAAGGCCGTGGTGCACTTCCTCTACGGCCAGCGCGAATTTGAAGGAGTTTTCCGCGGCGCGGTCTCCCTCGGCCCTTGCCTGCTCCAGGAAGGGGGGATACATCTTCTGGAATTCGAACCCTTCCCCCTCGACCGCCTCCTTCAGGTTCTCGACGGTGCTCCTGATCCCCCCCATGGCGCGCAGATGGGCGTGGGCGTGGACCGTCTCGGCGTGGGCCGCGGCGCGGAACAGTTTTGCCACCTGCGGCAGCCCGTCGGCCTCAGCCTTCTTGGCGAAGGCCAGGTACTTGCGGTTGGCCTGGCTTTCCCCTGCGAACGCCTCGGCAAGATTCTCTTTCGTGGACATCTGGTTCCTCCTAAGACGATTTTTGTGATGCTTGAATATAGCGGCTGCGTGGAACCAGTCAAGGGTGCTTTAAGATTATATTTGTCTGATTTGTATACGTTTTTTGCGCTTTGTGAGGGATGCGCGGTAAGGGGATGAGTCTTGACATGCATCGGTTCTAATGTAACCTTCGTGGTGCTGAAGGCAGCGAGGCGCTGGAAAGGTAGGATGTCCTAGAGGCCCCAAATGACCCAGGAGATCAACACTCTGGAGGAGATGCTCGATCGTATCGGTGAATCCTCCGATGAGGAGGGGCGTGTCACCTTGGGTAGCATCGTCGAGTCGGTGGGGGGGAGGTCGTTTGGCCCCTTGCTGCTCCTGGTGGGGCTCATCATGACCTCTCCCTTGAGCGGCATGCCGGGGCTCCCGACCACGATGGGGATACTGGTGGTGCTGATCGCGGGCCAGATCCTCTTCGGCAAGGACCATTTCTGGTTGCCGCGCTGGGTGCTCAAGCGCTCTTTTGAGCAGCGCAAGATCTCCAAGGTGATCGGGTGGCTGCGGCCGGCCGCCAGGTTCGTCGACCGCTGGCTCAGGCCGCGGCTTCCCGCCTTCGTCAAGGGGTGGAGGATCCACCTCATTTCCTTTTTCTGCGTCGCCATCGGGGCGGTAATGCCGGTCATGGAACTGGTCCCCTTCTCGGCACACGCAGCGGGCCTGGCGCTCACCGCCTTCGGCCTGGCCCTGATCGCGCGGGACGGGCTGCTTGCCCTGATTGCCTTCGTGGTGATCGGGGTCAGCATTGGGATGTTCGTCTACAACACGCTCTGAGAGCAGGTCGTCAGGGGAGGTAGTCTTCGCGCACCGGTGAGAAGACCTCGATGGCCACCGACTCCTCGATAACCTCCGCGCCGTGCTCCACCCCTTTGCCGATGCACCAGCTGTCGCCTGCGCGCAAATCGCGCGCCTTTCCCCCTATGGTGAGCCTCATCCTGCCGCGCACCAGGTAGCCGGTCTGTTCGTGCGGGTGGGCGTGCTGCGGAAGGCGTGCCCCTTCTTCCAGCAGGAATTCCACCATCAGGGTCTTTTCGCCGTAAACCAGGGTCTTGCGCCTGATTCCCTCGAGCACCTCCTGGTACCCTTCGGGGTTCCCTTCTGCAAACATGCTTACTCCTTGTCAGGCGCCTTCGAGCGCTCCGGTTTGGCGCAGGGCCTCGTAAAGGACGATCCCTGCCGAGGTGGAGAGGTTGAGGCTGCGGACCTTGCAGGGGATCGGGATGCGGACGGCGGTCTGCTGGTTGGCATCGATCAGCTCCTCGGGAAGCCCTTTGGTCTCTTTGCCGAAAACGATGAAGTCGCCGGGGAGAAAGGAGAAGCCCAGGTAGCTTCTTTCGGCCTTCTTGGAGGTGTAGACGAACCTTCCCCCCGGATAGGCCTGCTGCAGGGCGGGGAGGTCGGGCCAGTAATGGATCTCCACCTCGCTCCAGTAATCGAGCCCCGCCCTTTTGAGGTAGCGGTCCTCGGTGGAAAAGCCTAGCTTCCCCACCAGGTGCAGTATGGTGCCGGTGGCTCCGCAGAGCCTGGCGATGTTGCCGGTGTTGGGAGGTATCTCCGGCTCGACGAGGACTATGTGAAAAGGTTTCGTCTGTGGCATGGGGCGTCCTCTATGACAGTGAGATTCACCGCTTTCTCAGCAGGTGGAAGCCGGGCAATGACAGCTTTGAAAATGTCTCTTTTCCATCCCGGAAACAGTGCCTGAAAAGCAACCGATATTTGTATCTCAAAGCGGAAAATAAGGCAAAGATAAACGGCTAAAAGCCAGTAACCCCGGGGGCTTGACAGGGACGCCGGTTCTGTAAGCTTGCAATTTATCGACAGATAGTCTATACTCCCCCCTTCAAACACCTTCTGGAGGCCAACTTGAGCACGCCTGACACTAGTGGACACTTCGGCCGTTTCGGCGGCAGATACGTCTCCGAAACCCTGATGCCGGCGCTCCTCGAACTCGAGGAAGCGTACAACCATTACCGCACCGACAAGGGGTTCAAGGAGGAGTACGCCTACTACATGCGCCAGTATGTCGGGCGGCCTAATCCGCTTTACTTTGCCGAGAAGCTGACCCGCAAGCTCGGGGGCGCAAAGGTCTACCTGAAGCGCGAGGACCTGAACCACACCGGCGCCCACAAGGTCAACAACGCCATCGGCCAGGCGTTGCTCGCCAGGAAGATGGGGAAGAAGAAGGTAATCGCCGAGACGGGCGCCGGGCAGCACGGCGTGGCGACCGCGACGGTGGCGGCTCTCTTCGGCATGGAGTGTGAGGTCTTCATGGGCGAGGAGGACATCCGGCGCCAGTCCCTCAACGTGTTCAGGATGAAGCTTTTGGGGGCGAAGGTCACCCCGGTCACCTCCGGCACCGCGACCCTGAAGGACGCCATGAACGAGGCGATGCGCCACTGGGTCACCTACGTCGCCGACACCTTCTACATCATCGGCACCGTGGCGGGGCCGCACCCGTACCCGGCGATGGTGCGCGACTTCCAGGCCATCATCGGCAACGAGGCGAGGGCGCAGCACCTGGAGGCGGAAGGAAGGCTCCCCGACTACCTGGTGGCGGCCGTGGGTGGCGGGAGCAACGCCATAGGCCTTTTCCACGCCTTCAGCGACGACGCGAGCGTCAAGATGATCGGAGTCGAGGCCGCAGGCTTCGGCATCGACTCCGGCAAGCACGCAGCTCCCCTTTGCGCCGGGACCGTGGGGGTGCTGCACGGCAACAAGACCTACCTTTTGCAGGACGATTTCGGTCAGATCGCCCACGCGCATTCCATCTCCGCCGGGCTCGACTACCCCGGCGTGGGACCCGAGCACGCCTTCCTTAAGGAGAGCGGGCGTGCCAGCTACGTCTCCGTGACCGACCAGGAGGCACTGGACGCGTTCCAGGTACTGACCCGCGAGGAGGGGATCATCCCGGCGCTGGAATCGTCGCACGCAGTAGCACACGTACTGCGTCTGGCGCCGACACTGTCAGCCAATGAGAGCATCGTCGTCTGCCTTTCAGGCAGGGGCGATAAGGACATCCATACCGTGGCCGACGTTATGGGGGTACAGCTTTAATATACGAAATCCTGAGGTTTTAGTGGGGGAGAGCCGCTGAGCGGGTCTCCCTTTTTATCGACTATTGTTACAAGAATCTAATGTATTTCTTGCAATGTTGTCGGTTTTGGCTACACTAGAGCACTCAGGTTGGCGACGAGCCACCTGCATTTTAATGAA
Source organism: Citrifermentans bremense (assembly GCF_014218275.1). Taxonomy (NCBI): domain Bacteria; kingdom Pseudomonadati; phylum Thermodesulfobacteriota; class Desulfuromonadia; order Geobacterales; family Geobacteraceae; genus Citrifermentans; species Citrifermentans bremense. Next base: position 1,057,789 of record NZ_AP023213.1, read on the forward strand.
AGGAGAGATTGGCGCAGGCTTCACTACCGACATTTATGTAAAGCTACTTAAAGCCGGCAAAAGCCATTCACAAGCGATCTATGAAAAGAAAATCTTTGTTGTTGGTCGCGATGCTCATGTTGACCGCATCGTGCGACCAGTCACACCTGCAACAGGCGCAGGTACCGGTCACTCCGGTTGTTTCGGAGGCGGACCGGGCGCTGCTTGCCTGGGCGGAAGGAAGCGAGAAACCGGCGCAAAGCGCCGCCGCCTCCACCCCCGCCACGCAGATGGAATTGCCCAAGGAGGCAGTACTGGACGGAAGGAAAAAACTGGTTCCCGCCATTTACGCGACCTTCGCACGCAGAACCACCCCCGCCCGGGCCAAATGGCTCGCGGAGATCTGCTACGAGAAGACTGAGGGAACCATATTCACACCGCTGGACCTGGCTGAGATAGCCCTGGCGGAAACCGGCAGCTACAAGCTGTCATCTAGAGCGGTCTCCGTCAAGGGAGCCTTGGGGGTCTGGCAGTTGATGCCGGAGAGGGCCGCAAGCCATGGATACACGCCGCAGGACATGTGGGACGACGAGAAGTGCGCTGAGGCTGCGGTGAAAGAGCTCAAGGAGAAGCTCGGCATGGCAAAGGGAAATATGGCAAGGGCCAAGAGGCTCTATTGCGGAGTGGGGCCCGCGGCCAGGGCCTACGACAAAGTCCGCAAGCGCTTCCGTGCGGAGATCCTGCACGAGATGGAAAAAGGGATGCTGCAGCAAGTAGCCAGCAACAGCTAGTCCTTTTTGCCGTTTGAAGTTCGGTTGTGCTATAGTGGGCGGGCCCGTTTTTGGGGTCCGCCCTTTTTCTTTCCAGCAGCGGGCGTGTCGAGCGCCGTTGAAAAGCAGGAGTCAGATTTTGAAAAAGATATTGTTCTTGTTGTTGGCCGTCGTCGCCCTTTCCGGCTGCACCAGCTTCGTCACCCACCCGGTGGTGACGGTGGAGGATCTGAGCGTGGTCTCGCTGGACCCCACCGGCGCCGGGATGGAACTCTACCTCAAGGTGAAGAACCCCAACAGCTTCGACGTGAAACTCGAGGGGTACAGCTACGATCTCAGGGTGATGGCGCTCCCTTTGGCCAAGGGGGGCGCGCGAGAGAAGGTGAATTTCCCGGCAGGTGGGGAGGCCGATTTCCGCATCCCGATCAGGATCAGCTACCAGGACCTGATCGAGATCCTGAAGCGCAAGCCCGACCCGGACCGGATACCGTACCAACTGGCCGCAGGGCTCGAGATGGAGACCCCGGTGGGGGAGATGACCGTCCCCGTGCAGCGCACCGGCACCTACGCGATCCCGAAAGAGTACCGCCCCTCCGCGCTCTTCGGCAGGATCAGCGACTTCTTCAAGGCCCTCTAAACGAGGCGCTTCCCCCACCATCAACCCCCTCCCGCAAGGGGAGGGGGCGATCTTGTATAAAGACCGCTTTCTTCCGCCCCGTATACTCTTAATCCCGCGCTAGCCCGTCCTTCAGGTTTTCCTGCCCCCCACTGTCAGGCTCAATGTCCGCCGTTTGTCTTTCTGCACTTTTTCTTCCTGACATAAAAAATTATTTGAAGAGTTTTGAAATAATGTCCGTCAAACCTGAAAGCACATATCACTGTGAGATGGAGGCGACTGAGAGTAAAACTGTTTTTTAAGTTGATAAAAAGACAGCCAGTTGGTATTGTGCTGCGCTAATAAAGGCTTCCAGGCGCCGATTCGCCAAAAATTGATATGCAGTAATATTTCTCAGTAATTTAATTAGGGAGGGTAAAAACATGAAAAAGCTTTTGGTGGTAACGACCGCGGTATTGCTGAACGCAGCGGTGACCCATGCCGGGTCCGACGTCAACGGGATCGTCATCAACAATTCCAGCAACCAAGGCTCCGCCAACATAGCCGTAGGCGGTGGCAATGCCGCGCGGGTCGGCTCTACCACCATCCAGAACAGCCGCGTCAACGGCTACGTGGAGAACTTCTCCAACAACCAGGGCTCCGCCAATATCGCCGTCGGCTCCGGTAACAAGGCCGCGGTCGGCTCCACCACCGTGACCGGTTCCAACGTGAACGGCTCCGTGTTCAACTACTCCAACAACCAGGGTTCCGCCAATATAGCCGTTGGGGCCGGCAACCGGGCCAGTGTCGGCTCCACCGCCGTCGTCGGTTCCACCGTTCAGGGGGGAGTGAGCAACTACTCCAACAACCAGGGGGCGGCCAACGTCGCGGTAGGCGTCGGGAACCAGGCCACCATGGGCTCCAACACCGTCAAGCACTCCAACGTCCAGGGGTGGGTCAGCAACAGCTCGGACAACCAGGGCGCTGCGAACATCGCCGTCGGCGGCTGGAACAAGGCCAACGTCGGCTCCACCGACATCCAGAACTCCAATGTCCAGGGCGGCGTGATGAACGGCTCCAGCAACAGGGGCGCCGCCAACATCTCGGTCGGCTACGGCAACAAGGCGAACATGGGGTCCACCGAGATCCAGAACTCCAACGTGAACGGCGTGATCTACAACAACTCCAACAACCAGGGGGCAGCGAATATCGCGGTCGGCGTCGGCAACAAGACCACCATGGGCTCCACCAGCGTCGAGAATTCCAATGTAAGGGGTGTCGTCTACAACGGCTCCAACAACCAGGGCGCCGCCAACATCGCCGTGGGCTACGGCAACAAGGCCAACATGGGATCGGTCTCCGTGGAGAACTCCAACGTGAACGGCGCCATCCTCAACGGCTCCAACAACCAGGGCTCGGCCAACATCGCGGTCGGCGTCGGCAATGAAGCCAACATGGGATCGGTGGTAGTCAAGTAGGGAAAGCCGAAGCGGCACCGGCACCGGGATTGCCGGCGGTGCCGCTTACGCCACAGGAGGAAAACATGGAAAAGACGGCAAGGATCTTCCTCGCGCTTTGCCTGCTCGTTCTCTGGTCCTCCAGCTTCGCCTGCGCCTCCGATCTCGACGACGGCATCTCCAAGCCGTACGACGAGTCGATCGAGCGCGATGACGAACTGGGACAAAAGGACAGGAACATCAGCTTCATCAGGCGCAACGCTATGAGCCAGGCCGACGTCGCCGCCAAGGCCGCGACCCGCCAGATGCCGTCGGTGCGCGGCGGCGTGAGCGCACCCCCCAGTGCGCCCGCTACGGGAAACCTGAACAGCGTGGTTTTGGGGATAGGCGGCAGCGTGCGTGGCGACATCGTCATCATCGACCAAAGCCGCGGCGACAAGACCCAGGTCATCGGGCGCTAGAAGTCCATTGCCCCGCAGCATCTGCGGTTGGCACCATCATTTCATTGCCAAGAGGGACACATGAAGACAGTGCTTTTCAAAACAACGCGGGCAAGGCTCGCCCTGGTGCTCGTGGCCTCGGGACTCCTCGGGGCGTGCGCTTCGGTCAGCCCGTCGAAGGTTGACGTGAAGCTGCCCGAGACGGCCCCGGTCCAGAAGATCACCAGCTACACCCAGGCCCTTCGTAACCTGGGGCTCATGACCGAGATCTACGATACCGGCGCGCTCAAGATCCAGAGCAACCCCATCGGCGACAACACCGGGACCGCCATGGCGACCGGCGGCGAGATCCCCAAGGACATCACGGAGATGATCAAAAGCGCCCTCAACTCCATCGGGGGCAACGTGGTGTTCATCCCCTACGACCCGGCCTTCATCCAGAACCAGATGGCCACCGGGTACTCCAACTTCGACAAGAAGCTGATCCCTGACGTGGTGGTCTCGGGTGGGATCACCGAGTTCGACCGGGGTTTAGAGACCCGCGGCTCCGGCGTCGACCTCGGCGCGGAAGGGGAGGTCCCCCTGAAGGTCCCGGTCCCCTCGAACAGGATCGGCCTCGACTACTCCAATCAGACGAAGACCGGCCTGGCGCGGATCACCCTAGATTTCAACCTGCTCGACTTCAGGACCATGGCCGGCATCGCCCGGATGAACACGGTGAACTCCATGGAGGTCACCAAGGCGCTGAGCGAGAAGGAGATCGGCGTCACCCTCTTCGGCCCCACCTTCGGGAGCAAGGGGTCGGTGAAGAAGGTCCAGGGGCGGCACAACGCGGTGAGGCTCCTGGTCGAGGCGAGCATGATCCAGATCGTGGGCAAGAACCTCGCAATCCCCTACTGGCGCCTGATCGACGACGACGCCCAGTCGGACGAGGTGGTGCTCTCCGCCGTCAAGAAGAGCTACTACCGGATGAACGACTTCCAGCGCAACCACAACGTGCAGCAGTGGCTCTACCTGCACGGCTACGACTGCCCGGTGACCGGGAACCTCGACGACGCTACCCGCGCAGCGATCAAGCAGTTCCGTCCCGCCGCCGTGGTGGAGAAGTCGGTCGACGTCGACACCTTCGTGCAGCTCTACCTGAGCATCCCGATCGACGAGAAGACGCTCGGCCGCAGGATGACCCTCACCAGCATCATCCAGGCGCAGGCCGCCCCCGCTCCGGCTCCAGCTCCCCAAGCTGCAGCCCCCCCTGAGGGGCCCTACGCCCACCTCTCCGCCGAGGAGCGCCGCATCAAGAGCACCGAGGCGATGATCGAGGCAGGCCGCAACTTCCGCCAGCGCAACTACGGCAAGGCGTCGGAATACTTCGCCGAAAACCTGAAGATACTTCCTTCCCCGGAAACCTACTTCTACCTCGGGCTTTGCCAGAAGGAGATGAAGGACGAGGCGGGGGCCGCCGCAACGCTCCTGGAAGGGACCGTCAAGTTCCCGCAGGACCCGCTGCTTTGGAAGTCGCTGGGGCTCCTCGAGTACGAGAAGGGTGATATCGGCAGCGCCAGGAAGTCGCTTTCGGAGGCGCTCAGGCTCTCCCCTGACGACCGGCAGGCGAAGTTCCTTTTGGACAGGCTCGACACCGGCAACAGGATGTAGCGCGCCGGTGGCGCTAACTACCCCGCGCCCGGTAAGCCGGGTAGCGGGTGACAGAGAGGAAAAGCATGTCGTTGAGAAAATCCAGGATGGTGTTTCTCGTTTCCGTGGCGATGGCGATCCCCCTTGTTGCAGGGTGCTCCTCGACCAAGAGGGAGTACAAGGTGGGGGTGGTGGGCTTTCAGCAGTGCAGGCCCGACCTGGTCCTGAAGGAAACCGGTTATAACGATATCGAGACCAAGAACGAGGCGGGGAGGTGCAACAAGCGCGGGATGCCAGTCATCTTCGCGGCCGAGCTGGCCGGCGGCATCGAAAAGCAGCTGAAAAAGAAGGTCGTGGTGGTCCCGCTCGACGTCCCGTACAACTACAACATCCGCTCCCAGATCGACATAGCCCGCCGCGAGGGGCTCGACTACCTTGTGGGCGGAAAGCTCGACAGCTACATCGATCCCGCAGCCGTGGACCGGGCCAAGAGGGCCGGCATCCTGGCGAACACCGCGATCCTCTCCCCGACCCCCTCGGCCATCCCTGACGACGCCGAGACGGTCCTTAAGACCGACCTGAAGCTTGCGCGGGTCTCCGACGGGAAGATCCTCTCCGAATACCGGGAGGAGGAGCAGGGGAGCAAGGGGGGCGATTACTACACCAGGGAGTTGGCTGAGAAGATCGCCGACCGGATCGAAGGCTTCGAGTAAAGCCGCTTCTCAGGACTAACCGGCGCATCGGGGTCCCGCTGCAGCTGCAAAAGATCAACGGAGGACAAAGCGATGCACAAGATAGTAATGGCGGCCCTGCTGCTGGCGCTTCTCGCCGGCACGGCCTGGGCCGATGAAGAGAGCGCAAACCAGATCGACGACACCTTCGCCAAGGCTAAAGCCTGGCTTAGCACGCAGAAACTCTCGGTGACCGGCGGGGGGGCTGCCCGCGACGACGGCGCCGCCTTCGAGCAGGACGTGATCCTCTTCTACGGCGAGGCGGTCGGGAACCCTGAGATGAAGAGCCAGGCGCAGCGGGAGATGATGGCCAAGCGCGCCGCGGTGGTGGTGGCGCAGCGCTCGCTCGCCGAGTACCTGAACGGGTTCGCCCTGGTCGGGGACACGCTGGTTAAGGACGGCGTGCTGCAAAGCGACAGCATCCGCTCCGCGGTGCAGGCGATGATCAGCGGCTCCCAGGTCGTGTTCCAGGATTACAGCAAGGAGAAGGACACCGCCATCGCCTTCATCAAGATCGGCCTGCACGGACCCAAAGGGTTCGCCTCCAACGTCTACGATAAGCTGTTCAAGGACCCCGAGGCCAAGAAGAGCGTGACCGAGGTGGAAGGAAAGCCTGCGCCGGTCTACGAGCCGAAGGCCGAGCCGCAGCCGGAGCCCCCAGCTATTCCCTACGACGGGCTCGTCATCGACGCCACGGACCAGAACTTCAGGGCCGCCCTGATCAACCGCGTCTTCAGCGTGAAGAGCGAGCTCCTCTATGACCCGTCCAAGGTGAGCCAAAAGGTCCTGGTGGAGCAGGGTTGCGGCGAGTACGTGAACAGCGTCGAGAAGGGAAAGGCGGCGCTCGAGGCTAGGGGGGTGAAGAACCCGCTGGTGGTGAAAGCGGTTGGGACCGTGACCGCCTCCGACCTGCAGGTCTCCGACCAGGACGCGGTGGCCATCTTCGCCGCGGCACAGAAATCGGATTTCCTGACCGGCGCGAAGGTCGCGTTCGTGTTGAAGTAGATATCCCGCGGGGATTCACCCGGAGAAGCAGTACTGGCAGTGGGCCGAAAGAGCCCACTGCCTTTTTATTTTCAATTTCGGACTTCCCTCACTGCCAAGGGTCATGCGATACTAGGGCGCTTCGCCAGCCAAAGGCTGCGACGCTTTAGCGGTATCGACATTCCCCGAGGGTCGAGTCAGTCACGCCTCCCCCCGGTTTTGGAGTTTGCATGAACGTAATAGACGTAACAGGGCTTTGCAAAAGTTTCGGCTCCAGGGAGCTTATGGACCAGGTCAGCTTCGCTGTGGGGGAGGAGGAGAGGGTCGGCCTCATCGGGGCCAACGGCGCCGGGAAATCCACGCTCCTCACCATCTTAGCCGGCATCGAGGACCACGACGGCGGCTCAATCGCCATGAAGCGCGGGGCGAGCGTAGGCTACCTGAGCCAGGAGCCAGTGCTGGACGAAAACTCCACTGTTGCCGCCGAGATAGAGGGGGGGCTTAGGGAGATTCGCGCAGCGATGGCCCTCTTCAACGAGCTTTCCGAGCGCATGGCGAAAAACCCTCCCGACATGGACCGGCTCCTCACGCGCCAGGGGGAGCTCTCCGCCTGGATCGAGCACCACGGCGGCTGGAACACCGACCACCGGGTCTCCGAGATGATGACCCACCTGCAACTCCCCGACCGCGACCAGAAGATAGGCACCCTTTCGGGAGGGACCAAGCGCCGGGTGGCGCTCGCGAAGCTCCTGCTGCAGGCCCCGGAACTGTTGCTCCTCGACGAGCCGACGAACCATCTGGACGCCGACACCACCCAATGGCTGCAGGAGCACCTGAAGGCGTACCCCGGCGCCGTGATGCTGATCACCCACGACCGCTACTTCCTGGACGAGGTGGTGACCCGGATGCTGGAGCTAGAGCGGGGGGCCGTCATTTCCTACCAGGGGGGATATTCGAGGTACCTGGAGCAGCGGGAGGAGCGGCTCCTGAACGAGGCGACCAGGCGTTCGCGTCTTTTGAACCTCTTGCGCACCGAGACCGACTGGATCAGGCGCGGCCCCCCGGCGCGCTCCACCAAGCAGAAGGCGCGCATCGACCGCTACTATGCCCTCGAGGAGAGCCTGGCGGGCCCGGCGCGCAAGGAGCTGAAGATCGGCTTCAACACCGAGGAGGGGCTGGGCGGCACCATCCTGGAGCTTGACGGTGTGGGGAAGGGTTTCGGCGAGAAGAAGCTGATCAAGAAACTTTCCTTCGGCATGAAGCGCGGCGACCGCGTCGGCGTGATCGGTCCCAACGGCTGCGGCAAGACCACCCTGATCCGGATGATCATGGGGGAGGATGATCCGGACCAGGGGAAGGTCGTGGTCGGCAAGAAAACCAAGATCTCCTACTTCGACCAGTTGCGCGAGGTGATCGACCCGAACGAGACCGTCTACGACTTCTTCGGCGAGGGGGACTACGTCGCCACGGCGACAGGTGACAAGCGGCATAAGATCGGGTACCTGGAGGAGTTCCTGTTCTCCCCGGAGGACCGGCGGCGCCCGGTGGGAAGCCTCTCTGGCGGCGAGAAGAGCAGGCTGATCCTCGCAAGGCTCATGCTGCAGGACTCGAACCTTTTGGTGCTGGACGAGCCGACGAACGACCTCGACATACCCACCCTGCAGCTTCTCGACGCCTCGATAGCGGCGTTTCCGGGATGTGTCCTCATGGTCACCCATGACCGCTTCTTCCTGGATAAGGTCGCCACCGGCATCCTTGCCTTCGAGGGGGAGGGGGAGGTGACCTTTTACGAGGGGAACTACAGCAACTACAGGGAGCGCAGGGAAGCCGCGCGCGTGGCGGCAGTGGCGCAGCGGGTCGAGAAGAAGGATGCGGCTCAGGCTGCCAGGGCCGAGAAGCCCAAGAAAGGGCTCACCTACGCCGAGCGGATCGAACTGGAAAAGCTGGAGCTAAGGATTGCCGAACTGGAGCAGGAGTTCGCCGAGGTCGAGGCGCAGTTGGGAGATCCTTCCTGCTATGGCACCGTCGAAGGCGGTATCGCCGCCATCACCGCCAACTACGGCAGGCTGGAAACGGAACTGGCGCAGGCGTTCGAGCGCTGGGAAGAGCTGGAGACGAAGAAAGGCAATTAGAACCAATTGACGATTGACAATGGACAATTGACAACGTAAACCCTCACTAACTCCGGCGCCACACACTAAAAAGGCTTCTGAACTTCCTCTACAGAGGTTGCTTCAGAAGCCTTTTCAGTTGTTGTTTCTCGTTGTCAATTGTCTTTCGCTTCTCGTCGTCAATTGTCAATCGTCAATTGTCAATCGTCAATTGTCAATTGGTTTTAAGAGTTTCTTTCGCCAGCCTCACGCTCACCTTTCTCTTGGTCGAGATGGCGTAGCGGTTGATGTTCTCCAGCGCGTACACAAGCGACGGGATGTCGCGCCGCACCCTCAAGAGCATCTCGTCGATGACGTCGTCCGGAAGCGCCATCTGCCGGTCCTCGGCAAGCTTCTTCAGGATCATCCTCCTGGAATCGTCGTCGGAGACGTCCATGCGCGCGACGAGCCCCCAGAGCAGGCGGCTGGTCAGGTGCCCGTCCAGGTGCGGCAGCTCCTTCGGAGGCATCAAGCCGGAGATGGCGATCTTGCGGCCGGAACTGTAGAAGGCGTTGAACAGTTCCCAAAGCTCGACCCGTACTTCCTGAAGGTTGGGGAGCAGGTGCAGGTCGTCCAGCACCAGCGCGTTCGCGTCCTGGAAGTGCTCGGCAAGCCGCGAAGGGCCCTCGCTGCCGACGCCGGCGCCGTAGAGTGAGCCGGCATCGCGGAAGGAGAAGTACCTGCCGTCGATGGCATTTGAGAGGGCGGTCAAGAGGTGGGTTTTGCCCGAGCCTTCCGGGCCGTAGACGTAGAGAAGGTTCTCAGTCGGGTCCTCGACCAGCTTCTTCGCGAACTGGTAGGCGGTCTTGTTGCCGCCGCAGACCACGAAGTTCTCAAAGCCAAAGCGCGGCACCACTGGGAAGTCGAAGATGAACTGCATAAAACCTCATAACTTCAATTGACAATTGACGCCCTAAAACCAATTGGCAATGGACAATTGACAATTGACAGTTAAAACCAAAAGTCCTTTCAACTGGTGACAGTGACTGCAAAGGTGGCAATGATCACGGAAGGTCGTGAAGCTAGATCCATTGTCAATTGTCAATCGTCAATTATCAATTGGTTTAAAACAGTTTTCCCTGCGGCGGCTCCGGCGCGATCCTGCCGAAGTGGCTGTAGGCAGCGGCGGTGGCGACCCGCCCCCTGGGGGTGCGGTTCAGGAACCCGTTCTGGATCAGAAACGGCTCGTAAACGTCCTCGATGGTGTCGCTTTCCTCGCTGATGGCGGCGGCTATGGTGTCGAGCCCCACCGGCCCCCCGCCGAACTTGTCGATGATGGTGAGCAGGATGGCGCGATCCATCATGTCGAACCCCATCTCGTCTATCTCCAAAAGCGCCAGCGCCTGGTCGGCCACCTCGCGGGTGATCACGCCGTCGGCGCGGACCTGGGCGAAGTCGCGTACGCGGCGTAAAAGCCGGTTGGCGATCCTCGGAGTCCCCCGGCTGCGGCGCGCAAGCTCCATGGCGCCGTCGGGGGCTATGGCCATCCCGAAGATGCGGGCGGAGCGGGTGATGATGAAAGCGAGTTCCTCGTGGGTATAGAATTCCAGGCGCGAGATGACGCCGAAGCGGTCCCTGAGCGGAGAGGAAAGGAGCCCGGCCCTGGTGGTGGCGCCGACCAGGGTGAACTTCGGTAGGTCCAGCTTGATGGTGCGGGCGCTCGGCCCCTGGCCGATGATGATGTCGAGCTGGAAATCCTCCATGGCGGGGTAGAGGATCTCCTCCACCACGTGGGAGAGGCGGTGGATTTCGTCGATGAAGAGGACGTCGTGCGCTTCCAGGTTGGTGAGGATGGCGGCGAGATCGCCGGGGCGCTCGATGACAGGTCCCGAGGTCGACTTGATGTTGACCCCCATCTCGCAGGCGATGATGTTGGCCAGCGTGGTCTTGCCGAGTCCCGGCGGGCCGTACAGGAGCACGTGGTCCAGCGCCTCGCCCCTGCCGCGGGCCGCGTCGATGAAAAGCCCCAGGTTTCCCTTCGCCTTTTCCTGCCCCACGTAGTCGGAGAGCGCCCGCGGGCGCAGCGACGCCTCTAGGAGGTCGTCTTCAGATTTATCTGCGCTGATGAGGCGGGTCATGGCTCTCCTTGCTGCGGCAATCCTGCAAAATGCAAGGGGCCAAATTATAACAGTTGGAGGTAAAGGTCAAGGGGGATGCCGTAGGCATTTCGCCTGTTGCAACGCCTACTTCATCAATATCTTCAGCGCCTGCTTGAGCACGACCTCGACCGTTGTGTCGTCTGTGACCTTCAGTTCGGCCAGTGCTTTTTGCACCACGGCTTCCTTGTATCCCAGGTTGATGAGCGCGGAGAGCACGTCGTCCCTGATCTCCTGCTTGGCCGGGGTGGGGGCGGCGCCTGGCTGAGGCTGCGCGAGCCCTAGCTTCTTCATCTTTTCTTTCAGTTCGAGCACCAGGCGCTCGGCTGTTTTCTTGCCGATGCCGGGAATGGCGGAGAGCCGGGCCAGGTTGCCGTTGACCAGCGAATCAGCCAGTTCGGAGGGCTCGCTGTTGGAGAGTATGCCGGTGGCGAGCTTCGGCCCCACGCCAGAGACGCCGATCAAAAGCTGGAACAGTTCCTTCTCCTGCTGGGTCCGGAAACCGTACAGGTTGATGGCGTCCTCCTTCACCGAGGTGTGGATCTGCAGCGACAGCGGGCCCCCTTCGGCTGGCAGCGTGTAGTAGGTGGAGAAGGGGATGTGCACCTGGTAGCCGACGCCGTTCACGTCCAGGATGATGAAGTCGGGGGACTTGTAGGCGAGTTTGCCGGTAAGAAGGGCGATCATAGAAACCTCGGAGCCATTTAGAACCAATTGACAATGGACGATTGACAATTGACGATGGTGAAGCTGAACAATTGACGATGGTTGAAGATGAGGGACTACCTGATCTGTTTCAAAAGGGCGCTGACGCCTGCGGAGTGGGCGTGGCAGATGGCGACTGCCAGGGCATCGGAGGCGTCTTCCTGCGCCACCTCCGGCAGGTTCAGCAGCGCCTTGATCATCTGCTGCACCTGCGTTTTCTCGGCGCGCCCGGTGCCGACCACCGCCTGCTTGACCTGCATCGCCGTGTACTCGTGGACCGGGAGGCCGACGTTCACCGCGGCGACGATTGCCGCACCCCGCGCCTGCCCGAGCTTCAGGGCGCTCTGGGCGTTTTTCGCCAGGAACACGTCCTCCACCGCGACCACCTCGGGGCGGTACTGCGCGATGATCTCGGAAAGCCCGGTGAAGATCCTCTCCAGCCTCTCGGGGAAATCTTTCGCGCTTTGGGTGAAGATGGCGCCGTTGTCGACGTGGATCAGGCGGTTCCCCTGTTGGGAGATGATGCCGTAGCCGGTCTTGCGGGAGCCTGGGTCTATGCCGAGAATGATCATTTCTTTTATGCTTCTCTCAGATTTTCTTTTCTCTGTGGCTAATGGTTTTGACTCAAAAAAAAGCGCGGGGAAAACCCCGCGCTCTTAGTAACACAAAAGACCCTGCCTTTGCTACATCATCTTTTCCATCTCCTCCTCGGAGATGTCGAAGTTGGCGTAGACGTTCTGGACGTCGTCGTTGTCTTCCATACGGTCCATCAGTTTCAGCATGTTCTCGGCGTTCTTGCCGTCGAGCTTCACCATGGTCTGCGGGATCATGGTGATCTCGGCGGACTCGGCCTTGAAGCCTGCGGCCTCAAGGGCGGTCTTAACCTGGTGGAACGCGGTCGGGTCGGTCAGGACTTCATACTGCTCTTCTTCGTCGGTCACGTCGTCCGCGCCCGCCTCGATGGAGGCTTCGAACAGCTTGTCGAAGTCGATGCTCTTCGGGAAGACCAAAAGCCCCTTCTTGTCGAAAAGCCAGGAAACGCAGCCGGACTCGCCCATGTTGCCGTTGCACTTGGTGAATATGCTCCTCACCTCGGAGACGGTGCGGTTGCGGTTGTCGGTCATGACTTCGACCAGGACCGCGGTGCCGCCGGGGCCGTAACCCTCGTAGGTGGTCTCTTCGTAAGTGGTTCCTTCCAGTCCGCCTACGCCCTTCTTGATGGCGCGCTCGACGTTGTCCTTGGGCATGTTCTCGCCTTTGGCCTTATCTATGGCGGTTCTCAGGCGCGGGTTGCCGTCCGGGTCCCCACCGCCGAGTTTAGCGGCAACGGTGATTTCCTTGATTATCTTGGTGAATATCTTGCCCCGCTTGGCATCGGCGGCGCCTTTCTTGTGTTTGATGGTGCTCCATTTATTGTGGCCTGACATGAGTTGCTTCCTTTCCGATCAGTTTGGTGATTGAAACGCGAAATACTATCACGGGCAAAAGACGGTTGTAAAGTGGGAAAATGACAGTTAAACTGTCACCGGATTTGAGATCTTAGGGGGAGCGTGCCCCCTGACTGTCGAGAGAGGTGATGAGTATGGGAGGTTGTTTGCAAAAAGTGATGCCGGTGTTGCTGCTTCTGTGCGCCGTATTTTTCGGAGGGTGCACCTCTACCAGACTCAACGTCGTCAACGCACCGCCGGTGCTCACTCAGGACGAACTGCTTCGCCCGTACTACAAGGTAGGCAACATCCAGGTACGCCGCTCGCGCTACGGCTCCCAGGCCGACCTGACCCCCGCCGACTACAGCTGGGCTTACGACGCCCTGCGCGCTGAGGCCCAGAAGATAGGGGCCGACGCCGTCATCCTTCCCGAGGTAAGCGTCGAGAGGAACACCTACATCTTCTACCCGGTCAGCGAGATGACGGCCAAGGGCGTCGCGGTAAAATTCCGCTGATTTTTTCCCTCCATCGACAAAATTCCGTTGATCATTGGCGCCTGTTTTTGAGATAGTGTGCGCCTGTATACGCTATCAATTTAATTTTTCGGAGGGAAACCATGAAGGCTGTGCTGATGGAGGGTTTTGGCGGTGTCGAGGTTCTGAAGCTGGGTGAGGTGGACAGGCCGGTCCCCAAGGAAGGCGAGGTGCTGGTCAAGGTCTATGCAACCTCCATCAACCGCCCTGACCTGGTGCAGCGCGAAGGGAAATATCCCCCCCCGCCGGGCGACTCCGAAATTCTCGGACTTGAAGTCGCGGGCGTTATCGAGGAGCTTGGTGCGGGCGTCACCGGGTGGAAGAAAGGTGACCGGGTGGTGTCCCTTGTGGGCGGCGGCGGTTACGCCGAGTATGCAGTTGCCTACGCCTGCCACCTGATGCCGATCCCCGAGTCGGTGAGCTTCGAGGAGGCCGCCTGCATCTGCGAGTCCTACATCACCGCTTTCCTGAACGTGTTCATGATCGGCGGGCTGCAGGACGGCGAGACCGCGATCCTGCACGGAGGCGGCGGTGGGGTGAACACCGCGGCGATTCAGCTCTGCAAGGCCCTGGCGCCGAAGTCCAAGCTGATCGTCACCGCTTCCCCCGAGAAGCTTGAGCGCGTGAAGCAGCTGGGGGCGGACCTCGTCGTCAACTTCAAGGAGACCCCGGACTTCTCCGAGGCGGTCAAGGAGTTCACCAACAAGAAGGGCGTCGACGTCATCCTGGACCACGTGGGCGCCAAGTACCTGGCCCCCAACATGAACTCCCTGGGGTACAAGGGGAGGCTCGTCATCATCGGGGTCATCTCGGGCATCAAGGCGGAGCTGAACCTGGCCCTCATGATGGTGAAGCGCCAGCAGATCATCGGCAGCGTGCTCCGTTCCCGTCCGGTCTCCGAGAAGGGTGAGATCGCGGCCGAGTTCGTGCGCCGCGCCATGCCGAAGTTCGCCGACCGCACCATCGTCCCCATCATCGAGAAGGTGTTCCCCATCGAAGAGGTGGTGGCAGCGCACCGTATGATGGAAGAAGACAAGCATTTCGGAAAGATAGTTTTGAAAATAGCGCAATAAAACCCGAAGCGGAACACAGAGTACGCTGAGGTTCACGAAGGGCACAGAGAAAGGCGAAGGGAAGGGTAAACCTTCTCTTCGCTTTTTCCTCTGAGACCTCCGTGCTCCTTCGTGACCTCTGTGGTAATGCTTCTGCCTTTAAGGAGAGTAGTCTCAGGATGGAAGCATATTCAGAGTTTTTCTTCACCGTGTGGATCAGGTTTTTCTTCCTGCTGACTCCTTTCTTCGTCCTCTCCACCTTCCTCGCCATGACGCCGGAGCTCTCGGCTTCGGAGCGGCGCGCGACGGCGTTCCGGGTCACCCTCGCCGTGCTCGTTGCCTGCTTCGTCCTCTACTCCTTTGGCAACACCCTCTTCTCGCTCTTCGGCATCACCCTCGACTCCTTCAGGATCGGCGCGGGGAGCCTCTTGTTCCTGTCGGCGGTGCACATGGTGCACGGCGACGACAGCGCGCCCCCCAGCGAGAAGCGCGGCGCCATCTCTGTGGTGCCTCTCGCCATACCGGTGACGGTCGGCCCCGGCACCACCGGCGCGCTCCTGGTCATGGGGGCCGAGGTGCAGCACAACTGGCAGGTGTTCGTCGGCCTCGCAGCGCTCGCCGCGGCGGTCCTTTGCATCGGCATCCTCCTCGTCTGCGCCTCCTTCATCGAACACATCGTGGGTAAAAAAGGGATCACCATCCTCAGCAAACTCACCGGCCTCTTCGTCGCGGCACTTGCCGCCCAGATCGTCTTCACCGGAGTCAGGAACTTCCTACTGGTCAAGTAAGCAGCCTTCTCCTCCGCGACCGCCGCTACCATGTACTTGAGCAAATTAATGTTGACTTTTCCAGCATTTTTACGCTATGTTGCGATCCCTTAGGTCTCCTTGAGACCTCGTAAGGAAAGATGCCCTAGGAGTCGCCCCAACGCTCATGGTCAACAGCAGAATCATAAAAACTGCGGCGGCAGCCGCAGTGATGCTCTTCCTGGTCTTCGCCGGGATGAGAATCACTCTTCTTGACCCCAACCCCGGCCCCAAGCCGAAGCCCCGGGCCGTCCTGAACCTGTGCGGCACCAAAGCACCAAGTACAGCCGACCACAGCGGTACCGCTCCTGTCCATTCCTTGGACGCTGAACTCCCCTCCTTAGGATGCTGCAAAACGGTCTGGAACACGACCGTAGCCTCCACGCAGTATCTCGCTCCCCATCTCGCAGACCCTGTACGCTATCCGTTTCACGGTCGATCACCCCCATTTTGCTGATCCTCTGACCCCTTGCAACCCGCCAAGGTAGCGTCATCAACTGGCTGCAGCAACGCCGCCTGTACGCCGCAAAGTTGATCCAGCCTCCCAAAAAGCAGGATGCACCACAGTCACCCCCGCAGTCACGCCCGCAGCCAGTTCGGCGCCCCCCGGCATTAAGCCTCAGCCAGGATGCTCCGCCTACGGTTCGCCCCGGCAGACCTGCGCCATTTGCCGTTTTGCATAGTCCCCCCAAAGCGCGGGGAAACGCGCCGTTGGAAATCCATGACCCTAATTTCGATCGTTATTCCTGTCTACAACGCAGAGAAAACCATCGCGGCGCTCTGCCGTGCCCTGGTCTGCGAACTGTCGAAAAATTACCGGCTCGACATCGTGCTGGTCAACGACTCCAGCCGCGACGACACAGCCAGCGTCTGCCGCGGCCTCTGCGAGGAGTTCCCACTTACCGTCACCTACATCTCCCTGTCGCGCAACTTCGGGGAACACAACGCGGTGATGGCGGGACTAAACCACAGCTGCGGCGAATACGTGGTCGTCATGGACGACGACTTCCAGAATCCTCCAGAAGAGGTGCCCAAGCTTCTGGCCGAGATTGAGAAGGGATACGACGTCGTGTACTGCCAGTACTCTAAGAAGAGCGACAGCTGGTACCGCAATCTCGGCAGCTACCTGAACGGGACCTTGGCGCGGGTGACGCTGGACAAGCCCGCCAACCTCTACCTCTCCAGTTTCAAGGCGATGAACCGCTTCCTGGTTGACCATCTCGTCGTGCACAGAAGCCCCAACGTCTACCTCGACGCCCTCATCCTGCGCACCACCCGCAACATCGGGACGGTAGAGGTCCGCCACGATCTGCGGCGCGAGGGACGAAGCGGCTATACCATGAAGAAGCTCGTCGATCTCTGGGGCAACGTCTTCGTCAGCTACTCCCTCATTCCGCTGCGCTTGGTGGCGGCAGCCGGTGCGCTTTTGACCTGCCTCGGCCTCTATTCCGTCTGCGACATGCTGGTCCGGGGGTGGCTTCCCATGCTTAACGACCCGAGCGACCTCGAGGAGATGAGCTCCATCACCATGTTTTTCCGCGGGGTGCAGTTGCTGGCGACCGGCGTAGTAGGGGAGTACGTGGGGCGGATCTATCTGAAACTGAACCAGGAGCCGCAGTTCATCGTGAGGGAGAAGTTGCTGGCAAAAGTAGGGGAGGAGCGTCATGACGCCTGAATTGAGTTTTCCGCTTCCAGCCTGCCTGGCCATACCCCCGGAGCACGCAATCTGCGTCGCCCGCTCCATCGACGGCTGCCAGGCCCTGCATGACGACGCCTGTGTCGACGACTGGATCGAGCAGGCGCGCGAGGCCTGTTCCCTGAACAACATGCAGGTCCCGCTCGACGCGGTGCAGGGATGGCACCGCGACCCGGCCACCGGCAACATCCGCCACCACACCGGCCGCTTCTTCAGCGTCATAGGTGTGCGGGCAAGGCACAGGGTGGGGCGGCACGAGCTGGAATGGGACCAGCCCATCATCGAGCAGCCCGAGATCGGTATCCTGGGCATCCTGGCCAGGCCCATTGGCGGCACCCTCCACTTCTGCTTGCAGGCCAAGGAGGAGCCGGGGAACCTTGGCGGGATCCAGCTCTCCCCGACGGTGCAGGCGACCTACAGCAACTACACCTGCGCCCATGGCGGAGGGTTGCCGCTCTTTCTAGAGCATTTCATGGAACCGCACCCGTCGCGGCTGCTGTTTTCCCGCCTGCAGACCGAGGACGGCGGCCGGTTTCTTTTCAAGTCCAACCGCAACATGGTGGTGGTCGCCGGGGACGAATTGCCGGTGGAGCTCCCCAGGGGGTTCATCTGGCTTACCCTGCGCCAGATAGCAGCGCTGATCCGCAGGGACAAACTGGTGAACGCCTGCACGCGCAGCATCCTCTCCGCCCTGCTCCCGGTCGGGGCTCCCGGCGACGACCCGCAGGTCTTGGAGGGAGTACGGGGGACGCTCCAGTGGCTCGACGACCGCAGGGCGGATACCCACATCCTCACCAGGCGCATCGGACTCAACGATTTGCAGGAATGGGCGCTGGACGAAAAAGGCTACTTCTCACACCTGTCGCACGGTTTTTTCCGCATCGTTGGGTTGCGGGTTTCCTCAGAGACCAGGGAGGTGGGGTCGTGGGGGCAGCCGATCATCGAGAACCGGGCTCCCGGGATCATCGGCCTTTTGGTCCGCAGGGGGAGCGCCGGGATGGAGCTCCTGATGCAGGCGAAAGCTGAGGTGGGAAATCGCATCACCGTCCAGCTGGGGCCGACGGCGCAGTTCGCCAGGGAGAACTACGAGGAGAGCGCCAAGCTGAAAAAGCCGTTTCTGTTCGATGAATTCTCGGCCCCGGGGCGCTTTCCCGTGCTCCACGAGAGCCGGCAGACCGAGGAGGGGGCACGCTTTTACCGCGAGTACAACCTGCACCGGGTCCTTGTGCTCCCCGAGGAAACGGTCCTGGAGCTTCCCCCCGACTACCGCTGGCTTTCCCTGCGGGAAGTAGCTTTCATGGTGCAGTTGGGGGAACAGGTGAATTCCTGCGCCCGCAGTATCCTCTCCTGTTTGCTCTAGCAGGCTGAGGGGAAGGGAAGCATCGAAGCAGGCGTGGCAGTAGCGTTCCCCCCTTTGCGAAGGTTCATCCGGAACTCCGGGGAGTTCGGGGATATTGGCCCACGAAGTGCTGCCTGTGAACTAACGTTCCCCCCTTTGCGAAGGGGGGACAGGGGGGATTTTGACTTTGGATGAACCAGCCGAAACTCTCTCCGCATCCGTAAAGGAGGAACTCATGTCGAGCGCTGAACCGGTCCGTTACTGGGACTACCTTGCCGCCTATGAGCCGCGGCGCGACGAGTACCTGCGCGTGGTGGACCGGGTCTTTTCCTCGGGAAGGCTCGTCATGGGGCGGGAGGTGGCGGCATTCGAGGAGGCGCTTGCCGTCTTCTGCGGCACCAGCTTCGCGGTGGGAGTGAACTCGGGGACCGATGCCCTGATGCTGGCCCTGAAGGCGCTGGGGGTAGGAGCGGGCGACGAGGTGATCACGGTCTCCAATACCGCCGTCCCCACCGTGGCGGCGATCCGCGCCGCCGGTGCCACCCCTGTCTTTGTCGACGTCGAAGAGGATACCTTCCTGATCGACGTCTCACTGGTCGAGGGGGCCGTTACCGGGCGCACCCGATGCATCCTTCCGGTGCACCTGTGCGGTCAGATGGCGGATATGGTGCCCCTTGCCGAGATTGCCGGGCGGCGTGGGCTTTACCTTGTCGAGGACTGCGCCCAGGCCTGCGGCGCGAGCTACCGGGGGAGGCGCGCGGGAAGTGTCGGCGACATCGGCGCCTTCTCCTTCTATCCCACCAAGGTGCTGGGGGCTTTCGGCGACGCCGGCGCGCTGACCACGGATGACCCGGAGCTTGCGGCACGGTTAAGAAGACTGCGCTTCTACGGCATGGAGGGAGGCTACTACGCCGAAGAGGAGGGGTTCAACTCCCGCCTGGACGAGGTGCAGGCGGCCCTGTTGAGCCTCGCGCTTCCCCGGGTGGAGGAGGCGGTCGAAAAGCGCCGCGAGCTCGCACAGCTCTACGACCAGGGGCTCTCCGGCGTCGGGGACCTGGCGCTCCCCGCCGTCCGCGAGGGATGCCGGCACCAGTTCTATCTCTACACCGTCAGGACTGGGCGGCGCGACGAACTGCAGGAATATCTGCGCGGCGAGGGGATAGAGACCCGTATCAACTACCCTCACCCGCTGCACCTGATGCGCGGCTATGCCTTTCTCGGGTACCGGGAAGGTGACCTGCCGGTGACCGAGCGCCTGGCTGCAAGCATCCTCTCGCTCCCCATGTACCCGGAGCTCCCCAGGCGCCACGCGGAAAGGGTGATCGAGGCGGTGCGCGCTTTCTTCGGGGGGGGGCGATGAACCCGGAGGAGTACGGCCGGATGTATCAGGCGGAGGACTCCCACTGGTGGTACGTGGGGCTGCACGAGTTGATCCTCTCCCAGGTGGAGCGGGAGGCGGCGCGCCTTAAGCGACCCCTGCGCATCCTGGATGCGGGCTGCGGCACCGGGAGGCTCTGCCAGCTGCTTGCCCCTTTCGGTGAGGTGGAGGGAATCGACGCCTCGCGGGAGGCGATCCGTTACTGCCGCCGCCGCGGCGTTGCCGCCATGGTCGGCGACCTGAACCGGGTCGAGCTGGAACCGGAGCGCTACGACCTGATCACCTCCATCGACGTCCTCTACCACCTGGGGGTCCGGGACGACGTGGAGGTGCTGAAATCTTTCCTCGGGGCACTGCGCCCGGGGGGGATGCTGATCCTGAATCTGGTCGCCCTGGAATGGCTCAGGAGTTCCCATGACCTCGCGGTTCACACCCGCGAGCGCTATGACGAGCGCACCCTGCGTGACAGGCTTGCCGCGGCCGGGTTCAGCATCAGCCGGTTGAGCTTTCGGGTGACCCTCCCCTTTCCGCTCGTGGCAGGCTATCGACTACTGCGTGAAAGGTTACGTGCCGCCCATACTGGCAAAGCTGGAGCCTCGGACGTGGCGCTCCCCTCGCCGCTGGTGAACCGGGCGCTCTTGAAACTCATCCGGATG
The DNA here is from genome assembly GCF_014218275.1 of Citrifermentans bremense. Lineage (NCBI taxonomy): Bacteria > Pseudomonadati > Thermodesulfobacteriota > Desulfuromonadia > Geobacterales > Geobacteraceae > Citrifermentans > Citrifermentans bremense. The sequence continues at coordinate 1,078,215 of NZ_AP023213.1, forward strand.
GAGAATCACCTGCTGCGGCGCCTGCGGCTGCCGATCGGTTCCTCCCTGTTCGCCGTGGCCAGAAAAGGCTGACGGATTGGAGATAACATGAAAAAAAGACGCAAGTTATTAAAGCCAGAGCAGCAAGCCGCGCAGCAGGCCCCCCCCGAGGCGGAGGAGTTGAACCTCTGGCGCGACCCCCTGGTTCATATCCTGCTGGTACTGGCTGTAGGATTCGCCGTCTACTCGAACATCATCAGCGCCCCGTTCGTTTTCGACGACCTTCCTTGCCTGGTCAACAATCCGGCCATCAAGGACTTCTCCTTCTTCGCCGATCCGAAACAGGTCTTCGCTCTCCCGATCAACCCGGACCTGAAGAACAACTTCGTGCTCCGACCGGTAGCCTACTTCACCTTCGCACTGAACCACGCCCTGCACGGGCTGGACGTGCGGGGGTACCACATCGTCAACCTCCTGCTGCACCTGGCCGACGCCCTGCTGGTGTACCTCGTGTTGTGGCTTACCCTGAAGACCCCGGCGCTGCAGCCTGAGCGGGGGGAGACCGTCCCGCCTGGGGAGAAGTACTTTTACCTCCCTTTTCTGGCGAGCCTTTTGTTCGTCTGTCACCCGCTGCAGACGCAGTCGGTCACCTACGTGGTGCAGCGCTTCGTCCCCCTGGTCGCCTTTTTCTACCTGGGCTCCGTTGCGCTGTACGCCGCGGCGAGGCTCACGGAGGCAAAGGGGGCGCGGCTTGTCTGCTACCTGGGCTCGCTTTTAGCCTGCGTCCTCGCCATGAAGAGCAAGGAGAACGCCTTCACCCTTCCGGCCGTGATCGTCCTCTACGAGTTCGTCTTCTTCCGGGGTGCCGTAACGTTGCAGCGTCTCGCGCGGCTGGTCCCGTTCCTGCTCACCATGGCCATCATTCCGCTCAAACTGGCCTCCCTTTCCTCGCCGGCTGTCGGGGGGCAGGAGGGCACCGTCTCCGGGGCGGTTAACCTGGTCAACTTCAACCACACCTCCCCCTGGGAATACCTGATGACGCAGTTCGGGGTGATCCTGACCTACCTGAGGCTCCTCATCCTGCCGGTCAACCAGAACTTCGACTACCAGTACCCGCTACAAACGGTATTTCTTGCCCCGGCTGTGGTCTTGCCGCTTATTTTGCTGCTGTCGCTGGCAGCAGCAGGGACCTGGCTTTTGGCCACGTCGCGCAGGGGAGATGAGAGGGCAGCTCTGCGCGCCCTCGCCGGCTTCGGCGTCTGGTGGTTTTTCATCACGCTCAGCGTGGAGTCGAGCGTGGTGCCGATCGACGACGTCATCTTCGAGCACCGGGCCTACCTCCCCTCGGTCGGTTTTTTCATCGCTTTGCTTGCCGCGGCCTTCTCGCTTCCCGAGCGGTTCATCGGGACCCCTCGCTGCACCTCGCGCCCCGCGGTCGCCGCTCTCGCTTTGCTGGTCCTGGCCAGTTCCGCAGCCTGCTATCAGCGAAACGAGGTCTGGACGACCCAGGTGGCTCTTTGGCGGGACACGGTGCAGAAGAGCCCGGGCAAGGCGAGGGCGCACTTCTCCCTTGGCTTGGCGCTGGCCAATACCCTACCCGCCTGGCACACAGACGACATCAACGTGATGCTCCAGCCGATGGACTCCGCCCAAAACCAGGTACTGGCGGAAGCGGTCCGGGAGTTCCGGGCCTCGACCAAGCTCGACCCCAAGTCGGCCCCCGGATACGGCTTCCTCGGTGCGGCGCTGATGGTGCAAAGGAACTTCGAGGAAGCGGCTGCCGCATTGGCGACAGCCGTTGCGCTAGAGCCAAAGGACGCCAGGAACCGTGCGTTCCTGGGGCAGTTGAGCGAGGCCCGGGGAGATCTTGCGGCTGCACGTCTTCACTATCAGCAAGCCCTATCTCTCAGCCCTCAAGAGCCCTACCCGCATCTGTTCCTGGCGCTGCTTTCCCTGCGCCAAGGGATGCACGCCGAGGCGCTCCAAGAGTACGAGATCGCGAACCAGCTCGCCCCCCGCCCCGACCTCGGCCCGAAGATATCGCAACTGAGGTTCATGGTGGAGGGGCGATGAACTGCACCCCCATAGGAGCGGCCCCGGTTCCCGACCCGGGAAGCGTGCTGCTGGTGCGCCCGCCCGATCCTTTCCAGGGCTCGGCGCTCCTCTCCCATACCCGCCCGATGAACCTCGCCTACCTGGCCTCCAGCCTGCGCCGGGCGGGATTTCGCGTCGCCATTGCCGACTACGAGGCGCTACCCTACAGCGAAGAGCACCTTGCTACGCTTTTGCAGCGGCTTTCTCCGGGGGTAGTCGGCCTTTCCGCCACCACCCCCACCATAGGGAGCGCGGCCCTTCTGGCCCAGGCGGTGAAGCGGCTGAGCGGCGATACGGTGACCGTCATCGGGGGGAGCCATGCCAGCGCCCTCCCCAGGGAAACTCTGGAGGAGTTTCCTTTCTTCGATTACCTGGTTCGGGGAGAGGGGGAGCTGACGCTTGCGGAGCTTTGCCTGAGGCTGCAAGACGGCGGAGCGGACCGGGACATCCGGGGGATCGCCTATCGGTCCGGGGGAGGTGTCATGGTGAACCCGCCCCGCGAGCTGGTCGCCGACCTCGACTCGCTACCTTTTCCCGCCCGCGACCTTCTCGACTATTCCCCCCGCGCCGGCCATTCCAGCCGCGGATTCTCCAACGCGCTTCGCTCCGGCGAGCTCTTCACCTCGCGCGGCTGCCCGGTCGCCTGCTCCTTCTGCGCCATCCAGGCCACCTTCGGCAGGAGCGTCCGTTTCCGCGACCCCGCCTGCATCGCCGACGAACTGGCGCGGATGGTGCGCGAGCAGCAGGTGAACCACGTGGTCATCGCCGACGACACCTTCACGCTTGACGCCGAGCGCGCTGCAAGCATCTGCGAAATCCTCTTGAACAGCGGCATCCGTTCCTGGAATTGCGACACCAGGGTGAACACGGTGACGCCGGAACTTTTGCGGCTGATGCGGCGCTGCGGCTGCGAGAAGGTGGCCTTCGGCGTCGAGAGCGGCAGCCCGCGCCTCTTGGGGGCCATGGGGAAGGGGATCACGGTCGAACAGGTTGAGCGCGCGGTCTGCTGGGCCAGGGAGGCGGGGATCAGGCATGTCGAGGGGAACTTCATCGTCGGGTGCGATCCTTCGGAGACAAGGGAGGATCTGGAGCAGACGCGGAGGCTGATCCAGGGGCTTCCCTGGACTTTTGTCTCGGTTTCCGTGGTTGTCCCCTATCCGGGGACGCCGCTTAGGGAGAAGATGCTTGCCGCCGGGTTGATCGAGCCGGGGATCCCCTGGGAGGATTACGTCATTTTCGGCAAGAAGCCGCGCTGGCGCACCGCGAACTTCAGCGCGGAAGAGCTTTTGGAGTACCAGAGGTCGTTCACCCGCTCCTTTTACCTCCGTCCGCGCTACGTCCTGGGGCAGCTGGCCGCGATCCGTTCCCGCGAGGAGCTCGGGTACTGGACCCGGGCAGGGTTCTCCTACCTGAAGTGGTACGCGACGGGGAAGATGTAGGAGGAGAGGGATTGCAAAGAAAAAGGGCCTTCCCCCTATGGGGAAGGCCCTTCCGTTTGTGCCTGGCGGGTGCTCCCTGCGGTACTACAAGCTAAGCTCCGCGTGGCCGTTGGTAAGCTTTTCGCGCTCCGCTATGACGTCCGCGTCTTCCAGGTAGTCGTCGAAGTTCATGTCGCGGTCGATGATGCCGTTGGGGTGGATTTCGACGATCCTGTTGGCCACGGTGGAGACGAACTCGTGGTCGTGGGAGGCGAAGAGCACCACCTCGGTGTAGGAGATGAGCCCGTTGTTGAGCGCGGTGATGGACTCGAGGTCGAGGTGGTTGGTCGGCTCGTCGAGGATCAGCACGTTGGCGCCGGTCAGCATCATCCTGGACAGCATGCAGCGCACGCGCTCGCCGCCGGAGAGGACGCTCGTCTTTTTCAGCGCCTCGTCGCCGGAGAAGAGCATCCGGCCCAGGAACCCGCGGGCAAAACTCTCCCCCTCGGTGGGAGGGGAATACTGCCCCAGCCACTCGATCAGGTTCAGGTCGCTCTTGAAGTAATCGCCGTTCTCCTTGGGGAAGTAGGCGTTGGTGATGGTGACGCCCCAGCGGAAGCTCCCCTCGTCCGGCTCGAGCTCGCCGGCAAGGATTTGGAACAGTGTGGTCTTCGCCTGCGAGTTGGCGCCCACGAAAGCAATCTTGTCGTTTTTCCTGACGATCAGGTCGAGATCCTTGAAGATCTGGACCCCGTCCACGGTCTTGGAAAGCCCCTTAACCTCGAGGATGATGTCGCCGCAGGGGCGCTCCGGCTTGAACACCACCCAGGGGTACTTCCTGGAGGAAACCGGCATGTCCTCGATGGTCAGCTTCTCCAGGAGCTTTTTCCTGGAGGTTGCCTGCTTCGCCTTGGAGGCGTTGGAGGAGAAGCGCTGGATGAACTCCTTCAGTTCGGCCGCCTTGTCCTGGGTCTTCTTGGCGTCGTCCTGGCGCTGCTTCAGGTGCAGCTGGCTCGCCTGGTACCAGAAGTCGTAGTTGCCGACGTAGACCTGGATGCGGCTGAAGTCGATGTCGGCTATGTGGGTGCAGACCTGGTTCAGGAAGTGACGGTCGTGGGAGACGACGATCACGGTGTTCTGGAAGCGGAACAGGAACTCCTCCAGCCACGAGATCGACTTCAGATCCAGGTGGTTGGTCGGCTCGTCCAGGAGGAGCACGTCGGGGTTGCCGAAAAGGGCCTGGGCCAGGAGCACCCGGACCTTCTCGCCCCCTTCCAGCTCCTTCATCTGCTTGCCGCGCATCTCCTCGGGGATGCCGAGCCCGTTAAGAAGCACAGCCGCCTCGCTCTCCGCCTCGTAGCCGTTCATCTCGGCGAAATCCGCCTCCAGTTCCGCCGAGCGGATGCCGTCCTCCTCGCTGAACTCGGGCTTGGAATAGATCGCCTCGCGCTCCGCCATGATGTCGAACAGCTTCTTGTGCCCCATGATGACGGTGTTCAGCACGGTGTGCTCGTCGTAGGCGAACTGGTCCTGCTTCAGGACCGCGATGCGCCCCTTTCCGACCGAGATATCCCCTTTGTCCGCCTCAATCTCGCCGGAGAGGATCTTCAGGAAGGTCGACTTCCCCGCCCCGTTGGCCCCGATGAGGCCGTAGCAGTTGCCCGGGGTGAATTTTATGTTTACGTCCTTGAACAGGACCCTCTTGCCGTACGAGAGGGTGACGTTTGATGCGGTGATCATGTGAACTGCTCCCTTTGGAAAAATGAAAAAAACCACAAGGAGCGTCCCTGTGGTCATGAACCTTGCATATATATCATTACCATGGTCAGCCAGGCAACGTATTTTTGCATTTCACAGTCTGTGGCGTTGCGCTCCCTGTCTCAGCGAGGCCCCCTCTTATAAAAAAGAGTTAAAGTTGCTGTCGCTCCCTGTCGACATGACAAAAAAGTTTATTTTCATCGACCGATATGGCAAGGTGTGGCCTTTGGGAGCCCAATAGAAGCGTCGGAGATTGAAGTGAAAATAGTGGAAAAGATGAACCAGGCGCAGCAGTTCGTGTCGCTTGAGTTCTTTCCCCCCAAAGACAAGAACGAATGGCCCGCCTTTTTCAAGACTGTCGACCGGTTGTCTCAGATAAACCCGCTTTTCGCCTCGGTCACCTATGGGGCCGGCGGCAGCACCAAGGGCGATACGCTGGAGATAGTAAAGACGCTTCAAAGCGGCAACGGCCTTGACACCATGGCGCACTTAACCTGCGTCGGCGCCTATCGCGGAGACCTGCAGCGCTTTTTAGACGACCTGGCGCTCGCCGGGGTCAAGAACGTCCTGGCGCTGCGCGGCGACCTCCCCAGCGACGAGCCCCCGGAGTTCTCCGCCTGCCGGACTCTTTTGCATGCCTCCGACCTCGCCGCTTTCATCAGGGAATCGCATCCCGAGATGGGGGTCGGGGTGGCGGGTTACCCGGAAACGCACCCCGAGGCGACGGACACCGAATGCGACCTGGGATACCTCAAGCTCAAGCTGGACCAAGGTGGCGATTTCGTCATCACCCAGCTGTTTTTCGACAACCGGCTCTACTTCGATTTCGTCGCGAAGGCACGTGCAGCTGGGATTGACAAGCCTATCATCCCCGGTATCATCCCCGTGGTCAGCCTCAAGGTGATCCAGCGCATCATCTCCATGTGCGGCGCGACGCTCCCCCCCGCCTACCTTGCCGAATTGGAAGCTGCCGACCGCAGCGGCGGGGCGGCCGCGGTCCAGAAAGTCGGCATCGCCTATGCCAGGCGGCAGGCTCAAGAGCTTCTGGGCGCTGGAGTTCCAGGTGTCCACATCTACACCCTGAACCGCGATCAGGCCGTGCTGGAGCTTGTGGACGGCCTGCTCCCCTCGTAGTACCACGATGAATCTCTAAATTCCCGCCCCCGGAGGGGGAGGGGGAAGGACGGGGGAAGGACGGGGGAGGGACGGGGAGACAAGGCGACTCACGGCGACGTCGTTGGCTAAATCTCGTTTTTTGAGGAAGGGGATTTTTCGATGCAATGCTTTCTGCTTTATTTTATGCTCCTTGCCGTCGTCGGACTGACCTGGCTCACGCCAGCTCTTTCGAGCGCCGATTACTACAAGTACACCGACAACCGCGGCACCGTTAACATAACCAACAAGCTGGAATCGGTTCCCTCAAGGTACCGCTCCACGATGAAGGTGGTGCGCGAGGAAAAAAAGAAGGCTCCCGCGGCCGAGCTGCAAAGCACGGCCGGGGCGGAACAGCAGGCGGCTCCCGCACTGGAACAGCAGGCGGTCCCTGAGCCGGAGCAGAAACCGGAAAGTTCATTCTCAAGGCTTTGCGGACGCTTTGTCTGGCTCAAGCCGCTTCTGTACGTCATGGGTGGCGTCGCTTTGTTCGTCGTAGTCATCAAGGTGGCCTCCCAGCTTGGCCCCATGCTCTCTAAAGTCATCTACCTCTCGTTTTTCCTGGGCGTCTTCGTCTTCCTGTACAAGGCTTACGCCGAATACGTGGTGACCAGTTCCGCCAGGATCAAGGAAAACGCGGTGAACATCATGAAGAACTCATCGAACCGGGAGCTTCCCGAGCCCGATGAGGGACGGATCCCCACGCAGCGCTGACCTGAGCGTCGAGTCCGGGGTAATAGATCGTGCAATGAAACCGGCTTTGGCCGGATGCGGCAGGACAACAAAACAACAGGAGGGTGCACCATGCTTGTTCGAGACCGGATGACTCCAAACCCCATAACCATTACGCCGGATATTTCGGTGACCGAAGCGCTGCGCCTTATGGGCGACAAGAAGATCCGGCGCCTCCCCGTGGTCGAGCGCAACGGAAAGCTCGTGGGTATCGTATCCGACCGCGACCTGTTCCAAGCCTCCCCCTCGCCGGCTACCTCTCTGGCGATCTGGGAGATCCACGACCTGCTGGCGAAATTGACCGTCGACAAGACCATGACCACCGAGGTCATCACGGTCACCGAGGAGACGCCGTTGGAAGAGGCGGCCCGCATCATGGTCGACCGCAGGATAGGCGGCCTCCCTGTAATGAAGGGGGACGCGCTGGTCGGCATCATCACCGAGAGCGACCTGTTCCAGGCGCTTTTGGAACTTTTGGGCGGCCGGCGGAAGGGGGTGCGCCTCACGGTCACCACCACCGGCGCCAAGGGAACCCTTGCCGACGTGGCCCAGACCATCTACCAGGCCGGAGGAGACATCGTTGGCCTTGGCTTCAGCGAAGTGGAAGGCGGCACCAGCGACACCTGGGTGAACACCTTCAAGGTGCAGGGGGTGGACAAGGACAAGCTGGTAGAGGCGATCCGCCCCCACGTGCGGGAGATCAAGGACGTGCGCGAGACCTGAAATGGAAGGCCACATGTACCTGATCCAGATCCTTTTGCCGCTCTACGACAACGAAGGAATCCCGTTCACCCAGGACGAGTTCCTAAAGGTGCGCGACTCGCTTTCGGAGCGTTTCGGCGGCATCACCACCTACATGCGCTCGCCGGCGCGCGGCCTTTGGAAGGAGACCAGGGAAACCACGGTGCACGACGACATCGTGATCTACGAGGTGATGGCGGCAGAACTGGACCGCGCCTGGTGGAAAAGGTACCGGCAGCAGCTGGCCGCCGACTTCCGCCAGGACATCCTGATCGTTAGAAGCAGCGAAATCGAGCTGTTGTAAATTTAGTTTCCAGCAAACAAAAAAAGCCGGGTTCCGCCGGACCGTTAGGTCCAGGCGGAATCCGGCTTTTGCCGTTTAGAAGCGGTGGCTCCTAGAAGTGCTCGAACTGGTCGTCGTCCAAGTGGAGGTCTGTCCCCACTGCGTTCGTGACCGCTGCGCCGGATTTTACCGGTTGCCGGCTGAAGCTCATCGGCTTCACTCCCGACTTGGCGCGCCTTGCCTGGGGCTTCGAGCTTGCCTCTTCGCCAATCTTGAAGAAGGCGATGGAGCTTGCCAAAAGCTCCGCCTGCGAGGCGAGCTCTTCCGCGGTCGAGGACATCTCCTCCGACGCGCCAGCGTTCTGCTGGATGACGGTGTCGAGCTGCTGGATCGCCTTGTTGATCTGCTCCGCACCGGTGTCCTGCTCGCGGCTGGAGGCGCTGATTTCCTGGACCAGTTCGGCCGTCTTCTGGATATCGGGCACCATCTTGGACAGCAGCTCTCCGGCTTTCTCCGCTATGTCGACGCTATTGCTGGATAGTTGCGAGATCTCCGCCGCCGCCTTCTGGCTGCGCTCGGCCAGTTTCCTCACTTCGCTCGCGACTACGGCGAATCCCTTGCCGTGCTCGCCGGCCCGGGCCGCCTCGATGGCCGCGTTCAGCGCCAAAAGGTTGGTCTGGCGCGCGATCTCCTCGATGATGTTGATCTTGCCGGCGATGTCCTTCATGGCCTGCACCGTTTCCTGGACAGCCTGGCCACCTTCCTTGGCATTCTCCGCGGACTTGACCGCTATCTTCTCGGTCTGCAGCGCGTTGTCCGCGTTCTGGCGGATGTTGGAGGTCATCTGCTCCATGCTGGCGGAAGCTTCTTCCGCGGCGGCGGCCTGCTCGCTGGCGCCCTGCGACATCTCCTCCGAGCCGGAGGAGAGCTCCTGGCTTCCCGAGGCGACGTTCTTGGTTGCGGCCTGCACCTCGGCCACGATCTCCCTCAGCTTGTAGACCATGTTTTTCATCGCCGCCAACAGCATTCCCGTTTCGTCCTTGCTGGTCTCGCTGATTTCGACGGTGAGATCTCCTGCCGCCAGCCGGTCTGCCGTTTCCACCCCGATCTGGAGCGGACGCTTGATGCTGCGGGTCACCAGGAGGCTTAAGCCTATAGCTACGAGGACCGCCACCAGGGAGATAGCTACCAGCATCATAACCACGTCATGGGTCGCCCTCATTATGACCGCTTTTGCCCCCTGCATGCTCTTGTTGGCGTCCGTCGCCAGCTTGGTGGCGGCATCCTCCATCTTGTGGGTCTCGTCCTTGTATGCTCCTACGGCGGCGTTTGCCTCGGCAGGCGTCTTGAGTTTGCCTTCCTTGATGGCGGCGAACACCTTGTCCACGCCGGCCTTGTAGAGGACCAGGTTCTCCTTAACCGCCTTCACCTTCTCCACGTCGTCCGGTTGAGTTGCCACTTTTTCCAGGTCGGTTACACGCTCGTGGACTTTTTCAGTTTCCTCCTGCCATTTCTGGTAATACCCGTCCACCTTCTTCATGTCCTCGATGTTGAGGAACATGTCTTTCTCGTAACGTCGCAGGCCGAGCACGTTGGCCCGCGCCCTTGCCGAGTGCTCTGCCAGGCGCCCTTCGCTATCGAGGAGCGTCACAATCGTCTTTTCGCCCGACTGGACACCCCAATAGCCGGTTCCTGCTACCACCATCAGGAGCAGCAATACCAGTCCAAAACTCAGCAGTAACCGCGTCCCTATCTTCATGTTGTTTAACATCTTGCTCCTCCATGATTTGGTGTTGCTCTAGTTAAGGGTATCTAGGCCGCTGACTCTAAAGCGGTTTGATCACATTAAGATCTATCGACCATATTCTTCATGGGTTTAGGGGAAATTTCGTAAACGTCGAATGTTTTCCCCTAGGAGAGCGGGAGGGGCACCCTGCACATTCCTCTTCAGGGAACCGGAGAGGGCCAATCGCTCAGGCTCCTCATAAAGTTTGAGGGGGTAAGAGGGGCTGGGATCCTGATCTATTTGCTGACGCTTTTGGGGGAAGGAGTTGGTGCGGCACTGCCTTTAAGCGGGCCTTGACGGGGAAGGTGAGATGTCGCAGGAAAAGAGGCTTGAAGCCGGATGAGCCGCGTGTTTTGCGGTCACGCCGGCTCGTATTTGTAACCTGCACCGTAGATCGAGTGGATGATCTCCTGGTCGGGGGCTACTGCGGCGATCTTCTTCCTGAGTTTCTTGATGTGGCTGTCTATGGTCCGGTCGCTGACGATGCGCTGGTCCGAGTAGATGCGGTCCATCAGCTGGCTGCGGGAGTAGATCCGGCCGGGGTTCTGGTAGAGAAAGTGCAGGAGTTTGAACTCGACCACGGTGAGCTCCAGGTCGCGCCCTTCGAAGCGCGCCGAGTAGCGCTCGGCGTCGAGGGTGAGGCCTGGCGTCTGCACCGGGGCCTGCTCCCCGGCCCGCCGCAGCACCGTCTTAACCCTCGCCACTACCTCGCGGGGGCTGAAGGGCTTGCAGATGTAGTCGTCGGCCCCAAGCTCCAGGCCGAGCAGGCGGTCTATCTCTTCGACCCGCGCCGTGATCATGATGATGGGGAGCTGTGAAAAGGTTCTGATCTCCTTGCATATTTCGAGACCGTCGCGCCCCGGGAGCATCAGGTCCAAGAGCACCAGGTCCGGCTGCTGCTCCCTGACCCGCGGCAGCACCTCGGCTCCGTCCGCAATCCACGAAGTCTCGAATCCCGACTGCTTCAGGTAGTCCGCCAGAAGGCTCGCCAGCTTCTCCTCATCCTCTACGATCAATATTCTCTGTGTCATGTCCTGCTCCCGGTAAGCGGCAGTTCCACCCTGATCAGCACCCCGCCGTGCGGGGAGGGAAGGGCGTCTATGGTTCCTTCGTGGGCCTCGACGATGTTCTTGCAGATGGCAAGGCCGAGCCCCGCCCCCCCCTTGGCGCGGTTGCGCGAGCTTTCCACCCGGTACAGCCGGTCGAAAAGGCGCTCCAGTTGGTCCGGCGCCACTCCCGGCGCGCTGTCGGCGAACTCCACCTGCGCGAGGTTTTGCCCGCAGTGAAGCTTCACCGAGAGTTGGCCGCCGGCGTCGGTGTACTTGAGCGAGTTGTCCAAAAGGTTGGAGAAAAGCTGGTGCAGACGATCCGGGTCGGCGAAGACGGTGCAGCCGTCGGCCCGGGGGAGCTCGATGGAGAGGCTGATCCCCTTTTGCATGAATTCCTGCCCCAGGGAACTCAGCGCATCCTCTAGCACTTCCTTCAGCTCGATCTTCTCCTTGCGGTAGGTCAGCGCCCCGATGTCGTAGAGGGAGATCTGGTAGAGGTCGTCGACCAGGCGGCTTAGGTGCATCACCTCGCCGTGCAGGGAGCGCATCGACTCCGGGCCCGCCTGGCGCACCCCGTCCTGGATCGCCTCGATCTCGCCGCGCAGGATGGCAAGCGGCGTGCGCAGCTCGTGCGAGACGTCGGCCACCCAGCGCCGGCGCGCCCGCTCGTTGTTCTCCAGGCTGAGTGCGAGCGTGTTGAAGTCGCGGGCCAGTTGTCCCAGCTCGTCCTCGGGGCCGACAGGCACCCTCGTCCCGTACTCGCCGGAGGCCAGGCGGTGCATGGAGGCGGCGAGCCTCTTTATGGGGAGCACCAGACGGTGGGCCAGGGGGAGCGAGATGGCCGCGGAAACGAGGAACATGACCACGGCGACCAGGCCCATGGTGAGTTTCTGCTGCTTGACGAAGAGGAGCTGGTAGGTGTCGGTGAGGTGCTGCCTGGGGCGCAGCCCCACGTACCCTACGATGCGGCCGGAGATCGTGATCTTGTGCAGTTGCACCGCCTCTTGGACGCTCGGAAGCCCTGCCAGTTTCGCCTTCTGCGCGTCGAGCAGCAGCACCCTCCCCTCGAACCGGTACTGGAAGCGCGGTGGCCGGCTGTGCCCGGAGAAGTTGGGAAACGGCGGGGGCGGCTGCATTCTCCGCTCGCCGCGCTCGGCCCGGTCCAGGTCGCTTGACTCCCTGCTTGCGGCGACGAGCCTGAACCAGGCTTCGTCGCTCCTGGCGAACTCCCAGTTCCCGTTCGCCTGGTAGGCCCGCTCCAGCACCTGAGCCAGCCGTTCTAGCCGGTCTTTTTCCATGGTGTTGACGTAGGCTAAAAAGCCGTGCCCGATGCTCCACTGCATGATGAGGAACATCGAGATCACCACGGCGCCGGTCGCGGCAAGCATGGCGATCAGCAGCCTGTATTTGATCATTATCTTCATGGGTGAACCCGCTATTAGAATTGGTAACGCTGCCTTTTTATTAACACAGATGCCGGCAATGCGCCATCGCATCTTCCGGTGCAGGATAAATTCCACAATTGCTGCATATTTTCTCCACATTGCGCGGCTAATGTGAAAACCATGGAAGGAGCGGAGGCTCCAAAAGACAAACTACCGCAAAGGCAGCGCGGCTTCGGCCGCCAAGGAGAAGATCATGAAAAAGTATCTTGCAGCAGCAATTCTCATCGTGCTTGCCGGTGCGGCGAGTGCGCAGGCGAGGATGGATGTAAGCGTGAACATCGGGGTGCCGGTGGTGGTGGCGCCGCCACCCGCAGCTACGGTGGTTACCTATCCGACTTATGCCGAGCCGGTCGCCTATGCCGAGCCTGGCGGCTTCATCTATTCTCCCAACCTCGGCTTCTACGTTTCGGTCGGGGCGCCTTACGACGTGATCTACCTGGACAACTGCTACTACCAGAACCGGGGCGGCCGCTGGTTCATGTCCCGCAGCTACGGCGGACCCTGGGCCTATGTCACGCAGGAGAGGCTCCCCTACCGGTTGCACCGCCACGACTACAACCAGATAGGTTATTACCGGGACCGGGAGTACAGAGCCTACCTGAACGACCGCGATCATTACCGGGGCCGTTGGTATCGCCCGGTGGCCATGCATGACAACGACCGCCGCGATGGCCGCTGGGGCGAGCACCGGGGCCGCGATGGCAACAGGGACTACGTGCGGAACGAGGGAAGGGACGAGCGCCGGGAGGGGAGGGAGCGTCGCTAGTCTGAAGAGGCATCAGGCGCAAGAGATGAAATCTCACTGACGAAGAAAATAAAATCTCCCTACTTTCGATACTTTCATGCTATAGTTCATACTCTAATTAGCAAAGACCCCAAGGCCTTCTAAGCTTCTGGGGTTTTTTGTGGCATGCACATCGAATGACAGGAGTAATAGTGGATTTCAAACAGTTTAATTTGCACCCCAAGGTCCAGGCAGGCATCGAGGCCATGGGGTACGTCACCCCGACCCCCATCCAGTTGCAGGCGATCCCGTCGGTCATCACCGGCCAGGACGTACTCGGCCTGGCGCAGACCGGGACCGGAAAGACCGCCGCTTTCGGCCTTCCCATGCTGCACCGCCTGGTGCAGGAAGAGCGCGGGCATGTCCGCGGCCTGGTCTTGGCCCCCACCCGTGAGCTCGCCGAGCAGATCAACGAGGCCTTGAACGGCATGGGGAAGCAGACGCGCCTGAGAAGCGTCACCGTCTATGGCGGGGTCAACATCAACACCCAGATCAAGAAACTAAAGGAAGGGGCCGAAATCGTGGTCGCCTGCCCGGGTCGCCTTCTGGACCACATCTCCCAGGGGACCATCGACCTCTCCAGGGTCGAGATCCTGGTGCTGGATGAGGCCGACCAGATGTTCGACATGGGCTTTCTCCCCGACGTGAGGAAGATCCTCAGGGCGCTCCCCGGCAAGAGGCAGAACCTGATGTTCTCCGCCACCATGCCCGACGACATCCGCAGGCTGGCCCACGAGATCCTGCGCAACCCGGTCACGGTGCAGGTGAGCCGCACCGCTCCGGCAGCGACCGTTTCCCATGCGCTCTACCCCGTGGGACAGCACCTGAAGACCCCGCTTCTCTTCGAGATGCTGAAGCATACCGACACCGAGAGCGTGCTCATCTTCACCAAGACCAAGCACCGCGCGAAAAGGGTAGGAGAGCAGCTGGAGAAGGCGGGGTACAAGGCGACCTCACTGCAGGGGAACCTTTCCCAGAACAGGAGACAGGCGGCGCTCGACGGCTTCAGGGACGGCACCTTCCAGATCATGGTGGCAACGGACATCGCCGCCCGCGGCATCGACGTCTCGCTCATCTCCCACGTCATCAACTACGACATCCCCGACACCCCGGAAGCCTACACCCACAGGATCGGCCGGACCGGCCGCGCCGCGAAGACCGGCGACGCCTTCACCATGGTGACATCGGAAGACGACTATATGGTGCGCAGCATCGAAAAGGTGCTGGGTACGAAGATCGAGCGCCGGCGCATCGAGGGGTTCGACTACGCGGTCCCCGCGCCGCAAAAGGACACCGAGTTCGCCCGGCCGCCCCGCGAACCTCAGCGCCGCAAAGACGGCGCCAAGCCGGGTGCCGGGAAACCCGCCGCAACCAAGGTGGGCGCAAAGCCAGGCTCCGCCAAGCCGGCGACAGCCCCAGGCGGCAGGAGGAGCGTTCCCATGCCGGTAATCGGCGCTAAAGCGACGGAGCCCGGTGGTCGCAGCGCCACCGGCCGCCCTGCCGAGGGGAATGGTGCTTCGGCTGGCGGACGTGAGGGCGTGGGCGGGAGCGGGAAAAGGCATCAGCATCCCGGCGGCAACCGCCCCGCCAACCACGCCGCCCGCCGCAGCGGCAGGTAGCCAGGTTACTTAAGCAAAAAAAGAGGGGGATGGGCACAACGGCCCATCCCCCTCTTTTCGTTTTCGTCAGGTGCCTTTTGTTATGCCGACCACTGCCCGTGCAGGTTGCAGTACTCGCGCACCTTGATCTCTTTGGCGGTCACCGGGAAGGTCGCCTCGGGAGCCTGCCCCGGCTGCAACTGGGCGCGGTAAACCTTGCCGTCGGCTATCACCTCGATCCACTCGATGTAGTGGGCGCTCTCCATCGGGTGCGGGACGCTCCCGACCTTCACGGTGATGCTTCCCTCTCCCCGCTCGACAACCGGCACGTGCTTCTCCTTGGAAGCGTCGACGGTGTTCTCCTTCTGCAGCGTCATCGGCGCCCCGCAGCAGACCAGTTCGCCCGCACCCGGATGAAATACCTCCACGATGTTCCCGCAGCTCCCGCACTTGTAGATTTCCAATGCCTCTGCCATGTCATTCCCTCCTTTTGGGTTGATTAATTATTCAGCCAGCCGGCCAGGCTTCTGGCCAGGTACCTGTTGTCATCATCAAGAAACTTGTTCTGGAACAGCGCATCGTCGCCGAAGGCGATGAAGCCTCCCTTCCCCACGTCGCCGGCAACGGCCACGCCGAAGCTTGCCGTCTCCTTCTTCTCCTGGACCTTGTCCATGTTGAGGTCCACCCAGGCCTGCGGCCCCGTAGCCGCGACCACGCGGGCGGTGTGGGCCAGGTTCATAAGCCCCCAGGCACCGTGCACGCTGAACCGGGTGACCCCGGAGAGGGCCGGATGGGGCTCTATCTGCTGCACGTAAAACCTGATTGGGTCGTTGTCGATCACGTTCTGCCGCTCCTGGACCACGCCGTTGGTGTAGGTCACATGAAGGCTTTCGAGGAGCGTTGCCATGGGAGGGGCTATGTGCAGCATCACGGCCAGCTTGCCCCCCCCCTGCATGAAACGTTGCAGCGCTTCGATCTCAGCCGGGTGCAGCGCGTTGAAGGCGCCGCTGATCACGACGGCATGGGCACCGGCAAGCGTCGCGTCGCTGAAGGGCTGGTCAATGGTCGCGACCTCGGCACCCGCCGACTTCAGTATCTCGGCCAGCCCCGAAAGCTGCAAAGGCCCCGGGTTGTTGACCAGGAAACGCTCCCCGTGCCCGGTGTCGAAGAGGACCTTCTGGGCCGCTTCTCCCGGGGTGGTCCAGATTAAGGAGGCCAGTACAAGTATACTCATTAATTTCAAAATGCCAGTCATCACATCCCCCTTGAAGGAAATTTTAAATAGGACTATTCCGGTCTTGTTGGTCCTTATAACAGCATTGCCCCCGGCATGCAACTCTTTTTTTCCGTCAGGGGATTACCGGCGTTGACAGGGAGGCTGGCGCCGATGTATTACATGGTATCCGAGGCAACAACATCAAGTCAGGGGAGATAGAGATGATTGCGCACATAGTGTTGTTCACGTTGAAGGAGTCGACTCCTGAGGGGATCGAGAAGGCAAAGGAGCTCCTTTTGAGCATGGAGGGGAAGGTCGAGATGCTGCGCCAGCTTGAAGTGGGGGTGGACGTGATCCGCTCTCCCAGGTCCGCGGACATCGCCCTTTATACAAGGTTCGACTCCCTGGAAGATCTCCAGGCCTACCAGGTGCACCCCTACCACGCCGACACGGTCGCCGCCTACATGAGGAGCGTCTGCTCTTCCGTGGTCGCCGCCGATTACCACTGCTAGAAAGCAAAAACAAATAGAAACGAGGAGGAGTACCAGAATGGAGCAATGTGCCTGTGGAACCGGTCTTGCCTACGCTGAATGCTGCCAGCCCATCATCAAGGGCCAGCGCCCCGCGGAGACGGCAGAGGCACTGATGCGCGCGCGTTACGCGGCGTATGTCAACGTGGAGACCGATTTTATCTTTGAATCCACCCACGCGAAGCACCGCGAGGGTTACGACCATGACGGGACCCGGGCCTGGGCCGCGAACTCGGAGTGGCTGGGGCTGCAGATCATCTCGACCAAGGACGGCGGCAAGGACGACAACGCCGGCGAGGTGGAGTTCGTCGCCCGCTGGAAGGAGAAGGGGGAGGAAAAGGTGCACCACGAGCGCGCCCTTTTCAAGAAGGAGAAGTCGCGCTGGTTCTTCACCGACGGCCTCCCGGTGACCGCGGCGCCGCAGCAGCCGATCGTGAAGGGCCCGAAGATCGGTCGCAACGACCCCTGCACCTGCGGCAGCGGCCAGAAGTACAAGAAGTGCTGCGGCAAGTAGCGTAGCTGGAACATTATCAAAATGAAAAGGGGCGAGTGGAAACCACTCGCCCCTTTTTTTCTTCCAGGCTTACCGGGCAGCTTGGATATCCTGGCCCGCGAAGCCCTGCTACGACAACCCGCGTTCCCCCCTTTGCGAAGGGGGGAACGCGGGGGGATTCCTCTCCGTCTATTTCTGGCTTTCCAAAAGCGCCTGGTTCACGTCCTCGATCAGGTCGTCGATGTGCTCGATGCCGACCGAGAGCCTGATCAGGTCGGGGGAGACACCGGAGGCTATCTGCTGCTCCTCGTTCAGCTGGCGATGGGTGGTGCTCGCCGGGTGCAAGACGCAGCTCCTCGCGTCGCCCACGTGCACCACCAGCGCCACGAGCTGACAGCTCTCCATGAATTTCTTTCCTGCCGCGGCCCCTCCCTTGATGCCGAAGGTAAGGACGCCGCTAGCCCCCTTGGGAAGGTACTTCTTGCTGCGGGCGTAGCTTTTGTGGCTCTCGAGCCCCGGGTAGGTCACCCAGCTCACCGCGGGGTGCTTTTCCAGGTACTTGGCCATGGCAAGCGCGTTCTCGCTGTGGCGCTGCATGCGCAAAGGCAGGGTCTCAAGCCCCAGGTTGAACAAAAAGGCGTTCATCGGCGCCGGGCAGGAGCCCAGGTCGCGCATGAGCTGCACCCGCGCCTTGACGATGTAGGCCAGCTTGCCGAAAGTCTCCAGGTACTTGAGGCCGTGGTAGCTGGAGTCCGGCTCCGTCATCTCGGGGTACTTGCCGTTGCCCCAGTCGAAGTTGCCGCTGTCGATGATGACCCCGCCGACGCTGGTGGCGTGGCCGTCGATGTACTTGGTGGCGGAGTGAATGACGATGTCCGCGCCGTGGTCGAAGGGACGGCAGAGATAGGGTGTCGGGAAGGTGTTGTCGATGATGAGCGGCACCTGCATCTTCTTGGCTATGCGGGAGAACTTCTCGAAGTCGAGCACGTTCAGCCCGGGGTTCCCTATGGTCTCGCCGAAAAGGGCGCGGGTCTCGGGGCGGAAGGCGGCCACGATGGCGGCCTCGTCGGCCTCGGGATCGACGAAGGTGACCTCGATCCCCATCTTCGGGAAGGTGTTGGCGAAGAGCGAGTAGGTCCCGCCGTACAGGGTGCTGGCGGCGACCACGTGCTGCCCGGCGCGGCAGATGTTCATGATGGCCATGCTGGTGGCGGCCTGTCCGCTGGAAGTGGCCATGGCGGCGACGCCCCCTTCCATGGCCGCTATCTTGGATTCGAAACCCTCTGCGGTCGGGTTGCTGAGCCTGGTGTAGAAATGTCCCCCCACCTCGAGGTCGAACAGTTTCGCCACGTGCTCCGCGCTGGAGAACTTGAAGGTCGTGCTCTGGTAGATCGGCAGGATCCTGGGATCTCCGTCCTTGGGGGCGTATCCCTCCTGGATCGCCTGAGTCTCGATGCGCCAATCCTTTTTCATGTTTCCCTCCTGTGAAAATCAGATGCCGAAATGCAGGGCGGTATCATAGCAGATTGCCCCGCCGTTTGCAGGGAAATATTAAAGACGGCCGCCGCCAAGGCCCCCGCGCGGGGAATACGCCTTGCCGCTGTTTCCGTAATGTGCTAATAAAGCTGAGATCAAAATCAAGGAGGGGATGATGCCCGTCGCCGATAAGATATCCGGTTTCATTGCGAAATCATCGTGGATCAGGAAGATGTTCGAGGAAGGTGAGAAGCTGCGCGCCGAGTTCGGAGCCGACAAGGTCTACGACTTCACCCTGGGTAACCCCGACGTGGAGCCCCCGCAGCCCTTCCGCGACGAATTCCAGAAGCTCGCCAAGGCGCCCGTCCCCGGCATGCACCGCTACATGAACAACGCCGGGTACCTTGAGACGAGAAACGCCGTCGCGCGCATGCTCTCCGCCGCCTCAGATCTCCCGGTGCAGGGGAGCCAGGTGGTGATGACCTGCGGCGCGGGGGGTGCACTCAACGTGGTGCTGAAGACTATCCTGAACCCTGGCGACGAGGTGATCATCCTCACCCCGTACTTCGTCGAATACCGCTTCTACATCGACAACCACGGCGGCGTCCCGGTCGAGGTCTGGACCGACCGCGATACCTTCCAGCTCGATATCGCCGCCATAGGCGCCGCGATCAACGAGAAGACCCGCGCCATCATCATCTGCTCCCCCAACAACCCCACCGGGGTCATCTACCCCGCGGAGAGCCTCGCCGCTCTCGGCGCGCTGGTGGCCGGCAAGGAGAAGGAACTCGGGCGGCAGATCTGCGTCATCTCCGACGAACCCTACGCCCGGATCAGTTACGAGGGGAAGGGGGTGCCAAACATCTTCCGCTACGTCGCCAACTCCGTCATCGTCACCTCGCACTCGAAGGACTTGGCCCTTCCCGGCGAGCGCATAGGTTACCTCGCCGCGAACCCGAGGATGAAGGACGTGGAGCAGTTCATGGAAGGGGCCGTCTTCTCCAACCGCGTGCTCGGCTTCGTCAACGCGCCGGCGCTGATGCAACGGCTCGTGGCCGGGCTGCAGCACGTCTCCGTGGACATCAACGCCTACCAGGAAAAGCGCGACCTCCTCTACGAATCGCTCACCAAGCTCGGCTTTAAGATGGTGAAGCCGGACGGCGCCTTCTACTTCTTCCCCAAATCGCCTCTTGCCGACGACATCGAGTTCGTGAAGCTGGCCCAGAAGCACCGCATCCTGCTGGTCCCCGGCGCAGGCTTCGGCGCCCCCGGCTACTTCCGTATCGCCTACTGCGTAGACAAGGGGATGATCGAGCGGAGCCTCCCGGCCTGGGCGGAACTCGCACGCGAAGCGGGGCTCGCCGGTTGAGCGTTGCGCTGCGGAGCACCCTCCCGGAGGCAAGGACCACCATGACCGAGACCATACTGATAGTTGACGACGAAGAGGGGATCCGTTCCTCCCTGGCCGGCATCCTCGAAGACGAGGGATACCGGACCGTCTGCGCCGCCGACGGCGTCGAAGCGCTCGCGCTCTGCGCAAAGGAGCTGCCCGGGCTCGTGCTTTTGGACATCTGGATGCCCAAGATGGACGGCATCGAGACGCTGCAGCGCCTGAAGGAAGCGCACCCGTTCCTGAACGTCATCATGATGAGCGGCCACGGCACCATCGAGACGGCGGTGAAATCGACCAAGCTCGGCGCCTACGACTTCATCGAAAAGCCGCTTTCGCTGGAGAAGGTGGTGGTCACGGTGGAAAACGCCCTGGCGATGAACCGCCTGAAGGAGGAGAACGCCGCCCTGCGCGACCAGGTGCAGCAGGGGCACGAGATGATCGGGAATTCCCTGGCCATGCTGCAGCTATCCGAGCAGATCCGCCTCGTCGCCCGGACCAACGCCTCGGTGCTGATCACCGGCGAGAACGGGACCGGCAAGGAGCTCGTGGCCCGCTCGGTCCATTTCCACAGCCTGCGCCGCGACAAGCCCTTCATCGAGATCAACTGCGCCGCCATCCCCGAGGAGCTGATTGAAAGCGAGCTCTTCGGCCACGAGCGCGGCGCCTTCACCGGCGCGGTGGCGCAGAAGAAGGGTAAGTTCGATCTCGCCGACGGCGGCACGCTCTTTCTGGACGAGATAGGCGACATGTCGCTGAAGACCCAGGCAAAGGTGCTGCGGATCCTGCAGGAGAAGAAGTTCGAGCGGGTGGGGGGCACGAGGACCCTGGAGGTGGACGTCCGCATCGTCGCCGCCACCAACAAGCTCCTTGAGGAGGAGATCAGAAACGGCGGCTTCCGCGAGGACCTCTACTACCGGCTGAACGTGGTCCCCTTCAAGGTTCCCCCCTTGCGGGAACGGCGCGACGACATACCGCTTTTGGCCGGGTACTTCCTGGAGGCCTTCTGCTCGCGGGAGGGGAGGGAGTCGAAAAGGATCGTCCCCGAGGCGATGGAGGCCCTGAAGCGCTACGACTGGCCGGGGAACGTGCGCGAGTTGAAGAACATCGTGGAGCGTCTGGTGATCATGACCCCCGGCGGCACGGTGACCGTCAACCACCTCCCCGACTACATCCGAGGCGATGGCGCGGGGAAGGACGCCGCCGGTGGCAAGCTCGACAGCGTGCTGGAGCTCTCAAGCCTCAGGGAGGCGCGCGAGGAGTTCGAGCGGGAGTTCATCATCCAGAAGCTGGAGGAAAACGACTGGAACGTCTCCAAGACGGCCGAGGCCATCGAGCTTGAGCGGAGCAACCTGCACCGCAAGATCAAGAGCTACGGCATAGACATGAAGAAGTAGCAGGGGCGTCCATGTACTTCAAACTATTCCTGCTGTTCCTCATCGTCCCGGTGATCGAGATCTACCTCTTGATCAAGGTGGGATCGGTCATCGGCGGGGTCGCCACCGTGGCGACGCTTTTGGCGATCAGCCTTTTCGGGGCCTGGCTCATGAAGAGCCAGGGGGGACGGATCCTCACCGAGATCCGCGACGAGCTCTCCCGGGGGAGGCTCCCAGCCGCAAGGATGCTGGACGGCGCCCTCGTCTTCATCGGCGGCGTCCTCCTCGCCACCCCCGGCTTCTTCACCGACTTCCTGGGGATCTTCTTCCTGATCCCGGCCACCCGCCGCGTCATCAAGGGGTGGCTTGGGCTCTGGCTGCAGTCCCGCATCTCCCGGGGGGGCTTCGTGGTAAGGCACCATCGCTGACCGCGCCCGGCATTGCCACGGCACCTCCTCTCACCCGTAACCTCTCCAAAATATTGCACCCATTCCTTTTTCGGCTACAATTTCTGCTGTCGCTTTTTATGTATAGCGAACGGGCCTCGTTTTAATTAGGGTCTCGAACTCTGCCTGGAGCGCAAGCATGTTCCTCGTCGAGCAGTACAAAGGATGTCTGGTAACCGAGCAGGCCGTCGAGATGGTAGAGCGCAAGGGGACCGGGCATCCGGACCAGATCTGCGACTGTGTCATGGATGCCATATCGGTAGCCCTTTCCCGTGCCTACCTGGAAGCGTTCGGCACGGTGCTGCATCACAACATCGACAAGGGGCTGCTCGCGGCGGGGCGCGTGGAGAAGCGCTTTGGCGGCGGAGAGGTGATAGAGCCGATGGAGTTAACCATCGGGGACCGGGCCACCTTCAGTTTCGCCGGCAAGGAGATCCCGGTACGCGAGATCGCCCTGGCTGCGGCCAAAGAGTGGATCGGTAAGAACCTGCGCAACGTCGATCCGGAGCGACACTTGGAGTACCGCATCAAGCTGGCGCCGGGGTCGCAGGAGTTGACCGACATCTTCGCGCGCCAAGGCGAGGTGAGGGGAGCCAACGACACCTCGGCGGCCGTGGGGTACTATCCCCTGAGCCCGACCGAGAAGACGGTCCTCTCACTGGAGAGGGAGCTTAATTCGGAGCGCTTCAAGAAGCTCTTTCCCGAAACCGGCGAGGACGTGAAGGTCATGGGGCTGCGCCGGCGTGACGAGCTGGACCTTACCGTGGCCATGCCGCTTCTGGCGGCAAGGGTCGGGTCGGAGCGGGAGTACTTCGAACGAAAGGAAGCCGTGGCCCATGAGATGAGGCGCTTTCTGCAGGGAGCCCTGCGGAATTTCGCGCGCGTCGACCTGCACTACAACACGCTCGACGAGCCCGGCCGCGGGCTGGGCGGGGTGTACCTGTCGCTTCTTGGGACCTCCGCCGAGGACGCCGATTCGGGGCAGGTGGGGAGGGGGAACCGGGTGAACGGGGTGATTCCCATAGCGAGACCCATAGGCACCGAGGCCGCTGCCGGGAAGAACCCCATGAGCCACGTGGGGAAGATCTACAACATCCTGGCGCACCGGATGGCGCGCGAGATCTGCAATTCCGTGGCGGGGGTGCAGGGGGCGCAGGTGATGCTCTTGAGCCGGATCGGCGACCCGGTGGACCGCCCGCACATGGCCAACGCCCAGCTGGTCATGGAACCGGGGCGGCGGGCGGTGGAGGTGGAGAGGGAGGTCGAGGAGGTCTTCGAGCGCGAGTTTTCGGGGATAAATTCCTTCTGCCTCTTGCTTGCCAAGGGTGCGTTCCCTGTTAGTTGACGCCGCACATTTTGCGCGGCCGCCTTTCATTTATTAGAGGGTACGGTAGACTGTTGTATCAATTCATTAGG
Source organism: Citrifermentans bremense (assembly GCF_014218275.1). Classification (NCBI taxonomy): domain Bacteria; kingdom Pseudomonadati; phylum Thermodesulfobacteriota; class Desulfuromonadia; order Geobacterales; family Geobacteraceae; genus Citrifermentans; species Citrifermentans bremense. The sequence goes on from NZ_AP023213.1 coordinate 1,101,377, forward strand.
AGGAGGGGGGGACATGGCGCTTGATCCGGCAATTCTGAACGAGGCCAACACGACGGAAGACGAGGTCCGCAAGACCATAGCGGAGATCACCAAGGGGGTTTTTTCCACCATGGTGATGCTCGACGTAGTCGATGAGCCCCCTCTCGAAGAGCCTGTGCTGAACTTTCATGAGACTGTTACCAGCATGGTCGGCCTCGCCGGGAGCCACTCCGGCATAGTTGCCATTCATTGTCCCAAGAAGCTCGCCCTCATGGTCACTTCCAACATGCTGGGGATGGAGGTCACCGACGTGGACGAGGACGTAAACGATGCCATGGGGGAGATAGCCAACATGGTGGGGGGCGACGTGAAGCACATCTTCTCCCCCAAGGGGGCCGACATTAACCTTTCCATTCCGACGGTTATCTACGGCAGCGATTATGCGCTGGAGAGCATCTCCAACTCCGATGCGCTGGTTATGCCCTTTGTCTGCGGAGAGGAGCGCTTCCTGCTCTCCTTCAAGATCGGCAAGTAGCGCTCCGGGTCCCGAAGACGGCGCCGCGACCTGAGCCGGAAGGCTAAACGGCACAAAAGGTTGACAAAAGGCGGGTTAGTGGTGAAAAATGAGCACCTGTTGAAACTAGGGGGCACCTGGCGGCGCCGCAGCGCTTCAAGCGCCATCGACACCGCAAGCCCCGACAATTAAAGTGGAGGGTAATTGGACACAATCTTCGTCGAACTGCTGGTCATCGCCATCCTCATACTGCTGAACGGGTTTTTCTCCTGCGCCGAATTCGCCATCATCTCCATCAGAAAGAGCCGCGTAGCGCAACTGGTAGCCCAGGGCGACCAGCGGGCCGCGCTGGTTGAATCCCTGCAGAAGGATCCGCATCGCCTGCTCGCCATCGTACAGATCGGGGTGACCGTGGTGGGATCGACCGCCTCCGCGGTGGGGGGCGTGATAGCGGTCGACTACATCCGCCCCATCCTGCAGGTATCCCCCTTCGCCATGATCCGTAATGCAGCCGAACCTCTCTCCCTCACCATCGTGGTCGCAGTCATCTCCTACCTGCTGCTCATCCTGGGAGAGCTGGTCCCGAAGACCATAGGGCTTCAGTACGCCGACCCGGTGGCGCTCAGGATCGCCAAGACCATCACCTTCCTGGCGAGGATCGCCGGGGTACTGGTATCGGCGCTCAGCTACTCCACCAGGGCCGCGCTGGCCCTGTTCCGGATCAAGGGTGAGGGGAAGGCGTTCATGACGCGCGAGGAGGTGCAGCACATCGTCGCCGAGGGGCACGAAAGCGGCATCTTCAGCGAGACCGAGCATACCTTCATCGACAACCTCTTCGACTTCACCCATACCGCCGTAAGAGAAGTGATGGTCCCCCGCACCAGGGTGGTCGCCTTCGACCTGAACCTCTCCAACGAGGAGATCCTGAACGGGGTGCTGGACAACATGTATTCCCGCTACCCGGTGTACGTGGGGAGCATCGAGGAGACGGTCGGTTTCATCCACGGCAAGGATCTTCTGGGAAGGATGGTGCGCGAGCCCGGTTTCGACATCCGCTCCATCGTCCGTCCCCCCTTCTTCGTCCCCGAGGGGAAGAAGGTGAGCGAGCTCCTGAAGGAGATGCAGAAAACGCGCGTGCACATGGCGTTCGTGGTCGACGAGTACGGCAGCATCAGCGGCATAGTCACCACCGAAGACCTGCTCGAGGAGCTGGTGGGCGAGATCGAGGACGAGCACGACGTCGGGGAGCCGAGCACGGTGCAGATCCTGGCGGACGGGAGCTACCTGGTGGACGCCCTCATCTCCGTTTCCGACCTGGAGGACCTGCTGGAGATGGACCTTGGCGAGGATCTCCCCTTCGACACCCTGGCCGGGCTGATACTGGACCGCATCGGCGGCTTCCCGGAGCAGGGCGAGCAGCTCCAGCTGGGCGAGTACACCCTGACCTGCGAGGAAGTGACCCGTACCGGCATCACCAAGGTGAAGATCGCAAAGACAGGGCCTAGGGACTAGGGGCTGGGGGCTGGAAAATCAGGGAGTAGGGACTAGGGACTGGAAAATCAGGGAATAGGGACTAGGGGGCTAGAGACTGGGAACTGGGGGGAATGAAGTTAGCCCCCAGCCCCCAGCCCCTAGCCCCTGCTTTTTTAGCTTCTGTGAGGCTTTTTCGCCAGCAGGATGGATGTGAGGATGGAGATGGCGAGGGTCCCGACGATGAAACCCAGCGACAGCAGCAGCGGGATCTCCACCACGTCGACGAGAAGCATCTTCGCGCCCACGAAGGCGAGGATGAAGGAGACCCCAAGCTTCAGGTAAACGAACATCTCCATCACGTGGGCCAAGAGGTAGTAAAGGGAGCGCAGCCCCATGATGGCGAAGACGTTGGAGCTGTACACGATGAACGGGTCGTGGGTCACGGCCAAAACTGCGGGTATCGAATCGACGGCGAAGATTACGTCGCTCGATTCGACCACCACCAGGGTCAGAAACAGAGGGGTCGCGGCCCAGACGCCGTGCCTCTTGATGAAGAACCGATCCCCCCAGGTCCTTTTGGTTATGGGCATGAAGCGCCGCACCAGCCGTACCAGCGGATTTTTCTCCGGCTCGACTTCCTCATCCCCCCCGAAGGCCATCTTGATCCCGGTGTAGATCAGGATCCCCCCGAAGATGTAGACCATCCAGTGGAACCGCTCGATCAGCTCGATCCCGACCAGGATGAAGATCCCCCTCATAACCAGCGCGCCGATGATCCCCCATTTCAGGATCTTGGGCTGCTGTGCCTTCGAGATCTTGAAGTAGGAGAAGATCATGATGAAGACGAAGAGGTTGTCGACCGACAGGGACTCCTCGATGAGGTAACCGGTGAAGAATTCCAGCGCCTTCGCCGATCCCATGAAGTACCAGATCCCTGCGTTGAAGGCCATGGCAAGCCCGACCCACACGGTGGTCCAGGCGAGCGCCTCGCGGAACTTGATCTCGTGGCTCTTGCGGTTGAAGACGAACAGGTCCAGCACGAACATTACGGTGATGATGGCCGCGAAGGCAACCCACATCAATTCCCTGGTAGACAAAAAAACCTCCTTTTAACGCCCCATCTGCTCGAGTCTCGCGATCCTCTCTTCCATCGGCGGATGGGTGGAGAAGAGCCTGGCGATCCCCCCCGCGGTGAGGGGATTGACGATGAACATGTGTGCTGTGGCCGGCCGCGCTTCCTGCATCGGGAGCAGGTGTGAGGCCTGGTCCAGCTTTCTCAGCGCGTTGGCGAGCGAGCGGGGGTGGCCGCAAAGCCTCGCTCCCCCCTCGTCGGCCAGGTACTCGCGCGACCTGGAAACCGCAAGCTGGATCAGCATGGCCGCGATCGGCGCCAGGATGGCGAGTGCCAAAGTGCCGATGACGCCTCCCCCTTCCTCGTCGTCGCTTCTGTGCCCGAAGATCGCCGCCCACTGCGCCATGTTCGCCAGCATCGAGATCGCCCCGGCGACGGTGGCCGCTATGGTCGAGATCAGGATGTCGCGGTTTGCGACGTGGCTCAGTTCATGTGCCATCACCCCTTCCAGCTCCTCCGGGGTGAGGATGCGCATGATCCCTTCGGTCGCGGCCACGGCGGCATGATCGGGGTTCCGGCCGGTGGCGAAGGCGTTGGGGCTCTCCGAGGGGATGATGTAGACCCGCGGCATGGGGAGGCCTGCCTGCACGGTGAGCCGCCGGATCATCCCGTAGAAAGCGGGGTTCTCCATCTCGCTGATCTCCCGTGCGCCGTACATGCGCAGTACGATCTTGTCGGAAAACCAGTAGGAAAAAGCGTTCATGGCCAGGGCCATGAAAAACGCCAGGTACATCCCCCCCTGTCCCCCGATCGCTGCGCCGAGCCCGATCATGAGCAGCGTGAGAGAAGTGAGTAAAACGGCAGTCTTGAATCTGTTCATGACGTACCTCCCTTGAGGTTGACTGACAGCTCAAATAAAAAGACCTTTACCCAGGTGCGTCGGCACTGGATAAAGGTCTTGCATGCTCTGACAGTTGTCATCGCCCCGTGTCCGGGCTTTGTCAGCCGTCTTGACGAACACGGGTCGGTTGCCGTGGCAACCGATTGCTACTCCCCTTTACACCTTGAGAAATATAGGTAATGACTGGCACCGTGTCAACCAGAAAGCTTCACCCCCCGATACTGTCGGTCAGCAGGATGGCGTCGGCCAGCTGGCGCATGGAGATCCTGCGGTCCATGGCGAGCCGCTGCATCCTCCTGAAGGCCTCTGCCTCCGAGAGCTTGTCGCGGTCCATCAGGCGCCCCTTGGCCTTTTCTATCACCTTCCTGCTTTCGATGCTCTCCTTCAGGGCCGATACCTCTTCCTTGAGCCGCTCCTCCCGGCGCGCCGCCGCGACGGACAGCACCAGCGCCGCCACCAGTTCCTCTTCCCGCACCGGCTTGGCGAGGATGGTGTACAGCAGCGACTCCCCCCATTTCTGCACCTGCTGCAGCTCGCAGCTCCGGGCGATCATGATGATCGGGACGCCGAGCTGGTCCCAGAGCCTCTTCACCGTGGCCCCCATCTCCTGCTCCTCGTCGGCGTATTCGATGACCGCCACCTCGGGACGCAGCTCCAGGGCGTCGCCCAACAGTCCGCCGGTGCTCCCGGAAGCTATTATTTCAGCATAACCCAGCTCGCCGAGCCTCTTTTTTAGGCTCTCCAGGAGCTCCTCGTCGCGAACGTACAGGACCGCTTTTCCCATGTCTTTCACCTCCTTACGACGATTGGACTAGCCGCGTGGCGGCATATCTGCCGTGGTAAGAGCATAGAGCGTTCCAAAAAAAAGATTCTGGTGCTATAAGTTCTAGATCATTGGAGGTGCCTGTGAAAAAGAAGGGAATCATTGCGGCATTGCTGGTGGCAGCGGCGGTGGCGGTTTTTTTCTACCTCCGTCACGGCCGCAACGGGGAAAGCCCCACGGCTCTGCGCATCTCCGGGAACATCGAGGTGACCGAGGTGCAGCTGAGCTTCAAGGTTCCGGGGAGAGTACAGGAGCGGCTGGTCGACGAGGGGATGCAGGTTGCCCGCGGCCAGGTGGTTGCGCGCCTGGAAGACCGCGAGCTTGCCGATGCGCTGAAGCTGGCGCAGGCGGATGAGGCTGCCGCCGCCGCTTCGCTGGCCGAACTGGAGGCGGGCAACCGCAGCGAAGAGGTGGCCCAGGGTGCGGCGCTTTTAGCTCGCGCCGAGGCCGAATCCGCGCGGGTTGCGGCCGATTTCCAAAGGAGCAAGGCCCTCTTCGCCAGGGAGGTGATCCCCCGGCAGCAGTTCGACGCCGCCAAGGCTGCCTACGAAGGGGCCGCAGCTTCCGTGCGCGAGCGCAGGGAGGCGCTGCAGCTTTTGCGCAAGGGTGCGCGGCGCGAAAGGGTGCAAGCCGCCCGTGCGGCCCACGAGGGGGCGCTGGCGCGGCTCTCCACGGCAAAGGAGCGTCTGGGGTACGCCACCTTGGCGGCGCCGGTTTCCGGGGTGGTGCTCAGTAAGGCGATCGAGCCGGGCGAGCAGGTGGCGGCGGGGACCCCGGTGGTCACGCTGGGCGACCTCGGGGACTGCTGGCTCAAGGGGTACATCCCCGAGACGGAACTGGCGCGGGTGAAGCTCGGGCAAAGGGCGCGGGTGACGACCGACGGCCTTCCCGGCAAGGCCTTCGAGGGGAGGGTGAGCTTCATATCCAGCCAGGCGGAGTTCACCCCCAAGAGCGTGCAGACCGAGAAGGAGCGGGTGAAGCTCGTCTACCGGGTGAAGATCTCTTTGGCGAACCCGGGGATGGATCTGAAGCCTGGGATGCCGGCGGACGCCGTGATCGACCTCGGCGCGCCGCAAGCGCGCTGACAGGGGGAGAGCGATGGCTCAGGGTGAGGCGATCAGCACCAGCGCGCTGCAAAAGCGCTTCGGCGAGGTGACCGCGGTGGAGGAGCTCACGCTTGCCGTGCAGGCGGGAGAGCTCTTCGGCCTGGTCGGCTCCGACGGCGCCGGCAAGACCACCACGCTCAGGATGCTGGCGGGGATCATGGACCCCAGCGGCGGCGAGGCCACAGTACTTGGGCGGAACATGGCGCAAAGGGCCGAGGAGGTGCGCGGCGAGATCGGCTACATGAGCCAGCGTTTCGGGCTCTACCCCGACCTGACGGTGCTGGAGAACCTCCGTTTCTACGCCGACATCCACATGATCCCCGGACGCGAGCAAGGCTCCCGGATCGACGAGCTTTTGGGATTCAGCAACCTCACCCCCTTCAAGGACCGGCTAGCGGGAAAGCTCTCCGGCGGCATGAAGCAAAAGCTAGGGCTTGCCTGTGCGCTGGTGCACCGGCCCCGGGTGCTCTTTTTGGACGAGCCGACCAACGGCGTCGACCCCGTTTCGCGCCGCGACTTCTGGCGCATACTCCACGGCCTTCTGGGGCAAGGCGTTGCCATCCTGGTTGCGACCGCGTACCTGGACGAGGCCGAGCGCTGCCACAGGGTGGGCCTCATGCACCGCGGCAGGCTTTTGGCCTGCGACACCCCGAAGGGGCTCAAGAAGCTCATGAAGGGGGGCGTCCTGGAGTTGACAGCCGCGGAGCCTCGAAGAGCCGTGCGGCTTTTGTCCGGCGCCTTTCCGTCAGGAAGCGTGGCCCTTTTCGGTGAAAAGGTGCACCTGTACTTCGATGAAGACCCGGAGCAGGCGAGGGAGCGGGCCGTGGCGACCCTGAAGCCGGAGGGTCTGGAGCCTTCAAGGGTGAGACAGGTCGAGCCTACCCTGGAAGACCTTTTCGTCTCTTTTTTGCGTTGAAGCTTCTGCCGGCCTGCCAGCAGATCACAGGTTCCCTGATGCTGCGGGCTCCCGAGGAGGAAATTCGAACCAGTGAGCGGTGACACACCCACTACGAACGCGCAATCCCCCCAGCCGCAAGTCAGCCTGCGTGAACTGACCCGTCGCTTTGGCGACTTCACCGCGGTTAACCGGGTCACCCTCGACGTGGCGCGGGGCGAGATCTTCGGCTTTCTCGGGCCCAACGGCGCCGGAAAGTCCACGACGATCAGGATGCTCTGCGGTATCCTCCCCCCAACTTCCGGCAGCGGGACCGTGGCCGGTTACGACATCGCCACCCAGTCGGAGCAGATCAAGAACCAGATCGGCTACATGAGCCAGAAGTTCTCCCTCTACGAGGAGCTGACCGTGGAGGAGAACATCGACTTTTACAGTGGCATCTACCGCATCCCCGCCGAGAAGAAAAGGGAGCGCAAGGAATGGGTCATCGAGATGGCAGGGCTCGCCGAGCAGCGTGGAACCCGTGCCGCGGCCCTTTCCGGGGGGTGGAAGCAGCGGCTCGCCCTGGGGTGCGCCGTCCTGCACGAGCCCCCCATCGTTTTCCTGGACGAGCCCACCTCGGGGGTCGATCCCATCAGCAGGCGCAGCTTCTGGGAGTTGATCTACCGCCTTTCCGGCGAGGGGGTCACCATCTTCGTCACCACGCATTACATGGAAGAGGCCGAATGCTGCGACCGCCTGGGCTTCATCTTCGGGGGAGAGCTGATCGCCCTGGGGACCCCGGCGCAGCTCAAGGCGGAGTTCCCAGGGGAGATCGTCGAGGTCGGATGCGAGCGCCCCTTCGAGCTTTTGCAGCGGATCGAGTCCCTGCCGGGGGTGAAGAGCGCGGCGCTCTTCGGGGCGGGGCTGCACCTGGCGGTGGAAAACGCCGGGCAGGCGATTGCCGCGATCAAGAAAGAGGTCCCCGACCTGGATCTCAGGATGGAGCGCATCACCCCGTCCCTGGAGGACCTGTTCGTTTCCTTCATGGAGGCGCAGGGAACGCGCGGCTAGCCCCTGATTTTCCCTAATGTTTCCGGGCACCCGCCCGATAAAGAGATACTGCAACCAAATCCACTTAAGCCGCTGCCGCAAGCCTCTTGCGCGCAGCCCGGGCCTTTGCCCAAGCGGTGTTTGAAGCTCCACTTCCACAGGTGACAGATGCGTTTTCGGGGATCTCCCGCAACCTCACATACCAAAGGCAGGATGGCCTGGTTTCTCTGCGGGGGAGTGCTGCTGCTTCTTTGCGCGGTCGCTCTCTACGAACATCGTTGGCTCCTGGCCGCCTTGATCTTGCTCGCCATCGGGGCGCTGCACGCCATGCGCTTCAAGTGGCGGCTGCAATCGGACGACGCGGTAAGGCGCAGCGAGGAGCAGCTCCGCATCTCGCAGCGCATCGCCCGCATCGGGAGCTGGGACCTGGACCTTGCCAGCGGCAGGCTGGACTGCTCCGAGGAGTTGTGCCGTATCTTCTCGGTGCCGCTTGACGAGGCGCCGGACAACTACGACGGCCTTCTGGCGATCCTCCCTGAATGCGGCAAGGACGCCGTAGCCGCCGCGGTCGAGGAGGCCCTCACCGGACGCGACTCCTTTGCCGTGGAATACTCGCTGGTGCGCCCCGGGGGAAAGGAGTGCTTCCTTTTCGAGGTGGGGGAGGTGTTCAGGGACGATTCCGGGGCCGCCCTTCGCGTGGTGAGCGTGGTGCAGGACGTGAGCGAGCAGAAGGAGGCGGAAAACGCCCTCTTCTTCGAGAAGCGCTACCGCGGGCTGATCGAGAACCTTCCGCAGCGCATCTTCCTGAAGGACTGCAACTCCGTCTACCTCTCCTGCAACTCGAGCTTCGCCCGCGAGCTCGGCGTCGAACCCGGGGACGTCTTCGGCAAGACCGACTACGACCTGTTCCCGCCCGCCTTGGCGAGAAAGCGCCAGGAGGACGACGAGAAGGTGATGGCGGCCGGCGCGGCGGTGGAGCGGGACGAGCAGCGCGAGAGGGACGGCGCCTGGATCAGCAAGGCCCTCGTCCCCCTGAAGGACGACAACGGGCGCGTCTACGGCCTGCTCGGCGTTTTGACCGACATCACCTTCAGAAAGCGCGCCGAGGAGCAGTTGAAGGAGAGCGAGGAACGGTTCCGCAACATCTTCGAGCAGGCCGCGGTCGGCATCTGCCACCTCTCCCTGAGCGGGACGCTGATCCGCATCAACAAGCGCTTTTGCGACATCCTGGGCTACGAACAGGAGGAGCTTTTGGGGTGGTCGCTGGAGCAGACCTTCCACCCCGAGGACCGGGCGGCAGAGCAGCTGCAGGCCGAAAGGCTCCTGGCGCGTGAGATCGACAACTACAGCATCGAGATCCGCCAGTTGAGGAAAGACGACTCGGTGGTCTGGGTGAACCTGACCAAGTCGCTTGTCTGCGGTCCCAAGGGGGAGCCCAAGTACCTTGCCGGCGTCATCGAGGACGTAACCACGAAGAGGGAGGCCGAGGAGCTGCGCCGCGAGCGCGATCTGGTGCAGGCGGCCAGCCACGCCAAGAGCCAGTTCCTGGCCAACATGGGGCACGAAATCCGCACCCCGCTGAACGCGGTGATGGGGCTGAGCCGGCTGGCGCTGAAGACGGAGCTGGACGCAAAACAGCGCGGCTACCTGGAAAAAATCGGCTCGTCGAGCCGGACCCTTCTGAACATCATCAACGACATCCTCGACTTCTCCAAGATCGAGGCGGGAAAGGTGGAACTGGAGAAGACCGAGCTGAACCTGCACGAGGTGCTGGCCAACATCTCCGACATGCACCACTCCAAGGCACAGGAAAAGGGGATCGAGTTCCGGGTCCGCCTTGCCCCCGATCTTCCGAAGAAGCTCGTTGGCGACCCGCTGCGCCTGACGCAGGTGCTGAACAACCTGATCGCCAACGCGGTGAAATTCACCGAAAAGGGAGAGGTGGTGGTAGCCATCAAGCCGGTCCGGCGCGATGAGGAAGAGGTGGCGGTCCAGTTCTGCGTCCTCGACACCGGCATCGGCATCGCCGCCGAGCAGATGGAGAAGATCTTCACCCCCTTCACCCAGGCGGACAGCTCCACCACGCGCCGCTACGGCGGCACCGGCCTGGGGCTTTCCATCAGCCGGCAGCTGGTGGAGCTGATGGGGGGGGGACTGCAGGTGGAGAGCTTGCCCGGCTCCGGCAGCAGCTTCTGCTTCACCATTCCCCTCGCGCTTCCTGCCGCCGGAAAGCCGGTCGGGGAACCGCGGGAACAGGAGCTGCCGGACCTCAGATTGCTGGTAGTCGAGCGCGACCAGGAAGCGCGCGCCGGCATCGAGGAGATCATGGAAGGGATGCCCTTCGCGCTTCAATACGCGGAAACGCTCCCCGAGGCCCTCGACGCGCTCAAGGACCAGGCCCCGCCGGAGTACCCTCCCTTCGACCTGCTGGTGGTCGATGGCGCGACGACCGGACTGGACGGCATGGAGAAGATCTGTCGCGGCATCTGGAGCCGGTACCGCAACCTGCTTCCCGTCCTTGCCACGGTGGGTCGGGAGCATCTGGAGACGGTGCGGCAGCAGGCGGACGAGTGGGGTGTGGCGGCGGTCCTTTGCGCTCCGGCGCGCCCCTCCTCTCTTCTCGACACACTGGTCCGGGTGCTGGCGCGCTCCAGCAAGCTGTGGCCGGAGGTCGAACCGTGGCCGCCGCAGAAAGCTGTCCGGCGCAGGAAAGCGGCGGCCGCGGCGGGTAGCTTCGAGCCGGCGAAGCTCGCCGCCGAGAAGGCGAAGCTGGAGCGGCTGCTGGCCAAGAACAGCCTGGACGCCAAAAGGCAGTTCGAGAAGTTCTGCAGCGCGGTCCCCGCGGGGGAATTCGCCGAAGAACTCCAGGCGCTGGAGCGCTGCCTGGAAAAGCTTGATTTCAGAAAGGCACGGCAACTGCTCTCCGCCTTCCCGGCGGACAGGCAGGAGCCGCACTTGGAACAAAGGGAGAGCCCATGAAACGCCAGACGGTCATGATCGTCGATGATACCCCTGCCAATATCGAGATCCTGAGCGAGACCCTGGGGGAGGAGTACGAGCTTTTCTTCGCCACCAGCGGGGCCGACGCCCTGGAACTGATCCGCGCCGACAAGCCGGACCTGATCCTTTTGGACATCATGATGCCGGGGATGGACGGCTTCGAGCTCTGCTCCATCCTGAAGGGGGACCCAGCCACCCGCGACATCCCGATCATCTTCGTCACCGCGATGATCGGCGAGGAGGAGGAGATCAAGGGGCTGGAGCTAGGCGCCATAGACTACCTCACCAAGCCGATCTCCCCGCATATCGTGCGCGCCCGGGTGAAGAACCACCTGGAGCTGAAAAGGTACCGGGACCTCCTGGAGACGCTCGCCAGCGCCGCCGACCGCGCCAAGAAGGAGTTCCTGCGAAGCGTGAGCCACGAGCTGCGCACCCCGCTCACCCCCATCATCGGCATGACCGACCTCGTGCTCGACAGCGAGGAGGACGACAACAAGCGCAAGTACCTGGGCATGGTGCAGAAATCGGCCTTGCGCCTTTTGGGGATCGTCGAGGACCTGATCGAGACCAGCAGGCTCGAAGGGGAGGGGAGCGCTCCCGAATACCGTCCCTTCCTGCTCAAGGCGTTCCTGGACACGGTCTCCATGGAGGCCCGGAGCCAGGCGGAGGGCAAGGGGCTCGATTTCCAGGTCACCCTGGACCCGGCGCTTCCGGAAGCGGTCAGCAGCGATCAGGGGATGCTGCACAAGGTCCTTTCCATGCTTTTGGGAAACGCCGTCAAGTTCACGCCGGCCGGCAAGGTCTCGCTGGAGGTGCGCCCCCAGGAGGTGGCGGGAGAGCTTATGCTGCAGTTCTCGGTGGCCGACACCGGGATCGGCATCGATCCTGCGGATCTGGAGCGGGTCTTCAGCGACTTCACCCAGTCCGACGGCTCCATTACCCGCTCCTTTCCGGGACTGGGGCTTGGGCTTACCCTGGCCCGGCGCATGACCGAGCTGATGAACGGCAGCATCTGGGCGGAGAGCGCGCCAGGGGGAGGGTCCATGTTCCAGGTGCAGATCCCCCTGCTGCTTCCTGAACCGGCGTCTCCCGGCGCGGCAGTCGCGGAGGCGGACGGAGCCGGACAGTGAAGGCGAAAAGGGTCTCGGCAGTAGCCCGCAAGGAGTTCCTGCACGTCCTCAGGGACTGGAGGAGCCTCGGGATCGGCATCGCCATCCCGCTGGTGATGCTCTTTCTCTTCGGCTACGCGCTCACCCTCGACGTGGACCGGGTGCCGCTCGTCGTCTGGGACCAGAGCCAGACCCCGGCCAGCCGCTCCTTCGTCAGCGGTTTCAGCGCCTCGCGCTACTTTCAGCTCGTCGGACAGGCTCAAGGCTACGGCGAGATCGAGCGGGCCATAGAGGCCCGGCGGGCTGTGATCGCGCTGGTGGTCCCGGTCGACTTCGCCGGGAAGATCTCCTCCGGGCGCGGCGCCTCGGTTCAGGCCATCATCGACGGCAGCGACTCCAACGTCGCCTCCTATGCGCTTGGGTACGCGGAAGGGGTGACCCGCACCTACAGCAATGAGGTCACGCTCGACGCCGTCAGGCGTGGGGGCTTGCCTCAGCCGGCAAGCGGGCTGGACCTGGAGCCGCGGGTCTGGTTCAACAGCGACATGGAGTCGCGCAACTATATCTTCCCCGGGCTGATCGCGGTGGTGATGATGGTCATCGCGGCGCTTCTGACCTCCCTCACCGTTGCCCGCGAATGGGAGGTGGGGACCATGGAACAGCTGATCGCTACGCCGGTCACCTGCGGCGAGCTTATTCTTGGGAAGCTGATTCCCTACTTCTGCATCGGGATGCTCGACCTTCTGCTCGCTGTCCTCGTCGGCGAGTTCGTCTTTCACATACCGCTGCGCGGGGAACTCTGGCTCATCTTCGCCTCCTGTTCCGTCTTCCTGGTCGGCGCCCTCTCGCTCGGGATACTGATCAGCATCGTCACCAGGAGCCAGTTCCTCTCCAGCCAGATCGCGCTCGTGGCCACCATGCTCCCAGCCTTCCTGCTTTCCGGGTTCGTCTTTCCCATCGCCAACATGCCGTACCCGATACAGCTCTTCACCCACGTCGTCACCGCGCGCTATTTCGTCACCCTCTTGCGGGGGATCTACCTGAAGGGGCTGGGGCTGCGGCTCCTTTTCGGCGAGGCGCTCTTCCTTCTGGCCTTCGCCGCGCTGGTGCTCACCCTGGCGCACCACAAGCTGCGCAAGAAGATCGAGTGAGGGGGCGGGCATGATCGAACGGCTAAAGGCGATGCTGGTCAAAGAGTTCATCCAGGTGCTGCGCGACCCGCGCATGCGCTTCGTGATGTTCGTGATCCCTGTGGTGCAGACGCTCGTCTTCGGCTACGCGGTCAACACGGACGTGCGCGAGGTGGCGACCGCCGTCTACGACCTGGACAACAGCTACCAGAGCCGGGAGATAGCCGACCTCTTCGTCAAATCCGGCTATTTCCGGCTCACGGCAAGGGTTTACGACGACAAGAGTTCGCAGGAGCTCATCGACAGGGGGGAGGTGAAGGCGGTGCTCAGGATGAACCGGGGCCTGGGCGAGCGGCTTACCGGGGGGAGGGGGGCGCAACTCCAGATGATCCTGGACGGGACCGACTCCAACACCGCCGGCATCGCGCTCAACTACGCCTCCAGGATCGTCGGGGGGTACAACCAGCGCCTGCAAAAGGAGTGGGGCGCGCGCCACGGCGGGGCGCTCCTTTTTCCAGGCGGGGTGGAGCTGGTGAGCCGCGCCTGGTTCAACGAGAACCTGGAAAGCCGCAATTACTACGTCCCCGCGGTCATAACCAACATCGTCTTCATCATCACCATGCTCCTCTCCAGCATGGCCGTGGTGCGCGAGAAGGAGATAGGGACCATAGAGCAGGTGATCGTGACCCCGATAGGGAAGGGTGAGTTCATCCTGGGAAAGACGATCCCCTTCGTCCTCATCGGCTTCATCAACGTGACGCTCATCTCGCTGGTCGCCGTCTTCTGGTTCGAGGTGCCGCTGCGCGGGTCCATTCCGCTTCTCTACTTCGCCACCGCCCTCTTCCTGATGAGCTCGCTGGGCATAGGCCTTCTCATCTCCACCATCAGCCGCACCCAGCAGCAGGCGATGATGAGCGCCTTCTTCGTCATCTTCCCCGCCATTCTACTTTCCGGGTTCGCCTTCCCCATCGAGAGCATGCCTCAGGTCGTGCAGTGGTTCACCCTGGTGAACCCGATGCGCTTTTTCCTGGTCATCATCCGCGCCATCTTCCAGAAAGGGGTCGGTATCGACATCCTCTGGCCGCAGATGGCGGCGCTGCTTCTGCTCGGCGTCACCATACTCTCCACCGCTGTCCTGAGGTTCAAGAAAACCCTGGGGTAGGCGCGGAGCTTTTAATAATCCTTGACCGTAACTTCCCGTTCGCGTACCGTTTTGCGGGAACGAAACCTGCGGTGAATTCAGGTGTATGAGGCGGAAAAGGATGAGCGATAGGGAAGAACAGAGAAAACACGTGCACGTCGCCTGCGCCATAGTCGAGCGGAACGGGCTGGTTTTGTCGGCGCTGAGGAGCGCGTCGATGAACCTTCCTCTCAGGTGGGAATTCCCAGGGGGGAAGATCGAGCCGGGCGAGGGACGCGAGGATTGCCTGAAGCGGGAGCTGGTCGAGGAATTGGGGGTGGAGATCGAGGTGGGGTCTCCCCTGACGCCTGCGACCCACAGCTATCCCGGCTTCGAGGTGACCCTTTATCCCTTCCTCTGCCGAATCGTCTCCGGCGAGGTCACCCTTTACGAGCACTCCGAGGCCAGATGGCTTTCCCCCGCCAGGATGCTGGAACTGGAATGGGCCGACGCGGACCTGCCGATAATCCTCGAATACCAGCAGTTAAGAGCAGGGGCTAGGGGCTAGGGACTGGGGGCTGGAACAACCGCTTTACAGGGAGAACTCCTGGGAGTGGTCCAGGACCTTCATCAGTCCTTCCATCTCTTCTGGCGACAACTGCAAAAGAGAGGTTTCCGGCTCGGTTTCGAGATCGATGGTCGGGTCGCTGATCAGCCCGATCCCCTTCACCTTGCATGCCTTGTCCACCAGCCGCGCCACCGTCAGCACGATGTCAGTGGTATCGAAGTTGTCGTCATGATGGTTGGCCACCACGTTGTAGTACACCTTCGGCATGTTCCAGTGCTCCATCAAGCGGCATCCCTGCTCAACATGCAGCTCCTCGAAGATGTCGAGCAGGTCCTCCTCCAGCGGGGGCGGCGCCATATCCGCCTTGTTCAGCCGCTCCAGGGCCTTCAGCAGGTAGAGCTTCCCGATGTCGTGCAAAAGCCCCGCCATGTACGCCTGTTCGGCGCGCTGCGGATAGCCGGCGCTGCGGGCAAGCCACCGGCTCCCCATGGCGCAGGCGTGGCTGTGCAGCCAAAGCGACTGCATGAACCCGTTGATGATCCGGTTCTCCGAAACATGGAGCCCCGCCTGCGAAGCCGCCATCGCCAGGTTGCACACATGCTGGGCGCCCAGCCTGATCACCGCGTCCTTGATGGTCTCGGTGCGGAAGCGTCCGATATAAAGGGGGGAGTTGGCCAGCTTCAGGATCTGCCCCGCCAGCGACTGATCCTCGTTCGCGAGCGATATCACCTGTGCTATCGAGAAGTCGGGGGTAGCAAGGAGGTGCTGCAGCCTGAGCGCTACCGGGTGGAAAACCGGCAAGTCGATCGGCTGGTTACCCAGCAGGCGCTTGATGGCGAGCGGTAATGGCATAGCGGTTCTCCTGAGTGAGGATTCGAGCCACACGACAGTTTAAAGCATCTGCCTGAGAGATAACAACAGCAAACTGTTGCGCAACTGGAACTTTCTGGCTCCGCTCTCATTCTGTCCCTTTAGCGGACAACGCGAGCAGAGACTGTCTGATAAAAAGGTTGCCTTGGCAAGGCGAATTGAAGGACTATGGTTGCGCCTGGAGTAAAGCATACGGAGAAGTTATGTCAGCGAATTTTAGAGGCAAGAAAGTAGCCGTCGCCATGAGCGGCGGTGTTGATTCATCGACGGTCGCGGCGCTCCTGAAAGAGCAGGGCGCCGAGGTGATCGGCATCAATATGAAGCTCTTTGCGCGCGAGGGCGAGGACCCCGGGGCCAAGGGTGACGCGCAGGTCGTGGCCGAGTACCTTGGGATCGAGTTCCACCTGGTGCATCTTGAGGAAGAATTCTCGCGCATCATCATGGACGACTTCCGCGCGCAGTACCTGGGAGGCGAGACACCCAACCCGTGCGTCCGCTGCAACCGCTACGTGAAGTTCGGCCTGCTTTTGGACAAGGCGCTGGAGTTGGGGGCGGAGTACCTCGCGACCGGGCATTACGTAAAAACCAGCAGAGACGAGCAGGGGACCTACCACCTTTTGAAAGCGGCCTTTCTGGCCAAGGACCAGTCCTACTTTCTCTACACACTGACCCAGCGGCAGCTCGCCCACGTGATCTTCCCGCTGGGGGATATGCCCAGCAAGGACGAGGTGCGCAGGCTGGCGGAAAAGTTCGGGCTCCCGGTGGCGCAGAAAAGCGACAGCCAGGAGATCTGCTTCGTTCCCGGCGACGACTACGTCGCTTTCCTGGAAAAGGGGGGGCGGGTTGCGGGTAAAAGCGGCGACATCGTCCACGTCGACGGCGCCGTTTTGGGCAGGCACAACGGCACCCACCGTTACACCATCGGTCAGAGGCGGGGGCTCGGCGTCGCCTGGAAGGAGCCGCTGTACGTGGTGTCGATCGATGCGGCCCAGGGGAAGGTGGTGGTCGGCGAGGCCGGGCATCTCTTCGCCGAGGGGCTCTTGGTATGCGACCTGAACTGGGTGGTGCCTGTAGAGGGGGACGCCATCGATACGACCTGCAAGATCCGCTACCGGCAGCAGCCGATAGAGTGCCGGGTGAGGCTTTTGGGCGAGGGGCTGGGAGAGGTCTTCTTTATCGAGCCGCAGAAGTCGGTGACGCCGGGGCAGTCGGTAGTCTTCTACCGCGAAGACGAGCTTCTGGGCGGTGGCCGTATCGTCCGGAAGATGTAGGGCGAGAGCGCGTAGAGCTCCTCCCCCGAAGGAGCGTATAAACTCCTCCCCCCGGAGGGGGGAGGGGACCGTCAGGCCAGTAGTGTGCTTTCTCTTAGGGATCTGGAACTAAAGAACCAGCTCCCTCCCCCAGCGGGGGAGGGGTGGGGTGGGGGAAGGCAGTCTAAGCCAGCGGAGAGTTGCAGAAGCTGCAGACGTTGAGCCACTTCTGGATCGCCTGCTCCTGCTCGACCCATTCGCTGCCGAGCCTGAGCTTCAGGAAGGTGGCGAACACCGAATCTAAAAGCTGAATCCCTTTCTCCAGTAGCATCATCCTCTCGAAGAATACCGCCTCTCTCTCCATCGCCTCGTCAACGCTGCTGTCCTTCTCTAGCTTTACCGCCGGCGACTTGAACGATGCCAGGTGGAATAGCTCGCCCTTCAGGGTCAGCTTCCAGTGATCGTCGCCGGTCTCAAGATGCAGCGTCGCCTCGGTGATCTGCTTCTTGTTCAAAAGCGCGCTTCTCACCTCGTTGAAGTGGTCCTGAGGTCCTGCCACGGTGATCATCTGAGCGCCGTTCTCGCCCGAGCCGAGGAGCACCACGCGGTCGTCCAGGTAGGCCACGAACGGCTCCTTCGCCAGCAGGATCCCTTCCTGGTTCACGGTGTACTCGCTCGCCTCGTTCATGGTCTGGTACATGAGCCAGAGCATGAAGTCCGTACCCAGCCACTGGTTCTCCTTGATCAGCTCCAGGTAGTTGTCCCCGCCGGCCTTGTTCGCCTGCTTGAGGAGCACCTTGTTCCCCTCGTCCAGGACGCTTTCCGCGCGGGCGTAGGGGTGGAACGCGGAGACCCGAAGCCCCTCGAAGGTCTTCTTGAACTGCTCCTCGAAGAGCTCGATGACCTTGGGCGATAGCGAGGTGAAGGTGAGGATGCCGGTTTTCGTGTCCCAGACCGCGTCGTAGGTGGCCGGGGTCGGGAGCGTCTGCGAAAGGAGCATCGCCTGCACCGCTTCCTTCAGGTCCTCCCGTTTCTGCTTGGGCACCTTGGTGAAGCCGGGGTTCTCCGCGAGGAACTGGTCCTGCGCCTTCTCCAGGTGGGCCTTCAGGATGGCCGAAGGGACCGAGCGCTTGTCGCGGCGCAGGGTGAACATGAGGTAGTGTTCGCGGCAGCAGGCCGCGGGGGTGTCGAAGTCTGATACTCTCGGGTCGTCGAGGTGGACCCAGCCGATCGACATTTCTTCGCTTCCCTGGTCAATCGGGTTGAACCGGTTCGCTGCCAGTTGCTTGGTGACCCAGCTGTAGAGGTCCTGGTTCGGGAGTTCCCCCTGGACCTTGAAATGGCAGACGCTTACTGTGTTGGCGAGGATGCCCATCTTCTTCTCCTTCGGATTTTGCGTTTATCTGGTCCGCCTTGGCGGGACAGCATGGATACACCTTTTGCCGGTTGCGGGCAAGTCAAAAACTAAAAGACAAAACCCTTGGCAGGGAGAACGTCTGAGGAAATTTCTCTGTTTCACCTCATCTTTTCCAGCACTTTACCCTTCTCCTTGCGTGCCTGCATCGCATGACTGCATCCGGCGAGGGGTATGAGGGTGGCGGCGAGCAAAAGGTTTTTCAGGCGATATCTGTACATGGCACCTCCGTTTTCGGCAGCGCGCAGTTTAACGGAGTTGCGCCGGCAAGACAACAGTAAGTAAAGGCTTCGCGCCCCGCTTCCCTGTATACGGTTCGCCGCTCCTGTCTCTGCGCCCTCTATGGTAGAATCGTGAAGTTTGCATGAATGGCTCTGTCCAATCTTCGCAGCTTGCAGTAGGAGGGGAACATGCACGTGGCACTGTTGCAGATGAGGCTGTTGCTGCCAAGCCGCACGCTCAAGGAGAAGCGCGCCATCGTGAAGAGCGTTCTCTCCCGGGCGCGCAACCGGTTCAACGTAGCCTGTACCGAGAGCGAGCTTCACGATCAGCCCATGGATGCCGAGCTCAGCTTCGTGACCGTCGCCCCCAGCGCAGCCCGCGCGCGGCAGATACTGCAGGAGCTCGAATCCTGGCTGGTGTCGGAGCGGCCGGACCTGGAAGTGAGCGACGTACAGGTGGAGGAGCTGTAGCCTCATTTGCACGCTATACAGCCCAGGCGAAATGTGTTAGCTTCCGCTCGTTATGATCTTGTAAACCGGGGTGAAACCGCATGGCACAGGAAGACCTTAACAAGCTCACCATCGACAAGAAACGCTATTCCCCGGCAAGCGGCGCCGGGAGCCCCTGGCGCTCCAGGATAATTGCGGCGTCGCTGGTGATACTCCTGGTCCTTGTCGTTTTCGGCTGGTTTTCCCGGCGCAGCGTCGACATCGAGGTCGCCACCGTTTCCATGGTCTACCCTTCCCAGACCTTTTCCCTTTTGAACGCGAGCGGCTACGTGGTGGCGCAGCGCAAGGCCGCCGTTTCCTCCAAGGCGACCGGGCGCCTTGAATGGCTCGGTGTCCAGGAGGGGAGTGTGGTGCGGCAGGGTGAGCTTTTGGCTCGCCTGGAAAACCGGGACGTAGCCGCGCAGAAGGGGGAGGCCGCGGCGAGCGTTTCCGCGGCGGAGAAGAACCTGGAACAGGCCCGGGTGGAGCAAAGGGACGCGTCCCGCAACCTCGCGCGCATGAGGGAGCTGGTTTCCCAGGGGATCGTCGCCCAGGCCGATTTCGACACCGCTGACGCACGCTACCAGCGGGCGGTGGCTGCCAGCGCCGCGGCGCAGGCGAACCTGAAGGGTGCCCACAGCGCGCTGCAGGGGGCCGAGGCCTTGCTAGACTACACGCTGATCCGCGCCCCCTTCGACGGGGTGGTGCTGACCAAGAACGCCGACGTGGGCGATATCGTTTCCCCCCTTGCCGCCGCCGCCAACGCCAAGGCAGCCGTCGTCACCCTTGCCGACATGGGGTCGCTCGAAGTGGAGGCGGACGTCTCCGAAGCGAACCTCGGCAAGGTGCGCGTGGGACAGCCCTGCGAGATCCTCCTGGACGCCCTCCCCGAGGCGCGCTTCCGCGGGGCGCTCGATACCATAGTCCCGACTGCCGACCGCAGCAAGGGGAGCGTCATGGTGAAGGTCCGCTTCCTCGACGAGGACAAGCGCATCCTTCCCGAGATGAGCGCCAAGGTCGCTTTCCTGGAGCGGGAGCTGAAGCCGGGAGAGGGAAAGCCGCGGGTGGCGATCCCTCCCGCCGCCGTGGTTAAGCGCGACGGCAAGGAGTTCGTCTTCGTGGTCGCCGGCGACCGCGTGCGGCAGACCCCGGTGATGCTCGGTGGTAAGCTCGGCGACATGGTCGAGGTGGTTTCAGGCATCAAGGCCGGGGACCGTATCGCAACCAAACCCCTGGACAAGCTCAAGGACCAAAGCCGCGTGAAGACGGCGGAAAAATAGCCATGGCTGAAAACACCCCTCCCATCGTCAGGATCCGCAAACTCTCCAAGGGATACCGCCGCGGCAACCAGGCCATCCCGGTCCTCTCCGGCATCAACGTCGACATCGCCCAAGGCGAGTTCGTGGCCCTCATGGGCCCCTCCGGCTCCGGCAAGAGCACGCTCTTGAACCTGATCGCCGGTATCGACACCGCCGATGAAGGCACCATCACCATCGGCGAGGTGGAGATCACCCGGCTGAGCGAGGGGGAGCTGGCGCGCTGGCGCGCCGGCAACGTCGGTTTCATCTTCCAGTTCTACAACCTGATACCTGTCCTGACCGCTTTCGAGAACGTAGAGCTTCCCCTCTTGCTCACCCCGCTGAAAAGGCGCGAGCGGCGCGAGCATGTCGAGGCTGTCCTCTCCGTGGTGGGGCTTGCCGACCGGATGGACCACTACCCCTCGCAGCTCTCCGGCGGTCAGCAGCAAAGGGTCGCCATCGCACGGGCCATAGTCACCGACCCCGAGATCCTGGTGGCGGACGAGCCGACCGGCGACCTCGACCGCGCCTCCGCCGAAGAGATCCTGCAGCTCATGGACCGCCTGGTCCACGAGTTCGGCAAGACCGTCATCATGGTCACCCACGACCCGCGCGCCGCCGAAAAAGCCCATATCATCAGGCATCTCGAGAAGGGCGAGTTGAGCGTGAGCTAGATGGGAATCCCATACTCCTACAGTTTCCGCAACCTCTGGACCCGGCGGCTTACCACGCTGCTCACCGCAAGCGGCATGGGGCTCGTGGTCTTCGTCTTCGCCGCGACCCTGATGCTGACCGAGGGGCTGCAGAAGACCCTGGTGCAGACCGGATCTCCCGACAACGTGGTGCTGCTCAGAAAAGCCGCCGGCTCCGAGGTGCAAAGCGGCGTGGAGCGCTCCCAGGCGGCGCTTCTGGAGAGCCAGCCGGAGGTAGCAATCGGCGCCGACGGGGAGCCGCTTTTAGCCAAGGAAGTGGTGGTGCTGATCAACCTGAAAAAGCGGGTGGGGGACAAACCTTCCAACGTCATAATCAGGGGGGTGACCCCGACTTCGCTCAAGCTGCGTCCCGCCATAAGGCTCAAGGAAGGGCGCATGCCGCGCCCGGGTTCCGCCGAGGTGATCGCCGGCGAGAGCATCGCCCGGCGCTTCAAGGGGGGCGGGCTGGGTGAGACCATCAGGTTCGGGATGCGCGACTGGCGGGTAGTCGGCGTCTTCGACGCCGGTTCCACCGGCTTTTCCTCCGAGATCTGGGGGGATGCCGACCAGCTGATGCAGGCTTTCCGCAGGCAGGCCTACTCCTCCATCATCTTCCGTTTGCGCGACTCCACAAGCTTCGACTCCTACAAGACGCGGGTGGAGAGCGACCCGAGGCTCACCGTCGAGGCCAAGCGCGAGACCGAGTATTACCTGGACCAGTCCGAGGCCATGGCGAAATTCCTGAACATACTGGGGATGGTTTTGACTGTCGTCTTTTCCATAGGCGCCGTGATCGGGGCGACCATCACCATGTACGCAGCCGTCGCCAATCGGGTCACCGAGATCGGTACTCTGCGCGCGCTGGGGTTCCAGAGGAAGAGCATCCTCTCCGCCTTCATCGTTGAGGCGCTCTTTCTGGGGCTTTGCGGCGGGGGACTGGGGATCTTCGCCGCCAGCTTCATGCAGCTCATCACCATATCCACCATGAACTGGGCCTCCTTTTCCGAGCTTGCCTTTTCCTTCACGCTCAACTTTTCCATCGTCTGGAAGTCGTTGTTGTTTTCCGCCGTCATGGGGCTCGTCGGAGGCACGCTCCCCGCGTTCCGTGCCTCGCGGATGAACATAGTAGAGTCCCTGCGGGCGACATAAGCTTAAAAACGGAACACAAAGGCGGAACACAGAGGTCGTGGAGGTTCACGGAGGTCACAGAGGTTTTTTTAGGGGAAAAACTAAAGGCACCCACCACAGAGGCTGCACAGAGGAACCACGGAGGAAAGGCAAAAGGCTTTGATTTTTCACGAAATCCGTTGGCGCTTTTCTTGTTTTTCTCCGTTGACCTCAGGGGCAGTTTTTTTGTTTCTGTTTTTTGGCCTTTGCTTTTCCCCTCAAAAGGTTTGAGGTTTTCCTCGTTTTTGTTTTTCCTCTGTGCCTCTCTGTGTCCTCTGTGGTGAGTGCCTTTGCTTTTGGTTTCTTGGTTTTTTGGGGGTTTTGGTGTTCATACTGAAATACATCATACGGAACCTCTTCCGGCACAAGCTCCGCTCGGTGCTGACTGTCGTCGGCGTCGCCGTGGCGGTCCTCGCCTTCGGGCTCTTGCGCACCCTGGTCGGGCTCTGGTACGCCGGCGCGGAGCACGCCTCCGACACCAGGCTCGTCACCCGCAACGCCATCTCGCTCGTCTTCCCGCTCCCCTTCTCCTACCTTGACCGCATCCGCGGCGTCCCCGGGGTGAGCTCGGTCTCCTACGGCAACTGGTTCGGCGGCGTCTACATCGAGGAGAAGAACTTCTTCGCCAACTATGCGGTCGAACCACGCACTTACCTCGCCCTTTACCCCGAGTTCGTCCTCCCGGAGAAGGAGAAGAACGACTTCATCCTCGACCGCAAGGGGTGCATCGTCGGGGAGCGCCTGGCGAAGACCTACGGCTGGAAGGTGGGGGACCTCATCACCCTCAAAGGGACCATCTTCCCCGGCAACTGGGAGTTCGTGGTACGCGGGATCTACCACGGCGCAGAGAAGGCCACCGAGGAGCGGCTGATGTTGTTCCACTGGAGCTACCTGAACGAGAGCGTGCGCCAGAGTTCCCCGAGGAGGGCGGACCAGGTCGGGTTCTTCATGATCGGGGTGAAGCGGCCGGAATTGGCGCCCGAGGTTTCCCTTGCCGTCGACTCGATGTTCAAGAACTCGCTGGCGGAGACCCTGACCGAGACCGAGAAGGCGTTTCACATGGGGTTCATCGCCATGACCGAGGCGATCATGGTGGCGATCCAGATCGTGTCCTACATGGTCATCGCCATCATCATGGTGGTTGCGGCCAACACCATGGCTATGACGGCGCGGGAGAGGATCGGCGAGTACGCGACACTTAAGACGCTGGGGTTCAAGGCCGGGCACCTGGCGGGGCTCATCTTCGGCGAGTCTGTCGCCATCTCCCTGCTGGGCGGCCTCTTGGGGGTTGCGGCGACCTTCCCCGCCGCCCACTGGATCGAAGTGGAACTGGCGCAGTACTTCCCATTTTTCAGCGTATCGATGCAGACCCTGCTCTACGAGATGCTGGCCGCCCTTTCCGTCGGCGTCGTTTCCGGGATTTTCCCAACCTGGCGCGGCGCCACCATCCGCATCGCCCAAGGGCTCAAACGTATAGGCTGAAACATTGAGCAAGATCAAAGGCATCGCACGCGGATTTGGCGGAAAACGCGGATAAAGGCGGATAGGTCTGAAGAGAAATAGTTTATAGATGTGAGGTTTACAGGTGTTATCTGCAGTTATCGTTTTTGTTTCCGTGTAATCCGTGTGCGATTTTTTTGTTTTTCAGGAGGTTTTTTTGAGATTCATCCGCATGCCCCACGACCGTATCGTCTACCTGCTGCTCCTGGTCTCAATCGTTCTCTACTTCATGGATTATTTCCTCTTCGGCCGCGCCGGCGAAATCGGCTTCGGCTTCATGTCCAACGTCGCCTTCCTCCCGGTGTACGTCCTCTTCGTCACGCTCATGATCGAGCGGGTCCTGCGGGAGCGCGAGCGCGAGGCGATGCTCAAGAAGCTCAACATGGTGATCGGCATCTTCTTCAGCGAGGTCGGCACGAGGCTCTTGCGCGACTTCCTCGAATTCTTCCCGGACGGAGAGGAGCTGAGGCAAAGGCTCAACGTCACCGTGCGCTGGCGCGAGGATGATTACCGCACCGCCCGCGACTTCCTCAAAAGCCACGAGATCCGCCTCGACGCACGCCTGGGGGACCTTCCCCGTCTGAAGGAGTTCCTGTCGGAGAAGAAAGGGGTCATGCTCTCGCTCATGGAGAACCCGAACCTTTTGGAGCACGAGTCCTTCACCGACCTGCTCTGGGCGGTGTTCCACCTGATCGAGGAGCTCCAGGCACGCCACTGCCTCGCCTCCCTTCCCGCAAGCGACCTCGAGCACCTGGCCGGAGACATGAAAAGGGCCCACAACCACCTTCTCATCGAGTGGCTCTCGTACATGTCCCACCTGCAAAAGGATTACCCCTACCTCTTTTCGCTGGCGGTCAGGATGAACCCGATGAACCCGCAGGCGCATGCCGAGGTGACCTGAGGCAGGGCGAAAAAGTCAGAAAAAAGTTGCATATTTGCATCTTGTGCCTTATAAGTATCAGCTCCGCTGAGAGCCACTATCCCCCTCCTGAAAGGTGACCGAACGCTTTGAAAGAAAAGCAGACTCTGGAAAAACTCCGTCAGGAAATAGATGCCGTCGACGACCGCATCCTCGACCTTTTGAACCAGCGGGCCAAGCTCGTCATGGAGGTCGGCGCGGTCAAGACGAAAAGCCACAGCGATTTCCACGTCCCCAGCCGCGAGAGGGAGATCTACGAGCGCCTCACCGCAGCCAATCCCGGGCCTTTCCCGTCCGACGCGGTGCGGGGCGTCTTCCGCGAGATCATCTCCGCTTCGCTGGCGCTGGAAAAACCCCTGAACGTCGCCTTCCTGGGACCCAGCGCCACCTTCAGCCACCTGGCCGCCATGCAGCACTTCGGCCTCTCTGCCTCGCTCTCCCCGGAGCGCTCCATCCCCGCCGTATTCGAGGCGGTGGAGAAGGGGGAGGCGTATTACGGAGTGGTGCCGGTCGAGAACACGACCGAAGGGATGATCTCCCATACGCTCGACATGTTCATGGAGAGCGAACTGAAGATCAACGCCGAGGTGCTCCTGGAGGTTTCCCATTTCCTCCTCTCCCGCACCGGGCGCTTCGAGGACATAAAGAAGGTCTACTCGCACCCGCAGCCCCTGGCCCAGTGCCGCAAGTGGCTCGCCGAGAACCTCCCCAACGTGCCGTTGGTCGACGTCGCCTCGACTACCCTCGCCGCGCAGATCGTGTCCGAAGATTACACCGCCGCGGCCATCGCCAGCGAGTACGCCTCCTCCATCTATAACCTCAAGGTGGTCAAGGCCCGCATCGAGGACCAGGTGAACAACTTCACCCGCTTCCTGGTCATCGGCCGCAAGATGGCCGACCGCAGCGGAGACGACAAGACCTCGCTCATGTTCTCGGTCCGCGACGAGCCCGGCATCCTGCACCGGATGCTGGAGCCTTTCGCCCAGCGCGGCATCAACCTCTCCAAGATCGAGTCCCGCCCCCTGAAGCGCAAGGCGTGGGAATACATCTTCTACCTCGACCTCTCAGGCCACATCTCCGACCCGGAGGTAGCCGAGGCGGTCAAGGAACTTTCCGGCTGCTGCCAGTTCGTCAAGGTGCTTGGCTCCTATCCCCGGGCGCGTTCATGAGGGAGAGCTAGCATGCTGGTATTCAATCGGATGGCCGTTATCGGCGTCGGGCTGATCGGGGGCTCGCTCGCCCGCATCCTGCGCGAGAAGGGTGCGGTAAAGGAAGTGGTCGGCATCGGCCGTGGCGAGGAAAACCTGAAGCGCGGCGTGGAGCTGGGTGTTTTGGACCGTTACACCACGAACGCCAAGGAAGGCGTCGCCGGAGCCGACCTGGTCTTCGTGGCGACGCCGGTCTGCGCCATCCCCAAGGTGGTGGCAGAAATCGCACCGTTTCTCGCGCCGGGCTGCATCGTGACCGACGGCGGGAGCGTCAAGGAATTCGTGGTCGAGGCTTGCGAGCAGCTCATGCCCGAGGGGACCTTCTTCGTAGGGGGACACCCCATCGCCGGGACCGAGCACTCCGGGGTCGAGGCATCCTTCTCGACGCTGTACCAGGGGAAGCGCTGCATCGTGACGCCGACCGCCAACACCGACGCCCTCGCGCTGGAGAAGGTGGTGGAGATCTGGAAGATCGCCGGCTCCACGGTTCCGCTCATGGACCCCGTCCAGCACGACCGCGTCGTGGCCGCGATCTCGCACCTGCCGCACATGGTCGCCTATTCGCTGGTCAACGCCGTCGACGGCTACGACCGCTTCGGGGGGGATCTCCTCTCCTTCTCCGCCGGCGGTTTCCGGGATTTCACCCGCATCGCCTCGTCCGACCCCGTCATGTGGCGCGACATCGCTCTCACCAACCGCGACGCCATCCTGGAGATGATGGATTTCTTCTCGGGATACCTGGAAACGCTGCGCGGCCTGGTCGCGGAGGGTGACGCCGAAGGGCTCCGCAGCTTCTTCCTCAACTCGAAAGAAAAGCGCGACGCTATTCTGTAAGGCAGGGGCTGGAAACCCGGGGCTAGGGACTGGGGGCTGGCGACTAGCGAACAGTAAAAGAAAATTCGGGGTCCAGCCTCGGGCTGTTGGTTTCGCAGTACAACATCAGGAAAGATAGACTGGGAAGGAAGTGCTGTTGAGGTGGGGGTGCCAGTCCCTAGCCCCCAGCCCCTAGCCCCGGTTCTCAGGGGTACTCATGCAAAGCTATACGGTTCAACCCGCAAAATCGGTACGGGGAGAAATCAGCGTCCCCGGCGACAAGTCGATATCGCACCGCTCCATCATGTTCGGCTCCATCGCCTCCGGCGTCACCAAGGTGACCGGCTTTCTGCGCGGCGAGGACGCCCTGGCCACCCTGGAAGCCTTCCGCGCCATGGGGGTGCAGATCGATGACGACGGGGAAACGGTCACCATCCAGGGGCGGGGGCTGCACGGCCTGAGCGAGCCCACCGACGTGGTCGACTGCGGCAACTCCGGGACCTCGATGCGCCTTTTGACCGGCCTGCTCGCCGGGCAGAACTTCTTCTCGGTCCTTTCCGGGGACAAGTACCTGCGCGCCCGCCCCATGAAGCGCGTTGTGGGACCCCTGGCCCAGATGGGCGCCCGCATCTCGGGGCGCGCCGGTGGTGAGAAGGCCCCGCTGGCGATCCAGGGTTCTAAGCTCAAAGGAATCGACTACGACTCCCCCGTTTCCAGCGCCCAGGTCAAGTCCGCCATCATGCTGGCAGGGCTTTACGCCGGCGGGGAGACGGTGGTGCGCGAGCCGCATCTCTCCCGCGACCACTCCGAACGTATGCTGCGCGCTTTCGGCGCACACGTAGAGACCTTCCCCGGCGGCGTCAAGGTGCGCGGCGGGGCGGAGCTTACCGGACGCGACATAGTTGTCCCGGGCGACATCTCCTCGGCCGCCTTCTTCATGGTCGCGGCCCTCATCGTACCCGGCTCCGATCTCTTGATCCGCGGCGTCGGCATCAACCCGACCCGCACCGGCATCATCGACGTGCTCAAGGGGATGGGGGGAGACCTGGAACTTACGAACCAGCGCGACGAATCGGGTGAGCCGGTCGCCGACATCAGGGTGCGCCACTCGAAACTGACCGCTATGGAGATCTCCGGGGAGGTGGTGCCGCGCGCCATCGACGAGTTCCCCGCCATCTGCGTCGCCGCTTCGCTGGCGCAAGGGACCACCGTCGTGCGCGACGCCGCGGAACTCCGGGTCAAGGAAACCGACCGCATCTCCGCCATGGCCGACAACTTGAGGCGCGCCGGCGTCGAGATCGTCGAGACTCCGGACGGCATGAAGATCACCGGCGTTGCCGCCTTGAAGGGATGTGCCGCCGACAGCTTCGGCGATCACAGGATCGCCATGTCCATGATGGTCGCAGGCTTGGTCGCCCAGGGCGAGACCAGCGTATCGGACACCGAGTGCATCGCGACCTCGTTCCCCGGCTTCGTAAGCCTCCTCGAGGGGGTGGCGCAGCGGTGAGCGCGGTAAGGGAAAACGGAGTAATCGTAGCCATCGACGGCCCGTCCGGGGCCGGCAAAAGCAGCCTCACCAAGCTTCTCGCCAAACGCCTGGGGTACATCCACATCGACACCGGCGCCATGTTCCGCGCCGTGGCCCTTTCTGCCAAGCGCGCCGGCATCGCCAGCGACGACGATAAAGGGCTGGCGGAGCTCTGCCAAGGCCTCGAGATCAGCTTTGCCCGCGACGGCGAGACCTGCCGGGTGCTCGCCAACGGCGAAGATGTTTCCAGCGAGATCAGGACCGAGGAGATCGGGCTTTTGACCTCGACCATCTCGGCGCGCAAGCCCGTGCGCCAGGCGCTTTTGGAAATGCAGCGCAGGATGGGCGCCAAGGGAGGGGTTATCCTGGAAGGGCGCGACATCGGCACCGTGGTCTTTCCCGACGCCGAGGTGAAGTTCTTTCTCTCCGCCAGCGCCGAGGAGCGCGGCCGTCGCCGCTACCTGGAGCTCGCCGCTCGCGGCGAGAGCGCGACTCTCGAAGAGACCATAGCCAAGGTGATCCAGCGCGACCGGCAGGACGAGGGGCGCGAGCACGCACCGCTCAAGCAGGCCGAAGACGCCGTCCCCATCGATTCCACCAGCCTCTCCATCGAGCAGGTGCTGGAACTGATGGAACGGACCGTGAAAGAACGCCTGGCCCAAGGGGGTAAGGGGTAACCATGGAAGTGATACTGGCAAAGCATGCCGGCTTTTGCTTCGGCGTGAAAAGGGCGACCCAGCTCGCGTTCGAAGCCGCCGACATCGGAAGGGAAACCTACACGCTCGGGCCCATCATCCATTCGCCGCAGGTAGTGCAAAGGCTCGAGGAGATGGGGGTGATCCCGGTCGAGAACGTGAGCGAGGTGGAGAGCGGCGGCACCATCATCATCCGCTCCCACGGTGTCGCTGCCGAGGAGCTGGAGGCCGCGGTACGTGCCAACCTCGAGGTGGTGGACGCCACCTGCCCCTTCGTGAAGAAAGCCCAGGAACATGTGGCGACCCTTTCCAAGGAGGGGTACGACATCGTCGTTGTGGGGGACGCGGTGCACCCCGAGGTGCAGGGGATCGTTTCCTACGCTGCAGGAAGGGTTTACGTGGTCAGCTCCGGAAAAGACGTGGAGCGCCTGCCGCGCATGTCGAAGATCGGCATCGTGGCGCAGACCACCCAGTCGTTCGAGCACCTGCAGGACGTCGTGACCGCCTGTCTTGCCAGGGGAGGGGAGACCCGGGTCTACAACACCATCTGCGACGCCACGGCCGTCAGGCAGGACGAGGCAAAGAAGCTTGCCGGCGCGGTGGACTGCATGGTGGTGATCGGCGGCTTCAACTCCGCCAACACAAAGAGGCTCGCCCAGATCTGCAGGGAGCTTCTGCCGCGCACCCACCACGTCGAGACCGCCTGCCAGATCGACGCGCAGTGGTTCGAGGGAGTCGAGAAGGTCGGAGTCACGGCCGGGGCCTCCACTCCGAAGTGGATCATCGACGAAGTGATCAATCGTATTTCGGCGATTGATAAAGATAAAATAAGTTGATTTTTGTCGACAATGTGCTAAATTAGCTCGATTTTATATGGAGATTACACGAGGGGGTACACGTTTCAATGGGTGAAGAAAAACGGACGTTCAAGAAAAAAGATATGCCTATCAGGCGGTTACACGATAATGACGAGGAGCTGGATCAGGCCGAAATGGGTGGTGAGTTTGCCGACCTTTTCCAGGACAGTCTGAGGCAGCCGCAGAGTGGCGAGGTAGTCAAGGCCGTCGTGGTTCAGATCGAGCAGGACGTGGTGCTGGTGGACGTCGGGTACAAGTCCGAAGGCGCAATCCGCATCGCCGAGTTCATCGACGAGAACGGCGAGCTGAACGTGAAGGTCGGTGACGAAGTGAACGTTTACTTCGAGCGCGGCGAGAACATCCGCGGCCACATGGTCCTCTCCAAGAAGAAAGCCGATTCCCAGGTTGCCTGGGAGACCATCGCCGCAGCCGGCGAGGGTGGCGTCATCGAAGGGAAGATCACCGGCAAGGTGAAAGGCGGCATGACCGTCGACGTCGGCGTCGAGGCATTCCTGCCGGCATCGCAGGTTGACCTGCGTCCCGGCGGCAACATGGACCGCTTCGTAGGCCAGACCTACCAGTTCAGGATCCTGAAGCTGAACAGGAAGCGCGGCAACCTGGTTCTTTCCCGTCGCGTGCTGCTCGAGGAGGAGCGCGAGAAGGCAAGGACCGAGACCCTGGCGACCCTGAAGGAAGGCGACATCGCCGACGGCGTGGTCAAGAACATCGCCGAGTACGGCGCATTCGTCGACCTGGGCGGCGTGGACGGCCTGCTGCACGTGACCGACATGTCCTGGGGCCGTCTTGGCCACCCCTCCGAGATGGTCAAAGTGGGCGACACCCTCAAGGTGATGGTCCTCAAGTACGACCGCGAGAAAGGGAAGATCTCCCTGGGCCTCAAGCAGACCGTGCCCGATCCCTGGCTCAACGTCGGCGACCGCTACAAGGAAGGCGAGAGGGTCCGCGGCAAAGTCGTGAGCCTGACCGATTACGGCGCATTCATCTCCCTGGAAGACGGCATCGAAGGCCTGGTGCACGTGTCCGAGATGTCCTGGACCAGGAGAGTGCGTCACCCGTCCGAAATCCTCAAGGTTGGTGAGGAAGTCGAAGCGGTCATCCTGGGCGTCGATCCGGGCAACCGCAGGATCTCCCTGGGC
The DNA here is from genome assembly GCF_014218275.1 of Citrifermentans bremense. Taxonomy (NCBI): domain Bacteria; kingdom Pseudomonadati; phylum Thermodesulfobacteriota; class Desulfuromonadia; order Geobacterales; family Geobacteraceae; genus Citrifermentans; species Citrifermentans bremense. Next base: position 1,132,177 of record NZ_AP023213.1, read on the forward strand.
CTCAAGCAGACCGAGATCAACCCCTGGACCGTGATCGGGGAGCGTTACCCGGTCGGCACCAAGATCGAAGGGCAGATCAAGAACATCACCGACTTCGGCGTCTTCATCGGCATCGAAGACGGCATCGACGGCCTGGTGCATGTCTCCGACATCTCCTGGACCCGCCGCGTCAAGCATCCGGGCGAGATGTTCACCAAGGGGCAGACCGTGCAGGCAGTCGTTCTCAACATCGACGTCGAGAACGAGCGTCTCTCCCTGGGCATCAAGCAGCTGGCAGCCGATCCGTGGGAAGAGATCCCCAGGAAGTACCGTCCGGGCTCCAAGGTCAAAGGGCGCGTCACCTCCGTGACCGACTTCGGCATCTTCGTCGAGATCGAAGAAGGTATCGAGGGGCTGATCCACGTTTCCGAGATCTCCTACGAGAAGGTCGCTTCTCCGAAGGACTTCGCCAACGTGGGCGACGAGCTCGAAGCAGTAGTGCTGAACGTGGACATGGTCGAGAAGAAGATCGCCCTCTCCATCAAGGCGCTGCAGACCGCCATGGAGAAAGCGGAGATGGCCTCCTACATGGGGAGCCAGGGTGAGGCGACCTCCAGCTTCGGCGACCTGCTGAAAGAGAAGCTGAAGAAGAGCACCGAGGAATAGAACCAGTCACTTCGCCGACTGATTAATTTAATAGTAACTGAGGTATGTAAATGACTAAGAGCGAACTGATCGACAAGCTGGTTGAAGTACGTGGCGTGCTGACCCGCAAGGACTCCGAGGCCGTCGTTTCCATGGTGTTCGACGCCATGAGCGAGGCGCTCACCAGCGGAGACAAGGTAGAGATCCGCGGTTTTGGGAGCTTCACCATCAGGGATCGCGAGCCGCGTGAGGCAAGGAACCCGAAGAGCGGCGAGATCGTCAGCATCCCGTCCAAGAAGACCCCGTTTTTCAAGACCGGCAAGGATCTTAGGGAGCGGGTGAACAACCTGTAGCAGTAAAAGCGGGAATCGGCCCGGATGGCGGAATTGGTAGACGCAAGGGACTTAAAATCCCTCGTCTGAAAGGACGTGCCGGTTCGACCCCGGCTCCGGGCACCAGTAGTAAGTACAACAGAATATAATAAAGTGAAAAAGCCCTGAAAAATCAGGGCTTTTTCTTTTTTGAAGTCCGACGGGGTCCAACAAAATCTACCCCAAGCAAAGTTTTTTGGGTATATTTTTGGGTATATGCGCGATCTCGGGATCACAGCATATACCCAAAACAGGAGATATACCCAAAATGCCAAAGCGTATCGTACCTTTAACCGATCTGCAGATAAGCAGGGCGAAACCCAAAGGCAAACCGACCACCCTTTTCGATGGCGGGGGGCTCTTCGTCCTCATCAGCCCCGCCGGCGGCAAGCTGTGGCGGTTCAAATACCGGTTCGCCGGCAAGGACAAGCTACTCTCCCTGGGGAGCTACCCTGAGCTTTCCCTCGCGCAAGCGAGGACCAAGCGGACCACGCTTCGAAACTTTCTCTCCGAAGGGATCGATCCGGTCGAGGCGAGAAAGGCCGAGGAGGCGGATAAGATCGCCCAGGCCGGAAACACCTTCGAGACCGTGGCGCGGGACTGGCACGCACGGTTCCACTCCCAGTGGTCCGAAAAGCACGCCGAGCAGATATTGCGGCGCCTGGAGCAGGATGTCTTTCCCTGGATCGGGGCAAGGCCGATAGGCGAGATCAAGGCTCCCGAGATGCTGACCGTCCTGCGCCGGATCGAGGCGCGCTCGCTGGAAACCGCCTTCAGGGTCAAGATCGCCTGCGGCCAGGTCTTCCGCTACGCTGTCGCCGAGGGACGCGCCGACCGGGACCCGGTGGCCGACCTTAAAGGGGCGCTCCCTCCGGTGAAAAACAAGAACTTCGCCGCCCCGACGGACCCCAAGGAGGTGGCGCCGCTTCTGCGCGCAATAGACGATTTCAAGGGCTCCTACGTGGTGAAGTGCGCCATGCAGCTGGCCCCCTTGCTCTTCGTCCGCCCCGGGGAGTTGCGCCACGCCGAATGGTCCGAGATCGATCTCGAGGCCGCCGAGTGGAACATCCCCGGCGCGAAGATGAAGATGGGGCACCCCCATCTGGTTCCCCTGCCGCAACAGGCGGTCGAGATCCTGAGGGGGCTGCACCAGCTGACGGGTCACGGCAAGTACGTCTTTCCCTGCACGCGCTCGACGCAGCGTTGCATGTCCGAGAATTCGGTCAACGCCGGCCTGCGCCGCCTTGGTTTCGAGAAGTCCGAGATCACCGGGCACGGGTTCAGGGCCATGGCGCGTACCATCCTGGACGAGGTGCTGCAGGTCCGTCCCGAGTTGATCGAACACCAGCTCGCCCACCAGGTGAAAGACCCGCTAGGACGCGCCTACAACAGGACCAGCCATCTCGCAGAACGGCGCAAGATGATGCAGACCTGGGCCGACTACCTCGACGGGCTGAAAACCGGCGCGAAGGTGCTCCCCTTCAAAAAGGCAACCGAGAGCGGCGGAGCGTGACGGGTTCCGAAGGTAATACTTGCTCCCTCAGTGTCCACATCTCCGCCGCTCCTGCGCGGTGGCGAGCTTATCGCTACGCGTGCCGGTCGAGGAGAGCCCTGATGGAGTCGACAGGCCAGGCCGCTATCCGCTCCGAGAGCTTCACCGGTGGTGGATAGATCCCCTTCTTGATGCCGGCATACCAGCCGGCGCGACTGATGGGAAAAAGCGGGGTGATGGCAGGCCTCGCCACTCTTGGCCCCCGGCCTGCCTTCCTGTTCGCTGCAGCCTGCTCCTCGGTTATTTCCCTTTGTCCGATGATCTGGTGGAGCCTCACGTACCCGTCGCCGGGCAGCTCATTTCTTGAGTTCATGGCGACCTCCTCTGTTTCCCTCTCGTTAGGCGGGAGGCAGCGGCTGCTTCCGGTGCCAGGTGGACAGTAGCTTAGAGTGTGCCAATCTTAAAGCTCTGTTATCATTGCACCGGCCAATCCCTCTGCCTTTCATGTGGCCTGGGACAGTACACGCCGCTGTTCAAGGCAGGTACACCGCAGCATGAGAACAATTTCTTGCACAATTCGCGAATCGCGAATAGAATATACGGCATGAACCTCAAACCTCAAGACATCTTCATCCTTCTTAAGCTCGTTGTCCTGGACGAGCGCCCCTGGTCCTTCAGTTCCGTCGCCACCGAACTGGCCATGAGCCCGTCCGAGGTGCACGGCGGCATCCAGCGCGCCGCAGCCGCGAGGCTTTACGACCCGCACAGAAAGGTCCCCATCCTGAGGTCCTTGCTGGAGTTCCTGATCCATGGCGTAAAATATGCCTTTCCTGCTAAGAGCGGCGCGCCCACTCGCGGGGTGCCGACCGGGTACGCAGCCCCGCCCCTCAACCGCCTGATCGCCCAATCGGACGATCCGCCGCCTGTCTGGCCCTGCCCGGAGGGGGGCGTCAGGGGGTACGAATTCACTCCCTTGTACCGTTCCGTCCCCCAGGCCGCCATTATAGACGACGCCCTATACCAACTGCTCGCCCTGGTGGACGCGGTCCGCGACGGCAAGGCTCGGGAACGCGAACTCGCCGTGCAGGAACTGACCAGGAGGCTGACTCCACAATGAAAAGAACCGTCGAAACCAACCTCGCCATGATCCGCCGGGTCGCCTTTCGCCTGGGCCAAATCCGGGAACGGGTGGTGTTCCTGGGCGGCGCCGCCACGGCACTGCTCATCACCGACAGCGCCGCCCCAGACGTGCGCATAACCATGGACGTCGACGTGATCGTCGAGATCGCCACCAGAGGAGATTACTACCGCTTGTCGGAGGACCTTCGCAGCGCCGGTTTCGCAGAGGATATCCAGGAGGGGGCGCCGCTTTGCCGGTGGCAGGTGGAGGGGATCGCCCTCGATGTCATGCCCACCAACGAGGAGATCCTGGGCTTCAGCAACCAGTGGTACCCCGACGCCCTGGTGCACGCAACCACGGAAAGCATAGGCGATGACATGACCATCCGGGTGGTCACCGCCCCTTATTTTCTCGCCACAAAGATCGAGGCTTTCCGCAACCGGGGGAGGTGGGACTTCTACGCGAGCCACGACATGGAGGACATCGTCACCCTCCTGGACGGGAGGCCGGAAATCGTGGAAGAAGTAGCCTCCGCCCCTGAGGATGTAAAGGAATTCCTGGCGGGAGAGTTCGCAAGGTTCCTGAGTCACCGCTCCTTTCTCGACGCCCTTCCCGGCCACCTGCTGCCCGATATGGCCAGCCAGCGGAGAGTCCCGATCCTACTGGAAAGGATCAACGCTATAGCCCGGTTGTGAGGGGTAGCCCTGCTCTCTGAGCAAGAAAAGGTGCCGGCGCATCCGGAACTTTCCGCATCTGCTCCAAGGTCCCGAAGCAGAACCGAAAGGGCGAAATGAGGGGAGGGGGGCGGGGGACTCCCCGCGAAAAGCAGGGCCGGTTCGAAGGGGGACGGAGCAGCCGTACCTCGCAGAACGGGCTGGGGCCGCATGAAGCTGCCGGCGTTTCCCCGCCGGCTGCTTCGGTCCTAAAGATCGCCTCGCTACCGGTTTCGCGAGAGCCAGGAAGTCCAACCTGCAGACGAGCTTTCCCGCTTTGACAGAGTCTCCCTGAGCCCGGCCACATGCTCGGACAGGCCCCTGAGCACCACCCCGATTTCCTCCAGGCGGATCTCCACCTTCGACTCCGAAACCGGCTCGCCGGGATCATCATTTACCGCCTTTTCGGACAGCTTTTCCACCGCTGCAGAAAGCATGGCGACCTTCTCGGCGAGCCCTGAAACTTGGCCGAAGGTGGCAGGTGTCCCGGAGAGCTGCCGGGGGAAAAGCCGGTCCCGGATCAGCTCGGAAACGCTCACTCCTGCCTCCTCGGCCTGGCGCCGCAAAAGCTCCTTTTCTTCCTCTGAAAGTCGCAGCGAAATCCTGTCCATAGGCCGTCCGCCAGCCCCCTTATTTTTGTCCGGCGCCCGTGCGACATTTCGGCCCCGGCCGGTCCAGTTGTCATTCCGAAGGCTTAGGCCTCTTTTACGGCGCCTCTGGGGGCGAGCGTGATACCGCGCGCCACCGCGCAACAGGCTGGAAAGACGAGGCTTGCCGATGTCGGACATTTTAGCCCCCGATAGCGGGGCTGCATGAGGTGTGAAAGAAAAAACGTCTGACGAGCGAAGCGAGGCCCGCCTTGTGGTTTTCAACATCCGCGAAGGGCGCGCGCTACGCCTCTTCGACGCCAAGAACTCACTTCTCGAACCCGCGGTCGAACCCCCTGGGGAGGGTAAGCTCCAGCTCGCGTTCCGGACCCTTGGGAACCGGCGTTACTACCCGTGCCGGTCCCGGTATCTGGAGGGGCTTTGACATTGAGGCGAAATCCTTCTCCGCCTGACTTCGCACGTGAGCCGCCTTCGGGCCGCGCACGATTTGCTCCAGCTCCCCGATCTTGTCCCCCAGCTGCCGAACCGTTTCCTGAACCGGGCGCCCCTTTTCCGTAAGCTTCTCCCGGTAGCTCTCCCCGGCGAGGGTGGTGGTCTTCTCGTCCACCGTTTCCACCGAGCGTGTGAGTCCCTCGACCGAGTTGGTGAAGACGCGGGTGCCGAACTGGGCGCGGGTCAGGGAGACGTTGAGCGCGTTGAAGCTCGCTTTGCCGTACTGCTCCGGAGAGGGGAGCTCGGCCCCGGAGGGGAGGGTCTCCTCCCGTCTAGGGTGGACCGGCGCGTACAGGATCGAGTGCTCCACGGTGCTCCCCTGGCTCTTGTGCACGGTGACCGCGTAGGCATGGTCCAGGTGCCGGTAGCGGGCGAGGTCGAGCTCCACCTTCCGGTCCCCCAGGTCGACGAGGGCGCGACCCCTTTCATCCAGTTCCCCGATCACCCCCATGGCCCCGTTCTGCAGGTCGAGCTTCGCATCGTTCTTCAAGAGCACGACGCGGTCTCCCACGGCGAAATTGCGCTCCTCTTCCCGGTACAGCATGGTCTTCCCCGCCATCTCGGCGGCGGAGAACTGTTTGGTCACGGTGCGGGAGAGATCCCGCCCGCCGCGCTTTTTGGTGTGGAAGGAGTAGGTCACCTGGACCAGGTTCCGCTCCCGGTCGATGCCGGTCACCTTAGCCTCGGTGTTCAGCCGCGCTCCCCAACGCTCCATCTGCCCGTCCGCGCGCCTCGTCCCGGTAAAGAGCACCGAGTCGCCTATCTGGTACCCTTCCACCGTAACCCCCTGGCGCACCGGGGCGAGCACAGGGAAGGAGTTTCCCTCGGCGATCTCGCCGGAGAGGACACGCGCCTGCCGGATCTCCAGGTTTAGCTCCCTGCGCGCCGCGTTGGTGGTGGTGAGAAGGAGCACCTGCCGAGACTCCCCCGCCGCCTCCCGCTCGGGAAGCTGCGAGGGCTTGCGGCTTTCTTCCAGGTAATGCTTAACCACCGCATCTCGCAGCGCCCCAGGCTCGGGCAACTCGACCAGCTCGCGCCTTTTTTCCAGAAGACCTAGCGCCTCGCGCGCGTTCTGGGCCAAGAGGCGGTCCTCCCGGTTCAAGCCGCGCGCGATCTGCAACAGCCCCGGGTCCCTCTGCCTTAAAATCTCGGTCAGGTGAGCGTAGTCGATCTCCCCCCTCTCCCCCAGCTCCCTCAAGGGGGCGAGCAGGTTCCCCGCCTGGATCCCCTGCATCTGCTTCGCGTCCCCCAGAAGGTGCAGCTTCACCCAGGCGCCACTTTTCTGCAGTTCCTCCACCACGTCGAGGAGCCGCGCCGTCTGCCTCGCCCCCAGAAAGCCCGCCTCGTCCACACGAATCACCACCTGCGTCCCAGGCTCAGTGGGGATGAAAATCTTCTCACCCCTTACCGTTACCATGGGCGGCTCCCCGTTTTGCCTCTGTAGGTCAAATTTGGAAGCCGGATTGGCGTTTTCGAAACTGTGGATGGTGCAGGCGGGTCTGCCGGTGGCAAGCGATAATTCTCGGGCGGCCTTGCCGGTGTAGGCTAAGTTGATGGAGAGGTGCTCCTGACAGAAGTGGCGCAGCACCTCTTCGTTGTAACGCTCCACGAGTTCCAAGGTCGAGGTCTTCGCGGTGCCCGGATCGCCGAGTGAAAAGGTCATCCCATGCTTCCCGGTCAACTCGTTGTAGAGCTCGGCTGTCTGCCCGGCCGTGAACGTCCGGCCCTCCTCTTCTGCAACCCGCTCAAGGAACCAGTTGAGGTCTGGGGGGGAGGTGCTGCTCTGGAAAGAGGGGAGGGCCCTGATCCGTTCCAGGTTCCTGGCCTCGAGCTCCATCATCTCCTTGGTGCTGTAGAACTCCCGGCCAAACGCGTCGCGGCCGACCTTGAACACGCCTTCGGTCCCGCCGTCGATGGCGGCATCCAGCTCCGCTAGCGCATGCTCCCCACCCGAGATGCGCACCGCCTGGTCCAGAAGCTTGGCCCGGTCGACCACCGCCTCCCGCTCGGTCAGGTCCCGGACCGCCAATGCCACGGCCCTCGAGGCATCAGACACCTCCCGCTGCACAGCGGTTCCGTGCTCCTGCTCCAGGTCGAGCCGTACGCCGTCCATCGAGGCGCCGCAGACCTCGAAGCCCTGCCTGAAGTACCGGGCCAGCTCCTCCTTCGTGATGGCGCGCTTCGGGTCGCGGGTCTCCAGCGCCGCCATCTCGTAAAGCCGGGCATGGGGCACCCCGGCAAAGAGCCCCTCTGCCTGCCACTCTTCCACCTGCCTGTCGATCTGCTTGCGCCTGGTAGAGAAGTGGTCTATTAGCGCGGGATCTACCCCCTTCAGCTCGATGTACATTTCGGAGCGGTCCTTCACCGTCACCTGGAACCCCCGGTCCGCGAGCTCGCGGGAGAGCGCCTGCCGGTACAGGCGGCCGAGCAACTTCTGGTTCTTGAAAAAGAGGTCGGTCGTATTGGCCCTGAAGCTTCCGTCCGGTGTCCTCACCGCGTTCACCAGGAAGACGTGCGAGTGCAGCTGCGGGTCTACGCTCCTTGACGTGGCGTGGTCGAACTTGGCCGCCACCAGCTCGCCGCTTGCCGCCCTCCCGGCGTGCCGGTAGTGGCAGTAGTGCTGCTCGATATGATCGAGCACCGAGAGCACCGCCGCGTCATGGGCCTCCTTCACCCCCTGCACCCCAGCCACGTAGGCGATGGATACCGACTTGGGGGCGGAGAAGGTGGCGTCGTTCCCCGCCCGCCGCACTTCGATGAGCTCAGAGGTCTTCGGGTCCCTCCCGTGCCCAGAAACGACCAAAGTCCCCCCGCCCGGCGACTCGCCCCGGCAAACGGCCCGGAAATCCTCGGGTGAGACCGGCCCCGTTAGCCCCAGCGCCTCGGCTCCCTTGCCGCACCAAAGGCTCGCTCCGGGTTCTTCGGCTCCCCCCAGGTAGTAGTCCTCCCTGGAGAAGTACCCTCCCGCGTGCCCTGCTGTCATCCCTCTGGATAGGGTCATCATGGCCTTGCTCCCGTGGCGGCTTTATCATTCTGCGGTTTAAAAACGAGTGGGCTCTTCGGTTCCTTGACCTCGGCATACCGTTGGACAAGCTGCTCTGGTAGACGAACTACGGCTTTTCCTCGCTTCCAGCCCTTCACAGACTATTGCAAGATGCTAATATTTCAACGAGAAATATTACATTGATTGGGACTAACCATGCGTGTTAAGGTGCGGGGCGACCGTTCGAGCAGCCCCATAGGAGGGTTCTTGCTCAAGAACATGAAGACGCAGACCCATCTGAAACCGGGGCAGAAGGGGACCAAACGGCTGGTAGCGGAATACGGTCAGTCGCTGGTGTGTGTGCGTTACCGGTACGATAAGGTCCGACGGGTCAGGCTGAAGACCGTCGAGATCATCGTGGAGGAGAAGGCCTGGCCCTTTCCCCCTGAGCATGGGGATGGGGACATGATTGCTTTGCGTGTGGGATACGCGGAAAAGGCTCTCCGCGCCAAACTGAAAGCCGTAGGAGGCAGGTGGGACCCGGTTGAGAAGGTCTGGCGTGTTCCGTTTTGTTCCGTCCAGGGGACGGAGTTGGAAGCGAGGATCCTGAAGGAGTAGTAGCCTCTTCAATGAGAAGATGTAGAGAATGTTTCTAACACAAAAGTTGCTTATATAGGGAACCAATACTTGTTACCTATATAGGTAGCAAGTACCTTATATAGGTAACCGGTAACCTATATAGGTAACTTTTCTAACCGGTCAATAACAATGTTATGCGGGAGGGAAAGATGGCAATACCTGACTACGTTTACAAGTATGAAAGCGTGAATACATATAGTCTTAAAAATTTGAAAGCCCAAGCGATTTATATGGCTTCGCCGCTCTCGTTCAATGATCCTTTTGACTGTGCGCTACATACTGTGATGAAAGAGATATCAGATGGGGACTTGGAGAGGTTGGTTTCATTCTACGTCGAACAGGAAGATGTGCCGGACCCGGTGAAGAAACAGTTTCTTTCAGCGAGTAAAGATGGGCTGAAGGCGATGTTGTCTAAAGCAAGCAAATCAGCGATAGACCACACCGTGCAGCAGTTTCTAGACCTTCGCGGCGTATCATGTTTCTCCGAAAAAAAAGATGATTTACTGATGTGGGCGCATTACGGTGGATGCTATCGCGGCTTCTGTCTAGAGTTTAGGACGGGCTTCGAGATGTTCAACAAGTTGATGCAAGTCAACTACAGTCCAGAACTTCCACGCCTGGATGTTGCGGCATGTTTGATTGAGAAAGACTTTGATCATATGGCAAAATTATATTGCACAAAGTCCATAAACTGGCAGTACGAACAAGAGTGGCGACTCATTCACCAAAAAGCTGGAACTTCTTACATATACCCTCCGGAGGCTCTGAAAGGTATTTATTTTGGACCTAACATCGAAGATGAAATGATGGAAATACTATGTCTCATAATCCAGGGCCAGAATCCCCAAGTCGAGTTCTGGCGAGGCCATCTCAGTAAGTCGGAATTTAAAGTGGAATTCGCAAAGGTGGACTATACCCCCCATGTAAAAGCGAAAGAGATGGGGTTGGTATAACCAGAAAGATGCACCTGACCAAAAAACATCAGGTGATCTTCCAGTCGTTGATTTAAAGACGAATAAGCGAGAAATGTAACGGCGGAGCGCTATGTAGCATTGGTTCGAGGATATTATGGCAAAAGAGCCTGCAGAATATAATTCAAAATTGATTAGCAATATTGGTAGCCTTGTTGCTGTAACTTCAGCCATGAGTGTGCTGCTCTCCGTGTTATACGAATTTGGCTATTACAGACTGGGAGCTGGAATTCCAATCCCTAAGATTCCCACAGCTATGAGTGATCATTTAAAGGCTTGTTTTATGTGGCTACCTATAGCCATTGCTATGATAGCATCTGCCTTTTTAACTATTTTGGTATTGAAAGCTAAGGAAAAGCCAAGCAAGGTTAGCTCTGCCTCAGATAACAGTATTGAGCCTGTATCGTATAAAAAGCGAAACCTGCATGTAGTACCGATATCACTAATTGTACTCTCTACCATTGTCTCTATTATCCTCTATCTTATAAAAGTACCAAACTATTTCTTTATTTCATCATTGGCATGGATATTGTTTTATGTGATTCAGTATATTGCGGCTATTTTCTCAGAAATTTTTATAAAAAAGGGTAAATATTCGGATGGTGTCTATATTGGTGCAATGCTTTCCGCAAACATACTTATATATTTCATTACCTCTGGTTACACAAACGCAAGAAGCGAAATTGAGGCAAAGGAATACAAGTATGAAATAACTCTTAAGGACGCCACCTCTCCAAAGATAAAAGCCAACATACTTAGAAGCTACGACAAAGTTACCTTTTTCACCTATTCTTCACAAAAACTTGTTTTCATGCAGAACGACCAGATTAAATCTATAGCAACAAGGTGATTTATAAGGCGGAAAGCTCCAGTGACTGGTCCCCGTGGGGGCCAAACCGGACTATGGACTTTAAAAAGGAAGTTCCCAACCAGAAAGTTGGACCGGCCGAAAACCCTGCCGGTCAACTTCCACCACGTTGGCAGAACCCATCGGACCTTTGTAGCTTTACCCTTTGATTTTATTGTGCATGGGAGGGAGTATGCGTAAACATATTCTACCGGTAACCGTCGCGTTGCTTACAGTGGCTGTAGGTGTTAAGGCCTTTGCCCTGGGACCTAGCGATTACATGGGCCTGACTCCCCAACAGATGCAAAGCGTCATCGACAGCCAGCGAGCGTATGACGAGATGAACCTTCGAGCGGTAATAGAGCTTAAAAGGCAGGAACAGGAGGCAATCAGTGAGCGCAACAGGCAGATCGAATATCAGCAAAGAAATCCATTTGCAAACTGTACCGCGATGGGCGAGGTGCGAGGTAAAGATTTCGAGGAAATGAAGGCGCTCGGCGTGAAAATGGGGGCGACAAATTACCAGCTCATCGAAACCACCGCAAGCTATGTCCGGGCCAATATCTACAGCTGCCCGCAGCAAAAATAGGAGGTCACATGCCAGCCGAGATAAGCGCGATTACCGTGTCCAAGGGCACGCCGGAATTACCAGGCCCGACCGTTGTGCAGTTGAAGCTGACCGGGTACATGGGCAACTGCGAGACAGGCATCATGATATCGCCACTACTGCAAACAGATAGGGAGATTGATGAAGCGGTAGAAACCATTATCCGCGAAGCCAGGAAAGCCGGAGGAGTCGCAAAGGCCATGCTGACCAAAAGTAAAGTGAAGTAGACCGGTGCTAAAGGGGCTGAGGAAACTAGTTCTTGATCAGGATATAAATTTTGCGGTAAGACTCGGCTGATTCAGTTGATGGAAGCTGGTGAAAGGCCGAGATCAGCCAAGAGAGTTGAAGAAACTGCAAGCGCCAACAAAGCGCGAAGACGGACTCCGCGACCGATGAGAGTTGGAAGGGTAGGATTGAGTTGAGCGCTACGCCGGTCACGCAAGCGTTACCCAGCAAGTCAACCAACTCAACAAGGTTGATTTCGAGCCCAGGTAGGAGGAAAGTAGATGAGTGCTCTTGAACTGCAATGCCCAGAGTGTGGACACTATGGCGGCCATGAAGTTGAACAAACTCAACGGGATCCTGGTAACCTTACGTGTATCCCTGATAATAATTTCCCTGTATTCATGCCAAATTACCGCGTTCGCATAAAGAGGTGTATCAAATGTCATAAGCAATTCGGAAGTATCGAAATGCCGGAAATGTATTTCGAGGCAATTGTCAGCGAAATTAATCGCTTGAGCGAACTTGAAAAGACTAGAGGAGAGGACAAAGATAAAATTCAAAGTCTAACTAACAAACTCAAGCAGGTTGCAGAGATAAGCAACAACATATAGTGAGGGGGGGGTGGCGGCCTTAGCGGGGACGCAGACAAGAAGGCTTGCCGCTGGTAATTTATGTAACTTATTAATGTCGATTGGAGGCATAAGGGGTAAATTCCAACCAAGGAGTTGGACCGGATCAAAACCGGCCGGTCAACTTCCGCCGTTGGCAAAGGGCGCCTATAACCGGTGAATCGGGGTCGAACCCTGCTAACGACTGTTTTTTAGTATACTTTGGGTATATTTTTTACGTATACCCAAATTTAAAAATATAACAATATCATATATATAAGTCTACGATTTGACCCCGGCTCCGGGCACCACGAAAACAGCAGAAGATTGAAGTCCGATAAAAAAGGGCCACGCGATAGCGTGGCCCTTTTTGCTGTTTGCGGCTAAACCCGGTGCCACTTGCACAACCCGCTTTACAGCTCTTCCTATTATCCAGTGGGTATGCATTTCTCGGGAGGGGAATTGCATTCCCGAGCTCCAGAAATATTTCCCCTCATCAACTTTTGCATTTCCCAAGCGGGAGCTGTCATTTCCGGTGCAACTTTGGTATTACCCGGAGCAGAAATTGCCATTCCCAAAGCAACTTTTGCAATTCCCGAAGCAGAGTTGGCATTCTCCGAGCAACTTTGGTAATTCCCGGAGCTGAAATTGCAATTTCCAGAGCACCTTTTGCATTTCCCGGAGCGGAGTTGGCATTTCCCGAGTAACTTTTGTATTTCCCTCAGCGGAAATTGCCATTACCAAAGCAACTTTTGCATTTTCCAGAGCGGAATTGGCATTTTCTGAGTAACTTTTGTATTTCGCAGAGCGGAAATTACTATTCCCAACGCAACTTTTGCATTTCCCGGAACAGGAATTGCCAAACCTGGATAAACTGTCGAATTTTTGCGCTAGATGCACATGACCAGCCTCGCTTCGCATGACGGTCCCCTCAAATCATTAGATAATTTGACCGATGCCTTGGCCTCAGGTACATTGGTACAATTTTATTTGCAGAGGTGACGTCCTCTTGCCCTCGTGTCGAGAGAAATTGTTCAGGCAACTTCATCTCATCACAGCGTTGGCAGTTGTCGGAAGGAGTCAACGTTGGGTTGCAGGGGGATAGACAGTTTTCTGCCCATCCCCCCAGAGAGGTATTTAGGTTATGAAGACCCAATATTATACGGCATCTAGTCTTGATGGATTTATTGCGACAGAGGACGACTCGTTGGAGTGGCTGTTTCCTCTTGCGAATCTGGAGGACTCGAGCTATCCGGAATTCATTGCCGAGGTTGGCGCACTGGCAATGGGATCCGCCACCTACGAGTGGATGATCCGCAATGCCGCCACGGTTGCCGCCGAGACCGGATCGCCTTGGCCCTACACCCAGCCTGCCTGGGTATTCACCAGTCGCACACTATCGGCAATCGAAGGCGCAGATATCAGGTTCGTCAAAGGTGATGTACGCCAGGTTCACGAGGAAATGCGTGCGGCGGCAGGGACGAAAAACATCTGGATTGTCGGGGGCGGAGACCTGGCGGGGCAGTTTCATGATGCAGGGCTTCTGGACGAACTCATCGTTCAGATAGGCTCTGTCACCCTGGGGCGAGGGAAGCAGTTGTTTCCGCGCCGTGTTCTGAGCCCGATCCTGCGCCTTACTTCCGTCCGCCAGATGGGGGCCGGTATGGTTGAACTGCGGTATGAGGTAGGGAAATAGCATCATGCGTAGTTGGGACTGTGCTTGAGGAGCCCCTGATTTAGCTAGCGCAGCTGGAATTTCACCATTACATCCACTTTGGGGCTTCCGGCGGGGGCCGTGTAATTCACTTCGAGCTGCGACTTGATCCCGAACATCTTCTCAAAGCTGTTGCTCAAGACTCCAATCGGGTCGGTGGCTACCATCAACGCTTCGTCATACCAGTCGCGCTCTGCCTTTTGCCTGATGTTTTTACGTACCGGCTCGAACAGGTACTTCCCTATCACTGATCCTACGACTGGGGTGACGAACATGTCTTGTATGGAGGGTTTTTCGAAAAAGCACTCAACCCCGAATTCGTATAGGGTGGATAGCGCAGCCGAGTAGAGGAAAGATTGACCTTCTTCGAACCCTCGCTCTCTTGCCCTCGTGTAATATGCCGCTCCCCAGTATGGATGCAGGATGTAGTTGAGATAAAACTTGTCTTTATCTATCCCGGGGTTCTTAACGTTCTGCTCGTAGTTCCTCAAGCTGTTCTTCTTCTGTTGGGGGCTCCAGCCCGAGACGCTCTCAGGCATGACATAAAGAACTCCGATTGCCGCGACCTGTGCTCCGACGATGATTCCGGTATCGCGCCAGAGCCCGCCCTGGTCCTTGCTCTTGTTGTAAGACCGTGGAATCGCCGCCGTAGTATCTTGGATTGCACTTTCTCCCTCGCTCGATGCGCTGGAGGATCTGCGCACTTGGTCCGGTACAGGAACTTCAGTGGAAACAGGGGAGGGGAGATAAATACCCACAGGAAGCTCTGTGGCTTGAGATGTTCCAGCCATCACGATAAAGGTGATAATCAGAAGAAAAAGCTGGAGCTGCCTAAACCGTGTACTATATGAAGCAATTACCGCATCGGGGAGCATGTATGCCTCTCAGTTCTGGAGAAACTCCCGCAGGTGCTACTTGAATTGACCCAGATCCAGTTGTATTGCGTCGGAAAAGGATTGACAGCATCTGTCGGCGTTCTTCATTATACCGCCGCTTCACCCCGGATGCCTGACAATTCTCCCTCGGTGCTCTTCCGCGTCTTCGAGGGAACATGACCCTGGCTCCACGGTTTTGCAAAGGGGAGAGCGAACGGTGGTGGAAGGTGCTAGCCGGCAATAAAAAGGCCGCTCTATGGCGGCCATTTCGTTACCCGTTGTACTCTCTGTAATTACAGCTGGATGAACTCTTTGGGCTCGGTGTTGGTCGCCATGGTCCAGATGGTCGCCACGCCGTTTCTCAACCTGTACACGGCCAGCTGCTCGTATCCCACCTTGTCTATCCACGGCTTCAGGAAATCACGCTTCTGCACGATCTCCTTCTTCAGTTCCAGGTCCTCCAGCGCCTCGACTGTCCCGGTCACCCTCACCTGGATCAGGTTCTCGAAGATCCCATTGGTGAAACACATCTCCACTTTGGGGTTCACGCTCAGCTGCCGGTACAGGTCCTTGATCTTCCCGGTATTGAACACGATGCCTTCGTCGTCCGCCCTGAACAGAAGCATCCCACGCACGTGAGGGGTGTCGCCGTCAACGGTCGCCATGTGGAAAATAGGGTTGGCGTTCAGGAACTCCAAAATCTGTTGCTTATTCATCTCTACTTTCATAGCTGCCTCCTTATCTGAAGTTCCTGCGCACGGGCTTCTTCGCCGCTGGGAGGAACTTGATCTTTGCTTCACCGCCAAGTGAATATATACAACTAATCTCCGTCACGCAAGCTGGTGTGGTTGAATCGGCCATACTACCCGTGAATCCTGACTGTTACAACCTTCATCTTGACAGCTTTGTGTATACGGCAGTAGGATTTCTGTACCTCTGACTCTGCCGCGTCTCGTTTTGTTGCTGCTTTTGCACAAGGGAGGCCAGACGATGCTATTTCATAGACGAGTCAATGACAAAAGACATGGGCTGCTGCTGGATCATCCATTGGACGCCCCTTCCTGCTGCACCGTCTGTGCAGCCTTGTGTTGCCGCTCCTTTCCCAATGTCGACCTCTCTTGGGGCGAGTATCAGCTTCTGGAGAGGCTGGGTGCGACCCGCCTTCATTTCTCCCTCTACGGTCCGCACAAATTGATCATCGAAAACGGCTGCGAGTTCCTGGTCGACAACAGGTGCGGCATCTACGAGCAGCGGCCGGAGATCTGCCGGCGTTTCATCTGCCGCAGCGATTAAACCAAGTCGCACGCGGATGACACGGAAACAAAAACGATAACAGCAGATCAAACTATCCGTGAAAGCCTTACATCTCTAAGATGTGATTCTCTTCAGGTTCAATCTGCCGTTCTCCGTGTTTTCCGCTTGATCCATGTGCGATAGTTTTTATCCGCCCTGAAGGTACAATAGGGGCATGAAAACACCTCCCAGACCAGATCCGGCGCAGCGGTGGATTACCACCTTTACCTGGCAGGACAAGATCATTGCCAGGTGCTTCCCGCGCTTTTTTCAGCGTTATGCACCGGACGAGATCAAGGAGCAATGGGAGGCGTACCTGGCGCAAAAGCAAAAACGTAAAAGATGAGGAACGGGGACACTAGCTACAGAAAAGGCTAAACCGCTTCGAGCGGTCTAGCCTTTTTTGATCGTTTGAACCTAAAGGAAGGGGTGCCCATTCCCTGGAACGTCTACTTCCCTTTCTCCATCTCTTTCTTCTTGTCGCTCTTGGACTTTTCCTTGTCTTTGCCTTTATCAGCCGGCTGCGGGACTTCGAGCTCGTTGGTAATGTTCCCCTTGCCTGCGATCCCCTCGGCGATCTTCTCGATGGTCGTTTTCTCCGTTTCAGTTTTAACCGGTCCCTTCAGCGTGACCTTGCCATCGGTGGTCACGATCTTTACGTTGTGGGCCCTGATGGAAAGCGATTTATCCTTTACCACCGCCCTTCTTATCTTCCTGGTGGTCTCCCGGTCGGACTTGCTTTCCTTCTGCTGCTCGGCCGTGACTCCCTTGTTCTCTTCCTTTTTCTTTTTCGCGTTGTCAGCCTTTGTGGCGGTGGAATCCTGGGCGGCTGTGGCTAAGGGCGGTGCACTGATAAGAACAGCGGCTGACAGTGCGAGAACGAACAGCAGGTTTACCTTTTTCATGTCTTGGTTTGCCTCCTTCTCCGGTTGATAGGGATTGCTCCCTTGTGATCTTGCTGTTTGGCTTTGCCGTAACCTGAGTGTTTATCTCTGTTTCCTGCGGTGGGATGACTGCAGGGGTAGAAAGATAAGAAGAAGCTAATACGATATCTGTCTTTGTCAATAGCTCAGGTTACCGCTTGCGGCTGGAATTCGTTCGCCTTCAGCTGCTGAAACCTGTGGCTGTGTCAGCAAAAGCGGCGTCAGAGGTAGCTTGCTTTCGCTGAACCAGTTTTGACTTCGGCGGAGGGTTGGATATCATTGGACTTTTCTTGGAGTCTTGCTACATCGAGAAAGGAGAAGGTTATTTCATCCATCGACGTTTCCCATACCCGCAACATCGGGATCATTTCCCACATCGACGCAGGAAAAACCACCGTTACGGAGCGTATCCTCTTCTACAGCGGGGAGACGCACAAGATGGGGGAGGTGCATGACGGCCAGGCGGTCATGGACTGGATGCCGCAGGAGCAGGAGCGCGGCATAACCATCACCGCCAGCGCAACGTCCTGCCGCTGGGGAGATTACCGGCTCAACCTGATCGACACCCCGGGGCACATCGACTTCACCATCGAGGTGGAGCGAAGCGTGCGCGTTCTGGACGGGGCTGTCGCCATCTTCAGTGCGGTCGAGGGGGTACAGCCGCAAAGCGAACTGGTGTGGCGCCAGGCGGACCGCTACCGTGTCCCGCGCGTCTGTCTCATCAACAAGATGGATCGCATGGGGGCCGATTACAGCAACGTCCTGTCACAGATGGGGCAGCGTCTTGGGGCCAGGCCGGTGCTGCTGCAGCTTCCCGTCGGCGCCGAAGCTTCCTTCTCCGGGGTGATCGACCTCCTTTCCGAGGAATTTTTGACCTTCTCCGAGCAGGACCAGGGAAGGACGGTGGTGAGGGGGGAGGTGCCGCAGGACGCCGTCGAGGCGGTGCGTGAAGCGCGGCTTGAGTTGACGGAGGTGGCTGCGGATTTCGACGACCGGGTGATGGCGGCTTTCCTGGAGGGTAAGAAGGTGGAGACGGCGCTGCTGAAAGAGGCGCTGCGGCAGGGGACCCTTTCCTGCCAGATCTTTCCCGTCCTCTTCGGCTCTGCCCTAAGGAACAAGGGGGTGCAGCCGGTGCTGGATGCCGTATGCCTCTATCTTCCCTCGCCCATCGAGGTAGCGTCGCTGGTGGCCCGCAAGCCCGGCGGCGGTGACCCTGAGCCGGTCCTGTGCGATCCGGGGCGTCCCTTGGCCGCGTTCGCTTTCAAGGTGATGGCGGAGGAGGGGCGGCGGCTTACCTACCTGCGCATCTACAGCGGCACCGTCAAGGCCGGGGCATCGCTTCTCAACGCTACCCGGGGGAACACCGAGCGGGTCCGGCACCTGTTCCACATGCACGCACACAAACGCGAGGAGGTAGCCGAGGCGACAGCGGGGGACATCGTCGCCGTCACCGGCTGCCAGTCGACCCTCACCGGCGACACCCTTTGCGATCAGGCGCATCCGCTGGTCCTCGAAGGGATGACCATTCCCGAACCGGTGGTGTCGATCGCAGTGGAGGCCAAGGGGATTGAGGACCGGGCCGGGCTTCTCACTTCCCTGGAGTACTTCCAGTGGGAGGACCCGACCTTCCGGGTGCACGAGGACCAGGAGACGGGACAGACCATACTGACCGGGATGGGGGAACTGCATCTGGAGGTGATCATAGACCGGCTGCGCCGCGAGTACGGGGTGCAGGTGAAGACGGGGAGACCGCGGGTGGTGTTCCGTGAGGCGCTAAGACGCGAGGTCGAGCGGCGCGAGGTGTTTCAGGCCCTGACCGAGAAGCGTCCGGAGAGGGCGGAGATCCTGCTGCGCCTGGTCCCCCTGTCACGCGGAAGCGGGATACGCATCGTCCTGCCGGAGCCGAAACCGCCTTTAACGGCGGAGCTGCTTGCGACGTTGGAACAGAGCCTTCTGCAGGGATGTCAGGGAGGCGGACGGACCGGGTATGCGCTCACCGACCTGGAGGTGCAGGTGCTGGAGCTGCCGGTTGATCCGGGGATGCCGGCGCCAGGCGAGAATACGCTGAGGGCTGCGGCGCAACGGGGCCTGGCGCTCGCGGCGCGGGAAGCGGAGCCTTACCTGCTAGAACCGATCATGAAACTGGAACTGGAGACACCGGCCGAGTACCTGGGAAAGGTGCTGGGAGGGCTGCAGCAAAAGCGCGGGAGGGTGGAGGGGCTGGACCGGCGGGGGGAGTTGGAGCTGGTGAAGGCCACGGTGCCGCTGGCGGAGATGTTCGGCTACATGACCGAGCTCAGAAGCGCGAGCAAGGGAAGAGGAAGCTATACCATGGAGTTCCAGGGGTTCGAGGAGGCGCCTCTCCAGGTGCAGGAGCAGTTCGGGCTTAGAGGTAGTTTCCACAGCTGAGCGCTTCGCCTCCCTGCCTACCTGTCGCACCTCTTCATCACTTCGGTAAGGGCCTGCATGCTGTACGGCTTCTGGATGAAGTCGAGCAGGCCGGTACCGGTGAACTTCCCTGTCACCTCCTGCTCGCTGTAGCCGCTGGACATGATCACCTTCACCTCGGGATCGAGCGCCTTCAGCGCCACGAAGGTCTGCTCCCCATCCATCTGCGGCATGGTGAGGTCCAGGATCACTAACTTGATTTCGGGCCGCGACCGGTAGATCTGCAGGGCGCTCGCGCCGGAAAGAGCCGTCACCACCTCGTAGCCCAATTGCCCCAGCATCATCGCCCCGATGTCGCAGATGGTCTCCTCGTCGTCGACAAGAAGAATGGTCCCGCTCCCCTGCCAATGTTCCTGCTCCTGCTCGGCTTCCTTCACCGGCACCGGGAGGTCGCTGGCCGGCAGCAGCACGGTGAAGGTGGTTCCCTTTCCGGGCTTGCTTTGCACCTTGATGGCGCCTCTGTGCCCCCTGATGATACCGAGCACCGCCGACATGCCGAGCCCGCGACCGGTGAACTTGGTGGTGAAAAACGGGTCGAAGATGCGCAAAAGGGTGCCCTCGTCCATGCCGCAGCCGGTATCCGCCACTTGCAGGAAGATGAACTCACCTTCGACCAACTCGCAGTCGAACCAGGCCTCTTTGAGGTAGCTCTGATCGAAATACCGGTACCCGGTGCTGATCGATATGCTCCCCCCTTGTTCTCCGATGGCCTCCGAAGCGTTGATGACCAGGTTCATCACGATCTGGCGCAACTGCGTGGGGTCGGCCTGCACCGAGGGGAGACTCGGGGCGAGCGAGAGCTTAAGCTCGGCCTTCTTGGACACCGAGACCTCAAGAAGGTGGATCATCTCCTCCAGCAGCAGGTTGACGTTCACCGGCTCCACGACGAACATCCCCTTGCCCGAATAGGCGAGCATCTGTTTGGCGAGATCGGCTGCCCTGACGGCGGCTTTCTCGATGTTCTGAAGGTTCTCTGTGGCGGGGGAGTCTGGATTTATGCGCATCAAGCCGAGGCTTGAGTTGCCAAGGATGCCGGTCAAGATGTTGTTGAAGTCGTGCGCTATGCCGCCGGCGAGGATGCCGAGGCTTTCCAGCTTTTGCGCGTGCAGAAGCTGCTGCTCCAGCCTTAGCCGCTCATCTTCGTGCAGGCTCCGCTCCATTTCCGCGGCGGCGCGCGGACTCACCATCTGGAGGATCTCCTCAGGGAGGTCCCTGTTTCCCAGCGATTTCTTGCTGATGGCGGCGATCAGCCCTATCGGCACGCCGTTGGAACCCCAAAGCACCGTCCCCACGTAGCTCTCCGCCTTGATCTCCTGCAGCAGGGTGTCGGTCGGAAAAAGGTGGCGCACCCCTTGCCTGTAGCAGCATACGGTATTCCCCACCACCTCGGCGCAGGGGGTGTCCCGCAGGGTGTAGCGGATGTTATCCTCGAAGCTGCCGTCGAAGTAGACCGCCAGGGTGCGCGCGTACTGGTTCCCCTCCTCCAGCTGGTCGATGCAGACGAACTCCATGTCCAGGGACTGCGCCAGGTATTTCGCCAGGCGGTTGAAAAACTGCTCTCCCGGCTCCGAGACCGCCTGGGCCAGGAAAGCAAGGCACTCGTCGGTCCTCTTGCGCTTGGTGATGACGTCGAATACCAAGACGAAACACCCTGGCTCAGGGCTGTACACTGAAACCGCGAGCCATTCGCCGATGGCGGAGAGGAAGTACTCCAGCTGTTCGGGCTTGCCACTTAGGGCGACGCGCCTGAAGGCGGCTAGGAGATCCGGGTCCGACTTCCCTACCCCCGGCAGCACCTCGCTCATGCGCTTTCCCTTCACCCCGCGAAGCCCCGTCAGCCTCTCGAAGCTCTCGTTCACCTCCAGGTAGACGAAGTCCATGGGGAGCTCCGAATCCAGGATCATCCTGCAGTAGGCGAAACCGTTCAGCATGTTGTCGAACAGCGAGCGGTATTTCTCCTCGCTTTTGCGCAGGCACTCTTCGGCGTGCTTGCTCCGGGTGATGTCCATGCCGCTGGCCTGGAACTCGACCACCTGTCCTTCGTCGTCGAGGATGACGCTGTTGTTCCACTTCTGCCACACCAGGCGGCCGTCGGGAAGCCAGGCCCGCACCTCGAGCACCTGCTCCTGGTGCTCAGCGTCCATAGACTCCACGGTGCGGATCAGGTGCTCGCGGTCCTGCAGGAATAAATACTGGTACAGGCTCTGTCCCAGCAGCTCATCGACGTGTTTTTGCATGTACCTGCTGAAGGTGTCGTTGACGAAGGTAAGATAGCCTCCCCGGCGGTAGCGAACCACGAATTCAGCCTGGGTCTGCACGATGGCGCGATAGCGCCGTTCGCTGGAGCGCAGCGCCTCCTCCACCTGCTTGCGCTCGGTGAAGTCGACGTCGATGCAGAATAGCTCCGGCGGCAGGCCGGGGATGCGGACCACGGCGTGGCTGGAGAAGACCGGCACCGGCGAGCCGTCCTTTCGCATCAGTGTGATCTCGCCGGCCGGCGGCATAACGCCGGTCTCGGCGCCTTCTTTGATGGCGCGCCGGACCTCGTCCCGCAGCTCCGGGGGGATGATCAGTTCGACGAGGTTGTGCCCGAGCGCCTCTTCCTGCCTGTACCCGTAGATGGTCTCGTTGGCCCGGTTCCAGTAGTGGACGGTGCCGTCGGGGCCGTAGCCTTGGACGGCGACGTTGGGGATCGACTCCAGGAGGTTGCGGAAACGCGCCTCGCTCTCCTGGAGCTTGTCCTCGACCTCTTTGCGCTCGGTTATGTCGCGCCCGACCGACTGGTATTCGTATATCTGCCCCTTTTCGTCAAAGAGCGCGTGGTGGCTCCAGTGGTGCCAGCGCACGCTGCCGTCCTTCAGGACCACCCTGTTTTCGGTGTGGAAGAAGGTATGTTCGGCATCCAGCGCCTCGATCGCCATTACCAGCTGCTCTCGGTCGTCCTCGTGGATGAAAGGGTAGAAGGATTGCCCCAGCAGCTCTTCCCTGCCGGCGCCGACGTAGTCGCAGAGCGCGTCGTTGACGAAGGTGATGATCCCCCCGGGGAGATAGCGGTCCACGAACTCAAGCTGGTTGTTGATGACGGCCAGGTAGCGCTTTTCGCTTTGCTGCAGGGCCCTTTCCGCCACCTTCTTGCTGGTTATGTCCTGCAGGAAGGCGAGGAAGCGCCCGCTCTCCGGAATGAAGGTGGTGCTAACCTCCACCTCGATAAGCGTCCCGTCTTTCCTTCGGTGAGCGGTCTCGAAGCGGTCGTAGCAGGTGGCCACGATCTTCTCCGTGTGCTCCGTGATCTCGTGGCGGTTCTCCCATGCCTCGAAATCGTCGATGAACATGGAGGTTAACTCGTCGCGGCTGTAGCCGTACATGCGGCAGGCTGCGTCGTTTACCGAGAGGATTCTTCCTTCGGTGTCCGTGATCCAGTAGCCGTCCATGGAGGTGTTGGCGAGAAGCTCGTACTGAAGTGCGGCCTGGTGTTCCTGCTCCTTTATCAGCTTTTCCTGGGTGATGTCGTTGAGAACGATGCAGGCAACACCCTGCTTAAGCGGGATGGCATCGATCTTTACCCAGGCCGTGGCGTCGTTGTGAGGGGTATAGATCCCGCTGACGACGCCGCGAACGGGCTCCCCTTTTTGAAGCGCTATAACGGCCGGGTGCTGTTCCGGGGGGAGCTCGGTTCCCGCCGGCGAGAGGAGGCGCCATCGCGGCGTCTGCGGGGTATGCGCCATGAATTCGGCGCGGTCAAGGCACAGGAGGGAGAGTGCGGATGCATTTGCCTCGACGGGCTTTCCGTCAGCGTCCTGGCAGAACATGCCCTGGGACATGTTGTCGAACAACGCTTGCCAGTTCTGAAGCGAATTGAACATCTGCCCTCCTAGGAAAGGTGGAAAAAGCCCGGCACTGTCAGCAGATGGCTGAACTCTATCGATGCTTATAACAGATCCAGGTGATTGTTCAACGTCTTGTGTCAGAGCAGCTTTCTGATACACATTCGACACTGTATCTAACGTCCAGCGGCGAATCATGTTACTTAGCACCTTATCGGCGAGGTACCAATGCATCTTTAGTTAATATTAGTTAGACAAATGTCAGGCAGCGCTGCCCTGGTTATAGCAACTGCAGACAAAGCATGACGTAATTCCCCTGTCTGATCCTGTCGCAGCGGCCACTACTGTGGTATCATGTGCCTTCGGCTCATCTGCCGTGCAAGGAGAGTTCGATGACATCGCCTATAAAGATCGGTGTGAGTTCCTGCCTTCTGGGTGAGAAAGTCCGCTATGACGGTGGGCACAAGCATGACCGCTACGTAACCGACGTGCTCGGCAGGTTCTTCCAATTCGTCCCGGTCTGCCCAGAGGTGATGTGCGGCATGCCGGTGCCGCGCGAGGCGATGCGGCTGGAGGGGGACCCTGCGGCGCCGAGGCTTGTCACCCACAAGAGCAGGGCGGACAAGACCGAACAGATGCTGGCGTTTTGCCGCACCAAGGTGGAGGAACTGGCCTTGGAGGATCTCTGCGGCTTCATCTTCAAGAAGGGTTCCCCCAGTTCCGGCCTTTTCCGGGTCAAGGTGTACGATGAGGCCGGCGTCCCCTCGAAAACCGGCAGCGGTCTCTTCGCCGCCGCGGTGGCAAGGCGCTTCCCGCACCTCCCGCTGGAGGAGGAGGGGAGGCTCGCCGATCCCCGCCTGCGGGAGAACTTCATCGAGCGGGTCTTCAGCTACCGACGCTGGAAGGATTTCCTTGCGGGGCGCCCGGACCTGGGAGGACTGGTTCAGTTCCACACCCGGCAAAAGCTCCTGGTCATGTCCCACAGCACGCAGCTCTACCGCGAGATGGGGGCGCTGGTCGCCCGAGGCAAGGAGATGGCTTGGCCGGAGCTCGAGGAGCGCTACCAGGAGCTCTTCATGCGGGCCCTGGAGCTGCAGGCCACGGTGAAGAAGCAGACCAACGTGCTGATGCACATCATGGGGTACTTCAAAAAGGAGCTTGGGGGGGACGAGAAACAGGAGCTCTTGGAACTGATCGGGCAGTACCACGACGGCCTGGTCCCCCTGGTGGTGCCGGTCACCCTCCTGAAGCACTACGTCTACAAGTACCGTCAGCAGTATTTGCAGCAGCAGGTCTACCTCTCCCCCCACCCGGCGGAGCTGATGCTGCGCAACCACGCTTGACCATCCGCAAAAGAATGACCCATCCTACCAAGCCAGAGGGATCTCATCATGGAAGCCACGCGGGAAATATACTGGAACGTAAACCACTCCCTCATCTGGGTGATGTACCTCTTCGCCTTTCTTGCCATTGGGGCTTGCGCCTGGGGCTTTTGGCGGCGTCTTCCCATGTACCGGCAGGGAAGGCAGCGCCTTGACCGGCTGGACCGTCTTGCCGAACGCGTCCAGCACTTCCTGAAGGGGATGTTTTCGCAGGCGAAGGTGCTGCGGGTTCCAGTGCCGGGGACGCTGCATGCCTTTTTCTACTGGGGCTTTTTGCTCCTTTTCATCGGCACCCTTTTGATCATGCTGCAGGCAGACTTCACCGCACCGCTGTTCAACAGGGTATTTCTGCAGGGGAACTTCTACCGCGGATACTCCCTGGTGCTTGACCTGGCGGGGCTCGCGGCGATCGTCATGCTGGGGGGGCTTTTGGTGCGCCGCTGGTTCGTGAAACCAAAGGGACTTCCGACCAGCGCAGACGACTACCTGGCGCATGCCCTGCTCTTCGCCATCCTCCTGACGGGATTCGTGGTCGAGGGGCTCCGGATGGCCTCTACCGAGATCGGGATCAACCCGGAACTGGCCCGCTGGTCCCCGGTGGGGGGGATTTTCGCCCGGCCGTTCGTAGGGATGGACCTGGGACGGATTTCCCTGATCCACAAGACACTTTGGTGGGGGCACCTGTTCCTGGCTTTGTCCTTTATTGTCGCCATTCCCTTGACCAAACTGCGGCATCTCTTCACCACGCCGGTCAACTACCTCTTCACCGACCTGAGGCCCAAGGGGGCTATCGCCACCATCGACCTGGAGGACGAGAAGGCGGAGCAGTTCGGCGTCGCCACCGTGAAGGATTTTTCCTGGAAGGACCTCTACGACCCCGACGCCTGCACGGTCTGCAAGCGCTGCCAGGACCGCTGCCCGGCCTGGAACACGGAAAAGCCGCTTTCCCCCATGAAAGTGGTGCTGCAGATAGGTGAGGTGGCGGCAGCGACGCCGCAGGCCGACCTTTGCCGCACCGTCACCGAAGAGGTCCTTTGGGACTGCACCACCTGCCGGGCCTGCCAGGAGATCTGCCCGGCGGAGATCGAGCACGTGAACAAGATCCTCGAGATGCGCAGGAACCTGGCGCTCATGGAAGGCGCCTTTCCAGGCGACGAGGTGCGCGCCGCGATGAGCAACTACGAGGTGAACGGCAATCCCTTCGGCATGGCGTACGCCGAGCGCGGCGCCTGGGCCGAGGGGCTGGATGTCGCCGTCATGGAGAGCGGCGCCGCGGTCGACGTCCTCTACTTCGTCGGCTGCTACGCTTCCTTCGACCGAAGGAACCAGGAGGTGGCCCGCGCCTTCGTGAAGCTGTGCAACGCCGCCGGCGTGAAGGTCGGCATCTTGGGCAAAGAGGAGAAGTGCTGCGGCGAGCCGCCCCGCAAGCTCGGGAACGAGTACCTGTACCAGGGGATGGCGCAGGAGAACATAGAGAAGATGAAGGGGTACGGGGTGCAGCGGGTGGTGACCACCTGTCCGCACTGCTTCAACACCCTGGCCAGGGATTACCGAGACCTCGGCTTCGATGTCCCGGTTGAGCATTACACCACCTTCCTCCAAGACCTGGTGCAGCAGGGAAGGCTGAAGCTGAAGCCGGAGCCGTTTGCCTGCACCTATCATGACTCCTGCTACATCGGGCGCTACATGGATATCTTCGAGGAGCCCCGCGAGCTCCTTTACCGCGCGGGGGGGGACATCGCCGAGATGGGGGCGAGCCGCCTGGAGAGCTTCTGCTGCGGCGCCGGCGGCGGGCGCATCCTGGCCGAGGAGAAGCGCGGCACACGGATCAACGTGGCGCGGGTGCAGATGGCGCAGGAGACGGGAGCCCCGGTGCTGGTATCGAACTGCCCGTTCTGTCTCACCATGTTCGAGGACGGCATCAAGACCGGCGGCGCGGAGGGGAGCGTCGCCGCGAGGGATCTCGCGGAGATTCTCGCCGAGCGCATCGCCTGAGCGGCGCTGCCCGCTTCTCATGAGCTTCATTGACTTGTACTGGCGCATATTATATTGTGCCTAGGGGGGCCACCCTCACCGCAACTGCAAGGCCCCCCTCACCCCCGTCCCTCTCCCACCTGCGGACCGTAGCCTACGGTGGGCGAAGGCCCGGAGGGCGAGGGCAGACAAGCCAAGTCCCCCTTCGGCAGTGGGCACCATTATCAGATAAGGACTGACAGTGTTTCACGGCGCCTTCACTGGCATACAAAAACCCGCAACCAGGCTTCGTTTACTCCCTCATTTCAGCGCGAACCCTTTCCACGCAGGCACACGGGCGCTTTTCCTGCTGGTCCTGCTGGTCCTGCTGGTCCTGCTGGTCCTGCTGGTCCTGCTGGTCCTGCTGCTGACCTTTACCTCGCCGGCCCGGGCGCAGGAATCCGCCCCCGGTCACTACAACCCCACAACCACCATCGTCGTCGGTGGCGACCGCTCCTACCCCCCTTACGAATTCATCGACAAGGACGGCCAGCCCGCCGGCTACAACGTGGATCTCACCAAGGCCATCGCCGAGGTCATGGGGATGAAGGTAGAATTCCGCTTCGGGAGCTGGGCCGAGATGCGCGCCGGGCTGCAGCAGGGAAAGATAGACATCCTGCAGGGACTTTCCTACTCGGACGAGCGCTCGCACAGTGTCGACTTCTCGCCCCCCCATGCCATGGTGCACCACGCCATCTTCGCCCGCAGGGACACGAAGCCGGTGCGAAGCTTGGAGGAACTGAAGGGGAAGAAGGTGATCGTCTTCCAGGACGGCATCATGCACGAGCGCCTGAAGCTCATGGGGTTCGAGAAGGACCTGGTGCTCACCCCGACGCCGGCCGAGGCGCTGAGGCTTTTGGCCTCTGGGCAGTACGATTATGCGGTGGTGGCGCAACTCCCGGGCATGTACCTGATCCGCGAACTCCGACTCCGCAACCTGGTCCCGGTGGCCAAGGCCGTGGTGAGCGAGCAGTACGGCTACGGGGTCGCCAAGGGGAACCGGGAGCTTTTGACCCGCTTCAACGAGGGGCTCGCCATCGTGATCAAGACGGGGCAGTACGCCCAGATCTACAACCGCTGGCTCGGCGTGCACGAGCCCCCGCGGGTCACCAGGGAGATGGCGCTCAAGTACGGCGCCATGATCCTGGTGCCGCTTTTGCTCGTCCTGGCCGGGACCGCACTTTGGAACAAGACGCTGCACAAAAGGGTTGCCGAACGCACCGCGGAACTGGCGCAGGAGGTTACCGAGCGCAACAAGGCGCTGGAGGCGTTGCGGCGCCACCAGGACAAGCTGATCCAGGCCGACAAGATGGCCTCTCTCGGGACGCTGGTTTCCGGCGTCGCCCACGAGATCAACAACCCGAACGGGCTCTTGCTGCTCGACATCCCGATCCTCAAACGGGTGCACGAGGACGCGGAGGAGATCTTCGAGGAGCGCTACCAGGAGGTGGGGGATTTCATGCTGGGAGGGGTCCCCTACTCGGAGATGCGCGAGGAGATCCCGCGCATCCTGGAGGAGATGCAGGACGGCGCGCAGCGCATCAAGAGGATCGTGAACGACCTGAAGGACTTCGCGCGGCGCGACGATGTGGGGCATAAGGAACCGATCGACGTGGAGGCGGCGGTGAAGAGGGCCGTGCGCCTGGTCGAGCCGACAATTCGCTCCGCGACAGGGAGCTTCGAGGCGCTCTACGCCGGGGACCTGCCGCCGGTTTTGGGGAACGCCCAGCGCATCGAGCAGGTCATCGTCAACCTGGTGCTCAACGCCTGCCAGGCGCTCCCCGGGCGCGAAAAGGGGATCACCCTCGCCACCTCGCTGGACGGCGAAAGCGGCAGCGTGGTGATCGAGGTGCGGGACGAGGGGGTCGGGATAGCGCAGGAGCACCTGGCGCAACTCGTGGATCCCTTCTTCACCACCAAAAGGGAGAGCGGAGGGACCGGGCTCGGCCTCTCCGTGTCGGCGGGTATCGTCAAGGAACATGGCGGAACGCTCCGCTTCGCGTCGACGCCGGGGGAGGGGACCACGGTCACCCTTTCCCTTCCCGTTACTTCCAGGAGGTCATGAAAATGAAGTCGACGCCTTATCCCAGCTTCAGCATACTGCTTGTCGACGACGAGCCGGCCTGGCTCAAGTCCTTCTCGCTCACGCTGAAGAGCAGGGCTGGGATCAACAACGTGCTCATCTGCCAGGACAGCCGCGAGGTGATGGGGATCTTGGACCGGGGGGGAGTGGGGCTCGTGCTCCTCGATCTCACCATGCCGCACATCTCCGGCGAGACGCTCTTGCAGCAGATCGCTGAGAGCCACCCGGAGATCATGACCATAATCGTGAGCGGGATGAACCAGCTCGACACCGCGGTGCGCTGCATGAAGCTCGGCGCCTTCGACTACATCGTGAAGACCGACGAGGAGGATCGCCTTGTTGGGGGGGCGATGAGGGCGATCCGGATGCTGGAGCTGCACCAGGAATTCCGCGCCATGTCCGACCGGATGATCTCGCGCGAGTTGAAGCACCCTGAGGCGTTCGCCGACATCGTCACCAGCGACCGCGCCATGCACGACCTCTTCAACTACGTTGAGGCTGTGTCGCCCAGCCATCAACCGCTGCTTATCACCGGCGAAAGCGGCGTCGGAAAGGAACTGATCGCCCGCGCGGTGCACGCTCTCAGCGGCTGCCAGGGACCGCTGGTCGCCGTCAACGTGGCGGGACTCGACGACACCGTCTTTGCCGACACCCTGTTCGGGCACGTGCGCGGCGCCTACACCGGCGCGGACCAGGCGCGCCCGGGGATGATCGAGCAGGCCGGCAACGGGACCCTGTTCCTCGACGAGATCGGGGACCTGAGCATCGCCTCTCAGGTGAAGCTGTTACGCCTGCTGCAGGAAGGGGAGTACTTCCAGCTCGGAAGCGACCGTCCCAAGCGCATGAACGCGCGCATCGTGGTCGCGACGCACCGGGATCTGGCCGCAAAGGAGGCCGCCGGGACTTTCAGGCGCGACCTTTACTACCGTCTTTGCACGCACCGCATCCAGATCCCGCCGCTCAGGGAGCGGACCGCCGACATCCCGCTGCTGCTCGACTACTTCCTGGAGCAGGCGGCGCAGTCGCTCGGCAAGAAGAAGCCGACCCCCCCAAAGGAGCTGGCCCAGATCCTCGCCACCTACAGCTTCCCCGGCAACGTGCGCGAACTGCGCGGCATGGTCTACAACGCGGTCAGCCTCCACAAGGAGAGGATCCTCTCCATGGACAGTTTCCTGAAAGCGATCGGCCGCTCCCGCGTCGAGCAGCCGCTTCCCGCCCTGCACGAGAACCCGTTCCAGTCGTTCGAGCGCATCCCCACCTTCGCCGAAGCGGCCGAACTGCTGGTGGAGGAGGCGATCTCCCGCGCCAACGGCGTACAGGCCATCGCCGCGAGACTTTTGGGGATCTCGGCCCCGGCGCTTAACAAGCGTCTCAAGCAGCGGAAGTAGTTTCATTCTTCCCTCACCTCTGCGCACGATTTAACCAGTTTTCACGTAATATCAGTTACATCCCCCAATGGTGTTAACCATGGTTAAGGCCTTAACTATGGTTAACACCCCTATCCTTCGGCTTTCATGTCCCTTTTCCCGGTATCTTTCAATGGGATTCACTTTGGTTAATACCATTGGGATGCCCCTTTTCTTCTAGAACACCATTTTTCTTTTTCCTTCCGATAACTTGTAAATGTAAACAGATGATTGGTACTCCTCTTGCTGATATGAGGTGTCGAGAGCAGCTGCGACTTTGAAGCGATGCCGAACTTCATTGAAGTTGAAATAGTCACAGTTAAAGGAGAGCCCATGAAAACAAAGAAGTTTTACCAGCATCTGTACTTCCAGGTATTGACCGCCATCTCCATCGGCGTGGCGCTAGGTTACTACCTGCCGGACACCGGTACCGCCATGAAGCCGCTGGGTGACGGGTTCATAAAGATGATCAAGATGATCATCACACCCGTCATCTTCTGTACCGTCGTAACCGGCATCGCCGGCATGGACGACATGAAGAAGGTCGGCCGCGTCGGCGGTAAGGCGCTCCTCTACTTCGAGGCGGTCTCCACCCTGGCTCTCGCCATCGGGCTCGTGATCATCAACGTGATCCAGCCGGGGGTCGGCATGAACGCCGACGTCACCAAGCTGGACACCAAGGGGCTCGCCACCTACACCGCTACCGCCGCCAAGTCCCACAGCTTCGCTGACTTTGCTCTCGGGATCATCCCGAACAGCGTGGTCGACGCCTTCGCCAAGGGCGAGATCCTCCAGGTGCTCTTCTTCGCCATCCTGTTCGGACTGGCGCTGTCGGCGATGGGCGAGAAGGGCAAGCCTGTGTACCGCCTGATCGACGAGGTGGCGCATGCCCTGTTCGGCGTGGTGAACATCATCATGAAGTTCGCCCCCCTCGGCGCCTTCGGAGCCATGGCCTTCACCATCGGGAAGTTCGGGCTCGGGTCGCTGACCAAGCTCGGCATGCTGATGGGAAGCTTCTACCTGACCTGCCTGCTCTTCGTCTTCGTGGTGCTCGGCACCATCGCAAAGCTGTGCGGTTTCAATATCTTCAAGTTCATCTCCTACATCAAGGAAGAACTCCTCATCGTGCTGGGGACCTCCTCCTCCGAATCGGCGCTTCCCCGCATGATGGCGAAGCTGGAGAACCTCGGCTGCTCCAAGTCCGTGGTCGGCCTGGTGATCCCCACCGGCTATTCCTTCAACCTGGACGGCACCTCTATCTACCTCACCATGGCCGCGGTGTTCGTGGCGCAGGCGACCAACACCCCGCTGGATCTGACCCAGACGCTGACCATCCTGGGCGTGCTGATGCTGACCTCCAAGGGGGCCGCCGGCGTCACCGGGAGCGGTTTCGTCACTCTGGCCGCGACCTTCGCCGCAATCCCTACCATCCCGGTCGCGGGCCTCGCCCTCATCCTCGGGATAGACCGCTTCATGTCCGAGGCGCGCGCCCTTACCAACCTGGTCGGCAACGGCGTCGCAACCGTGGTCGTTTCCCGCTGGGAGAACGAGCTGAACGTGGCCCGCATGTCGCAGGTGCTCAACAAGGAAGTGGAAGAGGCTGCCGGCGAGGCCGATCTGCTCATGATGGACCCGGAGCCGGAAGAGGCTTAGGGCGTGTTGTAATCCCTTCTTAGATCCTCTGACCCTCGTGTCGAACCCCCATCCCCCTTGCAGGGATGGGGGTTTTTTTATGCCTGAGCACGTTTCGGATGGTTTTGTTTACAGTGTGTTTTATTTTGGGATTAAGCTCGTTTAGGGGTTTCTTGTCTCAGGGGCGATGTTTTACCAAATATCCAGGTGATCTCAATCCCAGGTGCAGTTAGTGCCGAATGCAGCATCTGCACTGGTTGTCTGTTGTAACCTATTGTTAAATTGTCAAAAATTTCGACCGGATTTGTTGGGTTAAAAGTGGTCTTGTGGGACGTGCTTGGCCTGACCAATTTTCTCGCAAATAATTTATAAAACTGTTTGCTAAAACCACTATGTCATATTATGCTATGCCCCATTCTTTCCTGCCCGTTTTTGAGCCAAAATAAAACAAGCGATGGTTAATGCTGTTGGCAGTTTGCTGGTGATATGTGTCAGAACCCGATCTTCAAGGAGGGAGTATGAACGTCCACGAGTACCAGGCTAAGGCAATTCTGCGCAAGTTCGGCGTGCCGGTTCCCGACGGCCACGTATGCTACAACGGCGCCAGCGCCAGGGAATGGGCCAAGAGGCTCGGCGAGGGGCCCTGGGTGGTGAAGGCCCAGATCCATGCCGGGGGGCGCGGCAAGGGCGGGGGAGTGAAACTTGCCCGCTCCGCGAACGAGGTGCAGATGATCGCGCGCGACATGCTCGGCATGACCCTCAGGACGCACCAGACCGGCCCGGAAGGTAAGGTGGTGCACCGCGTCCTCGTGGAATGCGGCTGCAACATAGGCCGCGAATTGTACGTGAGCCTCTTGGTGGACCGCGCCACCTCCCGGGTGACGGTCATGGCCTCCACCGAGGGGGGGATGGACATCGAAGAGGTGGCCGCGAAGACCCCGGAGAAGATCTTCACCGAGGCGGTCGACCCGCTGGTGGGGCTGACTCCCTTCCAGTGCCGCAAGATCGCCTTCAGCCTCGGGCTTCGGGGTAAACTCACCGCCAAGGCCGTCAAGGTCTTCACCTCCCTCTACAACACCTTCATCGCCACCGACTGCTCGCTTTTGGAAATCAACCCGCTCGTCGTCACCGAGGAAGGGGAGATGATCGCCTTGGACGCGAAGTTCGGCTTCGACGACAATGCGCTCTTCCGCCACCTGCAGATAGGGGACATGCGCGATTTCGACGAGGAGGACCCCAACGAGATCGAGGCATCCCAGCACGACCTCTCCTACATATCTCTCTCCGGCAACATAGGCTGCCTGGTCAACGGGGCCGGGCTCGCCATGGCCACCATGGACATCATCAAGCACTACGGCGGCGATCCGGCGAACTTCCTGGACGTAGGGGGCGGCGCCACCATCGAGCGCGTCACCGAGGCGTTCAAGATCATCCTCTCCGACAAGAAAGTGAAAGGTATCCTGGTCAACATCTTCGGTGGGATCATGAAGTGTGACGTCATCGCCACCGGGGTCATCGAGGCGGCGCGGCAGGTCGGCATCCAGGTGCCGCTCGTGGTGAGGCTCGAAGGCACCAACGTGGAGCTCGGCAAGCGCATCCTTGCCGAGAGCGGCTTGAACATCGTGGCGGCCGACGGCATGGCCGACGGGGCGCAGAAAATAGTGCGGGCCGTAGCGGCCGCGGCCTAGGGGGGGATGACCATGAGCATAATGATCAACAAGGATACCAAAGTCATCACCCAGGGGATCACCGGCGCCACGGGGCTTTTCCACGCACAGGGCGCGCGCGAGTACGGCACGCAGATGGTGGGGGGGGTGACCCCGGGGAAGGGGGGGACGGTCATCGACGGCTTCCCGGTATTCGACACGGTGGCCGAGGCGGTTCACGAGACCGGCGCCACGGCGAGCGTGATCTACGTGCCGCCCCCTTTTGCGGCTGACTCCATCATGGAGGCGGTGGACGCCGGGGTGGAGCTTGTCTGCTGCATCACCGAGGGGATCCCGGTTCTCGACATGGTGAAGGTGAAGCAGTACCTGGTGGGGAAGAGGACGCGTCTGGTGGGGCCGAACTGCCCCGGCGTGATCACCCCGGGCGAGTGCAAGATCGGCATCATGCCCGGCTACATCCACAAGCCGGGGAGGATCGGGGTGGTCTCGCGCTCCGGCACCCTCACCTACGAGGCGGTCTGGCAGCTCACCTCCATAGGGCTCGGGCAATCGACCTGCGTCGGCATCGGCGGCGACCCTGTGAACGGTACGAGCCATATCGACTGCTTGAGGCTCTTCGAGGCGGATCCCGACACCGACGCGGTGATCATGATCGGGGAGATCGGCGGCAACGCCGAGGAGGAGGCCGCGCGCTTCGTGAAGGAGAACATGAAAAAGCCGGTGGCGGCCTACATCGCCGGCGTCACCGCCCCCCCGGGGAAAAGGATGGGGCATGCCGGCGCCATCATCTCCGGCGGCAAGGGGACCGCGACCGAGAAAGTCGCCGTCTTGAGGGAATGCGGCATCAGCGTGGCGGACAGCCCCGCCGAGATGGCCCAGGCGCTGTTGCAGGTGTACCGGCCGTAACTTTAATCAGGCGCCACGGCAGGTGGCAGTGGAGAGTGCGGATGAGACGGAAAAAGGAGAACGTGCGCTATCACGTGGTTTCGGTCCGGGTAAGCCATGAGGACCGCGAGACCTTGGAATACCTGTCGAAGCAGACCAATATGAAGGTCTCTGACCTGATGCGTGAGGCGCTTTTGGCGGTCCCGGCGAAGGAGCGTCCCTGAACCGGCGCCTTTCCCCCACCCCGGCCCCCCCCCGCTGGGGGAGGGGGACAAGGTAGCAGGGGTGAGGGCTTCGTCGCCTGTGGCTTAGCGGGAGGGGGCGCTGTCGCGAGTTGGTCGCAATCTGCATCTATGAAGGCCGGGGGATACTCCCCCGGCTTTTTTATGTCCGCGCTTCTTTGCACCCGAATGCACCGAAGCCCATGAAATACTTCAAAAGAAAATTGACAATCGTGTCGATATGAATATTATCGTCCCTGCCTCGGGTGCCTGGTCAGGCGGCTTGGTGGCAGAAAATAGCGACGGTCTCGAATTTTCTCATTGGCTAACGGTTCGTCTCTTGGGGGAGACAGATGCGACAAATCCTGATAGCGACCCTGCTTCTTTTTGTTTCGACGCCGGCCATCGCCTCTGCCGCGAACTACCAGTGGCGCGACGACCAGGGCGTCACCCATTTCACCGACGACCCGGACCGGATCCCGGACAAGTACCTGGAGCGGGCCCGGGAGATAGGATCGGTTGCGGGGGAAAAGAAGGAGAGTGCCCCCGCGGCCACCTCTGGCGCGGCAACCGCCGCACAGGCTGCGCCGGGTGCGGCGCCCGCGCCGAAATCGGCCGAGCAGGAGCGCGCGAACGCGGAACTGAACAAACTCAGGGAGGACCTAGCGGCAAAGAAAGCCGAACTGGCCCGCCTGCGGCGCAAGTGGAAGCTGGCCAAAGGACGCAACCCTTCTGCGAAAGAGATAAAGGAGTTCGAGGAGAAGCAGGCTGCGGGGAAGGCGACCTACAAGGACAACCCCTACGTCAACATATCCCCGCTTTCCTCACCCATTCCCGCCCGGATCGCCTACTTCAAGAAGCTGGAAGAGGTGCAAAAGGACGAGGAGCGGATCCGGCAACTGGAAGAGCAACTGCAGGCGCAGGGGAGATAGCGGCAGGCAACAAGGAGTGAGGATGGAACTGGTTCGGCAGGCGTTGGCGAAGATCTCGGTGGAGAGCATCAGGAAGCATGTCGAGGTGCTGGAAGGGGTGAGGCACCCGGTGTCGGCCCCCGCCGCCCTGGAGCAGGCCCGCGTATATGTGAGCGACGTCCTGAAGACGCTTGGGTACAGCATGGAACAGCACCGCTTCCTCGATAACGACAGCGAGTTCAGCAACGTGATAGCCACCAGGCGAGGCCGGCTTTTTCCTAAACGGCGGCTTTTGGTGGTTGCCCATTACGATACCGTCTCCAATTCCCCCGGGGCCGACGACAACGCAAGCGGCGTGGCGGTGCTTCTGGAGATAGCCTCCGTTCTCAGTACGCTCTCCATGGAAAAGACGGTCCAGTTCGTGGCGGTTAACCTGGAGGAAAATGCCGACGAAGCGGTCTCCGGCACTGGCCTCAGGGGGAGCCGGGCGCTTGCCGCGCGTGCCAAAGAGGAAGGGTGGGAGATCGACGGGGTGCTGGTCCTGGAGTCGGTGGCGTTTGCTTCCGAAACCGCTGTACAGACGACTCCGGCAGGGCTGCCGCTGGAGGTCCCTTCAAAGGGGAACTTCCTGGCCGCGATCGGCAACGAGAGCTCAAACGGGCTGCTGCAGGCGTTCTCTCAGGCGGTCAAGCGCCACGGGGCCGCTCTTCCCGTCGTCCCCCTGGCGGTTCCGGGGAACGGCGAGATGCTTCGCGACACCAGGAGGTCGGATCATGCCCCGTTCTGGGACCACGGTTTCCAGGCCGTGATGCTCACCGACACCACCAACTTCAGAAATCCCCACTACCATGAGCCGAGCGACACGCTCGACACCCTCAACCTTTCCTTCGCGGCAGAGGTCTGCCGCGCGACTGCCGGCTGCCTGATGGACCTGGCCGGCGGGGCGGAGGAAAGAGAAGCCTGACCTCCTCCGGAAGAGCCGCCAGCGGCATCGACTTAAGCAGTTCCAGAAACCGGCCGAAGAGCTCGCGCCTTTGCAGATCAATCACGCCCAGCAGGTCCTCCTTGCCCGGCCCATCCGCCACCCGTTCCCGCACCATACCTGAAAAGACATCCAGGTCGTGCAGTTTCCCCAGCACATCCTGGTAGCTCTTCAACTTGTCCTTCAATGCGCCAAGCGGTTGCAGCTGCGGCTCCATGATTTCCACCCGGTACCGCAGCTTCTTCACCGCGATCCGCAGCCTGTGCTGCGCGAGGGGTGCCTCTTCGTTCATCGCCGCAGGGACGAGCTCGGCGAGAAGTTCGGCGCGCTCCGCGAGCGCCTCGCCGGCGAAGGCGCGGAAGCCGAGGAAGGGATTTGTCTGCTGGTCCCGGAAGAGGTTGAACCCGCTCTGCAGTGCGCCCGCAAGCCTCGCCGTCTGCCGGAGCTCGCGGGGGTGGCGCAATGTCGTAGCCAGTTCGCTGCGCGCCAGCTCGCGCTCCTGCTCCAGTCCGGTCAAAAGCTCGTCCAGCACCGCCTTTTCGGCCAAGGCCTGACCTTCCTTCAACTCCGAAAAGAAAAGATGGGCCTCGTCGGCGTTACGTACCGGGCCTAGCGCCCGCGTCACCCTTCTAACCCGCTTGGACAGCTTCCTGACTTCATCCTTCGAAAAGCAGGTTTTGAAAAGCGTCAGCCCCTCCCGCAGGCGGCGCGAGGCGACGCGCAGGTCGTGGAGCTGCTCCTCTTCAAGCCTTTGGGACGCGTTCTTCCAGTTCGCGAAGAAGAGCTTTCCCGCGGCGGCTAGTATGGTGCGGGAGGCGAACCAGAGCCGAATGGAGCCTGGTTCGCCGCTGCTGAGGGTGGAGCTGGCCATGGTTTAGCCTTTCATGTGAGGACGGATTCTGGGATTGGCAGGATTATAGCACCATCTTCATGAACATGAAGGCTTGTGTTTCTTGTGCTTCAGGACGATTTGTTTACTGACAGGAGGAATTCCATCACGGCAAGAAGGTTGGTCAATCTGCGGAAGAGCTTGTTCTTCTCCTGGACGTCTCGGGTAGACTTCAGCTTTGCCATCAGGATTTGGTACTGGTCGATTACGAGGTCAAGCGGCTTCGGTGTTTTCAACTCCTTTCCTCCTTTGTCCGTATTTTAGGTTAGAGAAATATAACCATTGTTCTTCCGGTGTCAAGGTGCCGTGGCGCAGTCGGCTGCTTTTCAAAAGCCCCACCAAAGGGGTCCACAGAGAAACCACAGAGGAGAATTTAAAAAACGAAGAAAATAGATGTGTCAAAGCCTGCGCTGCTTGGTTTGGTTCTCTGTGTCCCTTTGTGGTGAGTGCTTTTGAGTTTGAGACGCGCGCCTAAAAATGGGGCGACAAAATTTGTATTTTTTAATTTTATGGTATAGTGGGGCGGTTGTTTAATAAACAAGTGGAGGCTCACCATGAAAAGAGTGCTGTCCATCATCGTTAGCGCCCTGGTTGCCGTTTCGTTTGCAGGTATAGTCTCGGCCGTGGATAGTCCCAGCGTGCCGGCGGAGACCATGGACACCAAAGGTCAACCCCCCTACGACGTCCCGACTGCGGACGGGACGACCAAGACCCAGACCAAGGACACGACGAAGAAAAAGAAAAAGAAAAAATCCAGGAAGTCTAAGAAATCGATGCGCCGGTCTACAGGCACCAACAGTACCGAGCCCAATTACGGCACCCCTGCCATGGGCGGCCCCAGCGGGACGATGGGGACACCGGGCACCACTGACGGTGGGCCAGGCGCCGGCGGCGCGGGAACTGGCGGCGCCGGACAGTAGTGCTTCAGTTCCTGAGGCAAAAAGGCCGCGTCGTACGATGCGGCCTTTTTACGTAACGCATCTGCCTTTTCCAGGGCGTTGCGGCTGCGAGCAGCGCCGGTTCAATCGGTTCTTGGACAGAATTAATCGTTGCGCGGGGCCTGGGTAGATGCTATAAATATCCGGCTGATTGGCTGGTGGTACCGTCCGCGCTGCGGCAGTGGCTTCGGGGTTGCACATGGGGCCTTGCCGGCAGAAGCGCCGAAGTATCGAGGGTCTAGTCCAAGGGCTAGACCCTCTTTCATTATCCGAAGCAATGGAGGCCTCTTATGGGTGCGATTCTCGTTACAGGTGGGGCTGGCTACATAGGAAGCCATGTGGTAAGGCAGCTGTCCGAGGCGGGCCACGAGGTGATTGTCTTCGACAACCTCTCGACCGGGAGCGCCGATGCCTTGATCAACGGTGAGCGACTCATCGTCGGCGATCTTTCGGATGAAAGAAAGATAGGCGAGGTGCTGCGGGAAACGGGGGCCAAGTCGGTGCTGCACTTCGCCGCGGCCATCGTGGCCCCGGAATCGGTGCAGCTCCCGCTCAAGTATTATTCCAACAACACCCGCAATACGCTGAACCTGATCAAGGCCTGTGTCGATAACAAAGTCGAGCGTTTCATCTTCTCCAGCACCGCCGCCGTCTACGGCATCCCCGAGGGGGGGCGCGCCGCGGAGGACAGCCCCACCGTCCCGATCAACCCCTACGGCACCTCGAAGCTGATGAGCGAGTGGATGCTGAGGGACGCCGCTTTCGCCCACGGTTTCTCCTACGTGGCCTTGCGCTACTTCAACGTGGCGGGCGCCGACCCCCAGGCCCGGATGGGGCAGCGCACCCCGGACGCGACGCACCTGATCAAGGTCGCCTGCCAGGCGGCGCTCGGGATGCGCGACAGCGTCTCCATCTTCGGCACCGACTACGACACCCCTGACGGGACCGGCATCCGCGACTACATCCATATCGAGGACCTGGCCGCCGCCCACCTTTACGCCCTCAAGTACCTGGAAAAGGGAGGCGCCTCCAGCACCATAAACGTCGGCTACGGCCAGGGAGGGAGCGTCCGGGAAGTGATCAAGGTGGTCAAGGAAGTAAGCGGCGTGGACTTCAAGGTGGTCGAGGTGCCGCGCAGACCCGGCGACCCGGCTGACCTCGTTGCGGTCGCCGACCGCATTCGCACCGTACTCGGCTGGACGCCGCGTTACAACAACCTGCGTACCATCATAGAGGATGCCTGGCGCTGGGAGAAGAAGCTGTTCGAGAAGCAGAAATAGCCGCAAACGGCTTTCATTGAAGGAGAGCGCATGATCAAGAGCATGACGGGTTACGGCAAGGGGGAGTCCACCCACGAGGGGGGAAGGTTCGTAGTGGAGGTGCGCTGCGTGAACCACCGCTACGGCGAGGTGACGGTAAAACTACCCCGCGCGCTGATGCAGTTCGAGAACGAGATCAAGAAGCGGGTGGCCGAGAGGCTCGTGCGAGGCAAGATCGACGTCTTCATCCAGGTCGAGAACGCGGTGTCGCTCGGGGTGCCGACCGCGAACCTGCCGCTTGCGCGCGGCTACCTCAAGGCGTTCAACAGCATCAAGGAGGCGCTTGGGCTGGAAGGGGAGGTGAAGCTCTCGCTGATCGCCTCCCAGCGCGACGTGGTCACCGTGGCCGCCGAGGCGGAGGCGACCCTGGAGGAGATCCCGCCGGAGCTTGTCCAGGCCCTGGAGGACGCGCTGCGACGCGTGGACGAGATGCGGCTTTTCGAAGGTGAATCGCTCCACGCCGACTTCGTGAAGCGGCGCGAGGTGCTGGCCCAGCTGATCGCCAAGGTCGCGGCGCGCTCGCCGCTCGTGGTGCAGGAGTACGCGCAGCGCTTGAAGGAGAGGGTCGCCCAGCTCCTCACCGAGGGGAACGTCCCGGAGGAGCGCCTGGCGCTCGAGGTGGCGCTTTTGGCGGACAAGTGCGACATCACCGAGGAACTGGTGCGCCTGGAGAGCCATCTGCGGCAGTTCGACGAGACGCTGAACAGCAGCGAGCCCGTGGGGCGCAAGCTTGATTTCCTGCTCCAGGAGATAAACCGCGAGGTGAACACCACCGGGTCGAAGGCGAACGACGCGCAGATGGCGGCCCTGGTGGTGGAGCTCAAGGCTGAGCTGGAGAAGATCCGCGAGCAGGTGCAGAACATCGAGTAGGGCTTGGGCCTTGCCGGGTCCCCGGCGGCCATAACGGTAACTGGATTGGAGAACCATGAAACGAGAAGGCGTACTGTACGTGATTTCGGCCCCGTCCGGGGCAGGCAAGACCTCGCTCTGTAAGGAAATAATTGACATTTTCCCGAACCTACGGCATTCTGTCAGCCACACGACGCGCCCTCCCCGTACCGGAGAGGTGCACGGGCGTGATTATTTTTTTGTGGGCAAGGAAGAGTTCAACCGCATGGTCGCCGCGGGTGAGTTCGCCGAGTGGGCCGAGGTTCACGGCAACCTGTACGGCACCTCGCTTGCCACGCTGAAAGATTCCCGCGCCGACGGGGTCGACCTGATCCTGGATATCGACTGTCAAGGAGCGCGGCAGCTCAAGGGACGCTTCGAAGGTGGGGTCTACATCTTCGTGCTCCCGCCGAACATCGAGGAGTTGCGTCGCCGCCTCGACAACCGTTCCTCCGACTCGCCGGAGGTGATCGAGCGCCGCATCAACAACGCCGCCGGCGAGATCAAGGAAGCGCGCTGGTACGACTACATCATCGTCAACGACCGGTTCAGCGAAGCCGTGGAGCAGCTTAAAAGCGTGCTGATAGCAGAGCGGTGCAGAACCACGAGACTCATCCAGGGTCTTTCCACGACCTTCGAGATCTAAAAGTTTAACCACAAAGGGGATTCAAGTTATGGCAAGGGTAACCGTAGAAGATTGTCTCGAGAAGGTGGACAACCGCTTCCTTCTCGTCATGCTCGCCTCGAAAAGGGTGAAGCAGCTTTTCAAAGGGGCAAAACCGCTCATCGACAACAGGGGCGCCAACAAGAACGTGGTCGTCTCCCTGAGGGAGATCGCCGCGGGCAAGATCGGCTGTGAAATAGGCAAGAAAGGTCGTTAAGAGACAGGAAGGGGGACTCGCTGCGCGGTCCTCCTTTTTTTCACTCAGGCTGGGGGCTAACGGCTAAAGGGGAATCAGGACCTGTTGCCGCTAGCCCCTTCTTTTTCAGCAAAGACAGGCGCGATGATAAGACTCAACGACATACTGGAGAAGGTCGCCTCCTACAACCCCGGCTGCGACCTGGATCTGCTCCGCAAGGCCTACGTCTTCTGCGCCAAGGTGCACCAGGGGCAGACCCGGCTCTCGGGCGAGCCGTACCTGATCCACCCCATGGAGGTGGCCGGGATACTCGCGGACCTGCGTCTGGACCTTCCAGCCGTGG
Organism: Citrifermentans bremense; assembly: GCF_014218275.1. Taxonomy (NCBI): domain Bacteria; kingdom Pseudomonadati; phylum Thermodesulfobacteriota; class Desulfuromonadia; order Geobacterales; family Geobacteraceae; genus Citrifermentans; species Citrifermentans bremense. The sequence continues at coordinate 1,173,973 of NZ_AP023213.1, forward strand.
TCACCGGGCTTTTGCACGACACGGTCGAGGACACCCTGACGACACACGAGGAGCTGGAGTCGCTTTTCGGCGCCGAGGTGGCAAGGCTCGTCGACGGCGTCACCAAGATCGGCAAGATCCACTTCAAGACCAAGGAGGAGAGCCAGGCGGAGAACTTCCGCAAGATGCTCCTCGCCATGGCCACCGACATCAGGGTCATCCTGGTGAAGCTCGCCGACCGCCTGCACAACATGCGCACCCTGCAGTACCAGCCCGAGCCCAAGCAGCGCACCATTGCCAAGGAAACGCTCGACATCTACGCACCCATCGCCAACCGGCTCGGGATCTCCTGGGTCAAGGGGGAGCTGGAGGACCTGTCCTTCCGCTACCTGGAGCCCCAGCTCTACTACGACCTGGCCGGCAAGGTGGCGAAGAAGAAACAGGAGCGCGAGAGCTACGTCACGACGGTGAAGGAGATCATCAAGAAGCAGCTGGAGGAGCACGGCATCAAGGGGGACGTCTCCGGGCGCTCGAAGCATCTCTACTCCATCTACCGCAAGATGCAGAGCCGCAACGTCGACATAGACGAGATCTACGACCTGATCGCGATCCGCGTCTCGGTGGACGACATCCGCGAGTGCTACGAGGTTTTGGGGGTCATCCATTCCACCTGGAAGCCTATCCCCGGGCGCTTCAAAGACTACATCGCCATGCCCAAGGGGAACATGTACCAGTCGCTGCACACGACGGTGATCGGTCCCTACGGAGAGCGCATGGAGGTGCAGATCCGCACCTTCGAGATGCACCGCGTGGCGGAATCGGGGATCGCGGCGCACTGGAAGTACAAGGAAGGGAAGGGGTACGACGACAAGGACGTCAAGCGCTTCACCTGGATCAGGCAGCTCCTCGAATGGCAGCAGGAACTGGACGACTCCAAGGAGTTCATGGACACGGTCAAGGTCGAGCTCTTCCCGGAGGACGTCTTCATCTTCACCCCGAAAGGGGACGTGAAGGGTTTCCCCAAGGGGTCGACCCCCATCGACTTTGCCTACTCGGTCCACACCGACGTGGGGCACCGCTGCGTCGGCGCCAAGGTGAACGGCAAGCTGGTCCCGCTCAAGTACGAGCTGAAGACTGGCGACATCGTAGAGGTGATCACCTCGCCGCACCACACCCCCTCCAAGGACTGGCTGAAGATAGTCAAGAGCTCCCGCGCGCGCAACAAGATCCGGGCCTGGGTGAAGACCGAGGAGCGGATGCGGAGCATCACGCTTGGGCGCGAGATCTGCGAGAAGGAGTTCCGCCGCTTCTCGCTCAACTTCGGCAAGCTGCAAAAGGCAGGCGAGCTGAAGAAGGTGGCCCAGGAGTTCGGCTTCATCGCCGAGGACGACCTGATGGCGTCGGTTGGCTACGGCAAGCTCTCGGTGAACCAGATCCTCTCCAAGCTGGTTCCCGCCGACAAACTCGACGCCGCCAAGGAGCAGAAGGAAACGCGGATCGGGAAGGTGATCGAGAAGCTGAAGGGGAAATCCTCATCGGCGATCCAGATCAGCGGCGTGGAAGACGTGCTGGTGCGCTTCGGCAAGTGCTGCAACCCGCTTCCCGGCGACGAGATCACCGGCTTCATCACCCGCGGGCGCGGGGTCACCGTGCACACGGCGGACTGCCCCTTCGCCTTGGCGCTGGAGCCCGAGCGTCGCATCGATGTAGCCTGGAACAAGGGGAGAAAGAGCGCGCTCCCGGTCAAGATCCGCGTCGTCTGCAACGACGAGAAGGGGATCCTGGCCAACATCGCCACCGCCATCACCAACTGCGAGGCGAACATATCCAGCGCCTCAATCCAGAGCACCCTCGACAAGCGGGGTGAGAACCTCTTCGAGGTGGACGTGACCGACCTCGACCACCTGAAGAAGGTCTTCGCCGCCATCATGAAGGTCAAGGGGGTCATCAAGGTGGAAAGGCTGAAAAGCTAGGAAAAACATACAGGAGCAGCAAGGGGGAGAGCATGAAAAAGGAGATCATCGTGACGGACCAGGCGCCCAAGGCGATCGGTCCTTATTCCCAGGGTGTGAAGGCGGGAGGGTTCCTCTTTCTTTCCGGGGCCATCGCGCTCGACCCGGCATCGGGGGAGATAGTCAAGGGGGGGATCGTCGCCGAGACCGAGCAGGTGATGAAGAATATCGGCGCGCTCTTGGATGCGGCCGGCGTAGGCTTTGGCGACGTAGTGAAGACCGTGATCTACCTGGCCGACATGGGCGATTTCGCCACGGTGAACGGGATCTACGGCCGCTTCTTCGAGGCAGCGGCTCCGGCACGGGTCACCGTCGAGGTGAAGGGGCTGCCGCGCGGCGCGCTGGTCGAGATCGAGGTGACTGCCCTCTGCGGCTAGATTGCCGGCAGGCAAAAATAAAGCCGCGGACGCATCGAGCGCCGCGGCTTTAATTGCTTTGCGGAAGATCTACTAGAGGGCCTTGGTGACGTGACCGGAGCGGATGCAGCGGGTGCAGACCTTGATGCTCCTGACGGTACCGTTTTTAACGGCCTTGATCTTCTGCAGGTTCGGGCGCCAGATTTTGCTGGTCTTGTTGTTAGCGTGGCTGACATTATTCCCGAAGCTAGGGCCTTTACCGCAAATCTCGCATATTCTGGACATTTCTTTCTACCCTCCGGTGGTTACTGAAGTCGTAATTAATAGCAGAGTCGCACTTTCGATGCAAGCAAAAAGTGGCGCACACTGCGCTTTTTTCGGGTGCTAAATCATGGCTTTATTGAAAGGGCTGTTTTCGCTCATGGTGCTGATCCTGATCGTGCTGAGCGTTTTGTTCGTGGATTTCGTCTATAAGACCTTTTCGCTGCCGCAGCGCGACGTCAAAGCCGACGCCATCGTGGTGTTGACCGGCGGCCGCGGCCGGGTCGAGGAAGGGATCAAGCTGTACCGCGCCGGCCAGGGGAAGCTCCTCTTTCTCATCGGTGTCGACCCGTTGGTGAAAAAGCACGAGCTCTACCAGGGGGCGGGGGCGGAGAACGTCTATCTGGAGAAGACGTCGAGGAACACCCTGGAGAACGCCATCTACGCCCGGGACATGATCATGAAGCACAAGGTGAACTCCATCAAGCTGATCACCTCGCGCTACCACATGAAGCGCTCCACCATCCTGTTCCGTAACGCGCTCCCCAAGGACGTCGCCATCTACCCCCATCCGGTCGATTCCAGCAACCTGAAGGAGGAGTGGTGGAACCACAAGGGGAGCTTCAAGCTCCTCTTCTCCGAGTTCTACAAGTACTGCATCCTGCGGCTCTTCTTCCTCTTCGCGCCCGGCGAGCTGAGGCCGATCCCTATAACCAATTGACAATTGACGATTGACAATTGACAACGAAACCCGAGATTGCCGGCTCAACTCTCTGTACGATAACAGCTGCAAAAAAAGGCGCCTGACAGATTAACTGTGTCAAGGCGCCTTTTAGTTCGTTGATATGTGTAGGGCTGAGGTTTGTAATTGTCAATTATCAATTGTCAATTATCAATTGGGTCTAGGGTTTACTCCGCTTTTTCCTCGATCCTGGGGAAGAGCGCCTCGGCCTTGGCGATCGGGGTGCCGGGCTTGAGGCCGCCCCAGGCAAGGTCGCTGGCTTCGGGCGCCTGCGTGCAACCGAGACAGCAAAGCCCCTTCTCGGAGGTCTTGGGCATGAAGGCGGAGAGAAGTGAGTAGACCACCCTCTGCGACTCCAGCATATAGTACATGACGGTCGCCAGGCGCTCCCTTTTCTCCGGGTCCTTGGCGAGGGTCCAGGGGGCGGTCTCGTCGATGTACTTGTTGCCGGCTGAGATGACCTCCCAGATAGCCTGCAGCGCGCGGCTGAAGGCGAGGTCCTCGATGAAGCCGTCCACCTGCTCGATCATGGCGACGGTCTTCTCGCGGTAGGCCGCGTCCAGCTCGGTCTCCTCGCCGGGGGCCTGCAGCACGCCGCCGAAGTATTTCCCCAGCATCGCGGTGGAGCGGTTCAACAGGTTCCCCAGGTCGTTGGCAAGGTCCGAGTTGATCCTGTGGACGAGCGCCTGGTGCGAGAAGTCGCCGTCCAGACCAAAGGGGACCTCCCGCAGCAGGAAGTAGCGCACCGCGTCCACCCCGTACTTGTCGACCAGCATGTTGGGCTCGACCACGTTCTGCAGGCTCTTGCTCATCTTCTGCCCTTCGACGGTCCACCAGCCGTGGGCGAACACCTTCTTGGGGATCGGGAGCCCGGCCGCCATCAGGAAGGTGGGCCAGTAGACGGTGTGGAACCTGAGGATGTCCTTGCCGATCAGGTGCACGTCGCAGGGCCAGTATTTGCCGAAGTTACCAGCTTCGTCGGGGTAGCCGAGCGCGGTGATGTAGTTCGTGAGCGCGTCGAACCAGACGTAGACCACGTGCTTGTCGTTGCCCGGGACCGGAATCCCCCACTGGAAGGTGGTGCGGGATACGGAGAGGTCGCGCAGTCCCTCCTTGACGAAGGAGATGATCTCGTTCCGGCGGCTTTTCGGCTGGATGAAGTCGGGGTTCGCCTCGATGTGGGCCAGGAGCTGGTCCTGGTACTTGCTCATCCTGAAGAAGTACGATTCCTCCTTGAGCTTCTCGGTCGGACGGTTGCAGTCGGGGCACTTGTAGTCGATCAACTGGGTCTCGGTCCAGAAGGTCTCGCACGGGGTGCAGTACCAGTCCTCGTATTCCCCGAGGTAGATGTCCCCTTTCTCCATCACCCTCTCGAAGAGCACCGATACCCCTTTCTTGTGGCGCTCCTGGGTGGTCCTGATGAAGTCGGTGTTGGAGATCTCCAGCTTCTCCCAAAGCGACTGGAAGCGCTTCATGACGCGGTCGGCTAATTCCAGCGGGGTCTCGCCGGCGGCGATGGCCGCCTTCTCCACCTTTTGCCCGTGCTCGTCGGTGCCGGTCAGGAAGAAGACGTCGAAGCCCTTGAGCCGCTTGTAGCGCGCCAGCACGTCAGCCGCCAGCGTGGTGTAGGCGTGGCCTATGTGCGGGACGTCGTTTACGTAGTAGATGGGGGTGGTGACGTAGTAGGCGGGCTTCATTGTGGTTTCTCCTTTTTTCTTTCCTTGACGTCCTGGGGCCTGTTGCGGCGCTGCTTGCCGGCGCCCTGCGGGCCTTTGCCCTTGTCGCCCTGCTGCTCTCCCTTGCCCTGCGGCTTCTTGACGCGGTCGCTGACGTTCTCGGGGCTGATCTCGTCGCCGTTCAGCGTGACCATCGAGTCGTCTCCGGTCCTGACGGTCACGGTCTGCTGCAAGACGTTCACCTTCACCACCTCGCCGTCGACGCAGCCGCACTGGACCCTCTTGCCGCACTTGGGGAGCCCCTTTCTGAGGCTGCAGTAGGTGTCGAACTCGTAGGAGAGGCAGCAAAGGAGCCTGCCGCACTGCCCGGAGATCTTGCTCGGGTTGAGCGCCAGGTTCTGCTCCTTGGCCATCTTCACCGAGACCGGCTCGAACTCGCGCAGGTAGGAGGAGCAGCAGAGTTCGCGCCCGCAGATCCCGATCCCGCCCACCATCTTCGACTCGTCCCTGACGCCGATCTGGCGCATCTCGATCCTGGTGTGGAAGGCATGCGCCAGGTCCTTCACCAGTTCGCGGAAGTCGACCCGGCCGTCGGCGGTGAAGTAGAAGATCGCCTTGCTACCGTCGAAGAGGTACTCGACCCGAACGAGCTTCATGTCCATGCCCCGTTCCTTGATCCGGGTCAGGCAGAACTTGTGCGCTTCCTTCTCTTTTGCCGTGTTGGCCGCCAAGGTCGCCAGGTCGGCGGCCTCCGCCAGGCGTTGAATCTGCTTGATCCCCTCCGGGATCAGCGCGTCGTCCACTTCGATCGGGCCTGCCACGACCTGCCCTATGCTTTTGCCGCGCTCGGTTTCCACGATGACGCGGTCGCCCGGCTTGACCGTGGTCTTGCCGAGGGCGAAGTCGTAGAGCTTGCCAGCTGTGTTGAATTGTATCCTTGCGATCTTAGCCAAAAAATCCTCCAAAAGAGAAACAGGGCTGAGAGTCCTGTCGTTTGCTGTGTCGGTACTGCTTTGCCCGCCTGCTAGCCGATGCCGGCGGTTCTGCTGCATCGTCAAGTTCCAATCGCTATCTGAAGCTGCCGCAAGCTAGCGCGCCGCAAGCTTCATGAAGAAAACCTCCAGGGCGAGCCGCGCGTTCACGTTGCGGGCGAGCATCCGGCGCATGTTCATCAACTGCTCGATCAGCTCCATCACCCGTACCTCGCGGCAGCGGGACGCCTCCCGCTCCACCAGTAGCGCGAGGTCGGCGTTGGCCAGGGCCTCCGGGGTGGAGCGGTAGATCAGCACGTCCCTCAAGAAGGAGAGGAGCAGTTCCAAAAGCCCAGGAAGCCCCTCCTTGTCGGCGGCGAACTCCTCGGCCGCGGCAAAAACCTTGGCGATATCTTTCAGCTCCAGCGCCAGCACCCGCTCCAGGAACCTCACCCTTCCTTCGAGCACGCCGTCGGTGGCGATCTCGATCCCCCTTTTCAGGCTCCCGCCGCAAAGGGTAGCCGCCAGCCGCGCCGCTTGGGCCGGGAACTGATCCCTCACCAGGCGCTCCTCGATGAGCGCGGCCGGAAGGGGGTGAAAGGTGAGCGCCTGGCAGCGCGACAGGATGGTCTGCAGCACCGTCGAGCGCTCCGTGGTGATCAGGATCATCAGGGCGTTGCCCGGCGGCTCCTCCAGCGTCTTCAAAAGCGCGTTTCCGGAGGCGAGGTTGAACTTGTCGGCCCCGTCGATGATGCACGCCTTCTTGGGGGCCTCGAAGGGTCGGTAGGAGAGCTCCTTTTGCAGCTCCCGCACCTGGTCTATCTTGATGAACGCCCCGTCCGGCTCCAGCAGGTGCAGGTCCGGGTGCTGCCCCGAGGCGATCTTGCGGCAGGAGGAACAGACACCGCAGGCCTCGTCGCGGCCGCAGAAAACCGCCTGCACGAAGGCCAGGGCGGTCTTCTTCTTCCCGCACCCCTCGATCCCGGAGAAGAGGTAGGCGTGGGAAACGCGGTTCATGGCGATGGAGCGCCTGAGCACGGATACGGCAAGATCCTGGCCGATTACCTCGGAAAAAGGCATCTAGCACCCTGCCTTGATCGGGGTGAGCCCCGCCCTGGAGAGGCTCTCAATCCTCTGGCAAAGTGCTTCCTGCACGAGCAGTCCGGTCTGCTGTACGTCACCGGAACCGTCGACGACCACGAAGCGCTCCGCAAAGGCGGCGGCCAGGGTCAGATAGCCGTTGCGCACCTTTTGATGGAAGAGGAGCGACTCGCGCTCAAAGCGCTCCTCCTTGTCCCCGCTGGTCGCCTCGATCCGCGCCAGCGCGCGGGACAGACCCACCTCCACCGGGCAGTCGATCAGCACGGTGAGCGCCGGTTGCACGCTCCCGGTGGCGAGCCTGTTCAGCTCCTCGATGACGGCCAGGTCGAGCCCCCTGCCGTGCCCCTGGTAGGCCACGGTAGCGTCGGTAAAGCGGTCGCAAAGAACGGTCTCGCCGCGCTCAAGCGCCGGCACGATCACTTCCTGCACGTGCTGCGCCCGGGCCGCGGCGTAAAGAAGCAGTTCCGCCAAGGGTGTGATGGCGCTGTTTTTCGCATCCAGCAGGATGGCGCGCATCTGGTCTGCAACCGGGCAGCCCCCCGGCTCGCGGGTCACGGTCACCTTTTCGCCCATCGCCTCGAGGCGTTCCTTCAAAAGCCTCAACTGGGTCGTCTTGCCGCACCCTTCTATACCTTCAAATGTAATGAAAAAGCCCATAGCGCCGTTCTCATGATCCTTATAAAATCACTGAATTATAGGGGAGGGGTGATGAATATGCAACATATATCTGGGTTCAAAACCGCCCGGATGGCGCCTTGGCCGCAGATTTCGCACAGGTGCGTCGAGCCTTCCGACCGCGGGCTTCTGATGCTGCAGGCGACAGCTCGGAGAGATTTTAGACCGGCATGCCAACTTTCTGCTAAAGACAGCGACTGCATATGTCGAATGGGGACTGGAACATTAGTGAAGCGTTCTGGCGTACAAGTCCAAGGAGGAGCACAGCATGTTCCAGACTATCAAGGCGAGATTGATTGCATTGGTTGCATTGACCGCCATCTTCATGACACTGATCGCGGTAAACAGCTTGATAGAGTTGCGACGCGAGAACGAGATAGCGAAGGTCATGTACCAGGAGAGCATGGTGGGCATGAACTACCTCGCCAAGGTGGGCGTGCTGATGCGGGAAAACAGGATACAACTGTTGCTGGCCATCCAGCACGACCCCTTGCTTGAGACAAGCAAGCTGCACGATCATCCCGTGACGCTGCACCTCGATCCGGTGAAAAAGAACATAGAGGAGATCACGAAGATCTGGGCTGCGCATGTAAAACTGATGGACAAGAACGACCCGGAGGAGGCGAAACTTGCAGAGGAGTACGCGGCGAAGAGGGGGCAGTTCGTTAGGGAGGGGTTGAAGCCATGCATGGCTGCCGTCGAGGCGGGTGACTTTCATATGGCGGTGCTCGTCACCCTTTCGAAGATCAATCCTCTGGCGAAAGAGGCCACGGCATTGGCGGATAAGCTGGTCGACGCGCAGTACAAAAATGCAGGGATTCATTATAAAAAAGCCGAAGCTGCCTACCGTCGCTCGGTGACCACCACGATATCCCTGCTGGTGCTGACCATCGGGTTTGGAGCGGTAGTTGCCTTCTTCGTGATCCGCGGTATCACCCGCTCAAGCGGCAGGCTTGCGGAGGCAGTCGACCGCATGGCCGGGGGTGACCTTACGACCAGGATCGACGGGATGGCCAAGGACGAGATGGGGCGCATCGCCACCGCGTTCAACGCCATGTCCGAAGCGTTTTGTGGCATGATCGACCAAGTCGCCCAGACTTCCGGACGCATAGCCACTGCTGCCTCCCAGGTCCACAGCACCTCGGAGGCGATGGCTGCCGGCGCCGAGCAGGTGGCGTCCCAGGCAACCACGGTCGCCACGGCCGGCGAGGAGATGTCGGCTACCTCGGGGGACATCGCGGTTAACTGTGGTATGGCGGCAGAGGCGTCACGTCATGCCAGTAGCCAGGCGACGGACGGCGCCGCGGTCGTGCAGGGCACGGTAACCATCATGAACCGCATCGCGGAGCGCGTGAAAAGCACCTCCACCACCATAGGAAGCCTGGGAGAGCGCTCGGACCAAATCGGAGCGATCATCGGAACCATTGAGGACATCGCCGACCAGACCAACCTGCTGGCGCTTAACGCCGCCATCGAGGCTGCCAGGGCGGGCGAGCAGGGGCGCGGTTTTGCCGTGGTCGCCGACGAGGTGCGTGCACTGGCTGAACGCACCACCCGCGCCACCCGCGAGATCGGCGACATGATCAAGGCGATCCAAAGCGAGACCAGGGCGGCCGTCGTGGCCATGGAAGAGAGCGTGCAAAACGTGGAAAGCGGGCGCGCCGAATCCGACCGTTCCGGCGCCTCCATCCAGGCGATACTCGATCAGATAGGTGAAGTCACCACCCAGATCAATCAGATCGCCACCGCGGCCGAGGAGCAGACCGCGACCACCAGTGAGATCAGCAACAACATGATGCAGATCACCGCAGTGGTCCAGGGGACCGCGCGTGGAGCCCATGAATCGGCGCAAGCCGCCCGCCAGTTGAGCCTGATCGCCGAGGACCTGCAGCGCATGGTGGGGCAGTTCAGGCTCCGCTAGAACGAAGCGACAGCGAAAGGCCGGGCAGGGGCTCCTGCACGGCCTTTCAGCCTGTCTTGTCCCGCCGGTTCCCTTCTCTCGTCATCCCGACACTACTTCCCTTTACTCCTGACACGATCCCTCGCAGCAGATGGCTATTGCCTGCCGCAACCCTTTGCCTTATAGTTACGCCCATTAAAACCATGAGAGCAGGTTTTCGTTATGAGCGACATGCAGCATGACCCCTTGGAGGGGATCGAAGGGCGCCTGGGCTACCGGTTTCGCGACCGCGCCCTTTTGGTGGAGGCACTGACCCATCGCACCTACGTCAACGAGGCGGGGGGGAGGGACAACCAGCGCCTCGAGTTCTTCGGCGACGCCGTGCTGGACTTTTTGCTCTCCGACATGTTGCTGGTGCGTTTTCCGGAGAGCCGAGAAGGGGAGCTGACCCGGATCCGGGCGGCGCTGGTGGACGAGGCGAGCCTGGCCAGGATCGCCTCCGAGCTGGACCTGGGGCAGGCGCTGCGTCTTGGGCGCGGCGAAGAGAAGGGGGGAGGGAGGCTGAAACGCTCGCTTCTGGCCGACGCCTTCGAGGCGCTTTTGGCGGCGCTCTACCTCGACGGCGGTCTCGATCCGGCGCGCCGTGTGGTCGAGGCGCTTTTCGCGCCGTTTCTGTCCTGCCGCGACCTCCTTTCGGGACGCGACGCGAAGACCGAGCTGCAGGAAAAGGGAAGGCTCTTGAAAGGCGAGCTCCCCCGCTACCAGTTGAAGCAGGTCACCGGTCCGGACCATGACAAGCGCTTCACTGTCGAGGTCTACCTGGGCGAGGAGCTGATGGGGGAGGGGGTAGGGAGGACCAAGAAGGAAGCGGAGCAGGACGCCGCGCGCGCCGCCTTTCTCCTTTTGAAGGGGGAGGAATGAGCGTGGTGGTACCCTTCTTCATCCCGCACCTTGGGTGTCCGCACCGCTGCGTCTTCTGTGACCAGGAAAAAGTGGCCGGCTCCACCGGAGGGCTTCCTTCCCCGGACGAGCTCGTGGCGCGCGTCGCGCAGTACGCGGAAAAGGCCCGGGGGAGGGAGCTGGAGGCCGCCTTCTACGGCGGGACCTTCACCGCTTTGCCCCGCCCGGACCAGGAGCGGCTCCTCTGCCCGCTGCAGCCCCTACTGGCGGCGGGCACGCTGAACTCGCTGCGTGTCTCCACCAGGCCCGACGCGGTCGACGACGACACAGCCTCCTTTCTCAAGGAGCACGGCGTCGACACGGTTGAGCTCGGGGTGCAGTCCATGGACGCAGAGGTTCTGGGGCTTTCCGGGCGCGGCCATGACGCCGCCGACGTTGAGGCCGCGGTCGCGGCGCTGAAAAAAGCCGGCATCGCGGTCGGCATCCAGCTCATGCCGGGGCTTCCCGGCGATTCCCCGGCGCTCTCGCTCGACTCGCTGGCGCGCGTTTTGGCGCTTTCCCCCTCCTTTCTGCGCATCTACCCCACGCTGGTCATCTCGGGGACCGAGCTTTCCCGCATGTACCTCGCGGGAAGCTACACGCCCCTCTCCCTGCCGCAGGCCGTGAACCTGTGCAAGGATATGCTCGTAGCGGCGAACCGGGAGAGCGTCCAGGTGATAAGGATGGGACTGCAGCCTACTGCCGAACTGGAGGCGCCTGGAGTGGTTCTTGCCGGTCCCTACCACCCGGCGTTTCGCCAGCTGGTGGAGAGCGAGCTCCGCTTCGACCAGATGAGCCGGCTCCTGTCGGACGTTCCCCGCGGCAGCCGGGTCAGCTTCGTGGTGCCGCGCGGGAAGACCTCCGATCTCGTGGGGCAGAAACGGGAGAACCTCTCCCGGGTCTCGCGGCTCTTCGCGGCCGAGGTGGTCGCGGTGCGGGAGGATTCATCTCTTGCGCCCGGCTCCCTGTTGCTCGAATGGGAAGGAAGGTCAATGAGCATCGGCCTGTGACAGGTCGGCGACACGAAATCTAGCCGTTTTTCCTCCGAGGCCGCACTCTTCCCTATTCGCTTTCGTCCAGCTGTGCAAAATTAAGCTTCGGTGTATACTCTCTCCTTGTGTCCAAACCCAGGTCCTGCGTGCAAAGAGCTTTCCTTTCAGCACCTTTTCCCGTATCTTGTACCGCTTCGATCAGTTGCAATAGAATCAGGAGGCATGGAAATGTCAGAGAAGAAGTTCCGTTCCGGGTTCGTCTCCATAGTGGGGCGCCCAAACGTAGGTAAATCCACGCTGTTGAACCGGATCCTGGGTGAGAAGCTGATGATCACCTCGGACAAGCCGCAGACCACCCGGAACCGCATAAAGGGGATCCACAACGTGCCCGGGGGGCAGATCGTCTTCATCGACACCCCGGGGATACATCGCGCCAAGAGCCGCCTCAACAAGTTCATGGTCGAAGAGGCCCTCTCCTCGGTACAGGGGGTGGACCTGATCCTCTTCCTGGTCGACGGCGCGGTCGATCCGGAAAAGGAATCAGGCATGATCAAGGAGGTGCTCTCCGGGGTCGACGCACCGGTGATACTGGTCCTTAACAAGATCGACCTCATCCCCAAGGGCGAATTGCTGGGGCGGATGTCCTGCTACGGCGACACCTATCCTTTCAAGGAGATCATCCCCGTTTCCGCAGGGACCGGAGACGGAGTGGAGCAGCTGGTAAAACTGGTGCACGGTCTGCTCCCCGAGGGGCCCTGCTACTTCCCTGACGACATCCTGACGGACGTCCCGGAGCGCTTCATCGTCGCCGAGATCGTTCGCGAAAAGATCTTCCGGCTCACCCACGACGAGGTCCCCTATTCCACAGCGGTCGTCGTCGACAGCTTCAAGGAGCGCGAAAACGGCGTGGTGGCCATCTCCGCCACCATCAACGTGGAGCGGGAGTCGCAAAAGGGAATCATCATCGGCAAGAAGGGTGACATGCTGAAGCGGATAGGCACCCAGTCCCGGCAGGAGATCGAGCGCCTGCTGGACACCAAGGTGTTTCTCGAGCTCTTCGTGCGGGTGAGCGGCGAGTGGAGCGACAACAGCCGGATGCTCAAGGAGTTCGGCTACGAGTAGGGCGCTGCCGCGGGACCCGTTGCGGCGCGGCTTTCGCCCCCTGAGCGTGCCATTTTGCGGGTCTCTCCCAACCGGCCGGTCAAAAATTCTCGTGCCGCCGCTGTTCTTGTGAAATATAACGTTGTTTATGGAAAATGGGCTCTGTTCTCGTATACATATACTATTGTCCCGTAAGTACTGTGGTTTTTGTACAGATAAACGTTCTAAAATATTAGATTTCTTTTTTTTGACAAAGGTCATGTCCGCGTGTAATGTGCTCCGCTATTATCGCTACGCCATATCGCGGCGCTTTTTCGCTAAATGGCTGACACTATAATGAACGGCAAGGAGAAGAGAACATGGCACTAAAGAAATATGCCGGCTACGCCTGGAACCTGATCAGCTTGGTTGGCATGATACTGGCCGTCACCGCGACCGGTCTCATCATCGGTTTCCTTTCTTACGAGGGGATCACCGGGGTGGAGAAACCTTACCTCGGTCTGATGACCTACTTCCTCTTCCCGGGGATGCTCATCGTGGGCCTGATCCTGGTCCCGCTGGGTGCGTACCTGGTGCGGGAGAAGAGGCGCAAGCATCCCGAGGCGCAGATCAATCCGTTCCCGAAGGTCGACTTCAACGAGCCGCACAAGCGTCACATGTTCCTCTTCTTCGTGGTTGCCAGCATCGGGTTCGTACTCATAGTGTCGGTCGCCTCCCTCAAAGGGTACGAGTTCACCGAGTCAACCACCTTCTGCGGCGAGCTTTGCCACGTGGTTATGGAACCGGAGCACGTCGCCTGGAGCAACTCGCCGCACGCCAAGGTGAAATGCGTCGAGTGTCACGTGGGTCCGGGAGCGGCCTGGTACGTCAAGGCGAAGATCTCCGGCATGAGGCAGCTCTACGCCGTGCTCTTCAAGACCTACCCCGAGACCATCGGCACCCCGATCGACAACCTCCGTCCGGCCAGGGACACCTGCGAACACTGCCACTGGCCCGAGAAGTTCTACGCCGGGCGCCAGAAGGTGTTCTACCACTACGCGCCCAACGAGGAGAACTCCCCGCGCGAGATCAACATGCTGATCAACATCGGCGGCACCCCCAAGAGCGAGCATGCCAAGGGGATCCACTGGCACATCGGCCAGGAGGTCACATACATCGCCACCGACAAGCAGCGCATGAACATCCCCTACATCGCGGTCAAGGAGAAGGACGGCAGGATCACCGAGTACATGGATACCGAGAAGCCGCTGAGCAAGGATGAGGTGGCCAAGTCCCAGAAGCGCGTCATGGACTGCCTCGATTGCCACAACCGCCCGGCCCATATCTACCGCGCCCCCGGCATCGAGATGGACGAGGCCTTTGCCGCAAGAAGGATCGATAGCAGCCTGCCGTACCTGAAGAAGGTTGCCGTAGAAATCGTGACCAGGCCCTACGCCAAGAAGGAAGAGGCCAAGGCCACCATCGCGAAGGAGCTTCCGGAGTACTACGCCAAGAACTACCCGGCGATCGCCAAGAGCAAGCAGAAGGAGATCGAGCACGCGGTCGTAGTGGTTCAGGACATCTACAACAGGAACTTCTTCCCGAGCATGAAGGTCTCCTGGAACACCTATCCAAACCACATCGGGCACTTCTACACCCCGGGCTGCTTCCGCTGCCACGACGGCAAGCACAAGACCGCGGCAGGCAAGGTCATTTCCAAGGACTGCAACATGTGCCACACCGTGCTGAGCCAGAAGCAGGAGAACATCCCGGCCGGCACCCAGGTGAAGGAGTTCGTGCACCCGGTCGACATCGGCGACGAGCTCTTCAAGGCCAACTGCAGCGACTGCCACGCAGCAGGCGGGGAGGACGTCCCCGGCGGCGAGCAGCACGCGAAGCACTAGCTTCTTCAGCAGGAACTAGAAAAAGCCCCCGGGGAAATCCGGGGGCTTTTTTTGTGGTCGTTCCGGCTGAGCACATCCCTCCCCCTCCCCCTCTCCCAGAGGGTGAGGGGGAGACTTCGACATTATTAGAAGGGCGATCCGGCAACCCGCCAGTAACACTGATGCTTTTTCTACATTAACGATCTTGTTTCTTGGCACTAAGGGTGCTATAAATTTTTTCCAGTCCCTACACTGGAGTGACAGATGTTGATGAAGGCGTCGGAAGTGGCCACGCTGCTCAAGGTGGACGAGAGCGTGGTGGCCAAATGGATCAAGAAGGAGAAGCTGCCGGCCACCATGGTGCAGGGGAGCTACCGGATCAACCGGGTCGATCTCCTGGAGTGGGCGACCGACCACGGGATCAAGGTGCCGCCCGAGCTCTTCGAGGCGGCGCAGGCTGACATCGTGCTGCCGCCCCTGAGCCAGGCACTGGAGGCGGGCGGGGTGCACTGCGGGGTCCCCGGGGACGACAAGCTTTCGGTGTTGAGAAACGTGGTGAACCTGATGAAGCTCCCCCCCAGGATGGACCCGGAGTTCCTGCTCCAGGTGCTTCTGGCCCGGGAGGCCCTGGGGACCACGGCCATCGGGGACGGGATCGCCATCCCGCACGTTCGCAACCCGATCCTCCTGCAGGACAAGCCGGTTCCGGCCATTTCCCTCTGTTTCCTGGAGCACCCCGTCGATTTCGGCGCGCTCGACGGGGAGCCGGTGCGCATTCTCTTCATGTTGACAAGCCCTACCGTGAAGGTGCACCTGCACCTTTTGTCCCGGCTGGCCTACGCCCTGCATGACGCGGAGTTCAGGGCCACTTTGAACCACGCCTGCGACCCCGCGGCCATCCTGGAAGCCGCCCGGCGCTTCGAGCGCGGCAAGAGGAGCTGATCATGATCTTTTCCGGCGAGCCTGCGACCTGTATCTACCTGTTGTTGCTCGCCGTCGCCTGCCAGGCGTTCTCGGGCCTCCCCCTTCTTTTTATCCCCGGCTCCGACCGGGCCCAGCGCTTATCCGCAGCACTTCTCGTCTCAGCTTCCCTCTTGGGCCTCTCCGGCGCCCTGATCGCCCTTTTCAATCCCTCCGGCGCCACCGTCACCATCTCCTCGGGCCTTCCCTTTGGCACCTTCGAGGCCGGCGTAGATCCCCTTTCGGGATTCTTCCTGCTCCCGATGTTCATCGTGACCGGTTGCGCGGCGCTCTACGGCGTCAGCTACTGGCCCGCCGCTGACCATGCAGGCAACTGCGGCAAGCTCACCTTCTTCCTGGGGCTTTTGGCGGCGTCGCTCACCACGCTTCTGATCGCGAAGAGCACCGTCCTCTTCCTGCTTGCCTGGGAGGTGATGGCCTTCGCTGCCTACTTCGCCCTCACCACCGAGGATGAAAAGCCCCAGGTGCGGGAGGCGGGGACCCTCTACCTCATCACGGCGCACCTGGGCGCGCTCTCTCTTTTCGCCATGTTCTCGCTGCTGAAAGGGGAAACCGGCGAGTGGCTCTTCCCCGCGGCCGGCACGCTTTCCTCACACGCCGGGGCCGCCGCGGCGATCTTTCTCACCGCCATCATCGGCTTCGGTTTCAAGGCAGGCTCGATGCCGCTGCACATCTGGCTCCCTTCGGCGCACGCCAACGCCCCGAGCCACATCTCCGCCATCCTCTCCGGCATCGTCCTGAAGACCGGGATCTACGGGATGATGCGGGTATTTTCGGCCTTTTCCGATCCCCCCCTCTGGTGGGGGGCGACGGTGCTCGTTTTGGGGCTTGTCTCAGGCGTGCTGGGGGTTGCCTTCGCCATCGCGCAGCACGACATGAAAAGGCTCCTCGCCTATCACAGCATCGAGAACATCGGCATCATCATGATGGGGATCGGCATAGCACTCATTGGGGAGAGCCAGGGGAACCCGGCATTGACGGCGCTGGGAGTTGCGGGGGCGCTGCTGCACGTGGTGAACCACGCCCTGTTCAAGGCGCTGCTCTTTCTTTCCGCCGGTTCGGTGATCCACGCCACCGGCACCAGGGAGATCGACCTGATGGGCGGGGTGGCGCGCCGCCTGCCGTACACCGCGCTCTTCTTCCTGGCAGGGGCGGTCGCGATATGCGGGCTCCCCCCCCTGAACGGCTTCGTGAGCGAGCTGATGATCTACCTGGGCTCATTTACAGCGATCAGTTCCACGGGGGGGCTCTCGGGGATGTTTCCCGCGCTCACAGCACCGGTGCTGGCGCTGGTGGGCGGGCTGGCCGTTGCCTGCTTCGTCAAGGTGTTCGGGATAGTCTTCCTGGGAGCGCCGCGTTCGCAGGCGCATGCGGGGGGGCACGAGGCGCCGGGGGGGATGCTGGCGCCGATGGGGGTGCTGGCCCTTTGCTGCGCGGCCATAGGGGTCGCGCCGGGAGTGCTCATAAGCCCCCTCAACAACGCGCTCTCCGCCTACCGCACCTCCCTGTCCGGTGAATGGATCGAGAACCTGGTACCTTTCAGCTGGATCTCGCTGCTGGCTGCGGGGCTTTTGCTGGCCGCACTGCTGGTGTCCTATCTGCTTGGGCGCCGCGCCGCGAGGCTCCCGGTTCCCTCCGGTCCCACCTGGGGCTGCGGCTATCTGAGGCCTTCGAGCTCGATGCAATACACCGCCAGTTCCTTCGGCGCTACCCTGGTGAGCTGGTTCAAGATCGTGCTCCGCCCCGAGGTGCATCGCGAGGAGGCGGCGGGGCTCTTCCCGGGGCGTGCCCGCTTGGAAAGCCACGTCCCGGAGACCGTGCTGGAGCGGATCTACCTCCCCTTCCTGGAGTACCTCTTCGAAAAGACGCTGCCGGTCCGCAGGCTGCAGCACGGCAAGCTGAACATCTACATCTTCTACACCTTCATCACCCTGGTGGTGCTTCTGGCGGCCACCAGCCAGTAAGGCTTAGGGAAATCCCCCCTGTCCCCCCCCTTCGCAAAGGGGGGGACGCTGTAGCCTCGCCTACCCTTGGCCGCAATAAGCAATCAGTGGGTTTCCTTGAACACCGGCATCACCTTGTTCAGGATCCAGAACAGGAAGAACGGGACCACCGCCACCAGCAGCGCGCCCCCCAGCCCTTCCTTGAAGGTCTCGATGCTGTCGGGCCAGACCGGGAGGGTGTAGTGCATGAAGCCGGAGAACGACGAGGAGAAGGCCTGGCCGCCGATGACCACGTTCCAGCGCATCATGAACACACCGAGGAGCACCAGCGCCGTCCCAAGGATGGCGCGCCGGATGGTTAGCCCCGGCACGAGGAACAACACCAGGGGGACCAGGTTCCCCAGCCCGTACTGCACCACGAAGATGTTCACGAAATCCCGCTCGTAGATGACGCTTCTCAGGATGTCCCACGATTTCACCGCAGTGTACCCCCGGAAAACCAGGTCGAGCAGCTCCAGCGTGATGGCGGCGACCATGAACATGAGCAGGTAGCGCGAGGTCATCACCACCACCTGGCTCTCGGCGCTCTTCAGCTCCTCCTTGCTGGGGAGCTCCGGGCGCCTGGCCGCCAGCGCCTTCCTGATCTCCATGGTGATGATGTAGGTGAGGATGCAGAGCGCGATCCCCGAGACCACGGCGGAGCAGATGAAGATGACCGGCATGAGCGGCGTCATCCAGAGTGCGTTGGCCTTAACCGAGCCGAAGATGAACCCGGCGTAGCCGTGCAGGAAGCAGGCGACCGGAATCCCCGCGGCGGCCAGCTTCTTCACCGCACGCTCGTCCGCCTCCAGCGCCTCGTGGCTCACGTCGTAAGCCCCCATGGTGAGCGCGGAGAAAAGCAGATAAGCGAACTGTTCCCCCGGAGTGCGCCGCTCCTTCTCTTTCAGGCTCAAGGCCGTTTCGACGAAGTGCTTGCGGTAGACGAACCAGAGCTCGGAGGCGACGATCATGCCGTAGGTGGTAAAGACGATGCCGAAGGCGGCGATGGCCGAGGTGAAGTGCGGCGTCAGCATCACCTCGATCCCCCTTAGCGGCTGCTGCAGGTGCAGCATGAGGGGGAGCATGGCGACCGGCAGCAGCGCGAAGGAAAAGACCAGCGAGAAGCGGGCGATACCCTTCAGCTGCTTGACCCCGAAGACGTGGTACAGCGAGGAGAGCACGAAGGCGCCGGCCACGAGGCCGGTCATGAAGGGGTACATCACGATCTGGATGGTCCAGTAGATGTATTCGTTCGGGTAGGTGAAGAATTCTTTGAGGGTCCAGGCCTCTCCGTGCACCATCATGGCTACTTCACCTCCTTGGAAAGTCCCAGGTAGAACACCTGCGGCTTGGTGCCGTACTCCTCTTTGAGCACGTTGACCCGTTCGGTCATGATCACCTTGGTGACAGGATCCTCCGGGTCCCTCAGGTTCCCGATGCGCCTGGCGCCGAAGGCGCAGCTATCAACGCAGGCGGTCTGCATCCCCTTGCTGATCCGGTGGTAGCAGAAGTTGCACTTGTCTGCCACGTGGTGGACCGGGTGAAAGAAGCGGACCCCGTAGGGACACCCCATGATGCAGTAGCCGCAGCCGATGCACCACTTACGGTCAACGAGCACCACCCCGTCCTCGGTCTGGTAGGTCGCCCCCACAGGGCAGACCTGGACGCAGGGGGGATTGTCGCACTGGTTGCAGAGTTTGGGGACGAAGAAGGCCTTCTCGATATCCTCGTCGCGTACCTCCTCGAGTTTCCCGTGTCCGATCTCGATCCCCTTTTCGGGGAAGCCGTCGCGCGCCCCCTTTGGTGAGTCGATGTGGGTCTTGCCGTCGCTGGTGACCAGGTAGCGCTCCACCCAGGTGCGGGTCACGTTGGCGTCGTAGGGTATCTCGTTCTCCACCTTGCATCCCTTGACGCAGAAGCCGCAGCCGACGCATTTGCGGGTGTCGACCAGAAAGACCCAGCGCGCCCCTTTTTCATCCTTCTCGGCCAGAAGCCGCTTCGGGTCGAAGAGCTCCAGGGCCGAGAGCGGGAGCGCGAGCCCCCCGGCGACGAGCAACGTCTTCTTGCAGAAAGATCTCCTGTTCATCATCTCTGGTGCCCCTCCTTCCTCGGGTCGTGCGGCCAATGACAGGTGACGCAGTCAAGGCCCACGTGGTGCGTCTTGGGATCGACCCCTTTCATCACCCCGCGGCTGCTGCTGGGATAGGGGAGGCGGGTGTGGCAGCGGGCGCAGAGCTCGCGGCTGCGGTCGATGTTGAGGGAGCGCGGGTCTTCCGGGTGGTTCAGCGCCGGGCCGTGGCAGTTCTCGCAGTTGATGTTGCGGTGCGGGGACTCTTTCATCTCGTCGTACTTGTCCCGGTGGCACTCCATGCAGTAGCCCGCGGTCCTGTACTTCACCTTCACCTCTTTCCACTGCTGCTCGTTTCCGGCGCGGTGCCAGCCGTACATGTAGCCGCGTGGCCCGATGCCGAAATCCGCCGGGACCAGGACCTTCCTGGCCACAAGCACCAGGGCCACTACCACCAGCACCACGTAGAGGGGGCGCCAAACATGATTATTCACAGCCGTTCCTCCATAAATTTGTCACGGGAGCCTTCCATGCCATCTAGGCTTGCGAAAATTCTAAAGTAGTATAACACTGTTCTCAATGTCTCGTCGTTTTACTTCTAATGATAACTGTTGTCGGCGTTAAAACAAGTAACTTGAGGCATATTGTCTTACAGTATTGTTTTACCGAGCCCTTTAATATTAGAAATCTTTTTTTGACAAATCAGTTTGCAGGGAGTATGTTGAGCCTTTCGTAGGCCCCTGGGGCCGCCATAGGCCGGTCCGCGCCGTGCCACCACCGCTGTCACGCAGTAACTTTTTCGCTCCCCTTTCCGGACCGGGCACGCCTGGTCGCGGGAGAGGTTGAAACTTGATGAGAGAATCCCGCTCCCCATGGAGCGGCGTGACGATCCGTTTCGAAAGGATTGGCTATGTTTTTTGACATGTTGCGGGACCCCGCCGTCTTGGTCCTCTGCGCCATAACTCTTGCCGGCTGCTCCGGATTTCCAGGGCTTTTGCTAAGGCACGGCCCGCTAGGACAGCGAGTAGCCTCGGCAGCCGCGCTGCTCTCCTCGCTCATTGCGTTACCGTCGCTCATCTATCTGCTCTTCTGGCGACAAACATCCAGCTTCACCCTCGACTGGAACCTCCCTTTCGGCCCCTGCGAAATCGCTCTAGACCCTCTCTCTGCATTCTTCCTGATCCCCATCTTCCTTGTCTTCCCGGCAGGCTCACTCTACGCCCTGGGTTACTGGCCCGCAGTCTCCCGTAGCACCTCGGAAAGGAGTGTCACCTTCTTCTACGGCCTTCTTGCCTGCGCCATGGCGCTGGTGGTGGTGGCCAGAAACGGCGCACTGTTCATGATCGCCTGGGAGGTGATGGCGCTTTCCGGCTACTTCCTGCTGGTGGCCGAGCACGCCGAGGAAGAGGTGAGGGGGGCGGGGACGGTGTACCTGGTGGCAAGCCACCTGGGGGCTGCAGCCCTGATGGTTCTCTTCTCGACGCTGCTTCTTTCCACCGGCGCCTTTCAGTTCCCGGCTGCCTGCTCGCTGCAGCTCTCTGCCGGGCTTTCCGCCCTCGTGTTTTGCGCCGCCCTGGCCGGCTTCGGTTCCAAGGCGGGTCTCATGCCTTTGCACATCTGGCTCCCCTCCGCCCACGCCAACGCCCCGAGCCACGTATCCGCGATTCTCTCCGGTGTGATGCTGAAGGTCGGCATCTACGGCATTTTGCGGGTCATCTCCTTTTTCCCCCATCCCCCCCTCTGGTGGGGCGCGCTTCTCACCGCTGCCGGCCTCACCTCGGCCCTCATGGGTATCTGCATCGCCTCGGCGCAAAAGGACATCAAGCGCCTTTTGGCCTACAGCAGCATTGAGAACCTCGGCATCATCTGCACCGGCATCGGCGTCTACCTACTCGCCGCGGCAAGCGGCAACCGGCTGCTTGCCTACCTGGGGCTCGCCGCCGCTCTCTTTCACGTCTTGAACCACGCCATCTTCAAGCCGCTGCTCTTCTTCTCGGCCGGGAGCGTGATCCATGCCGCCGGCACCCGCGAGCTCGACCGCATGGGGGGGCTCGCCAAGCGCATGCCGAAGACCGCTTTCCTCTCGCTTTGCGGGGCTGTCGCCATCTGCGGTCTACCCCCATTCAACGGCTTTGCCAGCGAAATGCTCTTGTACCTAGGCTTCTTCGGAGAGGCGCAGGCAGGGGCGCCTTACCTCGCCCTGGGCGCGCCGGTGCTGGCGCTCGTCGGCGGGGTCGCCGTGATCAGCTTCGTGAAGCTCTACGGCATCGCCTTTTTGGGAGCACCGCGCACCGAAGGCTCCGCCCAAAGCCACGAGGCACCCTTCAGCATGCTGGCCCCTATGGGGCTCTTGGCTCTGCTCGCTATGCTCGGCGGGCTCTTCCCGCAGCTGTTCCTGGCACTGGTAAACCCGGCGCTTGCGGCACTGGCCGGGCCGGGCGCCGACGCCGTGGCGCTGCCAATCGCGCCGGTCTGGTTCGCGGTCGCCGGAGGGTGCCTGCTCCTTTTGTCCGTGGCGCTGTTTCTCTTCCTCAAGGGGAGGTCGAAGGCGGTTTCCGCAGCCACCGGACCGACCTGGGGGTGCGGCTATCTCCGTCCTGCTGCCAGCATTCAGTACACCGGGAGTTCCTTCGGCGCCCTGTTCGGCTCCCTTGCAGCGCCGGTGATCCGCACGCGCATCTGGGCGGGAAAGGTGACCGGCGTGGCCCCGGCCGCAACGAAACTCAGCTACACCCCGGAGGAGACCGTGCTGCAGCGGATCTTGCTGCCGGCCATAAGCATCATAGGCGTAGGTTTTGCCTTCGTGCGGCGCCTGCAGCATGGCGAGGTGCACGTCTACATCCTCTACATCTTCGCCACGCTGTTGCTGCTGATGTTGTGGGTGCATTAGGATAAAAATTCCCTCTCCCTGGAGGGGGGAGGCCAGGAGGGGGTTGCTGTGTTCCGGCTTGCGCCCCCTCTCTAACCCTCACCTCCGGGGGAGGGGACGATAGCAGTGCAATTGATTAGGTTCAGGAGACTCGACATGATCGACACGCTCTTACATGTGGTGCTGGTCTTAGCCATGCCCCCGCTGCTCTTGGGGGTGATCGGCAAGACCAAGGCGGCCTTCGCCGGCCGGGTGGGGGCGCCGTTTCTGCAGCCCTACTACGACCTGTCGCGGCTGATGCGCAAGGGGGTGGTCATCTCCGACACGACCACCTGGATCTTCCGTGCCGGCCCCGCGGTCACCCTGGCGGCCACGCTCTTCGCGGCGCTCCTGGTGCCGCTCGGCAAGCACGCCGCACCGGTCTCCTTCGAGGGGGACATGATCCTCTTCGCCTATCTCTTCGCCCTGGGGCGCTTCTTTACCACGGTCGCCGCCCTCGATACCGGCTCCAGCTTCGAGGGTATGGGGGCGGCCCGCGAGGTCACCTTCTCCTGCCTCGCCGAGCCGGCCCTCTTCTTCGCCCTGATCACACTGACCAGGCTCTCCGGGACCATGAGCCTGACGCCTATGCTGAACCACGTCACCTCCCCGGTGTGGCTTGCCGCCGGCGCCTCGCTGATACTGCTTCTGGCCGGGCTCTTCGTGGTCCTTTTGGCGGAGAACTGCCGCATCCCGTTCGACGACCCCAACACGCACCTTGAGCTAACCATGATCCACGAGGTGATGGTGCTCGACCACAGCGGCCCCTATTTCGGCTGCATCCTCTACGGCGCGGCGCTGAAGCTCTACCTTCTGGGCGCGCTCTTTGTGAACATCGCCGTCCCATTCGCCTCGGGAAACACCCTTGTCGACTGGGCCCTCTTCGCGCTCTCCATGCTGGTACTGGCCGTCGCCATCGGCGTGGTGGAATCGGTGATGGCGCGCCTGAGGCTGATCCGCGTGCCGCAGCTTCTGGTGGCGGCGATGATACTGACCGCCTTTTCCCTGGTACTGGTAGTGAGGTGACGAGATGAACTCCCTGGCCGACCAATTCCTGGTGCTCTGCCTGCTTTTGAACTTCGCGGTCCTTGGGACCAGCAGGCTCAACTTCTCCGTGCGCGCGGTGGCGCTGCAGGGGGTGCTTTTGGGCGTTCTCCCGGCGCTGGTGCACCCGATCTCCTGGCATCTTGCCTTCATCGTGGTGAGCATCGTGCTGGTGAAGGGGGCGCTGATCCCGTTCCTGATCATCCGGGCCATCAAGAGGGCCGAGATCGAGCGGGAGTTCCAGCCCTTCATCGGCTACATCCCCTCGCTGGTTTTGGGGGCGCTTTTCACCACGCTCGCCTTCATCTTCGCGGCGAAGCTGCCGCTTGCTCCCGAGCACTCGGGGCTCCTGGTGGTCCCGGCGTCGCTTGCGACCCTCATGTGCGGGTTCCTGGTCCTCATGGGAAGGCGCAAGGCGATCTCGCAGGTCTTGGGGTACCTCCTCATGGAAAACGGGATCTTCCTGTTCGGCCTCCTTCTGGCCGACGCCATGCCGGTCATGGTCGAGGCGGGGGCGCTTTTGGACCTCCTGGTCGGCATCTTCGTCATGGGGATCGTCATCAATCACATAAGCCGCGAGTTCTCGAGCATCGACACCTCGAGGCTCAGCGCGCTCAGGGAGGAATAACGACATGATGTGGGCCCTGGTCCTTCTCCCCCTTGCGGGGGCCCTGATCGCCTGGCTGATCCCCGACAACAGGAAGCGCCCCCTGGTGCTGCCGGTCTTCGCGCTGGCGCAGCTTTTCCTGGTAGGGGCGCTGCTGATCGACACCCCCCCGGTCTCTCCGGCCGGCTGGATCCTGCTCGACCCGCTGGGGAAGCTCGCCCTTTTGAGCAATAGCGTCCTCTTCGCGGTCTGCGCCTTCTACGCGGTGGGTTATCTCGCCTACCGCAGGAGGCGTCAAAACCGGGTCCTTTGCGCGGCGCTCCTGGTCTGCCTCTCGGCCATGACCCTGGTCGCCATCTCGCAGCACCTGGGGCTTCTCTGGATCGCCCTTGAGGCGACTACCCTCACCATGGCGCCCTTGATCTATTTCAACCACAACGCCCGCTCCATCGAGGCCACCTGGAAGTACCTGCTGATCTGCTCGGTGGGGATCGCCATCGCGCTTTTGGGGCTCTTCTTCCTCGCCTATTCCACCATAGTGGCCAAGCAGGACGTGACGCTTTTGCTCCCTTCGCTCATCTCCGACGCCGCGGCGCTCCACCCCGGCTGGCGCCATGCGGCCTTCATCTTCCTTCTGGTCGGATTCGGCTCGAAGATGGGGCTTGCCCCGCTGCACACCTGGAAGCCGGACGCCTACGGCGAGGCGCCTGGGCTTGTTGGTGCGCTTCTGGCGGGGGGGTTGGTGAACTGCGCTCTCCTGGCGCTTTTGAGGGTGTACCAGATCGCCGTCGCCTCGACCGAGGGCGCCCTGTTCCAGAACGTGCTCCTCGTCATGGGGCTCGTCTCCATGGCCTTCGCCGCCGTCTTCATGGCTCGGCAAAGCGACTTCAAGAGGATGCTCGCCTATTCGAGCGTCGAGCACATAGGGATCATCACCGTGGCGCTCGGACTGGGGAAGGGCGCGCTCTTCGCGGGACTTCTGCACATGATCAACAACTCGATGACCAAGGGGGTGCTCTTTCTCTCCTGCGGCAACATCCACCGGGCCTATAACTCCAAGAGCACCGCGGCTGTGCGCGGGGCGCTCAGGCGCACCCCCTGGTCGGGGGCGCTGTTTCTGGCGGCTTTCCTCGCCATCACCGGATCGCCCCCTTTCTCCCCATTCGTGAGCGAGTTCCTCATCGTCTCCTCCGCTTTCGTAGAGGGTAACTTCTGGACCGGCGCGCTCTTTCTCGTCTTCCTGGCGCTGATCTTCATCGGCATGGCCTCCACGGTGCTTCCCGTTGTGCTGGGCGAAGTGCCGGCCGACCTCGAGAGGACCAGGTACCGCGACGCGCTCCCGACGGTGCTTCCCCCCCTGCTGCTCATGGGCATCGTCCTGATGATGGGGCTCTGGCTCCCGGCGCCCCTGCAGCAACTGCTGCGTGACGCGGCCGGGCAACTGGGAGGTGGCGCATGACGCCGGGTCTGCTCTTCACTCAAAACGGGAGCGCGGTCAACCGCAACGAGATACCTGAGCATTCGGGCGAGCGCTTCCTGGAGACGCTCGTTTCAGCCATCCAAGGGGGATGGCGGGTGGTTTCCTACTTCGGAGCTCCTGAGGCCCACTTGGTGAGGCTTTACTGCATCCTCTCCTTCAAAAGCCACGCGGCGCTTGGCATCATGAGCACCGCCGTCAGCGGCAAGAGCTTCCCCTCGCTGGTCGCGGAAGCCCCACAGCTGCACCTGTTCGAGCGCGAGATCGCCGAGCAGTTCGGCATCTCGTTCGAGGGGCACCCCTGGCTGAAGCCGGTCCGGTTTGCGGCGCCTCTCGCCTCGACCTCCGCGGTTCCCCCGAGGGCCCCCGAGAAGGTCGGGGTGATGGATTTCTACCGCGTGGCGGGCGACGAGGTGCACGAGGTGGCTGTCGGGCCTGTGCATGCGGGGATCATCGAGCCGGGGCATTTCCGCTTCCAGTGCTTCGGCGAGGAGGTGCTGCACCTGGAGATCTCGCTCGGCTACCAGCATCGCGGCGTCGAGCGCATGGTGCTCGGGCGACCTGGGCTGCGCACCCTGAAGTGCATGGAGACCGTAGCCGGGGACACCACCATCGGCCACGGCACCGCCTATGCCATGGCGATGGAAGCGCTTTGCGGGGTGCGGGTCCCGGCCAAGGCCGAGGCGATCCGCGGCATCGCGCTCGAGCTGGAGCGCCTGGCGAACCACACCGGGGACCTGGGCGCCATAGCCGGCGACGTCGGCTACCTTCCCACCGCTTCGTTCTGCGGCAGGATCCGCGGCGACTTCCTGAACATGAGCGCCGAGCTCTGCGGCAGCCGCTTCGGGCGCGGGCTTGTGACCCCGGGCGGGGTCCAGTTCGACGTGGGGAGGGAACTGGCCGAGAAGCTGAGAAAGAGGATCGACGTGGCGCGCCGTGAGGTGACGAACGCCGTTGACCTCCTCTGGGACAGTCCCTCGGTGATGGGGAGGCTGGAGGGGACCGGGGTGGTGAGCGAGAAGGACGCGCTGGATCTGGGGCTGGTAGGACCTGCGGCCAGGGCCAGCGGACTTAACCGCGACATCCGCCGGGACCACCCCTTCGGCATCTACAACGTGGCTCAGCTCCCGGTGGAAACAGCGAAGGGGGGGGACGTCTATGCCCGCACCCTGGTGCGCTGGCTGGAGATAGAGAAGTCGCTCCACTTCATAGAGGAGCAGCTGGCTCAGCTTCCCGGAGGTAGCATCGCCTCGCCCGCGGCGCAGGTCGGGGGAGACCAGATGGCGCTCTCCCTGGTCGAGGGGTGGCGCGGCGAGGTCTGCCATGTCGCGCTTACCGACGGGCGCGGGGAGTTGGAGCGCTACAAGATCACCGACCCCTCCTTCCACAACTGGAGCGGACTCGCCATGGCGCTGCGCGGGGGGCAGATATCCGACTTCCCGCTCTGCAACAAGAGCTTCAACCTCTCCTACTGCGGGTTCGACCTTTAGCACCTCTGCCGCGCCGCGTGCATGCGGCGCGGCAGTTCGAGATCAAACAGGAGTTGCATCATGTTCAAGGCCATCATCGCACGCTGCAAGCAGGGGCACCGCACCATGGCTTACCCCAGGGAGCCTCTCTCCCTGCCGGAGCGCTTCCGCGGTTACCCGGAGCTAAAGGGCGGGCTCTGCCCGGACGAGTGCCGGATCTGCGCCGACGCCTGCCCGGTCGGGGCGCTCAGCTGCCAGCCCGAGCTTTCGCTTGATCTCGGCAAATGCCTCTTCTGCCCCGAGTGCGCAAATGCCTGCCCCCACGGCGCCATCAGCCACACAGCCGACGCGATGTTGGCCGCGAACAACCGGGAGGATCTGGTAATCAGGCCCGGGGACGAGCACCGGCTGGCACAGGCGCTTGAGGCGAAGATGCTGTCGCTTTTCGGCCGGTCGCTCAAGTTCCGCTCGGTGGTAGCCGGCGGCTGCAACGCCTGTGAGGCCGACACCAACGTCCTCTCCACCATCGGCTGGGACATCGGGCGCTTCGGCATCCAGTTCGTCGCCTCACCGAGGCACGCAGACGGTCTCTGGGTCACCGGACCCGTAACCGAGCACATGCGGGAGGCGCTCCTCATGACCTACGAGGCGATCCCGGCGCCGAAGATTGTGGTCGCCTGCGGGGCCTGCGCCATCGGCGGCGGTCCCTTCCGCGGCTCGCCTGAGGCCCACGACGGCGTCGAGGGGATACTGCCGGTCGATCTCTTCATCCCGGGGTGTCCGCCGCACCCGGTCACCATCCTTGACGGTCTGCTGAGGCTCCTGGACCGGATGCCCTAGCCCTAAGCGACAAAACTGCAGCCGCGGCGCGCTGCGTACCGGAAGCTGGAAAGGGGAGGGCGACAAACGCCTGGAAGCTTGTGGAACCGCATGCTTTGAGGTAGTATCCGAATTTCCGATGTCATCACCCAAGGAGGGCCGTCATGACAACTCCAGGCGCCATTGTCGCCGGCGCGCGTCGCTTGGCAAAAACTGAACTTCGCTCCACAAGATTAACCTCGGCCGCCTGCCGGCTGCTCCTTCTCGCGAGCATCCTGCTTTTGGCCGGCTGCGGCGACATCGTGTGGTTTCCCCCCTACGTCCGTCTCGGCACCACCCCGGACCAGTTCACCTTCGCCCCCAAGACCGGCACCGACAAGGGGGTTCCCGTCACCTCAGAGGAGATAACCGTCTCCGGTCTCACCGCGGATTCTAGTCCCATCTCCGTCACCGGTTCCAGCGGGAGCGATAGCAAGTACTCCATAAACGGCGGCGCCGCCACCAGTGCACCCGGAACGGTAAAAAACAACGACAAGGTGAAGGTAAGTCATACGTCGGCCGCTACTTTGGGAACGACTACCAAAACCACTCTGACTATAGGGAATGTCAGTGCCGATTTCGTCAGCACGACTAAGAACATAGAATTTAGCGCACCAGTGGAGGCAGGATTCTATTATCGCGCTCAAGGAACTTTTACATCCGAGGATACTGTCCCAGTGGTGCACACCATCAGCATCAAGGATACTGCCAACAATGGCGCCCAGTATGCCATCAGCGATACAGATACCGTCCCCATCGACTCCGAATTTAGCAACTTGTCCCGGACTGTGCTCCTTAACAACCGGCGCATTTTCGTCAGAAATCTCATAGACAGCGTTAAGAACGGGGCCATTACAACGCTGACCATAGACGGGGTCGATATTAAGGTGAATCTAACGCCTTAATAGAGGGGGAGTTCGCCAACCCCTGACTTGGCCTTATGGCTGACCGTGCGGAGAAAGCGTCGAGCATGTGGTTGCAAAATGGCGCCGCGAAAAATAACGGAAAATAAATAGCTTGCTTTGGCGATATGAACTCTGCTAAGGTGTCGAAGGTTCCGGATGACCGGAGCAAAACTAAGTAGAAAGACATGGAGAAGGTAAAAGTAAATGGCAAATGGTACTGTAAAATGGTTTAACGACAGCAAGGGGTTTGGTTTCATCGAGCAGGACAATGGCGACGACGTGTTCGTCCATTTCTCTGCCATCACCGGCGACGGGTTCAAATCCCTTGCTGAAGGCGATAGCGTCACCTTCGACGTGGTAAAAGGACCGAAAGGGCTTCAGGCCGCCAACGTCGCAAGGCAGTAATCAAGTTCAGTTTCAGCGCTGATATGAGTCCCCGGAGATGATCCGGGGATTTTTTTTTGTCTGAAATCAGCCGCACTCTCCTCTTTGCGCAGCTTTTACAGCTCGTTCCACTCGCTGCCTACGCCCCGCCCCATTTCGCTACGCTACAGATGGTGATCACCGTCCTTCCTGCTGCGCATATTGTTAACGCCCTGTCCCCCCAGGCTTCATTGACAATAATTTCCCCTGTGCTATTCATTATTGGTCAAATTTAATCAAAAGCTGGAGGTGCCACATGGAAATCAGCAGGTTCAAGCGATTCTGTTGCATCCTGGTTGTCATCGCCGGATTGGGGGTGGTCGACTATACCCTGTCGGCAGAGCTTACGGCTACCCCGGAGAGCGCGGCGGAGCAGCAGTAGATGCCGGTCCTCGACGGGGAAGGCTAAACCCGAATGCGCGTCACAACAGAAGGTAGCGCCGAGGCCGGAGCAACGGCGGGAACTGTCACCCCTATCTGCGGGATCAACCAGAGGAGGTTAGACCATGAAAACCGGTAAGATCATTTCCATCGCAACGGTTGCAGCAATGCTGCTCTGCCTGTGGAGCGTCACCGCCTTCGCCAGGAACGAGGCCAAGAAGGTCCAGGAGTCCGCCGATGTGCTTACCACCATCATGAAGATCCCAGAGAAGGGGATCCCCCCGGTCCTTTTGCGTGACGCCAAGGCCATCGCCATCATCCCAGGCGTCATCAAGGGGGCCTTCGTCGTAGGCGGCAGGCACGGTACTGGCGTCCTCTCGGTGCGCAACCAGGACGACAGCTGGAGCGACCCGGTCTTCGTGAGCATCACCGGGGGGAGTATTGGTTGGCAGGTGGGAGCGACCTCCACAGACCTGATCCTGGTCTTCAAAGAGGTGAAGGACGTGGACAAACTGCTGCAGGGCAAGTTCACCCTGGGAGCGGATGCGGCGGTCGCGGCCGGTCCGGTGGGACGCAAGGCAAGTGCGGCTACCGATGTAACCTTCCAGACCGGGATCCTCTCCTACTCGCGCAGCCGCGGCCTGTTCGCCGGGGTCTCGCTGGAAGGTGCGGCGCTGCTCGTAGACGACGACGCCAACCACGCCTACTACGGCAAGAGCGAGCTGACGGCAAAGGATATTCTGGCCGGCACGGGGTTGAAAAAGGCGCCGGCGACGGTGAACCTGCAAAAGGCATTGACGAAGTATTCCACCATCAAGTAGCCCGCCTTTCGACGAACGACTTGCCGCAACAACCGGTGCCCGGGATCCGTCCCGGGCACCTTTCATACTCACCTGATGACGAAATTTTCAGCGGACGAAGCCTTGAGCTTCAACGGGTTAAGGTGCCATGGAAGAAGCCAGGATAGTGATGGTGGTAAACGAGCCCGAGGCGAGGCAGGCCTACGAGGAGGCGCTTCGGGCCTGCGGCATCAGCTACGAGGTGGCCCAAGGCTTCAGGGAGCTGCTGCGCATGACCATCGACGGCGCCTACAACGGTCTGCTGATCGATCTGCTGACCTTGATCCGCAGCAGCAAAGAGGAAAAAACCATCGCCTACGACTGCATCAACTTCTATCCCACGCTGCGGCTGAAATGGGACAGCAGGCTTAAGTGCATCTCTTTCAGCCCGCTGGAGCAAGGCGTCGCCCCCGGGGCCGAGGGGGCCCTGACGTATTTCATGGAGAGGCGCTGCAAATCTTTCAGCGCCAGGTCGCTGCGCCGCTTCAACAGGAAGGACCGCTACCTGAGCTTGGTCCTCACCGGAGAAAACGGCGCTGCCGCAGGGGTTAAGACCTTCACGGTCAACATCTCCCAGGGGGGAGCCTTCATCCACACCACAGATCCGCATCGAAACGGGGACCGGGTCAGCTTGACGGTCCCAGACCCGTCGGTTGGGAGCGTCGAGGCGGTGGTCTGCTGGAGCATCCCTTGGGGCGGATGCAGCAGCATCCCCGGTATCGGGGTCATGTTCGACGGCCTCACCGATGAGCAGGGAGCGTGGCTGCAGCAAGTCAGCGCTGGCTGACACCCTTTCCTCGCGCACTTATCCTTCAATTCCCCCATCATTAGGATTCAAGTTCCCCCGCGACACTCCGAGAAGTGATGTGTCACCGGTTTTGCCTGGATCGCTTCGGGCAGAGCTCACTTTCGACCCTGCCGCTTGCGGCAACGTCTTTAAGGGAAAAAACCCTAATGCTGCGACCTTTCCGCGACCTATCAATCAGGCGAAAGCTGATCGCCATACTGCTTCTTACCAGCTCAGTGGTGCTCGCCCTGGTTTCCACCGCTTTTGTTTTCAACGAGGTAGCAGACTTTCGTAGCGGCATGCGGACCGAGCTGAGCGCGCTGGCGGAGATCGTGGGAAGCAATAGCTCCGCAGCAGTCGCTTTCAACGACCGCAAATCGGCGGCCGAGACGCTGGCTGCGCTGCGGGCCAAGCCTTACATCCTGAACGCACTGGTCGTGCTGAAGGACCACACGGTCTTCGCTAGCTACACGGCGCCGGGCTCCAGGCTGCAGTATCTAGGCTTCGTCAACGGCTCCGGCGCGAGCGCGCGGGTGGACGGCCGGAGGTTAGGCGCGGAACTTGAGCGCTCCAGCTTCCCGCTTACCTTAGGCGACCACATCTTCGGCACCGCTCCCATCGTCCTTGACGGGCAGCAGCTGGGAACAGTGGTGATCCAGTCCGACTGCACCGAATTGAACCACCGCCTGGGGCGGTTCTTCCTCTTGCTGGCAGGCGTGCTGCTGGGTGCGCTTTCCCTGGGATACTTCCTCGCCACCAGGCTGCAACGCATCATCTCCGAGCCGATCTCGCACCTGGTGCAGGTCATGAAAGCGGTCTCCAGTGACAAGAACTACAACCTGAGGGCGCGAAAGCAGGGAGATGATGAACTGGGGACGCTGATCGACGGCTTCAATGAGATGCTTGTGCAGATCCAGGACCGCGACGGGAAGCTGGAGGCGCACCGGATTGAACTCGAGGAGGTGGTGCAAAGGCGTACCCGCGAACTGTCGGCGGCCAACCGTGAGTTGAGCCAGACTGTCGCCGAACTGCGTGTCGCCAAGGAAGCTGCCGAGGCTGCGAACCTCGCCAAGTCGCAGTTCCTGGCGAACATGAGCCACGAGATCCGTACCCCGATGAACGGCGTCCTGGGAATGGTGAACGTGCTGCTGGACAGCGGGCTTGACGGCGAACAGCGCTGCTTCGCCGAGGCCGTCCGCAATTCCGGGGCGTCGCTTTTGTGCATCATCAACGATATCCTCGACTTCTCGAAGATCGAGGCAGGGCGCATGCAGCTGGACCCGGCGCCGATGGACCTGCACGTCATGATGCAGGAGGTGCTGGAGATGTTCGCCGCCGGCGCCGGCAGCAAGGGGGTGGCGACGAAATGCCAGATCGCCTCCGGCGTGCCGCGCTACGTCGAAGCGGACCTGGTGAGGCTGCGTCAGATCGTGGTGAACCTGGTGGGGAACGCGGTGAAGTTCACCAGCCGCGGAGAGGTGCTGCTACGCGCCTTTGCGCTGGAAGAGCAGGGGGAGGAGCGGGTGCTCCGCTTCGAGGTAGTGGACACCGGGATAGGCATCCGCCCAGAGGCCCAGGCGCACATCTTCGACAGTTTCACCCAGGCTGATTACTCCGCGACCCGCTCTTTCGGCGGCACCGGTCTGGGACTCGCCATCGCGCGGCAACTGGCCGAGCTCATGAGGGGGGAGCTCGGCGTGGTGAGCGAGTTCGGAATCGGTTCCACCTTCTGGTTCACGGTCCGGCTCAAGGTGCTCGCCGAACTGCCGGAGGGGGTGGCGCCCTCCGGGCAGCGCACGATGCCGCAGGGGGAAGTGCGCTTTGCCGCGCAGATCCTGGTGGCGGAGGACAACCCGGTGAACCAGGACGTGGTGCGGCACATGCTCGGCAGGCTGGGGTGCACGGTGCAGTCAGTCGACAACGGCGCAGAGGCCCTGAGCGGGGTGCGCCGGGGGGGCTTCGACCTGGTGTTCATGGACTGCCAGATGCCCAAAATGGACGGGTTTGCCGCCACCAGAGGCATACGGGAGTGGGAGACAGGGGAAGGGGGGCACGTCCCGATTGTGGCCCTTACCGCCAACGCCATGACCGGCGACCGGGAGATCTGCCTCGCGGCAGGAATGGATGATTACCTGAGCAAGCCGTTTGCGGCCGAGCAGCTTTGCGCCGTCCTGCAGCGTTGGCTGCCGGGTAGGGTGGTCCAGCCTGACGCCGCAGCCACGGCCGATGAGGCCGCTTTGCCCGCGGAATCCGTACAGGCTTCGGCCGTGGACGAGCCGCCGGTGTTCGACCGGGCCGGCCTTTTGTACCGGCTGGGGGACCCCGGGTTCCTCGACATCTTCGTGGAGAAGTACCTGGCGAGCACTGAGCTGTTGCTGGGGCTGTTGCAGCAGGCGATCGCGAATGGGGATCGTGACGCTATGCACCTGCAGTCCCACAGCATCAAGGGGGCCGCGGCCAGCATAGGCGCCGAAGTGATGCGGGGCATCGCGTACGAGATGGAAAAGAAGGCGGCGCAGCAGGAAGACGTAGAAGGGATGGAGAGACTTTACGGCAATCTCGAAGAGGCGTTCGCCGAGTTCAGGAGGGAGGCGGCGCAGCCTCAGTGAAGCCTATGCAGCTCACCTCCTCTTCTAACTGCACCCCGAGGGACGCCAGCACCCGGGCTTTCACCATCCCGGCGAGGCTGACGATCTCCTTGGCGCTGGCGTTGCCGGTATTGATCAGGTAATTGGCGTGTCTGGGGCTGACCATGGCTCCCCCGACCCTGAGGCTGCGCAGCCTGGCCTGGTCGATGAGCCATCCGGCGGGGATCCTGCCGTCCCTGCAGCGGGTCCCCTGCTCGGTTTCGAACCTGCGGATCAGCTCCGGGTCGCCTACCACTGGATTCATGAAAAAAGAGCCCGCGCTTAAGTCGCATTGCAGCTGGCGGGCCTGACGTTTCCTCACCGTTTCCTCCCCCCGGCGCAGGATCTCCTCTGGGTCCCCCGGCTCAAGGAGCATGCCTGCCGCCACCACCACCAGCCCGTGCTCCCTCTTGAACCGGCTGTTGCGGTACTGGAACTGGCAGGCGTCGCGGGTAAGCGTGACCAGCTCCAGGGTGTCCGCCCTGAGCGCGTGGACCGTCTCGATGACGTCGCCGATGCAGCTGCCATAGGCGCCGGCGTTGCCGCGCACCGCCCCGCCGAAAAGACCCGGAATCCCCGCCAGCCGCTCTATTCCTCCCAGCCCCCAGTGTGCTGCATGCTCTACGACAGCCATGAGGTCGACCCCCGCCTGCGCCTCGATCCGGCGCCCCTCGACCCTGATCCCCTTCAGTAGCAACCTGATCGCGATGCCGTCGAACCCGCGATCGCTCACCAGCAGGTTCGAGCCCCCGCCGACGATGAGGAAGGGGACCTCCTCCCGCCGGGCGAAGGAAAGCGCCTGCTTCAGCTGCTCCAGCGTGCGGACCGTGGTGAATAAGCGGGCCGGGCCGCCGACCTGGAACGAGGTGAAGGGGGCGAGGGAGACGTCCCGCGACAGCTCGATCGTATCGTTGTCTTTTCCTTGGTCTGTGAACATGGCCCATATGATACAACAGTTGGCGCCCAAGCCAATGAGAGTGATGTTTTCTGCTCAAGCTGTGGCGCGCGGCGTTAAGAGCTGCAGCGAAGTGTCCTGTCACTCGCCGTACAGCAGGTACCCCTCGCGCAGCGCCAGGAACCGGGAAAGCTCGGCGTTCCAGCTCGCCGCGATCGCTTGAGCGCTCTCTCCCCGCTCCACCGCCTTGCGCAACTCCGCGGAACCCGCCATGTCGTCGAACCCGCCCCTGAAAAAGGAAGGGCGCACGGGCTCAGGCACCAGGGCGTGCAGTGCACTCAGGACCGCGACCCCGGTCTCCACCGGCGACACCTTGCGGTAGTCGGTGATGTCGATCCTCACCCCGCCCACCTCGCGGTCACGGTACTTGGGAGCGCTCGACACGCCAGGCATCCTCAACGGCGTGAACTGCACCGGCTCGAAGTGGACACCGCGCAGCTGTTCGGAGTTCAGCCGGGCCGCCAGCGCCAGGGGATCGATCCCGGGCCATCCCGCCAGCTGAAAAGGGATGGTGCTGCCGCGCCCCTCCGACGCGCTGGTCCCCTCCAAAAGACCCGTTCCCGGATAAAGGAGCACCGACTCGAAAGAGGCGAGGTTGGGGCTTGTGGCTACCCACAAAAGGCCGGTGTCGGGCCAGCGCATGGAGCGCTGCCATCCCTGCATCCGCACCACTTTCAGGTCCAGTTGCGTCAGCCCCGGGAGCATCGCCTCCCCCTTGATCATCCCGGCCAACTCGCCGACGGTCATGCCGTGGGCTATCGGGACCGGGTAGAGGGAGGTGAAGCTCGCAGGAAGCCCGTCTCTTACGAAGCCGCCGACGTATTCCCCTCCCAGCGGGTTGGGGCGGTCCAGCACCATGAAGGGTATCCCCTCCCGCGCGGCGGCCTGCATGGCAAGCCCCATGGTGGAGATGTAGGTATAGAAGCGCACCCCGGCGTCCTGGATGTCGAAGACGACCAGATCGATCCCCTTGAGGTCCTCCGGGCGGGGCTGCTTCACCGCTCCGTAGAGGCTTATCACCGGCACGCCGCCGCTGGTGTCGTCAGCCAGCTGCACCCCGTCCTCGGCGGTCCCTTTCAGGCCGTGCTCGGGGGTGAAGATCACCGTTGGCATGATCCCCTTCTTTTTCATAAGGTCCAGCAGGTGGACTTCCCCGACCAAGGCGGAGTGGTTGGTCACCAGGGCGAAGTTCTTACCCTTTAGCGGCAGGAAGTCCTGCTCGCTTAGGACCTCCGCCCCGGTTTTCACCAGGGCTCCATTTGAGGGGGCGGGGAAGATGAGGATCAGCATCAGGGATAGGGACAACAGGTAGGGCAAAACGCGAAACAGTCGCAACTATAGGTACCGCCTTTATTGTGATTGGAACCGGCTCGACGCTGATCTTTCAGCAGAGCCTTCCTGGGTTTGGTATCGGCTCGGAAACGAAATACTGAAGCGGGAAGTACTGCGGGGTCTGCCACGACAAGGTAGCCTTCCCCCAGCCCGATTGCAAGCGCTGCCACGCGAAACCGGTCGGGGCCTAAAACGATGAGCGCCCTGAGAACAAGAGTAACGGCCCTGTCGGCCCTGCTGCTCCTGGCCCTCTCCCTGCCGGCCAATGGGGAGTCGTGGCAGGAGACCTTCGATAAGACCTGCTCCAGGAGCAACGAAGCGATGACCCTCTCGGTCGAGGAGCTGCATGCCCTGGTGGAGAGCTGCAACGCACTGGAAAAGGTGATCGAGAAGCAGGAGCCGTCGGTGCGCAAGGTTTACCTGAAACGGCTGCAGCTTTGCAAGAACCTGTACGCCTACATGCTGGAATACAGGCAAAACGGAGAAGCGGGGAAATGATCCGAGAGGCGGGGGGGGATAGATGACCCGGTTGCTGGAAAAGGTCAAGGGAGTACTGAAATGGGGCACGGCGCCGATTTTGATCGTGCTATCGGTCTACTCCGGCGGCTTTGCCATGGACCGCGCTCTGAATTGGGCAAGGTGCTGAAGACCATTCCCCCCAACGGGCCCTTCTGGAAGTACGGCAACGTCACCATGCGGATCAGGTCGAAAGAGGCGGGGATGGACCCGGTCGTCTTCCCTCACTGGAGCCACCGGGCCCGTTATACCTGCCGGGTTTGCCACCAGGAACTCGGCTTCGGGATGCGGCGCGGCGATTCCGGCATCACCAGGGGCCAGTACCTCTCAGGCAAGTTCTGCGGCGCATGCCATAACGGCATAACGGC
The DNA here is from genome assembly GCF_014218275.1 of Citrifermentans bremense. Classification (NCBI taxonomy): domain Bacteria; kingdom Pseudomonadati; phylum Thermodesulfobacteriota; class Desulfuromonadia; order Geobacterales; family Geobacteraceae; genus Citrifermentans; species Citrifermentans bremense. The sequence goes on from NZ_AP023213.1 coordinate 1,211,067, forward strand.
CTTCACGGTGCAGGCGGGGCCTGGCGCGCAGTGCGGCAGGTGCCACATGAAAAATCCGCAGCAGTTGGAGGCGCTCTTCGACGAGTTCTCCCAAAGCCTTCCCATGGCCGGCTTCGGCAACGGGATAGACTGGGCCGCGGCCCTGAACGAAGGGCTGATAACCCCTGCGAACTCGCTGAAAGGGTCCGTAGTGGTGCTTCCCTTCCCGGAAAAGCTGAAAGCTCCCCTGAAGCTTGGGACTGCCTCGCCGCGCAGCGACGTCAGCTTCTCCCACGAAGAGCACTTCGCCGAACTGGACTGCTCCAGCTGCCATCCCGACATCTTCAACATCAAGAAAAAGTCCACGGAAGCCTTCACCATGGACAGCAACATTTACGGGAGTTTTTGCGGCGTCTGCCACATGCTGGTCGCCTTCCCCATGAACGACTGCAGGCGCTGTCACAAGGGGATGAACAACAACTCCTCTTACTGATCGAAGGCCCGCCTAATCCCTGCACCCCACCCAAGTCGCCTGCCTGTCGAACGACGTCCAGGAACCGCAACGCTCCAGGTTCAACACCGCGTACCGGTCCAGCCCCAGGCAAAGCGCGGCATAGATGCGCGCCGCCGCCAGCACCTCGGCGAAGTCGACCTGTTCTTCGGGGGTGTGCGATATCTCCAAAGCGCCCGGCCCAAGGATCAGCGGGCGGCAGCCGGCAGCGTAGAAGAGGTTGCCGTCGGAGTGCGAGCGGAAGGAGTCGAACTTCAAGGTGCGCCCAAGCCTCGGGTACACCTGCTCCAGGATGCAGGCGAGAGCGTTGTCGGTGCCGAGGTTGTAGCCGGCCGAGGCGAAATTGAAGGCGACGTTGAGGTCGAGCCCCGGTATGTACTGACCAGCGCTGGAGACGATGCGGCGTATCCCCTGCTGCACGGACTCAGGGTCGAGCTCGGGCGGCAGATGCAGGTCGATCCAGGATTCGCATCGGTCCGGGACCACGAACCCCTTCTGCGAAGAGTGCATCTCGCGGATGGAGTAGACGATGTTCCCCTGCTCCCGGTTGAAGAGCGGGTCCTTGCTTAGGTGCAGCAGGACCCTCAGCATGGACTCCACGGCGTTGTGACCCAATTCGGGGAGCGACGAGTGGCTCCTCACCCCGTGGGTGACGAATCCGGCCTCCAGGTAGCCGTAGTGGGCGAAGCAGGCGGATAGGCCGGTCGGCTCCCCGATTACCGCCCAGGCGGGGCTGCAGCTTTTCAGGAAGACGGCGCTGCCGTCGCCGTTTTCCTCCTCTCCCACGACGAGGAGCAGCCCGACGCTCGGGCGCCGGCCGGGCTTTAGCGCCTGCGCCATGGCGAGCCACGCCTCGATCATGGCGGCGCACCCCCCCTTCATGTCGGCGCTCCCAAGCCCCCCGATCAGGTCCCCTTCCTCTTTGGCCCCGAACTCCTCCAGGTCCCACGCCGGGACCGTGTCCACGTGCCCCACGAGGTAGAGCAGCGGCTCGTCCTCGCCCATGGTCACCCGCAGGTTGTAGCGCTCCTCCTCCACCTCCTGCCGCTCCACGTAGAAGCCGGCCGACGACAGGAGGTCCTCGAGGTAGAGCTGTATGTCCTCTTCCTTCCCCGATGGGGAGTAGACGTCCAGCATCTCCAAAAGGTTTCGCCGCAGCCTTGCCGCATCAACGGCGGCGAAGACCTCTTCCAGGCGCGCGGTCATGGTTTTTTCACCGGTTTCTTCTTCGCCCGCTTGGACATGTTCAGGGTCATGTACACGTGCTCCTGTATGTTGTCGAAGCCGTGCTTTTGGAAGAACTTGATCGCCGGCTTGTTGTCTGCCGAGGTGTCGATGATGATCATGCGCACCCCCTGTTCCTTGAAGCGCCGCTTCAGCTCCTTGAAAAGCCTTTCGCCGACGTGCATTTTCTGCAGGTCGCGCCTCACCCCGAGCCAGACGAGGTAGCCGTACTTCCAGGGGGAGCCGTGCTTTTTCACCGTGGTCCCCAGGGCAAACCCCAGTATGCGCTCCTCGTGCTCCGCCACGATGCAGAGCTCGCTGTCGCTGTTAAAGAGCGTGGTGATCTCGTACTCGTCCCAGGTTCTGTAGAGGCTTTGTGAATACTCGGCGGTGAAGAGTTCTTCGCCGATGTGAAACACCTCCGGCAGGTCGTCTATCATCATCTCCCTGATACGTGGAGTCTCTTCGTCGTGCTGGTTTTGTGGCAGCATCGCGTACCTCGTGACACGGTTTATTTTCCTCACAGACATTATAGCAGGTTCCATGACTGCCAGCCTGTCGACTGTTTGTTCCCGGTTCTGTCCTGAAGGTGCAGGGTTCGCTTCTTTCGGCTCGCCCGCTTTGCGAGATAGAGATAAGCGGGAACGCTGTGACAAGGGGTGTCTTATTTCGTGACTGACGCGGACCAAGGGGCAGCTTGAAACATCCTCAGCGCGGGCGGCGGCAACTCCCGAGTGAGCAGTTTGGGTACGCTTTGACAGCCTCGCAGCCAGAGCCTCCTGAACCTGTCCCATTAGCCGTTGCAGTTATTGCGTCCCCACTGCTAACTATTGCGGCGCGACATGGTAAAATTCACGGGTTCGCGGGACCGCCTCAACCGATCCGCGGCGCCTTCGGCAGAACCCATCCCCGAAAAAGCAGTGTCCAGTTTACGCCGTCCCGCCGTCCGCGCAAACCTCTGTGGGAGCTTTCCCCCGGGTTGCCGGGGCACGCCGGCGACAATTGATCATTTTCGCCGCGCCCCATGCGGCGCGGCTTCGTTGCCGACACTGACAGAGGCGAAATTTCGATGCCCAAGCGGTTCCCCATATACCTGGCTCTTGCCTGCCTGGCGGTGCTTTTCCACTGCGCGCCTGCGGTCTTCGCGGCGGACCCGGTCGAGATCGCGGTGGCCGGTGTCGAAGGTGATGCGCTGGAGAACGCCCGGCAGGCGCTGGCACTTCCCTACGGGCTGGTCCGGGACGGTAAAGTGGACCGGCTCTGGCTGGAGCGCTTCGCCAAACAGGCGCCGGAAAAGGTGCGCCAGGCGTTGCAGCCTTACGGCTACTACAAATCCGAGGTTTCGGCCCGGGTGGGGCAGACAAGGGATGGCAAGCTGAACCTGCAGGTCGTCGTCAACCCGGGGGAACCGGTGCGGGTCACCGAGGTCACGGTGGAGTTGAAGGGAGCCGGGGCGGAGGGAAGAAGGCTGCGGCGGATGCGGGATGCGTTCCCGGTGCGACCGGGCGAGGTGCTGCTGCAACCGGATTACGAGCGGGGCAAGGGGGCGCTGCAGGCGCTGGCCCAGAAGATGGGGTACCTCGACGCCTCTTTCCCCCGCCATGAGATCCGCATCTCCGAGGACCGCTCCAAGGCGCGCATCGCGCTGGTGCTGGACACCGGACCCAGGTTCTATTTCGGCCAGGCGGTGATCCAGGGGGCGCCGGATTACCCCGACTCCTACCTGAAGCGGTTCGTGGCCTTCAAGGAGGGGGAACCTTTCTCCTACGCCAAGGTCGGAGAGACCCAGCTCAACTTCGCCAATTCCGAGCGCTTCCGGCAGGTGGTGGTAACACCCGAGCGCGAGCGCGCCGAGAACGCCCGGGTACCTGTCGTGGTGCAGTTGACCGAGGCGCCGCGCCGCACCGTGCGCCCCGGCGTCGGCTACGGGACCGATACCGGCGCCAGGTTCTCCACCCACTACCGGGACCTGAACCTCTTCCACAAGGGGCACGACCTCGACCTGAGCCTCTACGCGGCGCAGCGCCTGCAGGGCTTTGCCGGGCGCTACACCATACCGAGCACTAGCGATTACAGAAGCTCCACTTCATTGCAGTTGAACCTGCAAAAGGAAGACGTCACCAGTTACCTGAGCAAGATCGTGGCGCTGGAGCTGGACCGGAACATAGGCCTTGGGCGCGGGGAACTGGCGACGGCGTACGTGAGGCTGCTGCAGGAAGTCTTCACCGTCGGTGACGAGAACGCGAACTCGAGGCTGGTGCTCCCGGGCTTTCGCTTCTCCAAGGAAACCTTCAACGACTTGGTACGCCCCAGGCGCGGCTATGCCTATACGCTGGAGCTGCGCGGCGCCCACCCGTACCTTGGATCGGACTCCGGGCTCATCCAGGGGATCGCCCATGCCAACCTGCTGTTCCCGCTCCCCTGGCGCCTGTCCCTGCAAAGCCGGGGCGACGTCGCGTACAGCCTGCTCGATGACCCCTTCTCCGAACTTCCCCCTTCCATCCGCTTCTTCGCCGGCGGCGACCAGAGCGTGCGTGGCTATTCCTACCAGAGCCTCGGCCCCCGCGACGCTTCGGGGCAGGTGGTGGGTGGCAAGCACCTGCTGGTCGGCAGCCTCGAGCTCTTGCGCTCCCTGTACAAGGACTGGGGGGTGTCCGTGTTCTACGACATAGGCAACGCCTTCAACAACTACGCCGACATGCGCCTCAAAGACGGGACCGGAGTGGGGATCCATTACTACACCGCGGTCGGGGGGCTGAACCTCTACCTCGCCAAGCCGCTTGCCACAGGCGCGGGAAGCTTCCGCATCCATTTCACCGTGGGGTTCCAGCTATGAGACGGGTCCCGCTCTACATAGGCGGAGGGATCCTCGCCCTGGCCCTGGTCATCTGCGCGGGCCTTATCTGGCTCGTCGACACCAGCTCCGGCGCCCGCTTCGCGCTCACCACGCTGGACCGGCTTGCCGGCGTCGAGCTCACGGTGCAGAAGGTGGAGGGCCGGCTTAGGGACCGCCTGCAGTTGCGCGGCGTCACCGTTTCGCGGCCGCGGATGCTGGTCCGGATACAGGAGCTGAGCCTGGACTGGGACCCGGAGCGCCTTTTCGGGGGGAGGCTCCTCGTGCGCGAGCTCGCCCTTCGCGGGGTGCAGATCCAGGACGACACCCCGCTAAGCGGGAAGGCCCCGGAGCTGGGCTGGCCAAAGGTGAGCGAGGTGGTACGCAGGATCGACGCGGAGGTCACACGCTTTTCGGTCAGGGAGCTGAGCTACCGGCACCTGCAGCAGCCCCCTTCCGAGCTAAAAGAGCTCGCGGCCTCGCTCGCGCTGCGGCAGGGAACCCTGACTCTCACCGGCGCGAGCGTCTCGGCGTCCCAGGGGACCGCTTCCGGCTCCCTGGCCGCCGGGCTCTGGCGCCCATCGCTTTCGCTCGACCTGCGCCTCGCCCCGTCTGCAGCCGTGGCGGACATGGACAATTTCTCCGTGCAGGCGCGGCTTTGGCCGGGAAAGGGGCCGGAGCAGATAGCAGGTCCGCTCACGCTTGCGGGGAGGCGCGGTGACGCGCGGCGCCTGGAGCTTGACGGGGTAGTAGGCGTCACCAGCACCGGTTTCAACCTCAGAAACCTCAAGCTTGTGCGGCCGGGTCGTCGCGGCACCTTGTCCGGCAACGGCAGCATGACGCTCACCAAGAGCGAGCCCATCTTCACTCTCGCCCTGCAGGCGAAGGAACTCGACCTTTCCAGGGAACTCGACACTCCCCTTTTGATCTCCGGCAGGCTCAACTTCACCGGGACCCCGTCCAGCTACCGGGGCGACTTCTCCCTTGAAAACCGCGGGGATGGGTGGCGCCAGGCGGCGCTTGCCGCCGGCTACCGGGGCGGCAAAAACGGGATCAACCTTGCCCCGCTCTCCGGGCAGTGGCTTGGGGGAGGGGTGCGCGGCGCGCTGGAGATCGGCTGGGAGAAGGGGTTGCTGGTGAGCGGGAAGCTCGCGGGGCGAAGGCTCGAGCCGTCGCAGCTGGCAGCAAGCTGGCAGGGGGTGGTCAACCTCGACCTGGCCGGCAGCGTCAGCGTCCCGGAGCAGGGGGAGCCCCGCGGGAGCCTGGATGCACGCCTTTTGGAGAGCAGGCTGCAGGGGCACGAGCTGCGGGGCGACCTTCAGGGGAGCTTCCTCGGCAAGACGATGCTGGTCAAACGCCTGGCCCTGGCCGGAAAAGGCTTCAGCGCCAGCGGGTCGGGACAGCTAGACCGCCGCTTCGATTTCGCCGCCGAGGTGAGCGATCTCTCCGGCTTGGTGCCGGCCGCCTCGGGCGAGCTTCAGGCGGAGGGGTGGTTCAGGTGGCGTGACGGCGTCTTGAGCGGCGCCTTGAGCGGCAACGGCCGCAACCTCTCTGCCTCCGGCGGCCGCGTCGGCTCTTTCGAGATGAAGGCGAGCCTCGGCGAGGAGAAGGGTTACCCGTTGCAGCTGGATGCGGCCTTGATGGGGGTATCCTTCGGGCAGGCGCAGGTGGAGACCGCGCGCCTCTCTCTCAAGGGGACCCTGGCGCGGCACCAGCTGGAGGCGCGGCTTGCCTCTGGGGAGAATCACGCCGACCTGAGCCTCTCGGGGGGGTACGGCAACGGTGAGTGGCGCGGCCAACTGCTGCGCTTTACCGGCGCCGACAGCGTCGGCCCCTTCGCCCTGGCGGCTCCGGCAACCCTGGTCCTGGCAGACGGCCGCTTCACGCTCTCGCCGCTGGTCCTCGTCGGGGCGCAGGGGGAGCGCGTGGAGTTGGCCGGGAACCTGGAGCGGGACAAGACTGGATTCCTGCGGGCCCGCTGGAGCGGGCTGAACCTCTCCCGCGTCAACTACTGGCTTAAGAGCGGCGAAGTAAACGGCGCAAGCTCGGGAGAGGTCGAGGTCGCCTTCCTGCGCCGCAGGCGGATCAACATCTCCGGGCATGCCGAGGCGGACGGCGGGGTGTTGATCGACGGGCAACGCTTCGACCTGGAGAGGTTTTCGGCCGGCGTCACCGGAGGCGCGGACGGCGTGAGCGCCCTGGTCGACCTGGCGCTCAAGGAGGGGCGCGGTGCAGCCCGTCTCGATTTCCATTCCAGCGATCCCGCCACGCTTTCGCTCCCGACCCGGGGCGATCTATCCCTTCGTCTCGCCGGGCTCGACCTTGCGCTTTTGCGCTCCTTCTTCCCGGAAGGGACGCTGCTGGACGGCAGGGTGGCGGGGGAGGTGTCTGGGAGCCTCCTCCCCGGCGGCAGGGCCGACCTCAAGGGACAAGGGGGCGTCTCGCAGGGGCACCTGAACTGGCTCTCGCAGGGGGAGGAGTTCGACGCCACCCTGGATCAGGCCGAGATCGGCTTTGCCTGGCGCGGCCGGATCGCTTCAGAGAAGGGCAGGCGCGGAGAGCTGACCCTGAGCGCCCGTGCCGCGGCCACGGGAACCTATACCTCGAACGGGGAGCGGATGCTCGTGGCGAAGAGCATCCTGCGCCTGGATGCGGACGGGACCGGGAGCAGAGCGGCCGTCGATCTCACCCTGGACCAGGGGGGAAGCCTGACCGCCACCTTCTTCTCCAATTCCCCGGCCGGTTTCAGCATCCCGGAAACCGGCGACCTCTCGGCGCGCTGGAGCGGCATCCGCCCCGAGCTGTTGAAGCCGTGGCTGCCGGCGACGCTCGACCTGAAGGGCGAGCTGAACGGTCAGGCAAACGGCAGGCTCATGCCCGGGCAGCGTCTGGAGCTCACCGGCGAGGCAGGGTTCTCCCAGGGGAGGGCGAACTGGCAGGGGGGCAACGGCGAGATCGGCGCCAACGTCCGTTCCGCCACGCTGACCTTCGCCTGGCGCGGCGAGACCCTGACCGGCGACCTGGCGCTGGCCCTGGCCGACTACGGGCAGGCCAGGGGGAGCATCCTGCTCCCCGTTCCCGCCCGGCTCCCCGTGGCGCCGGACCCGCGGGGCGCGGTGCGCGGGAGTTTCTCCGGGAAGGTGAAGGAAAAGGGTTTCCTCACTGCGCTTTCCCCGGGGCTCCTCCAGGAAACCCACGGCACCCTCGATCTCGACGTCACCCTCGGCGGCACCTGGGGCGATCCCACCCTCGTCGGAAGGGTCCAGGTAGCGGACGCGGCCGCGTACCTCCCGAGCGCCGGGATCCACTTGACCGGGGTGGAGCTCTCCGCACTGCTCACCCGCGACCAGATACGCGTAGAGCGGCTGCGGGCCCGCTCCAGAGACGGGGAGCTGGTGGGGAACCTCCTGGTGCGGTTGAACGGCCGGGAGATCGCCGGGTACACCGGCACCCTGAGCGGGCAGCGCTTCCAGACCGTCTACCTGCCGGAACTGCAGATGGTCACCTCGCCGCAGCTGACCTTCAAGGGGGAGGGAGAGCGGGTGACCCTGCAGGGGGAGATCGGGGTCCCCGAGATGCTGATCCTGGGGTCGCCGGCGCACGAGGTGGAGACTGCAAGCCCCGACGTCATCCTGGAGGGGGCGCCGGCCGAAAGCGAGGGCAAGCCGTTTCCGCTGGTGCTCGACGGGCGGGTCAAGGTGGTTTTGGGCGACAAGGTCCGCGTACAGGCCTCGGGCATAGACGCGCGCCTTGTGGGGGATATTGACCTTGTGCTGAAGGGGATCGACAACATCGACAGCTCCGGCGAGATTCGGGTGGTGGAGGGGCGCTACCGCGCCTACGGCATGGATCTCGAGATCGTGCGCGGGCGCATCTACTACGTGAACGACCCGGTCAACCGCCCCACGCTCGACATCCTTGCGCTGCGGACGGTGGGCGACGTCAAGGCCGGGGTTACGGTGGGGGGATTCCTGAACAACCCGGTGGTGAAGCTCTATTCCGAGCCCCCCATGCCCGAGGTAGACATCCTCGCCTACATGGTGCTGGGCCATCCGCTAGGCGCCAGCGGAGAGCAGGGAGCCCTGCTTGCCACCGCAGCAGCGTCGCTTTTCTCCTTAGGCAAGTCCGAATCGGTGCAGGAGCAGGTGAAGGACCGGCTGGGGTTGAGCACGCTTGGGCTCGAGACCGTGGATACCTCGAAGGCCGGAAGGATGGGGTACAAGGAGATCCCCACCACCCCCGGTAGTGCAGCCGCCGAGCCTGCAGGCGGTCAGTCCCTGTTCACCGTCGGCAAGTACCTGACCCCGCAGCTCTACCTAAGCTACGGTCGCTCGCTGGTTACCGGGGAGAACCTCTTCAGGCTCCGTTACGACATCCACCGGCGCTGGCAGATAGAGACCCAAAGCGGCAGCGAAAGCGGCGCGGACCTCTACTACAAGCTGGAATTCGATTAGGGATTCTGAAAATCGGAACACAGAGGACCCGGAGGTACACGGTGGACACGGAGGAATAAGCCGTAAAGGGTTCCCTAAAAAGATCTCCGCAGCATTTTCATAACCGTCATGTCCCCGCTGAACTGCCACATTTCAAATTTTTCTTTTCTAATTGTAAACATTTATGTATATTCGCTGAACTTTATTGAATGATAGGGCTCTTACCCTTATCTATGATGCACTTTTATGCCTAAAGGAGACGTTTCATGTACGCACAAAACGAGGAGGTCCTCGACACCAGCCTATGCTATATGGCGTTGGGAGTCAGTATCAGCGACTCCCCTCAGCGAATCCAAGAAACATATGAGCGCCTGGTGCGGAAGTACAAGGCCGAGTTCAATTCATTGGACCCAAGCATCAAGGAGGCGGCTCGCGAGCAGCTGGAGATCATCGAGAGGATGTACCACACCATCACCTGCTCCGTCAGCTATGCCAGCAAGGCCAAGGACCAGAAGATGGAGGGGAGCGCAACGAGCAAGGCCCCGGCTGAGCGGCGTATCACCTCCAACTTGACCAACTGCCCATCGTGCAGCGCACCGGTAAGCAAATCGGCGCATACCTGCCCGTTTTGCAAGGCGGCCTTGCTCAGCCCATGGAAAAAATTTCAGCGCGAGTACCTCACCATGACGAACCTGCTCAGGTTCCTGATCGCGACGGTCTCCATTTCCCTGGTCGCGGCCCTGGTCCAGAACAACTTCATGCGCTAGCATCTCGCTCCAGAACATGACGCGGAAACAACCGGCAAAGGCAAGATAACTACCAGGGAGGCAAGCTTTGGCAAAGGCGTTGTTGGTTGTCTTATCCGTGCTGCTAGGGTGCTCGCCGGCGCTGGCCGAGATGTACAAGTGGGTGGATGAGAAAGGGGTGGTGACCTTCAAGGACACGCCGCCTCCCTCATCGAAAAAGCGGAAGAAGGTGAAGGTCTACAACGACTACGACTTCGCTCCCGCTCCTCCCACTCAACCAGCGGCGGCGGGAAAAAGTGGCACGAGCAAGGTCAGTTCTGCATCGCAGGCCGCCTCCGGCAAGACTTCACGGTTTTCCGGCACGGTCGAGCTCTACGTCACCAGCTGGTGCGGCTACTGCAAAAAGGCCGAGAGCTACCTGAAGAGCAACGGCATCGCCTACGTTGCCTACGACATAGAAAAGGACAGCGCTGCCAATAGAAGGCACAAAGAGCTGGGGGGGCGCGGCGTCCCCCTCATCATCATCGGTTCCAACAAGATGAACGGCTTCTCTCAGGAGAACCTGGAGTATTACCTCAACAACAGCAGGTAATGACCTGGCGGGTTGGGGGCGTCCCATATGCAGTAAAGAAGGAGCAGGGATCAGGAGGAACCAAAAGGGGCAGGCTGCCTTTCAGTAGCCTGCCCCTTTTCTGTGGCACTTTCCCGTTATTTTAGGTGCTGCTGCGCATTTCGGATTTAAGCATCGCCTGGGCCACCGGCTTTCATCGTTTTGCCCCGGTTTCCAGGTGCACGGTGCTGCCGCGATAAAGGACCAGGAACAGCAAGGTTGCGGCAAAGGTGATGCAACCGGCGGTGAGGAACCCGGTGCCAAAGCCGGTCTTTTTTATCACCACGCCCATGGTGGCGGAGCTAAGCATCATGCCGAGGTAGATGCAGCTGTTGTAAAGCCCCATCCCCAGGCCGCGCTGGCCTGCGGGCATCACGATCGCCACCAGCGAGCTCAAGGCGGTGAAACTGGTCCCCATCCCGGCCCCGAGAAGGCAGGCGCTGAGGATCATCGCGGCGAGAGAGTGGCTGGCGCCGGTGAGTCCCAGGGCGACGGCGCAGACGACGAGGCCGATGCCGGACATGGCACCCCGGTCGATCCGGTCGCTCAAGTGACCGAAAGGGATGCGCAGGAGGACGTTGACCAGCGCCTGGGCCGCGAAGACGATCCCTATCTGGTCCACGCTGAGCCCCGCGGCGCGGGCATGCAGGGGGAGAAAGGAGAGGTACATCCCGAAGCCGAAGCACCCCCCCAGGGTCCCCGCCAGCGCGGCCATGAGCCGGCCGTTGGAAAATATGCAGCGTGGCGGGTGCTCCGGTCCCTCGGCGTGCGAGGAGTGGCTGGCGTGGGTGTCCTTCGGGAGAAAGCAGAGCACCGCCAAAAGCGCCACGGCAATCAGCACGCCGGAAACGAAGAAGACCTGCCTGAACCCCAGCCTGTGCCCGAACCAGCCGCCGGCGGCCGGGCCGATGGTCATGGCGAGGTAGACGGCGGTTGTGTACCAGCTGTAGGCGCGGCCGACGTGTGAGCGCGGGACGATCCTTGCGACCGACGACATCATGGTGGGGGTGAAGGCGGCGAGCCCGACGCCGAAGACGAGGTAGATCGCGCCCAGGGCGATCCAGTTGCCGCTCATCGGAATGAGCAGGGACGCGCTGCTCATCAGTGCCAGTCCCGCAAGGAGCACCGGCGTGATGCCGATCCTGTCGGACAGCAACCCGGAGGGGACGGCCAAGAGACCCGCTGAAAGCATGAAGGCGGCGTTGATCAGGCCGATCTGGGTGGTGCTGGCGCCGATGCCGCTGGCCAGAAGAGGCAGCACGGGGATCCGCATGTACGCCCCGAGGAAACAGACGAAGCCGATCGCGCAGCAGATGAGTACCTGCGCCGCCTGGTGCTGTCCGGGACTCTTGTGTTGTTCGTGTGGGTTATTGCCTTCGCTCATGATCCGGCAAAACTAGCGCCGCAGGGGAGGGGTGTCAATAGCAATTTGTTGTCGCCTGTTGTCGCTACAGAAACAAAAAGGGACGATGAGGTGCAGCGTCCCGAGCTGCTGCTGGCGGGACGCCGCAAGGAGCGGACGGGTGGGGGGGGATCTCGTTGGCGACGGGCAGTTACCGGCGCCGGTTGACGGCGTCGTCGTAAACCTTGGCTCCGCGCAGGCGCTGGTCGCCCATCTGGTTCGCGATCTCGTGCCTTTCCAGCTTGTTGTCGACCCGCAGTTCCTCGTAACCCATGTAGCCGGCCTTCGCCAGTTCGGCGACTATCTTCACGAAGCTTTCCTTGTCCTCGCGGGAGAGGTTGTGGAAGCCGTCGAACCTGCTGGAACTCCCCAGGTTGAAGAAGCTGTCTACGGCGCTGAAGACGTCCTGGGAGGTGGAGATGTTCACGAATTCGGGGCCGGCTGAGGCGGCGTCGCCCACGCCGGCGACATCGCCTAGAAGGGCGGAGAGAGCATCGACACCAGAGGCAGCTTTGTCCTCTCTCTTGGCAGGCTTCACAATGGCTGATGCCTCCATGATGGCTTTATATGCTGTGAGCGCCTGTATCATGCCGTGCCTCCCAAACAGGTTTTCTTTCTCAGCGCGATATTGAGTCATAGGCATTTTTGTTATTTTATGCGCCTTTGTCAATGGTAAAGGTCACTGTGACAGTGCAGGCCTAAAACTTTATCGCCGCAATGCTTCTGAAAAGCCCGCCGCCGCTGTACTCGATGAAATGGAGCAGTTGCAAATTGAGGGGGAGCCCCGGAAGGTCGCCGCAGTCGCGGAAGTCGGTCCTGAGACCGAAGCATTTCTTGCCGATCCCCGCTGCAAAACCCACCTCCGCGACGGTGCCGCTGTCCGGCTCGGTCCCGTCCAGGACGGCCAGGACCAGGTCCGCAGCGCGTATGCCGTCCGCGTTCACCTGGCCGGTGAACGAGGCTGCTTCCTTGATGGCGCAGGCGCGTTCCACGCCGTCGGCTATGCCAAGCGCCTCCTGGATGCGCCGCCCGACTTCCTCCTGCTCCCAGGGGTCGAACACGGTGCAGTGCAGCTGGTTCAGGCGCTTTTTCACCTTCTCGCGGTAGTGGTCATTCTCCGGGCTGAACCCCAGGGGCGAGGCGAGATAGACTTTGAGCCCATTGCCGGGTAACGCGCCGGGTGATTTTTCTGTCATAGACGATGCCTCCTTCGTTTCGTAGTGTCATCTCGCCCTCAACGGGGCCTGTCGGCGTACGAAAGCATCTCATAGAATGTGGCTTGGCAGTTACAAAAATCTGAATATTTGATTGTTGACGGTCAGCGATGCGTGATATGCTGCGGACGTTTTGTGAAATATCTTTCCTAAATGGTGCCGTTGCCGTTACGGAGAGGAAGCGAGGCTGACAGTGAGAGGTCAAAGTTTATTAGATTCAATCGGTGGTACACCGGTCGCTGAAATTTACTCCCTGTGCAAGAACCCTTCGGTCCGCATACTGGCAAAACTGGAAGGGAACAACCCGGGCGGTTCGGTAAAGGACCGTCCTGCCAGGCAGATGATCCTGGCTGCCGAGGCTAGCGGCGAACTGACGCCGGACAAGGTCATCCTGGAGCCGACTTCGGGCAACACCGGGATAGCCCTGGCGATGATCGCGGCGGCGAGAGGGTACCGCATCAAGCTGGTGATGCCGGCGTGCGTCAGCGTCGAGCGGCGAAGCGTGTTAGAGGCTTACGGCGCCGAAATTGTCCTTTCCCCCGGTTGCGAGGCGACCGACGGCGCCATCAGGCTCGCCCACAAGATCCTGGCCGAGGATCCGGGAAAATACTACATGCCCAACCAGTACGCCAACCCCAACAACGTGCTGGCCCACTACAAGACCACCGGGCCCGAGATATGGCACCAGACGGGTGGAGAAGTGACGCATGTGGTAGCCGGGATGGGGACCAGCGGCACGCTCATGGGGCTGGCCTCGTACTTCAAGGAGACCAAGCCCTCGGTCCAGGTGGTCGGCGTCGAACCGACCCTGGGGCACAAGATCCAGGGGCTGAAAAACATGCAGGAGGCGATCGTCCCCCCCATCTACGACTGCGCCGCCTACCATCGCAACCTGGTGGTGGAAGACGACGATGCCTTCGAAACCGCGCGGCTTCTGGCGGCACACGAGGGGATCTTCTGTGGCATGTCCGGCGGCGCCGCGGTCTTCGGGGCGCTGCAGTTCGCCTCTGAACTTGAATCCGGCGTCATCGTGGTCATCATTCCGGACCGCGGCGATCGCTACCTCAGCACCAATCTCTTCAAGTCCATGTGCGCCCAATGCCCCCCCTGACGCTCTCTCCGCGCCTGAAGAAAATAAAAGCCCCGGTACTTCGCCGGGGCTTTTTTGTTTTTATTTTCTAAAGGGTTGTGCGGTTAATGCCGATTAAGCTCTTTAGTAGCTCGACTAAAGGAGGTGGGGTATGCAGATATCGATCGAACAAAGCTCGAAATCACTTTCCCTTTCCAGCCAGTGGTTCGAGATCATGGTCCCGGCGGCTGAGCCTGCGCAGACCGAGGCGCCAAAAGACCAGGTTACCATCTCGGACCAGGCGCTCGCCGCATCGGCTGAGGCGGCCGGCGAGGGGGTGGAGTCATCCAACCCGACGTGGCAGCTCCTGCATGACATGCTGGGCCTGATCACCGGGCGGGAAGCCGGTGAGGTGTCCCTGCTGCCAAGTGGCGAGGTTTCCGCGGACACGACCGAGGCGGTGCTTTCGGGCGAGTCGGTCTCGCTCGCGGTGAGCGGCACACTGAACACCAAGGACGGCAAGACCATCGGCTTCAGCTTGGACCTCAGTTATCAGCACGCCGAGCTGTCAGCCGCGTCGGCCGGATTCAAGGCGGGGGAGGGAGGGATTTCCCTCAGCTTCGCCGGGGTGGCGGCAGAGTTGACCAGCACCCGTTTCAGCTTCTCCCTTACCCCGGATGGGGATCAGGGCCCGGTGAAAGGGAAGGGCGCTTTGCACCTCGATGACGAGGTGAGCAAGGTAGCCAAGGAAGTGAAGCCCTGGGCCAAGGAGTTCATGGAGGCGAGCGGGTTGCACGGCGGGTGGGGGAAGGTCAACCGTTTCCTGCGCTCCCTATCCTGAACCGGTCGTTACCCTCTCACAGATCCTCTCTTGTTGCTTCTCACTCCGCGGGGCGTCGCTTAGCGGCCCCCGCTGCTACTTCCGCAAACTGCTCCGGCGTGTTTACGTTGCAAAAGGCGGTGCCGTCCGGGTCCAGGGACGCCAGTTCCGCGGGGGAAACCACCCTTACCCTGGCCTGGCTGTACCAGGCGTAAGCGCAGAAGTCACCGCTTTCCAACTGCGAGCGGATCGGGTCCAGGCAGTTCTTGCCGTAGAGCGCGAAGAGCGGCTCGTACCCCTTTGGCGTCTCGGGCACTACCGCATCGAAGCCGTCTTTCAGGGAGCAGAGGTAACGGAGGACGGCCGGGTTAGGGAAAGGAAGGTCGCACGAGGAGACGAAGACGGCCTCGGTATCAGCCTGGCTCAGGGCCGTATAGATCCCCCCCAGCGGAGAGCCGGGATAGAGGTCGGGCAGCAGAGGAAGACCGTACTCCGCGAAACGCTCAGGGTCGCCTCCCGCAAGGATCACGCGGGAGAAGTTCTCCAGGAAGAGCTCCAGGATGCGCTGGAAAAGAGGCTTCCCCCCGAGTTCCAGAAACGCCTTGTCCACCCCCATGCGACGGCTCTTGCCCCCCACGAGGATCACGCCGGTTATGTCGCCGCGCACCGCCTTAGACACACTCCGCTCCGTTCTTCTTTCTGTACAGCACCCCGCCTGCTGTTTGTTAGCCCCTTCCAAGATACAGGCAACAAAAGGTATAAGCGGATAGATTCGACGGGTCAAGTGAAAACAGGCTGAACTATCTTTCTCTTTGTGGGACCGTTTGATAGAATGTATCTACCATAGGAAGTCTCCAGCTTTTCTGTCTCGGGACGAGGCATCTGTGATGAGACTCTTGATACGGACATGCATCCTTGTCGTAGTCATGGTGGGCATCTGCTCTCTCCCCTCTGCCGCAGCCCAAAAACTCCAATCACTATGCGATCTGCACTACCCCACTGATTATCTCTATGAGTGGGACTGCGTAAAGCTGACCTCCAAGGACACACCCTACAAGATATTCGGAAAGCTCTGGCAGGACGGATTGCGCTTCAACAGGATGGACCGGCGCCACTTCATCGCCGGGATCTCCATCAAGGTTCCCAAGCGAATGGAGGAAATCAGGGGTTTCAACCCGATGCCTCCCTTTTACTACGAGGCGGAGAAGGATCCGCAGCTCATCCTCATCGATCAAAACGAGATGTTCCTGGGGGCCTATGAGTATGGAAGCCTGGTCTTCTCGGCGCCGGTCGCCGTAGGTGTCGAGGAGTTCCGTCTCAAAAACGGCAGCTACCGGATCGACACGGTGGATCCGGTCCACGAATCGAGCCTGTACCCCGTGGAAGGGACGGACCGGGCCTACCCGATGCACTACGGGCTGCGCTTCCACATCGACAAGCGGCAGGACGGCTGGACCTCGTACTGGATCCACGGAAGGGACCTCCCGGGGTATCCCGCCTCCCACGGCTGCATCGGCCTTTACGACGAGGAGATGCAGGCGGAGTACTACGGCGAGCCGGAACGCCCCCTGCTCATGGACGCGAAAAAGCTCTACCAGTGGGTGGTGGGCGACAACGACACCGGCGCCTTGCAGAGATTCAGGGGGCCGGCGGTGATCATCATGGGCGAACCGCAGATTCCACCCGAGCAGTTGAAGCCGGTTGAGCTTCCTCCGCAGCTTCCCGCCACGGCGCCTCCGGGGCTGCACCCGTAGCCTTTGTGCCTCCCGGAAAAGGAAATATCCCGTCTGCCGCTGTCCATTTTCGTTTTGGGGTGTATAGTTTCGTTCGTGCCTTTGATGGCACGCTCCACGCTGTTCGTCATATCTCTGCTGCACCCGTTTTCATTACACGAGATCCAAATCCGCCCAGCTTCTCCGGTTCGACCTGTTTCCAGGCCAGCTGTTAAGACGCGTCCGGAAATTAATCCAGTACCTCAAGGGGAAGAACAATGATCGTCAAACGTGGTAGCGTCGTGAGTCACGCGATAGCCAAGGAATGGGGCATCGGCAAGGTGGTTGAGGTAAACGAGATCAGGGCGACCATCCGTTTCAATGACGGCAGCATCAGGAAAATCACCTCCTCGCACTTCCGGAGCCTGAAGCCCGCGGATCCGGCCTCTTACCAGGCGCCGGTAATAGAAGTTCCCGCTGTGAAGCCGAGGAGAAGAGCAGCGAGCCCCAAGGCGAAGAAACCGAGCCTCTAGCTTGCGCCCGCGCGACCACCGGGAGCGCAATGAAGCTCAAGAACCGGCCGGTGGGCCGGCAGCATCAGGAAGCTCATTTGCAGTTGCGGAGCACAAATTTGCCGTCATAATCTCATGAAAGGACAGTGCCTGCCGTTTACATGAGAGGAGGAGAGCCATGAAATGCCCGGTATGCAGGAACCATCAGCAGGTAAGCACCGATTTTCACTCCGACGGTTTCAAGGAAGGGATCACCGAGTGCAGCATCTGCGGAGCTGCCTGGTCGGTGAACCACGGCGTCACCGAGATCGTGAAAGACCCGCAAGTCGACTCTTTTCTCCAGGCGCAAAGCGAGTGCGTCGAGGGGGACGACTACAGCCTGAACCCCAACGGCGAAAAACACTGACCCCCCACCCCGCGCCGGTTGGCCGCTGTCCCTTGCTCCCTTCGAACCCCCGCCCTCCCCGGCGGGGGTTTGTTTTTGTCGCAGCGTTGACACCGCGTAAAGGTTTGCTGTACCCTGACCACATTGTTCACGGCAAGGGGTGGTTCGGCATGAAATCGTTCAGCATCATCGGTTGCGGCGCCGTCGGCAAGACGGTCGGCCGCCTTTTTTATGACATGGGCATCCTCGAGCCGCGGGATATCCTGACCCGTTCGCTGCAGAGCGCTTCCCGCGCCGCCGAATTCATCGGGGCGGGGAGGCCGCTGGCTGTATGGCAGGACCTGCGCCAGGCTGACCTGTATCTCGTGGCTGCCTCTGATGACGCCATCGCCACCAGCGCCAGGGCACTCGCGGAGAGCGGGGTGGTTGAGCCTGGTGCGGTCGTCTGCCACCTGAGCGGCGCCCTCTCGAGCGCCGCCTTGGAGCCGGTCGCCCGCCTGGGGGCCGCGGTTGCCAGCGTGCACCCGGTGAAGAGCTTCGCGCACCCTGAGCTTTGCATCAAGGACTTCTCCGGCACCTGGTGCGGCATCGAAGGAGACCCGGCGGCGGTGGAATTTCTCAGCGGCGCGTTCCGCGCCATCGGGGGGGAAATCTTCGCCCTCGACCCCCGCTTCAAGACCATCTACCACGCCGGCTCCGTGCTGGTCTGCAACTACCTCACCGCGCTCATCGAGGCGGGCGCCAAGGCCTACGAGAAGGGAGGCGTCCCCCGCGAGCAGGCGTTCCAGGTCATGGAGCCTTTGGTGCGCGAAACGGTGGAGAACATCTTCCGTTCCGGCACGGTTCAGGCTCTCACCGGGCCCATCGCGCGCGGAGACGCGGCAGTGGTGTCGGCGCAACTCGAAGCACTCAAGGCCTGGGACGGGGAGATGGCCGAGCTCTACCGCGCCCTGGCAGGCGTCGCTCTCGATCTCTCCCGCAGGCGAGGGCAGGCCTCCGAGGCCGGCCTTGCGGCCGTGGCAAGGTTGCTCGATAAGGAACAGAGATAGCAGTCCGACAGACATGAAGGCTACCGCTCTTTGAAGACTGGCAGCACCCCCTGGGAAAACCTCCCCCTCCACCGGGTGATACGGCCGCACCTTCCGGCGGACGCAAAAAAGGCAGCCGGCTGATTCAGCCGGCTGCCTTTGATCGATGCTGCTGTGTTTGCCGCCTTAAGCTGCGGCGCCTTCCACTTCGTGCACCAGCTCCAGTTCGCTGGAGGTGAACACCTTGTCGATGTCCAGGATGATGATGAACTGATCGTTGTGTTTCCCCATCCCCTTGATGAACTCGGTGTTGAGCTTGGTGCCGATGCGCGGCGGCGGCTCGATCTGGTCCGGCTCGAGGTCGAGCACTTCCTGTACCGCGTCAGCCATTGCGCCCATCACCACGCGCTCCCCTTCGAGCTCGACTTCAACGATGATGACGCAGGTGTTCACCGTCTGCTCAGCCATAACCATGCCGAACTTCAAGCGGAGGTCCACTACCGGCACCACGCTGCCGCGCAGGTTGATGACGCCGCGCATGTAATCCGGCGTCTGGGGTACCTTGGTGATCGTGGTGAAATCGAGCACCTCGCGCACCTTCCCAATGTCGAGTGCGAAGAGCTCGTCCTCCAGTTTAAACGTCAGGTACTGTGTAGTCTCAGTGATAGTCTCGACTGCCATAGTTGTTCTCCTCTCTCAGGGATTGATGCTATAGGACTTGAGGCCCGTCAACAGCCCGGTTATCTTTTCTGTACTAAGTATCGACAGATACAAACAAAATTTGAGAAGTTTTTTCCACATTATTCAGATATAATCCAAAACCTGCTCTATACCTGGTCACGTGCGGTTTTTTCCTGGTTTTGAGCGCCTCAAGGAGGATCGATGCGCCACGAGATAAGAAGAAAAGATCGGCAACTGGACCAGGCCCATGCCCATGCACTCCTGGAAAAGGGTGAGATATGCCACCTGGCGATGGTGGACCATGGGGAGCCTTACATCGTCACCCTGAACTACGGCTACCGTGACTCCACGATGTACTTCCACTGTGCCGTGGCAGGGCGGAAGATGGGGATTCTCGGCACCGGCAGCCGTGTCTGCTTTACCATCGTCCCGCGCCATGAACTCTTGACGGCAGAAAAAGCGTGTGACTTCAGCACGAGGTACGAAAGCGTGGTGGGTTACGGTGCGGTGCGGGTCATCGAGGACCCAGAGGAGAAGCACCGGGGCCTTTCCATCATCATGGCCCAGTACGCAGCGGGTGATTTCGCCTTTCCTGAGGCTGTTCTGGCAAAGACGACTGTCTTCGCGGTAGATATCGAGGAACTCTCCGGCAAGAGCAACTACTGAAACGGCCGCTTGCGTTCCTGCCTCGCGGAAAGGGGGGCAGGACGAATGCCGGGCAAAAAAAGTAGCAGCATCGGAGATCGATGCTGCTGCCCTCGTTGGCGGGAACTGGTGGAGTTCTAGTAGTTCTCGAAAGCCTCGTCGGAGAGTTTCAGGTCGACTGCCGGCTGTAGTGTACCCGAATGGGTCAGGCGTTGCCCCTTCGCCGCCGCAACGCCCGGCTTCTTCTGCTTTGCCGATACCCTTTCCTTAACCGCAGGGGCTTTGGCGCCGGCGACGGTGTTGGCCACCGTGAAGAAGCTGATGGTCTCCTGCAACTGCTCGGACTGCGCGGCCAGTTCCTCGGCGGTCGCCGACATCTCCTCCGCAGCCGAGGCGTTTTGCTGGATCACCTGGTCCAACTGCTGGATCGCCCTGTTGATCTGCTCGGCCCCCGAGTCCTGCTCCCTGGACGCGGCCGATATCTCCTGGACCAGGCCGGCGGTCTTCTGGATGTCCGGGAGCATGGAGGTGAGCATTTCCCCCGCCTTCTCCGCCACCTGCACGCTCGAGGAGGAAAGCTCCGAAATCTCCGCCGCCGCCTTCTGACTTCTCTCGGCGAGCTTTCTCACTTCGCTCGCCACCACGGCGAAACCCTTGCCGTGCTCGCCGGCCCTCGCCGCCTCGATGGCCGCGTTCAACGCCAAGAGGTTCGTCTGGCGCGCGATCTCCTCGATGATGGAGATCTTTCCTGCTATCTCCTTCATGGCCGCGACCGTCTGGGCCACCGCCTTCCCCCCTTCGAGTGCGTCGGCGGATGATTTCACCGCTATCTTCTCGGTCTGTATGGCGTTGTCAGCGTTCTGCCTGATGTTGGCGGACATCTCTTCCATAGAGGAGGATGCCTCTTCCGCCGCCGATGCCTGCTCGGTCGCTCCTTCGGACATCGCCTCAGCGCTGGCCGACATCTGCTGGCTCCCGGCTGCGACGTTGTCCGCGGCCCCCTTCACGTCGTTCACCACATCCGACAACCGCGTCACCATGTTAGCCAGCGAACGCATCAACTCGTCGCTTGGGCTTCTCTCGGTTATGGTCACGGTCAGGTTGCCGCCTGCTACTTCCTTTGCCGCGGCGGTGATGCTGTCCGTCGCGGCGATCAGCGTGTTCAGGTTATTCTTTATGTCGTTGAAGTCGCCGCGGTACTCATCGGTTATCTTGGGAGGGGTGTCCCCCCTGGAGATGCTGTCGACGTAGCCGGCTGCCACCTTGAGCGGGGTGACGACCGCATCCAGGGTCGCGTTAACCCCTGTCACGATCTTCTTGAAATCCCCCTGGTGCTGCCCCGCGTCCGCGCGGGTCGAGAGCTTGCCGCCTATGGCGGCTTCCGCGAGAAGGTTCACGTCGCTGATCAGAGCGTTGATCGCCTGCACCATCCTCTGCATGGCGCCCTGCAGGACCCCGGTTTCATCGCTTCTCGTGGTGTCGAGGGCGACATCGGTGTCGCCGGCGGCGATCCGGTTCGCCGCCTCGACGCAGGCGTTGATCGGTCGGGTGATGCTGCGGCTGATGAAGATCCCGAGCGCGATGGCGAGGAGTGCCCCGGCCACGGCAAGCCCGGTCATGAGCCTTGCGGCGCTTGCCGCCACGGCGGTGTTGTCCTGGTTTGCCTGCTCTGCTTGCTTGACCTTGTTCGCCTGCAGTTTATCCAGCGCCTCCTGCTCCGCCAGGGCGGCCTTTTTCCCCTCGCCGTTCAAAAGCGCCATCGCCTCGGCGTCCTTGTCCGCCTGCGCCAGCGGGACCAAACGGTCCAGCACCTGCGTGTACCCCTGCCTGCTTTTTTTGAACTCCTCGAAAAGCTTCCTCCCTTCCTCTGAGATGATGGTCTTTTCGAAAGTGGCGGTCCGCTCCGTTATCTCGTCCCGCAGTTTCTTGACCGTTTCCACCGCCTCTGTTTTGTCAGCGGCGGTCTCTGCTTCCACCAGAGCTCTTGCATTGATGCGGACACGCTGGAACGAGGTGGAGATGTCGGAGAGGTCGGAGAGCGGCACCGTCACGCTGTGGTACAAAAGGTCGCTTCCCTGCTTGATCTGATTGATCCTCGTGATGCCGAAGGCGCCGATCACGCCGGCTATCAACGCCACGGCGATGAAACCGCTCATTAGCTTCGTGCCGATCTTAATGTCGTAGAACCAGTTCATTGTTGCAGTCTCCTTTGTTGCTATTTCGTTTCATTCATCAGGAACAGGATTGTTCCAGCTTGAAAGTCAGTTACAGTATGGTTTCCTTAAGAGTCTCGACGGTCATGGCTATCTCGCTGCTGCTGTCTGTGATCGGACCGATCAGCCTGAACGCCTGCTGCGGGTGAACCTTGGCTTCGGTGATTGAATATATCGACAACAAATGGGAAAATTTAAGATTTTCACGCAATATTGCCAGTTTATAATGTAAAAACTGGCTAACAGCATAAAGTTAATTGCAGCTTTAAAATGTATTGTTGATGCATTGTTAACATGAATTTTGAAATTAAATACAATAGGCATGACACATGTATATTGTAACAAAGCTCTAAATGTTCCAATTATTGGCCACAAAATTACAAATATTTAGCCATGTACTGTCGACGTTTGAATTAGAGCAATTTTCAGGCAATGAGGTTCCTATGATTATTCTGGCCATCGATCCCGGCTCCACCTCCACTAAAGTCGGCGTTTACCAGGACGGGCGCACCCAAAAAGGGGGGATCGAGCACCCGCGCCCGGAGATCGGCCGTTTCGCCTCCGTGATGGAGCAGTTCGACTACCGGATGCAGGCCGTCCGGCAGTACCTGCAACGGGAAGGTTACACGGCCTGCCGCTTCGACGCGGTCGTGGGACGAGGAGGGCTGGTGCGGCCGGTGCCGGGGGGGATTTACCGGGTGAACGACCTCCTGGTGCGCGACCTCCGGGATGCGGTGAGCGGAGAGCACGCGGCGAACCTGGGGGGAGTGCTCGCGCTCGGTTTCGCCGAGCGCCACGGCGTTCCCGCTTTCGTGGTGGACCCCCCCGTCATAGACGAGATGTGGCCGCTGGCCCGCTTCTCCGGGCTTGAGGGGGTAGAGCGCAAGAGCATGTTCCATGCCCTGAACCAGAAGGCCGTGGCGCGGGACGTGGCCCAAAAGATGGGACGCGGCTACGACGAGGTCAACCTGATCGTGGTGCACATGGGGAGCGGCATCACCGCAGGGGCGCACCGGAAGGGGAGAGTGGTCGACGTCAATAACGGCCTGAATGGCGACGGACCTTTCTCGCCGGAAAGAAGCGGGGGGCTCCCGGTGATCGGCGTCCTCGAGCTTATCGAGCAGGGGAGCCACACCCCGGAGGAACTCAAGGTGATCGTGGCGCGCAAGGGTGGGCTCTTCTCCTATCTCGGGTCGCCGGACCTGCGCGAGGTGGAGCAGATGGCGGCGCAGGGGGATGTCAGGGCGAGAGTCGCGGTCGAGGCCATGATCTACCAGGTGGCCAAGGAAATAGGCGCCCTGGCGGCGGCGCTGGACGGGGAGGTCGACGGCATCATCCTCACCGGCGGGGTCGCCTTCAGCGCGAGCCTCGTGGAGCAGCTGACCCGCAAGGTGCGCTTCATCGCGCCGGTGCACCTGCGTCCCGGGGAGCACGAGATCGAGGCGCTTCTCGCCGCGGCCCTCCGGGTTTTGAACGGTGAGGAACAGGCGAAGGAGTACACGGGGGAGCGGCATGAAGATCGGGGGTAATCTGCAGGCGCTTGTGCAGGCAAAGGGAGTCCCGCCGGAGAGCGTGCGCGAGGCGCTGGGATGGGACCAGGAGACGCTGGACCGGGTGCTGTCGGACCGGCTCTCGCCGGGGATTTCCGAGCTCCTGCGGCTCGCCACCTTTCTCGGGGTCGGCATCTCCGAGCTTCTGGGGGGGGCGGAGCAGAGTGGTAAAAAGGCGGTGAAGACCGGAGCAAACGAGCGGGTCGGGGTGGACCGGAAGAATTTCCTTCACTACGAAAGCCTCGCCTCCGCCTTTGCCGGACGGCATCTCGAGCCCTTCGTGGTCGAGCTTTACCCTGGCGCTCAAGGGAACGAGGACGTGAGCCGGCACCCGGGGGAGGAGTTTCTCTTTCTTCTGAGCGGCAAGCTTCAGGTTACGGTCGACGGGGAGGAGTTTCGTCTCGAAGCTGGGGACTCGCTCTACTTTGACTCGCAGCTGCCGCATTCTCTCATCTCCCTGAGCGAGCGCTCCCGGCTGGTCGCCGTCATCTACAAGGGGACCTCGATGCTTCAGCTCACCAAGGGGCACGGCATGAAGAGCGTGATCGAGGCGGCTCGGCTGATTCGGGGGCTGAGCCTGGTGCTGGTCTGCCCCGACTCCACCTCCCTGCGCGCAGTGAACCAGGGGATAGAGGAAGGAATACTGGATAAGGCCTACCTGGTGGGAAACCGTGCCAGGCTGGAAGAGAACTGCGGCCGCGACCTTCTTTTCCCGGAGCGTTACCGCTTCGTGGACCTGAAGCCGGGCGAGGAGCATGAGCGGGAGGCGGCGCGGGTCGGCGTGGATCTCGTTCGCTCGGGTGCGGGCGAGATGCTGATGAAAGGAGGGTTGAACACCGCCGTCATCGTCAAGGCGGCGCTAGCCAGGGAAGGGGGGATCGGGACCGGCAGGCGCCTCTCCAACGTGAGTATCTTCGAGCTCCCCGGTGTGGAGCGGCTGGTTTTCCTCACCGATCCTGCAATAAACCCGGAGCTTTTCGCACACGACGAAGCGGCTTCCGGCGTGGACATCATAGAGAACGCCATAGAGGTGGCCCGCGCCCTCGGCGTGGAGCGCCCCAAGGTTGCGCTCTTGGAGGCGAACGAGGTGCCGTCGGAGAAGATCCCGACTACGCTTTTGGAGCAGGCGCTCTCGAAAAGGGAATGGGAGGGGGCCGACGTCTCAGGACCGCTCTCCTACGACCTCGCGCTCTACCCGGAGGCGGTGGCCAAGAAGGGGATGGCGGGAAACCCGGTGGCCGGGCGCGCCGACATTCTCGTGGTGCCGCACATCTCGGGGGGTAATTTCCTCTACAAGAGCTGGGTCTTCACCATGGGGGCCGAGGTCGCCAACGTGGTGCTGGGGGCTCGGGTCCCCATCATACTCACCTCCAGAAGCGACAGCGATCTCACCAAGTTCCTCACCATCTGCGCGAGCGCCCTCTACAGCCATTTCCTCAGGGGGAGGCAGGAGGCAGGGGCTAGGGGCTAGGGGCTAGGAGCTAGGAGCTAGGAGCTAGGAGCTAGAGGCTAGAGGCTAGAGGCTAGAGGCTAGAGGGAAGAGGGAAGAGGGAAGAGGGAAGAGGGAAGAGGGAAGAGGGAAGAGGGAAGAGGGAAGAGGGAAGAGGGAAGAGGGAAGAGGGAAGAGGGAAGAGGGAAGAGGGAAGAGGGAAGAGGGAAGAGGGAAGAGTCAACCGCCTGGCGCTGCTATTGATTTCAGTTCTGGGCGCGCGTATGCTAATGAACGTCTCAGCCACTAATGAGGTGGAAAACGCATGATCGGCAACACGCTCATAATCGGCCACCGTGGCGCCTCCAGGGACGCGCCGGAGAATACGCTCGCCTCGTTCCGGCTCGCCTTCGAGCAAGGGGTGGACGGGATCGAGGCCGATTTCCGCCTGACCGGCGACGGCCGGATCGTCTGCCTGCACGACGGGCGCACAGCCCGCACCGCGGATGCGGACCTCGACGTGGCGCGGGCGACCCTCCCCGAGCTCGAGCGGCTCGACTTCGGCAGCTGGAAGGGGGCGGCGTGGAGAGGTGAGCGCATCCCGACCCTGCGCGAGGTCCTAGAGCTCCTGCCCCAGGGAAAGAGGATCTACATCGAGTTGAAAAGCGGGCAAGAGATCGTCCCCGCGCTTCAGGAGGATCTCGCGGCCTCAGGGGTGCCGGCGGATCAGGTCCGTTTCCTCGCCTTCGACGCCGCGCTCATCAAGGCGGTGAAGGGGCGTCTTCCGGGCTACCGTGCCTGCTGGCTCACCGATTACCGCTGGAGAAACGGATGGCACCCGTCGCAGCAGGAGATTCTGGCCACGCTCGCAGACTGTGGCGCCGACGGGCTGGCGAGCAGGGACAAGGGAGCGCTCGATGCCGCGCTGGTCGGAGAGCTGCGGCAAAGGGAACTGGAGGTTCACGTCTGGACCGTGGACAGGGTATCTGCCGCGCGCAGGCTGTTGCTTTTGGGAGTGGACTCTATCATGACCAACCGCCCCGGATGGCTCAGGAGAGCGCTGGAGGACAAGCCATGAACCGCCAGGCCTACCTCGCCACCGGCCGCATGATCGCGCTCCTGGAGGGATTCTCCAAGCTGAGGGTGCACGCGCACGGCAAGGAGAACATCCCGAAGGGGGCCGTGATCTTCGCGGTGAACCATTTCACCCGCATCGAGACGGTGCTTCTCCCCTACCATATCCACCAGTTGACCGGCGTGCCGGTCTGGTCGCTGGCCCACGCCTCGCTGTTCGCCGGCCCCCTGGGGCGCTTTCTCGACATGATGGGAGCCGTCTCCACCAGAAACCCCGACCGTGACCGGGTCATCGTCAAGACGCTTTTGACCGGGGAGGCCAACTGGATCATCTTCCCAGAGGGGCGGATGGTGAAGGACAAGGAGCTGTTCCAGCAGCGCAGGCTGCTCCCCGCCATCGGGGTGCGCCCCCATTCGGGGGCCGCGACGCTCGCCTTGCGCACCGAATTCTACCGGCAGAGGATGACACAACTGGAGCATGCCGCGCCGGAAGAGGTGTCGCGACTCAAGGGTCTTTTCCAGATCGCTGATCTGGCCCCGGTGGTCGAGGGGAAGTGCTGGATCGTCCCGGTGAACATCACCTACTACCCTCTGAGGGCGCGGGAAAACGCGCTGAGCACGCTGGCGGGGCTCTTCATGAAGGAGATGTCGCTGCGCCTTAGGGAAGAGATCCTGACCGAAGGGAGCATGCTCCTCTCCGGGGTCGACATAGACATCCGCTTCGGCGAGGCGATCGACCCGGCGCTTTACCTGCGCGGTAGGGCGATCCAGGCCGACATCCTCTCCACGGCTCCGATCGGGTTCGACGACAGGCTCCCCTCGCTGGACGACATGAAACGGGAGTCTGTGAAGCTCATGGAGCGCTGCATGTCCTCCATCTACCAGCTCACCACGGTGAACCACGACCACCTCTTCGCCTCGATGCTGAGGGCCTACCCGTTCAAGACCATAGCCGAGGACGATTTCCGCCGCAGAGTGTTCCTGCTCGCCACCCAGTGCCTTAACTCCACCGACTGCCACCGCCACCACAGCCTCACCACAGACCAGGTCTCGCTGCTCACCGACGACCGCTACCACAAGTACAGCGAGTTCGTACAGATCGCGCAGGAAAAGGGTGTGGTCGTCTTGCGGGACGGCGAGCTGGTCAAGGACCGTTCGAAGTTCTCCGCTCCCTTCGAGCTGCAGCGGGCCAGGATCGACAACCCGCTAGGTGTCATAGCCAACGAGGTGCTTCCGCTCACCGTCTTGCAGCGCGAGGTGCACCTGACCGCCTGGCTCCCGAGCCGCATGGTGAAAAGCCGGGTCGCGGCGCTTTTGGAACGGCAGGCCAAGGAGGAGTTCGCAAGGGATTACGCGCAGTTTTATCTGGAAAAGGAAAGCAAGCCTGCCGAGGTGGGGGCGCCGATCCTGCTTAAAGGGAGCTCGCGCAGTTTGGGGGTGGTCCTCGTGCACGGTTTCCTCTCGGTTCCGGCCCAGATGCTGGAACTGGGGCGCTACCTGCAGGAGCGCGGTTACTGGGTCTACCTGTTGCGTCTTAGGGGACACGGCACCTCGCCGGAGGACCTTGCCGTGAGGATCGGAAGGGAGTGGGTGGAATCGGTGGACCTGGGATACGCCCTGATGAGCGCGCTATGCGACCGGGTGGTGCTGGGAGGATTCTCCTTCGGCGGCGGCGTGGCTCTCGACTGCGCCAGCCGCATCCCGCAGGTTGCCGGGGTCTTCGCGGTCTGTCCCCCGCAGCGGCTTTTGGACATCTCCTCGCGCTTCGCGCCGGCGGTTACCGTCTGGAACCGGGTCATGGACGCCATCAAGTACCAGTGGGCCAAGAAGGAGTTCGTGGAGTCGGTGCCCGAGCGGCCGGATCTCAACTACACCAGGATTCCGGTGTCGGGGCTGCGCGCCATGGAGCGGTTCATGAGGGGTCTTGAGCCCAAGCTCTCCGGGATCCGGGTGCCGGTGCTGGTGGCCCAGGCGGAATGGGACCCGGTGGTGGACCCCCAGGGCTCCCAGCGGCTCTTCGAGATGCTGGGGAGCGCCAGTAAGAAGTACCTGATGTTCCCCCTGCAGCGCCACGGCATCCTGGCGGGTTCAGGTTCGCACGAGGTGCATGCGGCCCTGGGCTCTTTCGTGGAGGAGATCCTGGCGAGAGCCACGTCGCATCCGGCCCTGGAAGCGCCCAAGCTCCCAGAGGCGACGACCCTCTGAACTCCCGGGGTTCACATAACGGCGCATATCTGCTACAAAACTTCCTATGGAAAATTCATCCCTGAAAATGAACCTGCTGCGAAGCCAGCACTGGGTCTTCGACCTGGACGGGACCCTAACCGTAGCCATCCACGACTTCGCGCAGATCCGCTCGGTTTTGGGAGTCCCGGAAGGGTGCGACATCCTGGGGCACCTGGACGCTCTCCCCGAGCCGCAAGCGGCTACTGCCAAGGCGCTTTTGGTGAGCATCGAGGAGGAGCTGGCGGCACGGACGGAACCAGCGGAGGGGGCTAGGGAACTGGTGCAGCTGCTGCACCTGCGGGGCGCGCGGCTGGGGGTGCTGACCCGGAACACTCGGGAGATCGCTCTGACGACGCTGGGAAGGATCGGGCTTTCGCCTTTCATCGCGGCGGACGATGTGCTCGGCCGCGAGGATGCATTGGCGAAACCCGACCCTGACGGGATCCTGAAACTAGCGTGCCGCTGGGGAGTCTCCCCGGCGGCACTGGTAATGGTTGGTGATTATGCCTTCGACCTGCTCACCGGCCGCGCTGCCGGGGCGGGGACCATCCATGTCGACCCCGCGCGCAGTTTTCGGTGGCCCGAGCTAAGCGATATCGCGGTCGGCAGCCTGGCCGAGCTGGCCTTGGCGCTGTCGTAAGGGTTGGCTCAGGCGAGCGCCTTCAGCTCGCTGTCGGCGATCTGCACGATCTCGTCGTAGATCGCCAGCTTGACATGCAGGTCGCACCATTTTTTCAACACGCTGCGGACCAGGTAAAGACCGTTGGCGAGCGTGCCGGATAAAAGGGCGATCCCGAGCATCCTCTGCTCCTCGACCGAGATCAGCACCGCGCCGTAGATGGCGATGTTGATCATGGAGGCGAGCCAGGCGATCTCCGGACCCTTGAAAGGGTTCAGCATCACCTTGGTGAGGTCGATGTAGTAGCGGGTCATGCCGCGCACCCTCCTCATCGACTCCACGATATCGTCTCTTTGCTGCTTCAGGTACAGGCAGGCTAGAAAGTGCGAGATAGCCAACTGTTTTCCATGTTGCATCCGTTCCGTGAGATACAGGTCGATCGCTTCGTCCACTGTCTCTTTGCTCATGGCTGCCATCCTTCGGGTACCTGCCAGTACCCTTTGCCGGGCAAGCTCTCTCACAGACCTTCTCTCTGACCCGGCTCAATCCAGCAAGAGTGGTCTGCAGTAGCTTCGCATAAGGCAAACTATCAGACAAAAGCTTCTTCGTGTCAACTCTCCAGTTGTCCCTATCGTCCCCATTTGCCGTTGTAATTAGGGTTTTGTTGACAACTTTCCGCTCCTGCCGTACTCTCCATCCCTGGCCGCCGCAAGCGGGGGGCGACTAAGGACGGGAGATCGGGCCGGAATATGATTAAAAGGTCGCAGCAGGGGAAGGCGCAGGCGGCAAGCGGGGTGATCGTCTCCCATTTCGGGGTGGCGGTCGAGGTGCTGTTCCAAAACGAGGAACGCCGCATGGTGCGGGTAAAGAGGAACTCGGGCCACGTGGTGGGGGACGAGGTCCGCGTCGTTGGCGAGGTGCTGGAGCGGCTGCCGAGAAAGACCGAGTTGCGCCGCAGCGACGCCCGCGGCGGGATCCACATGGTGGCGGCGAACCTCGACGTCTTGGGGATCGTGGTGGCGCCTGGAACCCCTGGCGGTTTCCTGGACCGGGCCATAGTAGCGGCGCGGGCCGCCGGGCTGCTCCCGTTCATCGTCTTCAATAAGTGCGACCTCCCCGAGGCGCGCGCGCAAAGCACCGGGCTCTCTGGCATCTACGGCGGAATCCTCCGCTTCTTTACCCTGAGCGCTGTCACCGGCGAGGGGTTGGAACCGTTGCGCGACTTCCTGCACGAGGGGCACCGCGGCGCATTCGTCGGCACCACCGGCGTCGGCAAAAGCTCCCTTTTGAACGCCCTTTGCCCCGACATCAACCTTAAAGTCGGGGAGTTGAGCGACCAGAACTGGACCGGCCGGCACACGACGACCGTTTCCTCGCTGCACGCCCTTCCCGGCGGCGGTGAACTGGTGGATACCCCGGGCTTCAGGGACTTCGGGCTGGTGGACATCTCCACTACGGAACTCGTGGCCCATTTTCCCGGTTTCGAGGCGCTGGAGCAAAACGCCTGCCGCTTCCACAACTGCCGGCACCGCCAGGAGCCCGGGTGCACCGTGAGGGAGCGGGTCGACTCCGGCGAGATCAATTACGACCGCTACCAGACCTACCTCGCCCTGCTCACCGAGGTGGAGGCGATCGAAGAGGCGGCGCAACGGCGCAACTGGAAGAAATAAGGAGAGTTAGCAACCATGGCCCAGCCCTGGCAAGTATTGCAAAGTGTAAAGACCGCAGACGGCGTGCTGGAACTGAGACAGCGCGGCGAGAGCGATTTCCTGATCACCGTCAACGGGCTGGTGCTGATGAACAGCTCGCTGCACCGCTCGGAGGTTGCACTCGGGGAGCTCGCCTGCGGACACCTGAAACAGCAGGAGGCGCCGCGGGTGCTGGTGGGGGGACTGGGGATGGGGATTACCCTGAGGGCGGTCCTGGACAACCTCCCCCCCAAGGCGATCGTCGTCGTGGCGGAGCTGAACCCCGTGGTGCTGGAGTGGTGCCGCGGGCCGCTGGCCCCGGTCACCGGCGGGGCGGCGAGCGACCCCAGGGTGGTCGTGGAGATAGCCGACGTGGCCGACACCATCAGGAAGAACGCCATGGCGAGGTCGCGCTTCGATGCCATCGTGCTCGACCTGTACACCGGGCCGCATGCGAAGACGCACAAGATCGAGGATCCTCTTTACGGCGCCATCGCCATCGAGATGACCCGTGCCGCGCTGAAGCCGGGCGGTGTCTTCGCCGTGTGGGGCGAGAATTACGACCAGGGGTTCGACAAGCGGCTGCGCGCGGCGGGCTTCTCCGTCACCTGCGACCGCCCAGGCCGCGGCGGGCTGCGCCACGTGGTCTACCTCGCCCGGGTGCAGCAGCGACCGGAAGCGGGGCGGCAGGGGAAACGCTGACCCGAAACCTGCACAGCAGCGCACACCCTACTCCGGGCCCGCCTCATCGGCGGGCCTTTTTCATGCCGGCGCCCGGCCCTGTCCGGTTGACAGCGAACGTCTATCTCGACCCGGGGAACGCCCCGAAACCGGCTCCGGCGTACTGCACCGCGCCGGGATCGTCGGCCCTGGGGGGGGAAACCGCGTGCACCCCGCCGCAGGCGGGGCATCCCTGGACGAAGGTCCGCAGCTCGAATCCCTCGCCGCATTCCTGGCAGGTCACCTGCAATGCGCCGCGAGGCAGCGCAGAGCCAGCCACCTGTCCTCCATGGGCCGCCAACACGAATTCCACCAGTTCCCTCCCGGTTGCGTAAGGGCCTTTCCCCCTTGAACTACCTGATCCGCAGTCGCACATGCTCTCCTCCTTTTGAGCTTTCTCAGCAGGTTCGAAGCCTACCGTTTCCTCTGCCTACGCTCCTTGATCTTGGTCAAAAAACATGCATAGCCAACCCGCTTTTCCCCATACAGAGCGCCGTTGCCGGATTCAAATTCCTCCCGCGCCGGAATTGCAATGAGAATTTATTCCAGTATATTGTCTTAGGATTTTTTAACCCGGTTCCGGGCGACGAGGAGAGGGGCCAGATGGAAGAGACAAAAGAACTTGAATTCGCGGACATAGGCGCAGTCAACTGCCATGACCACATCTGCCTCGTCTACCAGGGGGAAACCGAGATTTACCACCCGGTGCTCCCCTTCATCCAGAGGGGAATTGCCATCGGGGAGCGTTGCGTCTATCTGCACGCGGCGGAGGAGCGGCTGGAGCGGTTGCTGCTGAGTGCGCTCTCCTCACAACAGGACGACTCCGGGGCCCTGATACTGTTCCCGCTCAAGGAAGTCTGGCTCAAGGACGGCTCGTTCAAGCAGGAAAGGGTGCTGAAACTCTTGCAGGAAATCTGTGCCGCAGCCATCGACGACGGCTTCAGCGGCACCAGGGTCATCTGCGACATGGGGTGGGCGGCACGGGAGCCTAAGAGGCAGGAGCTGCTGCAGCGATTCGAGAGGGAGCTGACCGCCTTCGCTTCCCAAAACGACGTGACGCTCCTTTGCCTGTACAGCCGCGACCTTTTTGCCGCTGAGGGGGGGCTGGAGCTGGCGAAGCTGCACCCGCAGGTGATCGTCGACGGCAGGACCTGCGGCAATCCTTTCTATTTTCCTCTCGCTTCGGAGAGCCACTCCAGGACGGCACGCTGCGAGCTCGACGTCTTTTTGACCACCGCCCAGAAAATGACGGCGCTTACGGCCGAGAGCGACCGGCTCAAGCAGGAGCTGGAACAGGCCTACGGCGCGCTCGCGCGCAAGATCTATGAAAACTGGCAGGAGGAGGACACGCTGCGGGCGAGCGAAAAGGAGATGCAGGAAAAGGACGAGGCTCTTCTGGAACACAAGAGGAAACTGCAGACCATCCTGCAGCATATCCCGGCCCTGCTGATGGCGTTCGATAGCGGCGACCGGCTGGCCGCCTGCAATCACGAGTTCGAAAGGGCCACGGGGTTCAGGGTGGAAGAGGTGATCGGCAAGCCGATGCTGGAGCTGCTTCACGTGGAAGGAGAGCTGCGCAAAGAGGTGGTCTCGGCGCACCCGCGCGAGGGGGGGGATTACCGGGGCAGGGAGTGGAACCTGCGCTGCAGAGACGGGTCGGTGAGGACGGTCGCCTGGTCCAACATCTCACGCTACGTCCCGATCAGGGGGTGGAGCAACTGGATCGTGGGACTCGACATGACCGCGAGGCACCACGCGGAGAACGCCCTGAAGGGGCTGCGGGACGAATTGGAGGCGAGAAGCGCCGAACTGGAGGCCTTCGGAGAGGCGGTTTCCCACGACCTCAGCGCCCGGTTGGCCGGGCTCGGCGAGGACTGCCGCGAGATGCAAGAACTCTACGGCGGCGAACTCTCCACCCCCTGCCGAAGGCTGCTGGAGAAGGTATCGGTCGCCGCGCTGGAACTGGCCGGCCCCATCGACGCGATGCAGCGTCTGACCGCACTGACCGCCGCCGGCCTGCAGCCCGAAGAGGTGAACCTGAGCGCCATGGCGTCGGAGATAGCCGAGAAGCTCTCCGACACGGTGACCCGGCCGGTTACCTTCAGGATCGAGGGGGGGGTGACCGTGACCGGCGACCGCGAGATGCTGAGGCTCGCCATGGAACAGCTTTTGGAGAACGCCTTCAACTGCACCGCCGGGGTCAAACATCCGGTGATCAAGTTCGGCACGGCACAGGTGAAGGGGGAGCGGAGCTTCTACGTCTCCGACAACGGACCGAGGCAGGGCGAGCAGCAGGGCAAGGGATTAGCTGGCAAGGGTGAAGGGCAGGAGCGGATCTCCAGCGGCATCGCCCTTGCCACCGTGCAAAGGATCATCAACCTGCACCGCGGCCGGATCTGGTGCGCCGACCAAACGGGCAGGGGAGGCACCCTGTACTTCCAGGTGTAGCGGAAGAGGCACTGTCATGAAAAGTGGTCGCGCAACGCCGCTTCCCGTCGTCTTGGTCGATGACGACGAAGGGATGCTCATGGTGTACGCCATGCTCCTCAAAGGGCACGGTATCGGGCCGGTCATGGCATTTGACGACGGGGCCCAGTTGCTGCCGTTTCTCAGGCGCAACGAGGCTGCGGCCGTGGTCCTGGACCTGTCGCTTCCCACCGTAAACGGCAAGGAGCTTTTGGAGCGTGTGGTGGAGGAATTTCCGCAGCTGCCGGTAATGGTCAGCACCGCGGCCGCCGAGGTGGGACAGGCCGTCTCCTGCATGCGCGCAGGCGCCTGCGACTACCTGGTCAAGCCCATCGACAATCTGGTCTTCCTCGCGGCGATAGACCGCGCCCTGGGGCTCGCACGCGGGCCGGCCCACCACTGGGAAAGGGAAACCGCTTTCCCCGAGATCATCACCGAGAACCGTCAGATGCTGGCCCTTTTACGGCGCACCAAAGCCGTGTCGCGTTCCGGGCAGCCGGTGCTGGTGACGGGGGAAACTGGCGTGGGGAAGGAGCTCTTCGCGGAGGCGGTGCATCGGTTTGGCGGGAGCCGGGGTGAATTCGTCACGGTCAACGTCGCGGGTCTTGACGATGCCGTCTTCTCCGACACCCTCTTCGGGCACCGCAAGGGTGCATTCACCGGGGCGCAGCAAAACCGGGACGGCCTGATCAGAAGGGCGGCGGGAGGGACGCTGTTTCTGGACGAGATCGGGGAATTGCCGGAGCTTTCCCAGATCAAGCTGCTCAGGCTGATCCAGGAACACGAGTACCTGCCGCTTGGCTGCGACACACCCGCCTTCAGCGACGCGGGGATCGTCGTCGCCACCAACCGCGAACTCAAAAGGCTCCTGGAGCAGGGGAGGTTGCGGGAGGATCTTTACTACCGGCTTTGCTGCCACCAGATCCATGTCCCTCCGCTTCGGGAGCGCAGCGGCGACATACCGCTTCTTTTGGACCACTTCGTGGCCCAGGCCGCGCGACGGATGGGCAAGGCGAAACCATCGTACCCGCCTGAGCTGCCGCGCATGCTGGAGCGCTATCACTTCCCGGGCAACGTGCGCGAACTGCAGGCAATGGTCTACGATGCCGTAGCGCTGCACGAAAAAGGCTCCTTGCCGCTCTCCAGCTTCAGAAAGAGGATCGACGCGTCTTCCGGGGACGCGCGCCTCACCGCCGAAGAAGAAAGCGTCACTGTCACCTTTCACGGCTTTCCCAGCATGAAGGAGGCGCAGACGCTTCTGATCAGCGAGGCGTTGCGCATGTCCAACGGAAACCAGGGCGAAGCCGCCTCGCTGCTAGGAATTTCACGACAGGCTCTCAACAACAGGCTCAGGAGAAAGGCAGGTATGCCCTGAACCGCAACAAGCGTTGCACCTGCCACATATGTTGTCCGACCTAAACCCGCCCTAGGCAGCCGTCCGCGCTCCCGCGCCGGAAAAAGAAAGATTTGTTGCGGCTCCCGCTGCTCCATCCAAGCTCCCTGTTCTGGAACAAGTGCCCGGAATCGTAGCCAAAGATCCAAGGAGCGGGGGCGGGCATGGTTACTGCTGTAGTCACTGCAGGCACAAAAATCGCGGAGGCAGGTGAGGTAAGCCTGCCACGGACAAAGGAACACGACGGGGAACGAAGGTCATAAAAGGGGGTGCCCGATGACCGGTATGTTCAGGGAACGGAAGACGAACGGGGAGGGCAGGTATTTGAGCATAGACAAGGAAGCAGCATCGAGCATGCTGAACGCCTCCTACGCGGTGGACCTGAAATCCGCGGTACACAGCTCGTTGGAAACCATCAGGAACATGCTGCTGGAAAGGCCCAACAACGAGGAGATCAGCGTGCTGACCCAGCAGGTCGAGCGCCTTTTGACCGAACAGACCGAGCGGCTGGAATCGATCAACCGCGACCTGGAGGCGTTCAACTACTCGGTGGCCCACGACCTCTGCGCGCCGCTCAGAAGGATCTGCGGCTTCACCCGCGCCCTGCAGGAGCAGTATGCCGGCAGGCTGGACATTGAGGGGATGGATTACCTGGAGCGGATCTTCAAGTCCTCGCAGCACATGAACGAGCTGATCGAGGCGCTCTTGCAGCTCTCCCAGCTCTCCTACCTGAACCTGAAGCGGGAGGTGGTCGACCTCTCCGAGATCGTGAGCGAGACGGCGAGCGACCTGCAGCAGAGCACCCCGGACCGGAAGGCCGAGTTCATCATCCAGCCGCGCATCCGCACCTTCGGCGACTCGAGCCTTTTGGAGATCGCGATGAAGAACCTGCTCCGAAACGCCTGGAAGTTCACCCAGATGCGGGAGGTTGCCTGCATCGAGTTCGGCGCCCGCGAGGTCGCCGCGGACAGGACCTGCTTCGTGAAAGACAACGGGATCGGCTTCGACATGGCAAACGCCGACAAGATGTTCCACGCCTTCCAGCGCCTGCACCCAAGCAGCGAGTTCCCCGGCAACGGCATCGGCCTCACCACGGTGCAGCGCATCATCAACCGCCACGGCGGCAGGATCTGGGCCGAAGGCGAGGTGGACAAGGGGGCGACCTTCTACTTCACCCTGCAGTCCTGCATTACCTAGGAAAATGAGTGCTTTTGCGGCGGCGGGTTATCTGCTATCATCCGCGCCTTGACCAGCAAGGAGGCGGGCGATGCACGAGATGTCGATAACACAGAGCGTGGTGGAGATTTGCGAGGGGCACGCCGCGGGGCGCAAGGTTACCGAGGTGGTGCTGCTTATCGGAGAGCTTTCGGGGGTGGTGCCCGAGAGCGTCGAGTTCTGCTTCGAGGCGTGCACCAAGGGGACCCTGCTGGAGGGAGCGCGCCTGCAACTGGAACTCGTGCCAGGGGTCGGCAACTGCCCCGCCTGCCACGGCGAGTTCCCCATCTCCACCCTGTTCGCCGCCTGCCCCGGATGCGGCGCCTTTGGCCTCAGCATCGTCTCCGGAGAGGAGTTGCGGGTCAAGGAACTGGAGCTGGAATGAGTACCGGTACCCCTGGTCGTGGGACAAAATGATACAATCGCGGGACAGAAGTACCCAGGCAAATTGGGACAAAAGCGGCACCGTCGGGATGACCCCACGGTGGCCGCTTTTTTTGTTCCTGTAAATTCAGCATCTTTCGCGCTCGGATTTTGTTTACGGGATTGGCACGGGTGTTGCCGTATACGTGCGGTTTTTGTGATTTATTCCGAGGGAGGGGTGTTATGAAAGAAGAGATGTTCTGCGAGGGGGTAACCCGGAGGAGTTTCATGAAGGCCTGCGTCACCGCGACGGCCATGATGGGGCTTCCCTTCGCCATGCATACGCAGGTTGTCGAGGCGATCGAGAAAAACGGCAACCCGGCGGTGATCTGGCTCCATTTCCAGGAGTGCACCGGCTGTTCCGAATCGCTTCTGCGCTCGAGCCATCCGACCATTTCCACGCTGATACTGGACATGATCTCGCTGGACTACCACGAGACGCTGATGGTAGGCGCCGGGCACCAGGCCGAGAAGTCGCTGCACGACTCGATGAAGGAGAACCAGGGTAAGTACATCCTGGTGGTCGAGGGGGCCATCCCCACCAAGCAGAACGGGATCTTCTGCAAGGTTTCCGGCAAGACCGCCATGGAATCGCTGCAGGAGGCGGCCAAGGGGGCTGCCGCCATCATCAGCATCGGGACCTGCGCCTCCTACGGCGGCATCCAGTCCGTGGCCCCGAACCCCACCGGTGCGGTAGGCGTCAGGGACATCGTCAAGGACAAGCCGGTGATCAACATCCCGGGCTGCCCCCCCAACCCCTACAACTTCCTTTCCACCGTGCTCTACTACCTGACCTTCAAGAAGCTCCCCGAGCTGGACAACCTGGGGCGCCCGAAGTTCGCCTACGGCCGGAAGATCCACGAGCATTGCGAAAGGCGCCCGCACTTCGACGCCGGCCGCTTCGCCAAGGCCTACGGCGACCCAACCCATGCCCAGGGGTACTGCCTGTACAAGCTGGGGTGCAAGGGGCCCGCGACCAGCGCCAACTGCTCCGTCCAGCGCTTCAACGACGTCGGGGCGTGGCCGGTATCCATCGGGCACCCCTGCATCGGCTGCACTGAGCCTGACATCCTGTTCAAGACCGCCATCGCCGAGAAGGTGCAGATCCACGAGCCCACCCCGTTCGACAGCTACGCGCCGGTCGACCTGAAGGAGAAGGGGAAGGGACCGGATCCGCTCACCACCGGCTTCGTGGGGCTTGCCGCAGGCGCGGCCCTTGGCGCGGGCGCCATGCTCGCCAAGAAGCTTCCGGGCAACACGCAGGAGGGTGGCGATGAAAAATCCGAGTAGACGCGACTTCCTGAAGCTGGCGGGAGCGACCGGGGCGGGGCTCTTGGCCTGCGGCGCCGGGAGCGCGCTCGCCAACGAGGGGACCCAGATCAACAACGAGGAACTGGGGATGCTCTACGACGCCACCAAGTGCGTCGGTTGCAAGGCGTGCATGGCCTCCTGCAAGAGGGTGAACAGCGACTACGGCTCCCTCTCCTACGAAAAGGCCAAGTTCGACAGCGACGGGCTCTGGGACGCCCCGAGCGATCTCTCCGGTTCCACCCGGACCCTGATCAAGCTCTTCAAGGAGAGCGAGCAGCGCTGGAGCTACGTCAAGTACTCCTGCATGCACTGCCAGAAGCCTTCCTGCGTCTCGGTCTGCCCGGTTTCCGCCATGACCAAGGAGAAGGTCTCCGGCATCGTCGACTACAACAAGAACACCTGCATCGGCTGCCGTTACTGCCAGATTGCCTGCCCCTATAACATCCCGAAGTTCCAGTGGGAGAAGGCGCTGCCGCAGATCGTCAAATGCGACCTCTGCAAGGCGACCAACCTGCGCGAGAAGGGGATCTCCGCCTGCGCCGAGGTCTGCCCGGTCGGGGCCATCAAGTTCGGCAAGAGAAAGGATCTCCTTGCCGAGGCGCACCAAAGGCTCAAGGATACCCCGGACCGGTACCTGCCGCACGTCTACGGCGAGCACGAGGGAGGGGGGACGAACCACCTCTACCTGGCCAGCATGCCGTTCAACAAGCTGGGGCTTCCCGACATCAAGCCCGAGGCGCCGGCCGAGTTCTCCGAGAAGATCCAGCACACTATCTATAAGGGGTTCATCGCCCCGGTCGCGCTCTACAGCACCCTTTGCTTCATCGCGGTGAAGAACATGAAGAAGCACCAGGGGCACGACGGCCACGATCATAATAAGGAGGAGAAGTAATGGGAAACCCTGAAGAATACCAGAAACTTGAAGGCAAGATCTTTACCAAGTCCTTCTTCATCCTCCTGTCTGTTGTGCTGCTTGGCTTCTACTTCGTCGGGGTGCGCTACGTGAAGGGGATCGGCGCGGTCTCCAACATGAGCGACGGCTACCCCTGGGGGATCTGGATCACCTACGACGTCGCCACCGGCACCGCCATCGCCTGCGGCGGCTACGCGGTCGCGATCCTGGTCTACATCCGGAACCGGATGCAGTACCACCCAATGATCCGTTCGGCGATCCTCACCTCCATGTTCGGCTACGGCCTGGCCGGCTTCTCGGTCATGGTGGACCTCGGGCGCCCCTGGAACGCCTACAACTTCTTCATCCCGAGCAAGTGGCAGGCGAACTCCGCCATGTTCGAGGTGGCGCTCTGCGTCATGGCTTATTCCACGGTCCTGATCCTGGAATTCCTCCCGGCCATCCTGACCTCCATCGAGCAGAGCAAGTGGGAGCGGATGAACGCGGTCAGAAACTGGCTGCACCCGAAAATCGCCCCGGACCAGAAGAGCATGCAGGACAAGCTGGAGATGGTGCGCCTGGGGGCCATCTGGCTCAAGCCGCGCCTGAACAAAGTCCTCATCTTCTTCATCGTGCTCGGCATCACGCTCCCGACCATGCACCAGTCGTCCTTGGGAAGCCTGCTCCTCATCGCCTCGACCAAGCTGCACCCGCTCTGGCACACGGGCTTCCTGCCGCTTCTGTTCCTGTTGAACTGCGTCTTCATCGGTTACGCCATAGCGATCCTGGAGTCCATCATCTCCAGCTACTCCTTCAGAAGGCCCTTCGAGACCGAGGAGCTTTCGGGCTTGGCCGCCTTGATCCCTTTCGTCACCGTGATCTGGCTCAGCGTCGTGATCGGGGACCTGGCCTACCGCGGCCAGATCGGCGCCGCCCTCAAGGGGGACTTCTACTCCGGCTGGTTCATGACCGAGTTCCTGCTGGTGGCGAGCGGCTCGCTGCTCCTTTTCTTCAAGAAACTGAGGAAGTCGCCGCGCTGGCTCTTCACCAGCGCCTCGCTGATCGTCCTTGGGGGAGCGCTCTACCGCTTCAACGTCTACCTGATCGGCTTCAACCCGGGGCAGGGGTGGAGGTACTTCCCCTCCTTCGCCGAGGTCATGATCACGGTCGGCATCGTGGCGCTGGAGGTGCTGGGGTACAAGGTGTTCGTGGCACTCTTCCCGGTGCTTCCCAACACCTCTGCCCACGGCGGCGGGCACGCCCCGGCGAAAAAGGCGGCGGCCCAAAAGGGGAAGAAAGCCTCTATCGAGGTCCAGCACGCGCCGGTCGAAGCGCACTGAACCCTATTAATTCAATTCAGCTTTTGGAGGAAATAAATGTCTAGAATCACGCTTGATCCCATCACCCGCATCGAAGGGCACCTCAGGATAGACGTCGAAGCCAACGGCGGCAAGGTCACCAACGCCTGGTCTTCGGCCCAGATGTGGCGCGGCATAGAGGTCATCCTCAAGGGGCGCGCCCCGGAGGATGCCTGGAGCTTCGTGCAGCGCTTTTGCGGCGTCTGCACCACGGTGCACGCCATCTCCTCGATCCGCGCCGTAGAGCACGCCCTGAACGTCGAGGTGCCGGTAAACGCCCAGTACATCCGCAACATCATGATCGCCCAGCACTCGGTGCAGGACCACATCGTCCACTTCTACCACCTCTCGGCTCTCGACTGGGTCGACATCGTCTCGGCGCTCAAGGCCGACCCCAAGAAGACCGCGCAGATCGCACAGAGCATCTCCGACTGGCCGGGGAACTCCGAGAAGGAGTTCAAGGCGGTCCAGGACAAGCTGAAGGCCTTCGTCGCCGGCGGCAAACTCGGCATCTTCGCCTCCGGCTACTGGGGGCATCCGGCCATGAAGCTCTCCCCCGAGGTGAACCTGATGGCGGTGGCGCACTACCTGAAGGCGCTCGACTACCAGAGAAAGGCGTCTCAGGCAACCGCCATCCTGGGTGGGAAGAACCCGCACATCCAGAACCTGGTGGTGGGGGGCGTAGCCACCGCGATCAACACCGAGAACATCGCCACCCTGAACATGGAGCGCCTCATCTACCTCCGTACCCTGATGGAAGAGACCCGCGACTTCGTGCAGAAGGTGTACTACCCGGACCTTCTCGCCATTGCCGGCGCCTACAAGGATTGGTTCAAGTACGGGGCAGGGGTCACCAACTACATGGCGGTCCCCGAGTTCCCGGAAGACTCGAAGAACAGCAAGTTCTCGCTCCCCGGCGGGGTCGTCATGGCGGGGAACATCGCCGGGATAAGGCCGGTCAAGGACCACCGCGACGAGTACCTGATCAAGAACATCAAGGAGAACGTCACCCACGCCTGGTACGAGGGTAACGGCACGCTGCACCCCTGGGAAGGGGAGACGAAGCCCGACTACACCGACTTCAAGGAAAACGGCAAGTACTCCTGGTGCAAGGCGCCGACCCTCGACGGAAAGCCGGTGCAGGTAGGCCCCCCGGCCCAGATCATGGCCGCCTACGCCGCGGGTAACCCGAAGGTGAAGAAA
This sequence comes from Citrifermentans bremense, assembly GCF_014218275.1. Lineage (NCBI taxonomy): Bacteria > Pseudomonadati > Thermodesulfobacteriota > Desulfuromonadia > Geobacterales > Geobacteraceae > Citrifermentans > Citrifermentans bremense. Next base: position 1,252,651 of record NZ_AP023213.1, read on the forward strand.
CTCGTCGACGGCGCAGTCTCCACCCTGGGCCTCTCAATGAAGGACATCCATTCCACCATGGGGCGCCTTTACTGCCGCGGCGCGCGCGCCCACATCATGGCCGACATCGCGCTGGAGAACCTGGACAAGCTGATCGCCAACATCGCCACCGGCGACCAGAGCTACGCGAACCACACCGAGATCCCCAAAGGGGAGTACCGCGGGGTGGGCTTCCACGAGGCGCCGCGCGGCACCCTGAGCCACTGGATCGTCATCAAGGACAAGAAGATCGAGAACTACCAGGCGGTCGTTCCCTCCACCTGGAACGCCGCTCCCAGAAACGACAAGGGGGAACTCGGCCCCTACGAGGCGTCGCTCGTCGGCAACCCCATCGCGGACAGCAGCAAGCCGCTTGAGGTCCTGAGGACCATCCACTCCTTCGACCCCTGCATCGCCTGCGCCGTGCACACGGTGGATCCCGAAGGGAAGGAAATCACCAAGGTGAAGGTGCTGTAAAAAACAGGGGCTAGGGACTGGGGAGCTGGGGGCTGGCAGAACGGCGGGAGAGAGAAGACTATCCCGCTTTTGCTAGCCCCTGATCCCCAGCCCCTAGCCCCGCCTTTAGGAGAAAACATGCAGGTTCTTATCTACGGCGCCGGGAACCTCATCCTTTCCGATGAGGGGTTCGGCGTCCATTTCGTCAGGCATATGGAAGAGACGTACCGGATACCGGAGAACGTCGAACTCTACGACGGCGGCACCCTGGGGATCATGGTGCACTTCAAGTTCGAGGAGGCCGACAGGGTCATCCTGGTGGACGTGGTCCAGGCGGAGGGTGAGCCGGGCGACATCTTCCGCTACGAACGCGAAGACATCATGCTGAAGAACATCCCGGTGAAGATGTCCCCGCACCAGATCGGCCTCCAGGAGATGCTGCTGATCTCCGAGATGCGCGACGCGCCGAAGCCGGATCTCACCTTCTTTGGCATCGTCGCCGGCTCGCTGGAGCCCGGCGACCAGCTCACCCCGCCGCTCCAGGCTGGGCTGGAGAAGGTAGCTCAGCTGGTGATCGAGGAGCTGGACAAAGTAGGAATACAGATCGAGCGCAAATAGCGCCCAAGGAGAAGGATATGTTCGGATTCGGGTTACCGGAACTTTGCATCGTGGCGGCGATACTGCTGGTCGTCGCAGGACCGTCGAAACTGCCGCAGTTCGGCCAGGCGCTCGGGAGCAGCATCAGGGGATTCAAGAAAGCCCTGAACAGTGACGATAGCGTGAAGATAGAAGAAAAGAGGTAAGGGGGGCGCGACCGGCGCTTGTCCCAGCGGAGTGGGAAGCGGCGCTTTATGCTCCCCATGCCGAGCTTTTCAGGTATACTTGCTGCTCTGTAGAATCAAAGCTCATGAGCCAGGTATGGAGGTTCGACTAATATGTGTGTAGACTGCGGGTGCGGCCCGGCTGACGGCAAACACGCCCATGACCATGATCATGAGCACGACCACGAGCACCACCACGGCCATGACCACCACCATGGGCACGACCATGACCACGGCCACAGCCGTGATCACGGGCACAAGCACCATCATCACCACCATGACCAGGCGCAGCCCGCCAGGAAAGTGGTGATAGAGACCGATGTCCTCGCCAAGAACAACCGCATGGCGCAGGGGAACCGGGCGCTCTTCCGCGACAAGGGGCTCTTCGTGCTGAATCTGGTCAGCTCTCCCGGGTCCGGCAAGACAACCATCCTGGAGCGGACCCTGAAGGATCTCGCCGGCTCCTGCCGCCCCGCGGTGATCGAAGGGGACCAGCAGACGGACAACGACGCGGTGAGGATCGCCGCTACCGGGGTCCCGGTAAAGCAGGTGAATACGGGGGCTGGCTGCCACCTCGACGCGCACATGGTACTGCACGCCGTGGAGCACTTCGACCTGGACCGCCTGGACCTCTTGCTGATCGAGAACGTCGGCAACCTGGTCTGCCCCGCTTCCTTCGATCTGGGCGAGCACCACAAGGTGGTGGTGTTGAGCGTGACCGAAGGTGAGGACAAGCCGCTCAAGTACCCTCAGATGTTCCATGCGGCGGACGTGATGCTCCTCAACAAGGTCGATCTCCTTCCTTATCTCGATTTCGACGTCGAGGCGTGCAAGGAGATGGCGCGGCGGGTGTCGCCCCAGATCAGGATCTTCGAGGTCTCCAGCAAGACCGGGGCCGGGATGGACGCCTGGTACGGTTGGCTGAAAGAACAGATGGAGCAGGCAGCCGGGGGCTCCCCTGGAGCGTGACGGCGCCGTGCAGAGCGAAACGGTGCGTGCCGCCATCGAGATCGGCGGCATAGTGCAGGGGGTGGGTTTCCGCCCCTTCGTCTACCGGCTCGCCCTTCGCCTCGGCCTCTCCGGGTGGGTGCGCAACACAGGGCAGGGGGTAGAGATAGAGGTCGAGGGGGAAGCCCTGCAACTCGACGAGTTCCGCCGCGCCGTGCGCGACGAGGCGCCCCCTTTGGCGGTGATCTGCCAGCTGCGCGCGCAGCCGGTCCCAGCCACAGGGGGAAAAGGGTTCGCCATCCTGGAGAGCGCCAGGAGCGCCGCCGGGGGCGAGGTCTCCCCTGATTGCGACGTCTGCGACGACTGCCTCGCCGAACTCTTCGACCCCGATAACCGCCGCTACGGCTACCCGTTCATCAACTGCACCAACTGCGGCCCGCGCTACTCCATCATCACAGGCATCCCCTACGACCGCCCCGCCACCACCATGGCAGGCTTCGCCATGTGCGACGACTGTCTCGCCGAATACCACGATCCCGGCAACCGGCGCTTCCACGCGCAGCCCAACGCCTGCCCGGTCTGCGGCCCGTGCCTGACCCTCATGGAGCCAAGCGGCGCCAAGGTCAGTGGAGATGCGCTTAAACGGACGCTGGAGGCGCTTTCCCAAGGGAAGATCGTCGCGGTGAAAGGGGTAGGCGGATACCACCTCGCGGTGGACGCGACCAACCAGGCGGCGCTGGAGAGGCTCAGGCAGCGCAAAAGGCGCGATGAAAAGCCCTTTGCAATGCTGGCCGCCGACCTAGGCGCGGTGAGCCGCCACGCCCACTGCTCAGAACTGGAAGGACGGCTGCTGCTCGGGGTGGAGCGCCCCATCGTGCTGATGAGGAAGCTTGCCGGCACGTCCATCAACGAACTCGTCGCACCGGGCAACGGCTGGTTCGGGTTCATGCTGCCTGGAAACCCGCTGCAGCACCTGCTGGCCAGAGGCTTCGACGCCCCCTTGGTGATGACCAGCTGCAACCTCTCAGACGAGCCGATCGCCTACCGGGACGCAGAGGCCCTTGAGATGCTTTCCGGCATTGCGGACCTTTTCCTCACCCACCACCGGGAGATCCATACCCGCACCGACGACTCCGTGCTCCGCCTCTACCGGGGCGAGCCGCTTTTCCTGCGCCGCTCGCGCGGCTACGTGCCGCGCGCCGTGCAACTGCCGACCGAGCAGCCAAGCGTTCTGGCAGTTGGGGGCGAACTGAAAGCGACGCTTTGCCTCACCCGCGGGGACCGCGCGTTCATGAGCCAGCATATCGGCGATCTCAAGAACGCGGCGACCTTGGCATCGCTGGAGCAGAGCGCGTCGGATTTGCAGCGCCTGCTGGAGATTACTCCTGCGCTGGTGGCCCATGACCTGCACCCGGACTACCTCTCCACCGGCTACGCCGCTGCTCTCGGGCTTCCGGCCGTGGCGGTGCAGCACCACCACGCCCACATGGCCTCCTGTATGGCGGAGAACGGGCTGGAGGGGGACGTCATCGGTGTCATCCTGGACGGGACCGGCTACGGGGCCGACGGCACCATCTGGGGAGGTGAGTTCCTCGTGGGGGGGTATCGCGCCTTCCAAAGGCGTGGGCACTTCGCCCAGATGAGGATGCCGGGGGGGGACGCCGCCGTAAAGGAGCCGTACCGCATGGCGCTCTCGGCGCTTTACTCCCTGCACGGCGACCGTCTTTTCGATCAGCCGCTGCCGGTTGTCTCCGAGGTGGCGCTGGCCGACCGGCCGCTTTTCCTGAAGATGCTGGAGAAGGGGATCAACTCCCCGCTCACCTCGAGCTGCGGCCGGCTCTTCGATGCGGTCTCCGCCCTCATCGGTGTGCGCCGCCGCATCAGCTACGAGGGTCAGGCGGCCATAGAGCTTGAGGCCCTGGCCGAACAGGGGGGGGAGGTGGAGCCTTACCCGTACCGGGTTTTGGAAGAGTGGGGGCAGGTACTTGATTTCGCACCCGCCGTTGCCGCCATCTGCGCCGACCTTGCCGGTGGGAGGAGCCGCGCCGACATCGCGCGCGCTTTTCACCGCACCGTTGCCCGCGGCGTCCTTGAGGTCTGCCGGAGGCTTAAGCAGGAGACCGGCTACGTGAGGGTGGTGCTCTCCGGCGGGGTATTCCAGAACCGGCTCCTGACCGAAGAGGTGGCGGACCTGCTGGCAGACGAAGGCTTCCAGGTCTACTGTCACCGTCTGGTCCCCCCGAACGACGGGGGGCTCGCTCTCGGGCAGGCGGCGATAGCAGGGGCGATGCAGGCGCGGGGCTAGGAAGGCCGGTTCCCGTGGCGTCGCCCTCACCCGGCCTCCGGCCACCCTCTCCCAAAAGGAGAGGGGAGAAGTCTTAATCTTAATCTCAATCTTAATCTGCGACTGAGCGAAGCGAAGGAGCTTTTATGTGTGTCGGTGTACCCATGCAGGTGATCAGTATCGAAGGCGACCAGGCGCTCACCGAGGTCGACGGGGTAAAGCGCGAGGCGAGCCTCATGCTGCTGGACCAGGAGGTCAAGGTGGGTGATTTCGTCATCGTCCATGCCGGCTTCGCCATCTCGAAGCTGGACGAGGAGGACGCGAAAGCCACCTTGGAGCTGATGCGGGAGGCTTTCGCGCCGGAGCTCATGGGATGATGAACTACCTGGACAGTTTTCGCGACAAGGAGCTGGTGCAGGGGCTCGCGCGGCGCATCGCCGAGCTTGTCCGCGGGCGGGAGAAGCCTCTGGTGTTCATGGAGGTCTGCGGCACGCATACCATGGCGATCTACCAGTACGGCTTGAGGAGCCTGCTGCCGCCGGAGGTGAAGCTCATCTCCGGGCCCGGCTGCCCCGTCTGCGTCACCCCCAACGGCTACCTGGACCGGGCCATCGCCCTGAGCCGGCTACCTGACGTCATCATCACCACCTTCGGCGACATGCTACGGGTCCCAGGGTCCACTTCCTCGCTGATGGTGGAGCGCGCCAAGGGTGCTGATATCCGTGTCGTCTATTCGCCGCTGGACGCGGTGCGGATTGCCGCTGCCAACCCGGCGAAACGTGTGGTCTTTCTGGGGGTGGGGTTCGAGACCACAGCGCCCACCGTTGCGGGGAGCATCCTCGCCGCCAAGGCGCAAGGGCTCTCCAACTACTTCGTGCTCGCCTCGCACAAGACCATGCCGCAGCCGATGGCGATCCTGTCGGCCGACCCCGATCTCTCGGTGGACGGCTACATCTGTCCGGCCCACGTCAGCGCCATCATCGGGGCTGACGCCTACCGCTTCCTCTGCACCGAGTACCAAGTCCCCTGCGTGGTCACGGGGTTCGAGCCGACCGACGTGATGCAGGGGGTGGAGATGCTGGCGCGCCAGGCGCTGCAAGGGGAGAGCCGGGTGGAGATCCAGTATTCCCGAGTGGTCAGCCGGGAGGGAAACGCCAAGGCGCAGGGCGTGCTGGCGGAGGTGTTCACCCCCTTCGACGCGCCGTGGCGCGGCATCGGCGTCCTCCCCGGAAGCGGTCTCAGGATCGCCGACGCCTACAGTGAGTTCGACGCCGAGCTTGCCATCCCGGTGCAGGTGGAGGAGTTGAAGGAGCACCAGGGTTGCCTTTGCGGGGAGATCCTCAAGGGTAAGGTGGCGCCCGGGGACTGCCCGCTCTTCGGCGGCAAGTGCACCCCCGAGTCGCCGGTAGGCGCCTGCATGGTCTCATCCGAGGGGACCTGCGCCGCCGCCTTCAAGTACGGACGCTAAAGACACCGACGAAGCCAGTCGGACAGGTGAGACCAGTCAGACCAGTCAGACTGGTCCGACAATTATAAGGAGCACGCATTGAACGACGACCTCATCCTCTTGGGACACGGCAGCGGCGGGAAGCTTTCCCACCAGCTTCTGGACGAGCTGATCATCCCTAACCTTTCCGGGGTCCCGGCTGCGGGACAAAACGACGCGGCCCTGCTCAATATCGGCGGCGTCAAACTCGCCTTCACCACCGACTCGTACGTGGTCGACCCCATCTTCTTTCCGGGCGGAAACATCGGCGATCTCGCGGTGAACGGTACGGTGAACGACCTCGCCATGATGGGGGCGCGCCCGCTTTGCCTGAGCGTCGGCTTCATCCTGGAGGAGGGGTTCCTTAAGAGCGAACTGGCCCGCATCGTCACCTCGATGAGGGAGGCCGCCGACGCTGCTGGGGTCGCCATCGTGACCGGCGACACCAAGGTGGTCCCCAGGGGAAAGGGGGACCGCATCTTCATCAACACCTCCGGCATCGGGGCCCTGGAGCACAACCTGGCCATCAACGGCGCCGCAGCGTGCGTGGGTGACAAGGTCATCGTCAACGGCTGCATCGGAGACCACGGCATCGCGGTCCTCTCCGCCCGCGAGGGGCTGGAGATCGACAGCGGCATCAAGAGCGATTCCGCACCGCTGAACGGCCTGGTCGCCGAACTCCTCCCGCTGGGGGAGGCGCTCCACGTGCTGCGAGACCCGACAAGGGGAGGGGTGGCGACGACGCTCAAGGAGATAGCGCTGCAATCCGGGGTGACCGTGAAGCTCAGCGAGGAAAGCCTGCCGATCAATCCGGGGGTGAGGGGGGTCTGTTCGATACTCGGGCTGGATCCGCTTTACGTCGCGAACGAGGGGAAACTGCTGGCCCTGGTCGCGCCGGAGCGGGCCGAGGAGGCGCTGGCCATCATGCGGCGCCACCCGCTGGGCAAGGATGCCGCTGTCATAGGCGAGGTGACCGAAGCATCGGCCGGCCGGGTGGTGATGGAGACTGCGGTGGGTGGGGTGAGGGGAGTGGAGATGCTCGCCGGAGAGCAGCTGCCCCGCATCTGCTGAGGTCGCGCCCGGCGGATCCGTGCCACTCCCCGTTCAGGTGACTGGCTCGGATCCAGGTCAATCCAGGAGGGTCTTCTCAAACTGCAGCCCCATCCCTTTATCGGTAACCCTGACCACTTTGGCCCTCAGGTCGCACAATACCTGCGGGGTGAGGGTGTGATAGATGGTGACCGCGACGTAATCGTTCAGCTCCAGCTTCTTTGCCACGGTAACGAAAACCCCCTTCATGCTGAGGTTCTCCACTTCCCCCTCGATGGTCAGATCATCTTGATGGATGTTGGCTTTTGCGTGTAAGGCCAATCTGGCGAAGTTTCTTTTTTCCTTGTACATCGCCCCTCCTTTTCCCTCATTAATTTTTTCTGACCTTGTATTTTTTACAAATGTTAGTCTAGTCTAATCTTTTTCGATTGCAACAAAGTTCGAGAAAACTTCTGTAAATAAAGGGAGGAGGGATCGCACCGTCCCAGTCGTTTACTTCGACCTTTGGATTTTCATGTGAAGAGGATCTAATGGGAGTGCTGGAGGAGGGACGGCGGGGCGCCTGGGACGGGGTGATATGTGTCCTATAGTAACTGGGGGGGCGGCCGGAAAAGGTGGAGAGGGCAGCGGCAGGGAGCCCGGCGCACCGGCTGCGGGGCCGGATCAGCCCGAGTCGTCGCCAGAGGTCACAGCGAAGCCGCTGCCTGCTGCTCTTTCCCCTTGTCCAAAATCTGGAAGGCACGTTTGACGCGGGAAACCACGCGGATGGTCATCATCGGTTTGGCTATGAAGTCGTGGAAGCCCGCCTTCAGCGCACGGTGCTCCTCCTCCGGCGAGGCTTTCGAGGTCAAAAGGATCATGGGAGTCCCGGCGCTGGCCGGGTTGGCCTTGATGGCGCGCATCAAGGCGTAGCCGTCCATCTTGGGGGCTCCTGCGTCGCAAAGGATCAGGTCCGGTCTCTGCGAAAAGGCGATCTTCAGCCCCTCAACCCCGTCGCGTGCCGTATATACCTGATACCCCTCGTTTTTCAGGGCACCCTCGACGTCGCAGCTCATGCCTGTGCTGTCGTCGATCAGGAGGATCTTCAAGGAGACGTTGTCAGCTGCCTCGTTCCGGAGGTAATGCTGCTTGACCGCGCCCAGGATTTCTTCACGGGCGGCCAGCACCTGCACGATCTTGTTGCAACTATGCCTTTCCAAAAGGCCAAGGGTTTCTTCGTCGATGGGGTCGCTCACGGCGATGGCCAGCACCCCCTCCTGCCGGTTCAGCGGGAAGACCAGCTTGTTGATGGCGATTTCGCCGGGTACCAGTTCGAGGAGCTCGCCGGGTACGTTTTGCGCGGTGATCCTCTTCACCATCTCCATCCCCGACTGCTGTGCCAGGGCTTCGAGCAGCTCTTCCGGGGTGATCACACCCATCTCCTCGAGAATCGCCCCCAGCCGTTTGCCGGATCCCTCTTGCCGGGCCAGGGCACGTTCCAGTGTCTTCACCGTGATGATGCCGGACTGCACCAGGATCTGTCCCAAGGGTATCTTCATGATAGAGTACGCCTTATAAGGGTTATTAGAGTTTGTTAACACTGAGAGATAATACATTCTTCCGTGCAAATTTCAAAACAAAAAAAGGGGTTCCGGCACCGGAACCCCCTTTTTTTTGCTCTGAATGCGAAGCCGCTACCGGACGTGCTCCTCGGGATAGGCGCCGATGCTGTGTATGGAGAGGTCTGCACCCCTGAACTCGTCCTCCTGCTCGAGCCTTATGCCGACGGTCTTGGAGAGGATGCCGTAGATCAGGAAGCCGTTGCAGAGAGCGAAGACGATGGCGGTGAGGCTCCCCAGGGCCTGGGAGACGAAGCTGACCCCGCCCATCCCTCCAAGAGCTTCCTGGCCGAAGATGCCGGCTGCTATGCCGCCCCAGGAGCCGATGACCCCGTGCAGCGGCCAGACGCCGAGCACGTCGTCGATCTTGAGCTTCTCCTGCTCGATGTGGAAGCCGTAGACGAAGATGACGGAGGCGATGGCGCCGGTGACGAAGGCGAAGATCGGGTGCATCAGGTCGGAGCCTGCACACACGGCGATGAGGCCGGCCAGCGCGCCGTTGTGCACGAAGCCGGGGTCGTTCCTGCCGGCGACGAGTGCCGCCAGCACCCCGCCCACCATGGCCATCAGCGAGTTGACGGCGACGATGCCGGAGATCTTCTCCAGGTGGCCGGCGCTCATCACGTTGAAGCCGAACCAGCCGACGGCGAGGATCCAGGAGCCCAGGGCCAGGAAAGGGATGTTGCTGACGGGGATCGGGTGCGACCTCCCCTTGAAGTAGCGCCCCATGCGCGGGCCGAGGATGAGAATCGCCGGGAGCGCGAGCCATCCCCCGATCGAGTGCACCACCACGGACCCTGCGTAGTCGTGGAACTCGGCGCCGCCGACCTGCTTGAAGAAGCCCTGGAGGCCGGCGCTGCTCTGCCCCCAGATGAGGGACTCGAAGACCGGGTAGGTGATCCCGGCGAAGATGGCGCCTGCGGTTACCTGCGGCCAGAACTTCGCGCGCTCGGCGATGCCGCCTGAGATGATGGCTGGAATGCAGGCCGCGAAGCAGAGCAGGAAAAAGTAATGGGTGATGTCGTACCCCTGGTTGTCTCCGAGGATCTGCTTCACCGGCTTCAGGAAGCTGATGCCGTAGGCGATGGGGAAGCCGATCAGGAAGTAGACCACTGTCGACACGGACCAGTCGGTGAGGATCTTGACGAAGGCGTTGACCTGGTTTTTTCGGCGCACCGTTCCCACTTCAAGGAAGGCGAAGCCGGCGTGCATGGCGAAAACCATGACCGCTCCGAGCATGAGGAAGAGTACATCGCTGCTGCTGGCCAGCCCCGTCGCCGCTGACATCCCGTTCATTTGGCTACCTCCGTTGGTAAGTGCCCCCCTTCGCTGGGGAAGCGCCCAAAGGTAGCAAGCACTTTGCCAAACCGGTATCTATCTAGAAACAGAGAGATCTTCCTTTCTCCCTGGCGCGGACGCCGCCGTACGCTGCCTAGTAATTGAGCGAAGCTGCCTAAGCGCTATGCAGGAATTAGTGGTTGACCTGCCGGAAGCGAGCAGGTAAATTTGTCGCCTATTCGGCCGGAGGTAGCCTTGTCCCGCAAAACCGCTCTCATCGCCTGCACCGATCTCGCAGGTTACAGCTACGGCGAGCACCACCCGTTCAAGGTGCAGCGCTACCGCCTGGCCCACGACCTCATGGAGGCTTACGGGCTTCTGGAGCTGCCGGGGATGGAGTTGGTGCGGCCTCGGCCTGTCAGCGAGTCTGAGCTTTTGACGGCGCACAGCCGCGAGTACCTGGACCGGCTCCGGGAGTTCAGCGCTTCCGCCGAGCCCAGAGCCGACTTCCGCTTCGGCTTGGGGGACCTGGAGAACCCGGTCTTTCCGGGGGTCTATGACTGGGCCTGCCTCGGGGTCTCCGGCACCATGGAGGCGGCGCGCCTGGTGACCGAGGAAGGGTACGCCGCCGCCTTCAACCCCTTCGGCGGCTATCACCACGCCCAGAGAAGCCGCGCCTCGGGGTTCTCCTATCTGAACGATGCCGTGGTGGCCATAAATCACCTGGTGCAGCAGGGGAAAAGGGTGGTCTACCTCGACCTCGACGCCCACCACGGCGACGGGGTGCAAAACGCCTTCTACCAGAGCGACCGGGTTTTGTGCATCTCGCTGCATGAAAGCGGCGTCTATTTCTTCCCCGGCACCGGCTTCGAGCGCGAGGCGGGGGAGGGGGAGGGGCTTGGGTACTCGGTGAACCTACCGCTTCTGGCCCACACTGACGACGCGCTCTTCATGAAAGCGTTCGACGAGGTGGCCTTCCCGCTGATAGCGGCCTTCGACCCCGACGTGCTCTTCACCCAGCTCGGCGCCGACACCTTCAGGACCGATCCGCTCACCAGGCTCGAGGTCACCACCCACGCCTATTCTTATATATTGCGCAAGCTGCGCGCCCTGCAGATCCCGTGGGTGGCGGTGGGGGGAGGGGGATACGACATGATGAACGTAGCCCGAGCCTGGACCATCGCCTGGGGGGTGATGAACGACCGGGTGCTCTCGCCCCGGCTTCCCGCGGCCTTCGTCAAACTGATCTCGGAACTTGGCTACCCGCACCGCATGCTCCTGGACGCCATGCACTGGGCCCAGGAGGACGACCGCAACCGGGCGCTGGACGCGGTGGAGAAGAGCATCGCCTACCTGCGTGAACAGATCTTCCCGGTTCTCATCGGCGACTATGGCACTAGACGGAGCAGCTGAACTCAAGCTTGAGAGCGGGGGGACCCAGCTTTTCTCCCTGTACGACATAAACCGGCTGGACCCTCCCGAGAAGGAGGAGATCTACCGGTCGCTTCTCCCCGCGCGCCTGAAGCAGATGCTCAGGGAATGGGGAGGATCGGTCGAGGTCATCGCCCCTAACGGGCTGCGCTTTGTGCGGCTTCAGGCCAGGCGGTCCCCCGGCGACCCCGATCCCGTCTTCTTCCTCGAGCTTTGCGACACCCATCACGGGCAGATGGAGCTCTGTTTCTGCGTCATCGCCGACCCGGCCGCCCCCCGCTTCGACGTCGATCTCGACCCGCAGGGGCGCAACAACGTCTTCGCCACCATGGGGAGGAACCTGGCCGAGGAAGAAAGGGCCATGGTGGCGGGGCTCTTCCCCAACCAGACCCGCAGCGGTCTGAGGATGTTCGGGGAGTTCCTGCCGCTTTTGGAGCTCTTCACGGCGAGGCTCGGCATGGACCTCATCATGGCCGAGCCGCTCACCTACGACAACGCGATCCGCTACGAGAAATACGGCTTCGACTATCTGGTGGGAAAAAGGCTGATGCAGGAGATCGACGAGGGGTTTCAGCCCGGCGGGGTGCTTTACCGGCGTCTGGACGGCTCCACCCCCTTCCGCAGGCCCGGGATGGAGAAGACCGTCATGGGGCGGAGCTGGGCCATTCACGACGGGATCATGGACGAGCCGTGGGACGGGGTAAGGATCTACAAGAGCATCGGCGTGCATGCCGGGGTGAACACCTTCCCGGGGCGCGAGTCACAGGTACTTTAGAAGGAGAACAGATATGGAAGAAACGACACCCATTCCCGGGATTGTCTATTACGAGCCTCCCTCCGGCAGCCAGGTAACCGGCCTGGACGGCAAGGTGGTCCTGCCGCTTGGACCCGAGCCCCTGCCGCTTCTGGAGGAGGACGTGCAAAAGCTCGCGGGGGAGCCGCCGGGCTATGACGAGGTGGGGCGGGGCATCTACCAGGCGCTCCGCTCCGATCCGGGGTGCCGCCATTGCGAGCGCTACGCCGAGATGCTCAAGGGTTACCCCCACTACCTCTCGGAGCTCGCCACCAATGTGCTCATGCTGGGGGAGAAGGACGTTGAGGTTCCCTACCTGGAGCGGCGGGTGAAGCTCCTGAGGGTTCTCGCCCTCATGGAGCCCGAAGACGCCAATTTCCCCCTGGAGATAGGGGCGACGCTCCTGGAACAGGGGCTGCGTTTCTCGGCCCTGCACCTCTCCACGGTGACGCTCTACAAGGCCGAGGCGTACCTGGAGAAGGCGCTGCGCCTTGCCCCCGATCTGCTCAAGGCGAAGTCGACCCTGGCGGAGGTTTATTTTCTCCTGGGGAAATACGACAAGGCAGCGGCGCTTTGGCGCGGACTCCTCCCGGATTTGGGGGGGGAGAGCGCTGCGGAACTGAACGCCCGGCTGGAGCGGATCGAGAAGGGGGAGCTTCCCAAGGTTCCCGCGGTCGACTACCTGGAGGCGATCGCCTGCGCCATGTCGCTCAGGGAAGAAGGGGCGTTCCAGGAGGCTGCGGCCATTCTCAACGACGTCATGGCGGACGCCTGGTTCACGCTGGAGTTCCCCATGGCGGAGATCCCTTATCTACTGGCCCTTTGCTGCAAGGACATGGGGGGCGCCGGGGATGCCCGGACCTACCTGCGCCAGGCGTTGAGGCTGAACCCCGAGTTTGCCGAGGCGAAGAGCCTCCTTGAGAAACTGCAGCAATAATAAATAGGGAGCGCGTTATGTTCGGATTTTCCCCGGCCGACTGGATCTTCATTGCCGGCGTAATGGTGGTAATCTTCTTCTTTGTCGCGCTAAGCGGCATGCGCAAGAGGTAAATCGGACCTTCGGAGGTGCATCATGTCAGTACCGGACCTGAAGCAGATACTCACCAAGTACCGCACCGTCGCCGTGGTCGGGCTCTCCCCCGATGCCGGCAAGCCGAGCCACGAGGTGGCCCACTACCTCAAGAAGGCCGGCTACCGGATCATCCCGGTGAACCCCGCCTGCCAGGAGGTCCTGGGGGAGCGCTGCTATCCGACACTCGCCGACATCCCGGGCGAGATCGAGATCGTCGACGTCTTCCGCCGCTCGGAATTCCTGCCGGAGATAGTGGAACAGGCGATAGCGAAGGGGGCCAAGGTGGTCTGGATGCAGGAGGGGATCGTCAACGAGGCCGCTGCCCGGACCGCGATGGACGCAGGGCTAGAGGTGGTGATGAACCGCTGCATGTTGAAGGAGCATGTCAAGGTGGTGCATCGTTGATTGCTGCATCTCGGACGGGGTCTTCAGAGCGGCAGCAGAAGCGGGGGGGCGCCGATGTCCGGTGAGCGCCCCCGCTTAGCACTTTTGCCCCTGGCCGTAGTGGCGGGGTTCTCGATGCTGATGGCCTTCTCCAACTACGGCGCTCCCTTCCCGTTCCTGGGGGTCATCTACGAGGGGGGGGCGGCAAAGGCGCTCGCTTTCGCGGACTCGCTCATCTCTTTGTACCTGCTGATCGGGGTGCTGAAACGGCAGCAGCTCACCGTCTGGCTCCTGATGGCCTACAACCTCTTCGACATCTGCAACGCCTGGATCAACCTCGCCATCATCCCCTTCGACGAATACGCAAGGCTCGCCGTTGTTGCTGTCTCCGAGGACGACCTCCGCTTCAACACCCTTTTCGTCACTGTCATTCTCGTCCTTTTGAACCTTTACCTCTTCCGTATCAGGCGCCAGTTCGACAACCGCTCTCTCTATCTCTTTTAACCCCGCTGCAAGCGCCTTTTCATCGTTACCAAATCGTAACCTACCATAAACATTCCTGTTGCCAGTAAGCGCCCATCTCTGTTAGTATGTGGCGCGTTTCACCCAGCCCTCGGGAACTTAAGGCTCCTGTCAAGGCGAGGGATGCCTTCCGCCGGCAAGGCCATGGCGCGCTCAAAGGAGAAGGATGTTCGAGAAGATAAAACACGGGCTTTCCGCCTCCTTTTTTTACCAAGATAGCCACCGCCCGGTAAACCTGGCGGATACCAGGGGAGTCGGCATCCGGATCGAGCAGTTGAACAAGTTCTTCGGCCCGAACCACGTGCTGAAGGACATCAACCTGGAGATCTACGCCGGCGAGACCTTCTGCATCATCGGCCCCTCGGGGACCGGCAAGAGCGTGCTGCTCAAACACATAGTCAAGCTGGAGACCCCCGATTCCGGCGAGATCTTCATAGACGAGATGCCCATCTTCGCGCAGAGCCAGGGCGCCGTGGCGCGCGACTACCGCTACAGCATGGTGTTCCAGTCCTCGGCGCTCTTCAACTCTTTGACCGTGGGGGAGAACGTAGGGCTGTGGCTAAGGGAGAAGAGGGTCTGCAAGGAAGCGCAGGTCCGGGAGATCATCAAGCAGAAGCTGGAGATGGTAGGGCTGATCGGCAAGGAGGAGCTCAGGACCTCCGAGCTTTCCGGCGGGATGAAAAAGCGCGTGGCCATCGCCCGGTCCCTGGCGATGAACCCGGACCTGATCCTCTACGACGAGCCGACCGCGGAGCTGGACCCGGTGACCACGGACGAACTGGCGAACACCATCATCAAGCTCAAGGAAAGCACCAGGAACACGACGGTGATCGTCACCCATGACCTGAACTTCGCGCTATACATCTCCGACCGCATCGCGATGATGCATGGCGGCACCATCGTCGAGGTCGGGACGCCACGCGAGATCAAACGGAGCGAGAACCCGATCGTGCGCGGCTTCATCTACACCACCACAAAGGGGATAAGGGGGGAATAGCATGGCACCGGCACGCCTCCAGCGCCGCATCAAGTTGTTTGTCCTCATGGCGCTCGTTCCCCTTATCTCAGTCTCCTGCGCCGAACTAAAACAGAGCAAACCGCTCTTGCCCACCCGCGACTACGAAAAGATGATCGTGGGTCGGCTCGACGCCGAGTACGTGGGGACCAGCAATTGCGTCTCCAAGTGCCACGCCCACGACAAGATCAACGAGGACTTCAGTCACAGCATCCACGGCGAGCAGATAAAGCCCGAGACCGGGCTCCCGCTGGTGAACTGCGAGTCGTGCCATGGTCCGGGAAGCCTCGCCATAGCGCACCTGCCGGACGACCCTGAAGAGAACACCAAGCTCAAGAAAAAGTGTGACACCTCGAAGTTCCTCGACATCAGGAATCTCCCCCCGCAGGCCCAGTCCCTGATCTGCCTTAAATGCCACTCCGCCGCGTCCATCCCCGCCCTGGCACACTGGCGCTCCAGCGTCCATGCCCTGAACGACGTGAGCTGCTTCGACTGCCACAAGCTGCATCAGGGACCCCAGCAGAAGGTGAACCACGACCAGATGTCGGAGATGTGCTTTGGCTGCCACCCGCAAATCCAGGCCGAAAACACGCTCTTTTCGCACCATCCGCTGCGGGAGAAGAAGATGTTCTGCGTCGACTGCCATGAAGTGCACGGCTCGACTCAGGAGCGCCTGCTCAAGGGGAACTCCCTCAAGGAGACCTGCACCAGGTGCCATATGGAGAAGCAGGGGCCCTTTGCCTTCGAGCACGGTGACGTCACCGAGACCTGCACCAATTGCCACACCCCCCACGGCTCGGTGAACAACAACCTGTTGCGCGCGAGCATGCCGTTTCTCTGCCTGCAGTGCCACACCGGCCATCTTGCATCGGACCTGGGCGCCAACGGGGCACCCGCGCCCGGATTGAAGAACCTTTTCAACAACCGTTGCACCGACTGCCATTCCCAGGTGCACGGCACCGATACCCCCTCCCAGGCGCTGACTGGCAGGGGCACGCTGCGCCAGTAACGCCAAAGGAGCCGGAAGGTGAACAAGCCGCTTGATCTTGTATCAACCGTAATCTCGCCTCTTATCTTGCTGCTGTTGGCGGCCGGTAGCGTCTGCGCGGCGGAAGCGGACATCGTCGAGGTGCCGGCGGCAGACGCCGAGCTGTTGCAGGCGCCCGCGGAGCCGGAACCGGAGCTCCTCATAGACCCGGGCCAGCTTCCGGAGTACGACCGGCATGTCGACGTGCTGGAAAAAAAGGGAGGCTCGCTGGGGTACAGCTTTCTCTTCAAAAACGGAAACGCCGGGCGCGCCCTGGAATACGGCTTTCTAGACTCAAGCCGCGCCGGCGGCGTCTTTTACCGGCACATGGAAAAGGACAGCAACCTCGAGCTGGAAGGGTTCTACTTAAACGAGAACGACTACCACGGCGACCTGCTCCTCGACTACCGCGGCGATTACCGCCTGCATCTGAGGACCGAGTCCCTTTACCACAACCTGGACAGAGAACTCCTTTTCACCCAGCCCTTTGACTTTTTCAGCAACAGCCCCCCCGCCAACCCGGGCGATCCTCCGGTCATCGCGAACTACGCGCCCAGCCAGCTTGACGCCGGCGCCGACTACGGCGTCAGCGTGGTGCAGGACCGGGCCGATTTCCGCTACCGTCTGCACAACTTCCCCCTGCACCTGAACCTTGGGTACTGGCGTTACCAGAAGGAAGGGACCGTGCAGCAGATCTTCGCGGACACATCGTTCGAGGGGATGGTGAACCGGGTCTTTGCCGAGGCGAGGCCGGTGAGCCAGCAGGTCCAGGAAGGGCGCCTGGGTTTCGACGCGCATCTGGGCCCGGTGGACCTGATCTACGACTTCAAGTTCCGCTCTTTCGAGGACAGGCTCTCCACCCCGGTGGCGCTGTACCAGGCGCGCGACGACCTGGCCGGGAACCCCGTCACCCTCGCCGGGATGCAACAGCACAACGATAACCCCGACAGCCGTTTCTACTCTCACACGGTAAAGCTGCACAGCTCGATGTCCGGGGGGCTCGTCGCCGGCGCCTCCTATGCCGTGGAGCAGCGCGAAAACCTCTCCCGTTTGACCGACACCACCGGGGTGCAGCACGCCAGGACCTACCTGCAAAACGCCGCCGGCGACTTCGTCTACACCCCCAATCGCGAGTACACCTTCTCGGTCAAGTACCGGCGCCAGGAAGTGGACCACGGCAACCGCGGCGCGGTCCTGAGCAGCAACCTGCTCATTCCCGCAACCCCGTCCCGCCCGCCCGTCGACACGGTCAAGGACATCGTCATCGCCACGGTCTCCTACAGGCCGCGACTGGACCTGTCGCTTGTGGGCGAGTACCGCGGCGATTTCCTGCAGAGAAAGCACGTCTCCCTGTTCCCGAGCGACAGCACCTGGGCCCTGCCTGAGAACTCCAACACCAATACGGCTTCGCTGGCGGCGCACTACCGCCCGATCAAGGGACTGCGCACCAGCGCCCACCTGACCTACGCAGCGACGGACCATCCCTCCTACGGTGCGTCATTCGGCGAGAGGCGCGAGGGGAAGCTTCTGGCGAACTACACGCGCAGCAACGTGTGGGGATTGACCGCGCATGCCATGTTCAGGCATGACAAGAACGACGAGGTCCCGCACTACCTGATTCTGCTGGACCGGGCGAACCCCGACCCGGTGAGCTACGTCTCTTCGCCGCTGACCTACAGGGACAAGCGCAGTGGGAACTCGAACCTGGGTGCATGGTTCGTTCCCCTGCACCGGCTGACCCTGGGGGTGAACTACTCTTACCAGCGCAACAAGATCGACCAGCCAGTGCTCTTCACCGGTGTCTTCGTCCCCAGCCAGGCCGGGGCGGAGTATCTGAGCCGGGCCCATGTCTATTCCTTGAACGCCTCATACGCTGCGACCGAGAAGCTCGACCTCTCGCTTTCGCTGCAGCAAAGCGAATCGACCTCGACCTTCACCCCCGAATCCGCCGTCTTTACGGTCGGCATTCCCGGGAGCACCACCGGGATCGGGGAGTTGAGCCAATTCCGGGCCGTGCAGCGCACCGTTTCGGCGCGGGGAGAATATCGCTTCAGCCAGGTGCTGTCGACCTCGCTTGAGTACACCTTCAGGGATTACGACGACAAGAATCCGGAAAACAGCATCTTCGACGGCTCGGCTCATGCAATAGTAGCCGTGGTCGCGGCAAAGTGGTAGCCAAGGAGCAGGTACCCTGAAACTTATCCGCTTCATACTCCTGCTGATTATGATATGCGCCCTGGTCCCGGCGTCGGACTCCCGCGCGGCCGGAAAACTGGTCGCGGCGCTTCTGACCTGTGACCTGCCGCGCTACCGCGAGGCCCACAAGGCTTTCGTGAAGGCGCTCGTCCTCAAGGGGTACGACCAGAGCAACGTCGAGGTGATCACCCAGACCCCCAACCCCGACCTCATCTCCTGGTCCAACAGCGTGCGCAAGTTCAGTGCCATCGGGGCCGACGTCATCGTCGCCTACGGGACTTCCGCCGCACTTGCCGCCCTTCGGGAATCCCACGATATCCCGGTAGTGTATGCCGACGTCTACGGGCCGGTCGAGACCGGGGTGGCCAAAAGCATGGCTTCGAGCGGCCGCAACGCCGCCGGGATAAGTTCCAAGGTCCCCCTGGTCACCCTGATCAAGACCGCCATGGGGCTCAAGCCGATCCGGTCCCTGGGCGTCGTGTGCGCCAGCAGGGAGGAGGGGGCCCAGGTGCAGTTGAAGGAGGCACGCAGGATAGCCGCGCAAGCCGGGATCACCTTGGTCGAGGCGAACCTGTCCTCCGCAGCCGGCTTCGATGCCGCGCTCGCGTCCCTTTTCGCCTCCCGCGTCGACTGCATCTACGTCACCGAGTGCACCTCCGGCGGCCGCAATTTCGAGAAGATAGTGCACCGGGCCAGCGATCTGAAGATCCCGGTGATCTCCCAGATGCCCGGGGCGGCCCACAGGGGGGCGACCATCTCGCTGGAGGCGGACCCGGTCGAGCAGGGTCAGGTGGCGGCCGATTACGTGGCGCGCATCCTGGGCGGGAAGAAGCCGTCCCAGCTCCCGGTGGTGACCCCCAAGCGCGTCGACCTGATCGTCAACATGAAGGCGGCCAAGTCGATTGACCTGAACGTTCCCTTCCCGGTCCTCACGGCAGCGACCAGGGTTCTTAAATAGATAGGTTGAGGTATTGATGGGAAAGATTCTTATTGTGGATGACGATGCCCCGTTTATCGGGGCGTTGACTGACAAGATCCGGGCTCTCTATCCGCTTTTGGAGGTGGTCGGATGTACTGATCCCTTGGAGGCGCTAACAGCGCTCAAGGAGCAGGAGATAGACCTGCTGCTGGTCGACCTGGAAATGCCGATGCTGGACGGGACCAAGATCCTCAACTTCGCGCTCTCTCTGGGGATGGACAAGAACAGGATCGTGATCCTGTCGGGGCGGGATTCGGACTACCTGCACGAGCAGTTCCCTATGGGGACCTGCCTTGCCGTATTGAATAAGTACGAGGCGAAGCAAAAGGCGGTGCTGGACATGATCTTCAGCTCCATGCATCGCAAAGCAGGGGCTAGGGGCTAGAGGCAAGGGGCTAGGGGCTAGGGACTAGGGACTAGCAGTTGAACAATATCTATAAGGGATGAGGCGCCGCGGGACGGGTTTGGCTTTTTGATTTTGCCAGCCCCCAGCCCCTAGCCCCCAGTCCCTGTTTCTTCTGGGGTTAAAGAATGGCAAAACATATGAGGCTGACTTGCTACGGGCGGACACAAAGCAGGCCTGAGTGGGAAAGCCCCCTGACCGGGGTGACCTTCGATCTGTTTTTCGCGGAACTGGCGCAGGAACTGGAGCGCTTCGGCATCACGCTGCAGCAGGGGGTTGCCTGCGGCGAGGTGATAGAGGTGAAGAGCTACGGCGACCTGTTGAATTCGGTCCGTATCGCCTCCCCCTCCGACGGGATCAGCAACGTCTGCGTGGGACACGTCATCGGACAAAGCCCCCACCTCGACCCGCTCGAGGACATAAGGCGCGCCGTGAACCGGATCGCGTTTGCCCCTGAAACGGTCGCCCCCGACAGCGAGAACCGCAAGGTCTGCCATAACTGCGGCTGCGGCTGCTAGAGCGGGTAGATCTCGGCGCTGGCCGTGGCACCGTGGACGGTGACGATGGCGAAGCTTCCGGGTAAGCCTTCCTTCAGCGGACCGGGATTCACCAGCAGCATGCCGTCTGCCGCTTCGACCGCGGGAAGGTGCGTGTGTCCGTAGAGGACCACCGACGCCTTCGCCGCGACCCCCTTGCCGATGAGCTCTTTCAACCCGCTTTTCACCCGCTCCCTGTTGCCGTGCGTCGCCAGGATGCGGCACTCCCCCAGCTCCAGGGTGAGCTCCGCCGGCAGGCACCGGTCGAAGTCGCAGTTTCCAGCCACCTTGTGCACCGTCACTCCCAGCACCTCTTCCAGCATGCGTGCATCCTCGGAGCCGTCACCCAAATGGACTATCCCGTCGACATCGCCGGCCATCTGATGCGCCCTGAAAGCATGTGCGTAATTGCCGTGGCTGTCGGAGATAACAAGTAATCTCATAGTTCCTCTTATCGTTGCTGCGGTTTCGCGCCGGCTGATTTTATTTTTGCGCGCTACCGTTCATGGTGTAGAGTTGTTGGCGCCGGCAGCCTGGCTTTGTCATGCGCCCATTACAGATATAGGATAACGTCCAAGCGCATGACAAGGAAAAAACTCTCTCTTTCGGTTTACACAAAGCACTGGCTGATTTGCCGCTGACTGCGGTCAGGTTTGGGAGGAAGAAATGAAGAAAGGATGCATGCTCTATGGATCATTGTTCATAGTCGGCGTGTTGCTGCTCTTTCTGGCCTGCGTCGCCATCGTCAAGGCGGTGTTGAACGACGGGGAGAGCTTGAGAGGCGACGGCGTCGGCCTAGTCGAGCTGAAGGGGATGATCGTCGACGGCCAGGAGACGGTGCGGCAGCTGCGTGAGCTGAAAAAGGACGATCGGGTGAAGGCGGTCGTCTTGCGGATAGATTCGCCGGGAGGCGTCGTCGGCCCGTCGCAGGAGATCTACGCGGCGGTGAAGGGGCTCGCGAAGGTGAAGAAGGTGGTGGTCTCCATGGGGAGCGTCGCAGCTTCGGGGGGATACTACGCGGCGGCGCCGGCCACCCTCATCTACTCCAACCCCGGCACCATCACCGGGAGCATCGGCGTCTTGATGAAGTTCTCAAACATCGAGGGGCTGATGGACAAGGTAGGGTTGAAGGCCTTCACCATCAAGACCGGCAAGTTCAAGGACGTGGGCTCCCCGGTCCGTCCCATGAGCGACGAAGAGAGAAGCATGCTGCAGGGGGTGATCGACAGCACGCACCAGCAGTTCATCAAGGCGGTCGCCGAGGGGAGGAGGCTGCCTGTCGAAAAGGTGCGCGCCATCGCCGACGGCAGGATCTTCTCCGGGGAGCAGGCGCTGGCTGAAAAACTGGTGGATAAGATCGGCACCCTGCAGGATGCGGTCGAGGAGGCGGGAAGGCTTGGCGGGATCAAGGGGGAGCCGGAGCTGATACGTCCTCCCAAGAAAAAGACCAGGATCTTCAGCGTTCTGACTGAGCGGGCCGAGCAGCGTCTGGAACAGTTTTCCGGCTCAGACAGTGGCGTCTCTCTCGACTACCGGTTGGGCTGGTAAAGGGCGTCTACATGCACTGGGGAAGGCTTGTTGTTCCTCAGATTTGCCTTGACAAAAAAGTCGCCATCTATATACTGGGAAACTTTGAAAAAGGGGGAGACCGTCTTGAAGATAGAGATCGAGAAGGTTAAGAAGAAGCAGGTCGATCTCTCCGAAGTGGAGCCCGCCTCACACTTTCCAGCTCTAATGGAGATGGAAAAAGCGGGCGAGTGCAGCTTCACCACGCCGGTGGCAGCCCAGGTCTCGGCGATCTGGGAATACGACCATGTGAGGGCGACGGGCAAGGTGGAAACTGCGGTGAAGCTTACCTGCTCGCGCTGCCTTGCCGAGTACGAGTCCCCCATCTCCTCTGAGTTCACCATCTTCTATACGGAAGCCAAGGGTGATGAACTCGACGAGGAGGTTGAACTCTCCGACGAGGAACTGATCTCCGCCAGCTACACCGGAGACGAGATCGACCTGGCGCCCGAGATCGCGGAACAGGTGATGCTGGAAGTACCCTACAAGCCTTTGTGCAAAGAGTCGTGCCTGGGGCTTTGCCCGCAGTGCGGCGCTGACCTGAACGCCGGAGAATGCGGCTGCGATCGCGGCGGGATTAACTTGAAGATGGCCGCTCTGAAGAAGATCAAGATAGAAAAGTAAAAAGGAGAATTACCATGGCTGTACCTAAGAAGAAGACCTCCAAGTCGCGCAAGAACATGAGGCGTGCACACGACTTCCTGACCGCTCCCACTGTCTCGACCTGCCCCCAGTGCAAAGCCCCCAAGCTCCCGCATTGCGTCTGCCCTTCCTGCGGCACCTACAAGGGACGCCAGGTGCTGAAAGCCGAAGAACTCTAGTCTTCCCGGTTTCACACTGTCGTGACTGTACGGAATACGTTCCCCAGGGGAAATATGAGAGTTGCTGTCGATGTAATGGGGGGCGACAACGCCCCTCATGTTGAAGTGGAAGGTGCAGTAGCTGCGGCCAGGGAGTTCGGCGTGCCGGTCACCCTGGTCGGAGACGTCGAAAAGGTCCAAGCCGAACTCGCCCGCCACAACTGCAAAGGGCTCGACATCGAGGTCTGGCATGCCTCGGAAGTGGTCGGCATGCACGACTCCGCTTCCGACGCGGTGCGCAAGAAGAAGGATTCCTCCATCCGCGTCGCCTTCGAGCTCGTGAAGGGTGGCGAGGCCGTCGCCGTGGTAAGCGCGGGCAACTCGGGCGCCACCATGGCGGCCGGCATGTTCGTGCTGAAAAGGATGAAAGGGATCGACCGCGCCGCGATCGCCCAGCTTTTTCCCACCGTCTCCGGCAAGACCCTCGTACTCGACGTCGGCGGCAACGTCGACTGCAAGCCGATACATCTGGTGCAGTTCGCCGTGATGGGCGAGGTGTACGCCAGGTTCGTCATGGGTGTCGACAACCCCAAGGTTGGCCTGCTCTCCAACGGCGAGGAGGCGAGCAAGGGCAACGAGCTCACCCGCGAAACCAGTGCGCTTTTGCGCGAAAAGCCGATCAACTACATCGGCTACGTCGAGGGGCGCGACATCTTCAACGGCTCGGTCGATGTGGTCGTCTGCGACGGCTTCGTCGGCAACGTGGCGCTGAAACTCTCAGAAGGGCTCGCTGAGGCCGTGGGCAAGATGCTCAAGGCCGAGATCAAAAGCAGCTTCCTGTCACAGATCGGCTACCTCCTAAGCCGCAAGGCCTTCAATAACTTCAAGAAAACCGTAGACTACGCTGAGTACGGCGGCGCGCCGCTCCTCGGGATCAACGGCGTCGGCATGATCTGCCACGGCGGTTCCAATCCCAAGGCGATTAAAAACGCGATCCGCTTTGCTCATGAATATGCGCTCAAGGGGGTGAACGGCCGCATGGCCGAGAAGCTCAACGAGAGTTTCCCCGGCGACGCACGCGAGCGTGAGGGTGCCCAGGCGCCCGACGCAGGAACAGAAAGGGTTGCTTCATGATTCGTCCGAAGATCACCGGTACCGGCTCTGCCGTGCCGCAGAAAGTACTGACCAATTTCGACCTTGAAAAGATGGTGGACACCAGCGACGAATGGATCGTCGCCCGGACCGGGATCCGGGAGCGGCGCATAGCCTCGGAAGGGGAGTACACCTCGACCTTCGCGGCTCTCGCGGCGCAAAGGGCGCTGGAGGCTGCAGGCGTTGCCCCTGAGGAACTCGACCTGATCGTGGTCGGCACCCTGACCCCCGATTTCCCCTTCCCCGCTACCGCCTGCATCGTCCAGCAGATCATCAAAGCCCCCAACGCATTCTGCTTCGACCTATCAGCCGCCTGCTCCGGTTTCATCTACGCCCTCGCTACCGCCGAGAAGTACATCCTCTCCGGCAAGGTCAAGAAGGCACTGGTGATCGGCGCCGAGGTCCTTTCCCGTATCGTGGACTGGACCGACCGCAACACCTGCCTGCTCTTCGGCGACGGTTCCGGCGCCGTGGTCCTTGAGGCGGTGGAAGGTGAGAGCGGCGTTCTCTCCACCCACATGCACAGCGACGGCAACTACTGGGAGATCCTGTACCAGAAGGGTGCGGGGAGCCGCAACCCGGCGACGCAGAAGAACCTGGACGACCGACTGGTCTACCTGAGTATGCAGGGGAACGAGGTGTTCAAGCTCGCGGTGCGCGCCATGGGCGAGGTTGCTCAGGAGGCGCTTTCGGCCAACGGGCTCACCCCCGACGACGTCTCCCTGTTCATCCCGCACCAGGCCAACCAGAGGATCATCGACTCCATCGGCAAGAGGCTCGGCATAACCGGCGAGCGCGTCTTCGTCAATCTGGACCACTACGGCAACACCTCGGCGGCCTCGATCCCGATCGCTTTGGACGAGGCGGTGCGTGCCGGCAGGCTGAAGGAAGGGGATATCCTGCTTCTGGACGCCTTCGGCGGCGGACTCACCTGGGGCGCCGCGCTGGTGCGCTGGTAGGCCGCAGGCCGTGTCCACCGAAGCTTCAGCGAAGGTGGATTGGTTAACTAAGAGAAAAGAGGTTACCTATGCAATCTTATGCATTCATCTTTCCCGGGCAGGGGTCTCAGCATGCCGGGATGGGCAAGGAACTGGCGGATAACTTCAAGAGCGCCAGGATCTGCTTCGAAGAGGCGGACGACGCGCTGGGCTTCTCCCTTTCGCGCCTTTGCTTCGAAGGGCCCGAGGAGGAGCTGAAGCTCACTGCCAACACGCAGCCCGCGATCCTCGCGGCGAGCGTCGCCGCCTTGAGGGTGCTCAGGGAGGAGAGTCCGCTCACCCCGTCGTTTCTCGCCGGCCACTCGCTGGGCGAATACTCCGCGCTGGTTGCCTCGGGTGCTCTCGACTTCGCCGACGCGCTGAGGACGGTAAGGGCGCGCGGCAGCTTCATGCAGGACGCGGTCCCCGTCGGCGTGGGCGCCATGGCGGCGATCCTCGGCGCCGAGGCCGACCAGCTCGCGGAGATCTGCGCCGAGGCGGCGCAGGGTGAGGTGGTCTCCCCTGCCAACTTCAACTCGCCGGGACAGATCGTGGTAGCAGGCCATACCGCAGCGGTCAACCGTGCCATCGAGATCGCCAAGGCGAAAGGGTTCAGGAAGGCGATGCTCCTTCCGGTCAGCGCCCCCTTTCATTGCGCACTGATGCAGAAGGCGGCCGAGCGCCTTGCCGAGACGCTTCAGCCGGTGCAGGTGAACCCCCTTGCGACCCCGGTGGTCACCAACGTGGAGGCGAAGCCGAACTCCGATGCAGCCCGCGTGAAGCCGCTTCTGGTGGAGCAGGTTTGCGCCCCGGTCCTGTGGGACCAGATCGTGCAGCAGATCATCGCCGCCGGCGTTACCAACTTCGTCGAGATCGGCCCGGGCAAGGTTCTCGCCGGCCTGGTGAAGCGGATCAACAAGGAAACCGTCAGCTTCAACGTCCAGGACGTGGCCGGCGTGAAGGCTTTGACAGGAGGGGCGATATGAGCTTGAACGGACAGGTAGCCATAGTCACCGGCGCCTCCCGCGGCATCGGCCGCGCCATCGCGCTGAGACTCGCGCAGCAGGGTGCTGCCGTAGTTGTCACCGCCACCACCAAAGAGGGGGCGGCGCGCACTGCGGACGAGGTCACGGCTGCAGGCGGCAAGGCGCTCGCGGTGAAGGTCGACGTTTCCGTCGTCTCCGAGGTGGAGGCGCTCTTCAAGGAGGCCGTAGCCGCCTTCGGCAAGGTCGACATCCTGGTGAACAACGCAGGGATCACCAAGGACGGGCTGCTTCTGAGGATGAAGGAAGAGGACTGGGACGCGGTGCTCGACGTGAACCTGAAGGGAAGCTTCAACTGCACCCGGGAGGCCGCGAAGATCATGTCCAAGGCGCGTTACGGCAGGATCGTCAACGTCTCCTCGGTCGTGGGCGAGATGGGGAACCCGGGGCAGGCGAACTACTGCGCCTCCAAGGCGGGTATGATCGGCCTCACCAAGTCGGTGGCCAAGGAACTCGCACGCAGGAACGTCACGGTGAACGCGGTCACCCCCGGCTTCATCGAGACCGACATGACCAGCGAGCTCTCCGAAAAGACCCGCGAGTCGCTCCAGGAGCAGATCCCCATGGGGCGGCTGGGCTCGGCCGACGACATCTCAGGGGCCGTTTTGTTCCTGGTTTCGGACGCGGCGGCCTACATCACCGGGCATGTCCTCTCGGTCAACGGCGGTATGTACATGTGAGCCGGCTAACGGCATTGTTTTTAGTTTCAGCGCCAAAAATACCTTTTGCAAATTTAACTTTTCATGCTATGAAATAGCAGGCTTCACCAGAACAAAATCAAAATCGTCTGAACGTTTCAATCAAATGGAGGTGGTATAGATGGCTTCGATCGAAAAACGCATCAAAGAAATAGTTGCCGAACAGCTCGGTGTGGACGAGGCACAGGTGACCAATGAGTCTTCCTTCATGGACGACCTGGGCGCCGACTCCCTGGATACCGTGGAACTGGTAATGGCCCTCGAAGAAGAGTTCGAAATTGAAATCTCCGACGAAGACGCCGAGAAAATCCAGTCGGTACAGGACGCAATCGACTACATCACCGAGCATACCTAGTAGGAAGGGGGGAGTTTTACTTCCCCTTTTTCATACCGCCGATCGGCGGCGATGTTTGAGACAGTTTTTCAAGGAGAGCTGAGAGTATGAGAAGAGTTGTTGTTACGGGAGTCGGTGTGGTTTCCCCGCTTGGTACCGGAAACGGCAAGAACTGGGATGCACTGGTGGCCGGCAAGTCCGGTATCGCCCCGATCACCCGTTTTGATGCCTCTGACCTGCCGGTGAAGATCGCGGGTGAGGTGAAGGACTTCGTCCCCGAGGATTTCATCGATAAGAAAGAGATCAAGAAGATGGATCTCTTCATCCAGTACGGGCTTGCCGCAGCCCATTTCGCCATGGAAGACTCGGGCCTCGTGATCAACGAAGAGAACGCCGAGCGCGTCGGCGTCCTGGTCGGCGCCGGCCTGGGCGGCCTCCCCGCCATCGAGCGTTACCACACGGCGCTGCAGGAGGGTGGCTACAAGAAGATCTCCCCGTTCTTCATCCCGATGCTGATCATCAACCTTGCTCCGGGGCACATCTCCATCAAGTACGGCGCCAAGGGACCCAACGTCTCTTCCGTCTCGGCCTGCGCCACCGGTACCCACTCCATAGGCGACGCCTACCACATGATCCAGCGCGGCGATGCCGACGCCATGATCGCCGGCGGCACCGAGTCGACCGTGACCCCCCTGGGGATCGGCGGTTTCTCCGTGATGAAGGCGCTCTCCACCAACAATGACGACCCGACGGCGGCCTCCAGGCCCTTTGACAAGGGGAGGGACGGCTTCATCCTCTCCGAAGGGGCCGGCATCGTGGTGCTCGAGGAGTACGAGGCGGCCAAGGCACGCGGCGCCAAGATTTACGGCGAGATTGTCGGCTACGGCCTTTCCGGCGACGCCTATCACCTGACCTCTCCCGCCCCCGGCGGCGAGGGCGCGGCGCGCTGCATGAAGATGGCGCTGCGCACCGCAGGCATCAACCCGGAGCAGGTCGGCTACATCAACGCCCACGGCACCTCTACCCCGTACGGCGACGTCGGCGAGACCACGGCCATCAAGACCGTTTTCGGCGACCATGCCTACAAGCTGATGGTGTCTTCCACCAAGTCGATGACCGGCCACCTCCTGGGCGCCGCCGGCGGCGTTGAGGCGGTGTTCTCCCTCATGGCGATGAAGAACTCCGTGGTCCCCCCGACCATCAACTACACCGACCCGGACCCCGAGTGCGACCTGGATTACGTCCCGAACAGCGCGCGCGAGGCGAACATCGAGTACGCGATGAGCAACTCCTTCGGCTTCGGCGGCACCAACGCGTCGCTGCTGTTCAAGAAGGTGTAGCATGATAGTCCTCGGTAGTGATCATGGCGGGCTCGATCTGAAGAACGCGATCAAGAAGCTGCTCGAAGAGCGGGGGATTCCCTGCGAGGATCTGGGCACCCACAACGGCGACTCGGTCGACTACCCCGATTTCGGGGTGGCCGTCTCTCGCCGCGTCTCGGAAGGGAGCGCGGAGAAGGGGATCCTGGTCTGCGGCACCGGGATCGGCATGTCAATCGTGGCCAACAAGTTCCCGGGAGTGCGCGCGGCGCTCGCCACGGACGTCTTCATGGCGACCATGGCGAAGGAGCACAACAACGCCAACATCCTGGTTCTCGGCGGACGCGTGCTGGAAACCAAGCTCGCCCGCGAGATGGTGGCCGCCTGGCTTGATACCACCTACGCCGCGGGAAGGCACCAGGGGCGCCTGGACAAGATCACCGCAGTCGAGCGCGAACTGGGGACCAGGCTTTCCTGATTTCCGCCACATAGCAGCATCCGTAATCAGCAACAACGGGACTCTCCGGAGTCCCGTTTTCTCATTTCAACTCGCTTTTTAGGAGAAAACAAAAATGTCAGTACTGGAAACATTTGACCCGGCAGTCGCGGAGGTGATCAGGCACGAGACTGAGCGCCAGGAGTACAACCTCGAACTTATCGCCTCGGAGAACTTCGTCTCTCCGGCGGTGCTCGAAGCGCAGGGCTCGGTCCTTACCAACAAGTACGCGGAAGGGTACCCCGGCAAGCGTTACTATGGGGGTTGCCACTGCGTCGACGTGGTGGAGAACCTCGCCATCGACCGCGCCAAGGAGCTCTTCGGTGCCGATCACGTCAACGTGCAGCCGCACTCCGGTTCCCAGGCCAACATGGCTGTCTACTTCTCCGTGCTGAAGCCCGGCGACACCGTGCTCGGGATGAACCTCGCCCACGGCGGCCACCTGACCCACGGCAGCCCGGTGAACTTCTCCGGCAAGCTCTTCAACATCGTCCCCTACGGCGTCTCCAAGGAGACCCAGACCATCGATTACGAGGAGACCGAGCGTCTCGCCCTCGAGCACAAGCCGAAGATGATCGTGGTCGGCGCGTCGGCCTACCCGCGCATCATCGACTTCGAGGCCTTCCGCCGCATCGCCGACAAGGTGGGCGCCGTGGTCATGGTCGACATGGCGCACATCGCCGGTCTCGTCGCGGCTGGGCTGCACCCGAGCCCGGTTCCCTACGCCGAGTTCGTCACCACCACCACCCACAAGACGCTGCGCGGGCCGCGCGGTGGCATGATCATGTGCCGCGAGGACTGGGCCAAGACCCTCAACTCCAACATCTTCCCCGGCATCCAGGGCGGGCCGCTCATGCACGTCATAGCCGCCAAGGCCGTTGCCTTCAAGGAGGCGCTGACCCCCGAGTTCAAGCAGTATCAGGGGCAGATCGTCAAGAACGCCAAGGCGCTTGCCGAAGGGCTTATGAAGCGCGGCTTCAAGCTCACCTCCGGCGGCACCGACAATCACCTGATGCTGGTTGACCTCTCCCAGACCGAGCTGACCGGCAAGGTGGCCGAGGAGGCGCTCGACCGCGCCGGGATCACCGTCAACAAGAACGGCATCCCCTTCGACACCCGTTCGCCTTTCATCACCTCCGGCATCCGCATCGGCACCCCCGCTGCGACCAGCCACGGGCTGAAAGAGGCGGAGATGGAGCAGGTGGCAGGGTTCATCGCCGAGGTTCTCGGCAACGTCAGCGACGACGCCAAGCTCGCGGCCGTGAAGACCCAGGTCAACGCGCTGATGAAGCGCTTCCCCATGTACGCCGACCGCCTCGCCTAGAGGAGCGGCAACCGGGGTTATAAGAGGAAGGGGGGCGATCTGCATCGCCCCCCTTTTTTTTATACCGTTCTGGTACAAGCAGATCCCCTCAGTAGTATTCCCGCCTGTGTCATAGACCGTAAAGCCCAGCTTCTCTTCCAGTGTCACGCTGAGTGGCTGCATTCCTGCTCTGCCTCTTTGTCTAGACAGTTCCCCCCTTAATACAGACACACTCAACGCTTTGCCCATGAATGAGTATGCTCATGTTCTTGCTTGAGTATGAAAAATAATTCACTTAACTCTGTTGCAATGAAAGTTAATGGATGATAATGTTGGGCGGAGATCGTTTGAGGAGGTGGACCATGCGTGTTCTTGCCATGTTCCTTTTTATTGCCATTGCCGTCCCTTGCCGCGCCGAAGATCCGTTGGAGTCCCTGAACTCCGTCGCCGACGCACTGAGCACCATGGAGCGAACCCTGAAAGTGCGAGAGGAAAACCGCAGCGTGGAAGCAGCCTTGGCTGAAGCCGCCACGCTGAGGCTTCCCGCGGACGACCACCTGTACTTCGTGGCTGACGAGGAGCTGGGCTCCAACGGGTGGCTGGGCGTCAGGCCCTGCACCGAAGAGGTCGCCGTGCCCGACGAGCCGGAGGCGCCTACAAGCTGCGTCAGGCAGCCTGACGGCACGGTGGTCATGGGGTCGCACTACTGGAAGAGTCATCCCGCATCCCCCGGAGATCTGCGTCCGGGTGCGCTGGTCGTGGTAAGGGATCAAAGCGGGGACGGTTGGATTCTTGCGAGGGTCACCGATCTCGCCTCGGTGGAGAAGGGGGAGGTCGGGGTATCGGCTCCCTTTACCGCACAGCTAAAAGGGCTGCGCCTCGTCGAGTAGTCCTTCTCCCGGCACAGATCTCCCTCCTGCAGGGGGATTTTCTTTTATCAGCACTTTTTTGTGGAAAGGGACGGGGGGACTCCGGTATGGTTGGCGGGCCCCATTGCGGGGCTCAACAACGGAATGGA
This sequence comes from Citrifermentans bremense, assembly GCF_014218275.1. NCBI lineage: Bacteria > Pseudomonadati > Thermodesulfobacteriota > Desulfuromonadia > Geobacterales > Geobacteraceae > Citrifermentans > Citrifermentans bremense. The sequence goes on from NZ_AP023213.1 coordinate 1,283,654, forward strand.
GAGGACCTGACGCATGTACTTCTTCAACTACGACGAGCCGCTCTTTCGCCCCCCCTCAGAGGCGGGGAGCCTGATCTTTCAGATCACCATCGGCTGCTCCCAGAACAGGTGCAGGTTCTGCGGGATGTACAAGATGAAGCGCTTCCGCGTTCGCAGCCTCGACGAGATCAGCGCCGAGATCCTCTCCCTGCCGCCGCGCTACCGCGGACAGGTCAGGCGCGTCTTTCTTGCCGACGGCGACGCGCTCATCTACCCGCAAAAGGGGCTGGAGGCGATCCTCGATCTGCTTGCCGAAACCTTTCCGGCGCTCACCCGGGTGGGGGGCTACGCCTCACCGAACAGCCTGAGCACCAAGAGCGGCGAGGACCTTGCCGTCCTGCGCGGCAAGAAATTGCGCATCCTCTACTTCGGGCTGGAAAGCGGCGATGCGGAGACGCTCAAACTGGTGGACAAGGGGTTTGAGCCGACTGAGATGTTGGAGTTGTGCCGCAAGGCAAAAGCTGCGGGGATGAAGCTCTCGGTAACCGCTATCCTGGGGCTCGCCGGCAGGAAACGGAGCGCCGAGCATGCCGCAGCCACGGCCAAGTGGGTGAGCGCGCTCTCCCCTGAGTACTTCTCGCTTCTCACCATGTTCCAGCGTCACAACGACGATTTCCTGAAGCTGATCGAGCCTTTGAGCCATGGCGAGATCCTTTTGGAAACGCGGGCCCTCCTGGAGCGCCTCGAGCCCCAGGGCACCATCCTGCGCTCCAACCATGTCTCGAACTTCCTGAACCTGGCCGGCAGCTATCCAAAGGACCGGGAGCGCCTGATTGCGACGGTGGATGCCGCCTTGGATCAAGCAAAAAGGGACCCCCGCTGGTGTGCGGAGATCCCTTCTTATCAGGAAGAATATTATTAGGCGGTGACACGCCAGACGTAAGCGGCGCGGCTCCCTTAGCGGGGCACGCCGCAGAGTTGCAGTTCCCTTTCGAGTTTCTCCCGGGTGATCCCCAGCACCTGGCAGGCCTTTTCCCGGTCGCTCTGATAGCGCTCCATGACCATGAGCAAGAGTGCTTTTTTCAAGGATGTCGAGAGCTTGTCCATCACACCCTGCCCCTGGGTCGCTGCCAGCGAAGAGACCAGCGGCTCCAGGTTCCTTTGGAACAGCGCCGCGCTTTCGTCCACCTGTTGTTCGGGGCTGCGCTCCATGCGCTTGAGGCGCACTACGTTCCCCACGCACTCGTCCATGTTGTCCTGGACAAAGCGCAGCGTTTCCCAGTGGCTGTCGACGGTCATGAACCGCAGATCGTCTTTCGTGCCGGCAGGCGCGTTCTTCTTCCTGAGCCGAACCTCCATGATGCAGTAGCCATGTGCTCCAGACCTGTCGTCAGTGCTGCGATCTCGGTATCCCATCGTGTCACCCCCGTTTTTCCATTTGTCTCTTCTTTTCAACCGGCGTACCAAAATGATTGGAGCTCCATCTTTTGCTGCAAGATGCTGAAATTGCGATCATATTTAACGTCGACCACACCCTTTGCCGCTGTGGTATCTCCTGTTGCGGCTGTGCTAAAGATGCACATCAAACGGTTCAGTCAGTGATCAATCATCGGCGAATCAGGTGTTTAGAGTGGTGGCGAACTGTGAACAGCGGCTGTCCAGCTGCGGATAGCTTGTGGCGGGGGTGCGCTGTGATATAAAACGACGGTGGTCGAGCCTGCGGCCATGCCAGGTAGCCGCGCGGAAATCATGAAAAGAGGAGGCACCTCTGGAGAGACCCCTGCTGGTACCGCTTGCCTCTCTGATCGCCGGCTTGGTCAGCGCCGATCTCGCTGATGCGCTCCCTTCTCCCTGGGCCCTTCCGGCGCTACTTGCCGTCGCCCTCTCCGCCTGCTTCGTCAGGAGCCGGTTCCCCTTCCAGCTCTCGCTGTCGCTGCTCTTCTTCGTCTGGGGCGCCCTCTCGCTCTCTCCCTTTCTGCGCCCTGTCGATCATCTCGTCGCGGTCGCCGGCGACGAACCGGCCCTTGTCGAGGGGGTGGTGGACCAGCGCCCGGAGGGGACGGTTACCGGAGGAGCGAAACTGTACCTGCAGGTGGAGCGGCTTTGGATCGGATCGGGCGAGACAGCGGCACATGGTCGTCTGCTGGTTTACGTCAGAGAGGGGAGGGTGCCTTTTTGCAGCGGCGACCGGGTCGTTTTCCGCTCCAGGATCCGCCAACCGCGCGACTTCGGGTTGCCCGGAGAGGTTGAGCAGGCGCGCCGTCTTGCCTACCAGGGCATTTTCGCCACCGGCTTCGTACTGGAGGCAAGTGAGATCGTACTGCTGCGGTCAGGGGCGGGACTAGCACACCGGGTGGACCGGCTGGCCGCTTCGCTTGGTCGCTTCATAGAGAAGGAGGTACCCGGCAGCGAGGGGGGAGTACTCAAGGCGCTGCTTTTGGGAGACAAGGGGGACGTCCCCGAACAGCTGCAGGATGCCTACGCCAGAAGCGGGGTGAACCACATACTCTCAATTTCGGGCTTTCATGTGGGGATCGTCTTCCTGGCGGTGTTCCATCTCATGTACTTCGCCGCGCGACGCAGCGAGACTTTGGCGCTGCGCCTGAACCTGAAGCAGCTGCTTCCGCTCTCGGTCTTGCCGGTGCTGCTCTTCTACCTGCTGCTCTCCGGGGCAGCTCCGGCCACGCTGAGAAGCGTGCTGATGATCTGCGCCGTGGTGGCTGCCCTGCACCTAAGGCGCGAGCTGGATCCAATCAACACCGTGATGCTTGCCGCCTGCGCCATCCTGTTTGTCTCCCCCCAGATCTTTTTCGAGGTGTCGTTCCAACTTTCCTTTCTGGCGATCTGGGGACTCGCTGTCCTCGCTCCCCCTCTGGCGGGACGGTTTGCCGGGGTCCCTGCGCTGCTGCGCTGGCTGTTGCTTCTTGCCGTCGCCTCGCTGGCTGCGGTCGTGGCCACCCTGGTTCCCGTCGCCTACTACTTCCAGCGGGTGAGCCTGATCGGGCTGGTCGCGAACCTCCTGGTCGTGCCGCTCATGGGATACGGGGCAGTGGTCGCGGGTTTCGCCTCGCTTTGCCTGAGCCATATTTACGAGCCCGCGGCGCAGGCGCTGCTTCAGCTAGCGGCGCTGCTCGTTCGCGTCTCGGACCGGGTGATCGAATACCTCTCCCTGGCTCCGGTGCTGACCGGGTACGTTCCGGGAAAGCTGGATTTGCTGCTTGCCTGCCTGGCGCTTTGCGCCGTCACCTTCCCCAAATCAAGAATCAAGCGACTGGCGGCGCTCTCTCCCCTGCTCCTGGCCCTTGTGTGGCGGGCTGTTCCGTCAGGAGCCACCGGCAGCGGACTGATGCACCTGTACTTTCTGAGTGTGGGGCAGGGGGACGCGACGCTTGCCCATCTCCCCGACGGCAAGTGGATGCTGGTGGACGGCGGAGGGAATGCGAATGATACCTCGGCCCGCGTGGGACCGCGCCTGCTGCTACCGGCGCTGCGGGCCCTTGGGGTGCGGCGGATCGATTACCTGGTGCTCACCCACGAACATCCGGACCATCTGCAGGGTGTCTCCTACCTTGCTGCCCGTTTCGAGGTGGGGGAGTTCTGGGAGAGCGCCCTCCCTTCGAGCGCCCATGACTACCGGCAGCTCAAGTGGATACTGGCGGCGCGCGGGGTGCCGGTGCGCAGGCTGGACGGCGAGGGCTCAGTCTTTGCGGCCGGAGGCGCTGTGGTGCAGTCGCTCTGGCCTTTGGCGGCCGGCCAGCCTGCTTCCGATGATGCCAACGACTCGTCGCTGGTCTTCAGGTTAAGCCATGGGGGTGCTTCGGTGCTTCTCACCGGGGACCTGCGGGAAAACGGGGAACGGGCGCTCCTGGCGCGCGGCACGCTGTCGCCTTCTTCGCTTTTGAAGGTGGCGCACCACGGCAGCAGGCACTCGACCTGCGAAGAGTTTCTCGCCGCGCTCTCGCCCAAAGAGGCCGTGATATCGTCGGGATACGCCAACGTGTTCCGGCTTCCGGCTCCAAGTACTATCTCCCGTCTGCAAAGGCACGGCGTCCGGGTCTATCGCACAGATCAGGAAGGCACAATCGAGGCTGTCATGGCACCAGATGGCAAGGTTACTGTCTCAGTACCTTGGGGGCATTTTAATTGACACTTCTGACTTCAATCTGATAGTTTATGCGGGCATTATCCCGAATATACCCGGCGTTCACTGGAGATCCGCTGCATGGAAAGGATTCTTTTAGTCGAAGACGACAGCTTCTTCAGAGAGATCTTCACGGACCTTCTCAAGGAAGATGGCTATAGCGTCGAGGTGGCCGTCTCCGGTGAAGAGGCGTTGGAGATGATCGGGAAGGGCGGGTATCACCTGGTTGTCACCGACCTGGTGATGCGCGACGTGAGCGGGCTGGACATTCTGTCGACGGTAAAGAGGCTGGACCCGGCTACCGCGGTCATCATGGTGACCGGGCACGCCAACGTGGAAACCGCCATCTACGCGCTCAAAAACGGTGCCACCGATTACCTCATCAAGCCGATCAACCACGATGAATTCCGCCATATAGTCGCGCACTGCATGGAGCAGCGCAAGCTTCTGGATGAAAACCTCGAACTGAAGGGGCTGGTGAACCTGTTTCAGGTGAGCCAGAACATCGCCAACTGCCTGGAACTGGAGCGTATTTATCCCCTTTTGATGGAGGCGCTCTCCAAGGAGATCGGCGCCAGCCGGGGGCTGGGCTACTTCAGCGACGGCGGACAGCTGGTGCTGCGCGAGTTGAAGGGCATCGACGAGCTGAAAGCCCCCCTGCTAGGCCAGGCGGTGATTGCCGAGTGCGACCTGCATGACGACGGTGTCAGCAACCTGGTGATGCTCAAAGATTTTCTCCCCGATGGGGCGGATTATGGCGACGTCCGGGAGGCGATCTGCCTCTACATCCGGCAGAAAAGCACGCTGGAGGGGGTAATCATCCTGTTCAACGACCCCGCCGCCGCGCTCCCCAGGGAGGTCAACCGCAAGCACGTCACCTTCCTCCTGGATCAGGCCTCGCTCGCCCTGGAAAATGCCGCACGTTACAACTTCGCCAAGGACCTGCTCTACATCGACGAGCTGACCGGCCTTTACAACTACCGCTACCTCGACGTGGTGCTGGAGCGGGAGCTGAAGCGCTCCGAGCGTTACGGCTCCAACCTCTCCGTGCTCTTCCTTGACATCGACCTCTTCAAGTCGGTGAACGACACCTTCGGCCACCTGATCGGCAGCCGCGTGCTGCGGGAGATCGGCACCCTGCTCAGAAAGAGCGTCCGTGACGTTGACGCCGTGATCCGCTACGGCGGCGACGAATACACCATCGTGCTGGTGGAGACCGGACTCGACGGCGCGGCGATAGTTGCCGAGCGTATCAGGAAGATGGTCGAAGGGCATACCTTCGCCAAGGCCGACGGGCTTGCCATCAAGCTCACCGTCAGTCTCGGCTACGCCTGCTCCCCGGACGACGCCGGCACCAAGGCGGAGCTCCTCGAGATGGCGGACCAGGCGATGTACCGTGGCAAGACCGCCGGCAAGAACAAGGCTTTCCACGCCCAGCGGCTGACCAGCCCCCCCTAAGAGCTAAGGAATTCAGGGGGAACCTGGGGTCTACTGCCCATCAAGCGCTGCACTAAGACTCACGTTCTCCACTTTGCGACGGGCCTGCGCGCCGTAGCGCTTCGGTCCGCGAAAGCGGTAGGGGGACAGGTGGGATTTGCCTTGGTTATGGTCTTGGAGCCTCTCGGCTCTTTTGTTTTTTTATAATGCGCACAAGGAGAGTTACTGACGTGGCGATAACAGGCATCAAGGGTTTCAACGACATCCTCCCGGGCGAAGTCGAGAAGTGGCAGTACATCGAGGCGACTGCGCGCCGGGTTTTCGAACTATACGGGCTCTCCGAGATCAGGATCCCCATCCTGGAGAAGACCGAGCTTTTCTGCCGCTCCATAGGAGACGCGACCGACATCGTGGAAAAGGAGATGTACTCCTTCGTCGATAAGGGGGAGAACAAGGTGACCATGCGCCCGGAGGGGACCGCGTCGGTGATGCGGGCCTACGTCGAGCACAAGATGCACGCCCTTGACCCGGTCGCGCGCCTTTACTACATGGGGCCGATGTTCCGCTACGAGCGTCCGCAAAAGGGGCGCTACCGCCAGTTCCACCAGATCGGGGCCGAGATCACCGGGGTGGCCGCGCCGAGCGTCGACGCCCAGGTGCTCACCATGCTGACCCATTTCTTCAACGAACTGGGACTCACCGAACCCTCCCTGCAGATCAACTCGCTGGGTTGCCCCTGCTGCCGCCCGGTCTACCGCGAGGCGCTCAAGAAGTTCCTCCTGGACCGGATCGACAGCCTCTGCGAGGACTGCAAGCGCCGCTACGACACGAACCCGCTGCGCGCGCTGGACTGCAAGTCCGCAGGTTGCCAGGAGGCTACCCAGGGCGCTCCCTCCATGCTCGACTACCTCTGCGGCGACTGCGGCGCCCACTTCGACCAGACCAGGAAGTACCTGGAGCTCGCCGGCACCCCCTACGCCATCAACAAGAGGATGGTGCGAGGTCTCGACTACTACACCCGGACCACCTTCGAGATGGTGACGACGCTTCTGGGCGCGCAGAGCGCCGTGGCGGCTGGGGGGCGCTATGACGGCCTGATCGCCGAGATCGGAGGCCCCCAGATTCCTGGTATCGGCTTTGCCATGGGGGTCGAGCGGGTAGCGCTGCTTCTGGCCGAGAAGGAATTCTCGCGCCGCCCCGACCTCTTCATCGCGGCCATGGGGGAGGAGGCTCACGCCGAGGCGTTCCGCCTCATGTCGGCGCTGCAGAGAGGCGGCGCGGCGGTGGAGATCGACTACGAAGGTAAGAGCCTGAAGAGCCAGATGAGGCGCGCGGACAAGTGCAACTCCCGCTTCACCCTGATCATCGGCGGGGACGAACTCTCCAGCGGTACCGCCCCCCTGAAGAACATGGACGGCGGCACCCAGTCCGAGGTGCCGCTTAGCGCCGATGCCATCTTGTCCGCTATGAAGACGCAGTAGACCGGCTCCTCCGGCCCCCCCCCTCCATCGACAAAAGAAAACGCGACAGGAAATGCCCAGATCTGGGTCCTTCCTGCCGCGTTCTTTTTTTAGCAACGTTCCTCGGTGTTAATTAGGGGAGATCGAAAAGCAGCACCTCGCTTGGTTGCCTTGCGGTCAGGCGCACCAGGTCCTCGTCGCTTACCGCCGCTCCGTCTCCCGCTTCAAGCAGGTGACCGTTTACGGTGATGCTTCCGCGTGCCGCTTGAACCCAGGCGTGGCGCCCACGCGCCAGGTGGTGCACCACTTCCTGGCCTTGGCCGAGAAGACTCGCATACATCTTCGCGTCCTGGTTGATGGTGACGGACCCTTCGGCGCCGTCTGCCGAGGCGATCAGGCGCAACCTTCCCTTTTTTTCCTGCTCTGGAAACAGCTTCTGCTCGTAGCTCGGCGTGATCCCGTCTCTTTGCGGCAGAATCCAGATCTGGAAGAAGTGAAGCCCCTCGTCCTTGGAATGGTTGAACTCACTGTGGGTGATGCCGGTGCCGGCGCTCATCCTTTGCACCTCTCCCGGCCGTATCACGGATCCGTTCCCCATGCTGTCGCGGTGTTCCAGCGCCCCTTCCAGAACGTAGGAGATGATCTCCATGTCCCGGTGCGGGTGGGTGGGGAATCCCGCTCCAGCCTCGACCCGGTCTTCGTTTATGACCCGCAGGTTACTGAAACCCATGTGCCTGGGGTCGTAGTAGCTGGCGAAGGAAAAGCTGTGGTAGGTGTCGAGCCAGCCGTGATCGGCATGCCCTCTGTCTTCGGATTTTCTGATCGTGATCATGATGTCTCCTTTTATGCCTTACTCGCGCGCCATTATTTTCTTCGGAGCAAAACCCAGAACAGCGAAGAGAGCAAAGGGAACGATGAAGAAGCCGAAAAAGATCCCCCACAGTAAGCCTGCGCTGCTGAGAATGGACCACTCGATCCACGCCGCGTATGCCAGGGCTGCCAGCAGCAATATGAAAAGTATCGATTTCAACATCTGTTCAACCTCTCGTTTTCTTCTCCGGCAACCCTGACACTTCGACGTCCTTTCTATGCCTTCTGGCAGTTGCCGTCGCAGTAGGGCGCGTTGGCGGTTTTCCCACAGTTGCAAAGGTACACCTGCTGCTTTGCCTTGACCTCGAACGCCAGTGGCGCCTTGCCGCTACCTACATGCGCACCGTCGCAAAAGGGTGCGGTCGCCGATTTGCCGCAGGTGCAGCGGTAGTAGGTGCCCGGCTCGAGATCGACGACAATGGGTCCTTTGGTGGTGGTCTGATTCATTCGTTACTCCTCCTGTTCTTGAGATCCTGTTTAAGATTAACCGGCTTAATGTCAAACTATTCCCGGAAAATAATTCCCGAGCTTCAGGATACGCGCTCGGGTCGTCCGCTGGATCAGTTTGAATTTTTATAGCTTGATATTAAACTGATTTCCGGCGGCGAGTCAAGGGCTTTTTACACCACCTTTCTTGCCCTGACTTCGCCCCGCCCATCCACGTGCATCCCGAGAGAAATTAGAGGAGGTACCAGCGGTGTCTCATTGACATAGCTGCTCCATTCGTGGCATATTTAGCGCCGATTTTTCCGCCGTTACAGAGACAGGAGCCCCGCAAGGCAATGGCTCCTTTTATTGTTTCGATTCAGGTAGTTCCCTCTGCTTCTTTGCCAGGACGTTGACCCTATGGATTCAGCAAATTTCGTTCACCTCCATCTCCACTCCCAGTACTCGCTCCTGGACGGGGCGATCCGCATCGGTGACCTGATAAAGAAGGTGAAGGATTGCCACATGCCGGCCGTCGCCATGACGGACCACGGCAACATGTTCGGCACTCTCGAGTTCTATCTCAAGTGCAAGGACAAGGGGGTGAAGCCCATCCTGGGGAGCGAGGTGTACATAGCGCCGCAGGACAGGTTCTTGAAGCAGGCACCCTCCAGCCCCGACCAGGCCTCCAGCTATCACCTGATCCTTTTGTGCGAGAACATGACCGGCTTCAAGAACCTCTCCTACCTCGTCTCGGCGGGGTACAAGGAAGGGTTCTACCGCCGCCCCCGCATCGACAAGGAGCTCCTTTTAAAGCACAAGGAGGGGCTCATCGTCCTCTCCGCCTGCCTGCAGGGTGAGGTGGCGTATCTCGCCGGGCGCAACAAGATGGACGAGGCGCGCGCCGCGGCCTCCTGGTACGCCGAGAACTTCCCGGGAAGCTACTACATCGAGCTGCAGGAGAACAAACTCCCCGAGCAGGACGTCGCCAACCGACGGCTCATGGAGATCGCCCGGGAGATGGACCTGCCGCTGGTCGCCACCAACGACTGCCATTATCTGAACCGCGAGGACGCGAGGGCCCACGAGATCCTCCTCTGCATCCAGACCGGCAAGACCATGAGCGACCCGACCCACATGGCGTTCTCCGTGGATGAGTTCTACGTGAAGACCCCCGAGGAGATGGCGCAGGCTTTCCACTACGCGCCGGACGCGATCGAGAACACGGTCAAGATCGCCGAGCGCTGCAACTTGGAGTTCGACTTCAAGACCTACTACTTCCCCGCCTACGAGGCCCCGGAAGGGGAGACGCTGGACCAGCAGCTGGAGCGCGAGGCGACGGTCGGCCTCGTCGAGCGGCTGAAGAAGATCCGCATCAAGTACAACCTCACCGAGGAGCAGGAACAGGCCTACCACGCCCGGCTGCGCATCGAGCTGGACTGCATCAAGCAGATGGGGTTCCCGGGCTACTTCCTGATCGTCGCCGACTTCATCAACTGGGCGAAAGACCACGGCATCCCCGTCGGCCCGGGCAGGGGTTCCGCGGCGGGATCCCTCGTCGCCTTCTGCATCAGGATCACCGACATCGATCCTATGCCGTACAACCTCCTTTTCGAGCGCTTCCTGAACCCCGAACGTATCTCCATGCCTGATATCGACGTCGACTTCTGCCAGGATCGCCGCGAAGAGGTGATCCAGTACATGGTCGAGAAGTACGGCCGGGAGAAGGTCTGCCAGATCATCACCTTCGGCACCATGGCCGCGCGCGGCGTCATTCGCGACGTAGGGCGCGCCCTGGACCTCACCTTCGGCGAGGTGGACCGGATCGCGAAGCTGGTCCCGGAGGTGCTCGGCATCACGCTGGAAAAGGCGCTGGAGCAGGAGCCGAAGCTGAAGGAGCTGATGGCAGCCGACCCGAAGGTGAAGGAGGTCATGACCGTCGCCCTCAGACTGGAGGGGCTTGCCCGCCACGCCTCGACGCATGCGGCCGGCCTCGTGGTCGCGCCCAAGCAGATGGAGGAGTTCTGCCCGGTCTACAAGGACCAGAAGACCGGTTCCCTGACCACGCAGTACTCGATGAAGTACGTGGAGAAGATCGGCCTGGTGAAGTTCGACTTCCTGGGGCTCAAGAACCTGACCGTCATCGACAACGCCTGCAAGCACATCAGAAACGGCAAGGATCCCAACTTCGACATCACGCTTTTGCGCGACGACGACGCGGAGTCATACAAGCTGTTGCAGGCCGGCAACACCACCGGCGTCTTCCAGCTCGAGTCCAGCGGCATGAAGGAGCTCCTAGTCAAGCTGAAGCCCTCCTGCTTCGAGGACATCATCGCGGTCTGCGCCCTCTACCGTCCGGGCCCGTTGGGCAGCGGCATGGTGGACGACTTCATCGAAAGAAAGCACGGCCGCAAGCAGACCGTCTACGACCTGCCGCAGCTCGAGCCGGTCCTTAAAGACACCTACGGCGTCATCGTCTACCAGGAACAGGTCATGCAGATCGCCCGATCGCTCGCCGGCTACTCGCTCGGCGGCGCGGACCTCTTGCGCCGCGCCATGGGTAAGAAGGACGCCGAGCAGATGGCGAAAGAGCGCGACAAGTTCCTGGAGGGGTCCGAGAAGCTCGGCCTCGACGGGAAGAAGTGCGCCGCCATCTTCGACCTGATGGCGAAGTTCGCCGAGTACGGCTTCAACAAGTCGCACTCCGCCGCCTACGCCCTGGTCGCCTACCAGACCGCTTTTCTCAAGGCCCACTACCCGGTCGAGTTCATGGCTGCCCTTCTGACCGAGGACATGGGGAACACCGACAAGGTCATCAAGAGCATCGGCGACTGCCGCGAGATGGGAATCGAGGTGCTCCCCCCCGACATCAACGAGTCGGATCGCTCCTTCCGCGTGCTGGACAAGGCGATGCGTTTTGGTCTGGGCGCGGTGAAGAACGTGGGGGAGGGGGCCATCGAAGCGATCATCGAGGCCCGCGGCAACGAGCCGTTCAAGGACCTCTTCGATTTCTGCGAGCGCGTCGACCTGCGCCGGGTCAACAAAAGGGTGATAGAGGCGCTGATCAAGTGCGGCGCCTTCGACTGCACCGGCGCGAAACGGTCCCAGCTCATGGCGGGGCTGGAGGATGCCGCGGCTGCTGGGCAGAGAGTGCAGCAGGAGCGCGAGAGCGCGCAGGCGTCGCTTTTCGGCGCCGCCGAGATCGTGCGCGGCGGCAACGGCGGCGGCAACCGGCTTCCCGACATCCCCGAGTGGGACGAGAAGTATCGCCTGGGGTGCGAGAAGGAGGCGATCGGCTTCTTCATCACCGGACACCCGCTGGACCGCTACGTCGCCGACATGAGGCGCTTCTCCAGCGTGGACTGCTCCACCATCCTCGACGCCAAGGAGAAGAGCGAGGTGAGGATCTGCGGCGTGCCGGCCAGCATCAAGGAGCTGATCACCAAGAAGGGTGACCGGATGGCCTTCCTCGCGCTGGAGGACCTGGTGGGCGCGGTGGAGGTGGTGGTCTTCCCGGAGACCTACGCCAAGTGCTCCGAGGTGCTCAGGGGCGACGACCCCATCCACGTCACCGGCACGGTGGAATTGAGCGAGAAGGGGGCCAAGGTGATGGCGAGCGACATCATCCTCCTGCGCGACCTGGTGGAGCGTGAAACGAGAAAGGTGAATTTCACCATAGACGCAAAAGAGGCCGACGAAGGGAAGCTCAAGACTCTCAAAGACATCATCTCCCGCTACCAGGGGATCTGTCGCAGCTTCCTGCACCTTGACATAGAGAACAGCTCTAGAGTGACCATCAAGCTTCCCGATGTTTACAAAGTCGCTGCAAGTGAAGAATTAACAGTGGAAGTGAGCAACCTCTTCGGCTATAATGCCGTGTCCTTCGAGTGACCTTTTTTCTATTCCCGGCATAGGTCCGTAAAATATATGAGTTTTCGTAGGAGCGGCATTCCAGCCGTGATTCTGCTACAGCAGTCGCGTCTGGAATGCCGCTTCTGCAAGTTAATCTGAAATCAAGGAGATGAAAATATATGGCATTGCAACAAAGCTATCTGGATTTCGAGAAGCCGCTGGCCGAGTTGGACAAGAAGATCCAGGAACTGCACGGCTTTTCCACCGAAGGGGTGGACCTGTCGGCTGAGATCGCCAAGCTGGAGCAAAAGTCGGAGAAGATGCGCCAGGAGATGTTCGCCAACCTCTCCCGCTGGCAGACCGCCCAGGTGGCGCGCCACATCAACCGTCCCTTCACCCTCGACTACCTGGAGCTGATCTTCACCGAGTTCGTGGAACTGCACGGCGACCGCAACTTCGGCGACGACCACGCCATCGTGGGCGGGCTGGCGAGGCTGGACGGCGAGCCGGTGATGGTGATCGGCCACCAGAAGGGGCGCGACACCAAGGAGAAGGTGTTCCGCAACTTCGGCATGCCCAATCCGGAAGGGTACCGCAAGGCGCTGCGCCTCATGGAGATGGCCGAGCGCTTCAAGCTTCCCATCATCACCTTCGTCGACACCCCGGGCGCTTTCCCCGGCATCGGCGCCGAGGAGCGCGGCCAGGCCGAGGCGATCGCCCGCAACCTGCGCGAGATGTCCCGGCTGACCGTGCCCATCATCGTTGTCATCACCGGTGAGGGTGGCTCCGGCGGCGCACTCGCCATCGCCGTGGGCGACAGGGTCCTCATGCTGCAGCACTCCGTCTACGCCGTCATCTCCCCCGAGGGTTGCGCCGCGATCCTTTGGTCCGACGGCACCAAGGGGGCCCAGGCCGCCGAGGCGCTGAAACTGACCGCGAAAGACATCAAGGAGCTCGAGGTCATCGACGAGATCGTGCCCGAGCCGGCCGGTGGTGCCCACCGCGACCACGAGGCCATGGCCAAGAACCTGCACGAGGCGCTCTCCAGGAACCTGAAGGAGCTGAAGGCGGTCCCGGCAGAGGATCTGATCGAGCAGCGTTATCAGAAGTTCCGCAAGATGAGCCGCTTCGCCGAGTAACAAAATAAAAGGGGACAGGCTAGTAGCCTGTCCCCTTTTTCTTCATGGGTGGTTGAAGATAAAAGAGAAGGGGGCATGGCCGCGACAGCCATGCCCCCTTTTTGTTGTTACGAGGGCTCGGTGTCCGGTTCCCTCCCCCGGAGGGGGAGGGTCAGGGTGGGGGCGCGCAGCGGCTCATGCCTGCCAAGTACCCCCTCCCAGCCTCCCCCCTCCGGGGGGAGGAGCACTATGGCTGGGGTGGAGCTTTATCCTATAGCCAGCGACACTGCGTGCAGCAGGATGCCGATCATGCCGCCTACCAGCGTCCCGTTCATCCTGATGAACTGCAGATCGCTCCCTATGCTGAGTTCGATCTCCTCGATGAACTCTTCTTCCTTCCATTCCCGCACGGTCCCGGCGATGTGACGCGAGAACCCTTCCCTGAGGGGATCGGCGTACTTTATCACCAGCCGCTCCAGGTGCTCGTTGACCGATTCTGTCAGGTCGGGATTCTCGGTAAGGGTCCTTCCAAGCCCGACGGCCGCGTCTGCAATCTTCGCGCGGATGCTGGACAACGGCCGGTCCAGGTCTTCCACCATCCACTGCTTCAGGTCGGAGACGAGGCTCTTGGCGTACTGCGAGAGCTGCTCGTTGTCGATCACCTCCCGCTTCAGCTCGTCAACCTTCTCCCTGGTGCCGGAGTCGTGTTTCAGCTTCACGATGAAGTCCGCGACAGCCCGGTCGAACTCCTGGCGCAACTCGTGGTTCGGGTCGGCGTTGACCATGTTCAGGAAGCCGCTGACCTTCCCTATGATCTTTTCGCCGGCGTTCCTTGAGAACTGCGGACGGTTCGGGATGAACTTGCTAAGGAGCGGGTATTCGGTGTCGACCCAGTTGTCCAGCGCCAGGGCGATCTTCTCCTGGGACTGGGGCGTTTCCAGCCATGCGCCCAGCCGCCTCAGGATTTCGTCGAGAACGGCCTGATGGCGGTCGTCTTTTCTCAGGGATTCGAGTAAACCCGCGGCGGAGCCGGCAAGGTCGAATTTGCCGATGCGGTCGCTCATGGCGGCCACCACGATCCTGCTGACCCGCTCGTCCTCCAGGAAACCTATGGATTCGGAAAGGACTCGCGCCACTCCCCGTGCCAGCCCCTCCGCGTTGTCCCTTGCGGTGAGGTAGCGGCAAAGCTGCCGGGCTGGGTCGAATCCCCTCATCTTCTCCACCAGGGTCTCGGTGGTCAGGAACTTCTCCTGGATGAAGCGGGCCAGGTTGTCGGCGATGGTCTCCCTCTTGTCGGCGATGATGGCGGTGTGGGGAATGGGAAGTCCCATCGGGTGCCTGAACAGGGCCACCACGGCGAACCAGTCGGCTAGCGCGCCGACCATGGCGGCCTCGGCGAACGCGGCAACCCATCCCCAGCCGCCGGCCCCCTGCTGCAGGCGGGCTACGACGAAAAGGACGGCTGCGCCGGCCATAAGTGCCAGGGCGATCATCTTGTTCTTTCTCAGTGCGGCTCTTCTCTCATCCAACATCAGCGTCTACTCCTTCTTGCGTTTTCTGCTTTTGCCTATACTGATCCGGACGAGCCCTTCTTTTTATCAGTTTGTGACGTACAAGGCAATATGTCAGCGCAAATGACAAAGCCGTCAGACTGTCTGTCTCATCTGTCGCGGCTGACTCCGCTGCCGCCGTTAAAGGTTGCGGTAACTGTCGCTGCTATGGTAAGACTGAACGCTATCAGTCACCGGGGAGAACCCAGGTAAGGAGAAATAATGCTGGAACGTTTACAGAAGATACTCTCGCAGGCAGGGGTCGCCTCCCGCCGCGAGTCGGAAGGAATAATCGCCGCGGGCAGGGTGGCCGTGAACGGCACCGTGGTAACGGAGCTGGGTACGAAGGCCGACCCCGACACCGATACCATAACCCTGGACGGAAAGCCCATCAGCATCGAGGAGAAGCGGGTTTACATCCTGCTCTACAAGCCGGTCGGGTACATGACCACCATGAAGGACCCCGAAGGGCGCCCCATCGTGAGCGACCTTTTGAAGGGGGTGAAGGAGCGGGTGTACCCTATCGGGCGCCTGGACTACAACACCGAGGGGCTGCTCCTTCTGACCAACGACGGCGCGCTCGCCAACTCACTGATGCACCCAAGCCACGAGGTCGACAAGGGATACCTGGTAAGGGTGAGCGGCAAGGTGTCTGAGCTCCAGATCAAGAAGCTCTCCGAGGGGGTGAAGCTGGAGGACGGCATGACCGCTCCCGCCAAGGTGACCCCGGTGAGCGAGAGCGAGAACAACTCCTGGATCTCGATCACCATCCACGAGGGGCGCTACCGCCAGGTGCGGCGCATGTGCGAGGCGGTGGGGCTGAACGTGGTGCGCCTGAAGCGGGCCCGCTACGACTTCCTGGAGATAGGGGACCTGAAGCCCGGGGAGTACAGGCACCTGGCGCCCGAAGAAGTGACCCGGCTCAACAGGAAGATGGCGCCGGTAGGGACCGGGCGCGGCCCACGCAAGACCGGAGTGGTGGCGCGGAGGGGCTCGACAGGCACGGGGAGGCGGACACGCTGACAAAGCAAAAGCCTGGGCAGCGGCAGAAACAAGACCAGACAAGAAAAAGCCACCCTTTGGGGCGGCTTTTTTTATATGAGTGCAATGCCTGCTTTTTCCCTGGGGGGGACCGGGCAGGGGCAGTTCTCAGGGCGCTTGAGCTGTGGCTCAGGCGGGCGGGGGGGCGGCGCCGGTAATTTGTGGCATCAGGCGCTCATCTGCTGCTTCTGCTTGGGCACTCGCGGTGCCTTGGGAGGCTTTTTTTCGACGGGTCCCCCCTTGGCGGCCAGTTTGGCAGCGCGCACCGCACGGGCCTTGGCCAGGTTGTCCGCCAGCCCCTTCTCCTGCGCCATCCTCCTGCGCGCCTCGGAGAAGTTGCGCGCGGTCAGCGCCTGACCGCTGGGGATGCCGAACAACTTCCTGTATTCGCCTGGCTTCATGCCGTGGACCTGGGCCAGGTGGCGGGCGAGCGTCTTCATGCCGCTCTTGCCGCAGAGCATGCAGCTTACCTGGTCCGGCTGGAAAGCCTTCTTCAGGGAGATGGCCGGCCCTTTAGCATCGGCCCTCTCCATTCCTTCACCAGCCTCCACTTCCAGTTTCTGCAATGCTACGTGCACCTTCTGCAGCTCAAGAAGCAGATCTTCACCGGACATCTCTGTTACCGAGGCATGTGAAGAGACAATGTTGGCCGTCAATTCGAGCAGTGATGATGCCATCTTTTCGCTCCTCCTTTCATAGTTTTGAGGTGGAAACATTAGCCGTGTATTATTAAACTACATACACATTTAAAATCAAGCCTTAAATGTTAAACGTAAACAAAAAAGTTGACTGCCAACTTAACTTTCTGCTAGGTTTTCACGGCTGATTGCATGGCCGCAAGGCGGCCGCCAGACTATGAGGGTGACTTAGAATGGGACGAATTGTAATAGACGAATTGAGATGCAAAGGATGCGGTATCTGCACCATTGCTTGCCCAAGAAAGCTGATCAGGCTGTGCGAGAAGGTCAATATCCAGGGGTACGCCCCCGCTGAGGCTCCCAATCAGGAACTCTGCACTGGCTGTGCTCTCTGCGCCGAGATTTGTCCTGACGTAGCCATAACTGTCTTCAAATAATTTTTACTTCCGCAGTGAGATTCGTTGATCCTGACTGAGCAATCGCGAGCCGGTTGCAGGGTAGGGGGGGTGCTCCCCGCGCCTGGTCAGCAGGATTTTCTGGAGGGACACTTGTCAAAACGACTCTTTGTAAAGGGTAACGAGGCCGCCGCCATGGGGGCCGTAGCTGCAGGGTGCCGCTACTACTTCGGGTATCCCATCACCCCGCAAAGCGACATCCCGGAATACCTCTCGCGGGAGCTCCCCAAGCTGAACGGGGAGTTCATCCAGGCCGAGAGCGAGATCGGTGCCATCAACATGCTCCTTGGCGCCTCCGCCACTGGCGTGCGCGCCATGACTTCCTCTTCCAGCCCCGGCATCTCCTTGAAGCAGGAGGGGATCTCCTACATGGCGGGCGCGGAGCTTCCCGGCGTCATCATCAACATCTCCCGTTCCGGCCCGGGCTTGGGCGGAATCGATGCCTCGCAATCCGATTACTTCCAGTCCGTAAAAGGAGGAGGGCACGGCGGCTACCACATCCCGGTGCTCGCCCCTAACTCGGTGCAGGAGATGTACGACCTGACCCTGCACGCCTTCGACCTGGCGGACCTTTACCGCACACCGGTCATGATCCTGGGGGATTCGGTGGTAGGCCAGATGAAGGAGGCCCTCGTTCCCAACCCGCGCCCGGTGCGCGAGCTTCCCGAGAAAGGATGGGCGGTCCGGGGCAAGGGTAGCGAGGAGCAGAGGGTGGTGAAGTCCCTGTTCCTTGGAGACGGAGAACTTGAGGCGCACAACTGGCGCCTGCACGCGAAGTACCAGGTGATGAAGGAGAAGGAGTGCATCTCCGAGGAGTTCGAGACCGCCGACGCGAAACTGATCGTGACCGGTTTCGGCTCCGTCTCGAGGATCGCCCAGACCGCGGTCGCCATGGCGCGTGAAGAAGGGCTCAAGGTAGGACTGTTCCGCCCGGTGACGCTCTTCCCCTTCCCCGAGAAAGCGCTGGCCGAGGCTGCCGGGCGT
Organism: Citrifermentans bremense; assembly: GCF_014218275.1. Classification (NCBI taxonomy): domain Bacteria; kingdom Pseudomonadati; phylum Thermodesulfobacteriota; class Desulfuromonadia; order Geobacterales; family Geobacteraceae; genus Citrifermentans; species Citrifermentans bremense. The sequence continues at coordinate 1,301,605 of NZ_AP023213.1, forward strand.
GCTGGCCGCGTGCTGGTGATCGAGCTCAACACCGGACAGATGGTCGAAGACGTCCGCCTGAGCGTAGGCGCTGCGGCCCAGGTCTCCTTCTACGGCAGGCCGCCGGGGGCTGGCTCCCTCCCCTCGCCGGAGGAGCTCCTCGACGTCATCAGGAAGAACTACGACCAGGCGGCCAAGTAGGCCCAAGAGGTATATCCACATGCAACAGGTTTTCAAGAGACCGCAAAGCTTGAAGGACGTGCAGACCCATTTCTGCCCCGGGTGCCATCACGGCACCATCCACCGCCTGGTGGCAGACGCCATGGACCTCCACGGCGTGCAGGAGCGGACCATCGGGGTGGCGTCGGTCGGCTGTTCCGTCTTTCTCTACGGCTACTTCGACATCGACGTGGTCGAGGCTCCCCACGGGCGCGCGCCCGCGGTAGCCACCGGCGTCAAGCGCGCCAAGCCCGGCAACTTCGTTTTCACCTACCAGGGGGATGGCGACCTTGCTGCCATCGGGACCGCCGAAATCATCCACGCCGCCAACCGGGGCGAGGACATCACGGTCATCTTCGTCAACAACACGACCTACGGCATGACCGGCGGCCAGATGGCTCCGACCACGCTGGTCGGGCAGAAGACCTCCACCTCCCCTTACGGCAGGGACAAGTCCAAGGACGGCTCTCCGATCAAGATGGCGGAGCTGATGGCGCAACTGGGCGGGGTGGCGTATTCGGCCCGCGTCGCTGTGGATTCTCCCAAGCATGTCCTGGAGGCGAAGAAGGTGATTCGGGAGGCGTTCGGCTACCAGGTCCAGGGTAAGGGCTTCTCCTTCGTGGAGGTCCTTTCCGCCTGCCCGACCAACTGGGGGATGAACCCGCTGAAGGCGAACGCAAGGGTCGGCGAGGAGATGATCCCTTATTTCCAGCTGGGCGTCTTCAAGAAGGAAGAGGCGTAGCTCTTCGACGCCCTGGGGTGTGATTTAACTTTGAATGCAGGAATGGACGCCGGGCGTTCACTGTTTGGAGGATCGATGCGTAAAGATGTGTTGATAGCGGGCTTCGGCGGCCAGGGTGTGCTCTTGGCCGGGAACCTGCTCTCCTATGCCGCGATAGAAGAAGGAAAAAACGTCAGCTATTTCCCCGCTTACGGGGTCGAAAAGCGCGGTGGCTCCGCCACCTGCACCGTGGTCATCGCTGACGGCTCGGTAGGCTCCCCCGTGGTCGGGCAGCCCTCGATGCTCGTGGTGCTGAACCAGGCGTCGCTGGAGCGCTTCGGCGCCCGTGTCCGCCCGGGCGGCGTCTGCATCGTCAATTCGTCGCTCGTCGACGTCTCGACCCTCGGGAGGGACGACATACGGGTGATCCCGATCCCGATGAACGAGATCGCCACCGAGCTCGGTGATCCCAGGATGGTCAACATGGTGGCACTTGGCGCCTATGTCGCGGTTTCCGGCGCGGTAGAGCTCGCCACCCTGGCGGGCTCGCTCAAGGAGGCGCTGCCGGAGCGAAACCACAAGTACATCCCGGCCAACGTCAAGGCGATCGAAACAGGCGCCCGGATCGCACTGGAAAAAACAGCTTGACTTCCTAAAGCGGAATCTGGTATTAAACTGGTCTCCTTCGATGGGGTGTCGCCAAGCGGTAAGGCAACGGACTCTGACTCCGTCATCCGAGGTTCGAATCCTCGCACCCCAGCCAACTTCTCCTTTCGAGCTAGCGATGCTGCAAGCTGAACATATCTGGTCCCATCGTCTAGTGGTTAGGACACCGGCCTTTCACGTCGGTAACAGGGGTTCAAGTCCCCTTGGGATCACCATCTGAAGACAGCGCCTTGAAGCAGGGCGCTGTTTTTTTTTATCTGCATTGTGCTTAGTGACACTGAACCACGGTCGGAGCGCCGCATGACAGTAACCACCCCTTGTACTAGATCCTCCCGGACGTCGGGCAATGCCTTTGCGTCCGTCACTGCCGGAGGATTCCCCGTCCCGCTTGCCTTCATTTTTCTCCTGATATCTTGCTGCTGCACAATGTTCCCATCCCCGCTGTATGCCGGGGAAACCCTCTTCAACAGCGGAGCGGCGATCAAGGAGGAACTGGGGCGCCTGGGCTCGGAAGGAAAGCTATTCCTGAAAGCCCCAGTCGACCCCTACCTGGTTCAGACCGGAGCCGCGGCCGGCCTCTTTACAGTTGCCTACATCTTCGACAAACAGCTTAGCTCGAACGGCACGCACCACGGCGTCCTTAGGGGTATCACCGACGTCGGCAGCGACGCAAGCAACCCCTTTCTCCACCTGGGGGTGGCTGCGGCGGTCTATACCGCCGGGGCCGCTTCCGGCAATGACGGTGTGATGGAGCTTGGGGAGGAGATGGGGGAGGCGCTTGTGCTGGCCGATAGTGCCACTTTCGTGCTCAAGGGGGCCATCGGCCGCGGGCGCCCCTACCAGACCGAGAGCAAGTCCAGTTTCCGCCCCTTCCAGTACCGCGGGGGATACGACTCGCTCCCCTCGATGCACACGGCGAGTTCTTTCGCCCTGGCCCACGTGGCCGCCTCCCACAGCGAAAGCTTCTCGGCGAAGCTCGCCTGTTACGCCGCGGCGGGCGTCGCCGGTTTCTCCAGGGTCTACCAGGGGAAGCACTGGGCGAGCGACGTGCTGGTCGGGGCCGCCATCGGCGAACTCGCCGGGGACGCGGTGACGAGGTACCGCGCCCTGCAACCGGGCAAGGTGAGCATCGCCCCCATGACCATAGACGGCAACCCGGCGCTGGCGCTGATGGGAAAATTCTAGGCAAGACGTAAAAGGAGCTTTGCATGCTTAACGCAGTGATCTTCGACTTTGACGGCGTCATCGTGGATACCGAGCCGCTGCACTACAAGGCGTTCCAGGAACTTTTGGTGCCGCTTGGCCTTGGGTATTCCTGGGAAGAATACCTGGACCGCTACATCGGCTTCGACGACCGGGACGCCTTCCGCGAGGCCTTCGCTGTCGCCGGGCGTCAACTCTCGGACGAAGAACTAAAGGCGCTGATTCACGGCAAGGCACAGGCGTTTCTGCGTATCGTCTCGGTAGGCGTAGCCCCGTATGCCGGGGTGGTGGAGCTGATCCGCTCCATATCCGGGAACCTGCCGCTTGCCCTTTGCAGCGGCGCACTGCGCAGCGATATCGATCCGATCCTGGCCCAGCTCTGCCTCTCCGACTCCTTCGACGTGATGGTGACCGCGGACGAGGTGGCGGCCAGCAAGCCCGACCCGGAAAGCTACCGGCTGGCGGTAAAGCGGCTTCAGGAGGTCTTCCCCGGCAAGGTGGACGCCGCGGCCTCGATTGCCATCGAGGACACCCCGGCAGGAATCGCCTCGGCGACGGGCGCAGGGCTCAAGGTGCTGGCCGTGACCAACAGCTATCCCAGGGAGCGGCTCACCGGCGCCTGCCGGGTGCTCAATTCCCTGTCGGGAGTCGACCTCGAGGGGCTTCGCCTCCTCGTCTGACGCCGCCATGCTTAAACCCGCCACCATAGATGCCGTCCTGCCGCAACTGGCCGAGGCGCTGGAGCAGCGCAACGTGGCCGTGCTTCAGGCCCCGCCGGGTGCCGGAAAGACTACGCGCGTACCCCTTGCACTCATGGACGCCCCCTTTCTCAAGGGTGGAAAGATCATCATGCTCGAGCCGCGCCGGTTGGCCGCCGTCAACGCCGCCCGTTACATGGCGCAGTGTCTGGGCGAAGAGGTGGGGAGGCGCGTAGGCTACGGCATCAGGTTCGAGCGCAAGGTTTCCTCCGCCACCCGTATCGAGGTTGTCACCGAGGGTATCCTAGCCCGGAGGCTGCAAAGCGACCCGCTGCTGGAAGGGGTGTCGGCGGTGATCTTCGACGAGTTCCACGAGCGGAGCCTTACCTGCGACCTTTCCCTGGCGCTTTGCCGGGACGTGCAGCTCGGGTTGCGCGAGGACCTCCGTCTCCTGGTCATGTCGGCTACGCTCGACGCCGAGCCGGTGGCTAAGCTTCTTGGCGGCGCGCCGCTCATAACCACTTCCGGGCGGGAGTACCCGGTGGAAGTCAGGTACCTGAATAACGAGCCTTCGGGGCGGCTGGCGGAAACCACCTGCGACGCCGTAGTCCGTGCCCTCTCCGAGACCGAAGGCGACATCCTCGTTTTCCTCCCCGGCGCCGGCGACATCAGGCGCTGCGAAACCCTGCTGCAGCAAAAACTCGGCCCCCAAGTCATGGTTGCCGTTCTCTACGGAGACCTCCCCTTTGCCGCGCAGGAGCGCGCCATCTTGCCGGCGGACCGGCGCAAGGTGGTCCTCGCTACCAACATCGCCGAGACCAGCCTCACCATAGAGGGGGTCCGGGTGGTGGTGGATTCCGGCTTCTCCCGGCAGCTTCGCTTCGATCCCTCGACCGGCTTGAACCGCCTGGACACCATGAGGATCTCGGCTGCCTCAGCGAAGCAGCGCGCCGGCCGTGCCGGCAGGGTCGCGCCCGGCGTCTGCTACCGCCTTTGGACCGAGCACACCCAAAAGACGCTCCTCCCTTTCACTCCCCCCGAAATTAAGGTTTCCGATCTTGCGCCGCTCGCCCTCGACCTCGCCCAGTGGGGTGTGGCCGATCCCGCTTCGCTTAGCTTTCTCGATCTGCCGCCGGCAGCCCATCTCGCCGAGGGGAGGGCGCTCTTGCAATCCCTGGGCGCAGTGGATCCTCGCGGGAACATCACCGCCCTCGGAAAGAGGATGGCGGCGCTTCCCATGCACCCGCGCTTGTCCGCCATGCTGGTCGGGTCGCTGGCGAGCGGGCAAGCTGCCCTTGCCTGCACCCTGGCGGCCATCCTCTCCGAGCGCGACCTCTTGCCGCGCGGCAGCGGAACCGTTTCCGACAGCGATCTCCTCGACCGTCTTGACGCCCTGGCCGAGCGCCGGGACCCGCAGGCGTCCCGCACCGTGGAAAGGCTCGCCACCTATTTCAGGAACGCCCTCGGAGTTGATGGGGCAGGCGGGCACGGCGATGCTTCAGCCGTGGGAGAGCTTCTGCTGATGGCTTATCCGGACCGCGTGGCGCGGGAGAGAAGCCCCGGCTCCGGCCGCTACCTGATGGCCAACGGCAGCGGCGCGCGCCTGTCGCGCAGAAGCAACCTGAGGTCGCAACCCTTCATCGTGGCGGTCGAGGTCGAGGGTGGCGGAGCGGAAGGTGAGATACATATGGCGAGCGCCGTGACGTTAGAAGCGGTGCGGGCAGGATGTGCTGGCGCCGTTGCGCGCGAGCGCCGGGTCTTTTGGGATGAGCGTGAGGGGAGGGTGGTGGCCCGCGAGGAGGAACGTCTAGGCGCCGTCGTCCTCTCCGAGCGGGTCGTGACTCCGGAAAAAGGGGAGATAGGCCAAGCCCTTTTGGGCGGCATCTTGTCCGGTCCCGGCCTGTCCGGGCTCAACTGGAACGACGAGGCACGGCAGTTTCAGAACCGGGTCAACTTCCTGCGCCGCGTGCTGCCGGAGGAGGGGCTGCCGGACCTGTCGGACCGGGCGCTGGCGGAGAGCCTGGATCGCTGGCTCCTTCCCTACCTCGACGGGGTGAGGTCGCTAGTCCACCTGGCGCGGGTGGACCTCCGGGAACCTTTGAAGGGGATGCTGGAGTGGCGGCAGCAAAGGCTCGTCGACGATGAGGCTCCGACGCATCTCAAGGTCCCCAGCGGCTCCCGCATCGCCCTGGAATACCCGGCGGAGGGGGACCCGTTTCTTGCCGTGAAACTGCAGGAGATGTTCGGGCTCGCCGAGACCCCCAGGGTAGCGCGGGGGAGGGTGCCGGTCGTGATCCACCTGCTGTCGCCTGCCCGCCGCCCGATCCAGGTGACCTCGGACCTGAAGAGCTTCTGGAACGGCGCCTACCGGGAGGTGTGCAAGGAGTTGAAGGGGCGCTACCCCAAGCACCCGTGGCCGGACGACCCCTGGAACGCGCCTGCTACGAGGCATGTGAAAAAGAGGATGTAATTGAGAGGCAATTGATAATTGACAATTGACGATTGACAATGAATGAACCTAATACTGGTCTTTGTCAGTTGTGGGTGTGTAAGGCTTGGCCTGTTCGTTGTAAGCTGAAATAAAGTTGTATGCGGCGAGTGTAGAGAGTAGGTTTAGTTGTCAATTTTCAATTGTCAATTGTCAATTGGTTTTCACCTTATGTTGGTGAATACCAGCGAGCCGTCCTTGGAGAGGTAGCTCCTGATGCTGTCCTCAACCTCGGGGATTCCCATCCCGTTCTCCAGGTAAGTCTGCGTTACGTTAACCCCGTCCTTCCAGAGCTCGAAGTGCAGATGCGGTCCGGTGGATCTCCCGGTGGAGCCGGAGAGCGCGACCGTCTGCCCCGCCTCTACCCGGTCCCCGATCTTCACCTCCAGTTGTGCATTGTGCCCGTACAGGGAAACCATTCCCCCTCCGTGCTCGATGGTAACCAGATTACCGTATCCGCCGCGCGCAGCACTCTCGACCACCTTGCCTGCCGCGATAGCCTTCACCCTGGTGCCGGTCGGGACGGCGATGTCGACCCCGTTATGATGCCTCACGCCGCCGTCAATTGGGTCGTGGCGAAGCCCCACGTTGGAGGTGATGGTTCCCTGGACCGGCATCCGTTGGTCTTTCCCGGAAAAACCCGGATCCCTCTTCAGTGCCTCGTCCGGTTGGATCTTCGCCGTCTTTTTCGGCTTCCCCTCGCGCAGAATTCTGACCGCGCCGCCGCCGGTCGGGATGTTGGTGAAAGTTTGCACCCCGTCTTCCCCTGTGTAGCGGAAAAAATCGGCTTGCGCGGGCGAGACGCAAAGCGCGCAAAACACCGCAGCAGGCAGGAGCGTTGTGCGTGCCAGCCATGATGTTCCCTTCCACCGCATTGCGATTGCCCTTTTCCTCACCGTCGATCCTCCGCCCAAACTTCCGGGCTCCCTGATCCTGAAGCCGCCCGTACTATAGTATGATGGCCGGTGCTTTTCAAGTGGCAGCTGCTGTTGGCCTGTTGGCTGTTCATTACCTGCTGTAGCCGATCCCCGAGACGACCCTGCAGACCAGGCACTGACTGTGCCAGTTGTCGCACGTGGGGGCTGTTCTGGGTTTGGAAAGATTAATCGGTCGGGAGTTGTGCTGGGCATTTCTCTTGCTTCATATTGGAGGTACAACGCGATGATTCTGTAAGTCATCGGAACCTCGATCGCTTCGACAAGCAAACTGCTTATTTTTTAGACACCGCTGCATAAAAAGGAGGCTGTACCGTGGAGATGTTTGGGCAAAACGTGTTTAACCAGTCCGTCATGAGAGAAAGGCTGCCGAAAGGGATTTACAAGAACCTCAAGAAGACCATAGACGAAGGCCTGCCGCTGGACCCCTCCATCGCAGATGTTGTCGCAACGGCGATGAAAGAGTGGGCCGTCGAAAGAGGCGCAACCCATTTTACCCACTGGTTCCAGCCGATGACAGGTATCACAGCGGAAAAACATGACTCTTTTATTTCGCCGACTGACAATGGGGTGCTGCTGGACTTCTCAGGAAAGGAGCTGGTCAAGGGTGAGCCGGACGCTTCTTCCTTCCCCAGCGGTGGCTTGAGAGCGACATTCGAAGCCAGGGGGTATACCGCCTGGGACTGCACCTCGCCTGCTTTCCTGAAAGAAGAGGCTGACGTCATCACTCTTTGTATCCCTACCGCCTTCTGCTCCTACACCGGCGAAGCACTGGACAAGAAGACCCCTCTGCTCCGTTCCATGGAAGCGCTTTCGACGCAGGCGGTGCGTGTTCTCAAACTGTTCGGAAATGCCGGTGTCACCAGGGTTATCTCAACCGTCGGAGCTGAGCAGGAATACTTCCTGGTGGACAAGTCTTTCTACCTGGAAAGACCTGACCTGATGATGGCCGGGAGAACCCTTTTCGGCGCCATGTCCTCAAAAGGGCAGGAAATGGAAGACCACTACTTCGGCACTATCAAGGAAAGAGTGCTGTCGTACATGAAGGAAGTAAACGAAGAGCTGTGGAAACTTGGCGTTACTGCGAAGACCCAGCACAACGAGGTAGCACCGGGACAGTTTGAACTCGCGCCGATTTTCGAAAACACCAACATCGCCACCGACCACAACCAGATGGTCATGGAAGTTCTCAAGCGGGTCGCCCTCAGGCATGACATGGTCTGCCTGCTGCACGAAAAACCGTTTGCTGGCGTCAATGGGTCCGGCAAGCACAACAACTGGTCCATGAGCTCGAACGACGGACAGAACCTCCTTGAGCCGGGTCACACCCCGCATGAAAACGCCCAGTTCCTGACCTTCCTCATGGCGACCATCAAAGCCGTCGACACCTATGCCGGCCTTTTGCGCTGCTCCTGCGCCAACGCAGGCAACGACCATCGCCTGGGCGCCAACGAAGCACCTCCCGCGATCATCTCGATCTTCCTTGGCGAGCAGCTTTCCGACATCATCGACCAGATCGTGGCCGGCGTAGCAAAATCGTCCTCCCTGAGCGGCCACATGGATGTGGGTGTCAACACCCTTCCCTCGCTCCCCAAAGACGCCACGGACAGGAACAGGACCTCGCCGTTCGCCTTTACCGGCAACAAGTTCGAATTCAGGATGCTCGGCTCCTCCTTCTCGATTTCCGGGCCCAACATCATCATCAACACCATCATCGCCGAGGCGCTGAAGGAATTCGCTGACGTGCTGGAGAAATCCACCAACTTCGACGCTGACCTCGACAAACTGCTTCAGGAAACCGCGAAAAAACACCAGCGCGTGATCTTTAACGGCAACAACTACTCCGACGAGTGGGTTCAGGAAGCAGCCAAACGCGGCCTGCCGAATCTTCCCAACACTCCTGAGGCACTTAAGGAGCTGGTATCCAAGGAAGCACTCGAGGTGTTCGCCGCTCATAGCGTTTTCTCGGAAAAAGAAGTTCATGCGCGTTATGAGATAATGCTTGAGCAGTACATCAAGACCCTGAACATCGAAGCACTGACCATGATCGACATGGCGAACCACAGCATAATACCTGCCGCCATTGAATATTCGACAACCGTGGCAAACTCTGTCAACGCGATTACTGCGGTGTCCAGCAAGCTGGACGTTTCGACACAGAAGGAATTGCTGGAAGAACTCTGCGATAAGGTGGTCTCGATGACCGTCAATGCCAAAGTTCTGGAGAAGGCGCTTGAAAGCGCAATGAATATCGCCGATGTCGAAAAACAGGCCGCTGCGTTCAGGGAAGAGGTGTTTGCAAAAATGCTTGAACTGCGTGCCACCGGTGATGTTCTGGAAAAAATCATAGCAGCCAAATACTGGCCGCTGCCGACTTACAGGGAAATGCTTTTCGTCCTGTAAGGATTTTGTTTGCCTGAAACAGGAGCCCACTGGCGGGCTCCTGTTCAACAGTTTGTCGCAGTGAAGGTACTGCAAATTTAATAACAGGTGCCTAATTGATTTTCCTGAGAGCTTGCTGCTGAAGATGAGAATCTCACCGTGCAGATGCAGGTCGGAGGTTGCCTAACTTTTAGGCAGCTGGCTTTTAGTCTTTAAACATCTGAAGGCGGCGCTTTTCGGCTAAACTGCCGGAATGTCTAGCAGCTAAAGCAGCTTTTACCGATTGGCCGGGCTCTTGCAGTGGAGTTGCTAAACCACCAGCCCGGGATTTATTAGCCTTGCAATTAGATGGCAAGCTATTTATAATTCGCAGCGCACTGAACAACAAGCGGAGGATAACTGCCTTGAAAAAAGTCGAAGCAATCATAAAACCTTTCAAGCTTGATGAAGTGAAAGAAGCACTCAATGAGATCGGCATCCAGGGGATCACCATCGGTGAGGTGAAAGGCTTCGGTCGCCAGAAAGGGCATACCGAGCTCTACCGCGGCGCCGAGTACGTGGTCGATTTCATTCCCAAGATAAAGATGGAAATCATCGTATCCGACGAGGTCGTCGGCAAGGTTGTCGACGCCATCGAGCAGGCTGCGAAAACCGGGCGTATTGGCGACGGCAAGATCTTCGTAACTCCAGTGGAAGAAGTAGTTCGGATCAGGACCGGTGAGAGGGGCGAGGACGCTCTCTAATTAGCCTCGATTCTTTACTCAATTTGAAAGGAGATAGTAGATGACACCAAAACAAGTAGTGGAGTTTGCCAAAGAAAACGGCGTGCTTATGGTCGATTTCAAGTTCATGGACTTCGTCGGCATCTGGCAGCACTTCACTGTGCCGATGAGCGAGTTCGGCGAGGACACCTTCGAAGAGGGGCAGGGCTTCGACGGCTCCTCCATCCGTGGCTGGCAGCCGATCCACGCCTCCGACATGATCATCATTCCGGACCCGAAGACCGCGAAGATGGATCCGTTCACCGCGATACCCACTCTTTCGCTTATCTGCGACATCTTCGACCCTATCACCAAAGAAGACTACACCCGCGATCCGCGCAACATCGCCAAGAAAGCTGAGAACTACCTGAAGTCGACCGGCATTGCCGACACCGCTTACTTCGGACCGGAAGCGGAATTCTTCATCTTCGACGACGTTCGTTACGACTCCACCGCCAACTCCTCCTTCTACGCCGTCGACTCCGTCGAGGGCGCATGGAACACCGGCCGCGAAGAGTTCCCGAACCTCGGCTACAAGCCGCGTCACAAGGAAGGCTACTTCCCGGTTGCCCCGACCGACTCCCAGAACGACCTCCGCAACGAGATGGTCCTGGAGCTGCAGAAAGTCGGCATCCGCGTCGAGTGCCAGCACCACGAAGTCGCCACCGGCGGCCAGGCTGAGATCGACATGCGCTTCTCCTCGCTGGTCGACATCGCTGACCAGCTGCAGTGGTTCAAGTACGTCATCAAGAACGTGGCGAACCGCAACGGCAAGACCGTAACCTTCATGCCGAAGCCGCTTTACGGCGACAACGGTTCCGGTATGCACTGCCACATGTCCCTCTGGAAGGACGGCACCAACCTCTTCGCCGGCGACAAATACGGCGGGCTTTCCCAGATGGCTCTGTGGTACATCGGCGGCATCATCAAGCACGCCCGTGCTCTTTGCGCCTTCACCAATCCGACCACCAACTCTTACAAGCGCCTGGTGCCGGGCTTCGAGGCTCCGGTGAACATGGCTTACTCAAGCCGTAACCGCTCCGCAGCTCTCCGCATCCCGATGTTCTCCTCGAACCCCAAGGCGAAGAGGATCGAGTACCGTACTCCGGACCCGTCCTGCAACGGCTACCTCGCCTTCGCAGCGCTCCTGATGGCAGGCCTCGACGGCATCGAGAACAAGATCGATCCGGGCCAGCCGCTGGACAAGGACATCTACGGCCTGTCCCCCGAAGAGCTCGCCACCATCCCGTCCGCACCGGGCTCCCTCGAGGAGGCTCTGAAGGCGCTGGCTGAGGACAACGAGTTCCTCTACAAGGGCGACGTTTTCACCCCGGACGTGGTTGAGAAGTGGATCGAGTACAAGACCGAAGCGGAAGTCAACCCGGTCCGTATGCGCCCGGTACCGCTCGAGTTCGCACTGTACTTCGATATCTAACAGCTTCAAACATCAAGGCAGCATGGAAAGGCGGGGGAGACCCCGCCTTTTCTTTTGCCAGTAGCGCCGCTACTGTGCCCCAATTCGCCTTAGCGGCCGTCCTTTAATTCGCCAGCCGCAACAGCATCGATCCCTGCACAAAAAAATGGCTGAAGGATCTCGCCTCCAGCCATTCGCCCAGTTTCACCAGTTTGATTCTGCTGCCGCTCCAAACCGCTCGGCTCGGCACTAAAACCGTTGTACCTCGCTCTGCGTGTATTCTCGTGTCGATGCTTAACGGAGCGCTTCTCTCCTTATTGCCGCAACTCCGATCACCCCTGCCATTCCTGCCAGGAAGAGTAATGCCGTCGACGGTTCGGGTACAGCCTTCGCGTCGGCCACGATATTCAACCGGTAAGAGAGTGTGTCGTCCTTCTGAAGTATGTCGGTGTACAAGTACAAGTCGTTGATGACATACCCTGTCAGGTCAACGATAGGAACGTAAAGCATGCTTACCTCGACCTGGTCCATCCCGCACCAGATTGCGTAGAAGGTGACAGCCTTCGACTGATACGCATAGTTCCAGCCATTGGAGTCGTCCAGTGTGCCGTCGCTATTTCTGAATGGTGTGTATGTTCTTGTAAGGCATGACAGGAAGGTGTCATAGAAGATGGAATCTCCAACATGGTAGACCGATTGCTTCGGGTCCAGAAACGGGAGTCCAAACCCCCAATACATGTAATCGTTCCCAATGTTGAATTCAACAGATTGCAGTTCCGTCGCGAAGTTAAGACTTCCTTTCATATCTGCTACGTTTAGCATCGTTGCTTGTGCAGTACCGGCGAATGCCAGTGTTGCCAACATGATCAGGACAGCGACTAACTTTTTCATGGTCTACCTCCTCAAACTGCGGCTTGTCACTGGTACGGGCAGAGCATAACACTAAGCTGGTTCGAAATAAATAAAATTTTCAATTATTTAATTAACATGCATTCAAATTATGGGCCAATAGCAAGTCGAGGGGCAGGTTAGTAATTTCAGCAGGTTGGAGCAGTTACGTGAGGTGATGCACTGCTAAACACGCAGACAGATGTTCCAATCTTCAACAGTCGTGGTCACCCACGGGGCATCTGCCGTAGGGGAAAGAATTGACAGAAAAATTGCAAACTCTTAAATTTTTAATTATGGGAGATGACTAATCTCAGCTGCGAAGCTGTAACTCAAACGGAAGAATCCAGTACCGCAGGTAACCTTTGGAGGTGTATCATGTTGAGACAATCTCTTGCTGCACTCGCCTTCACTTCCTTTTTGACTCTTTCATCAGTCCCCTGCCAGGCAACCGTGGTCATTGACCCCGCTTTGGGGTGGAGCGGGGAGTTCGCCTGGTTTGGCGGCATTGGACCGATCGGGTTCATCACCACGCCCAACGAGGATGAGTGGTGGAGCTCAGATTGGAGCATCACTACAAGCAGCGACTGCGTCATGCCGCGGATCACGGCGTTCGATGCCTATTCGGTGGGGGACGAATTTGCTTTCTACCTCGATAATGTCCTTACCGGCTGGACCTCTACCTACCATGACGGTTCCGGTTATTTCCACGGAGAGTACGACGACCTGGCGCTGACTGCCGGGACGCATACGTTCACCTTTTTCGTGACGGCTACGGCTCCAGATCTCTTCGAAGGATCGGCTAAGGCGGACTTTGCCGCGGTAACGCCAGCCGCGGTTCCTGAGCCCTCAAGCGTGTTCCTGCTCGGCGCAGGAGTTGGTACGCTGGCCTTGTGCAGGTGGAAGCATCATAACTGAGCCACAGGGGGGAGTTCTGTTCCGGAAAATCGGATATATGAGAGGGTAATCTGACAGCGAGAGTTCGCGGTTTTTTATTTCCGGATCTTCGATATCGTCCTGGCTGGATTTGTGCGCACCTTCAGTTATAGCTCCGGGTGCTTTAGGCTTGATGGGGGTCCCAAAAACTGCTACTGTTCCGATTTTACAGACTTCACAAATCGTAGAGGGTAGACAGGCGAGGAGACAGCAGGTGCTGCGTGAAGAGAAGGTGGCGAAACTGATCGACTGGTTCCGCAAGTCATCGGTCAGGCATGCCGAGGCGATGGAAGACCTGCAGGAAGAGCTTGCCGCCGCGCAGGTAGGGGAGCTGAACAGGTTTTACGCGGCAGTGCTGCGCGAAGGGGCCTTGGACCTTTTTCTCACGCTGCTGGACGATGAAGACGAGCGGATCGCCGGCATGGCTGCGGTGTACGCCATGCGGGACGAGCCGGGGCGTTGCCGTGAGGTGCTGGTACGGCTTTCCGCGCTTCCCGGATTGATGGGGTTCCGTGCGCAATCCGCTTTGCAGCGCTGGGACTCCGGTGATTGGAACAAATAGAAATTCGATAAAACAAGGAGGTGTGCAGTGTCCGAGTTCAACAACGTAACGGTGGTAAAAGAAGCCAATATCTATTTCGAAGGCAGGGTCACCAGCCGCACCGTTATTTTCCCCGACGGGTCCAGGAAGACCCTGGGTGTTATGCTCCCCGGTGAATACACCTTCAACACCGGTTCCGCAGAGCTCATGGAGATCCTTTCCGGCGAGATGACCGTAGTGCTGCCCGGCTCCCCCGACCCGGTCGCCATCAAGGGCGGAGAGGCCTTCGAAGTACCGGAAAACGCGAGCTTCAAGGTGAACGTCTCCGCCGTTTCCGATTACATCTGCTCCTTCCTCTAAACCTTGCAAACCTCTGCCACGGAGAAAATCTGAGAAAGTCCGGTCGATCCGCTGATTCCCTCAGAAGTTCTCCGTGGCGAAACGGTTCTCATCGTATGAAAAACAGTTCGACTGAAAATACCAAGGTAATCGGGCGCTTCGCCCCGTCGCCCACCGGGCCGCTGCATGTCGGGTCGCTGGTTGCTGCTGTGGGTAGCTACATCCTGGCAAGAAGAGAGGGCGGGCTGTGGTTTCTGCGCATGGAGGACCTGGACCTCCCGCGGGTGGTTCCATGCATTGCAGACGACATGCTCTCGACGCTGGAAACGCTCGGTTTTCAGTGGGATGGCGAGGTTCTCTACCAAAGCAGGCGTACCGATTATTACCGGGAAGCCGCCGAGGAACTGGTGCGGCGGCGGCTCGCATATCCCTGTGGATGTACCAGGAGCGAGATTGCTCAAATAGCTTCCGCACCCCATGAGGACGGGCTGGTGTATCCCGGTCTATGCCGCGAGGGACTGCCGCCCGAGAAGGTGGAGAGGGCGCTCAGGGTGAAGGTCTACGACGAGGTGATCTCGTTCCAGGACGGGATCATGGGGCTCTATGGCCAGCATCTGACGGCGTCCTGCGGGGACTTCGTCATCCATCGCGCAGACGGCCCTTACGCCTACCATCTGGCGGTAGTGATAGATGACGCGGCCACCGGGGTGAACCAGGTGGTGCGAGGTGCGGACCTTTTGAGCTCGACTCCGCGCCAGATCTACCTGCAGCGGCTCTTCAACTACCCCACGCCGAGCTATTGGCACCTGCCGCTCGTGACCGGCCCCGACGGCGCAAAACTAAGCAAGCGCGACCATGCCGTTTCCCTGGCGCACGGTCGCGACCTGGCGCGGGAGGGTGGACACCTTTTGGCCTGCGCGCTCAGGTTCCTGGGACAGTCTCCCCCCGCCGCGCTGGAAAAAGCACCCCCGGCCGAGGTTCTGGAGTGGGGTGTGTCTCACCTGGACCTCGCCTCGATCCCGCGAAAGCCCGGCCCCTTCCCGCTCTGATCATTTCGGAAACGAAGCCGCTCAGCCGCATGATCTAGCCCAAGTCAAGAAACGGCGGTGCAGCTTGCTTCGGCAGCTCCGCAGGGGGAGTCTTCTCTCTCCGCTTGAGCCCCTCCTTGATCTGGTCGCTCACTTCACGGCTCACCCCGCGATCGATGAACATCTGCCGCACCAGCGTCTCGTTCAGCGATTCGCATCCTGGCAGCACGACGAGCGCGCACAGCAGAAACAGCTTACCGGTCACGCATCCTTTCTCCTCTTCTCAACTTCCCGCCATTTCTCGATCTCGGCCTCGGTCACCGGCTGCCATTGAGGTACTGGTGAGGCGTGCCAGTTCTCGTCGACAGCCACCATGGTGAAAAGCCCGCTGGCGGCGCGGCGCCTGGAGCCGTCGATGACGTTTTCCACCTCCACCTCCAGTTCGACCTCCATGGAGGATCGTCCGACATGGATGATGGTCGCCCTTGAGTAGACCACTTCTCCGACGTTTATGGGGGCGTGGAAGTTGATGCGGTGGGCGCAGGCGGTCACTACCCTTTTCCTGGCGTAGCGCCAGCAGGCAACCCCTGCCGTCTTGTCCATGATGCTCATGATGACGCCGCCGAAGATGTTGCCGTAGGAGTTCGTGTCCTTGGGAAGCAGCGTCTCGATCAGTTCTGCCTTGCGGTTCTCCATTATCGCTCCTCTTCGCCCAGCGACTCGGCGATGATCTTTTTCAGCCGGGAGGCCCCGGCGCGCTCCATAGGTTTTCCGGTGATGCTGCTGACGGTGCGGTTGCGTTTTTCATTTGCGGGGTAGACCGAGCATTCTATCACCACCCCCGCGTCCTCCAGGTAGATGTGCGTGTAATCCTTGACGATGCCACCTTTTCTCACCGGTACCGTCTCGGTCTGGAATGCGATGCCGCGCTCCTCCAGGAGGTTCTCGACCGCCTCTGTGGAATCTGGGAAGAGGTGGATGTCGATGTCGCTTTTGCTGGTTACAGCACCCGAGAGGACCGACCCCACCAGGTAGGGTGAGAAGCCGGCGAAGAGGTCGAGGTAGGAGAGCGCGGTCAGCCTGAGCCGCAGCAGCCGTTCAGGCAGGACGTCTTCCTCGTTGGTGGCGATGAGCCTGGCCAGTTCCTCGTGGATCTCGGCGTTTGTCGGCAGGTGCGAACCAAGGGAAAGCGCCTTTTCCGGCCCGAACCGCTTCGCCGCTTTCCTCTTCGCGTCGCGGTATTCCCTCACCCCGTCCTCGTACATGAGTCTCGCGGCCTCGCGGGCTATCAGGCTCCGTAGCTTGTCGGTTTTTCTCATGATGGAGAGTATAGCCGACGATGCACGATATCATACGACATTTGGCTTGGGAGCAAAGGTGAAATTTTATCGTGTCATTAAAAAAATGGGTTGACTGAGAGAGGCGTCTTTGCTATAAACAGGATCTCCATTGAGCGGGAATAACTCAGTGGTAGAGTGCAACCTTGCCAAGGTTGAAGTCGCGGGTTCGAATCCCGTTTCCCGCTCCAACAAAAATTCAAGGGCCTAGCTGACTGCAGCTAGGCCCTTTTTCTTTTCCCGTCACTTAATGAGCTAAATGGAGCTCATCCCATGCTCCCCATGCTGGCCAGGGCAAATACCTTCCCGGGGTGATAGCGCGGCTCGGTCCCCAGGTGCATCAAGGTGCTGCGCCCTTTCACGAAAAACCCACTCTGCCCGAGAAGCGCACTTGCGGCGAGATTCGAGGCCGGCACGTCCAGGAACACCCGCCCCTTCACGCCTGAGAGCGCCTGGTCCAGGAGCGGCCAGGCCTGGCTCGCGACCAGACAGCCCCACGGGCCGATCTGGGTTCCGTCTTCCCAAGGCTGGCAGCAGATGAAGCCGGCTGAGCTCGAGAATAAGCTCCCGCGGCTGCAGGTGGCCACAAGCAACGAATCCCGCCTTTCCCCCCACCCCTCGCGGTCCACCGCTTTTACAAGCTCGAAATCCGGAACCCCGGGCTGCAAAAGGCCCTTGCCGGCGCCCTCTCCACTCCAGCGGCAGATGTGGTCTGTCGGCACGAAGCCAAGCCTGCGGTAGAGCTCCACCCCCTGTTCAGATGCGGTGAGCCAGACCGTCTCCACACCGCTTTTGAGCAGAGCGGAGATTGCCCCCTGCATCAGTTCTCTGCCGATACCGCTCCTGCGGAACTCCTGTTGCACCAGGAGGTTCCCGATCCAGCCGCTCCTGCCGAACTGGACGGAGGTGATGTACCCCAGGGCGCTCTTCCCGTCTCGCTTGACCAGGCACCCCTGCGCAAAATTCTTCAGCAGGAAGTCGAACTCCCAGCGGTGGCAGATCCAACCCTCCTCTTTTGCCATGGACAGAAAGGGGGGGATATCGGTATCGAGAAATGGAGTCACCACGGCTAGGCCGTCTGGGTGAACAGTAGTTCCTGAGTCGGCTGGGCGACGGGAAGATCCTGCCCGATGAGCCCTACCGCGTCCGAGCGGCACTGCCTGCAATGCTTGAACTGGCCGATAGTCTTCTCGTTCTCTTGGCGCAGGGCGTCGAGCCGCTCCGGGGTAGGGGGGGCTAGGTTGGCGAAGTCGGCCTGCGGGATGAGCGGCATGATGTTCATCACGAACGCGCCCAGTTCGCGGACCTTCCTGGAGATGGCGGGGATCTCGTCGTCGTTCACCCCGGGGATGAGGACCGTGTTGATCTTGATGGTGAGACCGAGCTTCGCCGCCTGGCGGATCCCATCGAGCTGGTTCGCGATCAGCAGGGCCGCGCCCGCCTCCCCCCGGTGGATGGCGCCGTCGTGGCAGACGTGGGAATAGATCCTTTTTCCCACCCTGGGATCGAGCGCGTTGAGCGTCACGGTAAGGCTGTGCAGCCCGATCTCCTCCAGAAGCGACATCCGCTCCGGAAGGAGCAGCCCGTTGGTGCTCAGGCACTTGATCAGGTGCGGGAACTCTTCCCCGATCAGCCGGAAAGTCTCGAAGGTCTCCTCGTTGTGGAGCGGGTCGCCGGGGCCCGCGATGCCGACTACCTTGATGAGGGGGCCGATTGCCGGACTCGCCATCACCTCGCGCACCTTGGCGGCCGCCTCGCCGGGGGTGAGGAGCCTGCTGGTGACGCCGGGACGGGATTCGTTGGCGCAGTCATGGCGCCTGTTGCAGTAGCCGCATTTGATGTTGCACCTGGGCGCCACGGCGAGGTGCATCCTGCCGTTTTTGTGATGATTCCCGCCGAAGCATGGGTGCCCTTGGATGTTCGACATGCTGCCGCACCGTTTAGCCATGATTGACCTCCTGTTCCTGTTGTGATTCTGCGGGCCTTCAAAGATTTGAGCTGGTCCAGAAACAAAAAGCCCGGCCGCGAAATCTCTTTCGTCTCGGCCGGGCTCCATTGCCTTTTCTCAGATACTCCTTTGTATCTACAGTGGTCCCATCAGCACTTTGCGTGCCAGCATGGCGCGCCGCGCCGATCGCTGCGAAAACGGCAGGTTTTCCCTTTCCTGAGGAGGTTGGGGCTCGTTCAGCTGCATCGCATTCTGAGTATCAGTCTATTTTTTGTGCACCGAAGGGTGTCTGTGGATGAAGCCTCGAGATAAAGCGCCTGTTTCAGATGAAGTCGTGGAAGGATTGCATCTTGCATCCCGTCGGCCATGCACAATATCCCGACAAAAGACGAAGTCATATCACGCGCAAGGGGCGCCTTTCTCGGGCTGGCAGTCGGCGACGCGCTCGGCGCCCCCGCGGAGTTCCTGACCCGCATGGAGATCGAGCAGAAGTTCGGCGTGCTGAAGGAGATGGTCGGCGGAGGTTGGCTGAGGCTGAAGCCGGGGCAGGTGACGGACGACACCGAGATGTCGCTCTGCATAGGACGGGCGCTGGCCGCAGCCGGTGCCTGGTCGCTCACCTGTATCGCTGACAACCTGGCGGCCTGGCTTAAGTCGAAGCCTGTCGACGTGGGAAGCACCTGTTCCCGTGGCATCAGGAATTACCTGCTCAAAGGGACACTGGAGACCCCATTGAACGAATGGGACGGAGGCAACGGTGCCGCCATGCGGATGGTTCCCGTGGCCCTCTTCACCTTGGGGGATCAGGCCCTGCTGGAGCATTGCACCCTGCAGCAAGCCCACCTGACGCACAACCACCCGCTATCCGATGCCGCCTCCATCTGCTTTGGAAGGCTCCTGCACTTGGCGCTCACCGGGCGCTCATTGCACCGGATGCGGCGCGAGGCTGCCGAACTGGTGCAAAAGCACCCGACCTTCAGCTTCGACCCTTACAAAGGGCTCGCCACCGGATACGTGGTCGACACCATGCAGACTGTCTTTCACTGCTTCTTCAGGGCGCGTTCTTTCGAGCGGTGCCTGGTGGAGACGGTTAACCAGGGAGGGGACGCCGACACGACCGGAGCCATTGCCGGAGCGCTGGCGGGGGCCTACTTCGGCGAGGAGAGCATACCGGCAAGGTGGCTCAAGAGGCTGGACAACAAAGTCGTCTCCGAGATAGCCGACCTGTCGGAAGAGCTGGTTTTGCTGTCGCCCTTCAACAAATAAATCAGACGGTGCACATCAGGCGTTTCACGCGGTACTCGCCTCCAATTACCAGGCATTCCCCTTCTCCTTTGAGGATCGAGTTCGGCAGCAACTCGCTGAAGAAGAAGATCTTCGCCAGGGGAACCCGCACCTCCCAGACGATGTACCCGAACTCCCAGGCGCGCTCTTCGTCGGTGGTCAAGGAATTCAGGTTGTTGAGGCGCACCAGTTCCTCCCGCTTGGAAAGGACCTCCAAGGCGTCGTGCTCGCTCCGCTCGAAAGTCCCGCGGTAGAGCGTCAGGTGCTTGCGGTCCGGGTACCTTTTCGCGAGCTCGTACTGGCAGTACTCGTAGAGGAGGTCCAACTGGGAGTTGATGGCAGAGGTGCGCGCGCTCCCCTTGGTACGGTCCATGGCGTACCTGAGGTACTCTTCGTCATGGATCCCCCCGATGCGCACGTTGTGGAAGGTGGGAGCAAGCCCCATCCGGCTCTCCACCCACCCTTTTAAAACGGCCCCCTCCACCGAATTCGAGTCCATCATCCAGCCGCGCAGGAAGCGGAGATAACTGTTCTTCAGGCTCTTGCGCGCCGTCGGCGTGACTTGGTTCTGCCACTGATGCAGCTGGAACTTGACCGACATGTAATCGTTGAAGATGGCGGCGCGCTCCTCGGGCGAGCTTACGGATTCGAGCTTTTCGAAGAAGAAGCGGTTGGCGGCGCGCACCCCCTGGATCTCCAAGTGGTGCGGGTTGTCGTTGAAATGGCGGGAGGCGATGACCCATGGGGGAAGGTTGCAGTGATTGAAGGAGTTCTCCATGGGCCCTCGCCTACAGCACCTTGGCCAGATCGGGCAGGATATCGCAGATCTTCCCCTCAACCACGAAGGTCTCCATGCCGAGCCTCTCCAGCTCAAGCTTCGGCGCTTCACCCATCATGGCGCAGACGAGGGCCCGGCACCCCTTCAGAGCGTCTGCGGTTTCCTTGAGCGTGTCGCCGCGCAGTGGATGATCGGGATCTAATCGGCAGTACTTCTCAACCGCCTTTTGCTCCACCAGGCGGACCTGAACATCCTCCACCTCATAGATCAGGAAGCGCTCGGCGTGGCCGAAGTGCTGGTTTATCTCGATACCGTCTTTGGAAGCTACGGCAATTAGCATAAGACCTCCGGATTGTTAGCGGCTCTTGTCAGGCGCTAACCGGTTGGAAGGTGAAGCACTTCTTGGAGCAGGTCCTGCCGCACGCCTGACAGCCGATGCAGTTGCCGGAATTGGATACCGTCATGAACATCTTGGCCGAATCGTCCTCGTCCACTTCCTCGAAGGTCAAAACGTCGTGGGCGCAAACTTTGAAGCAGCGGCCGCAGCCGATGCAGGTCTCTGCGTCGATGGATACGATGAACTGCGGGGTCCACTCTTTCTTGTCTTTGGTCAAACCGGTGATGTAAGCCATGTTTCTTTCTCCCTTCGTACTTATTTAATTTAGAAGCTTTCCCTCACCCTCACCCTCGCCCTCTCCCAGAGGAAGAGGGCCGGGCGCTCCGCTCAATCCTCGTCGAGAAATGACCCGACCGTATCCTTGTTCATCGCTTTCCTCAGCCAGGGGGGAGGGTTCCCCCGCAACACCTCCTGGAGTCGCTCGACCGAATCTCTGAGACTCACCTCGACGTTGGTCTTCAAGGGGTGAATGCGCCGCGCGATCAGCTTGGCGGCTGCCGGCCCTCCGATCTGCATGGTGTAGACCACCGCGCACTCCGACAGCAGGTCGGCGCGAGCCGCGATCCGATCCTCCTCATCTCCTCCTGCCTCACGGACCGTGAGGGTCTCCAGGTAACTGGCCTGGTCCGGCCCCACTTCCCAGACCTGAAACGATTCCGTCTGGCCAAAATGCAGATCTACCATCTCACCTGTTTGCGATGTAAAAGCGATTTTCATATGGGCTCCTTTTAATGCCTAGTTGTGCGAGAGCTTCTGTGCTTCCTTGGCGTTGGCTTGAAAGATGTTGGCCACCTCGAAGACCAGGTTCAGGGTCCCCTGGTAACCCACCCACATCTTGTGATGAGCGCCGAGCCGGTCGAAGACCGGCATCCCTGTCCTGAGATGGGCGTCGATGCCGAGCTTCTTGGCTGTCTGCCTCCCGTTGGAGTTGGCCACCAGCAGATCGGCTCCGGCAGCCTTTTGCTCCAGATCCTCCAGGTCGCCGACGACAAGATCCTGCACCGGGAGCCGGTCCAGCCCCCGCGTCCTCGTGGCGGCTATGGCGACCTGGATCTCGCAGCCGAGACCGGCGAGGAAGACGGTCATCCCCTTGAGGTGGTCAGACTCAAGCGCCAGGGCGACCTTCTTCAGGCCGAACTGGTAATGGCTGTCGACCATGGCGTCCATCAGGCGGCTCCTCCAGCGGCGGAATCTTTCGGGTACGGGGCGCCCGGAGAGCGCAGAGAGGGTTGTCATCAACAGGTCGCTCTCGGCAATCCCGGTGACGGAGGTGAAGCCGTAGCAGGGTATGCCGAACCGCGTATTGAGGGTCAGCGCCGCGTCGGCGAGGGAATCGCCGAAGTAGAGGGTGGCCTCGCTTCGCCCGGCGGACCGGATCCGCTCCACGGTCACCCCCCCCAGCGAGAGGGGGGAAACGGTCGGGTCGATATGCCCGTCCAGGGCGTTGGAGATGTCCGGGATCACCACCGGGTCGAGACCGAACGCGCTGCAGATCTCTGCAATTTCCTCCACCTCGGCCGGAGTGTAGTGGCATCCCGGCAGGAGATTGACCTGTCCCTTGACGGTCTCCCCCCCCTCCGGGAGGGTAGCCACGATCGCCTCGACGGCAGCGGCGTAACCCTCCTGCATCGAGCCGCAGTAATCCGGCGTCGAGGCGTGGATGACGGGTATCGCGTCGTGCTCGGGATGCGCCTCGCGGAAGTGGACGATGGCGCTTCGCACGTCGTCCCCCATGGTCTCGGTGAGGCCCGAGGTCATCACCCCCACCACGGCCGGCTTGAATTTCTCCATCACCCTGTCGAGACCGAGCTTCAGGTTCTCCCAGCCGCCGAAGATGGCGGCCTCCTCGCTCATGCTGGTCGAGTTCAGAGCGATCGACTCCTTGAAATGACGGGAGAGCTGCAGCCTGATGAAGGTGGAGCACCCCTGCGCCCCGTGCAGCAGGCTGAGCATCCCGTCGATGCCGAGGTAGGCGAGCGTGGCGCCCAATGCCGGCGAGTTCTTCTGCGGGTTCACCGTGGCGTTTTTCGCCGGCACCTTGACGCGCGACGACCTCATCTCCTCGGCGGCAATCCGCTCCGCGTGTCCGGAGGTCTCCAGCAGATCGACCTCGAGTTCGTCCTGCTCCTTCTCCCAGGGCGCCTTCCCGTTTAAAAGCGGCCAGATCGGGTTGTTCACGGTCAGGTCGAGCTGCTTCGCGAAAGTGACCATCCCCTGGTATCCGGCATAGGGGTGGGAGCGCCCGTGGTTTATGTCGAGGAAAGGGGTCTTGGTCTTCAGGGCGAGGAACTTCGTCTTTCCCCCCGCCACGATCAGGTCCGGCAGCTTTTGGTACATGACCGAGAGAAGCCCGGCGGTGCTGGTGTCTGTGATGATGGAGGCGTCCTCGTGCATCAGGGCCTTCATCCGATAGAAGTCCTCCAGCGTCGAGTTCTGGGTCCCGGCCGCCAGAATCTCCACCCCCAGCTCGGAGAGCGCGTTCACCATGGACCAGGTTTTCACCCCCCCGGTGAAAAGGACCGCCCGCTTCCCGGCCAGCCGCTCCCGGTACGGTGCGAGCTCCCTGCGGCACGACGCCTCGCTCTCGGCGATGAGCTTCTCCACCCGGTCCTGCATGGTCCGCTTCTCCATGCCGTTCACCGCGTCGTCCAGTTCCCGGGCGATGTCGCGCAGCGCCTTCGCCACGTCGGTCAGTCCGTAGAAGGATTCCTCGACATAGGGGATCCCGTAGTCTTTCTGCATCTTCTTGGCGAGGTTAGTGAGGCTCTTGGAGCAGATGATGACGTTCAGCTTGGCCCGGTGGGCGCAGCGAAGCTCCTCGAATCTGGCGTCCCCACTGATGCAGGAGAGCACCCTGATGCCGAGCCGTTCGAAAAGCGGCAGCATCCCCCAGAGGTCCCCAGCGATGTTGTACTCGCCGATCAGGTTGATGTCGTAGTCCGTGGTGAATTCCGGCTCCGCGGTCCCGATCACGTATTTCAGGAGCGTTTCGCCTGCCAGCCTGTTCCCGATGTTCTTGTCGCCGATGAAGCCGGGGGTGTTCACCGGGATCACCGGCATCGGGACCTTGTCGCGGGCCGCCTTGCAGACCGCTTCGATGTCGTCCCCGGTCATCGAGGTGACGCAGGTGGCGTAGACGAAGATCGCTTTCGCCTCCGGGTAGCGCGCCGCCAACTCCTGTATGGCCCGGTAAAGCTTCTTCTCGCCGCCGAAGACGACGTCGTTTTGCAGCATCTCGGTGGTGAAGCCGCGCCGGTAGAGCTGCGACCCGCTGGAGCGCGCCCCGCGGTTGTCCCAGGAGTTGCCGGCACAGGCGATGGGGCCATGGACCAGGTGGATGACGTCGGTGATGGGCATCAGCACCACTCGCGCCCCGTCGTAGGCGCAGCTTCTTTCCGTTCCCTCGCCCGGCTCCGATTTCTTGCAGAACTTCGGGGCTCCCGCGTCGTGTGTTTCACATTCGGTTGTGTCGTACCAGTCTGGCTTCGCCATTGGAGCCTCCTTTGGAGTCCGGGGCCTAAAACCATTAGCCACGGAGAAAATCTGAGAACTTCTGAGAAAACCCTCTGGGGGGAACCCCGATGTTCTCTGTGTACTCCGTGGCTAATGGTTTGGGTGTCTATCTCATCATCTCGAAGTGCCTTTCCTCGCAGGTCTCGTCCACTATGTCTATGAACTGGTTGCAGATGGTCGAGACTATGTTCAGCACCCCCTGGTAGCCGATAAGCGGCACCCGGTGCAGGTTCACCCGGTCGAAGACCGGGAAGCCGAAACGGAACAGCGGGATCTTCGCGTCGCGCGCCAGGAACTTGCCGTGGGTATCGCCGATCACCGCGTCCACCGGGTCGGTCATCACCAGGCTCCTGAGGTGCCAAAGGTCCTTGTTGATGTAGACCGTTCCCCCCTGGCCGTAGGGGGATGCGGCCAAAAGGGCGTTCAGCTCCTTCTCAAGCTTCTTGCTCCCCTTGGAACAGAGGATGTGGTGCGGCCTCGCCCCCATCTCCAGGAGGAAGGAGACGTACCCCAGGAGGTAGTCCGGGTCGCCGTAGAGGGCGAACTTCTTGCCGTGCATGTACTGGTGCGCGTCGGTCATCAGGTCGACCGCCCTGCCGCGCTCGGCCTTGAGGGACTCCGGGACCGGCTTTCCGAAGAGCTCCGAGATCTGCATCAGCAGGGCGTCGGTCTTGGCGATCCCGAAAGGCATCGGCAGGGCCGCGTGCTTGCCGGCGAAGTTGTCCCTGATCCAGGCGAAGGTCTTGCTGGTGGAATAGGTGCCGAGCGCCACGGTGGCCTTCCCGTTGATGGAGTCGGCGGCGTCGTCGAGCCTGGTGCCGCCAGGATAAGGTCGGTAGACGCCGTCGTTGGGGGAGTCGAAGACATCGGAGATGTCACCCAATAGCGTGAAGGGGATGCCGAAAGCCTCAAGGATCCTCTTGTACTCGCGGTAGTTCCCGGTGTTGGCGTCGAAGCCGGCGATGAGGTTGAGTTTTCCGGTGCAGCGCCCCTCCACCTGTTTCCCCTCGGTCAGCGTCTGCAGGATGGAGACGAGCATGGCATCGTAGCCGTGGACATGCGAGCCGTTGAAGCTCGGGGTGTTGGCGTAGGGGACGGGGAACTCCTTGGGGATGAGCTCCTTCTGCTTGGCGTTCCTGATGAAAGCGGTCAGGTCGTCGCCGATGATCTCGGGCATGCAGGAGGTAAAAACGGCGATCATCTTCGGCTTGTAGAGCGCGTAGGCGTTTTCCAGCCCCTCGTGCAGGTTGCTCTGGCCGCCGAACACCGCTCCGTCCTCGGTCATGGCGTCGGAGACCGCCGGCGCCGGCTCCCTGAAGTGGCGGTTCAAAGTGGAGCGGTAGTAGGAGGCGCACCCCTGGGAGCCGTGCACGAAGGGAAGGGTCCCCTCGAAGCCGTGCGCCGCCAGCTCGGCCCCCAGCGGCTGGCAGGCGTGCGCGGGGTTGATGGTGAGCGCGGTACGGGCGAAGTTCTTTTCCTTGTACTCCTCGGTATTGATCCAGGCCGCAACCCTCCGCACCTCCGCCTCGGGGGTCTCGGTGACAGGTTTGACTGCTAGTCCAAGATTGTTAGCCATTGCGTATCTCCTTCGGTGGGAGACTCATCCGTCACACCACCAGGTGGTTTTGAAGGCAGGCCGACTGCTTCCTCGCCCCCTGGAAGAGGGCGGGGGTAGGGCACTGCCACGAAGTGCGAGCTTCTCTCACCCCGCTCTCCGTTGGGGAGAGGGGACGCATAAGGGGGAGGAAGATATCGTGGGGCTGCTGCTAGAACGGGGCCTGTACCAGGTTCCAGGTCGGGCTGTTGATCGCCATGTCGATGTCCCTGGCGAAGATCGGGAACCCCAGGTAGCCGTGGTAGGGGCCGGAGTAGTCCCAGCTGTGCATCTGGCGGAAGGGAATCGCCATCTTCTGGAACAGGTACTTCTCCTTGATGCCGGAGGCGACCAGGTCCGGCTTGAGAACGTGGGCGAACTGCTCCAGCTCTAGCTCCGAAGCGTCGTCGTAGACCACGGTGGCGTCCGGCATCTCCGGCGCCGTCCGGTCGTAGTCGTCGCTGTGGGCGAACTCGTACCCGGAGCCGACGCAGATCATGCCGAGGTCCTCGTAGGCGTTAATCGTGTGGCGGGGGCGGAGCCCGCCGACGTAGAGCATCACCTTCTTCCCTTCCAGCCTCGGGCGGTATTCGTCGATCACGGCCTGCATCTGGGCGTCGTACTTGGCGATCACTGCTTCGACCTTCTCCTTGATGGAGTCGTCAAAGAGCTCGGCGAGCTTTCTCAGGCTCTCCCTGATCTTGCTCGGGCCGAAGAAGTTGAGTTCGATCCAGGGTATGCCGTATTTTTCCTCCATCACCTTGCACATGTAGTTCATGGAGCGGTAGCAGTGGATCACGTTGAGCTTCACCTGGTGGGTGGCGGCGATCTTCTCCATCTCGCCGTCGCCGGTCCAGACGGACTTGACGTTGAAGCCGCACTCCTCGAGAAGGGGCTTCGTGGACCAGGCGTCGCCGCCTATGTTGTACTCGCCGATCAGGGCGATGTCGTAGGGGCCGACCGGCTCGGGGAACTCGCGGGTCTCGATGATGTAGTCGCGGATTGTGTCGTTGGAGATGTGGTGCCCCAGGGACTGGGACACCCCGCGGAACCCCTCACAGTTGCAGGGGATGATCGGGAGATCCAGCTCCGCGGCGGAGGCCTTGGCTACGGCGTTGATGTCGTCGCCGATGAGCCCCACCGGGCATTCGGAGAGGACCGAGATCCCCTTGGCGAGCGGGAAGAGCTCTTTGGCTTCCCTGAGCAGCACGGAGAGCTTCTTGTCGCCGCCGTAGACCACGTCCTTTTCCTGGAAATCGGAGGTGAACTGCATGGCGAAGTTGGTGACGCCGTTGATGCCGCTCATCAGGTTCCTCCTGGTGCCCCAGGAGTACCAGCCGCACCCGACCGGCCCGTGGGAGACGTGGACCATGTCGCGGATCGGGCCCCAGACGACCCCTTTGGCGCCGGCATAGGCGCAGCCGCGGGCGCTCATCACCCCGGGCACCGTCTTCTTGTTCGATTTGACGCAGGCGCAGCCGGAGGCCTGGTCGTTGGGCGCCAGGTGCGGCGCACGCTTCTTCCTTCCCTTCTCGGGGTATGACTCAAGGACTTTGTCGATCATCTGCTGGGTCGACTCCTTGGTGATCCCTTCAACTTTCGTGATCTCTTTGGACATGCAAAACTCCTTTGGCTGAAGCTGTCGGCTAAAGGGAGGCCAAGCTTTCCCCACCACAGCAATCGCCTTCAGTAACGTATGGGGTATCCGGCAGGGGGAAGGGGGCGGGCCGAGGGGGGCGGCACCCCTTTCCCCCGCCGCGTTAGTTGGCTGCCGCTTCCGCCACGCCGACGACCGACTCGTCGTCAGCCTCCATGATGCCGAACTCCATCAGGAGCTCCTCCAACTCGTCCATGGTGAGAGGGGTCGGCACCACCAGCTTCTTGTTCTCGGAAATCTTCCGGGCGAGGTCCAGGTACTCGTCGGCCTGCTTGTGCTCCGGAGAGTATTCGATGACCGTCATCCTCCTGAGCTCCGCCCTCTGCACCTGGTTGTCGCGGGGGACGAAGTGGATCATCTGGGTCCCGAGTTTCGCTGCCAGCGCCTCGATCAGGTCCGCCTCGCGGTCGGTGTTGCGGGAGTTGCAGATCAGCCCGCCGAGGCGGACCTTGCCGGATGTGGCATATTTGAGGATCCCCTTGGCGATGTTGTTGGCGGCGTACATCGCCATCATCTCGCCGGAACAGACGATGTAGATCTCCTCGGCCTTGTTCTCCCGGATCGGCATGGCGAACCCGCCGCAGACGACGTCGCCCAGGACGTCGTAGAAGACGAAGTCGAGGTCGTCGGTGTAGGCGCCGTTTTCCTCCAGGAAGTTGATGGCGGTGATGACGCCGCGGCCGGCGCAACCGACGCCGGGCTCCGGCCCGCCGGACTCCACGCATTTCACGTCGCCGTAGCCGACCTTCAGGACGTCGCCCAGCTCAAGGTCCTCGACCGTGCCGAGCTCGCGCACCAGGTCCATTACCGTCGTCTGCGCCTTGGCGTGGAGCATCAGCCGGGTGGAGTCCGCCTTGGGGTCGCACCCCACGATCATCACCTTCTTCCCCAGCGATGCCAGCCCCGCCACGGTGTTCTGGGTCGTGGTCGATTTCCCGATGCCGCCTTTGCCGTAGATCGCGATCTGTCTCATTTTTTCTCTCCTTTTTGCCCCACTTCCCCCTCCCACTGCCGGAGTCGCGCCGCCGCTTCGCCGGCCAACCTGGCGAAGAGTGTCACCGGCATGGGCTCCGTACGGATCGAGATGAGGTGCAGGGCTGTTGGTGGTTGCGGGCCCCAAATAAAAAAAGGCGCTCCGTTGATTTCCGGGGCGCCTTTGCCTGATACGTCTGGTCGAATACGTCGATGTATTCTTATTCGGTTTTGTCTTACCTGTTTAGCAGCTACCGTGCCAACTTCTAAGTTGCTGAAACTCCTTATCGTTCTCTTCCGGTTCTACCCTATGGCCTCGTATACGGGGGCAACTGCCCATCTTTTAATCATCGCGCCCGCAGCTAGCTTTTACCGGCCGTCACCCCGCACCCGGCGGAAAGCCGAGGCTTTGATCGCTGCGTACACCTCGCTTCCGACGGCTATCTGCAGTTCCTCCAAGGCTTGCTGCACCAGTTCCGCCACCAGGCGGTTGGTGCCGCACGCAAGTTCGACGCCGACCCGGTTGCCGGAGGTAAAGATGCCGGCCACATTGCACTTCAGCAGGTTTCTGGCGCTGATGGCCTCGGGATGCTTCCTGAAAAGGATGATGTCCTTGGAGGAGAGTTGGAACACCGCTTGCTTTTCATCGCTTCCTGCCGATATCAATAGCCGGTCGTCTCCCCAACGGTACGAGAACAGGTCGCCGCTGGAGCAGGCGTCCTGGAGGTTCAGCTGGTTGATGTAACCGATCTTGCTTTGCCCCATGCGGGAGCGCGCGACCTGTTCCGAGCTGGTCCGCTCGACCACCTCGCCCCGGGATAGCACCAGGACCTCCTCCGCCATCAGTCGCATCTCGGTAAGGGAGTGCGAGATGAAGAGGTAGGGTATGCCGAACTGTTCGCTCACCGCTTTTAGGTAAGGGATGATCTGGAACCTGAGCCCGTCGTCGAGTGCGGAGAGCGGCTCGTCCATCAGCAGCAGGCGCGGGTTGGCCAGGAGGGCGCGCCCAAGGGCGACGCGCTGCCTTTCCCCGCCGGAGAGGAGGTTGACCCCTCTTTTCAGGAGATCTTTCAGTTCCAGTATCTCGACCAGCAGGCCGAAATCCGTCACGCGGTTTTCGGGGAGGCAGCGCCTAAGGCCGTAGAGGAGATTGGACTTCACGCTCAGGTGGGGAAAGAGACAGGGGTGCTGGAAGACCACCGCGACCCGTCGCCGCTCCGCCGGCAGGTCGATACTTTTGCTGCTGCTGAACAGGGGCTCGCCATCGAGGACGATCTCTCCCCGGTCCGGCTGCTGCAACCCGGCAAGCAGCGCGACCAGTGTGGATTTCCCGCTTCCGGACGCGCCGAAGATGCCGGTGCGTTCGCCGACCAGGGTGAAATCGACCGAAAGCGAAAAACTTCCCAGTTGCTTGACCGCGGCCATACGGAGTTCCACGTCACGCCCTCCCTGACAGCCTGCCGCTGGCAGCCTCGTGCAGGCAAAGAACGACCAGGGAAATGGCCACCGAGACCACGCACAGAGTCAGGGCCGGAGGCTCCCCGGAGGGCGAACCGGCGTAATCGTAGATGGCCAGTGGAATGGTCTGGGTGACGCCGGGTATGTTGCCGGCCACGATGATGGTAGCGCCGAATTCTCCCAGGCTCCTGGCGAACGTGAGGGCGCAACCGGCGAGAATGCCGCGCAGCGAGAGTGGGAGGATGATGCTGCACAGGGCATCGAACCGGCAGGCCCCAAGAGAGCGGGCGGCAAGGATCAGCTGGCGATCAACGGACTCCATGCCGAGGCGTATCGACCGTACCAGGAGCGGGAAACCTACCACCGCGGAGGCTATGACCGCTGCTTTCCAGGTGAAGATGAGCTGAAGGCCAATCGAATCCAGCAATTGCCCCAGCCACCCCTTTTTCCCGAGCAGGATCAGCAACAGGTACCCCACCACGACGGGCGGCAGCGCCAGCGGGAGGTTGATGAGGACCTCGAAAAGAACCTTGCCCCGGAAGTTGTAAAAGGAGAGGAGATAGGCGGCGATCATCCCGAAAGGAAGCGATACGACCATGGCCGCCAAGGAGACCTTGAGCGAGAGCGCGATGACCTCAAAATCCGAAGGAGATAGCAAAAACATGATCTTGTCCTTTGCCCCTCCTGTGCGGAGAGCGGTTA
Source organism: Citrifermentans bremense (assembly GCF_014218275.1). Taxonomy (NCBI): domain Bacteria; kingdom Pseudomonadati; phylum Thermodesulfobacteriota; class Desulfuromonadia; order Geobacterales; family Geobacteraceae; genus Citrifermentans; species Citrifermentans bremense. Next base: position 1,332,443 of record NZ_AP023213.1, read on the forward strand.
AGGCTGCGTCATTTCATGGCCTCTGCTGGCGTTACTTCAGGGCGAACCCGTACTTCCTGAGGGTTTCCCTGGCAACATCGCCGCGCAGGTACTTGAAGAAGGAGGCGGCATCTCTGTTTGCGGCACCGGCCACTGTGAGGGCCATCGGATATGTCACCTCGGGGTACAGGCTTTGCGGAACAGTGAACAGTATCTTTGCCGCGCTAGCCTGCATGGCATCGGTCCGATACACGAAAGCCCCCGCGACTTCTCCCCGCTCGGCGTACATCAGGCAATCCCGCACATCCCTTGCCATGACGAGCTTGTGCGAAAGCTGTTTCTCGAGGCCGGCTCTTTTAATCGCTTCACCGGCATAGGCGCCGGCAGGAACGCTCTTCGGGCTGCCGATGGCGATCCTCGCGAGCCTTGGGAGATCCGACATGCCGCGCACCTTGAGCGCCGGGTCGCCAGCAAAGACTAAACTGTTGTAGGCGAAGGTTGCGACGGTGGCTTTGTCGGTGACTCCCTTGTTCTTGAGGTACTCCATCCATTCCAGGTTGGCGGAGATGAAGATGTCGACAGGAGCGCCGTTCTCGACCTGCTTGGCCAGAGCACCCGATGCACCGAAATTTTTCCGGAATGTCACCCCGGGATTGTTCCTGGCGAAGCCGTCGGCAAGCTCATCGATGACCTCCTTCAAACTGGCGGCGACGGAGAGATGAACCTCCCCCGCCGAGGCGCTTGAGGCAAATACCAGGGCCGCAAGAGTGACAAGCGACAGAAATACCAGACGATAATTTCCCATGGTTGGGCTCCTTTGCAGCACTGTCTTGGTCGTCAGGCCGCGGCTAGGGTGAGGGTTTCGTGCAATCGGATCAGATCCTGTGGCTGTAGCGGCCCCTTGATCAGCTGCGAGGCGCTCCTCACCCTGGCCATCAGCTTCTGCGCCTCCTCGATCGAAAGCGGGATGCCGATCTGCCGATAACACTCGACGATGCCGTTAGTCCCCGAGTGTTTGCCGGCAACGATATGCCGGCTGAGCCCTACCTCCTCCGGCGGAAACACTTCGTAAATGGCCGGGTTCTTCAGGACTCCGTCCGCATGCACCCCTGATTCGTGGGAAAAAACCCTCTCCCCGACCACCGCTTTCCAGGCGGGAACTCCGCGGTTCGACGCCTTTCCCACCAGCCGGGAGATGGCGGACAGGCGCCTGGTGTCGATGCCGACGTCGATGCCGCAAGCGACCTTGAGCGCCATGACCACCTCTTCGAGAGCTGCGTTGCCCGCCCTCTCACCGAGGCCGTTCACCGTGGTGCTTATGTAGCTCGCCCCACCCCTGAACCCCGCCAGTGCGTTGGCTGTCGCCAGCCCGAGATCGTTGTGGGCATGCACCTCGACGTCGAACTGCGGTACTGCTGCCGTAAGGGCCGCCACCTTTTCCTGCATGGTGAAGGGGTCGAGAATCCCGAGCGTGTCGCAGAAGCGGAACCGGTCGGCGCCGTTTTCCTTGGCGATCTGCATGAGCTCGCCAAGGAAGGAGAGGTCGGCGCGGCTCGCGTCTTCGCCGCCGACGCAGACGTAGAGCCCGCGGCTCTTGGCGAAGCCAAGCGCGCGCCTGAGTTGCTCCTTTACCCATTCGCGGCTTTTGTTGATCTTGTTCTCGATCATGATGTCGGAGACGCAAAGGGAAATGTCGACGGCGGTGATGCCGCAGGAGATGCTGGCGTCGATGTCCGGGATCAGCGCCCGGTTCCAGGTGATGAGCCTTGCGGAGAGCCCCAGGTCCACCAGGGCCCGTATCGAACTGCGCTCTTCCTTACCCATGGCCGGGATGCCGCACTCCAGTTCGTGGACCCCCATGGCGTCGAGCTTTCTGGCTATGGCTATCTTTTCCTTGGCGCTGAAGACGACACCGGCGGTCTGTTCGCCATCCCGGAGGGTGGTGTCGCCAATGAAGACGGGTTTTGCTGGCAGTACATTCATCGTCGCCTCCCGAAGGTCCGTGGTTCCCTTTGGGGCAGGGATAGCAGAAGGTATGCCAGCGGATCTGCTTTGCGAAGCTGAGTTCGGGTAAAGCGGCGTGGAATAAGGCTTTTTTAGTGGCGCAGGAGCCGGGGCAAAGCCGCGCCGTCTGTTCCGGACCGATGCATCTGTGGGCTGTCAGCTTAAAGTAGTGGCAGAAGGGCAATCGGAACAGGAGGCTACACTGCAAACAAGCCCGGAATCCTTTGACATTCTATTTCCCTTGTCTTAATCTTCTTCGGTATTCAACGCAGCAGGAACTATAAAAACGGGGTATGGCATGGCAACAAGGACACAAGATAGCTCCCAGAGAGAGACGGCAATTCCTTTCTTTGTGTTCGCGTTTGCAGCCTGCGGACTTTATGTCAGCAGTCTTAGTTCCTACCTCTTGTTTCATGCCTTGGTGGAAATATTCTGCATCCTGGTACTGCTAGGTTCTTTCGTGGTGGCATGGAACTCACGCCGGCAGCTGGACAATCACTACTTCTTGTTTCTCGCCATATCCTTTCTCTCTTCCAGTACCTTTGAGCTTTTGCACACTCTGGCGTACAAGGGGTTGTCGATATTCCCGGGATATAACGCCAACCTCCCCACCCAGTTCTGGATAGCTTCGCGCTACGTGTTCAGCCTCTCCTTCCTCATCGCCCCTGTGTTCATTGCCCGCAGGCTTAATGTGGCAGCTACGCTGATTGCATTCACCGGCATCACCGCCTTGATGGTCAGCGCCGTATTCACGGGCAACTTCCCTGACTGCTTCATAGAAGGAGCAGGGTTGACGCCGTTCAAGGTTTACAGCGAATACGTCATAATCGCCGTCCTGGCAGCTGCCATCATGCTCCTGCTTGCCAAGAAGAAGTTCTTCGATAGTCGCGTCCTGCGGGCCCTCATCTGGTCGCTGTCGGCTGCGGCTGCGGCTGATGTGGCCTTCACCAAGTACGTCAGTGTTTATGGTCCCGCAAACCTTTTGGGGCATCTCTTTCTCCTCCTCTCTGCCTTTCTGGTGTATCGGGCCATCGTCGTGACCGGGATCAAGGACCCCGCAGCCCTGTTGTTCCGGAGCCTCGAGCTCAGCAAAGAGCAGTTTCGCAGATCCATAGCGGACGCGCCCATTCCCGTCATCATGCACGCGGAGGATGGCGAGGTGTTGCAGGTGAGCGGTTCCTGGACCGAGCTCACCGGCTACGCACTGGAAGATATTCCGACCCTCGCGGCCTGGCTCGACCGCGCGGTCCCGGGCGCCGACGGCGACGCTGTTCGCGCCGCGGTGAGTGAGCTCTACGCCGGGAAAAGGCAGAGCATCAGGTGGGAGATGCCTATCCTCACCCGCGACGGGCGCTCCCGTTACTGGAATATCAGCGCTTCCTCGCCGGGAAGCCTCGTGGACGGCCGGCGCTTCGTGGTCTGCATGGCCGTCGATATAACCGAGCGCAGGGAAAGTGAGGCCGCCCTGCAAAGAGGGAACCTGCGCCTGGACCTTTTGGCCTCCAACGCAAGCAGGCTCCTTGAGAGCGACGCGCCGCAGCAACTGGTCGACGAATTGTGTCAGAAGGTCATGTCCTATGTAGAATGCGAGGCCTATTTCAACTTCCTGGTAGACGACGATGCCGGATGCCTGCTCTTGAATTCCTGCGCCGGCATCAGCTCCGAGGTGGCTCAGACCCTGCAGTCGCTGGAATACGGGGTGGCGGTCTGCGGCTGCGCTGCCAGGGATGCCTGCCGCATCGTGGCAGAGAACATCCCGGACGTGCCCGATCCGCGCACCGAACTGGTGCGGGCGCTCGGCATCAAGGCCTATGCCTGCCATCCCCTCATGTCGCACGGGCGGGTCCTGGGGACCCTCTCCTTCGGGACCAGGACCAGGAACACCTTCAGCGATGACGACCTCTCGCTCATGAAGGCGGTGGCGGACCAGGTTTCCATCGCCATGGAGCGCAAGACTACCGAGGAGAAACTGCACCAGGCCAAGCAGGCGGCAGAGGCGGCAAGCAGGACCAAGAGCCAGTTCCTCGCCAACATGAGCCACGAGCTCAGAACCCCGATGACAGGGGTGCTGGGAATGCTGGACCTGGCCCTGCAAGCCCCTTCCGACCCGCGGCAAAGCGATTACATCCGGACCGCCTACCGCAGCGGTCGCTCGCTGTTGCGGATGCTGAACGACATCCTGGACCTGGCCAAGGTGGAGGCGGGCAAGTTCTCGCTGGATCAGCATCCTTTCCCCCTGGCTGGCTGCGTGAACGAATCGGTCGATATCCTCGCTCCCGAGGCGAAACGCAAGGGGATCGAGCTGGTTCTCGAACTGGCGCAAGACCTCCCCCGGCATGTGGTCGGCGACCAGGTCCGGCTGCGCCAGGTACTGACCAACCTGGTCGGCAACGCCGTGAAGTTCACCGACCGGGGGCGCGTGACGGTGCAGGTCGAGCCGGCGGGTAAAACGCCCGAGGGAGAACCGCTGGTACGCTTCAGTGTGAGCGACACAGGGATCGGCATCCCCAAGGAGAAGAGGCACCTGCTCTTCCAGGCTTTCAGCCAGGTCGACGATTCCAATACCCGCCACTATGGGGGGACCGGTCTTGGCCTTGCCATCAGCAAGGAGATCGTCCAGCGGATGGGGGGGAGCATCGGTTTCGAAAGCGGAGAGGGGGAGGGGAGCACCTTCACCTTCACCGTGCGCCTCGGTACTGCAGAAGCCTGTGACGAACCTGCCGAGGTGGCAGGCACTGAGGCAGTCGGCGGCGATACTGTAGTACCGGGTACTTGTAACTCTGAGTTGAGCCGGTTGCGTCTGTTGATCGCAGAAGACGATGCCACTATAAGGCAGGTACTGGCGACGATGCTGCAGAGGCTGCGATTCGCCGTGGACTTCGCCGAGGACGGCGAAACTGTCGTTGAGATGTGGCGGCAGGGGGGGTACGACCTGATACTGATGGATGTGCAGATGCCGCGCCTGGACGGCTTCCAGGCCACCCGCGCCATCCGTGAGCAGGAGCAGGGGGCGCGCATCCCCATCATCGCCATGACCGCTCACGCGATGAAAGAGGACGAGCGCCGCTGCCTCGACGCAGGGATGGACGACTACATTTCGAAGCCCATCGACTTCAGGGAGTGCATCGAAAAGGTGAAGGGGTTGATTAGCGAGTGATCGACCCCGCTGGTTAACGGGCAGTAAAGAAAAAACCCGGCAGTCATCTGGCTGTCGGGTTTCTTATTGTCGTTTGTTCCTGTCACGCCGCAACTTTCACTTGAGGAAGGTCGCCTCGATGAAATCGGCAACGGCCCCGGCGTCGTTCAGGTCGAGGACCGGCACGTCGAGTTCCAGCTTCGCGTCGCTTGCGACCGCCACGAGCGTCGGGTCGTGGGACTCGCCCCGGCAGAGAAGGGCCGCGCTTCTTTCCTGGCGGTTAACCTCTACCTTCGGCATCCCGCTCTTCTTGAACCCCTCGGTGAGAACGATGTCCATGTCCGAGAAATAGGTTTCGATCAGTTCCTCTATGGGAGGAGACTGGCTGTGCTTTTTCACCAGCGCCAGTTTCTCCGGCGACGAAATCAGCATCGTGTCGGCGCCTGCCGCGGTGAGCCGGTGGCTGTCCTTTCCGGGATGGTCGATGTCGAAGCGGTGCGCATCGTGCTTGATGACGCCCACCTTGTAGCCGCGCGACTTCAGATGCACGATCACCTTTTCGAGCAAAGTGGTCTTGCCCGTCCCGGATTTCGCGACGAATGAAACTGCCTTTACCATGAATACTCCTCCGGGACCCAAGCCCGTCGTTCCCGGACCGGCTGCAGGACGCTGTTACTGGTCCTTTTCGCTCTGATCCTGCTTCCCTTCACCCGGCGGGTTTATCACCTTGCCGTCTTCTTGCTGAGCCTTCTTGAAATTCCTGATTGCCCCTCCCAACGACGCCCCCAACTGCGGCAGCTTTCCGGGGCCGAAAACCACCAGCAGGATGACCAGAATGACGATGAGCTCCGGCATGCCGAATCCAAACATTTGACACCTCCCGATTGCTTCCTCATGTGGTTTCTGAGACAGCACCGTTTATACCACAATTAAGGCGCGTTGAGGCAGCAGAATCTGGCTCTTTCCCTCCAATTTTCCCCAAATAAAAATGACAGCGTGAAGTTTGCAGTTAATAAATTTATGCTAATCTTTCTCTGACGTCGGGCGCGGAGCTGGAATTGTGCTTCAACATCTCGATAATACAGCATTTATTTCCAGGGCTGCAGATGCGGGCTCCGTTGTCTCGGCCCTGACGGCCGATGGAGTGATCATGAAAAGGATCTTCGTTCTGGTGATCATGCTCTTAGTTGGTAGCGGTTGCTCGGTACGGGGGGGAGCAACCGGCGCTCGGACAAGCGTCGCGAAGAACCTTGTCCGGGTCCAGATCGCTTCTGACCCACAACTTAACCGCTACGAGAAGAATTCCCATGCCCTCGTGCTTTGCCTATACCAGCTGGACGATCCCGAGAGTTTCACGCGCCTGGCCCAGGGAAGCGGGGGGGTGCCGAAACTCCTTGAATGCGGCAGGTTCGACGCTGCGGTGCTGAACGCACGGCAGGTCGTGGTGCAGCCTGGGCAGCGGCTCACGGAGATGCGCGAGAGGCTTCCCGGCGCACGTTACTTAGGTATCGCGACCGGCTACTACAGCACAGGCAGGAGAAATGTGACCGCACTGGCGGCCATCCCGGAGACCGGGGGAGAGAGCGTGCTGCATATCGAACTGGGGGCACAGGAAATACGACAGGTGAGGGTGGAATGATGGCAATAGAGAGACCGGTATTCTGGCACCAGGGACTGTTTCTGCATCCCCAGCATTTCCAGCTCTCAGAGCGCGCGCTGCAGTCGCAGCTGGCTCCGTACCAGTTTGCTCTCATGCCCGACTTTTGGGGCGTGCAGCGGATGGAGATCAGGTGCCTGAACGGCGGGATAACGAGCCTCAAGATCACCGGTGCCTTCCTTTTTCCCGACGGCACCTACGCCGTTGTCCAGGAAAACGCTCGGGTGGAGTCGAGGCCGGTACTGGAAGAGGCCTTGCGGGGAAAAGATGCCTGCACTGTATACCTCGGCCTCAAAAAATGGAGCCCTGCCGGCCATAATGTCACCACCTTGCTCACCGGTGAACCCCTCTCGCAGGTCGCCACGCGCTTCGTCGTCGAGGCCGACGCCGCGCCTTGTGCAGATCTGCACGCAGGTGGAACTCAGGCCGAGGTGCGGCAGATGAGCCTCGCCCTGAAGCTTTTCTGGGAGAGCGAGTTGGAGGCGCTGGGGGATTACCTGCTCATACCGGTTGGCCGACTCGTGCAGCAGGGGCAAACCGCCGCACTCTCCGGCGACTTCATCCCCCCCTGCATCACCGTGGCCGGCTCATCCGCTCTCTTTGACCTGCTCCAGGAAATACGGGAACAACTTGCCTCCCGCTGCCGCTGGCTGGAAGGGTACAAGAAAGAGAGGGGGATCCAGTCGGCCGAGTTCGGCTCCAAAGACCTAGTCTTCCTCCTCGCCCTCAGGACCGTCAGCCGTCATCTCGCGAGGCTCAGCCACTGGATCCAGGCGCGCGAGGTGCACCCCTGGCAGGTTTACGGGCTTTTGGGGGAACTGGCGGCGGAGCTTGCCTGCTTCTCCGAAACCGTCGGTTCCTTCGGTGAACCGGCAGCCCTGGGCGCGGTCATGCCGCAGTACCGGCACCGCGACCTAGCAGCCACCTTCCGGCAGGGGCGTGACCTGATCCTGACGCTTTTGAACGAGGTGACCGCGGGGCCGGAATACGCCCTGACCCTCACCTTTGACGGGACCTGGTTCGCTTGCACCCTGAAGCCCTCGCACTTCGAGGGGCACAGCAGGTTCTACCTGGTGCTGAACACGGACGAGGACCCGAAGCTGGTCCTTTCCTCAGTCGCGACCGCAGCGAAGCTGAGCGCGCGGGAGCGGCTGCCGCTGCTGATCTCCCAGGCGCTACCTGGTATCGCCCTCGAGCATCTCGTAGATCCTCCCCGCGAATTGCCGCACCGTTCCTGCTCTCTCTTTTTCAGCATAGACAGTCGCTGCGAACAGTGGGAGCAGGTGCGAAAGTACAGCAACATAGCGCTCAGTTGGGACCAGGCCCCAGCCGACCTACAGGTGCAGCTAATGATCGTTGCGAGGTCCTAAAGGCTTCGAAAGGATGCGCCATGCGACTGATCGACTCTTTCATGCCTCTCGTAGCCTACGTGGTCGACTTCCGCGCCGCCTGCAGTGACACGCCCCAGAGCTACCGGCAGGTGAAGGCGGACATAGCGCAATTGCTTCTGCAGTCGGAGCAAGGCTGCGGGAGGCAGGCGGCGCAGGGTGAGGATTACGACCTCGCTCGTTTTGCGGTCTGCGCCTGGGTTGACGAGACGCTCCTCGCCTCCGATTGGCAGGAGAAGCAACTCTGGCAGAGGGAGCAGCTGCAGCGGCTTTATTACCGAACCACTGAGGCGGGGGTGGAGCTCTTCGAGCGGCTGCAGGCCCTGGGGGCGCGGTGTGAGGTGCGGGAAGTCTATTACCTCTGCCTGGCCCTGGGCTTCAAGGGGCGCTATATCGGGCCTGGAGACGACGCGAGGCTCGAGCACCTGAAGCAGGAGAATCTGAAGTTGTTGCTGGGGACCCCGTCTGGCGTTCCGTCGTTGGAACAGCGGGAGCTTTTCCCAGGTGCCACCCCCCCCAGCCGCGCGGCCTCCCCCGGAAAGACTCCGACCGGCGTGGCCCCTGTGACCGCCATGCTGATCGCAGCGCCCGTCATCCTGTTCGCGGTGTTGTTTCTCATCTACCGCCACCTGTTAAACGGCCTGGTCCTTCCGTATCTTTAGGAGAGGAGGTGCATCTTGAAGAAAGAGACCATCCTCGTCTGCTGCAAGTACGTCCTTTTCGCCGCGGCCCTCTTCCCCTTCCTGATGATCTCGTTCGTCATGTTTCCGCTGTTGACCTGGTCTTGGCGCATCGGCGTCTTTCTTCCCTTCATCGTCCTTGCCGTCTGGGGCATCCTGGTCCTGCTCAAGAAGGCGGTGCTCATGGTGAGGGACCGGCGGGAGGCGCCGGCAGAGGCGGGCCCTCCGCAACCACCCGAAGAGGCTGTGGCGCAGGATCTGCTCGAGGACCTGCAGCAGAACTGGGCCAGCGGCGTGGAGACCTTGAGGCGGTCGCATCTGAGCCAGGAGGGAAACCCGCTCTACGTGCTTCCCTGGTTCCTGGTCCTGGGCGAGAGCGGTTCCGGGAAAAGCGCGGCTTTGAAGCATGCGCGCCTTCGTTCCCCGTTCGCTGAGGCGGAGCACGTGGCAGCTCCGACCCGGAGTTGCCGCTGGGTGTTCTACGAGCAGGGGGTGGTGCTGGACACGGCCGGGAGGTACGCCGTCCCGGTGGAGGCGGAGCGCGGTGAGGCGGAATGGCGCCGGCTACTGCGGCTGTTGAAGAAATACCGGCACAAAGACCCTCTGAACGGCGTGATCCTGACCCTTCCGGCGGACAAGCTGGCGGGGGGCTCACAAGAGGAGCTGGAGAAGTATGCCCGTGCGCTCCGGTCACGCGTCGACGAGATGATCCGCGTGCTGGGGATCAGCTTCCCGGTCTATCTCCTGATCACCAAGTCCGACCTGATCCCGGGGATGGCGCCTTTTTGCGCGGCGCTCCCCGCCTCGGCCCTCGATCAACCCATGGGGCTGGCAAGGGGGGAGCTGGCGACTGAGCTCCCGCTTTTCATGGAGCGCTTCTTCCAGGGTCTCGACGAAGAGCTGAGGCACCTGCGCCTGATCCTGTTGCAGCAAAGGGAACCGGGAGAAAAAGACGCGGATTTCCTGCTCTTCCCCGACCGGGTCCGGGCCCTGTACGCCCCTCTAAATGCCTTCGTGCAGACGGCCTTTGGCGCCAACCATTACCAGGAGACTCCCCTTCTGCGCGGCATCTACTTTTCAAGCGCCAACGCTGCCGGCGCTTCCTTGCCGGCAGGAGACCTCTCCCCATCGGCACCCCCGCTGTTCCTGCACGATTTCTTCGAGAGGGTGCTTCCAGGCGACCGGGGGCTGTGGAGTCCGGGAGCGCTGGCATTAAGGCGGCAGAGGCTGGCGGTCAACCTGGCGCTGGTTGCCTGGAGCCTGACCGGAGTGGCACTCTGCCTTATGCTGAGCTACTCCTTCGCGAAGAACATGAGGGTGATCCGGGACGCGTCACAGCTCGTGTCGCGTGCGCCGCAGCTGCAGGGAGCTGTCCCGCTCGACCTGGCCGCAATGGGACGGTTGAGCAGCATGATTACCCAGGTGGAGCAGCAAAACCGCAAGTGGTGGATCCCGCGCTTTGGGCTCAACCGCAGCAAGGAGCTCGAGTCGGAGCTTAAAGTTCGCTTCTGCAACGGTTTCCGGGACCGTTTCCTGGTCTTTTTCGACCGCAGCCTTGCCGATACCGTTTCCAGTTTTTCCCCCGGCACGACGGACCAGCTCTTTGGAACCTGCGTCCTGCACCTCAGCCGCCGCTGCAACCTGCTGAAGGGGCGGCTCGAGGGAGAGAACTCCCGGGCGCTGGCGTCGCGGCCTCTCCCCGACAACCCGCTGCTACTGCTGTCCCAGCACGCCGGCGGCCCCTCGTTTGGAAGCCTCTACCTCGACTACCTCAACTGGCGCGCCGACCGCGATGGGATCAAAAAGGAGCTGGATTGGCTGCAAACGCTGCTGAAGCAGGCGTACCTGGTAAACGGGAGCGGGCTCTCCTGGCTGCTGGAATTCGTAGACCGTCTGCACCCCGAGGCGGCGGTCACGCTGCAGCAGTTTTGGGCAGGGTCGAGGCAGCTGCCGCAAGAGCCTTTCATCCCTCCGTCTTTGACCGGGAAGGGTAGGGAGGAGCTCCGTCTGCTGCTGGCGCAGATATCGGCAGCCCATCCCGAGCCGGGTGTACTGGCGCGGGAGAAGGGTGAATTCGAGGCGAAGTACCGAGCGGCCTGCTTCAACGCCTGGCGGCGCTTCGCCTGGGAGTTCCCCAAAGGGGACCAGCGCCTCTTGGCGTCCAAGGAGTGGCGTTTCGCGGCAGCCAACATGGCGGGTGACAAGGGCCCCTACCTCTCTTTCATGAAGAGGGCTTTGGCGGAGCTTCAGCCTCTGGCCGGAGGGGGCCATCTTCCCGCCTGGATCATGCAGCTTTACCGTTTCCAGCTCTTAAGGGCAGCGGGACCGGCTGCAGGCGTTGCATCTTCAACTGCGGACCCAACCGGTGGTGTAGCCGAGCGGCTGAAGAGACTGGCGAACGGGAAGAGGAGCGGCCCTGAAGGGGTTCCAGGCGCCGATGTGGCCAAGGAGTACTTCGATGCGCTGGCTCGTGTAGCACCCGTCGCCAAATCCAGATCGCTCGCGCTCCAGATGGCGCGCGAGGCGTTCGCGAACTCACGCGAGGTCAACAAGTCTCCCCTGTTTCTTGCCGCCGATGCCGCGCAGCGGCTTAACGCACTCCTGGTGCAGGCCGACGGCGACGACACCTTCTTGCGGCTGGTTTCCGGCCCCATAGCCTTTTACGGGACCTTCGTGAGGATGGAAACCGCCTGCGAGCTGCAGGCACAGTGGGAAGAGAAGGTGCTGAGGGAAGTGCAGGGGACAAGCGATGAGCAGACGCTGCAGTACCTCCTGGGGAAGGATGGGCCGGTGTGGCGCTACGTCGGCCAGTTCGCGGATCCTTTCCTGGGGTGGAGCCCTGGGCGCGGTTACTACGCGAGGGCCGTCCTCGGGGGCTCGGTCCCGTTCAGCTCCGAGTTCTACACCTTTCTTGCCAAGGGAGCGAAGACCAGGGTTGCAGCCTCAGCCGCGCCCAAGGCGAGCTACCAGGTAACCATCAAGGGGCTTCCCACCGACGCCAACGCGGAGGCACTCGTGAAGCCGCAGGGAACTCGGCTCGAACTGCAATGCGCGTCGGGATCACAGGTGATGTCGAACATGAACTACCCGGTGAGCAGGCCCTTCGTCTGGTCGCCCGACAGCTGCGGGGAGGTGCTGTTCCAGATCGATGTCGGCGACACGGTCCTCACCAGGCGCTACCCGGGATCCCGCGGGTTTGCCGCTTTCTTAAAGGACTTCCACGGCGGCAGGCGCACCTTTTACCCCAGCCAGTTTCCCGCCGAGCGCCAGGCCCTGGAGAAGATGGGGATCCGGTTCATCAAGGTCAATTACCAGATCTTCGGCATCGGCGACGTCTTGTCGGGACAGGAGGAGGCGCTCCCGGAACGGGTACCCCGCAAGGTGGCGGAGTGTTGGGACTAGGAGGAACAATCATGCAAGACCTGGCATTGGACGAGCTGCTTGCTCCCATCAGCGAAAAGGCACCGGCGGGAACCGATCTGCGCTACACCTCCTTCTACGAGGAGATAATGGAAGCCCGCCGCAGCGATGATGCAGTGGCCCACGGGGACTGGCGCCATGATGTAAAAGCTGCGGACTGGAACAAGGTGATCAAGCTCTGCGTCCCCGCCCTTTCCAGCAAGAGCAAAGACCTGCAGATAGCGGTATGGCTTTGCGAGTCGCTTATCGTTGTGGACGGGTTTCCCGGTTTCGATGCGGGGCTGCGCCTGCTCAGGGAGCTCATGGAGCAGTACTGGGACTCGATTTACCCTTTGAGCAGCGACGAGGAACTGGAATACCGGGCAGCCCCGCTCGATTTTCTCAACGAGAAGGTGGCGACGCATGTGAAGAAGATCCCTCTCACCGATCCGCTGGTTACGCCCGGGTACTCGTGGCTCAAATGGAACCAGTCGCGGGGTGTTGGCTATGAGGCGGATACCAGGAACGATTACGGCGAGGTGGAGGAAGAAAGGAAGAGCCGACGGGACACGCGCATCTCCGAGGGGGCCCTCACCGCAGAGGAGTTCGACGCCGCGGTGGAAAAATCCCGCGGCCCCTTCTCGGACAAACTGCTGGAAAGCCTGCAGCGTTGCCAGGAGAGCCTCCAGGCGCTGGAATGGGAGATCGAGGCGAAGTGGCTCCCCTCCTCGGCCCCGAGCCTATCCTCCTTGGGGGGCGCCATGAACAGCTGCCTGATGCTGGCGCGCAAGTGCTACGGCGAGGATGCCCCTTGCGCCAAGGAGGCAGAAGCACTGGAGAGCGAAGCGCATGGCACAGAAGAGAAGGAGAAGGAAAGCGTCGCCGCACCGGCGCTTCGGCAACTCTGCGGTGTCGACGCCGCCCCCCTGTCCCGCGCCCCGGAGCAACTGGAGACCTCCTTGTGGGGTGAGAGCCTCGCCATGCTGGAGGGGGGACGTCTTGAAGCGGCCTTGAGCATGCTGCTCTACACCGGCAACGGCTGCGAATCCACCCGTGACCGCAACCGGGTCCGCCTGCTGATGGTGAAGCTCTGCCTGAGAGCGGGAAGGGCTGACCTCGCCAGGCCGATCGTGGAGGAGTTGCACGACATGATCGAGGAGCTGAAGCTGGAGCGCTGGGAATCGCCGGTGTGGATCGCCGAGGTGCTGCACGCCTACTACCAGTGCCTGCAGGCGGGCGGGCTCCCTGATGAAGACCTTACCTTGTCGCGGGTCCTGTTCAAACGGATCTGTTCCCTCGACGTCACCAAGGGGATCCCTTACCGGATCTGAATTTTCAGGCAAAAGGAGAGACCATGACAAAATCCGAAAGCCTGCAACACAGGCTGGAACGAGTGCGGGCGCCGCGGGTCCGCATCACCTACGACGTAGAGACCGGCGGCGGCATGGAGACGAAGGAGATCCCTTTCGTGGTGGGGGTCCTCGCCGACCTGTCGGGAAAGCCGGAGCACCCTTTGCCGAAGCTGAAGGAGCGGAGCTTCGTGGAGGTGGACCGCGACAACATCGATTCGGTGCTGGAGGGGATGCGGCCCAGAGCGGCGTTCCGCGTCACGAACCGGTTGGCTGTAGAGGGGTCCCAGCTCGCCGTCGACCTCCGCTTCAAAAGCCTCGATGACTTTCATCCCGAGAAGGTGGCCCTGCAGGTGGAACCGCTCAGGAGGCTCATCGAGGCGCGCAACAGGCTCTCGGATCTCCTCGGGAGGCTGGACGGAAACGACCGACTGGAACAGCTGCTGCAGGATGCGCTTTCCAGCCCGGAGAGGCTGAAGCTGATCTGCGAGGAGGCGAAGACCGCCAAGGGACCCGACACCGAAAGCGCCGGATAAAGGGGGAGACCATGGGAGAACAAGTGAGGGAGCCGGAAGTGCAGTACGCGGAGCAGACACCCCGAAAAGGGCTTTTGGAGCTCATCATAGAGGAAGGACGCCTTGCCCGCGGCGTCTGCCGCCATGAGCACGCGGCGGACCTCGTGGGCGAGCTGGCGCAGCAGGTACTTCAGGGGGAAATGACGGTAACCCGCGACACGGAAGAGATGATCAACCGGCGGATCGCCCAGCTGGACGCGCTCATCTCGGACCAGGTGAACGAGATCATCCACCATCCCGATTTCCAGAAGCTGGAAGCATCCTGGTGCGGGCTTGAACACCTGGTGCGCCAGAGCGAAACCGGAGCGAACCTCAAGATAAGGGTCCTGAACGTCTCGCGCCAGGACCTCGTGCAGGACATGGAGAAGGCGGCGGAGTTCGATCAGTCCGCTCTCTTCAAGAAGGTTTACGAGGAGGAGTTCGGCAGCTACGGGGGAGAGTCCTACGGTTGCCTTGTGGGCGACTTCGAATTCGGCAACACGCCTCAGGATCTCTCTTTGCTGACACGGATGTCGGAAGTCGCGGCTGCCGCACATGCACCGCTTTTGACCGCCGCATCTCCCTCGCTTTTCAACATGGAAGCCTTCGGCGAACTGGACAGGCCCAGGGACCTGGCGAAGATCTTCCAGGGGGCGGAGTACGCCAAGTGGAAATCGTTCCGGATCTCCGAAGACGCGCGCTACGTGGCGCTTTGCCTGCCACGGGTGCTGATGCGGCTCCCCTACGGTCAAGATGGCGAGCCGGTGGAATCGTTCCAGTTCGAGGAGGATGTCGACGGCACCGATCACTGCAAGTATCTCTGGGGCAATGCGGCATACAGGCTGGCGGAACGGGTGACCGAGGCCTTCGCAAGATACGGCTGGGCCGCGGCGATCAGGGGGGTGGAGGGCGGCGGGCTCGTCAGCGACCTTCCCGTCCACTGCTTCAAGACCGGTGAGGGGGAACTGGCCCAGAAGTGTCCGTCGGAGATCGCCGTCACCGACCGGCGCGAAAAGGAACTGGCGGACCTTGGGTTTGTTCCGCTGGTCCATTGCAAGGGAACCGACAACGCCGCGTTCTTCAGCGCCCAAAGCGCCCATCGTCCCAAGACCTACGACTCCGACGCGGCTAACGCGAATGCACGGCTGTCGGCCCAGTTGCAGTACATCCTCGCCGTCTCCCGCTTCGCCCATTACCTGAAGGCGCTGATGCGCGACAAGGTGGGTAGCTTCGACACCAGGAAAAACGTGGAAGACTACCTGAACCGCTGGATCAGCAATTACGTGCTACTGGACGACGATGCCGGCCAGGAGATGAAATCGCGCTACCCACTGCGGGAGGCCAGGGTGGAGGTGTTCGAAGATCCCGCCAAGCCAGGCGCCTACCGCGCCGTCGCATTTTTGAAGCCGCACTTTCAGCTTGACGAGCTCACCGTCTCCCTGAGGCTTGTGGCCAGCCTGCCGGCACCGGCAAGGCAATGAGGAGGATGCAGCCATGGCATTTGACGCGTTCCTGAAGATAGAAGGGATACCCGGAGAGAGCACGGACGACAAGCACAAGGAATGGATCGAGATCCTCTCCTACAACTTCTCCGTCATGCAGCGCCCGAGCGGTTCCGCCAGCACTGCCGGCGGCGCCTCATCCGAGCGGGCGAACTTTTCGGACTTCAACATCGTGAAGGCGCTGGACAAGGCCTCCCCGAAACTTTTCGAAGCCTGCGCCACCGGTAGGCACATCCCCACAGTGACGCTGGAACTCTGCCGGGCCGGAGGCGACAAGCTGAAATACATGGAGTACAAGCTCAGCAACGTCATCATCAGCATGAACCGCCCCGGCGGCACTTCGCACGCCGACGAAAGCCTCCCCCTTGAAGAAATATCATTCAATTACGGCAAGATCGAGCTGGCCTACACCCAGCAAAACCGCGCCGACGGTTCGGGCGGCGGCCAGATCGCGGCCGGCTGGAACCTCGAAACCAACAAGAAGGTCTGAAGTTGCCGGCCCGCAGGGGAAGCATCCCCTATCTCAAGCGATCGCTGCTGGACAGGCTCGTCGCTGCCGCCCCGGCGGGCGATGGGCCTGTCCGAAATCGGCGCGGACTTCCAGTGGAAGTGCTGGACTCCCTGCTGCGCGACCTGGAAAACCTTCTCAACACGAGGAGGAGTATCCCGCTCGCGCCGGACCGCAGGCGACAGTCGCAGAATTCCATTCTCAGCTATGGCACAAGGGATTTCAGCACGCATAATCCCCGCACCGCCGTCGCCAGGGAACAGATCCGGCTGGAGATACAGAGGTTGCTGCTCTCTTTCGAACCTCGTCTCAGAGAGGTCGTGGTCCGGGTCGATGACCTGACTGATGCGGGCCGGACCCTGCAGTTCAGGGTTGAGGGGCTCTTGCTGATCGAGCCGCACCCTTCCCCTGTGACCTTCGCCACCTGCTTCGACATCAACAGCGGCGCCTATTCCGTGTTCAAGTGAGCAAGAGATGGATGATGATTTCCTCGACTATTACGAAAGAGAACTCAGCTTCATCCGGGAGATGGGGGGCGAATTCGCCCGGAAATACCCGGCCGTT
The DNA here is from genome assembly GCF_014218275.1 of Citrifermentans bremense. Classification (NCBI taxonomy): domain Bacteria; kingdom Pseudomonadati; phylum Thermodesulfobacteriota; class Desulfuromonadia; order Geobacterales; family Geobacteraceae; genus Citrifermentans; species Citrifermentans bremense. The sequence continues at coordinate 1,349,163 of NZ_AP023213.1, forward strand.
GCGGGAAGACTTCTGCTGGAGCCGGACCGGTGCGAGGACCCGCATGTCGAGAGGCTGATCGAGGCGTTTGCCCTTATCTGCGCCAGGATGCACAAAAAGCTCGACGACGATTTGCCCGAGATCACGCAGTCCCTTCTGAACGTTCTTTACCCGCACTGCACGAACCCGATACCTTCCCTTTCGGTGGTTAGATTTTTGCCCCTGCTGAAGAACATCCCGGATGCGGGGTACCTGATCCCGAAAGGGACACACCTCTTTTCGCGGCCGGTTGATGGTGTTCGCTGCCGGTTCGCCACCGCCTATCCGGTGACGCTCTGGCCTATGGAAGTGGTTAGCGCCACGTTCGTGGAACAGGCCATTACCATCAGGCTCAAGCTGCACTACAAGCTAACCTTCGCCACTTTTCCCTCCGAAACTGTCCGTTTCTACCTCAACGGCCAGCGCCAGCACACCTTTCAACTCTACGAGCAGTTGCTCAACAACGTCTCCCGCATCGAATGCGTCGCGGTCGGTAAAAAGGTTCCCCCGGTGGCGCTGGCGCAGAATTCCGTTCGCCCGGTGGGATTTGGCGAAGACGAGATGCTGCTTCCTTTCCCAAGGCAGTCGTTCAAGGGTTACCGCCTGCTCTTGGAGTACTTCACCTTTCCGGAGAAGTACCTCTTCTTCGATGTGGCTGGGCTGTCGTCCACGGCCCTCGCCGATTTCGGGGACACCCTGGATCTGAACATATACCTGGGCCGCCCGGCGGAAGCTTCCCTCCCTGTCCGCGCCGACACCTTCTGTCTCCATGCCACCCCAGCTGTCAACCTTTTCAGCAAGATAGCCGAGCCGATCCGGATCGAACACCGTCAGACCGAGTACCGGGTGGTCCCCGATTTGCGGAGCCCGGAATCTGTGGAGATCTTCAGCATCGACCGGGTTAGTGGCGTCTCTGATGCAGCCCTTCCGGAGGCCAGGGTGTATTGGCCCCTCTACGAAATGACCCGTCCCGAGGGAGGAGACGTCGGCTGCATCGAGGGGTTGTGGTGGCAGATGCAGCGCAGGCCTTCGGGGAAGGTAGGGGATAGCGGGACCGAGGTCTTTCTCTCCTTTTGCGATTTCGCTTCCGATCCCACTGACCCGCCCGATGAAACTGTGACCGTGCGGGCAACCTGCAGCAACCGCGATCTTCCTGGCACGCTCCCCTGGGGGGATCCGGCGGGCGATTTCGACACCGAGGCAGCTGCGCCGATCGAGTCGATTCACACCATGGTGAGACCGACTGCAGCGCGTCGCCCGAAGCTGTCCGGGGCTTTGCAGTGGCGCCTCCTCTCGCATCTTTGCCTCAACCACCTTTCGCTTCTGGAATCGGACGGGGCTGCGCTCAATGAGATGCTGAGGCTTTACGACATCGAAGATTCCCTTACGACGCGGCAACAGGTAAGCGGAATCGTCTCGGTAGCATCAAGGCACGTCACCAGGAGAATCGGCGCACTGTTTTGCCGTGGCGTCGAAGTGACCATCGAGTTCGACGAGCGGCAGTTCGTCGGGAGCGGTGTCTACCTTTTCGCCTCGGTCCTGGAGCGGTTCCTGGGAGAGTACGTTTCGCTGAACTCTTTCGTGCAGTTGGTGGCCAAAAGCCGCCAGCGCAAGGAAGTCATCAAGAAATGGGCGCCGAGGAACGGGGACCGGGTGCTGCTGTAACGGGAGGTCAGACCATGCATCCTGCCGGGTCCGAAGAGCGCCCCGAAGCTAGAAGGCGCCTGTTCCGGGAGTTCTACCGCTATTCCTTTTTCCAGGCCGTTAATTACCTGGAGCGCAGCCGTTTTGCAGGCGGCGACCTCGGGCACGTCTTCAGTCCGGAAGTTGAGCCGGTCCGGTTCTGCGCCAGTACCGGTTTTTCGTTTCCAGCCAGCGACATAGCGAACCTGGAGGAGGGGAGGGACGGAGTTCCCCCGCAGATGGAAGTGGCGTTTCTGGGGGTGGTCGGCCCGGCAGGAGCGCTCCCCGATTGGTACCACGAAATGGCGCTGGAGCGGAACCGGGCGAAGGATCCGGCAATGACCGCCTTTTACGATCTCTTCCATCACCGGCTCATCTCGCTGTTTTACCTGGCATGGAAGGTAAGCCATGTCATGGCGGGGAAGAAACGCGACAACACGGACCGCTTTTCCAACTATCTGCTCAGTCTCATCGGGCTTGGAATGCCGGGGTCAGCCGGAGCTTGCTCCGTTGAGCGGGCACCGCTTTTCTTTTGCGGGCAGATAGCCCGAAGGATCCCGACCGCGGGAATGCTCGCCGCGGTGGTTCAGTACCAGTCAGGCCTTGCTGTGGCAGTGGAGCAGTTCGTGCCCCGGCTCATCACTTTGGAACCGGAGGACCGGCCGATCATCGGGCAATACAACTGCGAGCTTGGCAAGAATGCCTGCTGTGGCGGCGCAGTTTGGGAGGCCCAGGCGACCTTCCGCCTCTGTCTTGGTCCTATGTCCTTCCGGGAGTTCAACGATCTGCTTCCCGGCAGCGAGAGGCTGGCTTCACTGGTCGCACTGGTCAGGTATCTGGTTGGCGCGGAGTACGAGTTCGAGGTGCGGCTGGTGCTGAAAAAGGAAGAAGTACCGCCTCTGGTTCTCGGGGCTGCGGGGCAGGAGGCTCCGAGGCTTGGCTGGTCGATGTGGATGAAGACACCGGGGACGACGCTGCCTGTCGATCCTCTGGTGACACTTCGGGAGCAGCCACAGAGCTCCCATGTCCGGTAGTAAAGAACCTACCTAAGGCCAACAGCAAGTCGCGAAAGAGGAGCGGTCATGCTTGTAGATGCGATAAAAGGAGTTGCGGCGCCACATCTCGCAAGGATGATGTCCCGCGACCTCCAGAAAGCGGAGCAGGGCAAAACCGCCGCCATGCGTCAGCACGAATACATGGTAGCGCGCGAATCGATCCTGGGAGATCTTTCATCTATGCCGGTTTCAACCACGCAGGAGTGCATCACTAATGCTAAGGCGGCGCGACGCAAGGAGCGCCTTGATTTGGTGAGCAGAGAATTAGTCGCCTGCCCGAAGCACGCGACCGAGGCGGCCAGGCTGCGGAAGGATATGGACGAGGTTGAATACATGCGCTGCGCGAAGCACGTATATCTCGCCAATGATCCTAAGGCGCCTGCCGAGCTGCGCGCCAACCCACCCCCGGGGTTTTTGAGGCCAACACCAGAGCAACTTAAGGAGATGGGACTTCACGATAAGATACTAGCGCCGCCTGACAGCAACTTTAGAGCTGCAATCTATTTGAAAGACCCCACGGTATGGGGGAGTAATGCCGCACCTAAGGCAGTGCTGGCTTTAAGAGGGTCAACACCCCAAGAAGAGGATTGGAACAACAATTTCAGCCAAGATGCTAACCATAAGTCGCTTTACTACCAGAAGGCAGTGCAGATGGGTAATCTGTTGGCTGCAATGAAAGTTAGTATTCATATAGTCGGACATTCGTTAGGTGGTGGTTTAGCCAGTGCCGTCCAAGGTGGGAGTGGCCTTTCAGCATCTACGTACAACGCAGCGGGTCTTCATCCTGCCACAGTTGCCCGGTATTCCAAGGACTCCGAACACACGGCGGCCGAGGCTGAAAAAATTACGGCGGTTAGAGTAAAAGATGAAGTGCTGACCAAAACACAGGAGAATTTTGTGGAGTCCAGAGGTTTGTCACTCCTTGCCAATGAGGCAGTGGGAACCAAACGAGATTTGGCGCCATTTCATGACGAGGCCGCTTACAGGAGTTTGAAAACTGAGGGTAAAATACTCGGTTCGGAAAGCTATGACAGCTATCTTCACGGAATGGATGAGGTAATAGCTGCGACGGAAAAGGGCAAGACTTCCGACGAAGCCACATTGAAAAACTGTAGCGATAACAGGAGGGCATAAAATAATGCAATCTCTAGTGCGCTGCCTGTGGTGTTCTGTCAAAATAATAGGAGCTTTTTCGATGATGACAAACTGCGCAAACTCAGAAAATTCCTTCAATTTGAGGTCGCCTCAGTATTATTTTGAAGATCTTCAGACTCTCAAACTGCTGACTGCAGCTATGTCCGGTGATGCAACCGCTGCGAAAGACTACGTGACAAAAGGAGCAGATCCGAACGATGAAGGGCCGTTAGACAGTGAGTACAATCGTCTGCGATTGCTGCACTACGCCATCGCTGCGAAAAAACCTGCTGCTGTTCGTATCTTACTAGATGTGGGGGCTGATCCTGAAATGAGTGTACGAGGATTTGGCCCTGCTTTTCTGTTCGTGATCACACATCAAGATGTCGAGATGATGTCATTGCTTCTGGATCACCGTCCAGTCAAAACTTTGAGCAGCGAAACACTCAAAGATATGATGCTCGTGGCAGCAACTCATAATCGGTCTGCTTGTCTTGATCTTTTACTCGATCGTGGTGCACCAATTGATTACCCCGATGACGCCGATTTCACAGCCATGATGCGGGCGATGGATGCAGAGAATTACGACATGGTGGAGTCCCTCTTGTTACGTGGCGCTTCTGTCCACATCGAGACAAGGTGCGGCATGACACCGGCATATTCTGTGGAGTTTCACCTGAAGAAGTACAAGGTAGGCAGCCCCACGTACAACAAGGTGCTGCGTCTGAAGGAACTGATGCAAGAACGTGGTGCTGTTTTCCCTCCACCTACCCCTGCTGAAGTAAGGGCAAAACGGGGAATAAAAGACGATCCAAGTTTGTACCAACACTAGCTCCTGCAGCATTGGCTGCTTTCTTGAAAAGCAAGATGAGCCGCCATAACAGGAGGAAATAAAAATGCTCCCTGCTTTAATTGGTAGTGAAATTTTTATTTTCAAAATAATCGGAATCATATTTATGATCTCAACTCGTGCGAGCACGGAGCCTTCGTTTAACTTGAGACCACCTGAATACTACTTTGAAAATCCAAAAACGATATCATTGCTGGATGCAGCGCTGACAGGTAACACGTCTAAAGCAAAAGAATGGGTTCAAAAGGGAGCTGATCCAAATGATGAAGGTCCCATGATAAGTTCGTATTATCGTCTGAGGCTGCTGCACTATGCTATCGCAGCTAAGAACCCTGATGCCGTACGTACTTTGTTGGACGTTGGGGCCGACCCTGAACTAGCCGCACTGGGTTACGGAGCGGCTTTTCAATTTGCCATCACGCTCGACGATGTCACCATGATGAAGTTTCTCCTTGATCTTAGACCTGTCCCTACTTTGTCGAAAAGCATATTGAAAAAGATGATGTTCCATTTCGTGATCCAGCCTCGTCCCGCCTGTCTGGATCTTCTTCTTAACCGCGGAGCACCGATCGATTGTACTGACAATGCCGACTACACCGTAATGATGCGGGCTATGGATGCCAAGGATTACGACTTGGCTCACTGGCTTGTCTGGCGCGGTGCCTCCGTGAAAGTCGAGGCTCATGACGGTATGACGCCCGCTTATTCAGTGCAGTCCCACCTGAACAAGTACAAGGTCGGCAGCCCCGCCTACGAGAAGGTGCTGCGCCTGAAGGAACTGATGCAAGCGCGTGGCGCCGTTTTCCCTCCGCAATCCCCGGAAGAAGTGAGGGCGCAATGGGAAAACAGACGCGGATGCGAGAATGTATCAGCACTAGCTCGCCCCGCAGCCAGGATCCACAATTACCCCCGGCCCAACTCGGAACGCCTATGCCCTACACTCAGCAGGAAAAGCTCATCTCGATAGCGACTCCGCTTGGGCCTGACGTATTGTTACTGACGGCAATAAGCGGCGCTGAAGGGCTCTCGAAGATGTTCAGCTTCGAGCTCTCGATGCTCTCTGAGAACCACGCGGTACCTTTCGACCGCATAATCGGCAAAGGCGCGACCGTTACCATCCGGCTGGCAGACGGCGGAAAGAGGTACCTGAACGGAATCATCTCCAGCTTTTCGCAAGGCAGAGGCGGTGGCGAAGAGGGGAGCGACGCGAGGTTCAGCTCCTACCGTGCCACCCTGGTCCCGTGGTTGTGGGTTTTGACCAAAAGATCCGACTGCAGGATCTTCCAGAACCGGTCTGCAGTCGAGATCGTTGAGGAGGTATTCAAGGGGCACGGTTTCGGCAACTTCCGTCTCGAGCTCATCTCCAGCTACACCCCTCGTGAATTCTGCGTCCAGTACCGTGAGACCGACTACGATTTCGTCTCCCGCCTGCTTGAAGAGGAGGGGATCTTCTATTTCTTCGCGCACGAGAACGACAAGCATACCCTGGTGCTTGCCGACGCCCCCGGAGCGCACAAGCCATGCCCCGGGCAAAAGACCGCGTCTTGTCAACTAAGCGCCGGTGCTGTCAGGGAGAAGGACGTGATCACCTCCTTTGAAATCAGCAGGCAGATCGGAGCCTCCAGGTACATCGCCGGCGACTTCAACTTTAAAATCCCCAAAGCGAGCCTGGTGGTGGAAGCGCAGGGAAGGGACAAAAGGCAGATCGGAAATCGCGAGATCTATGAACACCCCGGGCGCTATGACAACAAAGCCGCTGGCGACTCATTGGCAAAAGTACGCATGGAAGAAGACGAAGCCCACTCAATCGGGATCACCGGCACCAGTGACTGCCGCGGTTTTGCCTCAGGTTTCAGATTTACCCTCGAGGGACATCCTCGCCAGGATCTGAACGCACAGGATTATCTCCTGGCGTCGGTGCATCATGAGGCAAGTGAAGGTTATGGCGACGACGGCGGGTTTGTCTATGGAAACAGCTTTCAGTGTCTCCCCCACAAGACCCCCTACCGTCCGCGCCGCCACACCCCGAAGCCGGTGATAAATGGGACCCAGACCGCGATGGTTGTCGGGCCGCCCGGTGAGGAGATCTACACCGACGAGTACGGCAGGGTGAAGGTTCAGTTCCACTGGGACCGCGCCGGAAAGAGCGACGACAAAAGTTCCTGCTGGATCAGGGTGAGCCAGCTGTCGGCGGGAAACGGGTGGGGTGCGCTCCAGCTGCCTCGCGTAGGGCAGGAGGTCGTCGTTGATTTCCTGGAAGGGGATCCGGACCGACCCATAATAGTGGGACAGCTCTACAACGGGGTGAACCTGCCGCCGTACCCCCTTCCCGCACACAAGACCAAAAGCTGCATCAAGTCTCAATCCTCCCCCAAGGGGGAGGGGTTCAACGAGATCCGTTTCGAGGACAAAAAGGGTGAAGAGCAGCTCTTCATCCACGCCGAAAAGAGGCAGGACAACCGGGTGAATGGCGACTCCCTGGAATGGGTGGGGGAGGATCGACACCAGATCGTCGTGGGGGATCAGTATCGGAAAGTGTCGGGAGACCAGCATCTCACCGTGGCGGGAGACCGCAACGAGAAGGTGACCGGAACCGTCTCACTCACCGTCGGCTCAGACCTGCAGCAGAAGGTGGGCGGGAAGCATGCGCTGGCCGCGGGAGAGGAGATCCACCTGAAGGCGGGAACCAGGCTCATCGTCGAGTCAGGGGCCCGGATCTCGCTCAAGGTCGGTGCCAGTTTCATCGACATCGGTCCGGCCGGTGTCAGCATTGTCGGGCCTTGCGTCCTTATCAATCAGGGTGGGACGGCTGGGTTCGGTTCGGGAGCCGCGCCTGACCTCCCGCAGCCGCCGAAGGAAGCCGACGGGGGGAGTGGCGCAAAAGCCGACTGCACGATGCAAGGCAAGCCGCCAACGGCGGGTCCCCAGGCGGCGTCGCTGAAATCGGCGGCAAGGGAGCACAAGATGTTCTGTACCGTTTGAGAGCCGGAAACTGCCGGTCCGTGAGACTGGAAAAGATGACAAATTCCACTATTACCGCACTGAAAAACGAGCTCTTCTCCGGTGAGCCCACAACCGTCTTTGCCATCGTCGACGGCGCGACGGTAACGGGCCTGACCCGATATCTGGCATCCTTCCAACCTCGGCACGTCTGCCTCTATGCCGGAGAGTTGGCGCCTGATATGGCGGAGGTGGCCCCCCGTCTCGCCTTACTCGAGCGGGATGCACCGTTCACCGACTGGCTTCTGGGCAACGGGTGGGGAAGGGGCTGGGGGATTTACGGGAAAACCGGCAGCCGTTTCACGGAGCTTCGGTGCCACTTCCGGCGGTTGGCCAAGGTCGCTGATGAGGCCACAGGGCGTCCGCTGTATTTTCGCTTCTACGACCCGAAGCTGCTGGCAATCTACTTGTCAGGATGCAGCAGGAAAGAGTTGCGAGAGTGCTTTGGGCCGGTGCAGCAGTACCTGGTCGAGGATGTCGTTCTTGGAAGCCTGGCCAGGATGCAGCTGGTCGACGACGAACTGCGCAAGGAATCGGTATCCTTGGGGTAGCTGTGAATGGGAGGATAGGGCATGGACATCAGATCCGACAAGATAGATGAACTGGCACGTGCTGCTTTCCTGGCGAAACTGGATGCCGCATTCTCACGGGACCTGCAGGACTACGTGCTGATAGACCAATCCGAGCGCCACCAGTTTCTATCCCTCGCGATGGCAATGGCCGGGGCGAGAGGACTGGTGACCGAGCAGGGGATAGCCTCCTACGCCCTGGCCTTGTGGTATCTCGGCGCCGATTTCGAAGAAAAAAGCGACGAGCTCCAGGCACTGCTTGCCGGTTCCTTGCCAGAGGTGCGCAAAGTCCACGCGATGAACAAGTGGGTGGAAACCTTGATAGGCGACCCCGAAAACACAGCGTCAGCCGACAAGGCACTGTTGCAGGCCCTAAAGCTCAGTGTGCCTTGGGCCAGATCGCACTGATCCAGTAGTCCCAGTCATGTTTTCTCCGACTCCCTCACAATTACATCTTGACACCGAAACAAAACCCCACTATAAGTGATAACAGTTTTCATTATCGCAGAAAATGCACGCCGGCTTAAGGGATTGACCCGGGCCGCGGCAACTTTGATCGGTGCGGTAGGTTGCTATGACTTGGGCAGAATCGGTGGAGGGGTTATGGCTGCAATAGGTAATAGGGAAAACCATCCTTTGGACAGGAGTGAAGCAACTGTACCAGCGGTTGCTGCACGCGGGGCAAGGCCGGGGTGGCAGGATTTCTCCAGGCTTTATACCGAAGACCGCGACTGTCTCGCCTCTTTCCTCGCCCTCGAACTGGCCGAGGTGTTACGGGGAGCCAAGCCCGCCAATCTCGTCTGCCTGGCCAACAAGCGCCGCTCCTGCGGCCGCAACCTTTACCTGCTCTGGAAGGAGCATGGTTCAGCGCTCATCGAGGCAAGCGGGCTCAAGGTGCGGGTGCTTGCTGACCGCGGGACCTCTGTGCTTCTTCTTCTCTACTCCCGGGACGCGCTGGGTTCCTTGCTGGCGCAAAAAAGTGTGCGGGTCATTCTGCGCAAGGCGGGGTACGCCGAGCCCGACCGTTTCGAGGCGGTGCTCTCGGAGTTGGAGCACCGCCTCGAGGTGGAAGGGTTCCCCCATGAGATCGGCGTGTTCCTGGGGTACCCGCTGAAGGACGTGGTGGGGTTCATGGGGTGGGCGCCGCTCTCCTTCACCTGCCAGGGCCCGTGGAAGATCTTCGGCAACCCTGCGCCGAGCCTGGAGCTGGCGGAGAACCACCGCAAATGCCGCTGTGAGATGTCGCTGCAGCTCGCCTCGGGTTGCAACCCGCTCGACTGCCTGAAAAAGAACAACGGCTGCGGTGAATCGACGCAGGCGCAGCAGCTTTTTTTGTCGGCAGCTTGAAAGTGAACGTCAGAACCGTTCCGTGGCACCGGCGCGTGCTTTTACGAAGGAGGACGATATGTGTATAGCTCTCATTGGCGGCATGGACCGCCTAGGTAAACATTATCAGGAAGAGGCGGAGCGGGCCGGAGTGTCGCTGCAGGTCTTCAGCAGCTCGCAGACCAACATCGCGGCGAAACTCAGGAAAGCCGACGCCATGGTCATCTTCACCAACAAAGTGTCGCACCGGGTGAAGATCGAGGCGATGCAGGTGGCCAAGGCGATGGACATACCGGTTTTCATGCACCATGCCTGCGGAGTCTGCACCTTCAGAAACTGCCTGAAGTGCATCGCGAACCGGGAACAGTAGTGGCTCCCCGTCCCGGCAGCGGTATTTGCCGAGTTTGACTTCATATTTGCCGCAGGTTGTGGTACGAGTATGTGGTTGTCGAATCCTAAGCTACCCGGGGTTACATGCATACAAGCCGGTGCGGCACATTTCAAAAAACGCTCGGATGGGGCATTGGCGCTGCATCGATCACCATGCTCGCCATCTTGTACTTCGATGTGCCGCTGGCGCTGTTCGTAAAGAACCATCTTTACGCCAACACCTCTTGGTCGAAGCTCACCTCCGAGATGCCGGATTTGCTGCTGGTGGTGGTGCTTTTATCCATGCTGGCCTCGCTTTCGGTGTACCTGGTCCGGTCCAGGAAAGGCATTTACGACGCGACCACCTTCTTCTGCTACTTGGTGCTCTGGGTGGCCCCCCTGTCCTACCTGTCCAAGATGGTGCTGAAGATCGCCTTCGGCCGCATCAACACCAGGTATTGGCTGCAGCACCCTGATCTTTACGGCTTCTACTTCTTCCAGATGCGGGAGAGGTACGACGGCTTCCCTTCGGGGCACATGCTGGTCATAGTCGCCATCATCGCGGCGGTCTGGCGCTTCTACCCGAAGACCCGCCCCTTTTGCCTCTTGACGGCCGCCCTCCTCGGCTGCGCCCTGGTGGCGACCAACTACCACTTCCTGAGCGACGTCATCGCCGGCACCTGCTTCGGCGTCGCGCTCGAGGCGGCATGCTGCCGTCTGCTGATCCGTGACCCCCTGCAGCTCCCGTGCGATCGCTAATGACGGCTCCCCGCAGGCCCGCCCGGCGCACCTCTCAGCAGCGCACCGGCAGCTTTTTCCTTGCATCTGCTGCCGAATTCCCCTATATTTCAACAGCACATCAACGACATAAAACGCTTAAACCAACGATTCGTACAGATGCGGGATCCAAGCCGGGCCCGTGTTCCTATAACGCAATGGAAAGGGTTTAGCCGCCGACGGTTAAGCCCTTTTTGTTTGAGCAACAAAGGTCAGGGAGGCCCAATGCAAAAAAGAGTTTTAGCGGCAGGAGACATGGTCGATTCGCAGTGCACGCGGTGCAAGGCACTTCTCAACCACACCATCATCGCCATGGTTGACGGCCAGGTGGTCAGGGTAAAGTGCAATACCTGCGGCAGCGAGCACAACCATCGTCCTGCCAAAGAGCCCAAGGTTACCGCGGCGAAGGCACCCAAGGCGGCCAAAGAGGCCAAAGCGCCTCGCGCCAGGGCGGTCAAGGCGCCGGCCATCTCCGACGAGGCGGTCTGGGAGGAGATGATCAGCCCGCTCGACCCGGATCTCGCCGTCCCCTACAACATGGAGGGGAAATTCCGGGCCAACACCCTTATCGCGCACTCCACCTTCGGGATCGGCGTCATAGCCTCGTCGCAGGCAGGAAAGATCGAGGTCGTCTTCAAGACCGGGCGCAAGCTTTTGAGAAGCGCCTGCTAGATCAACCTGCACGCAGTAAAAAGGGGATGGAGCCCTCCAGGCTCCATCCCCTTTTCCTTTTTCCCGGCACTAGCTTCCGTGCTTACTTCTTCACCCGGAAACCCGCCTTCTCCCACGCCGACTGATCGTTCGCCGGCTTTTCCTTTTGCTGTGGCCTTCTCGCCTCCGGGACCTTGGGCGCTTTCTCCGGTTCCGCCTGCTTTATCGAGAGCGAGATCCTCTTTCTCTCCGGATCGGCCGAAAGCACCTTCACCTTCACGATCTCTCCGACCTTTACCGCATCGTTGGGGTCCTTGGTGAACCGGTGCGAGAGCTGGCTTACGTGCACCAGCCCGTCCTGGTGCACCCCTATGTCAACGAAGGCGCCGAAGGCGGCCACGTTGGTCACCACCCCCTGCAGGATCATCCCCTCCTTGAGGTCGGCGATGGTCACGACGTCCTCGCGGAAGCTAGCGCTCTGGAACTGCTCGCGCGGGTCGCGCCCGGGTTTCTTCAACTCCGCCAGGATATCCCGCAGCGTCGGGATGCCGATGGTGTCGGTCACGTAGCGCTCGATTTTGATACCGGCCGAAAGCCCCGGGTCCGCCACCAGTTGTGGCAGGCTCACACCCAGGTCGGCCGCCATCTTCTCGACCACCGCGTAGTTCTCCGGGTGCACCGCCGTGTTGTCCAGCGGATTCTCGCCCCCCCTGATCCTCAAAAAGCCCGCCGCCTGCTCGAAGGCCTTGGGGCCGAAGCGCGCCACCTTCAAAAGCGCCTGCCGCGACGCGAACGCCCCATGCTCGTCCCGGTGCCGCATTATGGCCCGCCCCTGGCTCTCGGAGAGGCCGGCGACGTAGGAGAGTAAAGCCCAGGACGCGCTGTTCAGGTCGACGCCGACGAAGTTGACGCAGGATTCCACCACCGCGTCCAGCGCCTTTTTCAGCAGGGTCTGGTTCACGTCGTGCTGGTACTGTCCCACCCCGATGCTCTTGGGATCAATCTTCACCAGCTCGGCGAGCGGGTCCTGGAGCCTCCTCCCGATGGATATGGCGCCGCGGACGGTGAGGTCGAGTTCGGGGAACTCTTCCCTGGCGATCTCCGAGGCCGAATAGATGCTGGCACCGGCCTCGTTCACCATCACGGTGTCCGCTTTTATCCCCGCCTTCCTCAAGGCGTCCCGCACGAAGATCTCGGTCTCGCGCCCCCCGGTGCCGTTGCCGATGGCGATGAGAAGTGAGTCGTTGCGCTTGACCATCCCGATAAGCTCCGCGCCTGCCGCCTCGGCCTTGGCCCCACCGGTATGCGGGTAGATGGTGACATGCTCCAAAAAGCGCCCGGTCTCGCTGATCGCGGCGAGCTTGCAGCCGGTCCTTAGCCCCGGGTCGATGCCGAGCACCCGCCTTCCTCCTGCCGGGGGAAGGAGCAGCAGGTTCTTCAGGTTCTGCGCGAAGACGGCGATGGCCGCCTCGTCGGCGCGGGTCTTCGCCTCCAGTCTCAGCTCCACCTCGATAGAGGGGGCGATGAGCCGCTTGTAGGCGTCGGCGGCCGCCGCTTCCAGGATCCCCTTGAAGATGCTCTCCCGCTTGACCAGCGCCCCCTTGAGCCTCCCGACGATCTCCTCTTCCGGCGCGAGCAGGGTGAGCCTCAGCACGTCTTCCTTTTCGCCGCGCCGCATGGCGAGCATGCGGTGGGACGGTATCGACTTCAGCGGCTCCTGGTAGTCGTAGTACATCTGGAATTTTCCGTCCCGGTCGGCACCTTCGCCGATCAGCTGCGAGCCGAATATCCCCTGCTCCCTGGTCAGGTCGCGCACCATGCCGCGCAGCTCCGCGTTCTCGGAAAGCTGCTCGGCTATGATGTGGGCAGCACCTTCCAGGGCCGCCTCCGCATCGGGCACCCCCAGCTCGGCGTTGACGAAGGGGGCCGCCGCCTCTGCGGGGCTTCCCGCCGTCAACTCCTGCGCCGAGATCAGCTCGGCCAGGGGCTCCAGGCCCCTCTCCCGCGCGATGGTGGCCTTGGTCCGGCGCTTCGGCTTGTAGGGGAGGTACAGGTCCTCCAGGTCGGTCTTCTTGCGGCAGGCTGCGATCCGGGCAGAGAGCTCCGGGGTCAGTTTTCCCTGCTCCTCGATGCTTTTCAGCACCGTGGCCTTGCGCTCGGCAAGCTCGCGGTGGTAGATCAGCAGGTCCTCGATCTGTCGGATCTGGACCTCGTCCAGCTCCCCGGTCTGCTCCTTGCGGTAGCGCGCGATGAAGGGGACGGTCCCCCCCTCGTTCAAAAGCGCCACCGTCTGGAGCACGCCGCCGCGCGGCAGCCCGCTTTCTTCGACTATGATTTCAAGCAGTTGAGGTGTGTCTGTTGCGTGCATGCTCACTGTTTCTCCTCCCGAAAAAGAGGGTACTTCTAACACTCTTTGCGAGCATCGGGCAAGAACTTTCCCGTAACGCCGTGCTTTCACGGCTGCAAGCGCCCGGCGCCCCTCTCACGCTTCTTGACCGGACCGGTGAAAACGGCTATTCTGGCCAAATTTCAAATGAGAGGGACTATTTATGGGCCGTCCGAGTTGGGATGAGTATTTCATCGAAATCACACGCCTGGTAGCCAAGCGCTCCACCTGTCTCAGGCGGCAGGTGGGGGCGGTGCTGGTCAAGGACAAGAACATCCTTGCCACCGGCTACAACGGTGCACCATCCGGGACCGCCCATTGCCTCGACATAGGGTGCCTCAGGGAGAAGATGGGGATCCCGTCCGGCGAGCGCCACGAGCTCTGCCGCGGCCTCCACGCCGAGCAAAACGCCATCATCCAGGCGGCGAAGCACGGCACCTCCATAGAGGGGGCGACCCTTTACTGCAACACCATGCCCTGCATCATCTGCTCGAAGATGGTGATCAACTCCGGGATCAAGCGCGTGGTGTACCTCTCGGGGTACCCGGACCAGCTTGCCGAGGAGATGATCCGGGAGTCCGGTATCCTCGTCGAGAAATACGAGGAGCCCCAGTCATGAAGTGCCCGTTCTGCAATTTCTCCGACAGCAAGGTAGTCGACTCCCGACCCGACAAGGGGGGAGCCGCCATCAGGCGCCGGCGCGAGTGCGAGTCGTGCGGCAAGCGTTTCACCACTCACGAGCGGGTCGAGGAGGTCCTCCCCCTGGTCACCAAGAGGGACGGCAGGCGCGAGCCCTTCGAGCGGATGAAGCTCGTCAACGGGATCCAGAAGGCGTGCGAGAAGCGTCCGGTCTCGGTGGAGACCATCGAGAAGATGGTCGACCGCCTGGAGACGCGCCTGCAGGAAAGCGGCGAGAGGGAGATCCCCACCACCACGCTCGGCGAGTGGATCATGTCGGAGTTGCACGGCATCGACCAGGTCGCCTACGTCCGCTTCGCCTCGGTCTACCGCTCCTTCAAGGACATCAACGAGTTCATGGAAGAGCTGCAGGACCTTTTGAAGAAGTAGGGGGGAGAGATGTCTGACCTACACCTTAAAATGATGCGGCTCGCGCTTGCCGAGGCGAGAAAGGGAGTCGGCAAGACCGCCCCCAACCCCGCCGTCGGCTGCGTCATTGTCCGCGACGGCGAGGTGGTCGGGCGCGGCTGGCACAAGAAGGCGGGGACCCCGCACGCCGAGGTGCATGCACTTGCCGCCGCCGGCGCGAAGGCGGCCGGTGCCGACGCCTACGTGACGCTCGAGCCCTGCTCCCACTTCGGCAAGACACCTCCCTGCGCCAAGGCGCTCATCGAGGCGAAAGTGGCCCGGGTCTTCGTGGCCATGGTCGACCCCAACCCGCGGGTCTCCGGCAGGGGAATAGAGATGCTCCGGGAGGCGGGGATAGCGGTCGAGGTCGGGCTTTTGGCAGAGGAGAGCCGCGAGCTGAACCTCCCCTTCATCAAGTGGATCCAGACCAGGCTCCCTTTCGTAGTGCTGAAGAGCGCGCTGACTTTGGACGGCAAAAGCGCGACGGTAAGCGGCGATTCCAAGTGGGTGACCGGCGACCGTGCCCGGCGCGAGGTGCACCGGCTGCGCGGGCGCCTCGACGCCATCATGGTCGGCGTCGGAACCGTGGTGAAGGACGATCCCCTTCTGACCTGCAGGGTCCCCGGCGGCAAGGACCCGCTGCGGGTGATCGTCGACTCGACCCTGAGGATACCGCTTCATGCAGCGATCCTCGATGTGCAGTCGAAAGCCGGAACCGTCATAGCCACCTGCAGCGCGGACCAGGCGAAGATGGAGGCGCTCAGGGCGCGCGGCGCCGAGGTCCTCAGCTGCCGCGAGACAGATGGACGTGTCGATCTCACCGACCTTTTCGCGCAGCTGGGGGCGCGCGGCGTGCAGTCCATGCTGCTCGAAGGTGGCAGTCACCTGGCGGGCGCAACCCTTCGTGCCGGGCTCATCGACAAATGCATGATCTTCCTGGCGCCGAAGCTCGTGGGAGGGGCCGGCATGGGACTCTTCGCAGGAGAGGGGGCGTTCCTCATGGCGGACGCCATCGCTCTCGAAGAGGTGAGGGTAAAGCGGGTGGGGGTCGACCTCCTGGTGGAAGGCATCCCGGTAAAACCAAAAAGTCAGAACCATTAGAGGTTTTTCTTCATGTTCACAGGTTTGATAGAAACGGTTGGCGAGCTGGTCTCCATCGAGAAGCGGGGCGCCTCGGGAAGCCTCACGGTTAAGACGTCGCTCCCCTTGGACGAAGTCCCCATCGGCGCCTCGATCGCAGTCAACGGCGCCTGCCTCACCGTGGTCCGCAAAGGGGGGGGCGCGGTGACCTTCGACATCTCCCCCGAAACCATCGACCGCACCGGCTTCAAGAACCTGAAAAGCGGCTCTCCGGTCAACATGGAGCGCGCCATGAGGCTTTCCGACCGACTGGACGGGCACCTGGTCTCCGGGCACGTCGACTGCGTCGCCACCGTGATCGAGCGCCGGGAGGTCGCAGGCAACATCGTCTTCTCCTTCCGCTTCCCGCGCGAGTTCGGCAAGTACATAGCCTCCAAGGGCTCGGTCGCCATCGACGGGATCAGCCTCACCGTGAACACGGCCGGCCCCGACAGCTTCAGCATCAACGTGATACCGCACACCGCGGCAAAGACCACGCTCATCTCCAAGCGGGTGGGGGACGAGGTCAACATCGAGACGGACCTTTTGTGCCGCTACCTCGAGCGCTTGCTCTTGGGGAGGGAGGGGAGCGGCGAAGGAGTGACGCTGGACCTGCTGGCAAAAACAGGGTTCCTGTAACGGCTTTCTCTTTCACTTTGCCCCTTTTTTTGTTATGGTCGACGATCTAGATTCAGTTACCGGAGCTGGTGCATCCATTCCCGCTCAGAGTAAGAGAGGTTAAAAAACATGTCTGTTGCAAGCATAGAGGAAGCGATTGAGGAGATCAGGGCCGGCAGGATGGTCATCCTCGCCGACGACGAGGACCGCGAGAACGAGGGCGACCTCACCATGGCGGCCCAGTGCGTCACGCCGGAGGCCATCAACTTCATGGCGAAATACGGCCGCGGCCTGATCTGCCTTACCATGACCTCGGAGCGCTGCGACCGTCTCGACCTGCAGCCGATGGTCCAGACCAACACTTCATCCTTCGGCACCGCCTTCACCGTTTCCATCGAGGCGAAGAAGGGGGTCACCACCGGCATCTCGGCGGCGGACCGCGCCCATACCATACTCACCGCCGTGGCACCCGATGCCACCGCGGCCGACCTCGCCAGGCCGGGCCACATCTTCCCGCTCAGGGCCCGCAACGGCGGCGTCCTGGTCCGCTCCGGGCAGACCGAGGGCTCGGTCGATCTCGCGCGTCTGGCCGGGTTGGAGCCTGCCGGCGTCATCTGCGAGATCATGAACGACGACGGCACCATGTCGCGCATGCCCGAATTGAAGAAGTTCGCCAAGGAGCACGGCATCAAGGTCTGCACCGTGGCCGACCTCGTCGCCTACCGCCTGAAGCACGAGTCGCTGGTGCGCCGCTCCGTCGACGTCGCGCTCCCGAGCCAGTACGGCAGCTTCCGCGCCGTGGCCTTCGAAAACGACATCGACAAGCTGGAGCACCTGGCCCTGGTCAAGGGGGACATCAAGGGTGACGAGCCGGTGCTGGTGCGGGTCCATTCCGAGTGCCTCACCGGGGACGTCTTCGGCAGTGTCAGGTGCGACTGCGCCGACCAGCTGCACAGCGCCATGGAGCGGATCGAGAAGGAAGGGAAGGGGGTCATCCTCTACATGCGCCAGGAAGGGCGCGGCATCGGGCTCACCAACAAGCTGAAGGCCTACGCGCTGCAGGACCAGGGGCACGACACCGTGGAGGCGAACCTGGCGCTCGGCTTCAAGGCGGACCTCAGGGACTACGGCATCGGCGCGCAGATCCTGGTGAACCTGGGCGTGAAGAAGATCCGGCTCATGACCAACAACCCGAAGAAGCTCATCGGTCTCCAGGGGTACGGCATCAACATCGTGGAGCGCGTTCCCATCGAGATCCCGGCTTCCAAGTGCAATGAGAAGTACCTGAAGACCAAGCGCGAGAAGATGGGGCATCTGCTGGAGAATATTTAAAGGCAGAGATAAGGCAAAAGAGATAAAGCAGATAAAGATTAAGATTTAGAAAAGGCTTAGGCTCAATCTTAATCTTAGTCTCAATCTTGTTTTCTAGTCTCAACTCAATCTTAATCTTAATCTCAATCTGGATTTACCAGGAGTGACTATGCCAAAATATGTAGAGGGAAAACTCAACGCCGAGGGGCTCAGGTTCGGTATCGTAGTCGGCCGTTTCAACAGCTTCATCGGCGAGCGCCTGCTCGAAGGGGCACTCGACGCGCTGCTGCGCCACGGCGCCGACGACGCGCAGATCACCGTGGTCCGGGTCCCCGGGGCCTTCGAGATCCCGCTCACCGCGCAGAAGATGGCCGCTACCGGCAACTACGACGCCCTCATCTGCCTGGGCGCCGTGATCCGCGGCTCCACCCCCCACTTCGACTACGTGTCCTCCGAGGTCTCCAAGGGGATCGCCCACGTATCGCTTGCCACCGGCGTCCCCGTGGCCTTCGGAGTGCTGACCACCGACACCATCGAGCAGGCGATCGAGCGCGCCGGGACCAAGGCCGGCAACAAGGGCTTCGACGCCGCCATGACCGTGATCGAAACCGCCAACGTCTTCAAGGAGATGAAATAATTGACGACACGCAGAGAAGGTAGAGAACTTGCGCTGCAGGCGCTTTATTCCAAGGACCTGGTGCTGCAGGATGCCAACACCACGCTGAAGAGGATCACCGAGAGCTTCAGCGAGGGTGAGGAGCCGACCCTCTCGGTCAACTCCAAGGCTTACGCCTTCGCTTCCGAGCTGGTGAACGGTGTGGTGAGCAACCTGCAGGCGATCGACAGCCGCATCGCGGAGAAGTCCAAGCACTGGAGCATGGCCCGCATGGCGCGCGTGGACCTCAACATCCTGCGCCTGGCCGTGTTCGAGCTTTTGTACCGCCCGGACATTCCGAAGAACGTCACCATGAACGAGGCCATCGAGGTCGCCAAGAAGTTCGGCGCCGACGATTCCGCCTCCTTCGTCAACGGCATTCTCGACGAGATCGCCTCGACTGTGACGGACAAAGAGTAGCCGCAGCGAGTCCGCGCCGAAAGGGTGCGGGCGATGCGCGACCTCCTCTGTTTAGCCAGCTGTAAAAAATTATCATGTACTGACCAACGAGGGATTATGAAAGAGATAAAGATTGGCCTTCTCGGTTTCGGCACCATCGGCGCCGGTGTGGTAAAGCTTCTTGCCGCGAACAGCGCGCTCTTGACGGAGAAAACCGGCACCCGGATCTCCCTGAAGAGCATCGTCGACCTCGACATCACCACCGACCGCGGCGTCAGCACCGAAGGGATCGTCCTCACCCGCAACGCCGAGGAAGTGCTGACCGATCCGGAAATCTCCATAATCATCGAGCTGATCGGCGGCTACGAGCCCGCCCGCAGCTTCGTCCTTAAGGCCATCTCCCACGGCAAGCACGTGGTTACCGCCAACAAGGCGCTTCTCGCCGTGCACGGCGAGGAGATCTACGCTGCCGCCAAGGCAAACGGCGTCGAGGTCCTCTTCGAGGCAGCGGTGGGCGGCGGGATCCCCGTCCTTTCCGCCATCAAGGGGAACCTCGCCGGGAACCGTTTCTCCACCGTGCTCGGCATCGTGAACGGCACCTGCAACTACATCCTGACCCGGATGACCCACGACGGGGCCGACTTCTCCGAGGTGCTGAAGAGCGCCCAGGAGCTTGGCTACGCCGAGGCTGACCCCACCTTCGACATCGAGGGGGTCGACACGGCGCACAAGCTCTGCATCCTGCTTTCGCTTTGCTTCGGCACCAAGATCGACCTGAAGGACATCTACTCCGAAGGGATCACCTCGATCTCCTCCGAGGACGTCGACTTCGCCAAGTCCTTCGGCTACAGGATCAAGCTCCTGGCGATAGGGAAGATGGACGGAGGCCAGATCGAGGCGCGCGTGCACCCGACCATGATCCCGATCGACTACCCGCTGGCCGACGTGCACGGCGTGTTCAACGCCATCAGGCTAACCGGCGACTTCATCGGCCCGGTGATGTTCTACGGCAGGGGCGCCGGGATGGACGCCACCGCGAGCGCCGTCGTTGGCGACGTCATCGATCTTTCCCGCAACATGGGCGTCGGCATCTCCCGCCGCTGCGCGCCTCTTGGCTACCTCGACGAGAAGGTAAGCAACCTCCCCATCAAGCCCATGGGCGAGATCGTCAGCAAGTACTATATCCGCTTCCAGGCCCTGGACCGTCCCGGCGTGCTGGCGCGCATCGCCGGAGCCCTGGGCGCCAGCGGCATCAGCATCGCCTCCATGCTGCAGAGCGCGAGGAGCGCCAGCGAAGTGGTTCCCATCGTCATCATGACCCACGAGGCGCGTGAAGCGGACGTACGCCGCTCCCTTGCCGAGATCGACACCTTCGAGGTCATCCGCGGCAAGAGCACCTTCATCAGGATTGAGGACAACCTCGAATAGATAAAGAAGGCGAGTGCAAAAGCAAAAAGAGCGGGGTCAATTGACCCCGCCCTTTTTTGTTTCAAACCCGCTAAACCCGTAGCTCAAAAAGACTCGGAACGGCGTTCAGAAGGTTTTTGCTTTTGTCTTGCCTCAGTGGTTCCTCTGTGTACCTCTGTGGTGAGTGCCTTTTGCCTTGCCTTAGGCCTGGTTTTTCGCTTCCGCCTCGTACTTCTCCACCACGCTCCTGTAATGCGCCTCGAACCCTGCTGCCGACTTTTCCTCGGCCGCGCGGTACCCCGCCACGATGTCCTCGCGCATCTCCTCCGGGAGCACCCGCTCCGCCAGGGGGTAGAGTATGTCGTCCTCCTTGGCGATATGATCCCGCAGAAGCTCCAGGTACCCCCTCGCGTTGGCGACTATGGCCTCTTCCTGTCCCGCTTCGCCGGCTAAGGCGCGGGTCGCCGCCTCCTCCATCCCCTTCACGAAGGCCCTTCCCAGGTCGTGCTCCATCAGCATTGCCGCCACGGGGCTGTTGGCCTTGGGCATGCCGTTTGCCACCAGGGCTTCGAACAGGACATCCTCCTCCTTGGCGTGGTGGAAACGGTCGGCGTAATTCCTGATGAAGTCGACCCCGTCCAGGTAGAACCGGTAATTCTTGAAGGTGCCCTCTTCAGTGCGTTTCGCGTTCTGCTCCAAAAGGGCGAGCATGCGCAGTATCAGCTGGTGTTCGTCCTTGAGCCTCTGGGTGATGTCCCGTTTCATCCCTAGTTCCTCCTCTCCCCGTTGATGCCGATCACCGCGGTCTCGAGCGGTATCTCCTTGCCGGAGAGCGTGAGCGCCTGACGCACCATCATGTCCAGACCGCGGCAGCAGGGGACTTCCATGATGGCAACGGTGATGCTCTTTACCTCGTTTTCCCTGAAGATCGTCGCCAGTTTTTCCACGTAGGGGGTGCTGTCGTCGAGTTTCGGGCAGGCTATCGCCAGTGCCTTTCCCTTCAAAAGGTCGCTGTGGAAGCTTCCCAGCGCGAAGGCGACGCAGTCCGCCGCGATCAGTATGTCGCTGTCCTGGAACCAGGGGGCGGTGGGGGGGACCAGGTGCAGCTGCACCGGCCACTGCCGCAATTCCGAAGCCGCCTTAACCGTGGTCTCCTGCTCGTTTGCCTCGTTCCTCTCGATAACCCTTGCCATGCTGCCCGGGCAGCCGCATCCTGCATGTGCCATGTTCTTATCTCCTGTTATTGTAATTATTTTGAATGGTGCCGGTTATGTCGATGGTGCCCAAGTCCTTCAGGCACCGGCTAATTTTCCGCTTTTTGATCCAAATAGTCATTTATTTCTTTTTCGACCGAGGCTTCCTGCTCCTTGGTCAGCCCGTGGATCGATACCACGTCCTTCAGAAGGCAGATACCGACCTTGCAGGTGACGCAACCGATCTCGTAGCGGTTCAGGATCTCGCCGATCCCGGGGTGGCTTGCTATCACGTTTTGTATCGCCGCATCTCCTAAGCCGTTTTTGAATTCCATCTGCTCCCTCCTGTGCGTTTCGTTGAACTGAAGATAGCGCCGCCAAGGAAAATTGTTTATGACATGGGTCAAAAATATACGATTCTCCGCATGCCTTGGAAAATGGCTCTATGATCGGAGAATCATTGACCTCTTCA
Organism: Citrifermentans bremense; assembly: GCF_014218275.1. Taxonomy (NCBI): domain Bacteria; kingdom Pseudomonadati; phylum Thermodesulfobacteriota; class Desulfuromonadia; order Geobacterales; family Geobacteraceae; genus Citrifermentans; species Citrifermentans bremense. The sequence goes on from NZ_AP023213.1 coordinate 1,371,241, forward strand.
TGAATGCGCGTAGAATTGGTGGCTAAAACAAAAAATGGAGGCGGCGATGGAACATGACCTGAGATCGCAGATAGCTGCGCTGGAGCATTCCTACCGCGCGAATTCCCCAGAAAAGGCGGAACTCCTCGACAAGGCGTACCGGGATATTGCCGCCTGTGCCAGCACGGCAGGAGCCCCAAAGGCCGGCGGCGAGGCCCCCGATTTCACCCTGCCCAACGCGGTGGGGATACCGGTCAGGCTCTCCGATGCGCTTACCAACGGGCCCGTGGTGCTCACCTTCTACCGGGGGATCTGGTGACCATACTGCAGCCTTCAGTTGAGGGCCTACCAGAAGATCCTCCCGCAAGTGTTGCACCTTGGGGCGGCGCTCATCGCGGTCTCGCCGCAGAGCCCGGACAAGACCCAGGCGACGCTCTTGAAGAACTTCCTGCAGTACGAGGTCTTGAGCGACCTGGGAAACCAGGTCGCCCGCAGCTACGGGCTCGTGTACCGGCTTCCGGACTGGGTGCGCGAGCTCTACATCTCCTTGGGGGTGAACCTTCCAGAGTACAACGCCGACCAGTCGTGGGAGCTTCCTTTAGCGGGAACCTTCGTGATCGGGCAAAACCGGCGTGTCATCCTGAGCTACGTGGACAGCGACCCTAGGAACCGTCTGGAGCCGCAGGCAATACTGGATGTGCTGGGGGCGAAGCACGCTTAAGTCTATCCCTCACCCCACCCCTCTCCCAGAGGGCGAGGGAGAGCTGGATGAGAGGGCGAGTTGGGAAGAGTTGGGGGCTGTATTTTTTTTGAAGGGGGGCCATGTCCCCCGTAGCTTCAGCGAAGGGGGAGGCCAGGTGTCCAAAAGAATCGGAATACTCACCGGGGGAGGGGATTGCCCCGGGCTTAACGCAGTGATCAGGGGGGTGGTCAAGTCGGCGGTCGGCCGCGGCTGGAAGGTGGTCGGTATAGAGGACGGCTTCGACGGGTTCCTGCACCCGGAGAAGTGCCGCTGTCTCGGGCTCGAAGAGGTGCGCGGCATCCTCCCCTTGGGGGGCACCATACTCGGCACCAGCAACAGGGGAAACCCCTTCGCCTTCCCGATGGTGCGCGAAGGGAAAGTGGAACTGGTCGACGTCTCCGACGAGGTCTGCTCCCGCATAAAGCACCTGGGGCTTTCGGCTCTGGTCGTCGTCGGGGGGGACGGCTCGCTGAAGATCGCCCAGGAGCTGATGCGCCGGGGCGTCCCCATCGTGGGGGTCCCGAAGACCATAGACAACGACCTTCTGGAAACCGACGTCACCTTCGGCTACAACACGGCGCTCGAGACCGCAACCGAGGCGCTCGACAAGCTCCACTCCACCGCGGAGAGCCACCACCGGGTCATGGTGCTGGAGGTCATGGGACGCTACGCCGGATGGATCGCCCTAGAGTCCGGGATAGCCGGCGGCGCCGACGTGATCCTCGTTCCGGAAATCCCCTACGACATCGAGAAGGTTTCCCAGGCGATCCTCGAGCGCGGCCGCCGCGGCCGCCGCTTCAGCGTGGTGGTCGTGGCCGAAGGCGCTTTCCCCAAGGGAGGCGGGCGCGTGGTCAAGGAGGCCGCGGGGGGGAAATCCGTCGTGGAGCGCCTGGGCGGGGTAGGGGAAGCCTTTTCCCGGGAGCTCGGCGGGGTGCTGGAGATGGACATCAGGGTCACGGTGCTGGGGCATCTGCAGCGCGGCGGGTCTCCCTCGACCTTCGACCGCTGCATAGGAAGCCGCTTCGGGGTGAAGGCGGTGGAACTGATCGAGAGCGAGGCCTTCGGCCACATGGTCTGCCTCAAGGGGCGCCACATCACCTCGGTGCCGATCGAGGACGCGATACGGAGCCTCAACCTCATCGATCCTGGGGGCGAGATGGTGCGCCACGCCGAGGCGCTCGGCATCATGCTGGGGAGGTAAGTTACTGTTGACTTTGACTAATGTCTGCTCTAGACTGCGGAACCTGGAGCAGACCGTGAAAAATCCCGCATCGCGCCCCTGTGCGTCGAGCGGGAGCAAAGAGGTGCCCTGAACATGAAGAACCCATTCGCCGATGCCAACAGAAGTGTGAAATACGCGCTCATCGGCTTTTTCCTTGGCATATCGGCACCGCTTGGCTGGATACTGCTGCGCCTGATGCTTTTCTCCGACCCCAACGTCCCCTTAGCCGTCCAGGCCTTTGCCGAGATGAAGCAAAGCGCGCAGGGTATGGCGCTCTACATCTACATGGGCGGGGGCACCGCCTGCGTCCTCGCCGTGTTCGGCCATTTCATCGGCCGCGCCGTGGACGAACTGCACCAAAAAGGGGAGAGGCTCGACGCCCTGGTGCAGGAAGTCGACGCCCAGAAGAAGCTGTTCGAGAACCGTTACAAGGTGCTGGACAACAACATAAAGAACTTCCACAAGATCGGCAGCCGGATCCAGAAGGCGGTGCAAAAGGACGACGTGCTGGCGCTCTGCGTCGAGGGGTTGCACGAGGTGCTCGGCTACGAGCGAGTCAACGTCCTGATGGCGGACCCGGAGCGAAAGAACCTCTACTTCGCAGTGACCGCGGGGAACGAGGCGCCGGTCGGGCCCGAGGTGACCATCCCGCTGGACGGCCGATCCGGCGTCATCTTCAAGAGCTTCCAGGACAAGCAGGTCTACTTCATAGAGAACATCACCGACTACCCCGCAGACTTCATGCTGCAGCCCCCCTTCAACGGGATCGAGCCTCTGCGCTCCACCACCTTCATCCTCTGCCCCATCGTCCTTAAGGGCGAGACCATAGGCGTCTTCGGCCTCGACAACAAGAAGAGCCACCGGGCTCTGAACGACACCGACGTCGACACCATCCGGCTCTTTGCGGACCAGGCGGCCGCCGCGCTGATGCGGATCAGCCTGCTCCAGTCCATAGACCTCCTCACCCTGGAGCTGGGTAAGACCTTCTCCGAGACCCTGATGAAGAGGGAGAACTACTCCTCGAACCTCTTCCGCCTCAAAAGCGCCGCCGATTCCCTGGCGAACGGGGCGCTGAAGATCGACGCCGCCGCGCACGGGATGATGGAATCGGTGGACGGCGCCAGCGTCTCCGCCGCGGAGATCTCCATCGCCACCGACCAGATCACCCAGAACATGGACGCGCTCTCCGACTCGGTCTACAAGTCGGTCTCCGCCATGGAGCAGATCACCACCACGCTCAGGCAGGTGGAAAAGAGCACCGGGCACTCGCACGGCCTCTCCGTCCGGGTTAAGGAACATGCCGAGCAGGGGACGCAGATCGTGCGCGAGACGGTGGATGCCCTCGCCGAGATCCAGCGCTCGGTCGACCTTTCCTACCAGGGGATCAAGCGGCTCAGCGCCAACAGCGGCAGGATCGAAGGGTTCGTCAGCGTCATCAACGACATCACCAAGAGGACCAACCTCCTGGCCCTGAACGCCTCCATCATCGCGGCCCAGGCGGGGGAATACGGCAAGAGCTTCGGCGTCGTCGCCGACGAGATCCGGAACCTCTCCCTGCAGACCGGGCTCTCCACCGGCGAGATCACCGGGATCATCGAGGAGATCATGACCGAGTCCAGGACCGCCGCGGACAACGTCACCGCCACAAAGGACCTGGTGAAGAAAGGGGTGAAGTTAGGCCAGCTGACCGGCGCCTCCCTGACGAGCATCCTGGACAGCTCGCAGAAGGCGCTGGACATGACCCAGCAGATCAAGCTCGCCACCCAGGAGCAGGCGACCTCGGTGCAACTGGTGAGCCGCTCCATCGAGGACGTGAGCTCCATGACCATGCAGATCTTCAAGGCTTCGAAGGAGCAGGCGCAGGCGACCAAGACCGTGGCGCGGGCTCTCGAGGACGTGAAGGAGATGAGCCACAGCGTCGCCTCGTCGGTCGGCAGGCAGACCGCCGACAGCAACGAGATCAAGGGGGCGATAGATTACGTCGCCAGGATGGCCGATGGCATCTTCGACGGGATCGAGCAGCGCCAGAACGAAAGCGGCGCCGTTGTGAACGAGCTCGAACAGATGAGGGCCAGCGCGGAATAGGCCGCAAAGAGAAATGACTGGACATTTATATGTCCCTGTGTTAATTCACTAACGGTGTTTGGCCCGCTATAGTCAAGTGGAGCCGCGACGGACACCGGAATAAGATACATACCGCCTGGATTTCGCAAGGAACCGGTACGGGAAGCGATAGCTTGGAGAGCGTCTTGCGCCGTTTTTGCGCGCATCCCGCTATTTGACAGCGTCTTCCTACCAGAAGGCGTTTTTTTTTGTCTTGCAGGCGATTGCCGGCTGCGGCGACACCTTGTTTTGAAGCAGCGTATACCATTTTGCCCGTGCAGAAACGGGGCGGGGAAACCCGCGGGGGTAGCGGATAGATGCAGAAGCAGAAAACCATCCTCGATTTTCAAAGGATGAAGGCTGAAGGGGAAAAGATAGCGGTCCTGACCAGCTACGACTTCCCCATGACCGGGATCATGGATGCCTGCGGCATCGACATGATCCTCGTGGGGGACTCGGTGGGGGTCGTGGTCGCAGGGTACGACAACACGCTGCCGGTCACCATGGAGGACATGATCTACCACACCCGCGCCGTGATGCGGGCGCGCCCCAAGGCGTTCGTGGTGGCGGACCTTCCCTTTCTCTCCTACCAGACCGATCTGAAGAGCGCGAGGCTGAACGCCGGCCTCCTGGTGAAGGATGGCGGCGCCGCGGCCGTAAAGCTCGAAGGGGGCGTCAACGTGGCGGAAACCATAAGCGCCATCACCGACATGGACGTGCCGGTCATGGGGCACATCGGCCTCACCCCGCAGTCGCTGCACCGCATGGGCGGCTTCAAGGTGCAGGGCAAGGGGGAGGAGCAGGCCGAGAAGCTCATGGCCGACGCCCTGGCCGTCGAGCGTGCCGGGGCCTTCGCCGTGGTGCTGGAAGGGATCCCCATGTCGCTGGCGCAGAAGATCACCGCGGAGCTCACCATCCCGACCATCGGCATCGGGGCGGGGCCGCACTGCGACGGCCAGGTGCTGGTGATCCACGACATCCTGGGCCTTTGCAGCAAGTACTCCCCGAAGTTCGTCAAGCGCTACGCGGAACTCGCCCCCCTGATCGGCGAGGCCTGCTCCAACTACATAGCCGAGGTAAAAGGCGGCACATTCCCGGAAGAAAGGCACGGTTTCAAATGATAGTCATCCATTCGGTCGCGCAGATGCAGCAGTACGCGAGGGAAAGGCGGGGCGAGATCGCCCTGGTTCCCACCATGGGTTACCTGCACGAGGGGCATGCCTCCCTCATGGTGGAAGCGCGCAAGCGCGCTAAGTTCGTGGTGGCGAGCATCTTCGTCAACCCCACCCAGTTCGGCGTCAACGAGGACCTGGACAGCTACCCGCGGGACCTCGAGCACGACAAGGAGATAGCCGAGAAGGCCGGCGTCGACGTCATCTTCGCACCCACCGCCGCCGACATGTACCCCGCGGGGTACCAGAGCTACCTGAACGTCGAGGAGATCACCGCGCACCTTTGCGGCGCCAGCAGGCCGGGCCATTTCCGCGGCGTCACCACCGTGGTCGCCAAGCTGTTCAACATCGTCGCCCCGAAGGTCGCCCTATTCGGCAAGAAGGACTTCCAGCAGCTCGCCGTCATCAGGCGCATGGTGCAGGACTTCAACTTCGACGTCGAGATCGTGGGGATGCCGATCGTGCGGGAGAAAGACGGGCTCGCCATGAGCTCCAGGAACACCAAACTCTCCCCCGCGGAAAGGGAACAGGCGCTTTGCCTCTCCCGTTCCATAGCTGCAGCGAAGAAGGCTTTCAGGGGAGGGGAGCGGGACGTCGCTGCGCTGAAAAAGGCCGCCGTCGCCGTGATCGAGGCAGAGAAGTCGCCGCAGATCGACTACCTTGAGTTCAGGGACCAGGACAGCCTGCTCCCGTTGGATAAGGCGGATGAGAGGACGCTCCTCGCACTGGCGGTGCGGGTGGGTTCGGTACGATTGATAGACAACAGCATACTAGGGGAGGATTAGAAGATATGGACAGGAAGATGCTGAAGAGCAAGATCCACAGGGCCACCGTAACCGGCGCGGACCTTCACTACGAGGGAAGCATCACCATCGACCTCGACCTCATGGAAGCGGCCGACATCATCCCGTACGAGGCCGTCTGCATCTGGGACGTCACCAACGGGAGCCGTTTCGAGACCTACGCCATCGAGGGCGAGCGCGGTTCCGGCGTCATCTGCATCAACGGCGCCGCCGCAAGGCTCGTGGCCCCGCAGGACCTGGTCATCATCGCCAGCTTCGTCAACATGGACAACGCCGAGGCCATGGCCCACGAGCCGAAGCTCGTCTTCGTGGACGACAAGAACCGTATGCTCGAAAGCCGCAAGGAAGTGGCCGGCCAGGCGACCCTGAAGAGCGTGCACTGGAAGAACTAGGGTAATTTCCCGGGCACCCGAAGCAAAAAACAGGGACGCTGATAGAATCTGTGGGGTCTGCTTTAAAAGAGACTGCCCGTTTCCGTCGGCGTCCCCATTTTTATTGGTTCAGCATCCTATTGTTCAGTCGCAGGCTTGCGCGGCTCCATTTCCTTTAGGTCACGTCTGCAGTCAACGCTTTTGGGGGTCTCTCCTTGGGTTCGAAAAAGAGAATATACGCCGCCTCATACCTTATCCCCGTATCCTCTCCTCCCGTCGCCGGCGGCGCCGTCGCGGTGGAGAACGGGGTGATAGCAGCCGTCGGGACCCTGCACGAGGTTCAGGCCGCCTGCTCCGCCCCGGTCACCGATCTGCCGGGGTGCGTGATCATGCCGGGGCTCGTCAACGCGCACACGCACCTGGAGCTGACCCATTTCCCCGCCTGGAAGCTGCGCAAGGACCTGGACTACCTCCCGAAGCGCTACGTCGAATGGATCCAGCAGGTGGTGAAGATCAAGCGCGCCCTTTTGCCCGGCGAAATGGAGCACTCGGTCCGGGAGGGGATTCGGCTTTGCCTGGAATCCGGCACCACCTCGGTCGGCGACATCCTCTCCGACTTTTCCCTGGCCCCCCTCTACCGCGACACGCAGCTTTCCGGCAGGGTGTTCCTGGAGGCGATAGGGCACGACCCCTTGCAGGGCGAAAACCTGCTGCGGCGCATCGAGGCCACGCTAGACGCACTTTCCGGGACGCTCCTGCCGGCGATCTCTCCGCACACCCCGCACACCGTCTCGCCGCAGCTCTTGCAGGACTTGCACGCGCTGGCGGTGAAGAGGGCCATTCCCAAGGCGATCCATCTCTCGGAGACGGCGGACGAAGCCTCCTTCATGCATGACACCACGGGGGATATCGCCGAACTGATCTACCCCATGGCACACTGGGAACAGTACCTGCCGCACCCGATGCACACAACTTCCACCCGCTTCCTTCTCGATCTCGGCGTCCTCGACCCCTCCACCCTCGCGGTCCATGCCGTGCACGTCACCCCGGACGATGTGAGGGTGTTGAAGGAAAAGGGGTGCAGCGTGGTGCTCTGTCCCCGCAGCAACGACCGTCTTTTCGTAGGCTCTGCCCCGCACAAGCTGTTGAAGAGCGCCGGACTTTCCCTCGCCCTTGGGACCGACTCGCTCGCCAGCAACGACTCCCTTTCCCTTTGGGACGAGCTCCGCTACCTGCAGCAGCAGGCCCCAGGCGTCTTCAGCCCCGAGGAGCTGATTGCCATGGCCACCATCGGGGGAGCCCGCGCGTTGCAGATAGAGGGGAGCGCCGGTTCGCTCGAAGTCGGCAAGCGCGCCGACTTCCAGGTTCTTTCCTGCGGCAGCGCAAGCGAGGCCACCATCCACACCGCCCTCCTCACCAAAGGGCGCCTGGAGCAGGTCTACGTCGCAGGAGAGCAGTACCCGAAACCGTAGTCGCAGTTAGCTGGTCACTTGAAAATAAGAAAAGCCCTCGGGAAACGGGGGCTTTTCGTTTATCAGGTTGCGCTGGCGGAACGCGGGTGCAGGCGTCATCGCTTGCGCACCTTCCGCCGTTTCTTCTCCGGGTTGGAATACCGCCATCAAGGTACCGCGCCAGGTTGAGCGTGCGTCGGCCAGCAATTTCGCGGCACCACAGAGCCACGTCACATGCATGTCATGGCCGCACATATGCGAGACCGGAACGGTATTACTCTCTCGATCGGTGGCGGTTACCTTGCTGGCATACGGCAGATCCGGCTTCTTCGACCGGCAACGCGTCCATATCGGCTCGCAGCATGACCGTAGGCCCATCGCCGTTGCGGAGCAGGCCGACAACGCCGGTTTTGCCGACACCCATATAATACTCCTGAACTTTAGGCTTGCGCACCTAGCTCTGCCGCTAACCCGGACAGTGTGGCGCAGTCTTCCAAACCGTCGAGGAAGCGCTGTGGAATGCCCGAGAGACCCACCTGCGCGCCGACCAGCGCACCGGTCAGGATGGCGCGCGCCTGATTCTGGCCGCCGCCGTTCACCGCATGGAGCAGGGCGGATTCAAAATCGTCGCTGTAGCGCGCCCCAAGGTAATAGGCCGCCGGCAACTGATGATAGATGGCGCACGGCATGCCGTAGACGATCGATACCTTCCAGGCCGGTTCGATGCGGATCGCGGGATCGGCAGCAGCCGCGGCCATGTAGGACGGTGTAAGCAGGGCATCGGGTGAGGCGAATCGTCCGGCGCGTGGCGGGTCCGGAGCACCGGGTCGCGGCGGCCCCAAGTTGTCGCTGGTGACGGCATGAAACGGGAGCGCCCCGTTTTTAACCAGTTTCATCAGTCGGTTGGACAGGTGCGCGTCCAGGGGGTGTCCCTGTACCAGCTGCCCCAGCACAGCGCCGTAGGCTACGGTCATGGATACCACTACGTCGTCGTTTTGGGTGAGGAGGGTATTGCCGGTAATGGCGGCGGCAAGCTGCGCTGGGGCAGCCGCGTAACGCACCGCCAGGGCAAGGGTGCGCTCTATCGCTTCGGTAGTGTCAGCATGTCCACCGGTCTGCCCCCAAGGCAGTCTTTGCTCGACCCTTTGCCGCCACAGCTCGCGGATGGACTGGCTGGTGTAGCTGCCCGGGCCGCTGATGGGGGTGCCATCAAGAAGCGGCAGCAGATCCTTATCCATGCGGCGACAAAAGTCAGCCTCGTCATAGCCTCCGCAGGAAACCAGTGAGGCCAGCAACAACTTGAGGATGAACCCCGCCTGGGAGAGCTGGCCAGCCTTTAGTCCGGCGTGGTAGCGACCGGGTTTGGGATCGGTGTACCCGGTTATCCATTCGCCGTAATCGCGGCGCAGTTCGGCAAGGTCGTAATACCAATGCGGCCCGAGCCCAAGGGCATCCCCAATAAAGGCGCCCATGATGGCACCAGCCGCGCGATCCTTAGTTGTTTCAGGCATAGTGAACACCTCATTCTACCAGGACATGTGTTCGGACCATATTGGCGAAAAATACCAATTATAAGCAAAGAGTCAATGTTCCTTGCGCATTTTAACAGTCGTAAATTTAGCATGTTACGGCATTCCGGCAACAGTTTATTCCCTGCCGAATCATGGAGTCGTCAAGTACTAAATTCCTCGCATGTTGCCCCCGACTCTCACCATGCACCCGCCACTACAAACAGCTCAAGGCTGATCAAGTCATCCACGAAATGCATGCCAAGTCGCTCGAACAGCCTGCACGATCCGTAGCAGGCATTCCAGAGGGTACGATCGAGATCGAAGGCTGCATGAGCCTGGATGCTGCCGTCATCTTGCGGAGCGATGGTCGCAGGGATGCGGATCTCCCGGGTGATATCTCTTATTTTCAACTTTCCTGTGACAATCCCTTTGACTGCGTTTAACGAATTCTCTTCCCTGGTTTCCCATCCCGTCGAGGTGAACGAAGCTGTCGGAAAACGATCCACAGCGAAGAAATCGTCAGATTTAAGGTGGCGGATCAACACATCGCGCCAACCGCCATCCTGCAGATCCAGATTGGAAATGCTGGTCATGTCCAGTTCGATATACCCTCGGGAGAGCTTTCCACCCGTGATGGACAGTTCTCCCGCCTTGATGCCGATGCTGCCGTAGTGCCGTTTGTTCAGGTTTCGGCCGATCCACTCCAGGGTGCTTTTTTCTGTGTTGACCCGGTAGGGGCCATCCCGCAACCCCAATGAGGCCGCCGTTTCTTCCACCTCGAGCGGCAGTCCTTCCTTGCGCCAAGCGGCAAGCCCGCCGGCCAGCACCGAGACCTTGGCGTAACCGGCTTGCTGCAGTCGTTCGCAGGCCAATTCTGCAGATCGGGTCGTGCCGGTAGCGTCGTAGAGGATCAGTTCCCGATTTCGATCAGGGACCAGTTCGGCGATCTGATCGATAAAGGCAACCTCATAGACACAGGCGTTCAGGGCACCGGCCACATGACAGGCGGCATAATCCTCCGGCGTCATCACATCGATCACCACAGCACCGTTCTGGAGGCGCAGCATCATTTGGTTGGATGACAAGGTATGGCTCATGGCACTCGCTCCTTCTCGCGCGATGTTAGACTAGAACCTGTAGGTCAGCCAGGTCGTCACATAGACAACATCCTCTCCGGGGCCTTTCTGTTTCAGGAAGGGGCCCGCAAAAAAAATGACCGTGAATTGCTGCGAACAGCAGGTGACAATCAGACCGCCGTGCCGAAAAGGGCGCCTATTGCCGCCGTGACCGCCATCGCCAGGGCTCCCCACAGAGCAACACGAACTGCCCCGACAACAACGCTTGCCCCCCCGACTCGTGCGGCCAAAGCGCCCAGAATCCCCAGACACAAAAGTGAGCCGCCTGCCACCACGGGAATGAAATGGGCAGATGGACTGATCAAGGCGATGAGTAGCGGCAAGGCTGCACCCACTGAAAAAGTTACTGCAGAGGCCAGTGCCGCCTGCAGGGGACGGGCGATGACTATTTCCGAAATTCCCAGTTCATCGCGCGCATGTGCCTCTAGCGCATCGTGTGCCATAAGCTGCTCGGCGACCTGCCTTGCGATTGAGGGATCAAGTCCTCTCCTGACATATATGGCCGCCAACTCCTGGCACTCAGTCAAAATGTCCGTCTTAAGCTCACGTCGCTCACGGTCAAGGTCGGCCTTCTCGGTGTCGGACTGTGAACTGACGGACACATACTCTCCCGCCGCCATTGACATGGCACCTGCCACCAAGCCCGCTACCCCCGCTAAGAACACATTACCGCGCACTGCGTTGGCGGCTGCCACCCCCACAACGAGGCTTGCCGTAGAAAGAATGCCGTCGTTTGCGCCCAGCACCGCTGCCCGCAGCCAACCGATTCTGGTTGCATAGTGCTGCTCAAGATGTTTAGGCATCCTACCCACCTGTGGTTTTGTAATTGGCTCCATCGTCTAAATCCGCATGGATCAGATGCTCAACTTTGGGCGGTTCCCCATCAATCTGGAACGCCCGCACCGCGTCCTCCACCTGACGATCGGCCTTGGTTATGCGGTCATGCTGCCTCAGGTGCTCAACCCAGGTTTCATTGCTGAAGGTTTCGACGAAACGGCCGGGAACGGCGGGGTCATAGAAGACACTCCAGAAAAACGCTCCGTCGCGACCTGGAGGAGGAAGGTATGGAACGTAAGAATAGTCGATTCCTGGCCGCCATGTTGGGTAGCCGAGCTGGCGAAGACGCTTCCTGCCTTCACGACCAGCTCCCCTTGCAGCCAGAGACCGCCAGTAGCGTCGAGGAATTGCCGCATCTGTCCGCACATGTTGCCAAAACGGGTCGGGGTCCCGAAGACTATCGCGTCGTAGTCGGGGAGTACCTCAACTGTGCAGACGGGTACATGAGCAAATGCCTTCTGCGCCTCTATTGCTCCCATTTTCTCCAACACGTCATCAGGGAGGGTTTCAGGTACACGCTTTAATACAGCCACCCCCTCCTGGCAATTCCCTGACCCCTTCGGCCACCGCCTCTGCCATCCGGTGTATGTGACCGTACATTGAATAGTAAACCACGAGTACTTTCATGGTCTCCTCCGATCATTAGATGTTTGACTGCAGTATGGGCAAAACATAGACGGTTAACGGATATGGATTATACCATCCGTAAACCTTCGGTCGAGGAGGGTACGGATTCTGGACTTCGGGTTTTTGCAGCGATTTCTGACGAATGTTGCATAGCCCAAAAATCTGTTTGACATCGTAACTAGGCACTGGAGCAGTTGTTGCGGGTGGTTTCCCTTTGGAAGAGGGCAATTGATTGCCTTGGAGCGACGAGCAGCCTTGCTTTGCGGATGTTTCCGCCTTCCGCCTGGCGCGTGCGGGCGGCAACTCTAGTAAGTTAGCTGTTCAAACTCTGCTGAGAGTTTGTTGCTCCATTGTTTCAGGCCTGTAAGCGTGCCTATTGATACCCTCGGTTTCGTTTTACGTACTTGCTGCTCAGAAAGGGGGACAATTCTTTTCGGCACTGGCACTTACCTCACCTTATGGGGGATCCGATTTCCCTTTGGGGTATGTATAGTCTTTACATACCCCAAAAAGCACAGGATTTCAGGATACACCAGTGCACTATCCTGGATAATAGAAAAAGAAAAAGCCCTGAAATTATCAGGGCTTTTCGTACTGCTCCGGTCCTTGGTGGACCTTCAATTGGTGGAGGTGGCGGGAATCGAACCCGCGTCCGAAAGTCGTACACAAAAGGCGTCTACATGCTTATACCTGTTTTTAATTTAACCTCTCAGGACTCCACAGGCCGGGATTCCTGATCGGCGGTTCCGCTAAATTTCGCCGCAGGGCCACGGACTCTCCCTGAAACTATCCCACTGAATGACGTTCTATCCTCCCCCGTGGGAGAAGCGAGGTAGAACGTTAGCAGGTTATTAAGCTGCTAAAGCGTAATCGTAATTGTCGGCGCTTAATGCGTCCCGGATTGTTTAACGAGCCACCCGGACCTCGGCATGCAACCTTTGCTTATTACCCCCGTCGAAACCTTTACACCCCCATAAATCTTTTTAAAATCGGCATCTCTTGGACAGCCGTTACTCCCTGTCTCTCGCACCCCTGTTTCTGTCTTTCAGCCCCTGGACTATGTCGCGCTGCATGTCCTTCTCTTTCATGACTTCGCGCTTGTCGTAGTTCTTCTTACCCTTGGCCAGCCCCAACTCGGTTTTCACCTTGCCGTCCTTGAAGTAAACCCGCAAGGGGATCAGGGTGTACCCCTGCTCGCGGATCTTGGCAAAAAGCTTCACGATCTCCTTCTTATGCAGCAAAAGCTTCCTCATCCTGTCGGGGTCGTGGTTCTCCCGGTTCCCGAAATCGTAGGGGTTGATGTGGAAGTTGTGCAGGAAGGCTTCGCCGTTTTTCACCATGGCGAAGGAGTCGTTCAAGTTCGCCTTGCCATTACGCAGGGACTTCACCTCGGTCCCCTGCAGCACCATCCCTGCCTCGTAACGCTCCTCGATGAAATAATCGTGGAAGGCTTTCTTGTTGTTGCAGATCAGCTTCTCACCCATAAAGTGAGATACTACCAGATCACCGGACAAAAAGACAGGGGTAAAAACTGTGGACGTTTACCGGCCCTTCCAGATCCCAAGCTGCCCACACCGCTAAGTACCGCCCGGAGAATCATCACCTGCCACGTCTGTGCCTGTGGATTAAAAACATAGAAATATCTAATATTAAAAATATTCCAGAGGGTTAATCGCCGGGGTATATCTCATAGTGTGTTTACAGATTGTCGTTCGCGTGAGGCCGATGTAGACGCAGTAATGTGTATCTCGAGGTGGATTAAATGCGAAAGCTTTGGCTGTTTCTGTTGACGATCTTTTGCAGCGGTTGCACGACGCACAGCGATGTGAACAGTGAACGGTTGAAGTCGCTGCCGTACCATTATTCGCAGTTCGACATGACCTTAGCCTGGGAGATCAAACAGGCGGGAATGGAGACGGTTGTAGATGGTGTGGCAAAAAATCTCCGCTACGCCTTCATGGAAGGGGTTGAGGTTTGGATCGCTGCAGTCGATGCTGCGGGCAAGACGAGAGCTCGTAACGTATGCTTCATCCCGTACCAGGTCAAACAGGATGGGATCTTTCCCTTCAGCGTAAAACTTCCGATTCCAGTCGAACCAGGCATGGTACTGAAGCTCACCTACAAGTACAAAGGTTCCGACGGAGGCGACGGAGGTGAAAACTGGATGCAGAGTTTCGAATGGGCTGTGCCGTAGTTGTAAATGAGCAAGAAGCAAGACTTGACCCCGAGGCTCCGATTTATGGTGGCATCGGAGAGTTAAGCTGCCGGGCTGCCAATGCAGCCTCCAGCACCTCATCTTCAGCAGTTAACCGCTGGCCATCAAACAAAATGCTGCCGTTACTGCTTTGAACCCCACCAATCACATACTAAGGTGCTCCTGTTGTTACAGCAAAAAACAGATAATCCCACAAAGACTGCAGCAACAGGTAGCCCCCCTCTCATTACCAGCGTGACAATCCCCCTGTCGCTGGCTACCCTACTTTTTTTTCTGGCACAGGAGCCAGAACTGCGACTGGCAGTGCCGCTACTGGTAGGGATTTCTGCTGCAGCGACCATGGTGCTCGCGTTTGTATTGTACCGGGGGGAGCAGCGTCCGTATGCCTGGTCGCCGGCTCTCATCTTGGGGGTAGCCCTCATCCTGCGGCTCATGTTCGTGCTGGCCCCGGCGCAGTTGTCGGACGACATCTACCGCTACGTCTGGGACGGCCACAATGTCCTCTCCGGGATTAACCCTTATGCCGCCGCTCCCGCCGCCGTGGTACCGCCGGCGAAACTGAAACCGATCCACGCCGCCATCAACCACAAGGAGTACACCACCATCTACCCGCCTGCCGCGCAATTCGTCTTCGCGGCGGGCACGGCGCTGGGGGGAACGGTAACCGGCCTTAAGGCGTTCTTGGTGCTGATCGACCTCGCTCTCTGCGCAATGATGATCCTCCTCTTGCAGAAGCTGGATTTGCCGATCTGGCGAGCGGTGCTGTACGCCTGGAATCCGCTGCCCGTACTGGAGATCGCAGGATCCGGGCATGTGGACGGGGCCGGCATGGCACTATTTCTGGCGGCCCTTTTGTTGCTGCTCAGCTACGGCGGGAGGCGGACGGGCGCGGCCGGCTCCGGGGCCGTCTTCGCCGCGGCGGCCCTCGTCAAACTTTTCCCGCTGGTACTGGGGCCGGTGCTCATCCTGCTTGCTCCGCGCCCCCGACGCCCGCACTTCCTGGCCGGGTTCTGCGGAGGATTTGCGCTGCTCTCGGTCCCGTTCCTGCCGGACCTCGTGAGAATACTCGACAGCCTGGGTGCCTACGCGAAGAACTGGGAGTTCGCCGGCTTCGCCTTCAACGTTTTGCGCAGCGCCACCGGGTCCGGGAGCCTCGCGCGGCTCGCACTGGTGGCGCTTTTGCTGGGCTGCATTGCCGCGTTGACCTGGCGCGCGGCCGTTGCGCAGGACGCGTCCCCTCTGGCGACGCGGGCTAGGCGCGCCCTTTACACCTGCTACGCGGTCACCATGGCTCTTTTGCTCACCACCCCGACCCTGCAGCCGTGGTACGCCGTTACCCTCGCGACCCTGCTTCCTTTCGCAGCCGGACCGGCGGGAATCGTCTTTTGCTGGGCGGTACTACTCACCTACTGGGTGCAGCTCCCGTATTTCATTTTGGGACAGTGGATCGAGAGCGGATGGGTGACCGCCGCGGTGTTCATGGCACCGGTCACGGCGTGGGGCATGGGGAAATTACTATCGAGCAGCCGCCAGGTCAGCTTGCCCGCCGGGAGATGAACAGCTCGTCCAGGTCCTTCAGGAGCACGAGAGCGAAACCTACCGGGAACAGGAGAAACAGCGGGATGGCGCCGAGGGCACCGCGTTCCCAGGCGAAGGCGACCGGCAGCAGGGAGAAGCTGAACAGGAGCACGTTCAGCACAAGGTATGGGAGGCTGCGCTGACGGTAGAGAAAGGCGAGCCCCGGGACCCGCTCCCGCCCACGCACACCGAACTTCGGGGTGCGCTCGAAACTGCCGCCGAAGGAGACCATCCCCTTCAGTACCGACAGCGAGATGCTCGGCGCGAGGCCTATGGCAAGCGCCGGGAGCAGGCAGAGCTGCCCAGGTTTGAGCGTCCCGCTACGGGCGGCATAATAGAGAAAGTATCCCGTGATGGCGCCGCTCGTGCCGAGGAAAAGCGGGAGATCGATGCGCAGGATCTGATGCAGCCCAATGCCGACCCGGAAGGTTACCGCCGGGTACAGGGTTAGCATGACCACGACGCCCAGGAGCCAGTAGCAGTTGGCGGTAAGATGGGCAACAGCCTCGAGCTTGACGGCTACGGGAAGCTTCGAGGCGAGCAGACGGGGCAGGATCTTCCGGGCGGTCTGGATCGACCCTTTGGCCCAGCGCTGCTGCTGGCTGCGCAGAGCGCCGACAGTGATCGGAAGCTCGGAAGGAACGGTGCATTCCTCGCGGTAGACGAAGCGCCACCCGGCAAGCTGGGCCCGGTAGCTGAGGTCGAGATCCTCGGTGACGGTGTCCGACTGCCACCCGCCGGCCTCTTCGACGGCGCTCCTGCGCCAGACCCCGGCAGTACCGTTGAAATTGAAGAAGAGCCCCTTCAGGTAGCGAACCCGGTGCTCGATGCTGAAGTGGGGCCCGAGCAGCAGGGCCTGCACCCCCGTGAACCAGGAATGATCGGCGTTGCAAAAGCCCCAACGCGCCTGAACCATGCCGACCCTGCCGTCGCGGAACCATGGCACGGTATGCTGCAGGAAGTCCGGGGCCGGGATGAAATCGGCATCGAACAGGGCCAGGAATTCCCCGCGCGCATGACGCATCCCCTCGGCGAGGGCGCCCGCCTTGAAGCCTGCGCGGTGGGCGCGCCGCAGCACCTGGATGTCCACTCCCCTCCCACGCCAGTAAAGAACCCGCTCGTCCACCAGGGACCGCGTGTCGTCGCTCGAATCGTCCAGAACCTGGATCTCTAGCCGGTCGGCAGGCCAGTGCAGCGAGGCGGCGGCGTCGATCAGGCGTCGCACCACGAAACGCTCGTTGTAGAGGGGGAGCTGAACGGTGACGCGAGGAAAACCTTCCTGCGTCGTGAACGGTGGCGGAGGGGGCGCAACGTCGTGAGTATCGAAACAGAGGCACTTGAGCAGCCAGAGCCGGTGCGCGCCGTACAGGCAGAGGCCTAGCAGGGCGCAGAAATGCAGTGCGGTCAAAATGGGGGGAAGCAGCGGCATCAGGGTTCCTCAGGTTCGTGGCAGACGCAGGGGACGCCTAGAGGCTTTTCCTCAAACAGGTAGCGCTCGGGCCTCCACGCCCTCGGGGAGGCGGCGGAACCGGGCGCGCCGGCCACATCCTCTCCCGAGACCACCCAAAACTTGCCGACCCAGGTGTGCCAGATCCCCTGCAGCGCGAGCTTCCCTTCCGTGTCGCTAGCGCCTCTGCCCAGGATTTCGCCGCGGGACTGGGCCTCCTGGTAGCGCACCAAGGCGTAGGGGGAGCGCGGTGCGAGACCGGATGCCGTCAGGGTAAAGGCGCCGCTCGCCTCGCGGTAGCTCATCGTGCCGTGGGCACCACCCTTGACGATGGACCAGGTGGCGGGGTCCTTGGCGAAGAGGAGCAGCCTCTTCTGGCCCGACGCCGCCTCGGCGGTACCGGTCCAGAAGAGCAGCAATAGCGCCGGCAGCATCATCGGTCTAGTCAGTGAAAACATACGCAAAATGAGCTAGCGCCCTTCTCTCTTATCCCAGGCCTCCCATCCCCCCTTGTAATTTCTCGCTTCGGGGAGCCCCGCCAACTGGTGCACAGTCCAGGCATAGCCGGAACGAACGCCGCCCAGGCAGTAATACACGACCGGCTTTTTGAGGTCAACACCCTGTTTGGTCAGAAGCTTCCGCAGCTCAGTCGCGTTCAGGGGCCTGCGTTCCTTCCCGGTGTAGAAGTCGTCCCAGGGGATATGCACCGCACCGGGGATCCTCCCCTTCAGCCACTCGAAGGTGGAACGTACGTCGATCACGGTGCAGGCATCCTTCTGTCCCTGCAGTTCTTCGGTCGAGATTACGGTCCGCGGCTTGACCTGGACCTGGTAGGGGACCCTCTTGGCCTGCCGTTGCTCCGCTCCCGCGACCAGCGGGAGTCCCACTCCGCGCCATGTCTGGATGCCCCCGTTCAACAGGCGGACCGGCCCCTTGTGCCCGAGCCACGAGAACAGCCAGGCGTCGTACCCTTCGCCTCCCCAGCTCTTGTCCGCATCACCGTAGATGACGAGCGGGGTGCGCTCGGAAATCCCCATCGCCCCCAGGAGGGCGGCCAGCTCGTTGGGTGGAAAGGAGCTGTACTTCACGCCACGCGCGTCGGTACGGGTGTATTCGTCCCAGGAAAAGGAGATGGCACCCGGGATGTGGCCGGCCAGCCACTCAGAGCGGGGACGGGCATCGAGAATGACCCAGTTGCCGGCGCTCCCCTTCAGTCGGGAGGCATCGATGAGCCCCAGGTCCGCCGCTTTTGCGGACAAAGGGAGAAAGACCTGCACAAGAATTACCGCCAAAACAGCGGTCACAAGGCGCGGACTACGCACCGTCTGTATCATCCGAATGATTTTAGACATCGACTATCTCCTGGTCTCCTGTACCCGCACGCGTCGCCGATGCGGTTAAATCCCTTATCTTTTTCTTCCAGCAAGCTCCGCGCGAAGTTCACGCGCTATCACCCAAAGGATGGTGCAACCTGCCTGCACGGTGCCGCTCACGGTCCGGCTGATCTTAGATACGCCGGCGCTGCGCCGGCGGTACGGTACGTCAACCTCGCCGATATTCAGCCCGTGGCGCACCGCCCTGACCTGCATCTCGACGGTCCAGCCGAATGCCCTGTCCTGCATGGACAGCCTCTCCAATGCATCCCAGCTGATCACCCGCATGGGCCCCAGGTCACGGAAACGGTGCCCCCAGAAAAGCCGGATCAGCGAGGTGGCCAGGAGGTGACCAAAGCGCTGCTGGAAGCTGAGCGCACCGTTTTCCACCGGGACGCGCCCCCCCAGCATGAGATCGGCCTCCCCGGCACAGACCGGGGCGAGCAGTTCCGGGAACAGCGACAGATCATCGCTGCCATCCGCGTCGACAAAGGCGACTATGGCCGGCGGGTTTTCGCGCAAAGCGGCCAGCCCGGCGAGGCAGGCCCGGCCGTAACCCGGCACCGGCTCGTACACCACCGACGCTCCGAAGGAGGCCGCAACCTGCGCCGTCGCATCGCTGGAGCCGTTATCGACCACGATGACGCGGCAGATCCCGGCAGGAACCCGGGCCAGCACACCCGGCAGCGCAGCCTCCTCGTTCCGGGCCGGTATCACCAAAGCTGTTTCGGTTGCATCCCTCATTCGGTAGCTGCCAAACCTCCCTGGCTCGCCTTGCGGCGGCGATAGCACACCGGAACCAGGACAACAGCCAAAACGAGGCCAATCCCCGCCAGGGCCGCGGGGGAAACGCGGCCGCTCAGAAGATCGAGCAGCGAGCTGGAGAAGACGATGAAGGCGACGGTCGCCGGCAGCATGCAGACAAAGCTAGCCAGCACGTAGTGGGCGAAGCGGATCTTCGTAAGCCCGAAGGCGTAGTTCAAAAGGTTGAAGGGAAAGGCCGGGATCAGTCGGGTGAAGGCGACTACCTTCCAGCCGTGCAGCGCCACCTCGCTCTGGAGCCTCTCCCACTTGGGACCGGTGAGCCTTGACGCTACCCAGTCGCGCGCCGCGTAGCGAGCGACCAGGAAGGCAAGCGAGGCCCCTATGGTCGCGCCGACGATGGTGTAGACCACGCCCCAGACGGGGCCGAACACGATCCCCCCTACCAGGGTGAGCGGCAGCGCAGGCAGGAAAAGGACCGGCGCCAAGGAGTAGATCAGGACGTAGATGAACGGGGCCAGGGTCCCGTATGAGGCGATCAAGACCTTCAGGCGGTCCTGCTGGAGATACTCGCTCGCTCCCGACAGCTGAACGCCCGCTACGGCGGCAGTAAGCAGGGCAATCAGCACAACCGGCTGCCAGGGGGTCTTCCCGCGCCCCCCCGCTGCCACGGCATGGTTACGTTCCCGCGACACGGCAAATCCCTCCTTTTGTTTGAAGCTTTTCTTGAGCAGTAGGCGGTTCACGTAGGTAAGGAGGCCGCCGGTCCGGCGATCTGTCCGGGGGTCCCTTCTTTTTTCAGGAAGGTGCAATCCCCAACACAGACGCCGCAGTTGGTACAACCGCTTTTCGTTTCGGCAAGCAGTTTAACAAGGCCCGGACGGACCGCCGTTTTTCCCGTCGCCATGGCGCCCCCCCTACGGCGTCTTGAAGTAGAGCGCCACGGAGTAGTTTGCTCCGGCCGCGGTGTTCTGACCGTAGAGGTCGGGGCGGTAGCCGAGCTCGACGCCCATCGACGGGGTGACCTGATAGCCCAGGGTCAGATCGAGCTTGCCCAGGTCGAAGTTGTTGGTCGTGGTCGGGTTGCCTGAGCCGTCCACCTTGCTCCCGTTGTCGATGCTGTAGATGCCGTCGAGTTTCGCGCGGGTGAAGAAGTTCTTGCCCAGGTCGAAGCCGATCTCGACGAGGTAGCGGAGTTCGTCGGAGGGGTCGCCGGCGCGCAGGCGGTAGCCGATCTCGAGGTTCGCGTAGCCCGGCAGTTTCGGGTAGAGCGAGCGACCGTAGAGCAGGCGCAGCTCGGTGTCGTACTGGTCGTTGCCCATGGGAAGAGGGTCGTTCCTGTCGTAGCCGCCGGGAACCTTCACGAGGAGCTGCGTAGAGATGACGCCGACCGCGTCGTTCTGGAAGAGGCGGTAGCGCGCGCCCAAGTCGACGTCGCCGATGCCGTGCGCCGTGGCGCGGCTCAGGTCGTTGTCGTTCTCCAGCCATTTGTAGGAGATGGAGTTAAGCACGGTGAGGCTGTCGGTAATGCCATACTCGAAGTAGTTGCTCAGGTTGTAGTCGGTGAACTCGCCGCGGTCGGAGAGATCCCTGCGGTTGCCGTCCCGGTCGAAGTTCTTGTCCGCGTAGTAGAAGTTGAATGAGCCTTTTTCGTAGAAGCCCCCCTTGTTGGCGGTCCAGGCCCCTGCGAAGCAGGACGACACCTGGAAGGCGCCCAGAAGTGCGACTACGGCCAGCGATGCGAGAAGCGTTTTCATGATTTCCTTCCTGTTCTCAAAAGGAAGGCGCCGAAAGCGGCGCCTTCCCTACTGAAGATGCACGGGTTCGTCTTACAGTCCGCCGGTCGCGACGGGACGGCCGGAGGGGTCCTGCCGCCAGCCGTCGGTACTTCCCGGGACGGACGGGCTCGCCAGGTAGGCGTCATCTTTCACGTAGTTGGTGGACCACCCTTCCCAGCCGTCCGAGTAGTTGCGGATGTTGGTGTACCCCATCAGGTGGGCGTAGAGGTAGGCGAGTGCGGAGCGGTAGCCGCTGCCACAGTAGAAGATGGTTTCCTGGCCGAAGTCGATGCCGAGGCCGCTCCAGAGCGACTTGACCTCCTCGTAGCTTCTCAGGGTGGCGTCGCCGTCCACGTAGATCCCGGCGGAGTCGTCCGCGTTGTAGGCCCAGACAGCCCCCGGGATGCGTCCCTTGTTCACCACATAGCCGTAGCCGCTGATCATGCCGGCATACTCGCTGCCGGCGCGCACGTCGACCATCTTCGCGGTCGTGTTGTAGACCGACTCCACATACGAGGTGGTGGCGAGGAGCGCAGGCTTGGTTGCGCCGGTGTAGGTGGTGGCGACCGGGGTGTTGATGGTAGTCTCGGTCGGGTACCCTGCGGCCTGCCACGCCTGGATGCCGCCGTTCAAGAAGCGTACGTCGGTGACCCCCGCGTACTTGAGGATCCACCAAAGGCGCGCCGCGAAGATGTTCGAGTCGCTGTAGACGACGACGGTGGTGTCGGGGGTGATCCCCATGCTCCCAAGCGCGGTTTTCAGCTCTGCGTCGGGAAGCAGGAACCAGCGCGGGTAGCCGTTTTCATAGACGTCGGAGTTCGAGTGGATGGCGCCGGGGATGTGTCCGAGGAGGTAAGAGTTGTCGGCCCACCCATTGGCCATGTCCTCGAAGCTCCCCCATTGGGTTTCGAAAATCACGTACTTGTGGTTGCGGTCGTAAGAGTACTGCGGCGGCGCGGCCGAGGTGCTCCCGGGTTTATGGTAGTCGATCAGCGCCTTGACCCATGCCGGGTAGACGGCATCGGCGTAGTTGGTCGCCTTCTCCATCGGGTACGATGTGTTGTCTGCCCAGTCCCAGGCCGATGCGTCGTAGTTGGAGCACTTGCCGTAACCCATAAGGCGGAGCAGGAAGTAGGCATAGCCACTGCGGATACCCGCGGTGCAGTAGGCGGTCACCTCCTTGTCGGGGGTGATGCCGCGGGACTCCAGCATCGACTTCAGTTGCTGGTAACGGATGGTGGACTTGTCGGTGTTGTAGTACCAGGCATACGGGAGGTTCACCGCGCGCGGGATATGTCCGCCGCGGGTCTCGCCGTAAAGCTGCCACCCGGAGAATTCCTCATCGGTGCGGGTATCGATCACGGCGAAATCGTTGTCGAAGAGGCGGCTCGCGATCTTCGAGGAGGTCGACTTGAGCGAGCTCTGCACGCTGGGGATAAAGGTCGCGGCGGCGCGGGTTACCGTGGCGCTCTGGGTGGGACGCCCGTCGGCGGCCCACTTGTCCCAACCGCCGTCGAGGATGTGGACGTTGGTGCTCCCCAAGTATTCGAGCATCCAGAAGAGACGCCCGGCAGCCCCCCACGAGGCCGTAGTGTTGTCGTAGATGACGATCTTTTGCTCTCTGGTGATGCCGGCAGCACCCAGCTGGGCGGCCAGGGTGTCGGTATCCTTGAGGCCGGCCCCCTTGGTCCAGAACGCGCTGTGCTGCAGGTTGATGGCACCTGGGACGTGTCCTGCCGCGTAGGCCGAAGCCGAGCGCGCGTCGATGATCAGGAGGTCGGCGGCCTGCAGGCTTTGCTGCACCGAATCGGCGGAGACCAGAAGATCAGCGTTGGGAAACTCCGTTGCCGCGGCGGCGAGTTTCGCCTTGTTGGCGGTTTTGTCCGTGACGCTGCTGCCGCACCCGGCAAGGAGCAGCACACAGAGCATCATGAGCAGCATGCTCTTCACTACATGTTTCATTACCTTCCTCCTCAGAATTAATCCATAAAATCGCAGTAACTGCGAAGAACAAACCGACGTGCCCATCTCGTGCGGCGCGAAGCTATCAAGGCCCCCTAACAATGTCAAATTGATATATTTGTAAAACAATGACAATGTTATCGTTTTTTCCCATAACGCTGGATAAAGTTGGGGCAAACGAGCCAGCTCTGGTGATCGACGACAGGAGCCGAGCCGGCCCCTGACCTCGGAAATGATTATAATGCTTTGCTAAGATGCGGGCTGCGTTTAGCTAAGGAGGGAGACAGTGGAAGCCTAGCCCTAGAGCAATGGGGACGAAATCGCAACTTTCCCGTGGTAGTTGGGATTCAGTCGGATGGCTGTGGGATTGGCATCGACTATAAGCTGAATGCCATCGCAGGAAAAAGGAAGCACTTTATCGAATAGCTATCTCTTCCTCACGAAGTGCAGGCGCTCCCTGTCATGAACAATTATAAGTAGTAGAAATATTTAATATTAAAAATATTCCAGAGGGTTAATCGCCGGGGTATATCTCATAGTGTTTACAGATTGTCGTTCGCGTGAGGCCGATATAGAAGCAGAGAAGTTGTGTCCCGAGGTGGATTAAATGCGAAAGCTTTGGCTGTTTCTGTTGACGATCTTTTGCAGCGGTTGCACGACGCACAGCGATGTGAACAGTGAACGGTTGAAGTCGCTGCCGTACCATTATTCGCAGTTCGACATGGCCTTGGCCTGGGAGATCAAACAGGCGGGAATGGAGACGGTTGTAGATGGTGTAGCAAAAAATCTCCGCTACGCATTCATGGACGGGATCGAGATTTGGGTTGCAGCAGTCGATGCCGCGGGCAAGACGAGAGCGCGTAATGTGTGCTTCATCCCGTACCAGGTCAAACAGGATGTGATATTTCCCTTCAGCGTAAAACTTCCGATTCCAGTGGAACAAGGCATGGTACTGAAGTTCACCTACAAGTACAAAGGTTCCGACGGAGGCGACGGAGGCGAAAACTGGATGCAGAGTTTTGAATGGGCCGTGCCGTAGTTGTAAAAGAGGAAGAAGCAGGCTTGAACCTAAGGCTCGCAAAAACTGCTGGTAGTCAGGAGGTTATATGTTTAAAGAAGGTACGAAATATACCAGGGCCGAAATAAATGCGGTTTTAGGAGGCAGCGTGCAGTCATACCTACCTACCAAAGGTGGTGAAGTTGTTGCCGCATGCCTTACGGATAAATACAATCCTAATGCTCCCAAGGTAATCTTAGTGGGACAAGGACCGATCATAGAAAGTGCTGGCAAGATGCTAGGACAACAGCTTTCACCTATTCCTATATTCATGAAGCGGGCCGTCAATGCTTGGGAATATGTAGGAAGATATAAAGCCCTACGCTACCTTACAATCCCTAGAGAAATGGAGCCATACATTAGAGCGTCAGGTCGTTCTGATGTTGTTGGAGTTCTACTGATGGAGCAGGTATAGAAAACTAAGCGAGTCAGGGGACCAGGGAAACCAGGGGGAAGCGTATAAGATTACAAGTTTCTTCTTACTGAATTTTATAAACTTATACGTGTCCACTTCGCTCTCTCCGTAGTTGTAAATGAGCAAGAAGCGAAACTTGACCTCAAGCTTTCGCAATTTAGCTGGTATAGGAGTTTAATGTGGATATAAGTGAGGTAAGATCGCCACAGCTTTTCACGATGTACTGTGAAATTCTCCACTTGCTTAAGGAACGAGGTCTGATAAGAAGCACAAACAATCCCGTTGCCGATTACGCTGAACGTCTTGTCTCAACAGCCTTGAGTCTTTCGTTGGCACCTAAATCAACCACAGGATATGATGCCGTTGACACAGAAGGCAGAAAATATGAAATAAAGGGTCGCCGTGTTACTCACCTCAACAAATCTAGGCAATTAAGTGCTATAAGAGGCCTATCTCATTGCCACTTCGATTTCCTTGCTGGAGTCCTGTTCAGGGAGGACTTTACAGTCCTAAAAGCCTGTTTAATACCACATAGTTCTGTGCATCAATTCGGCAAATTTCGAGAGCATGTAAATGCTACAATTGTTCACCTTAGGGATTCTGTTTGGGATGATCCAGAAGTTGTTGACATAACCGAGGCTGTCAAGGCTGCTCAAGCTGAATGTACCTCACAATAGTTTCGGACCAGGGATGGGCAGAGTAGAGTGGAGGCCTGGGGGCAGGTCTTTAATCTAAACAATGCCGTTAGCCAAGCTGGCTCAAAAATTCAAGAAACAAGATCTGACCCCCAAGCTTCGTTGGTCAAAACACACTGAAAGGGGGAGAAATGGCACAAATAAATATCAACTGGCATTGGATAACATATGAAATAGGATCTAAGTGGAAAAAAGATGTACTGCCCCAGTTGGGAAAATTGGAAATATCAGAATCGGACCTGTCTAGTTCTGTGTATGTAATAAGGGTCGCTGGGTACTTTGCAATAAAATATCCTAAGGCCATATCTCCAGTTCTCTACATCGGTGAGGGCAATTTTAAAACCAGAATAGAGCAGCACCGGAACTGGCTCGGTAATATGTCAGAGATTATGAGTGAATTCCCCTTGGAAATAGCCTTTTGTCTTCCAAAATGCACAGGCAACAATCATTGTAGACATAAGGACACTGAAGCGGCGATGTTGCATGCATTTAAAGACAAATTTGGTCTTGCTCCTTTAAAAAACAAACAAATGGAGTACGCGAGAATTGATCACGAATATCTCCCAAGGTTAGCATTTAATGATGCTATTAATATAGGTAGAGGGGTCAGATGTGACTGGGCTATAGAGCCCATGCCTTCTAATATTCACTACAATGAATATCATAGAGTCTAGAGAAGTTAATTCATTTTGTTGGACAATCCGGACGGGAGGAATCAATCTCCATTTTTTTTTAAGCCAATGTTGTACGGGCAGGGGGAAGGTCTTTATTCTTGAATTGTTTTGTTTAGGCAGCACCCAAAATCAAGAAACAAGACCTGATAATCATCTAAAAGGCACCTCCTTGCATAGCAAGAGAGCAAACATCTTCCTGATATGCTGTTACCGAGACGCCAATCTCGTAACATCAGGAGGTGCCCGATGAAACTGTACTCTGGAATAGATCTCCATTCAACCAACAGCTATTTGGCAATCATCGACGGTAAGGGGAAGCGCATCTTCCATGAGAAGCTGCCTAATGACATCACAACGATTGTCCAACGACTTGAGTTATTCGCTGGCACTCTACAAGGAGTGGGACAGCATCGAGGCTGTGATCGAGAGAAAGCTTAAACTGGAGGACAGGTACAAACTGTTACTCACTGTTCCTGGCATCGGCAAGATCATAGCTTTAACCATCATGCTCGAAACTGGTCCGGTGGATCGGTTTCAAAATGTCGGCAACTATGCCTCATACTGTCGACTTGTCTCCTCACGGTGGACTAGCAACGAAAAGACAAAAGGAAAAGGCAACAAGAAGAACGGCAACAAGTACCTCTCTTGGGCCTTTTCTGAAGCTGCTGAATTTGCACGACGCTATGATGAAAGAGCCAGAGCCTATTACAACCGCAAGTTGAGAAAGACCAACTTCATGGTAGCCCATACAGCGCTTGCACACAAACTGGCGAGGGCCGCGTACCACATCATGCGGGACCAAGTCGAATTTGTGCAGGAAAAGATATTCACATAGGAACTGGCTGGAGCGGTGAGCCCGCCTAGGGGTTGGGAAAACCACGAGACCTGATTGGCAGCCGCTCCTCCCAGACATACTAGGTTATCGACGTCTTTACTGCCATGCCGTGAGCCAGCAAGGGGCTGGTTAACAACCATTAGACCTGAAACAATCGATTGGACACGGCCTGGAACCGAAGGTTTTCTGGTCCGCAAAAAGCGGAAGGGGCCAAGCTTCGCATACTTCCTAAGTGGCCTTGATCCTGATGGGTGACTGGGTGCAGCAAAGGCTGACATCCGAAGTGAACGAAATAACGGCAATGTACGGATGGCGACGACCGACAACAGCAGGGCTTGAAGAAACACCTTCTTGCTTACGGGACGTTTTTGCCCTTGACCGGCAGCCTTTTAATGGGTGACCCCCAGGCCCCATGACCCCCAGGCCCCAGGTGGGGAGACTAAGAGCCGTGAATAGGGTGGGCAAGTCTTGTTTTTGATTTTCCCATTTGCCGATGGCTGGAATTCAAGAATAAACCTGACCCCCAGGCTTCTTGACCGATACGATGAGCTTACTGGGTGCAAGGCATGGAACCGACCTTAGATTTCACAGAGTGGTTTGACCGCAAAGGACTGGATAGCTATGAGATGATGTTTGCTGACCAAGGGATGAATATCGTTTTTAACGAGGAAATTGCCAATGGCTTTATGCGATACATTATCCGCATGAATCTACTAGAGGCATGCAACAACAACAGAATCATTGCCTGTCTTGTTTGTGGCGGCCCATTTATAGTCAGCGGAGGCTTGTGTAAGTGTTATCAAACTGTTCCTGATCGTCATAATTTCCGTTGTTTCATCTCTGATGAACTTTGGATAGATGTGGATAATGTTTTTAAGAAAATTAAAAATGGGATAAAGCTCAGAAGGCTTAGGAAAACTCGAATTCTTCTAGAGAATGAGGCCTCTGGATCATATGACACAACAGACTTGGAGATAATATATAAGCTGCAAGTAGGATTGTGTTATTACTGCATGTGTCCAATATATAGTTCGGGTGCTGAGAAGTTTACCATAGATCACCTTATGCCGCTATCGTCAGGTGGCTCTCACTGGCCAGCGAACATTGCTTTAGCATGTAAAAGCTGCAATTCAAAGAAATCATGGACATCCGAAAGGTTTTATATCAAAAAAATCAGAAGCGTTAAAAGTGATGAATGGGTCCAGGAGCATAAGGAGTTTGTTTCATACATCAAGAGGCACAAGAGGAAAATTTTTGGGCCATTGTGTGACGAATGAGTTAGTAGGTACGGTTACGTGGCCTGGGGGGCAGGTCTTGAATCTTGACATTACCACCACCAGCGGGCTTCTAAATTCAAGAAATAAGACCTGATAATCATCAAAAAGGCACCTCCTGGCATAGCAAGAGACAAAACCATTGTTGGCAATGCTGGATTGCCACATAACGGACAGCCTTTTTAATGGGTGCCCCCCAGTCTTCCCACACCGAACAGCATAAGGAAAAAACAGTGAATAATGATGCTCGCATTGTAACCATTCAGTTCATGCAGTTTAAAGCATTAAAACAATTCACTTTAAATCTCCATCAAATCAACATACTGGTCGGTCAAAACAATTCTGGCAAGTCAACAATAATCGGTGCCCTACGTGCGCTGGCAAGCGGACTCCGAATCGCTCGAACCAAAACTCCGAGTCCTGTAGATTTCGAGTCCGGCCGGAGGTTAGCCTATAATGTCCCTGAAGATAGCTTGCCAATATCCTTGGAAAATGTTCATACAGATTATTCACTAGATGATTCACAAGTTACTTTCAAACTGAGCAACGGAAACAAACTTCACCTAGTCTTTCCAAAAGATGGTGGTTGTTTCCTCGTTCCTGATGCGCAAGGATACCCAATAACATCTGTTTCAATATTCAAGAGAAAGTTTCCCATAACTTTAACTGTGGTGCCTGTTCTTGGGCCCGTTGAACATAGAGAGCAACTGCGCGAGAAAAGTACGATTGTAAGCGGGCTTTCCACTCATCGCGCTTCAAGACATTTTAGAAACTATTGGCATTATTTTCCAGAGGACTTTGATGCATTCGCCGGTCTTGTTAGCGCGACATGGCCAGGAATGACTATAAATCCGCCTGAAATCGGCGACAAAATGGTCGGCGAATTGAGTATGTTTTGCATTGAAGATAGAATGACCAGAGAACTCTATTGGGTGGGCTTTGGCTTCCAGATATGGTGTCAACTTTTGACACATCTGTCTCGTGCAAGGGGAACGTCGTTGGTTGTAGTTGATGAGCCTGAAGTTTATCTCCATCCTGATATTCAACGCCAGCTATTGGCTGTGTTAAGAGATGCAGGGCCTGATGTCTTGTTGGCAACACACTCAACCGAGATTATGGCAGAGGCTGACCCTAGTGAGCTTGTGTTCATAGACAAAAACAAAAGATCAGGCGAGCGACTCCGAGACGTGACCGGAGTACAACGTGCCTTGGAAGCAGTCGGGTCGGTCCAGAACATCACGCTAACAGCTCTTGCTCGCAATAGACATGTTCTATTTCTTGAAGGGACAGATGACTTTCGCCTGCTACGCAGGTTTGCCCGAAAACTTGGCCTTTTGGAATTGAGCGCTGGAGTGGGTATCACTCCGTTAGAATCAGGAGGTTTTGGATCTTGGTCTAGGATAACAACCCTCGCCGCTGGGATTGCTGATGCGCTTGGTGCCCCATTGATAATCGGAGCTGTTTATGACCGAGATTACTTTTGTGATGAAGAAATCGAAAAGGTAAAGTCTTGTCTATCACAACATCTCAGTCTTGCACATGTGCACCAGTACAAGGAAATTGAGAACTATCTACTTGTTCCTTCGGCACTTGATCGTGCCATCAAACGAGCAGTGCTTGAGCGTGTCGCGCGTGATGGTGAAGAAATTCCTTCGCTACCAGATACCTATGAGTTGTTACAAAAGCTGACAGATCCGCTGAAGGATGAAATCCAATCACAGATTATTGCACGCCGAAACGTCTTCCTACGCGCTAACGGTAAAGATCAGGCAGATATTACTCTTGAAACCATCGCCCGGTTCACACCCAAGTGGAATGATTTATCCCTTAGGCTGGTTCTTCTCCCCGGGAAGGAGGTGCTAAGAATGCTGCGTGATCAAATACAGTCGCTGTTGGGCATATCTCTTACTGATTCGCGTATTATCGAAGCTATGCATAAAGACGAGATAGCTCCAGATCTGGTGGAGCTATTAGAATCTCTCGAAGATTTTAGAAATGGATAGAATGATTTGACTAAACATGGCATTCAAAAAAATACATGCACTTTGGGCTTTTTTAACAAGCTTGTCAGAGCTACTCCAGACCAACTTGCGCATTATGCAATGATTCAAGTCTGCGGCAAGGTCACTCTTCGCAGCACGGGGAAGTCTTTGGGAAAAACCTATGGTAGTGGCGATCAGGTGTTGTAATTATAGATACTTACAGCGTTCAGGTTCAAGGATGTGAGGTAGCAACTATAATTCAGTTGCAAAAAAGTTGTATTATGGTGTAATAATGACACTCCGTCCCCGAAAGGTCCTTCATGTCAAGATATGAAAAACTCCTAAAGCGGCTGAAAGCCAAGCCGAAAGATTTCACGTGGTCTGAGGCTACTTCTCTACTGCAACATTTCGAGTTTGAATTGTTGAAAGGGGACGGCTCACGCCGAAAATTTTATCACAAGGCAAAAAAGGTATTAATTACAGTGCACAAACCTCACCCTGGTAACATACTGAAGGAGTATGTTATAGATCTAATTATCACCGGCCTTGAGGATGGAGGATTTCTATGATGAACGATATTTTTGAATATCAAGGGTATTCAGGGTCAATTCAAATTAGTGTTAAGGATAATTGCCTGTTCGGGAAAATTCTTTTCATCAATGATGTTATCACATATGAAGCAGATAACATCAAAGAATTGAAAAACGAATTTATATCAGCAGTCAATGACTATATAGAAACATGTAAAGAGATTGGAAAAGAGCCAGATCATCCGTTTAAGGGTTCTTTTAACGTGAGAGTCAAATCAGAGCTGCATCGTAAAGCTTCTATAAGGGCCTTTACGGAAAAAATTTCTTTGAATGAACTTGTTTCGAAGTCAATCGAAACATACCTTACCAACACAAACAATACGGTTATTGAACACCATAGCCATACCCACAATCATTACCATAGTGAACAGAAATCTATGCCCTTTACTTTTTCTTCTGGAGGAGACGAATGGACGGCAAAAAACATCTCGGCCCGGATGTCTCACTAGTTAGTTACACGTTGCGGAGTTGCAACGCGGAGAGAGTTCTTGAACTCGAACCTGATTCGGGTGGTGATCTTCAGATCACCAATGAGTTGCATGCACCTTCTGATATAAAAACACTTAAGCCTGGAGATAAATATACTCTGCGGTTAGGTATGAAGGTTGTAGGTAAACTCAAAGATACGGAAGAAGTCGCTTTTTTCTGTGAATGTATGTTCGAAGGTCTATTTTCGGTTACTCCTTCTAATGACACAGAAGTTGCCGTTGTTGAGGACATCAGATTCTGGGCTTTGCCATTTTCCCAGATCAGTCCTATTGTCTCTCAATACATTACGGACACCCTTGCAAAGATGGGCCTCCGTGATATCGTTGTTCCACCAGCAGAAATAGCAAGATTTGTAGAAGTCGAAGATCCACCTAAAAAGAAAAGAGCAAGAGGCAAGGCTAAATCTTGATGCGTCCTGTGGGGGGGCTTGAGAGTATCTTTGGGCTTCCCAGGATTATTGTTGTAAGATAGGCGTTTAGCGCTTGAAAGCGATGGACGACCGCTTCCACCAACGTTTGCCAAGGCTTCGGTTGGCTCGCCAGAGCCAGCCGGAGCCTTTTTGCTTTGTCACCTGACGCTTTTTGAGGGGCAGAGGGGTCAGAGCTTGAATTTGTCGTGGATAAATGTATAACTCCTCATATAGAGGAGGCTGGCCATGGCACGACCACTCCGTATCGACTTTCCTGGAGCTTTCTACCAAAGGGGCAGAGGGGTCAGAGGGGCAGAGGGGTCAGAGCTTGAATTTGCCGTGGATAAATGTATAACTCCTCATATAGAGGAGGCTGGCCATGGCAAGACCACTCCGTATCGACTTTCCTGGAGCTTTCTACCACGTTACCTCACGAGGTGATGAGAAGTGCGACATTTTCAAAAGTGCACGGGACCGCCTCAAATTTTTGGAATACTTGGCTTCCACTGTAGATCGGCATGGCGCAGTCATTCACGGTTATTGCCTCATGACGAACCACTATCATCTTCTTCTCGAAACTCCCCATGCTAATCTCTCACAGATCCTGCACCTTCTAAATGGGTCCTACACCACCTACTTCAATGTTAAACGCAAAAGGGCAGGGCATCTCTTCCAAGGCAGGTTTAAAGCCATCCTCGTTGAAGCTGATCAGTATGCTCTAGAGTTGTCGCGGTATATGCATCTCAACCCTGTCCGTGCTGGTATGACAAAGGAGCCGGCAACCTATCAGTGGTCGAGCTACCTCGCCTATATCGGCAAAATTCCGGGGGCAGAGGGGTCAGAGCTTGAATTTGCCGTGGATAAATGTATAACTTCTCATATAGAGGAGGCTGGCCATGGCAAGACCACTCCGTATCGACTTTCCGGGGCCTGGGGGTCAGGTCTTTATTCTTGAATTAGTTTGTTTAGGCTGCTCGGCAAAATCAAGAAACAAGACCTGACCCCCAGGCTTAGGCACGGAACTGGTATTACAAGGACACGGGAATGACGGCCCTTGGTCTGCTGAGGATGATGCAGAAATTATGATTTTGTCAGGGAGGCAATTCAAGGGTCAATGCCGCTTGAATTGTATGGCCTCAAGGCTTGCGGTTTCAAAGGAAGCGGATAGTATAAAAGTTGCGTAACCAACCCTCACTTCTTCCCTACCTTACTCTACTTTTCATTCATGCACTTTAAGGAGGCGATGTCCCGATGACACAGGCCACCTCAGAGACACACCATGAAGATGCACCGGGTCTTATCAGCCAGAAGATATCTCGTCAGCTGGAAAAGAAAATGAGTAATGAAGAAATACGGAGAGCGTATCTGCCATCAAATGTGAGGATTCTGCTGGTTGCTGAATCACCACCATCAAGCTGCAAATTCTTCTATACGGGTAGTGGTATGACGCGCCACACAAGGAGGGCATTTGAGAACGCGTTCGGACTCAAATTCGACAGCACTGGACATTTTCTTGAATACTTTAAGGATTGTGGCTGTTATTTAGACGACCTGACAAAGACCTCAGTAAACAAGCTACCATGTATCGATAGAGAACAGTTGCTCCACTCTAGCATTCCTCACTTGTCCGAACGTATCAAGCAGATGCAGCCGGTCGTGGTTGTTACTGTACTGAAGAGAATTGAAGCGCAGGTACTGGAGGCGATCGACAAATCCGGAATACACACAGAAACGTATACTCTACCATTCCCTGGCAACGGGCATCAGAACAAGTACATTGAGTCACTTGCTGAAATTCTCAAACAGCATCTTCCCATTATAACTGCACAGTGAGCCTTGCGATACTGGATTGATGAATTTAACCAGTAAAAGGGGGAGAGGGGGCAGGTTCAACTTAGTGATATTTCAGCAACAAAGGTACCAAGGCAGTTCGAACGGGACGATCCGCTCCGTCAACTTCCGCACCGTTACCGCAGAGGAAGGATGAATGATCATGATGGATTTTCCGCCATTCTGGAGAGAGCTTGAGACGTTACTTACTGGTTTTGCATCCACCTCGACTGTGTTCAACCAATATCGCGATTGCAACCAAGGGGGCAGAGGGGTCAGAGCTTGAATTTGCCGTGGATAAATGTATAACTCCTCATATAGAGGAGGCTGGCCATGGCAAGACCACTCCGTATCGACTTTCCTGGAGCTTTCTACCACGTTACCTCTCGAGGTGATGAGAAGTGCGACATTTTCAAAAGTGCACGGGACCGCCTCAAATTTTTGGAATACTTGGCTTCCACTGTAGATCGGCATGGCGCAGTCATTCACGGTTATTGCCTCATGACTAACCACTACCATCTTCTTCTCGAAACTCCCCATGCTAATCTCTCACAGATCCTGCACCTTCTAAATGGGTCCTACACCACCTACTTCAATGTTAAACGCAAAAGGGCAGGGCATCTCTTCCAAGGCAGGTTTAAAGCCATCCTCGTTGAAGCTGATCAGTATGCTCTAGAGTTGTCGCGGTATATGCATCTCAACCCTGTCCGTGCTGGTATGACAAAGGAGCCGGCAACCTATCAGTGGTCGAGCTACCTCGCCTATATCGGCAAAATTCCTGAGCCCGCTTGGCTTACCTGCAGATTCATCCGTGGCCTTCTTTGCCAAAGCAGTGAAGCCGCCAACCGATACCGTGAGTTTGTTGAGGACCTGCTTGGGAAGGAGTACGTTTCCCCGTTGGCTGGTGCCGTCGCCTGTGCAGTCTTGGGAAGTCCCGACTTCATTGAAGAGATAATGGCTGATTATGTAGATAATGAGCGTGCAAGGGCAGATCTACCGGCAGTCAAAGCACTTCACCATCGATATGGCATCGAGAATATAATTTCCAAAGTGGATGAGAAAGGTTTGGCGCCACAGCTGGCCAGGCAGGTTGCGATCCACCTTTGCCACCGTTATTCCGGCGCCAGATTGTCCGAAATCGGTGGCTACTTTGAGTTAAGCTATTCGGGGGTCTCAAAGGTTAGTACCAAGTTGGAAAAATTGCTGATGTCGAACTCAGAATTGCAGCTCATTGTGCGCGAGATCCTTTGTGAACTCGGTAGGGGCAAATTCAAGCTCTGACCCCTTTGGTGCTCTTTGAGTTAAGCTATTCGGGGGTCTCAAAGGTTAGTACCAAGTTGGAAAAATTGCTGATGTCGAACTCAGAATTGCAGCTCATTATGCGCGAGATCCTTCATGAACTCGGTAGGGGCAAATTCAAGCTCTGACCCCTTTGGTGCTCTAGTTGTCAGCCAGAGTTGCCAGCCATGCCTCATGGACGCCGACCTGCCGCCCGAAAAACCTGGGCGGACGGGCCCACACGTAGCTGCTTCAAAAAGCGATAACAGACGAAAGATTGCCCCCTCTACTGATCTCTCTGGACCTCCATCGGACGCTCTCCGCGTTCTTCTACACCCACACTCAAGCGGCGCCCTCGCATTGTGATAAACTCATAACCTCGCCAAGGCTTCGGTTGGCACAGACACGTGGACTGATCCGTTCTGCCATCATTCACCGACACATGGGAGGAAACAGCATGGACGCTACATTGGTGCAACGAGCATACACTGCTGTCTTGGAGCATTTCATGAAGAGCGGACGGGCTCCTCATTATACGGAGCTCGCTGCAATTCTCGGAGTGTCACCTGAAGAAGCCAGACAGGCGCAGCACCAGGCCGCGGAATCTTCCATCGGCTGCTGGTTTGCCAAAGACACGGACTACGTCGAGTCCTGGGCCCCTTTCTCCAACCTGCCGACCCAATACCTCGTGACCATCGAAGGGGAACAGAAATGGTACGGCCAGTGAGGGCTCGAAGTGCTGGCCGTGCGCTGGCTTTTCCCTCGTAAAGAGATCCACATCGAAACCAGATGCCTCGATTGCGGGGACCCGATCCGCATCCGCATGCGTGACGACGAGATCCTCGAGGTTGATCCCCCTACCGCCGTCGGACACATGAATCTCCCCTTTGCGAAGGTCTTGACGGGAGCAGTGAGCTGGGGCGCGGGTTGAAGCCGCATGAACCTCTTCCGGTCGGAAGATCATGTGAAGAATTGGGCGCTTTACAATCCAGATTCGGCTGACTCCATCATGCCCTTGTCCACCTGGGCGGAAGTCTTCAGTGGCCCCCTTTGCACGAGTCGCCTGCAGCCTGATTATCTCTCCCGTATCCACGAGCACGCCAGCCAATTGGTAGCGTCGCTAAAGAAACTGGGGAAAGAGGGCCCCTTCTGGATGCCGGAATGAGTAGGGCAAAGGCGCAGGAAACGGCCCTTATCACCCGAAACGGCCGATAACTTCCAAATCGCTGTCTGTAACTTCTAAATCACGATCTACAACTTGTAACCTGCGATCGACAACTTCTAAACCGCGATCAACAATTTATAAATCGCGAGCTACAACTTGTATATTGCAGTTGGTAAGTTTTCAATCGCAATTCATAACTTCCAAATCGCGATCGATAAGTTACAAATTGCGATTCACATTTAATAAACTACGGTTTACAAGTTGTAAATCGCTCCTTGTATTTAATCTATCGCGGTTTACAGCTTACAGATCGCAGTTGATAAGTTACAACTCGCAGTTTGCCGCTTGTATGTCGCGATCGACAAGTTGTGCGACTCGTGTCAGGACTTGTAGTCCACGTGAGGCGGGAAAAGGGTGGGGCGGCAACACCTACGGCACAAGGGATGGCCGATTCCAGAGGGGAAATTGGGAAAAAGGAAAGCCGGGGCGCCTGACAGCGCCCCGGCTTTTTTGTCATCTAAAAGCGTGTTACTTGTCGCAATCGAAGAGGGATCAGGTTGCTGTACCGTCCCCACCTTCACCATGTTCCGCTGGCGTTGCGTTAGGGGCTTCGGGAGTTGCCGGAACCGCCCTGCCCCTGTTGTGCAACCTCCTGTCTTTGACGGATTCGAACCCCGATGCGATAAGGATATCGGGAGTGTGCACCGCGGCCATTTCCAGGATAAGGGCGATCTCGTCAAGGTAAATCACAAGCTGTGACTGGAGGACTTCGCGTTCCGCGATCACCAGCTTACTGCCCAACATGGACTCATGATAGACGGCATCGTGCTTCGCCGATACGGCGAGATACGATTGGAGCAACGACGGGTTCGCTGCCCAAGTCGAATCCGGAATCCTGGTTTTGTCAGCCAGAGCAGTTGCCACCTTCTGGTTGAACGAGTGAAATTTCGTAGGTGGGACATTCCTGTAGTTCCGTAAGATTCCTTGACTCACGTGCACCTCCTTCCTTCGCAATAGCGAAGCGTAGGATTCTGGGGTTGAATTAAACATCGCTAATTTAAAAGACCCGTTGAGCATACATCGCCGTACACGCAATGCAAGCTCAGAGGGCAGAAAACTCGGCCGACTCCTGGTAGCTCTGAAAATCTCTCCTGAACAAATCTAGGTATTAATAAAACCGATAAAATGCAGATAAAGTATCGATAATATGAACTTGACCTCATTGCGCAAGCTCAATATATTTCCAGAGCCTTATCTATTTTTGTTGGGGTGAGCAAGCGGATAGAGCGTGGTCTATGTTGGGCTGCGCTGCACGCTGCAAATAAACTTGAGGAGAGAGTATGAAAAGACTGCTGATTTACCCTGCTTTGTCATTGGCACTTGTGTCGACGGCCATAGCTGCGAGTTACAACTACGTGGAGCCCACCGTTTTTAAAACGTGGCTGGAGGGCAGCAAACCGGTGAAGATCGTCGACATCCAGGTTCCCGAGGAGTTCCGGAAACACCACTTCAAGAACTCGCTGGAAACAAACGCCTACCCGGTGAAAAGCGCCGAGGACAAGAAGAAGCTCGATGCAGTGCTGCCCCAGCTTACCGCCGGGCGGGAAGACATAGTCATCGTCTGCCCCCGTGGCGGCGGTGGCGCGAAAAACACCTACGACCATCTGAAAGGGAAGGGGATCGAAGAAAAGCGCCTTTTCATCCTGGAAGACGGGATGCAGGGGTGGCCCTTCAAGCAGTTGACGCTTGACGATACCAAAAAGTAAAAAAGAACGAGCTTTGTGGCCGGATTGCCTTCGGCCACAAAGCCGGTTCGCTGGCGGGACTGACGCCCTGGGGGCGGATGCTACACCTTCCGCATCACTTCCTTCAGCGCCTTGAGGGTGTACGGCTTCTGGATGTACCCTGCGAGCTCTTTGCCGGGAAATTTCTGCACCACGTCTTGTTCGCTGAACCCGCTGGACACGATCACCTTCGCCTCCGGATCGATCCGCCGCAGTTCCCGGAAGCATTCCTCGCCGTCCATCCCCGGCATGGTCAGGTCCAGGATCACGGCGCGGAGGTCCCGGTTCCCCTTGAAGATCTCTATCGCTTCGGCGCCGCTCTCGGCAAGAACCGTGGTGAAGCCGAGCTCTTTCAGGAGCTCGGAGCCGATGGTCCTTACCACCTCCTCGTCGTCGACCAGCAGGATGTTTCCCGCGCCGCTCCAGCCATCCTCGATCCTCTCCGGGACCGAAGCCTCCTGTGGGGGCGCCTCGGAGGTGGGGAGCAGCACCTGGAAGACGCTTCCTTTGCCGGGCTCGCTCGTTATCCTTATCCCCCCCTTGTGACCCCTGGCTATGCCCAGGGCCGCGGCAAGACCCAACCCCCGGCCGGTGAACTTGGTGGTGAAGAAGGGGTCGAAGACCTTGTCGAGTACCTCCTTTTCCATGCCGCAGCCGGTGTCCGCAACCTCCAGCACCACGTAGCGCCCTTCGGCCATGTCTTCTCCCAACAGCAGATCCTTCAGGCTTTCCCGGTCCAACTCGCGGTCATCGGTGCGGATGGTTATCTCGCCGCCGTTCTCGCCCAGCGCCTCCACTGAATTCATGAACAGGTTCATCAGTATCTGCCGCATCTGGTTGGCGTCGG
Organism: Citrifermentans bremense; assembly: GCF_014218275.1. Lineage (NCBI taxonomy): Bacteria > Pseudomonadati > Thermodesulfobacteriota > Desulfuromonadia > Geobacterales > Geobacteraceae > Citrifermentans > Citrifermentans bremense. Next base: position 1,409,634 of record NZ_AP023213.1, read on the forward strand.
CTTCGACCACCGGGAGCGGTTTGTGGAGCTTCAGCGTAAGGACGGCGTTGTCCGGCAGCGACGGCTCGAGGATCGGGTGCAGCTTCTCGATCAGCCGGTTCAGGTCCACCTTTTCTATGACGAACCTCCCCTTGCCGGAATAGGCAAGCATCTGCTTGGCAAGGTCCGCCGCCCTCATCGCTGCCTTCTCGATGTTGCGCAGGTTCGCCGTGATGGGGGAGGCCTCCTCTATCTTCATCAGCGACAGGTCCACGTTCCCTATGATGGCCATCAGGATGTTGTTGAAATCATGCGCCACGCCGCCGGCCAAAACTCCCAGGCTTTCCATTTTCTGCGTGTGCAGCATCTGCTGTTCCAGGCGGGCGCGCTCTTCGGCCGCTTTCTTCCTCTCGGTTATGTTCTGCCCCACCGCCTGAAACTCGGCTATCCCCCCGTGCTCGTCGAACACCGCGCGATGGGTCCATTCATGCCAGATCACCGCATCGTTGGGGCCTTTAAGCGCCTGTTCCATGGTCTGGGTCGGGTGTTGTGGCGAAAGAGTGTTCAGTCCCTGCCGGACCGGCCCCTGGTATTCGGGGAGGATAAATTCGAAAAAGCTTCTGCCGACAAGCTCTTCCTGGGGCTGGCGCAGGTCGTTTGCCAGGGCGGGGTTAACATAGGTGAGCGCGCCGTCGGGAAGGAAGGTGGCGATATACGCCGGGCTGTCCTCCGAGATCCTGCGATACAGTTCCCGGCTTTCCTTAAGCGCCTGCGCTGCGGCAATGGCGCCGGCATGGGCGGAACGGAGCATGAAAGCGATCACCGACAAAAGGATGCTGACGGTGATGCCGACGATCAGGTAGCCCCTTGACTGGCTTTTTCTCTGCTCTTGCGCAAACTGCGGCAGCGACTGGAAGGTTAACAGCCAGTTCTGGCCGAACCTTTGAAAAGACCGGGTAGTCTGCAGTTCGCCCCGGTAGCTTTCCGGCAGCTCCATGTTGGAGTCGGCGACGGAGTCATAGAGTAGCCGCGCAGGTGTCGGCTCCTTGTCGATGTATATCCTGAAGCCTATGTCATTCGGCATCTTGGGGAAGGTCGCTGAGAGAAAGTTTTTGATCCTGATGGGGCTGAATGCATAACCCTGCACCGCGCTCCGCCGCTCCTCTACCGTCTCCAAGGGGAGGCCCCGCTGGTACACGGGGATGTACATCAGCACCCCGGTCTGCTTGTCCGCCTTCGTTTCCTGCACCAGCGTCACCGGACCGGTGGTCACTGCCTCTCCCAGGTCGCGGGCTTTCGACATCGCCTCTCGCCGTAACGGATCGGAGAACATGTCGTAGCCGAAGGCACGCTGATTGCGCCAGTCGAAGGGCTCAAGGTAGATGATGGCTGTGTATTCCCGCCGCTTTCCCTCCGGCCACAACCTGTAATCAGGAAACCCTTCTCCCCTTACCCGCTGGATATGGCGCTCCAGGTCCTTTGGATGTACCACTTCGGTAAAGCCCAATCCCTGGAAGCCGGGGAAGTGCTTATCAAGCGAAAGCGACAGGGCATAGCGCCGCCACTCGTCGCGCGTCACGTTCTCGCTGGCGTTGAAGAGCCCCGCCGCTCCCCTGAGGATCTGTTCGTCATCCGTCATCCTGGTGAAGAACTTGGCCATGATCTCGTCGGCCCGGTCCTTGAACACGACCTGGGACCTGACGTTCAGGGAATGATCGTACTGGCGCCAGAAGAAGAAGGTCATGAGAAAGGAAAGGGCCATGACCAGGTACGGCAAAACATGAACGGTCTTCGCCCAAAGGGTTTCAGAAGGTGGGGTGTCGGCTGGGGGTGGGGGCATCGGCATGCGTTTTTCCCTGTGGTCACGGCTGCTGCCTGGGGAGTTTGTTGCCGACTAATTTTACTGGAACAGGCGCGAAATACAATGATACCACTGCTATCCGGACAGAAACGGTATAAGCAAAGCCCCCATTCCATGAAGGAAGCAGGGGCTTTGGTATGTAAAACAGATCCTCGAGGACCCGACGGGATTCAGTGAGATAAGTAGCTCAGATCAACGCGAGGCGAGTGGGGGAGTACCATCTCATTGTGGGTAACGTAACCCAGCCCGTTGCACACGGAGCAGGTCACCACGCCGCTTCCGTAGCAATCGCAGTCGTATTCCCATATGTCGAGCACGGGCACGAAGTACTTGTTCCCTTTTCCGTCGCATTTGGCACATGCAACTACCTTCTTACCTTCACATTCCGGGCATTTTGTCATGATCTGCTCCTTACTGCCTTGGGCTCGTTTAGCTGTTTGTTCGGCGGTCATCGATGCCGGCGCTGAGGGACCCAGTATAAAATCAAATGTCGAGATGTCAACTTGAAAATTTAAAATAATTTAATCTATCTCTGATGCCTCCCTTGACATCGTCACGTCGTAAGACCTATCCTTGAATGGTGGCATGAGGCAAAACCGTCAAGAAACAGGAGGTTTGTCATGGTAAGACCCATTCCGGAAGGTTATCATAGCGTAACACCGATGTTCATGTTCAAGGATTGCCGCAAGGCGATCGAGTTCTACAAAAACGCGTTCGGCGCCAAGGAAAGGTACGCCATGCCTGGCCCGGACGGAAACGGGATAATGCATGCGGAGCTGCAGGTGGGCGACTCCATCATCATGATGGGGGACGAATTCCCGCAGCAAAATTGTAAGAGTGCGGAAAGCATGGGGGGCTCTCCGGTCAGCTTCTACATCTACGTAGAGAACGTGGATGCCGCTTTCAGGCGGGCAGTGGAAGCGGGAGCCTCGGTCGAAATGGAGGTGCAGGAAATGTTCTGGGGGGACCGCGCCGGGTCGCTGCTGGACCCGTTCGGTTACAACTGGATGCTCGCGACTCACACCAGGGACCTCACCCCGGAAGAGATCAGCGAGGGGGCAAAGGCGGCATTCTCGGAGATGTCTAAAGGGTAAGAGCTTTCCTTTGCCGCTGCAAAAGGACGCCCATGGCCGTGCGCTTCGCATGCCGGCCGTGGGCGTTTTTTCATTCCGGCGCTATACTCCATCAGGTGATGGAGCCGGGCTGTCATCACTATTCTTGGCCGCCTTTGGAGGTAGCATGCGAGAGATAAAAGACATGGTTTTCATGGTAACCGGCGCCACCGACGGTCTGGGGGAAAAGGTCGCAACCGATCTGGCGGGGAAGGGGGCGACGCTGCTTTTGCACGGCAGGGATCGGGACAAGGGGCGGATGGTGCAGGCGAAGATACACAAGGCGACCGGCAACGACCGCCTCTACTACTACAATGCGGACCTCTCCTCGCTGGACGAGGTAGACGCCCTTGCCGCCTTGGTGTTGAAGAGGTGTTCCCGGCTGGATGTCTTGATCAACAACGCCGGCGCCGGCGCCGGCCCCGACCCTTCGCACCGCCAGGTAAGCTCCGACGGCTTCGAGCTCTGCTTCGCCGTCAACTACCTAGCGCCGTTCCTTCTCACCCGCAGGCTCCTGCCGCTTTTGCGCCGCACGGCAACGGAGGCGGGAGAGGCGCGCATCGTTAACGTCGCTTCGGTGGCGCAAAGGGACATAGATTTCCACGACGTGATGCTGGAAAAGGAGTACGACGGCATGCGCGCTTACGCCCAGAGTAAGCAGGCCCTGATCATGTTCACCATGGACCTGGCTGAAGAACTGGCCGGGACCGGGGTGACGGCCAACGTCCTGCACCCCGCCTCGCTCATGGACACCAACATGGTGCGGGAGTGGTTCGGTGCCGCGCGCACCACGGTGGAGGAAGGGGCGGCTCACGTGGAGCGCCTGGTGCTCACCGAGGATCTGAAAGGGGTCAGCGGGGTCTATTTCGATCAGGGCAGGGAGTCGCGTGTCGCGGAGCAGGCCTACGACCTCGAAGCCAGAAGGCGCCTGCGTGAGCTCAGCTTCAAATGGACCGGGGCCGGGGGCTAAGGCTGATCCCGGCTTTCTTCCTTGTCCGTTACCAGTTCCCAGCGGTCCTGGTCCAGGTCGTGCCGCAGCAGGTACTCCTTTGAATCCTCGGCCCGTACCTTGAAGTAGTTGCCGTCCTGGTCGTACCAGCGGTCCAGTACCTCGGCCACCGCGTGGACGGTCCCGCCTCGTTCAAACGAAGTGGGCCTCTCGTCGGCCTTGTAGCCGGCGTAACAGTTGACCGTTATCTCTTCCGTCTTTGACATAGCACCGTCTCCTTCTCCCATCAGCCGGTTCAGGCGCCAAGGCTCCGTTCGTGCGCGCAAACTCCAGCTTCAGGACTTCTTTATCCCCGCGCTGTCTTGAGGTCCTCCAGGGCGAGTGTTGCGGCATGGTAGCCGCACATGCCGTGGACCCCTCCGCCCGGCGGGGTGCTCGAAGAGCAGAGGTAGTGCCCCTTGAGCGGCGTCCGGTACGGCGAGAAGAGCATCGGTCTCGCCAGGAACTGGCGCAGGTCCTGTACCCCGCCGCTTATGTCCCCTCCGATCAAGTTGCGGTTGTAGCGCTCAAGCTCCATGCAGTTGAAAGTATGGCGGGCCAGCACGAGGCTGCGGAAGCCGGGTGCGAAGCGCTCAACCTGCGCTTCAATGCGCTCGGTCATGTCGACGGTGGAGCCGTGGGGGACATGGCAGTAGGCCCACCCCACGTGCTTTCCCGATGGGGCCCGGCCGGGGTCGAAAAGCGTCGGCTGGGCGAGCAATACGAAGGGGTGCTGCGGATGCGTTCCTTCCGAGACTTCGCGCTCGGCGCGGGAAAGTTCTTCCGGGGTCCCCACCACATGCACGGTAGCCGCCAGGCGGCACCCTTCCGAGGCCCAAGGTATGGGAGCGTCCAGAGCCCAGTCGATCTTGAAGACGCCGGGGCCGTAGCGGAAGGTCTCCAGTTTGCGCCGGTACCGCTCAGGCCATGGGGCGTCGATCTTAAGCAGCTGCCGCGGCGCCAGGTCGAGCATGGTGAGACGGGACTTGGGGAGGTCGTTCAGCGAGGCGATCCAGGCGTCGGTCACGATCTCCCCTCCGAGAGAGCGGAAATAGGAGGCAAGGGCCGCGGACACCATGCGGGAGCCACCCTTCGCCACCGGCCACCCGGCGACGTGCCCCAGTGCGCCGAGTATGAGGCCGAACGCGGAGGATAAAGGCTCGGTAAGCGGCAGGAAGGAGTGCGCCGACATCCCGGCGAAAAGGGCACGCGCTGCGGGCTCCTTGAAGCATTCTTCGCTCATCCGCTTTGCCGGTATGAGACCGCGCAGGCCGAAGAGGAGCATCTCAAGCGGGTGCTGCGGGTAATGCAGCGGCGCCAGGAGGTCCGGCGCAAGCTCCGTCCACTGCCTGACCAGCGGGGACATGAGCCGCAGGTAGGCTCTGCCGTCGCTACCCAGGAGTTCCGCGGTCTTGTCGAGGGAGCGGTAGAGAAGGGCGGAGGTCCCGTCCGGGAGGGGATGCGCCAGCTGAACCTCCGGGTAGATCCATTCCAGCCCGTGTTCGTGGAGGGGGAGCGATAAAAAGAAGGGTGAGGCGACGCCCAGAGGGTGGACGGCGGAGCAGACGTCGTGCCAGAAGCCGGGGAGGGTGAGTTCCTCGGTCCTGGTTCCGCCGCCGATGGTGGGGTATTCCTCGAAGACGGTGACTGAGAGTCCGGCGCGCGCCAGGGTGATTGCGGCGGCGAGGCCGTTGGGACCGGAACCGACCACGACGGCATCGGGGGAAGTGTTTGGCGGCATGATCTCCTCCAGTTGAAACCAGAATCGAAAGCACTTACAAAACCAAAATCAAAGCACCGCCTTTCGGTTTCAGGTCAAAGCCTCTCCAGTTCCTCCAGCAAGCGGGGGATGTCGGGCTGCCCGGCCTGGACCTGGCGGATCTCTCCTTTCTTGTCGATCAGAAAGGTCACCCTCCCCGGCGCATACAGCTTCTGCACCGCTCCCCCCCGGTCGGAGACCAGCGGGAATGAGAGCCCATGCTCCCTGGCAAACTGCGCGTGCGTTTCGAGGTCGTCACTGCTCACGCCCAGGACCTGGGCGCCCAGCTCTTCAAAACGGCCGATCCCGTCCTGAAAAGCCTGTACTTCGGTGGTTCAGCCGGGGGTGAAGTCGGCGAAATAAAAGGCGAGGACCACGTGCTTCTTCCCCTGAAAGTCGGTGAGCCTGATCTGGCCCACGGTGGAAGGCGCCTCGAAAGGGGGCGCCGGATCGCCTGCTGCCGGGGTTTTGGTGCCGATGCTTCCCAGTGCCACCATGGCGGAGGTGGCCAGGGTTCCCAGAATCGATTTTCACACGGGTGACCTCGGTAACGCTTTAAATTTGCAGCCGAATACTGGTCAGCCTAGCACAGAACGAAAGGGGCATAAAGGAAAAGACGCCCCCTGGCATATGGCGCGCTGTTGCCGACGGGTGCTACGCGGACACTGCATGAAGGATGGCAGGGTTAAAATATTATTAGAATGTAACGGTCTTTGTGGCCCAGTCAAGGCTGGAAGGGGCGAGGCCCCTTTGCCCTGGACTCGCCAGAGGCGGCATGGGGAGGGGGAAACGAAGCGGCAAGATGCCGCCCCGGGATCTAGAAGATAAGGAGATGCAGCACGCCGCGCAGCAGGATCCCGAAGAGGGCGCCGATGACGGCGGGACGGACCACGGAACTGCAGCGGGTGCCGGCGGAAGCGAGGACGGCGACGCCGACGATGTCACAGGGGTTGGTGAGAAAACCCGCCATCCGGTTCAATTCGGCGACGGTGATGGCCCCTTCTTTCACCAGGTTGAGGGTCACCCCCATCATGGCGGTCCCTCCCGCCAGGTATTTCGTGGCCAAGGGGAGTACTGCCACCGCGGGGAAGCCGATCAGGGCGAAAAAGGGGCGCAGCGCCGCTTCCAAAAGCGCTATGGCGCCTATCTCTTTCAACGCGTTCACCAGGAAGATGGCCAGGATCAACATGGGGATGGCGCCGATGATGACCTGTACCGCCTCCTGGCCGCCGACGATCATCAGGTTCAGGGCGGTGCTTTTCTTGCCGGCAGCGGCCGGGACGCCGTGGTCTTCATGCTCCCCTCCCTCGTTTCCCAGCGAACGGGTGAGAAGGTAATATGTGAGCGCCGCCGCCGCGAGTCCACCCACGAGCGAGGTCATCATGATGGTCGCAAGGTCGAGTCCCGCGGCGACCATGGGGAAAACCACGTTCGCCTGGGACATGGTGAGCACCATGGCCAGCGTGGCCGCGATGGCGCGCCGGGTGGTCCCGTCCTTCTCCATCACCGAGAAGGTGGCGACCGGCGCGGCGAAGCTCACCAAAAGGAGCTGCAGCATGGCGAACGCCCCGGCACCGGGGACGCCGAAGATCTTGAGCACGGGGCGAAGCCACCTGGCGACCAGGGCGAGGAGACCCCGCGCCTCCGCGAGCTTCATCATGGCCATCATGACCACAAGGACCGGCAACAGGGTGTAAAGCGCCAGATCCAGCGCCGACTTGCCCGAGAGCAGTATGATCCGTATCGCTACTTCCATGCAGTCGCTCCACGATGAGGGAAGGATCATCATTAAAAGAAAAGTTTTGGGAATATACGGTAAATCGTCCCGTTTTGCCAGCAAGATCGGCTCGATAGCGCTTATGGTGTCGGCGATTCTTTCCCTTTGCCGCGCGCTCTCCAAAACTCTTGCCACACCTCGCTGAACTGAGCCCACATAGCTTGCAGGCGCGCATAAGGTAATACGGCGCTTTTCAGCTTGCCTATTCGCCAACAAAGCAATACATTCAGGCCAGTTAGAAATAATCTTCCGGTGGTAACGAAAGAAATATTGGAGACGGTTTTCGATCCTGGGAGAGAGATTTCGAATGTGGCAACAAGGAGCAAATCCCCCCTGTCCCCCCTCGCACCTTCGCAGACCGAAGCGCTACGGCGCGCAGGCCTGTCGCAAAGGGGGGGTCGTAATGGGGGCGCCCTAGCAAAGGGGAAAGGTAATAGCCTCGGCTTGGCAATGTAATAGCCTCAGCTTTGCATAGGGGCTGCAAATCCTGTAAATCCCCCTTTTAAAGTGCCTGGCGACGGAAGTCGCTGACGAAAGGACGTTTCAATGCCGACCGTACTGGTGATAGAGGACGAGAAGGACCTTGCCGAACTGGTGGTGTTCCACCTGGAGCAGGAGGGATATTCCTGCCTCGTGGCGCATGACGGCGCCACCGGGCTTGCCGAGGCGCGCCGCAGCAAGCCGGACCTGATACTTTTGGACCTGATGCTGCCGGGGATGATGGGGACCGAGGTCTGCCGCACCCTGAAGAGGGCCGAGCATACAGCGGGGATCCCGGTCATCATGCTCACCGCGAAAGGGGAGGAGATCGACCGCGTGGTAGGGTTCGAGATGGGGGCCGACGACTACGTGGTGAAACCTTTTTCCACCCGCGAGCTGATGCTGAGGGTGCGGGCCGTCTTGAGGCGCAAGCTTCCCGCTGCCGAAGGGGCCACCATCACGCTGGGGACCCTCTTAATCGACGTGGAGCGCCACCTGGTGCGGGTGGCCGGGGAGGAGGTGCAGCTCACCTCTACTGAATTCAAGCTCCTGATGAACCTGGCGGAGCGCATCGGGCGAGTGCAGAGCCGGGAGCTCCTTTTGCAGAATGTTTGGGGGTACAGCTATCTCGGCGACACGCGCACCGTGGACACGCACATGACCCGCCTGCGTACGAAGCTTGGTGCCGCGGGGGAGCTGATCAAGACGGTCCGCGGCTTCGGCTACAAGCTGGAGGAGTCATGAAGGGGGGCTTTCGCTGGAAGCTGATGGGCTCCTACCTGCTGCTCGTGCTCCTCTTGGGGGCGGGGCTCTACCTCTACCTCGCCGCGAGCCAGGAGACCTCGATGACCCAGGGGACCCGGCAGCATCTGGAGGACGAGGCCCGCATCGCTTCGCTCATGGCGCAAAAGGAGATCCGGGACCTGAAACAGGACGCGCCGGCTTTGACGAGGGCGCTGTCGAAGGCGATTCGGTCGCGGGTGACGGTCATAGCCGGAGACGGCGTCGTCGTCGCGGACTCGGACCTGACCCCGGGCGAATGGGAAAAGCTGGAAAACCACGGCGGCCGTCCCGAGGTGCGGCAGGCGCTCAAGGAGGGGATCGGGAGCGCCATCCGCTACTCCGCGACGCTGCACACCGACATGCTCTACGTCGCCGCTTCCTTCGGGAACCAGGGGGTGGTCCGGCTGGCGCTTCCGCTCTCGGAGCTGGAGCAGGCCAAGGAGCGCCTGAGGAGAAGTCTCGGCGCCGCCCTCGCCGTCGCGGTCCTCGCCTCGCTCCTTTTGTCCTACTTCCTCTCCAACCTCAACTCCAGGAACCTGAGGAGGCTTGCCACCGGAGCCCATCGCATCGGGCGCGGGGAGTTCGGCGCGCGGATCACCGTGCAGAGCCAGGACGAAATGGGCGAACTGGCCCAGGTACTGAACGAGATGTCCGGCCGGATCGAGCAGCAGCTGGAATTGATCTCCTCGGAAAAGAACCAGCTGGACGCGATCCTGAACGGCATGGGGGAAGGGGTGATGGTCACCGACCCGGACGCCGTGGTGACCCTGGTGAACCCCGCCTTTTGCGCCATGTTCGCCACTAGCGCGCAGGTGCAGGGAAGGCCGCTTCTGGAGATCACCCGCCACCCAGACCTTTACGCCGCCTGCCGGGAGGCACTCTCGGAGCGGCAGGAGCGGCACCAGGAGATAGCACTTGCCGGGGGGAAGACGGTGCTGGTGCACTGGGTCCCCTTGAAAGAGGGGGCGAGGCTGCAGGGGGCGGTGGCGGTGTTCCACGACATCACCGCCTTCAAGAGGGTGGAGAAGATCCGCCGCGACTTCGTGGCGAACGTCTCGCACGAGTTGAGAACGCCGGTTACGGTGATCAAGGGGTACGCCGAGACGCTTCTCTCCGGGGCGCTGGCGGCCGACCCGCAGCGGGCCGAGCGCTTCCTGCAGATCATCCAGAACCACGCCGACCGACTCTCCGGCCTGGTCCGCGACCTTCTCACCCTCTCTGAGCTTGAGTCCGGTGAGATGGGGATGCAGCTGAAACCCGTGGCGCTCGACGATGCGATCCGGCAGGCGCTCCTTTTGGTGGGGCAGCGCGGGGAGGAAAAGGGGGTCGAACTGGAGCAGCCGGCGGGGGAGGCTGGGTTGACCGTACAGGCGGACCGCGGCCGCCTGGAGCAGGTGCTGATCAACCTTTTGGACAACGCCATCAAGTACAGCGAGGCCGGGAGCTCGGTAAGCGTGGAGACGGCGCAGGAAGGGGACCTTGTGCGGGTTTCGGTGCGGGACTCTGGGATCGGGATTCCGGAAAAGGACCTGCCGCGCCTCTTCGAGCGCTTCTACCGGGTGGACGAGGCGAGAAGCCGCGACAACGGTGGGACCGGGCTCGGGCTCTCCATCGTGAAGCACATCGTGCAGGCCCACGGCGGCACGCTGGAGGTGAAGAGCACGCAGGGAAAGGGCTCGGTGTTCAGCTTCACGCTGCCCCTGAAGCAATAGGGTTGGAGATCGCTTTTGTTTTAGAGTCAAAGGCATTCACGCGGATCACGCGGATCAAACGGAAACTTCACGGATAACGCCTGCAAGACGGAAATCCTAAAGGTTGATCCGCACAATCCGTGTCTTTTTTGCCTTTTCCGCGTGAGAGGTTTTGACTTCGGTGTTTGTGCCGTTCCCCGACCCATTAAAGCGCGTTTGACTCCCTTTTAATTCCTATTACAGTAGTTGGGTCCTTGTGGATGCTGCCTCTAGGGCAGCCATTTCTTGCACTGCGCGGACGGGGCGCTTTCGCCGTCGGCCGGGACAGTCCCATGAAGCAGGCAGATCCCCAGCCACAGGAGGATTTCCTCTGGCATCGGCTGCGCCTCCCCGAACTGTACCGGACGCTCGACTCGGATCCAAAGGGTCTCAGCTCTGGGAAGGCCGCGGCGCGTCTTTTGCGCTACGGCACAAACGCCATCAGCGTCCCTCCCGGAAGGTCGCTCTACCTGAGGCTTCTGGACAACTTCACCCACCTGATGGCGCTCCTTCTCTGGGCCGGCGGCGCCATGGCGTTCGTCGGCGGGATGCCGGAACTCGGCTGGGCGATCTGGGCGGTGGTGGTGATCAACGCGGTCTTCTCCTTCTGGCAGGAGTCCCGCGCCGAGAAGGCGGTGGAGGCGCTGAAGAGACTCCTGCCGGCCCAGGTGACCGTCCTGCGCGACGGGGAGGAGCGGCTGGTCCCGGCCGAGGAACTGGTCCCCGGGGACCTGGTGCTCCTCTCCCAGGGTGACCGCTGCTCGGCGGATCTCAGGCTCGTCGAGGAATGGGACCTGAGGGTGGACCAGTCGACCCTCTCCGGCGAGTCGCACCCGGCGCGAAAGACGGCCGACCCCGTGCCGGACGAGTCCATTTCCAGAAACGAGTCCCCGAACCTCGTCTTCGCCGGGACCAGCGTTGTCTCCGGCACCGGCCGCGGCGTAGTCTTCGCCACCGGCATGCACACCGAGTTCGGCGGGATCGCGCGCCTCACCTCGGCCACCGCAGACACCCCCTCTCCCCTGCAGCAGGAAATCAACCGGATGACCCGCCTGATCTCCTTCCTGGCGCTCGCCATCGGCGTCGTCTTCTTCCTCCTCTCCGTTATGATCCTGAAACGCGAGATCCACGCCGGCTTCATCTTCGCCGTGGGGATGGTGGTCGCCTTCGTCCCGGAGGGGCTCTTGCCGACGGTGACCCTTTCGCTCGCCATGGCGGTGCAGAGGATGGCCAAAAGGAACGCGCTGGTGAAGCGGCTTTCCTCGGTGGAGGCACTCGGCTGCTGCACGGTGATCTGCACCGACAAGACCGGCACCCTTACCCAGAACGAGATGACGGTGCGCGAGATCTGGCTTCCGGCAGGGGCCTATACCGTCACCGGAGCGGGATACGCCCCGACAGGCGAGATAGTCGCTGGGGACGGTTTCGTGGAGAGGCCGGCACGCGGAGCGATGCGCCGCCTGCTCGTCGCCGCCGGGCTTTGCAACGACGCCCGCGTGGTAGCGCCCGCCGTCGAGGGTTCGGCATGGACCGTGGTCGGGGACCCGACCGAGGCCGCCCTGAAGGTTGCGGCTAGAAAGGGAGGTGTCGACCTCGAAGCGGAGTCGGCCCGCCTGCCGCGCCTGCGCGAGATCCCTTTCGATGCGCAGAGAAAGAGAATGGCGACCGTGCACCGGGAGGGGGAGGGGGAAACGGTCTTCGTCAAGGGGGCTCCTGCCGAGGTGGCGGCACTTTGCCGTGCGGCCTTGAGCGACGGCGACCCCGTAGCGCTTGACGCCGGGCTGAAGCAACGGCTTTCCGAGGCGCTCGACTCCTTCGCCCGCCGCGGCTACCGGGTGCTGGCCGTGGCGGAGCGGCGGCTTCCTGAAGGGGTCACCGACTATGCGGCGCAACTGGTGGAACAAGAACTCCTCTTCCTGGGGCTCGTGGCGATGCACGACCCTCCCAGGCCGCAGGTCGCTTCCGCGGTGAAGAAGTGCCACGAAGCCGGGATCCGCATCATCATGATGACCGGGGACTACGGCCTCACCGCGGAGAGCGTGGCGCGGCGCATCGGGGTGATGAGCGAGGAGAGAAAGTGCCGCCTGGTGAGCGGGGGGGAACTGGACGCAATGGATGACGGGGCGCTTGCCGCGGCGCTTGAAGGCGAGGTGATCTTCGCCCGCGTGGCGCCCGAGCACAAGCTCAGGGTGGTGCAGGCGCTCCAGGCTGCGGGGGAGGTGGTGGCGGTGACCGGCGACGGGGTGAACGACGCGCCGGCGCTCAAGAAGGCGGACATCGGGATCGCCATGGGGCTCGCCGGCACCGACGTCGCCAAGGAGGCCGCCGATATGGTGCTCGTCGACGACAACTTCGCCTCGATCGTGAACGCGGTCGAGGAGGGGCGCGCGGTCTACGCCAACATCAGGAAGTTCGTCACCTACATCCTTACCAGCAACGTCCCGGAGGCCTGGCCCTTCATACTGCAGATCATGCTGAACCTGCCGCTCCCCTTGACCGTGATGCAGGTCCTCGCCATCGATCTCGGCACGGACATGCTGCCGGCGCTCGCCCTGGGGACCGAGCCGCCGGAACAGGGGATCATGGAGCGCCCCCCGCGCCCCCGCAAGGAGCGGCTCATCAACAAAAAACTCCTGGGGCGGGCCTTCCTCTGGCTGGGGAGCATGCAGGCGCTCTTCTGCCTCGCCGGGTTCTTCCTCCTCTACCTGAGCTACGGCTATGAAGAGCTTCTGCATCTGCCGCGCCCGGACCTCCTCCCTTACCGGGAGCGGCTTTTGTCGGCCGATGGCACCGTGTACGTGCTGGCCACCACCATATTCTTCGCCGGTGTCGTCTGTGCCCAGGTCGGCAACGCGTTTGCCTGCCGCACGGACCGGGTCTCGGTCTTCTCGGTCGGCTTTTTCAGCAACCGCTTCCTCCTGGCGGGGATCGTCTTCGAGCTCGCGCTTTGCCTGCTCTTGATCTACCTGCCGCCGCTGCAGCCTGTGTTCGAGGTGGGGGCGCTGCCGGGGAGGTTCTGGGGGATCACCCTCTGTTTCCCGCTGCTCCTTTTGCTGGCCGAGGAGGGGCGCAAGGCGTGGCTGCGGGGACGGGAACAGAAAAAGGGCGCCTTGGGCGCCTCTTCAGAGAAGAGATAGCAGCGGGGAGCCTGCGGGAGGTGTGACATGAAGATCGTCGTGATCGGCTGCGGGAGATTGGGGGCTGGGCTTGCCGAGGCGCTTTCGGCCCGGGGCGTGGAGGTTGCCGTGGTGGACCGGGACCCTGGTGCCTTCGGGCGGCTTTCCCCCACCTTTGGCGGGAGGACTGTGACAGGGGTGGGGTTCGACCGGGAGGTCCTTTTGCAGGCGGGGATCGAGCAGGCGGACGCGCTGGCGGCGGTCACCTCGAGCGACGAGGTGAACGTGGTGACCGCCCGGGTGGCCCGCATCCTGTTCCGGGTCCCCCGGGTCGCGGCGCGGCTCTTCGATCCCGGCAACGAGGAGGTGTACCGGCGCCTGGGGCTCACCACCATCTCCCACGTCACCTGGGGGGTGAACCGGCTCTCCGAGCTCCTCTGCTACTCGCCCCTGCAGACGGTGAAGAGCCTGGGAAGCGGCGAGGTGGAGCTCGTGGAGGTTGAGTTGCCGCAGCTTCTGGCGGGAAGGAGCGTGCGCGAGCTGAGCGTTCCGGGCGAGATCCAGGTGGTGGCGCTGACCCGGCAGGGGCGGACCCTGATACCGACCCCGGGAAGCGAGTTCCGCGCCGGAGACCTGTTGCACCTGGCGCTGCACTCTTCCGGCTCGGGGAGGCTCAAGGAGCTGCTCGGCCTGCAATAGGAGGAATACATGTTCGTCATCATAGTGGGAGGCGGCAAGGTGGGGGAGCATCTGGCTCGGCTGCTGCAAAAAGGAGGGAAGCATGTGCGCCTCGTCGAGCAGAGGGGGGAGAGTATCCCCGCGCTCAAGCGGGATTTGGGGGAGGAGGCGGTGTTTTATGGAAGCGGTACCGATCCGAGGCTCTTGGAGTCGGCGGGGGTGAGGGAGGCGGACGTGGTGGCGGCTGTCACCGGCGCCGACGAGACCAACCTGGTTGTGGCGGGGCTTTGCCGCTCGGAATTCCGGGTGCCGCGCGTGATCGCCCGGGTGAACCACCCGAAGAACCTCTGGATGTTCACCCCGAAGCTCGGCGTCGACGTGGCCTTGAACCAGGCCGACATCCTCTCCCACCTGGTGGCCGAGGAGATGTCGCTGGGTGAGATGATGACCCTCTTGAAGCTGACCAAGGGGGAGTATTCGCTGGTGGAGGAGAAGGTGCATCCGAAGTCGGCGGTGGCGGCAAAGGCGATCAGGGAGATGGAACTCCCGGCGCAGAGCGTCATCGCCGCGGTGATCAGGGGGGGAAAGCTCCTGGTGCCGCGCGGCGACCTGGTGCTGCAGGCAGGCGACGAGGTGCTGGCCGTGGTGCACGCCGCGGAGATCCCGAGGCTCTCGGCCCTTCTGGGCGCCCCGGCAGCGGAGGAGTAGCTGCCCGGAAGTCGTCTACGCAAGAGGCAAATCCCCCCTGTCCCCCCTTCGCAAAGGGGGGGACGCGAGTCCTCGTGCAGCGCTTCATGGCAAAGTTATGCGTGGAATGCCGAACTTATAGTTGTCAATTGTCCATTGTCAATCGTCAATTGCCTCTGCAGTTAGCCGTCAATCGCCTCCGACAGCACCCTCCCTATCTCCCTGGCTGTGTAAGGCTTCACCAGGGTGGCGCAGAAGCCGCAGCTGCGGTACTCGGACATTACGGGATCGTTGGAGTAACCGCTGGAAACGATGAGCCGCGCCGTGGGGTCGAGCGCGAGGATCTGCTGCGCCGCCTCCTTCCCCCCCATCCCTCCCGGGACGGTGAGGTCCATGATCACCGCGGAGTAGCGCTCCCCCCGCGCGCAACCGGCGCGGTAGAGCTCGACCGCCTCCGCGCCGTCGCCGCAGACCTCGACCCGGTAGCCCAGCGCGGCGAGCATGTCCCGGGTAAGCTCCCTGATCATCTCCTCGTCGTCCATGACCACCACGCTTTCTCCACCGCCATGAGCGCGGCCGGCGTGGTCCTGCCCCTCCTCCGCGGCCACGCAGTGCCCGGTGGAGGGGAGGTAGATGGTGAAGGTGGTCCCCTTTTCCAGGACCGAGTCCACGAGGACGATGCCGCCGTGCCTGGCGACGATGGAGTGGGTCGAAGCAAGCCCCAGGCCGGTGCCGCTGGTCTTGGTGGTGAAGTAGGGATCGAAGATCCTTTCCAGGTCCTCCTCGCGGATGCCGCACCCCTGGTCGCTGAAGCTGATCCGCAGATACGGGCCGGGCGCGAGGCCGAAGGGGTTGCCGATTTCCATCACGGTATCCTCCCCGGCGACGGTCAGCGTCCCTCCCCCGGGCATGGCGTGCACGGCGTTGATGACGATGTTGTTGAAGGCCTGGCTTATCTGCCCCTCGTCGGCCTCGATGACGCAGACGTCGTCCGGGATGTCGATCGCCGCCTTGACGTTGGTGCCGCGCAAAACCAGCGAAAGCGACTCCCCGACCAGCGGCTTCACCGAGAACGCCTTCTTGATCGGCTGTCCCCCCCGGGCGAAGGTGAGAAGCTGCGAGGCGAGCTCCGCAGCCCTCTGGCAGGCCTTCTCCGCCTTTGAAAGCGGCGCCGCCGCCTTGTGGCGGGGTTCGAGGGAGAGCTCGGCGAAGGTGATGTTCCCCACGATCCCGGTGAGGATGTTGTTGAAGTCGTGGGCGATACCCCCCGCCAGCACCCCGAGGCTTTCCAGCTTCTGCATGTTGAGCATCTGCGCCTCGATCCGCTTGTTCTCCAGCTCCAGGCGCCTCTCCTGGGTGATGTCCTGCCCCAGCACAAGAAGGTGGGGCTTCCCCTCCACCTCGAAGCGGGAGAGGTGGCAGCGCAGCGTGACGTCGTTTTCCCCGGAGGTCGGCAGTTGCGCCTCGAAGGGGCGCGCGTCGCCGTCGGCGAGGACACTTTCCGCGACCGCGATGAGCCCGCCGTCGCGCCAGGAGGACGAGTTTCTGAAGTTGCGCCCCAGCAGGGCCTCCTTGTCGTTGCCGGAGATGTCGGCGGCGGCCTGGTTCACCAGGATGCAGGCGCCGCTCTCACCGTCGAAAACGGTGATCCCCATCGGGGAATGTGCCAGCAGGGTCTCCACCAGCATGAGCGCCTTCTGCCGGGCCTCGTCCGCCTTGATGCGGTCGGTGATGTCGGAGATGATCCCGACCAGCGCCTGGAGCTTCCCGTCCGGGGTCTCCAGCCTCCTGCCGGAGAGGTAGCCCCAGAACTCCCCGCCTTCCCCGCACCGGTAGCGGCGCTCGGTAGAGGCCTGGTCCACCTCGCCGCGGATCAGCTTCTCCATGAGGGCGCTACCCGTGGCGCACTGCCCGGGGTGGAGATGGCTCAAATAGGAGGAGCCGATCAGTTCGTCGTGCGTGCAGCCGAACATCTCGGCCATCCTCTTGTTGGCGAAGCGGATGATCCCCTCCGGGTCCACCATGATGATCCCTGCCTGCGAGGTCTCGAAGATGACGCGCAGCCGTTCCTCGCTCTCCCTGAAAGCCTCCTCCGCCGCCTTGCGCTCGGCGACCTCCCCCTTCAGGTCCTGGTTCAGCTGCCTGAATTTCATCACGATGACGACCAGCACCACTATCACGGCGCCGCACACGAGCAGTACCCTGAGCACGAGACGGTAGTCGGTCCCCGGGGCCGGGTCGAAGCTCACGCCGGTGGTGTCGAAACCGCGCGGCACCATCCCCAGTTCCTCGAACGATTTGCCGATGTGGCGCCAGCGCGCGGGGTTCTGGTAACCCATCTCCACCAGCGTGGGCTGGATCAGGGACTCCATCTGGTTCGCCTCGAACATGAGCCAGTCGCGGCTTTTTTTGCGGGAGTACTTGGCGAGGATCAGCTCGGCCACTTCGGCCTTGTGGGCCATGGCGTAGCGCCAGCCGTCCAGCGTAGCCTCGCGGAAGGCCTCGACGAATTCGCGCCTGGTGTCGATGTTGGCGCGGGTGGTGAAGAAGTTGTCGCCGTAAAAGTCGATGCCGTAGGTAAGGGGGGAGAAAAGCAGGTAGGGTTCGCCCTTTTGCTCCAGGATGAAGGGCTCGTTGAAGCTGTACCCCATCATGACGTCAGCCTTGCCGTCGATGAGGTCCTGGGGGTCGCCGCTGTGCGGGACCTGCACCAGCTCCTTTTCGTCGACGCCGTTTTGCCGCAAAAGCGTCAGCATGTCGCCGTGCTGGTTGGAGTACATGAACCTGCGGCGCGCCATGTCGGCGAGGGAGTGGATCCCGGTGCGGCGGGGGGTGATCAGCACCCCTGCGGAATGCTGGAAGATCTGCCCCAGCACCACCAGGTCTTCGCCGCGGGCGCGGCGCAAGAGGATCGCCGAGGTCCCCACGCCGAAGTCGGCCCGGCCGGAGAGGACTTCGTCCTCCACCTCGGTTGCCGGCCCACCTTCCTTGATGGTGACGTCGAGGCCGGCCCGGCGGTAGAACCCTTTCTCCAGCGCCGCGTAGTAGCCGGCGAACTGGAAGTGATGCAGCCATTTGAGCTGGAGAGTCGCCTTCTCCAGCGCCTGCGCGGGACAGGGGACGAGGAGCAGGGCGATGAAGGCGAGGGAAATTGCCACAAACTGGGGGCAACGCCCCCGGCGATGGTGGTTCATAACGCGCTCCTCAGGGACCGGCAGCGCCGGCGGCGCGGGTCAGCGCGCCCCGCAGTAGTCGGCGAGGTAGCCCCGGATCCGCTCCAGGTACTCGTCCCCCCCTTGCCGTGTGTCGCTCATAAGCTTGATCAAGGAGGGGATCCGCCGCTCTGCCTCTTCCGCACTCCCCAGGAACTTTACCCCGACCAGCCGCTCGCAGCCGTGGACCACCTCGCAGTCGATCCTCAGGGGAGGAAGCGGCGCGTCATCCACCTGCAACTGCAGGACGCACGCCTCCCCGACCGCCAAGGGGGAGAGATCGTCCAGGTGCAAGAGCGCCCCGTTCAAGGAGACGTTCTCCAGGCAGCCTTTGTGGCAGTCGTCCCTTATCAGCACCTCTACGCTGTGTGATGATGGGGCACGGTAGAACCGGCGCGAATCTTTCATGGATTCCGTCTCCGTCTGAGGGGGCGCTTTGTCTCAAAGGCGGCACTGTCTATTGTATCGGAGAGCAGCCGACTCTGCTTGAGATGTTTGCTGAAAATACCACACCTTGCCGGCCCGGGGACACCATTATCTGTTTTATTTAATAAGTCTTGAAACTGAAGCGCCACTCTTGTATAAGAATTAAGCGTATTCACACCGAGTCTTTGCCTGGATATTACTAAACCTATTGCCGAGACAAGCTGGTAATGTCACTCTCCACCCCCGCACCCCGCTTCTCACTTTTTTTCCTTTTCCTTTTGGTTGCCTTGACCGCTGAGGGGACCCTCCCATTGCCTGTCCTTGCCGTCTACTTAGCTTCCGGGACCGCCGCAGCGGCGGCTTATGCTGCGGACAAGCGGGCGGCGGAGCAGGGGCGCCGCAGGGTGGCGGAGAGGACCCTGCACCTTTTGGGACTTCTCGGGGGATGGCCGGGCGCCGCCCTGGCGCAGTGGGCGTTCAGGCACAAGACCCGCAAGCGCCGGTTCGTCCTGGTCTTCAGGGTCACGGCGCTTGTCAACTGCGGAGCCCTCGCGCTCTTCGTGGCCTTTGGCTGAGGCCGTCCGCCGCCGCTTTACCGCAGCACCCCCACCCAGCCACTCCCGCCTGCGGCGAGAAGGGTGAGGATATGTGGACGGGTATTGATATGACATGCAATAGCTGAAACTGCTTTCGGGAGGGACGATGCACTATTTCCAGCACGCAGGTACGGATGGCTCCCTGGAGCGCGCGCGGCAGGAGCTTAAAGCCGCGAAGCTCGAGCTGCAGGCAAAGAGCCGGGAACTGGAACGGGCCCGCAACGACCTGGAGAATTTCCTCGGCTGCGCCTGGACCGCCACCGCCTTCTTCGACCGGGAATTGAGGCCGATGCGCCTGACCCCGAGCCTCGCGCAGCTTCTGGGACTCTCCAGTGCCGACACCGGGGAACTTTTGCCGGAGCTCTGCCGCAGGCTCGACTGGCCCAGCGCCGGCGAGGACCTCCGCAGCGTGGCCCGCGGCGCCGTCATCCCGGAGCGGGAGGTATCGGACCTGCAGAGCGGGCAGCAGTACCTCTTGAGGCTCGTCCCCTACCTGAGTCCCGAGGGAGAGGCCGAGGGGGTCGTGCTGAAGCTGATCGACATCAGCGACTACAAGCTCGCCGACCAGAGGCTTCTCGAATACCGGGCGGTTATCGAGTGCACCGGCGACATGATCTACGTGTTCGACCGCGGCTACCGCTATATGCTGGCGAACAGGGCGTACCTGGAGTGCCACCGGGTGCGGCACGAGGAGCTGATCGGGCGGACGGTGCCGGACCTTTTGGGGCCCGCGGCGTTTGCCGAGATCAAGGGGCGCATCGATGCCTGCTTCGCCGGCGAAGAAGTGATCTTCGAGAACCGGTACGACTTCCCCGCCAAGGGGGTCAGGGACATCCTGATCACCTACACGCCGCTTAAGAAGGGGGACCGTGTCGACCGGGTCGCCTGCCTCATCAAGGACATGACGGAGCGGTCCCAGCTGGAGGAGCAGCTGCGGCACGCGCAGAAGATGGAGGCGATAGGCACCCTGGCCGGCGGCATCGCCCACGACTTCAACAACCTTTTAACCGTAATAGCCGGCTATTCCTCCCTGATCCAGTTCAACTCCCAGGAGAGCGAGGTGGCCTCCATGGCGGCCGAGATACTCGGCTCGGTGGAGCGGGCCGCCGAAATGACCCGCAGCCTGCTCGCCTTTTCCCGCAAGCAGGAAGTGCACCTGATGCCCGTCGACCTGAACCACCTTGTCGAAGGACTGCACAAGAGCCTCGCGCGGCTCATCACCGAGGACATCGAACTGACCGTCGAGCTTTCCAGCGTTCCCCTGATCGTCTCCTCGGACAAGGGGCAACTGGAGCAGGTCCTCTTCAACCTGGTGGTGAACGCGCGCGACGCGATGCCCTCGGGAGGGAGGCTTTCCATCAGGACCGAGCTGTCGCAGCTGAACCACGCCCTGATCACCGTGGCCGACAGCGGGGTGGGGATGAGCCGGGAGGTGCAGGACCGGGTCTTCGAACCTTTTTTCACCACCAAGGAGATGGGAGTCGGGACCGGGCTCGGGCTTTCCACCTGCTACGGTATCATCAAAAAGCACAACGGCATGATCGGGCTCGAAAGCGAGCCCGGTGCCGGTACCACCTTCAGCATCTACCTGCCCCTCTCGGAAGAGCTGCCGGCCGAGGGGTACGCCGGCGGCAGTCCCCAATGGGCCACCGGCAACGAGACGGTGCTGCTGGTCGAGGACGACGAGACGGTGCGGGTCATGACGCAGCTTTTGCTGCAGCATAACGGCTACCGCGTGCTCTCCGCCAAGGAGGGAGAGGAGGCGCTGAAGATCTTCGCCGACCAGGGGGACAAGGTGGACCTGCTGCTCACCGACCTGGTCATGCCGCGCATGAGCGGGATGGAGCTCTACCAAAGGATCCAGGACCAGGCACCAGGGCTCCCCACCATCTTCATGAGCGGGTATCCTGCTGACGTCATGCTGCAAAAGGGGGGCGGTGCCGCGAAGGATTACCTGCGCAAGCCGATCAAGCCGGAGCTCTTGCTGTGCCGGATCCGCGAAGCCCTGGATGTCACCCTGACCGGCTCCGCATAAACCTCGCAACCAGGAAGACAGATTGAAGAAAAGCCCCCGTGCCGTTGAAGGCGTGGGGGCTTTTTTAGTTGTGTAGGCACTGTCTGGTTTGGAGCAGGTAAAGCTCACACTGTCACAGAAGCAGTATGGGTATGTCGGAAGCAGTGTTGATAAACAGTAATATTGTCTCAGGGGGGCGGCAACGGTCGTATCAGTTGCAGCACTTGAAGACATCAGGTTTTATGGTAAATATTTGCAGGCATCATTGTCTTACAAACTGCCTTCTTTTGACTTTGGTCAAATCCTTTCCCAGCGGTTTAATGCATCTATACAGCGCTTTCATTCTATGCAGACTTTAATCTTGCAGAACCACCACACATGACAGAGGAGAGAAAACATGCTGAAGAAGAACCTGGCTTTGACAGCGGCAGCGGCGGTTGCGGTGGGATTTTTCTCGCTTCCCGCGCTGACGACGGCGGCGAAGTCCCAACCGGCGGCTAAGGTCGCCGCCGACGGCAGGGCGAAGTGCTACGAGTGCCACGACGAGGTGAAGGCGTTGAAGGAAGGGTCCAAGCACGCCAAGCTCTCCTGCAAGGAATGTCACGACAAGCTCGACGCCCACATGAACGACCCGGAAAAGAACAAGCCGGTGACGCTGATCGACCAGGCCCTCTGCGGCAAGTGCCACAAGGAGCAGTACAACAGCTTCTACGAGGACAACTACGAGGCGGCGGCCCGGAAGGAGAAGGGGGCCCCCACCGGCCGCTCCCCGATGCAGGACAAGCTCCTGGCCGGCCACGGCTTCACCTTCGAGCATGACGAGCCGCGCGGGCACGCCTTCATGGTCATCGACCAGTTCGCGGTGGACCGCTTCCAGGGTGGGCGCTTCCAGTTCAAGGAGGGGTGGAAAGGGGTCACCTCCACCGGCAAGACCTGGGACGTGCTGACCGATACCGGCAAGAAGCTCCCCGAGACGGCGATGGCGGGGAACCCCACCTGCATCCAGTGCAAGACCTCGGACCATCTGCTCAAGTGGAAGTTCTTGGGTGACAAGGACCCCCGGGCCAAGTGGGACCGCACCTCCAACGTGGTGGACGTCGCCAAGGACACCAACAACCCGGTCGGCTGCGTCCACTGTCACGACCCGCACGGGACCCAGCCCCGCGTGGTGCGCGACGCCCTGATCCAGGCGATCCAGAAGGACCCCAAGGGGAACATCTTCGCCAAAAACGGCGCCACAGACCTCAATGTGATCGACTTCCGCGACTTCAGGAAGATCGGCGTGATGCAAAAGACCGACTCCAGGATGATGTGCGCGCAGTGCCACGTCGAGTACAACTGCAACGCCGGGACCCAGTGGAGCGACGGGAAGAAGGTCGGTTACGACGACTTGAGGACCAACCACTTCCCGCTCAAGAACTCGCTGCAGCTTCTGAAGCACTACCAGGAGCTCGACTTCTTCGACTTCAAGCATGCCGTAACCGGCGCGCGGCTGATCAAGTTCCAGCACCCCGAGGCCGAGACCTACGCCGGCAGCATCCACGATAAGGCCGGGGTGCAGTGCCACCAGTGCCACATGCCGAAGAAAAAAGGCAAAGACGGCAAGATGTTCACGACCCACGGCGTGATCCGTCCCAAGAACCACATCAAGGAGGCCTGCCTTGGCTGCCATCCCAAGGAAGGGAAGGACAAGAAGCTGTACCAGCTGGACACGGTGCAGAACTACGTGAAGGGTAAGATGCGCAAGGCCGAGTACTGGCTGGGGCAGCTGATCGACACCTACGCCGCGGCGCAGAGGGCGGGCGTTTCCCCGACCGTCTTGGACGAGGCGCGCGCGAAACACGAGGAGGCGCATGCGCTTTGGGAATACTGGACCGCTGAGAACTCCGACGGCTTCCACAACCCCGACCTCGCCCGCGAGTCCCTGACCGGCTCCATCGCCGCCTCGAAGGCTGGGGTGAAGGTCCTGAACGACGCCATGGCGGCCGCCAAAAAGGACGAAGCGAAGAAGTAACAGGGTCAGCCAAGGCTTGGGCCTTGGTGCAGCAATCAAAAAGCCCCGTTCCCCTTAAGGAGAACGGGGCTTTTTGCGTCTGTGACTGTCCTGACACTTCATGTTTTTGTGGCCAATTGACAACATAAATTCCTATAACTCATTGAATCAAAATAATTTATTTGAGAAGGTTGTACGTTAAGGAATCGGGAAAAGATTCCGATAAGGTTCGATGTTGAGTCTGGATGAGTCTGAATGAGCCGCGGGATTTTCTTTTTCATATCGGGAGTTGAACGAAAGGGGACAGCATTCATGCGTTACGTCAAAATCCATGGCAGGGGCGGGTAGCGATCTTCTTCTGGTAGTGAGTGGCTGTTATCTAAAACTTTGCACTAGGAGGTAGTCATGAAGTGGTTTTATGATTTGAAGCTCGGCACCAAGCTGATCGCTGGCTTCATATCCGTCGCCGTCATCGCGGCGATCATCGGGTATTTCGGCATCAGGGAGATGAACAAGATCGAAGACGCAGATGTCACCATGTACCAGAAGATCACCGTACCGATAACCCAACTGCAGGACGTCTCCACCGCCTTCCAGCGGATGAGGGTCAACTTGAGGGACCTCATCATGGCGACGAGCCCTCAGGATGAGCAGGACAAGATAAAGCGGATCACCGACCTTAGGGAGGAGATCGACAAGGCGGCCGGGGAGTTCGAAAAAACCATACTGACCGACGAGGGGCGGAAGCTTTTCGACGAGTTCAAGCAGTCACGAAACGCCTACGGCCCGATCATGGACCGCATCGTCCAGCTTTCACAGGCAGGGCAGGACAAGGAAGCGCTGGCGCTCATGCGTGGGGATGGGGCCGCCGCTTCCCGAAACGAGCAAACCGCCATCGAGAAGCTGGTGGATGCCAAGCTGAAGCAGGCGAAACTGACAAACGAGTCGAACACGGCGCTTGCGGCTACCGCGACGAAGATCATGTCGATCCTGATCGCAGTCGGCGTGCTCTTGGCAGTAGGGCTCGGGCTCTTCATCACCCGCATGGTGCAGGGGCAGCTCGGAGCCGATCCCATGGAGGTGAGCGAGGTCGCCAACCGGGTCGCGGCCGGCGACATGACGGTCACCATAGATCTGGCCGGAAAGAGGGACGACAGCGTCATGGCGGCCATGCAGAATATGGTCGATTCCGTTAAGGCGCTTGTTGCTGACGCCTCCATGCTGGCCGATGCAGCCGTTGCCGGAAAGCTCGCCTCCCGCGCCGACGCAAGCAAGCACAGGGGCGATTTCCAGAAGGTGGTCGCCGGGGTCAACGACACGCTGGACGCGGTGATCGGGCCCCTGAACGTGGCGGCGGAGTACATGGACCGGATCTCCAAAGGGGACGTGCCTCCCAAGATCACGGACAACTACAACGGCGACTTCAACGAGATCAAGAACAACCTGAACGTCTGCATCGACGCGGTATCGGCACTCGTGGAAGACGCAAACGCGCTCTCCCATGCCGCGGTGGAAGGAAAGCTCGCCACCCGCGCTGACGCCTCCCGCCACCAGGGGGATTTCAGAAAGATCATGCAGGGGGTAAACGACACGCTCGACGCGGTAATAGGCCCCCTGAACGTGGCGGCGGAGTACGTGGACCGCATCTCCAAGGGGGACATCCCCCCGAAGATCACCGACAACTACAACGGCGACTTCAACGAGATCAAGCTGAACCTCAACAACTGCATCGACATCATGAGCAACCTGATAGTCGAGATAAACAAGGTGACGCTGGCCGCGGCTGAGGGGAGGCTCGACGAGCGCGCCGACGCCGGGCACTTCATCGGCGAGTGGAAGGAAGTGGTGACGGGCGTGAACAACATCGTCACCAATATCGTGAACCCGCTGATGATGATGGCCGACTACGTGGACCGCATCGCCAAGGGGGACATGCCCCCGGCCATAACCGCCGAGTCCAAGGGCCAGTACAACCTGATCAAGAACAACCTGAACGTGCTTATCGAGGCGATCAACAAGATCACCGACGCCGCCAAGGAGGTCTCCCAGGGGAACCTGATGGTGAGCCTCAAGGAGCGCAGCGCGCAGGACGAGCTGATCCAGGCGCTGTCGGCCATGGTCGGAAAGATCACCGAGGTGGTGAGCGAAGTGAAGCAGGCGGCCGACAACGTGGCAAGCGGCAGCGTGCAGCTCTCCGCCAACGCCCAGTCGATGTCGGAAGGGGCGTCCCAGCAGGCGGCGGCGGCCGAAGAGGCCTCCTCCTCGATGGAGGAGATGTCGGCGAACATCAGGCAGAACGCCGACAACGCCATGCAGACCGAGAAGATCGCGGTGAAGTCGGCCGCCGACGCGCAGGAAGGGGGAAAAGCGGTGGCAGAGACGGTGCAGGCGATGAAGGACATCGCAGGCAAGATCTCGATCATCGAGGAGATCGCGCGGCAGACCAACATGCTGGCCCTGAACGCGGCGATCGAGGCCGCGCGCGCAGGCGAGCACGGCAAGGGGTTCGCGGTCGTGGCAAGCGAGGTGAGAAAGCTCGCCGAGAGGAGCCAGGTAGCGGCGGGCGAGATCTCGGAGCTCTCGGTCTCCAGCGTCGAGGTGGCCGAGCGGGCCGGCGAGATGCTCGCCGGGATCCTCCCGGACATCCAGAAGACGGCGGAGCTGGTGCAGGAGATCAACGCCTCCAGCAAGGAGCAGGACACCGGGGCGCAGCAGATCAACAAGGCGATCCAGCAGCTGGACCAGGTTATCCAGCAAAACGCCTCGGCGAGCGAGGAGATGGCCTCCACCGCGGAGGAGCTCTCCAGCCAGTCGGCGCAGCTGCAGTCGACCATAGCGTTCTTCAGGGTCGACGGCTCCCACGTGCAGCACGTCCAGGCTTCGAGGCCGCTCACCAAGTCCGCGGCGAAGAGTGAGGCGAAGGCGGCCAAGCAGCCGGTCAAGGTGCAGACCAGGAAGGCGATAGGGCACGACCTCGTCCTGAACGACGTCGACAACGACTCCGATTTCGAGCGTTTCTAAGGGCAAGGCAAAGGTAAGAACCGAGGCACGAGTAGCCGTGCCCCGCAGCGAGAAAGAGAGCCCCGTTTCCGCGGAAACGGGGCTCTCTTTCTTCAGGTGAGGCCAATTTAATGCGTATCCCCCATTAAAGAGTTTCAGCAAATGCAAGCGGCTACCGATCTGCTCATTATCAACCAAACCAGGAGTTCACATGGCCTTCACCTTTTTTATGCGGGACCAGCCGACGCTGGAACATGCCGCCGACCACATGATCGGCTACGCCTCGGGACGCAGCAGGATCAAGATCTGGGACGCGGGGTGCGCGCTAGGGCAGGAAACCTACACCATCGCGATGATCTTCGCGGAGAAGATGAACTCCTTCGGGTTCAAGAACCTCCGCATCGACGCCACGGACTACGACAGCGACAACAACTTCGGCGACGTGGTCAAGGCCGCAACCTACCCCTACGAGGAACTGCAGCGCACCCCGGCCCAGCTCTTCTCCAAGTACTTCGAGCCGGCGGAAAAGCAGGGGCAGCACCGGGTGGTGCAGCTTCTGCGCGACCGGGTGACCTTCCAGTACCACGACCTCCTCTCCTTGAAGCCGGTCGGAAACGACTACTGCCTCGTGGTCTGCAAGAACGTCATGCTCCATTTCCAGTACAAGGAGCGGGTAGAGGTCTTCAGGATGTTCCACAAGGCGCTCGCCCCCGGTGGGTACCTCGCCACGGAAAACACCCAGAAGCTCCCGCCGGAGGTGGCACACCTCTTCCAGCAGGTGGTGCCAGACGCACAGCTTTACAAGAAGATTGGCGGCTGATGGCGAATCAGGGTCCGGTGGTTATCTCTTAGCGACTCGACAGACCCGCCGGATACTGTCAAAACAGCGGCTGCTACTTAAGTGCCTGAATTGCTCACTCCTTCAGAAAAAGATTTGCTGTATACGATTTCTCCTACAGTCAGTGGGATTCGTGCCGATAGATCAGCTAAGTCAGCACTCATGGCCTGGCGAGCCATGCATCTATCTAAAGCAGGATCACACGGACACAGGGGGGAGTCATGAAGTGGTTTCACAACTTGAAGCTTGGCGCAAAACTGATGACGGGTTTCGCAGCGGTCGCACTCATAGCCGCCGTCATCGGCTTTATCGGCATCACGAAGCTGAGGTCGATAGAAGAAGCTGACACGAAGCTGTACCAAAAGATAACCATCCCCATTTCCCAGCTGCAGGATATCTCCACCTCCTTCCAGAGGATCCGCATCAACATCCGTGACATGGTTGCCGCAACCGACGCCGCGGAGCGCAAGAGCTACGGCGACCGCATCGTCCAGCTGCGCGAGGTGATCAACAAGAACACCGCCGAGTTCGAGAAGACCATCATGACCGAAGACGGGCGCAAACTCTTCGCCGAGTTCAAGCGGGCGAGCTCCGCCTACGCCCCGTTCCTGGACGAGATGGCGCAACTTGCCAGGGCGAACCGGACCCAGGAGGCGCATGCCCTCATGGTCGGCGACGGCGCCAAGGCGGCAAAGGAAGAGCAGGCGGCGATCGACGCCCTGGTCGAAGCGAAACTCGCCCAGGCGAAGCTCACCTCCGAAGGCAACAGCGCGCTGGCAAAGGGGGCCATCACCATAATGACGGCCATGATCGCCGCCGGGGTGCTCCTCGCCGTGGCCCTCGGGTACTTCATCACCCGCCTGGTGCAGGGTCAGCTGGGAGCCGATCCCAAGGAGGTGAGCGAGGTGGCGACCCGGGTAGCCAAGGGGGACATGTCGGTCGCAATCGACCTCGCCGGGAAGAAGGGGGACAGCGTCATGGCGGCCATGCACGCCATGGTCGAGTCCATCAAGGCGCTCGTGGCCGATGCCGCCATGCTCTCGGAGGCGGCCGTGGCCGGAAAGCTCGCCACCCGCGCCGACGCAGGGAAGCACCAGGGGGAGTTCGCCAGGATCGTCACCGGGGTGAACGATACCCTCGACGCGGTGATCGGGCCCCTGAACGTCGCGGCCGAGTACGTGGACCGCATCTCCAAGGGGGACATCCCCCCGATGATCACGGACAGCTACAACGGCGACTTCAACGAGATCAAGAACAACGTGAACCAGTGCGTGGAGACGCTGAACGCGCTGATCGCGGACATGAACAACATGTCGGCGCAGCACGACCTGGGTGACATCGACGTGCAGATCGCCGCCGGGAACTACCAGGGGGTGTACCGGGAGATGGCGGCCGGGGTGAACAACATGGTGAACGGCCACATCGCGGTGAAGAAGAAGGCGATGGCCTGCATCGGCGAGTTCGGGCGCGGCAACTTCGAGGCGCCGCTGGAGCAGTTCCCTGGGAAAAAGGCCTTCATCAACGACACCATAGAGCAGGTGCGGGCGAACCTGAAGGCGCTGATCGCCGACGCGAACCTCCTCTCCGAGGCGGCCGTGGCCGGAAAGCTCGCCACCCGCGCCGACGCAGGGAAGCACCAGGGTGACTTCCGAAAGATCGTGCAGGGGGTGAACGACACCCTGGACGCGGTGATAGGGCCGCTGAA
Source organism: Citrifermentans bremense (assembly GCF_014218275.1). Taxonomy (NCBI): domain Bacteria; kingdom Pseudomonadati; phylum Thermodesulfobacteriota; class Desulfuromonadia; order Geobacterales; family Geobacteraceae; genus Citrifermentans; species Citrifermentans bremense. The sequence goes on from NZ_AP023213.1 coordinate 1,438,368, forward strand.
CGTGGCGGCGGAGTACGTGGACCGGATCTCCAAGGGGGACATCCCGCCGAGGATCACGGACAGCTACAACGGCGACTTCAACGAGATCAAGAACAACCTGAACGTCTGCATCGACGCCGTGGCCGCGCTTGTCGCCGATGCGGCGCTCCTCTCGCAGGCGGCCGTCGAGGGAAGGCTCGCCACCCGCGCCGATGCAGGGAAGCACCAGGGTGACTTCCGGAAGATCGTGCAGGGGGTGAACGACACCCTGGACGCGGTGATAGGGCCGCTGAACGTTGCGGCAGAGTACGTGGACCGCATCTCCAAGGGGGACATCCCCCCGAGGATCACAGACAGCTACAGCGGCGACTTCAACGAGATCAAGCTGAACCTCAACAACTGCATCGACATCATGAACAACCTGCTCTCCGAGGCGGACAAGGTGGTCGAGGCCGCGGCGGAGGGGAGGCTCGACGAGCGGGCGAACCCGGAGCTTTTCATTGGCGGCTGGAAGGAGCTCGTCGTCGGGGTGAACAACATCGTCGCCAACATAGTGAACCCGCTCATGGTGACGGCCGACTACGTGGACCAGGTGGCAAAGGGGGTGATCCCGCCGGCCATCGTGACCGAGTACAAGGGACAGTACAACATCATCAAGGAGAACCTGAACGCCGTGGTGAAGATGATGAACGACCTGCTGGAGCAGACCGACATCATCATCAGGGCAGCGGCGGACGGGGAACTCGACAAGCGCGCCAACGCCTCCCTTTTCGTGGGGGGGTGGAACAAGCTGGTAACGGGCGTCAACGATACCGTCGCCAACATCGTAAACCCGCTGATGGTTACGGCCGATTACGTGGACAAGGTGGCGAAGGGGGAGATCCCGCCGGCGATCGTGACCGAGTACAAGGGTCAGTACAACATCATCAAGGAGAACCTGAACGCGGTGGTGAAGATGATGAACGAGCTCCTGGAGCAGACCGACATCATCATCAAGGCCGCGGCGGACGGTGAGCTGGACAAGCGGGCCGACGCCTCGCTCTTCGTCGGGGGGTGGAACAAGCTGGTGGTCGGCGTGAACGACACGGTGACCAACATCGTGAACCCGCTCATGGTGACGGCGGACCACGTGGACAGGATCGCCAAGGGGGACATGCCCCCGATGATAACCGCCGAGTACAAGGGTCAGTACAACCTGATCAAAAACAACCTGAACGTGCTGATCGAGGCGATCAACAAGATCACCGACGCAGCCAAGGAGGTCTCCCGCGGGAACCTGATTGTGAGCCTCAAGGAGCGGAGCGCTCAGGACGAGTTGATCCAGGCGCTGTCGGCCATGGTCGGAAAGATCACCGATGTGGTGACCGAGGTGAAGCAGGCGGCCGACAACGTGGCAAGCGGCAGCGTGCAGCTCTCCGCCAACGCCCAGTCGATGTCGGAAGGGGCGTCCCAGCAGGCGGCGGCGGCCGAAGAGGCCTCCTCCTCGATGGAGGAGATGTCGGCGAACATCAGGCAGAACGCGGATAACGCCATGCAGACCGAGAAGATCGCGGTGAAGTCGGCTGCCGACGCGCAGGAAGGGGGCAAGGCGGTGGCCGAGACGGTGCAGGCGATGAAGGACATCGCAGGCAAGATCTCGATCATCGAGGAGATCGCGCGGCAGACCAACATGCTGGCCCTGAACGCGGCGATCGAGGCCGCGCGCGCAGGCGAGCACGGCAAAGGTTTCGCGGTGGTGGCAAGCGAGGTGAGAAAGCTCGCCGAGAGGAGCCAGGTAGCGGCGGGCGAGATCTCGGAGCTCTCGGTCTCTAGCGTCGAGGTGGCCGAGCGGGCCGGCGAGATGCTCGCCGGGATCCTCCCGGACATCCAGAAGACGGCGGAGCTGGTGCAGGAGATCAACGCCTCCAGCAAGGAGCAGGACACCGGGGCGCAGCAGATCAACAAGGCGATCCAGCAGCTGGACCAGGTGATCCAGCAAAACGCCTCGGCGAGCGAGGAGATGGCCTCCACCGCGGAGGAGCTCTCCAGCCAGTCGGCGCAGCTGCAGTCGACCATAGCGTTCTTCAGGGTCGACGGCTCCCACGTGCAGCACGTCCAGGCTTCGAGGCCGCTCACCAAGTCCGCGGCGAAGAGTGAGGCGAAGGCGGCCAAGCAGCCGGTCAAGGTGCAGACCAGGAAGGCGGTGGGGCACGACCTCGTCCTGAACGATTTTGACAACGACGCCGAGTTCGAGCGCTTCTAAGGGCAAGACAAAGGTAAGAACCGAGGCACAAAACCGTGCCCCGCAGTGAAAAAGAGAGCCCCGTTTCCGCGGAAACGGGGCTCTCTTTATTCAGGTGAGGCCAATTTAATGCGTATCCCCCATTAAAGAGTTTCAGCAAATGCAAACGGCTACCGATCTGCTCATTATCAACCAAACCAGGAGTTCACATGGCCTTCACCTTTTTCATGCGGGACCAGCCGACGCTGGAACATGCCGCCGACCACATGATCGGCTACGCCTCGGGACGCAGCAGGATCAAGATCTGGGACGCGTACAAGGAGCGGGTCGAGGTCTTCAGGATGTTCCACAAGGCGCTGGCTCCCGGCGGGTACCTCGCCACGGAAAACACCCAGAAGCTCCCGCCGGAGGTGGCACACCTCTTCCAGCAGGTGGTGCCAGACGCCCAGCTTTACAAGAAGATCGGCGGCTGATTGTGAAGATCGTCCCGCTGGGGAAGAGTCAGGAGACCTACAGCTGCAACTCCTACCTGATTCTGGGGGACTGGAACAGGATCGAGGACGTCAACACGGTGATAGACCCCGGGGTAGACGGCTTCATCATGGAGGAGATCGCCCGCCTCTCCACCGGGTTCGGAAAGGTCCCGGTCCAGCAGGTGATCCTCACCCATAACCACTTCGACCACTCCGCCGGGGCGGCGGCGCTCCGAAAGGCCTACGGCTGCAGAGTGCTCGCCTTTCAGGAAGGGCCCGGCGTGGACCAAACGCTCAAGGGGGGGCAGTTCCTCAAGGCAGGCGACGATTTCCTGGAGGTGCTGCAGACGCCTGGTCATTCAAGCGATTCCATAAGTCTTTACGCGCCTTCGCTGCACGCCCTTTTCTCAGGCGACCTGCCGCTTAGGGTGAGGACCCCCGGCGGGAGCTTCGGCTGCGATTACCTGGCAGCGTTGCAGATCTTGAACCGAAGGAAGATCGACCAGATCTATTCGGGGCACGACGAGCCGCTGCTCTCCGGGGGAGGCGCTATGATAGAGCAGACCATCCGCAATGTGCTGGCGAGCAGGATCTCTGGATGAGTCCTGCGTCACACTTGATCGGGCGGATAAAACGAGAAGTTATATACGATTTCTCCTGCAGTCAGAGGGCTTTCTGCCAATATATCAGCTAAGTCATCATTCACAACTTAACAGCCATGTATCTGTCGAAAGCAGCCGCTCGCGAAGTCCGCGGCGAAGAGCGAGGCGAAGGCGGCCAGACAGCCGGTGAAGGTGCAGACCAGGAAGGCGGTGGGACACGACTTCGTCCTGAACGATTTAGACAACGACGCCGAGTTCGAGCGCTTTTAAGGGGAAAGAGCAGTCCCCTGAAACAGCTTCTTCCCGCAGCAGGAAAAAGAGAGCCCCGTGTCCACAGAGACGGGGCTTTCTTTCTGGGAGTCTCATTCAATGCCTGCCCCGCACCCGGCTCTGTATCAGCGATGGGTAAAAGAGACAGAAAACTGTTTTCTCTCCTACAGTCGGAACGATTTAAGCCGATACAAGAGGTTGAGACTGGCATTTCTGAACAGGCCATAAAGTACCAGGCCATCTAATAGAGGCAAGGCCACGAGAGGGGGAGGAACATGGGTACCCAGTTGCTGAAGATCACCAAGAAGAAGGATGTGACCCAGGTGGCGATCAACGGGGCGATGACCATCTGCCAGGCCGCCGAGCTGAAGGCTGGGCTGTTGAAGGCCTTCGAGACGGGAAAGCCGGTGGAGATACTGGTTGCCGGGGTGACGGAGGTGGACGTGACGGGACTGCAGCTCATCTGCAGCGCGCACAGAAGCTCCCTGGAGCGCGGCTGCACGCTGAAGGTTTCCGGGACCGACTCCGAGGGGGTCGCCCGGGTGGCGCAAAAGGCCGGCATGTTGCGCCACGCCGGTTGCTCCCACGACGTCACCAACAGCTGCATCTGGAAAACGGAGGCCTGAGATGACTTTAAAGCTGCGGAATAAGGGGGAAAGCCATGCAGGATAATTTCATCCAGGCCTTCAAGGACGAGGCGAGGGAGCTTCTGGCTGACCTGGAGGATGCCCTTTTGGAGATGGAGGAGAACCCCACCGATCTCGGCATCGTCGGCCGCGTCTTCCGCACCATGCACACCATCAAGGGGTCGGGCGCCATGTTCGGCTTCGACGACATCGCGGGGTTCACCCACAACGTCGAGACCGTCTACGACCTGGTGCGAAACGGGGAGCTTGGCGTCAGCAAGGAACTGGTGACCCTGAGCCTGGAGGCGAGGGACCGCATCCTCGCCATGCTGGAGGCGGCCGAGTGCGGAGCTGCGGTGGACCAGGGGCTGAACGACCGGGTCATCGAGGCTTTCCGGGCGCTGGTCCCCGGCGGCTGCGCCGCAGGCGCCCCGGCGGACGCTCACCCCGCAGCACCGGCGCCGGAGCCGGAGGAACAGGAAGCGGTCACCTACCGGATCCGCTTCCGTCCCGCGCCGAGCATCTTCTGCTCCGGAGTGAACCCGCTCTCCCTGATCGCCGAGCTGCAGGAACTGGGGCCCTGCACCGTGGTGGCGCACGCAGCCGCCATAGCGCCCCTGGAAAGCCTGGAGCCCGAGCAGTGCCATCTCTACTGGGACATCATCCTCACCACAACCGCGGGGGAGGACGCCATCAACGACGTCTTCATCTTCGTCGTCGACGACTGCCAGCTCTCCATCGCCGTGATCGACGACGGCTCCAGGCAGGACGAATACAAGAAGCTGGGGCAGATCCTCATCGAGCGCGGGGACATGACGGCGCAGCAGATGGAGGAGCTTCTGGGGCGCCAGAAGAGGATCGGCGAGCTCGCCGTGGAGGCTGGGCTGGTCGATCCGGAGACGGTGACCTCGGCCCTTTTGGAACAGCGCCACGTAAAAGAGGTGCGCCAGGAGCGCCAGTCGCAGGGGGCGGAGGGGGCTTCGAGCATCAGGGTGGCGGCCGAGAAGCTGGACGTATTGGTCAACCTGGTGGGAGAGCTCGTTACCGTGCAGGCGCGGCTCAGCATGGTGGCCCAGGAGCTCAAGAAGCACGCCGAGCTGGTCTCGGTGGCCGAGGAGGTGGAGCGGCTCACCAACGACCTGAGGGACAACGCGCTCGACATCAGGATGCTCCCGATCGGCGCCACCTTCTCGAAGTTCAAGAGGCTGGTGCGCGACCTCTCCGCGGAACTGGGCAAGGAGATCGAGCTCACCACGGAAGGGGCGGAAACGGAGCTGGACAAGACCGTGATCGAGAAGCTCAACGACCCGCTGGTGCACGTGATACGCAACAGCATCGACCACGGCATTGAGACCCCCGAGGCAAGGGAGGCGAAGGGGAAAGCGCGGGCCGGCACCATCAGGCTCTCCGCGGTGCACTCAGGCGACAGCGTCCTCATCACCATCAAAGACGACGGCGCGGGGCTAAACGCCGACGCCATCAGGGCCAAGGCGGTGGAGCGCAAGATCATCTCCCCCTCGGCCGAACTCTCCGAGAAGGAGATCTGGAACCTTATCTTCGCCCCCGGCTTCTCCACCGCGGCCAAGGTCACCAGCGTCTCCGGGCGCGGCGTCGGCATGGACGTGGTGAAGCAGGCGATCGAGGGGCTGCGCGGCACCATCGACGTGAAGAGCTCGCAGGGGGAGGGGACCAGCATCATGCTGAAGATACCGCTCACCCTGGCCATCATCGAAAGCCTCCTGGTGCAGATCGGCAAGGACAGGTTCGTGCTGCCGCTCTCCATGGTGGACGAATGCATCCTGCATTCCCGGGAGGAGATCGAGAAGAGCCACGGGCGCGAGTACCTGATGGTGCGCGAAAAGCTGGTCCCCTACGTCCCGCTGAGAAGGATGTTCCGCATCCCCGGCGCCCCCCCCGAGATCCAGCAGGTGGTGATCTGCCAGCTGGAGGGGAAGCGCTTCGGCCTTCTGGTCGACTGGGTCATCGGGGAGCACCAGACGGTTATCAAGTCGCTGGGGCGGATGTACCAGCAGGTGGCGGGGATGTCGGGCGCGACCATCCTGGGCGACGGGTCGGTGGCGCTCATCCTGGACGTGCCGACCATCATGCAGTTGGCGGAGCAGGCCCAATGAGCCGGCAAGAACGCCGCTGCGCCGCGCCCCAGGCTTGGAGCCGGGGCGGCTAGGGTGTGAAAAAAAAGCCGCGCAATCGGCGCGGCACAAGGTAACGGGAGTCCACAAGTTGAGGCGTCTTACTCTTTTACTCGCTGCATTTTGCCTGCTGCTGACCGCCTCCGCGTCTTTAGGCGGGGACGCCCACGCGCGCAGGATCAGGGTCGGCGCGTTCAATTTCTACCCCGGCATCTTCCAGCAGGACGGCAAGGTCCAGGGGATCTTCGTGGACCTGATCAACGAGGTGGCCCGGCGCGAGGGGTGGGAGGTCCAGTACCTCTACGGCGACTGGGCCGAGGGGATCTCACGCCTCAAGAAGGGGGAGGTAGATCTCCTCACCGCCGTCGCCTGGACCCCGGACCGCGCCGAATTCCTCGACTACGCGAAGACCCCTCTTCTGACGGTGTGGGGCGAGTTGTACGTCCGCCGCCAGTCGCAGCTCAACAACATCAAAGAGGTCCAGGGGAAGACGGTCGCGGTGATGAAGGCGGACTTCAACGGCGCCAGCTTCCGCAACATGATCGATAAGTTCGGCATCAAATGCAGCTTCGTCGAGTACGGCAACTTCGAGCAGATCTTCGCCGCGGTCTCCTCGGGCAAGGTTGACGCCGGAGTGGTCAACAGCACCTTCGGCACCGCGAAGCACCACCAGTACGACCTCGCTTCCTCAGGGATCATCTTCAACCCCTTCGACATCTACCTCGCCGCGGGCAAGGGCGAAAATCCCAAGTTCCTCGAAGTCCTGGACCGCTACCTGGCCGCCTGGCGCGCCGCCGAGGGCTCCCCCTACCATCAGGCGCTCAGGCGCTGGTCCTACGGCAACGCGTCGGCGGTCCCGGTCACCCCCCGCTGGCTTATCCCCACCTTGATCGGGTGCGCCCTGATCTGGGGGGTGGCGACCGCCTTCATCGTTCTTTTGCGCCGACAGGTGAACCGCAAGACCCGGGAGATGGCGCGGCAGGCGGGGGAGCGCCTGAAGATCGAGGAGACCCTCTTCTTCATCAACGAGTGCGGCGCACGCGAGCGCGAGGAACGGCTCCTGACCGGCATCAGCCAGTACCTCTGCGCCTGCCTGGACGTCGACTACGCCTATGCGGGAGAGCTTTTGGGCGAACAGGGACGGATCAGGACCCGAGGCTTGCGCTGCCGCGACGCCGAGTGCGAGGAGCTCGAATACGACCTGATGGGCGCGCCGTGCCAGGACGTGGTGGGCAAAGCGTTCTGCATCCACCCCAGCGGAGTGAGGGATCTGTTCCCGCTGCACCAGATGCTGCAGGAAAAGGAGGCGGAGGGGTTCGCGGGGGTGCCGCTCAGGGACAGCCAGGGAAAGGCTATCGGGGTCCTCGCCATCCTGAGCCGTCGGCCGCTGCAAAACCTCCCCCTCATCGAGACCGTGCTCCAGATCGCCAGCGTCCGGGTGGCGCAGGAGCTCGAGGCGATGAGCCACCTGGAAGGCCTGAACCTCAAGGACTTCACCATTGAGAACATCAACGACGCAGTCTACTGGGTGACGCCGCAGGGAAGCATCTGGTACGCCAACCGCGCCGCCTCCGCCATGCTGGGCTACAGCAGGGACGAGTTCATCCGCATGCAGATCGCGGAGCTGAACCCCTCCTACCCGGCGGAGGTCTGGACCGGGTACTGGCAGGAGCTGAAACAAAAGGGGAGTGTGCAGCAGGAGACGGCGCACCGGGCAAAGGACGGGCGGCTGGTCCCGGTTGAGGTCACAGCCAACTACTGCATCTACAACGGGACCGAGTTCAACTGTGCTACGGTGAGGGACATAACCGAACGCAAGCGCCTGGAGCTTGCGCTGGAGCACAGGCTGGCCGTTCTGACCGAGCCGATGGTGAACCTGGCGCGGATAACCATGGAAGACCTCTTCGACCTGGAAGAGCTGCAGGCAATCCAGAACAGCTTCGCCGAAGCCCACGGCGTGGCCTCCATCATCACCGACGCCAAGGGGCGCCCCATCACCCGTCCCAGCAACTTCAGCGAACTCTGCGGCGAGGTGATTCGCGGCACCGAGCTGGGGCTTGCCAACTGCATGCGCTCCGATGCCGCTTTGGGCTCGATGGGGCACTCCGGCTCCTGCCTGCAGCCCTGCCTGAGCGGCGGGCTGTGGGATGGCGGCGCGGCGATCCACGTAGGGGGGTACCACGTCGGGAACTGGCTGGTGGGGCAGGTGCTGGACGATGAAGCCGATCTCGGGCAGATGTCCCGGTACGCCGACGAGATAGGGGCCGACCCCGTGCGCTACCGGGACGCGCTCTCAAAGGCCCACAGGATGTCCAGGGAGCAGTTCCAGAAGGTGTGCCGATCGCTGTTCCAGATCGCCGGGCAGCTCTCCAGGATGGCGATCCAGAACGTGCAGCAGGCCCAGCACATCGCGGACCGCGCCCGCACCGAGGAACTGCTTCAGGAATACCGCAAGGTGATCGAGTGCTCCCGGGACCAGATCTGCGTCATGGACCGCGACTACCGCTACCGGATGGCCAACCGTGCCTTTTTGGAGTACCGGGGGGTGACCCTGGACGAGGTGGTGGGACGGACCGCGGAGGAGGTGCTCGGCGCAGAGCTTTTCGCCTCGGTCAAGCCGCAGGTGGACGAGTGCCTGGCTGGAAATGCGGTCAGCTTCGAGATCCAGACCGAGTCGGCGGAGCACAGGGTGCGCTCGTTGGCTGTGACCTACACCCCCATCGAGGACAAAAGCGGCAGCATACGCGTGGCCTGCGTCATCAGCGACCAGACCGAGAAGAAACATCTGGGGGAGCAGCTGAGGCAGTCGCAGAAGATGGAGGCGATAGGCCAGCTCTCAGGCGGCATCGCCCACGACTTCAACAACATCCTGACCGTCATCGTCGGCTACGGAAACCTCCTGGAGCTGGACGGGACCCTGACCCAGCACCAGAAGGAGCAGGTGGAACAGATCGTGGCGGCGTCGGAGAGGGGGGCGCAGCTGACGCGAGGGCTTCTAACCTTCAGCCGTAGGCAGATCATGAACCCCTCCGCGCTCGACCTGAACACGCAAGTGAACCAGATCCAGAAGTTCCTGCTGCGCATCATCGGCGAGGACATCACGCTTAGCTTTCATCCGCATCCCGGCACCCTGAAGGTCCTGGCCGACGCGAGCCAGCTGGAGCAGATCCTGATGAACCTCGCCACCAACGCCCGCGACGCCATGCCCAACGGTGGCAGCCTTTCCATCGAGACGGGGGTGCAGGAGATCGACGAGCCACATGTGCGCTCCCAGGGGGGCGGCAGCCCAGGGCGCTACGCCTGCATCATGGTTTCCGACACGGGCGAGGGGATGGACCAGGAAACCCGGGAGCGGATCTTCGAGCCCTTCTTCTCCACCAAGGTCGTGGGGAAGGGGACCGGACTCGGGATGTCGATCGTCTACGGCATCGTCAAGCAGCACAAGGGGTTCATCAACGTCTACAGCGAGCCGGGAGAGGGGACGGTCTTCAAGATCTACCTGCCGCTGATAGAAGGGGAAGCGGAGAGGCAGGGGTGCTCTTCCACGAGCGAAGCGCCGAAGACGGGGTCCGAGACCATCCTGCTGGCGGAGGACGACCCGGGGGTGAGAAGGCTCGTGGAATCGCTGCTGGAGAAGTACGGCTACCGGGTGATCCTCGCCGTCGACGGCAGCGACTGCGTCCAGAAATATATGGCCCACCGGGACGAGATCTCGCTGATACTTATGGACGTGATCATGCCGGGTAAGAACGGACGCGAGGCGTTCGAGGAGATCCGGGCGATGGATCCGAAGGCGAGGGTGCTCTACTCGAGCGGCTACACCGCTGACTTCATGAAGAACCGCGGCGTGTTCGAGGAATCGGTGGACCTGGTCATGAAGCCGGTCCAGCCGATGACGCTGCTGAACAAGGTGAGGGAGGTGCTGGACCGAGAGGCAAGAGGTTAAGCAGATTGAGATTGAGATTGAGATTGAGATTGAGATTGAGATTGAGATTGAGATTGAGATTGGCGAGGCCGGGAGGTGGAGGACGGATATCTGGCCCTGCCGCGAGCCGCAGAAAGCATAAAAAAGGGCGCCCCATTTGGAGCGCCCTTTGCCGTTTCTGTCACTGTGAAATCTAGGTTTCTTCTCAATCTTAATCTTAACCTGGCCGTCCTTACACCTGGTTGATCGCCGACAGGCGCCAGGGGTTGTTGCCGACCGGCCTGGTGAAGGTCCAGAGTTCCTCGAACTTGACCGGCTCCGTCTTGCTTCCTGCCACGACCTGCCCCTGCTCGTCAGTGGTGTAGTCGAGGAGGTTCGCGTAGATGAGGGCGGTGACGTAATCCTGCCCCGCCTCCTGCCAGACTTCAGTGATTTCTACCTTCCTCACCGCGATGTTCTCCAGCCTGTTGATCTGCCTGTCGCGCAAAAGCCTGTCGATGTCGTCGCGGAAGACCCCCTTCATCTCTTCTGTTACCAGCGGGGAGAGGGCGGCGAGGTCGCGGTTCATCCATCCACTCTGGATTTTGAAGAAGTTGTCCATGACCAGGTCGTTGAAGCGCCCCTCGTCGAAGCCGGGGTCCATCTGGCGCAGATGGGAGAGACCGGTGGCGACGTCGTTCTGGGCAGGCTCGACCCGGTAGGGAGCGGAAATGGTGGCGCCCTGCGGTTCATAGCCGCCATAGGAATAACTGCCGGCTCCCTGGACCGCGGCTTGCTGGTTTCTGCGCTTCATTACCATGCGGTAGATGAGGTAGCCGATACCGGCAAGGAGCAGGATGTCGAAGATGCCGATGCCGCCTCCCATGCCGCCGAAACCGCCTGCGCCTGCCATGCCGCGAAAGAGCATGCCGCCCAGAAGACCGCCTGCGATACCTCCCGCCATGGAACGCAGGAAGGAGCCACCCTGCTGCTGCATCGGGCCCGCGGTCGGGGGGACCTGCTGCCGGTAGGTGCTTCCCATCGGCTGCCCGTAAGAGGGGGCTGCCTGCCTTGAATAGCTGCGCGTGCCGCGGCTACCCATGGAGCGGCCGCCGCCGATCCTTGCTTCGGCGCTCATCTCCAGCACGGTGACGCTCAAAAACAGTACGGCTGCTGCTAGGGTGAATGCTCTGGCCAGATGTCGTTTCATGTCGTTGTCTCTCCTTAGATCTTGGATGTTAGGAATTGGTCTGCAGCGAATGCCTGAAGCTCTTGGCCGCGCGCTGCCCCTGGCGCTTGGCGAGCCAGAAGCCCAGAGCCTCGCGCACCAGGTCGGACACGTTCAGCGAAGTGGACGCGGTGAGCCGCTCCAGAAGGTCCTTCTCCTGGTCGCTTACCCGTAGCGACACCACGTTTTTCAGTACCTGGTTAACCTTCTTGCGCGGCGGATTCCTCTTGGCGCTTTGCGATTTTCTTCCGGTCGTTTCAGCGTATTTAAGCGATTCCTTGTGCATTTTTCCTCCTTTTGAACGGATGCAATTCCCGCATCGGGCGCGCCGCCTGGCGCAAGGGCAGGTAAAAAAAAAGACCTTTACCCACGGCGAATCATCGCTTGGGTAAAGGTCTTGCTGTTAGATAGATAATCCGTATCCCCAGGTCCGGGTGTTGCCACCGTCTTGACGAACCAAGGGTCGGCCATTTCTCCGGCCGATAGCTACTCCCCTTTACAGGTGCTCATAATATTAACTGTTCGGGGCTATGTCAACCTTTTCTTGCAAAAAAAAGTATACGGTCCCCTCTGCCGGAAAAAGGTCATTCCGCCGTAGTCGGGTCGATCACGGTGCGGACCTCTGCCACGCTGTTGGCGGGAAAGCCTCCCTGCCGGGCGTGCTCCAGGATCAGTTCCTTGCTGGGCGCCAGGTAGATGCAGTAGATCTTGTCGTCGGTCACGTAGCTGTGGAGCCACTGTATCTCAGGCCCGAGGCTGCTCAGAACAGAACAGGACTTCTGCGAAATCGCCTGCAGGGTGTCCGGGGCGAGGCTCCCTGCGCCGGGGAGTTCGCGCTCGATTACGTACTTGGGCATGTGTGTTTTCTCCTTTGATGTTGTTGCTGTTTAGTCCCTGGCCCCGTGGAGGGAACAGGCCCGCTGATCGTCCGTGCCTCAAGTTCTGTATTAGGCGATAACGCGAGCTTCTCGCGCTGAACTTTATGCATACGGTGAAATAAAATGCTTTTACAGCAACTGTCGTTCCCAAATCGTGCCGGCAATCCGCTTTTGGCAAAGAGGGAGCCATTACTATTTGTAAACACAAAGGAGTTCATTTGAAAGGATTCCTTGGGCGAAGGGCAAAGCTGTTGCAGTGACACAAAAAAGAACAGTAAGAGCGGTACAAGATGGAACAGGTGATGATCTTGGAGCAGTCATCGTGTTCCATGCTGGCGCGCGAGGCCCCCCAACTGAGGCCCTGAAACAAAACGGAACAAGTGGTTAGAGTCTCTTAACAATTTCTGTTGATGCTATACAATTGTCCACGGAAATCTGACGAAAGGGGGAAGACCGGAGCCCGCAGCTGCGGGAGAGGTCTCGGAGGAGGCGAGAGATGATCAAGCCTGCGACCAGCATCATCCGCTACACCAGGTTTTTCCGGCTGATACGGGCGAACCGGGTGCTCGACTACGGCACCGGATCACTAAGAAACGCTCTCTACCTGACCGAACAGGGGTTCACGGTCTATGCTGCCGATGTTCCCGAGCAGGTGAAGGTTCTCAGGGCGCATCCAAAGGCCATGGCCCTGGAGCGATTGCTGGACGTTTCTGAACTGGTCCAAAGCGACCTGGGCGTGGACCTTGTTCTTTCGACCTATGTCTTCAACATCATAGAAACCCGGGCGCAAAGGAAGCAGTACCTTGAGAACGTGGTGGCGAACCTGCGAGAGGAAGGATATTTCCTCATAGAGGTCAACAGCAGGCCGGATGACCTGAGGTGCGGCTCAACCTTGCAGCATTACATGGACTGTGACGACAAAGCCCGAAGTTACACACATGATGATCTCGACCGGTTCTTGCTCCCTTACAACTTCGAGCGCATCTGTCATTACTACAGCACGCACGCATTAGCAGCAGTTTATCGGTTGACAGGGAGGAAATTTTAAGACATAAAGCGTTTCTAGTTAGTAAAAGTGCAGCCGGCAAGGTAGAAGGCGTGTCCAGGTTAACTGCGGTTTCCCGGTGGAGGCAGGCATGGCTTTGAAAGATGTAAGGATTTTGATCGTCGATGACGAGATATTCTTTCGGAAGGTTTTGCGAGACCTGCTCGAGAAGATCGGATTCACGGTCGTAGGCGAGGCGGGTGACGGTGAAGAGGCGGTAGAGAGGTTCAAGGCACTGCGCCCTCACATCGTCATCATGGACATCTACATGCCGGACAAGAACGGGATCGATGCGACCAGGGAAATGGTGGCATACGACAAGAACGCGCGGGTGCTGGTCGCCAGCGCCTCCGACTTCGACAGCGACACCCAGGCAGCGCTCGATGCCGGTGCCAAGGCCATTCTCATGAAGCCGTTCGTTCCCAAGGAAGTCTACGAGACGATAAGGAAGATCCTGACCGGCAAGTAGTTTGGTTCAGGAAGTAGCCTGCAAAAATGGAGCAGGAAAAAGGCCCGGAGAATCGGGCTTTTTTATTGTCATCTGATTTTTTTCTTCATCGTGAGCAGGTTTTGTGTTGACTGCCGAAACTGGTTTTGCTATAAAACAGGACTCGTTGAGCGGGAATAACTCAGTGGTAGAGTGCAACCTTGCCAAGGTTGAAGTCGCGGGTTCGAACCCCGTTTCCCGCTCCATTTATCTACAAGGAATCCTCACGGATTCTTCTCTTTAGGCCCCGGCTTTCGCATGAACTTTCGCATGCAGCCGGGGCTTTCTCGTATCTGCCCTTTTTGAAGTCCCTTCCGAAATAGGTAAGGATCTTCAAGCGGTCCTGCTTCTGCCCCTCCGTGTACCTCCCGTAGGGCTTCCGGTACCTTACGCCAGCTTTTTCCAATACTTTAACCCATACCCGGCGTTGGAACAGCTCGGCGGAACAGGCCAGGCGTGGAAAGAAATATTTTGTGTGGACTTGAGTAGGGTAGTAGTTTAAACGCAAAAGACTCCCGGCTAGTGCCGAGAGCCTTTGTTTAGTGGTCGAAATCACCGCTGTCTCATTTTGGTACATTAAATAAGAGGCTTGGCGACCCCATGCAAAGGCCACACGTCGACTCTCTTCTCTCCCTAACTTACATAACGTGACATCAAGGCTGTCGGGGTTACGATAGCTTGCTCTTAAGAAATTCCAGCCCCTTATCCAGAAGTCCCCCTTCGGGCACGAGGCCGTCAGGCGTGATTTTGTCTATCATGGTGGGCAATAGTTCTGAAAGCTTGGCTGTCACTTCTTCAGTAGACATACCTACCTTTGCTGCCAGATTTTGGATTCTTTCACTCCCTAACCCTTCTTCAATCTGCTCGGGAGTAATTGACCAATTCTGCCCGGTCCCGATCCATGAGGAGATGGTGTCTCCGAGTCCCTTCTGCTGGAACGACTGAACAAGTCCGCTCAATCCACCTCCTTCTTTATCTGAGAGCATATCCATGACACCATCTAGGAGCCCCGAACTCTCTGCGCCGGTTTTGCTTCCAAGGATCTTGCCTACGACGTCGTCAAATATTCCCATGACAACCTCCTTGCCCGCAACTGCACGGGGTCAATTAACCACTACTTCTGCAGCTACTTCCCCCCCTGCTTGGACTCTCTGTAACCTGCCTTGATTGCCTCTGCCTCCGTCATGTACGAACCCTGTTTAGTTTTGCCGTACCATGTGCTGCCGGACTTGTGATAGATTTTCGAATCAGTATTAACCCATACCATGCCGCTGCCCGCAGGAGGCTGGACCTGCTTGGCGGCTTTTGCAGCGGCCGGTACAGCAGGCAAGGACGCCTTGGGAACCGAGACCTTGGGTGCTGCTGTCGGTACCGCCACAGACGCCGCGCCAACCGCTACAAAGGGCTGTATCTTTTCGATGGCCTTGGCCGACAGTCCAGCTTTGGAGAGGTCGGCAGCCGAGGCATAGGGCCTGCCAGCTATGATTTTTTTAGCCGTTACTGCACCGACACCTGGCAGTTTCTCCAACTCCGCCTGCGAAGCGCTGTTGATATCAACCTTGGTTCCAGGAACCGCCGGTTTCGTCACGCTCTTTGCCGTAGTCTTTGCCTTATCCATGGATTTAGCCTTATCCATGGTCTTGACGGCTTCGCCAGCAAGGGCGCCAGTCAGTGAAATCCCAACGGCAAGAAGCACAGTAACTGCGGACAGCAACCCATTCAGCAGAAAACGCCTCATGTCTTACCTCCTTCATATCTCTACCTGTGTCAGCCAGAAGAACCTGCCAGGCGTTCAATCTTCCCCGCGGCGAGTCATTTCTTCTTTCCGGCCTTGGCCGCAGCCTTGGCATCGATTGTGGCGGCTTTCATTGTGTACGTGACAGTCACCTTGCTTCCGACCTGCAGGCCGCCGGTCACCTTGGTATCCTTATCGCGGGCGATTTCCCATTTCTCTTTGCCCTTCTGTACGACGATCATGTCATCTTTGACTTCCAGCACTGGACCGGTCACCTGGTAGGTCTTGGTCGTGCCGGCGAACACCGTTGCAGCGGTAAACAGAGCTAGTCCTATCAACGCGGCGATCAGTCTCATTTCCATCCTCCTTTGTGCAAGTAAGTTAAAGACAATCTCAATCAATACCAGACACCAAGTGCAAGTCAAGCTCTCATCGAACCGTTGACTTGAAATGTCAGTATGGATTTGCCCGGTTGAATGTGAATGTAATTTAATTTATAACCCACTGTCGGCATTTTGAGACTCACTCCAAAACTGTGATTATCAGATATTCTATGAGGGCGTTGCAGTCCTGGCACTTATCTGATTTGACGAGGTTCAACACGAATCATTTATAACTACAAATTATAAATAATTCATGGAGTGTTAATGGCATTGAGGCATAAAAATGGTAATCATTTTTGGATGCGGTCAAACTCTCCAAGGAAGGAGTCACATCATGAATTACACGGAACTGCCCATTTCTGCTGGGTTACTCCGGGCAATAAATCCAGCAGATAGGTCTATTGTCTTTTGAGCAATCGCGATTAGGATATGAACTCTGGGGCCAGCTTCAGGGCCGGCGTGTTAAGCCAAAGAGGTCGTTGAGGTCCCTGAGGTCACAGAGTTTTTTTCTAACACTGAGGAAACACAGAGGAGAGGCAAAGGCTGGTTAGGAAAACACAAAGAGGAGGAGTTGGAATGTTCAAAGCCAAAGCATATTCAGTTGCCAGTGCCACCGCATCTTTTGTCGCCGATACCATCCCGCGCCGGGAAGCCGGCCCCCGTGACGTGCAGATCGAGATCCTTTACTGCGGCATCTGCCATTCGGACCTGCACACTGTCCGCGACGAGTGGGCGAGCGTCATGCCCACCGTCTACCCCTGCGTGCCGGGGCATGAGATCGTCGGCCGCGTCACCAAGGTCGGCCCCGACGTCACCAAGGTGAAACCGGGGGAGTTGGTCGGGGTAGGGTGCCTGGTCGGTTCGGACCACGGCTGCCCTAACTGCCGGGCGGACATGGAGCAGTTCTGCCCCGGCGCGACCTTTACCTACAACTCGCCGGATGTGCACGGCACCGCACCTGTCACCTATGGCGGCTACTCGGAGAGCATCGTGGTCGACGAGCATTTCGTGCTGCGCGTGCCTGAGAATCTCGATCTCTCCGGCGTGGCGCCGCTTCTTTGCGCCGGGATCACCACCTATTCACCCATCCGGCGCTGGGGGGATATCGCGGGTAAGAAGGTCGGGGTGGTAGGGCTCGGCGGTCTTGGGCACATGGCCGTCAAGTTCGCCCGGGCTTTCGGGGCGCACGTGGTGGTCTTCACCACTTCCGCCGGGAAGAAAGAAGACGCGCTGCGTCTGGGCGCCCACGAGGTCATCGTCTCCACCGATCCGGAGCAGATGAAGGCCCAAGCGGGAACTTTCAATTTCATCCTCGACACCATTGCCGCCGAGCACGACATAAACGCCTACATCAACATGCTCGGGCTGGAGGGAAACATCACCCTGGTGGGTGCCCCCGAGAAGCCGCTGCCGCTGTCCGCCTTCGCACTGCTCTTTGGCCGCAGGAGCATTTCCGGCTCCCTCATCGGAGGCATCAAGGAAACACAGGAGATGCTCGACTTCTGCGGCAAGCACAACATCACCGCCGACGTTGAAGTCATACCCATCCAGAAGGTCAACGAGGCTTACGAGCGGCTGGTCAAGTCGGACGTGAAGTACCGTTTCTCCATCGACATGGCTTCCTTGAAGGGCGAATGAAGCAGCACCGTCCGGCGGCGGATAGAGTGGAGGGGGAGGTGAACCTCCCTCTCTGCTCTATCCCCGGTGTTCCCGGATTGGGGTTACTGTATTGCCTCCTTCTTCACGAGTAAAACCCGGCAGTCATTCTCCCTGAAGGGGTGTACCAAACTGCGACAGTGGTTTCTCTATTGCCATCGGCTACTTTGCCCGCGCCCTACTGCGATCCCGCCACATTCCCCCCTCCTTGTCTGCTGAATTTTTCGCATCTCTCGTAAAACGGTCCCTGGTGGTAACCTGCCGATTTTACAGACTACGGCCGGATCTTCGACTCTGGCACGGGCGGTGCTATAGCTGTGACCATGTGCGCCTTAGGGTAATTACAGATTCCAGTCACCATGCTCAAAGGAGGAAGAGATGATTTCAAAACTCGTACTAGCGACGCTGTCTGTAGTGTTGGTAGCAGCACCGGTAGCCGCGGTGGAGCTTACCCCGGTGGAAAGCCTGGGCAAGAACCTCTTTTTCGACCCGTCTCTTTCCAACCCTCCAGGGCAGTCCTGCGCCGATTGCCACAGCCCGGAAACCGGCTGGACCGGACCGGATTCGGAGATAAACGCAGCGGGTGCGGTCATCCCGGGAGCGGTGCATACGAGGGCGGGCAACCGTAAACCTCCGACCGCTGCCTATGCCGGGTACAATCCGGCCCTCCATAAAGCGGGCTCGATGGGCGGTGGCGGAATGGGCGGAGGCATGGGCGGCGGCATGGGTGGCGGCATGGGTGGCGGCATGGGTGGCGGAATGGGTGGCGGCATGGGTGGCGGCATGGGTGGAGCCATGCAGGATGTCTTCGTTGGCGGGATGTTCTGGGATGGGCGGGCATCGGGTTGGAACCTGGGGGACCCGCTTGCCGAACAGGCTATGGGCCCGTTCCTCAACCCGCTCGAACAGAACAACCCGAACGCGAAGCACGTCTGTCTCAACGTCTTAAGGACCGGGTATGCCACGCAGTTCGAAGAAGTTTGGGGGGCAGGTTCGCTGGACTGCGTGAAGGATGTCGCGGGCACCTACGAGCGCATCGCCCGCTCCATCGCCGCCTACGAGCGGTCCGCGGAGGTGAGTGCCTTCAATTCCAGGTTCGATGCCTTCTGGAAGAACTCCGAGGGGAAGATGCCGCCGGTTCCCATGATCAACATGATGAACTGGAGCCGGTTCAAAAACCGCGGCCTGACGGATATGGAGCTGCAGGGATTGATGATCTTCAACACCAAGGGGAAGTGCTCTACCTGTCACCTATTGCAGCCGATGGCCGGGAGCCGTTTCCCGCTTCTTACCGATTTCAGGTACCACAACCTGGGACTTCCTGCCAATCCTGAGAACCCGTACTACGACATGCCGCGCCAGTGGAACCCGAAAGGGGAGAAGTGGGTGGACCAGGGACTGGGGGCTTTCCTGGCGAAAACCGCGGGGATGACCGACAGCACTGGGGCTTCCGTCGACTACAGCGCGCTGGCAGCTCAGAACATGGGCAAACAGAAGACTCCGACGCTGCGTAACGTGGACAAGCGCCCCGGACCGGACTTCGTCAAGGCCTACGGCCACAACGGCCATTTCAAGAGCCTGCAGGAGATCGTTCACTTCTACAACTTAAGGGACGTCCTTCCGCTTTGCGACACCCCGAATCCGCCCAAGGACGCCATGGGTGGCGCTACCTGCTTCCCCGCTCCGGAAGTGGCGGAGAACATCAACCGGGTCGATATGGGTAATCTCGGCCTGACGCCCCAGGAGGGTATGGCGCTGATCCAGTTCCTGAAGACCCTGACCGACCTCTAACTCTCCTCACGCACGAAAAGGGGGACCGGGCTGCACGTCCGGTCCCCCTCCGCTGAACAGCCGGAGTGTCCGTGAAGCACTCTCCCCTCTCTCTCCTTACTGCCTGTCTTTCCCCTCTTTCTTGATGTTCGTCAATTGCGGTTAGAATCCTTTTCTGTATCATGACAAAGTCCAGATCTATTGCTATGCGCGGGAGGGTGTGTGCAAAGACGCGAAAACGAGGCGGAAATTACGCCACCACGGTCGCTTAGATACTACGAATGGGGACTGGCCGCCGGCTGGACCCTGGTGATCGCCATCCTTTTGATGATCAACCTGCGTCACGAACGGTCGCAGGCGATAGAGACCGCCAGGACCCAGGCGCGTAGCAACTACCAGCGTGACGTGATCTACCGGCACTGGAACGCGACCTTCGGCGCCGTCTACGCGCCCGTATCTCACAGGGTGCAGCCCAACAAGTACCTGGCCCGCTTCCCTGAACGGGACATCGTCGCCACCGACGGCAGGAAGTTCACCTGGATCAACCCGGCCTACATGACCCGGCTGGCCCTGGAACTGGCGTCGGAGAAGTACGGAGTGAAGGGGCACATCACAAGCCTGCGCCCGATCCGGCCGGAGAACCTCCCGGACCCGTGGGAGCGGGTGGCTCTTGCTTCTTTCGCCAGCGGGGCGCGCGAGGCGGATACGGTCGAGGAGATCGGTGGGGCGAGTTATCTGCGCCTGATGAAACCGCTGATCACGGAAAAGGAGTGCCTTAAGTGCCATGGGGATCAGGGGTACCGCATCGGGGATATCCGCGGGGGGCTGAGCGTCGCGGTACCCATGGAGCCGCTTCGGGCCATCGCCAGACAGAACTCGCTCTTAAACGCGGCAAGCTTCTCCATCTTGTGGCTGCTCGGCTTGGGGGGCATCTACCTGGGAGGGGGAAGCCTCAGGCGTGCCATGGCTGAGCGAGACGAGGCTGAGCGCAGCACGAGGGCCCTGAACCGTGATCTTCTGATCCGCACGGAGGAGCTTGAATCCGCCAACCGCGAACTCGATGCCTTTTGTTCCACCGTTTCGCACGACCTGAGATCTCCGCTCACCGTTATCGATGGTTTTTGCAACCTGATCAAGGAGTCCCCGGAGGTAAGCACAGAGGACGCAAAGGGTTATGCGGGTGTGATGCTTTCCTCCACGCAGAAAATGGGGCGGCTCATCGCGACGCTCCTCGATTTTTCCCGGATCGTCAGGAACGAGGTGAAAACAGCCAGTGTGGACCTGACCGCATTATCCAGGGAGATCGAAGCTGAACTGAGGCTTGCCGAGGTGCAGAGAAAGGCGGTTTTCACTATCGCCGAGGGGCTGGTGGTGCAGGGGGACTGCGACCTGCTCCGGGTGGTTATGCAGAACTTGCTCGGAAACGCCTGGAAATACACCCGGACCCGCCCAGTGGCCGAGATCGAGGTGGGGCGGAGGGAGATTGGCGGCGAGTGCCAGATTTTCGTCCGCGACAACGGTATCGGCTTCGACAACGCCCTCACCGGGGGTATCTTCGAAGCCTTCCAGCGCTTACCCAATGCCGAGGAATTCGCAGGTACCGGCATCGGCCTGGCGACGGTGAAAAGGATCATCGCCCGACACGGCGGCCGGGTCGGCTGCGAGGGGGAAACAGGAAAGGGAGCGACTTTCTTCTTCACGTTGAAAACAGGCAGCAGCTAGAGGTACGGTTCAGCTATGAACAAATTCATCCAGAAGTTCGTCCCCCACCATCCTGGCACCTATTCCATCATGCTAGCCCTTTGCTGGACCGCGGTTATGGCGCTTTCGCTGGTGGCAAGCCTGTCGAGCCTGCGGCGCGAGATCACCACCATCGCGGGGAACATCGCCGGCGCCTACATCGACAAGGATGTCCTCTACCGCAACTGGAACGCGCTCCACGGCGGCATCTACGTCCCGGTGAACCAGGGCCTTGCGCCCAACGCCTTCTATCCCCCCTCGATGCCGGACCGCGACGTGATGACCCCGTCGGGGCGGCACCTCACCTTCGTTAACCCTTCCTACATGATGCGGCAGATCTACGATCTCTCCCGCAAGGACGACGGCATCACCGCCCACATCACGAGCCTGAAGCCGCTCAACCCGAAGAACGCGCCGTCCCCGTGGGAGGCGGAGGGCCTGCGCGCGTTCGAGCGCGGAGGCAGCGAGGCGCGCAGCGTGGTCGCCGAGGAAGGCACGCGCTATATGCGTCTCATGCGTCCCCTGGTTACCGAAGAAAGCTGCCTCGCCTGCCATGCGCAGCAGGGGTACAAGCTAGGGGACATCCGGGGCGGCATCAGCATCAGGATGCCGATGGGGCTTCTGGAGGCGGGACTGGGCAAGCAGTTGAAGCACCTCGCACTGGCCCATGCGGCGGTCTGGCTTTTGGGGCTTGCCGGGCTATTCGCCGGCTCCCTCGGCCTGCGCCGCCGCACCGCCGAGCGCGACCTTGCGCTGCAGGAGCTTAGGCGGGCGAACGCGCTTTTGGAGAGCCAGGCTACCACCGACCCGGTAACGGGGCTTTTGAACCGGCGCAGGTTTTCCGAGCTGCTGGAGAGCGCCATACAGGAATCCAAGCGCTACGGCCTGCCGCTGGCGGTCATCTTCTTCGACGTGGACCGTTTCAAGTCCATAAACGACACCCACGGCCACGACGCCGGCGACAGCGTGCTGAAGGAACTGGCCGTGATCGTCTCCGGTATGATCCGCAAGACCGACATCTTGGCGCGGTACGGCGGGGAGGAGTTCGTGCTGGTGGTGCACAACAACGACGGCAGGACGGCGCGCATGCTCGCCGAGAAGATCAGGAGCCGGGTGAGCCGGCACAGCTTTTTGCACGTGGGGCAGGTGACCGCCAGTTTCGGCGTCGCCCGGCTTGAGCCGAACGATACCGCGGAGAGCCTGGTGAAGAGGGCGGACCACGCGATGTACAGCGCGAAGCACGCCGGCAGAAACCGGGTCGAGACCTGCTGCGATTGCAACAGCGTTGCCGCATAAGGGGATTCCGACGACCAGTGGATACCTGACTAAGCCTTCCTTTTTTCACCTCCGATGCAGGCCAACCAGGCTTTCTTGACCTGTGTCAATTCCCATCGTCCGGCGGGCCTTTACTATCCTTGTTACCAAACGGTAACGGGGGGCAAAGATGTCTGAATCGGAAAACGGGCCTGGGGCGGCTGTCTACCAGGCGATACTCACCAGCATGGGCGAAGGGATCATCTTCGCCGACCGCGATAACCGGATCGTGTTCGTCAATGCGGCGGCGGAGCAGGTGCGCGGCATCAAGGCGGAGAAGTTCCTGGGGCGCGACCTCCTCTCCATCCATACGCCGCCGGCACGCGAGCGGATAGCCGCGATCCTCGCCGGGCTGCGCGACGGCAGCGCCGCTTCCCACACGAGGCCGCTGGAGACCAAGGGGCGCATCTTCGAAAACTGCTACTACCCCATCCGCGACCGTGGGGAGCGCTTCGTGGGGACCTTGATGATCAGCAGGGACATCACGGAAAGGGAGCGCCTGAAGGAGGAAAACTCGGAACTGAGGGAGCAGCTCCTGACGGAGTACGCCTGCGGCGGGATGATCGGCCGCAGCCGGGCGATGCAGCCGGTGTTCCAGGTGATCCGCTCCACCGCGCCGCTGGAATCGACCATACTCATCACCGGCGAAAGCGGCACAGGAAAGGAGCTGGTGGCGCGCGAGCTGCACCAACGGAGCCGTCGCAGCGACGGACCGCTGGTCAAGGTGAACTGCGCGGCGCTCCCGGAGACACTGCTGGAATCGGAGCTTTTCGGTTTCGAGAAAGGGGCGTTCACAGGCGCGCTGCGGGAGCGCAAAGGGAAATTCGAGCAGGCGGAGCGAGGGACACTGTTCCTCGACGAGATCGGCGAGATGCCGCTTTCGGCCCAGGCGAAGCTTCTGCGCGTGCTCCAGGAAAGGACCGTGGAGCGGATCGGCGGCAGCAGGGAGATCGAGGTTGACGTCCGCATCATCGCCGCGACCAACCGCGACCTGCGCCAGGACGTGGCGGCGGGACTCTTCCGCGAAGATCTCTTCTACCGCTTGAACGTGATCCCAATCGACCTCCCCCCCCTGCGCGAGCGGCTGGAGGATATACTCCCCCTTGCCACCATCTTCCTCTCCCGCTTCTCCCAGCAGATGAACCGCCCCCAGCTCCAGCTCTCGCGAGAGGCGAAGCAGGCCCTTTTGAAGCACCCGTTCCCGGGAAACGTGAGGGAACTTAAAAACGCCATGGAGCGCGCCACCGCGCTTTGCACCGGCGACACCCTCGGCATCGACGATCTCCCCCCTGAATTCTCGCAGCACGCGGTACAACTTACCCAGCTGGCGGCGTCCCAGCCGCCAATGCCGGGACCGAAGCTGTCGGCCGGCCTCGACCACCGGGAGGCCGAGCTGATCCAGGAGGCCCTGGCAGCAACCGGCAACCGGCGCGGCGAGGCCGCGCGCCTTTTAGGCATCTCCCGAAAGACGCTCTGGAAGAAGATGAAACACCCTGTTACCGGCTCGTAACACGGTGTTACCCGGAGGTAACACTGGTCCCGATTTGCTCGTCTTTATACTGTGTAATTTCAGCAACTTATCTCATTTGTTCCCCTGGCACGCTCCCTGCTCTAGGAAAGGGTGGCAAGGCTTTGAAATCTACAACGAGAGGAGAATGGAATGAG
The DNA here is from genome assembly GCF_014218275.1 of Citrifermentans bremense. NCBI lineage: Bacteria > Pseudomonadati > Thermodesulfobacteriota > Desulfuromonadia > Geobacterales > Geobacteraceae > Citrifermentans > Citrifermentans bremense. The sequence goes on from NZ_AP023213.1 coordinate 1,462,494, forward strand.
GATGCTGCGAGGATGCGTTGCGCTGGCGCTGGCGGGCATGGTGGTTGCCGGCTACGGCTGTACCCCGAAGAAGATCGAACAGGCGACGACCCAGGTGATCCCGGACGGGACCATCGACCCGGCGAAGTGGGGCGAGGTCTACCCGGAACAGTACCGGCAATGGCAACAGACGGCGGAACCGACCCCGGCGGGTAAGAGCAAGTACAAGAAGGGGTGGGACGTAGGCGAGGAACTCCCGGACAAGCTCGACGAGTACCCGTTCCTGGCGCTCCTTTACAACGGCTGGGCCTTCGGGTCGGAATACCGTGAGCCGCGCGGCCACCGCTACATGGTTCAGGACCAGCTCGAAGTGGACCCCGGCAGGTACAAGGCCGGCGGTTCCTGCCTGACCTGCAAGACTCCTTATGCGCCGATCCTGCAGGGGAACATGGGGAAGGATTATTTCTCCAAGCCGTACCAGGAGGTGAGGGCGAAGATCCCCAAGGAGCACCAGGAATTGGGCGTCTCCTGCATCGACTGCCACGACAACCGCGACGCCTCGCTCAAGATCTCCCGTGGCTTCACCCTGGGCAAGGGGCTGAAGGCCCTAGGCGTGGACCAGTCGCATCTCACGCGCCAGGACATGCGCACGCTGGTCTGCGCGCAGTGCCACGTCACCTACAGCATCCCCAAGGACGCGGCGGTAAAGTCCACCGACGTCTTCTTCCCCTGGCAGGGTAGCGCCTGGGGGGATATCAGCATCGAGAACATCATCAAGCAGCTGCGCAACAACCCGCCCAGCGGCGAATGGACCCAGAGCGTCACCGGCTTCAAGCTCGCTTTCATCAGGCACCCGGAGTTCGAGCTCTTCTCCCGGAACAGCCCGCACTGGCAGGCCGGCGCCTCCTGCGCCGACTGCCACATGCCCTCCGCCGAGGTTGCCGGGCGTAAGGTCACCGACCACCGCGTGATGAGCCCCCTGAAGAACGACCTGAAGTCGTGCAAGCAGTGCCACGAGGAGACGCCCGACGCGCTGCGCGACAAGGTGTTCGCCATCCAGGACCGCGTCATGTCCCAGTTCATCCGGGCAGGTTACGCCACCGCCACGGCGGCGAAACTCTTCGAGACCGCGAACAAGGCCAGTACTGCGGGTAGTGCCCTGGATAAAAACCTCTACGCCCAGGCGAAGGACCACTACGAGGAGGCGTTTTACCGCGTGGTGTTCATCGGCGCCGAGAACTCCGCAGGTTTCCATAACCCGGCCGAGGCGAGCCGCATCATGACCGATGCGGCGAGCCATGCCGCGAAGGCTCAGGCTCTGCTGCGCCAGCTTCTGGCGCAGGCGGGGATCCAGGTTCCGGCCCAGGTGGATCTTGAACTTGCCAAGTACGTCAACAACCGGGGCGTGAAGAAGCTGATGTTCAAGCCGCAGCACGAGATCAAGGACCCGCTGGCGGGGAAGTAGCCCGTACCTGAAACACGAAGATCCGGGGAGCCGCGACAGGCGGTTCCCCGGTTTTTTATCCGGTGGCCGGAAAAGGCCCGCCTTCCTTCCGGCCCCGCACCCTGTCCAAAGGGAGTTGTCGATCCTCCATTCTCAAGCCTGGGAGTCAAACATGATCGAAATTACCATCGGTGTTTATGTCAGCAAAAACCGGGTCGAGGTCGCGGTCCTGCCGAGCGGCGCTGAGTTCAGCATGCCCCACGACGAAGCTTCCTGCCGCGAGCTCGCTTGCTGGCTGGAATCTCTTAACCCGACGCTGATCGTCCTTGAAGCCGCCGGCGGAGTTGAGAACCATGTGACCGGAATATTGCTTGCCAGAGATCTCCCGGTTGCAGTTATCAATCCGCGTCAGATAAGAGAGTTCGCCAAAGCAACGGGGCGGCTTGCCAAAAGTAACAGCATCGACGCCAGGATCCTTGCTCTTTTTGGCGTGGCGGTCAAACCGGAACCTCGCCGCCATAAGCACGAGGGTGCTTGGGCGGTGACGGCGCTCATTACCCGCAGACGCCAGATCATCGACATGCTTGCCGCCGAAAGGAACCGCTTGGCGAGTTCACACAACAGTGTGAAAAACGAGATCGCCCAGACGATCAAATGGCTGGAAAACAGGGTGAAGGGGATCGATGACGATCTGTCCGGGTTCATTCGCGCCATGCTTCCCGCAGGGGGAGAGGGAGCCCTGTGATCGCCTGATTTCCACCCTGCAGCACTATTTTTCGTTTTTCCAATGCAGAAATGGAGGGAGCAACAGTTGAAGCGACGCATCAGCATCGTCATGCGCAGGAAGGTCGCATTAAAGAGGAGGCTTACGCGCCTTCCCCGGAAGTGCCGGGCTCCCATCAGGGGGGTGCGCCCTCCGATGTCTTTTCGTTACGCCTTCTGGAGCCTGGTGAGTGCTGTCGCGGGCATCACCGCGATCTGCCAGACGACCGCGATCTTAGGGCACCCCCTGCTGATCGGCTCATTCGGAGCCTCGGCCGTGCTCCTTTTTGGCGCCACCGATTCGCCCCTGGCACAACCCCGCAACCTGGTCGGCGGGCACCTGTTATCGGCAGTAGTTGCGGTGGTCGTCGTGGCGCTGGCAGGTTCCACTCCGGTCACGATGGCGGTCGCAGTCGGCATCTCCATCTTCGTCATGAATCTCACCCACACCACCCATCCCCCCGGCGGGGCGACGGCACTCATCGGCGTTCAGGGTGCGGTAGGGCCCGGCTTCGTGCTGCTGCCGGTTCTCGCTGGAGCATTGATACTCCTGGCTGTCGCCTGCTTCACCAATAACGTCGTCTATCACCGCTCCTATCCGAAACATTGGCTGTAGCCGTTCTAGCTAATCATCTACCCCCACCACTGACCCCTCCCGCAGGGGGAGGGGGGCTTATGGTCTAGCACGATAGCAAGTGAGCGGCGAGAACCATTACACGGGCACATTTGCGCGCCTGCATCAAAAGGCGCTTGCCATAGTACGATGGCAATTGTTATCCTGCTACGTCAGCAAGTATCCCATTAATTAACAAGAGGCCCCCGCCTAGATGAAACAAAGCGCCGCACCGGTCAGATCCCCACTCCACAAACTCTGCCAAACCAACATCAAAGGGTGCACCAACTGCGGGAAGTGCGTCCGCGAGTGCGCCTTTTTGCGCAAATATGGCACCCCCAAGAAAATAGCCGCAGAGTTCGACCCGACCGACTCGGAAAAACTGCACCGCGCCTTCGAGTGCAACCTGTGCGGGCTCTGTTCCGCGGTCTGCCCGGAGAAGCTCGAGGTGGATGCCATGTTCCTGGAAATGCGGCGGGAGGCGGTGGACCGCGATCTCGGCGCCTATCCGGAACACAGGCCCCTGCTCAACTACGAGAAGGTCGGGACCTCGCGCCGCTTCAGCCTCTACCGGCTCCCTGAAGGGTGCAGGACCATCTTTTTCCCCGGCTGCTCGCTCCCTGGAACGCGCCCTGACGCGGTGCACAACCTCCTGGCGCTGATGCACCAGGCCGACCCGACCGTGGGCGTGGTCTTCGACTGCTGCCTTAAGCCCTCCTATTCGCTGGGGCGGGAGCAGTACGTAAACTCGATGTTCGAGGAGATGAACGACTGGCTTCTGCGGCACGGGGTGCGGGAGGTGCTGGTCGCCTGCCCCAACTGCCAGGTGATGTTCGAGCGCCTGGGGCACGGGATGCGGGTGCGCACGGTATGGGAGGCCTTGGCCGAGGCGGGACTCGAGCCGGAGCGGGTGTCGGGGACGGTCACGGTCCACGACCCCTGCGTGATCCGCAACGCCGAGCCGGTGCACCGGGCGGTCCGCACGCTTCTTGAGCGCCAGGGGCTGGTGGTCGAGGAGATGAAGCATGCCGGGAAGAAAACGGTCTGCTGCGGCAAGGGGGGCGGGGTGAACCTGTTGAACCCCTCCCTGGCAGGGGAGTGGGGGGAGCTCCGCAAGAAGGAGGCGGACGGCAGGAGGGTGATCACCTACTGCGCCGGCTGCGTCCAGGCACTGGAACAACACACCCCGACCAACCACCTGGTGGACCTGCTCTTCGCGCCGGCGCAGACGCTGGCCGGGAAGAAGAAGGGGGCCAAAGCCCCCATCACCTACCTGAACCGGCTGCGCCTCAAGATGTCGTTCAAAAAGAAGAAGGGGAACGCGGTGCTCAGGGAGCGAAGCTTCGTGGCGCAGCAGGCGCTGCAGAAAAGACGCAGGTGGAAGATCCCTTTCACGCAGATACTCTGCGGCATAGCCGCGGCTGCAGCCGGGATGCACTGGTTATCCCTCTGACACCAGGCACGTGTCACCGCCTCCCTTTTGACTGCGTATCCTGCAACTGCCGGTGGAATATCTCGGGATCGCTGGTGGGGCGGCGGCAGCTGCGGCTCTCGCAGAGATAAGCCATGGCGCGCCCGCCGTCGGCCTTCCTATCCCTGACCAGCTGGAGCAGCTCGCCCGCCTGTTCCAATTCATCCCCCTCGCAAAAAACCACCAGGGCACGGTTGGGAAGATAGACGCGGCGCAGCTTGTCCAGCAGCGGGGCGGCCGCCTCACGTTTCCCGCGCGGCGCGACTATGACGATCTCGCGCGGCAGGTCCTGCAGGTAATCTACTGCCAGGAGCATTTCGGTAAGCGCCGTGGGTGAGGAGGCGAGCTGGGTCGAGAAGGCATCCAGCGCCCGCTGCGCCTGGTCCAGCATCTGCTGCTCGCCGGTGAGCGCGTAGAGCCTCAGTAGGTTCATGATCATGACCGAGTTGCCGGAGGGGATCACGCCGTCGTAGGCGGGCTTCTCCCTGGAGATCAGCTCCTCGTGGAAGGGGCCGGTCATGAAATAGCCCCCCGCCTCACTGTCCTCGAACTGCTCCTGCACCTGCGCTGCCAGTTCGAGCGAGCGCTTGAGCCAGGGCAGCTCGCCCGTTGCCTCGAAGAGATCGACGAGCCCTGCTATGAAGAAGGCGTAGTCGTCCAGGAACCCCACCCCCTTCGGCTCCCCTTCCTGGTAGCTGTGGCAAAGCCTTCCCTGAGACATCACGTTTTCCAGCAGGAACGTCGCCGCCCCGCGCGCCGCGTCGATAAGCGCCGGGTCGTTCAGCACCAGCCCCCCGCGCGCGAAGGCGGATATGGCGAGGCCATTCCACGAGACCAGGACCTTCTCGTCCCTCAAGGGAAGCGGGCGCCGCTGCCGCGCCCGGTAGAGATCCTGGCGCGCGTCGGTTAGCAAGCGCTCCAGCTCGTCCTTCGGGAGCATCAACTCTTCAGCCAGGTGCTGCATGCTCTTCTCCCGGTGCAGGATGCTCCGCCCCTCGAAGTTCCCCTCCCTGGTGATGTCGTAGCAGGCGGCCACGACCCGGGCCCGCTCCGCGCCTAACGCCGCGTCCAGTTCCTCCGGAGTCCAGGTAAAGAACACCCCTTCCTCACGGTGACCGCTCTCGTTGAGGCTGTCCGCGTCGGTGGCGGAGTAGAAGCCTCCTTGCGGGCTCGTCATGTCGCGTTGCAGGTAGCGCAGGATCTCCCCGGCGACCTGGGCGAAACGGTGGTCCCCTGTCGCCTGATACCCCTCAAGGTAGGCTGCCGCCAGTCTTGCGTTGTCGTAGAGCATCTTCTCGAAGTGCGGGATGAGCCACGCCGAATCGGTAGCGTAGCGGTGAAAGCCGCCGCCCGCCTGGTCGTAGATCCCTCCTGCGGCCATGCGCCGCAGGGTGTGCTGCGCCATGAACAGCGAGTTTTTATCGCCGCGTCGCAGGTAGTCGCGCAGCAGAAGGCTTAAAGGGAGCGAACTGGGGAACTTCGGCGCGCCGACGACCCCGCCGTTTTTGGCGTCGAACCGTTCCTGGTAAGCCTCAATCACCCCATCCAGGGAGATCTCCTTTTCGGGGGGCTCGCCCCCCATCGGCGCCAGCATGCCGCGGATCGCCTCGGTAAGCTGCACCCCCGCGTGGGTCACCCGCTCCGGTGCCTGCCGGTAGGTCTCCCGGATCCTCTGCAACAGGCTCAGGAACCCGATGCCGCCCGGATAATCGCGGGGCGGGAAATAGGTGCCGCCGTAGAAGGGTTTTCGGTCGGGCGTGGCGAAGACGTTGAGCGGCCATCCCCCCTGCATCCCCATGGCGTGGACGGCGGTCATGTAGACGGTGTCGACGTCGGGGCGCTCCTCGCGGTCCACCTTGATGGCGATGAAGTTGGCGTTGAGAAAGCGCGCGATCTCCTCGTCCTCGAACGATTCCTCCTCCATCACGTGGCACCAGTGGCAGGTGGCGTAGCCGATGCTGACCAGGACCGGCCGGGTCAGGCGCCGCGCAAGTTCGAAAGCCTCGTCCCCCCAGGGGAACCAGTTCACCGGGTTGTGGGCGTGTTGCAGGAGATAGGGGCTCGTCTCCAGGAAAAGACGGTTCGTGTATTTCGCCTTTCCGCCAGGCGTGAGGTGCCGAGTGCGCGGCCGGTAGGATTTCCCCCTGCGCCGGCGCGCCTGTTCGAACAGCTCTGCCGGGGGAGGGGGGACCTCGCCGCTGCCGGGGAGCGGGGTATAGACAGGTTCGTTTTCCATGGGTTACCTCCCGGTGCAGGCAGAGCGTCCGGCGGCGTGCCACCGCCTTGCCCTGCGGCCGCCGGATGCCGCGGGTTGATTTTGCACAAGGTCTAACTTTAGCAGGTTTGTGGCCGCCGGTCGCAAGGCGAGGAGGGATATTGAACAGGGAAGTGAGAATGAGGCGCCGGTGCGGCTACCCCAGGCGGGATACGCGACCGGCGTCGAGCATGGAGAAATAGAGCTGCGAGTGCTTGTTCGGGGGGGAGGCCCGGATTCCTTCCCTTACGTGAACCCGGCGCGGCGGGCGGTTGCCGCGAGAATGCCCATAGCTTACGTCTGCCTGCAGGTACTCTTCGGTGATCAGCTTGAATTCCTTGCGCGCCACCGACAGCGTCATTTCGAAGACGCGGCAGATGCGGGGTTCCTTGAAGGCCCTGAGCAGCATGGTGTAAAACCCGATGCTCCAGCGCTTGTTAAGCAGGGCAAGACGCAACTGTTCGAACACCCTGTTTCCTGTAGGCCCGGTCAGGTCCCACTCCACCCCCGGCTGGGTCTCGCTTTTTTGCCTAAGGTCGCTGCACCAGGTCCCAGGATGCTGCCACAAAAGCGCATCGATATGTTTTGATTCGTCGCGGGCAAGTTTTTCGAAGATCCGCTTGCCGGCGAGGTCGACTACCTCCAAAGCCGCCTGCCGGTAGATATCGTAGCTTTTTTTCTCTATGATCACCGCAAAACGCACCGCCTCTGCAATGAAGTCTCGCATCTTTCCTTCCTTTAAAGTCGTACCCCTCAAGGCCAGCCGCATGCGCCTGTTTTGGTTACAGCTTTTTAACATTCGCAATGTTAGCTGCACTGGTAATGGGAGTCAACTTCGTTAATATTAAAGGGAAGGTGGCGGCTTGGTCATGAGACCTGCAGCCAGAGCGGTTCATCTGCGCCAGGCGCGTCTTCCTCCCATCGGCTACAAAATGCCCACTTTCGGCATCGTGTGTGGTATGGTGGCGCCTTTGCCGCAATTCACGCAATCCAGAAGGAAACAGAGTACATGACAATCAAATGGTATCCGGGGCACATGAGCAAGGCCCTCGAACAGATCTCCGAGCTGGTCCGCAAAATCGACGTGATCATAGAGGTGCTAGATGCGCGCCTTCCGTTCTCCAGCTCCAATCACCTGCTGGAGCAGGTCCGGCGGAACAAGCCCTGTATCAAGGTTTTGAACAAGAACGACCTCGCCGACCCGGCAGTCACCAGGGCATGGGTGCAGCATTTCCAGAAGGCGTCCGGTGTGCGCGCCCTGCCGCTGGTAGCGAAGAACATACCCGAAGCGAAGAACCTGGTGAAGCTCATCAAGCAGGTTTGCCCCAACCGTGGCAACCCAGGCTACCCGATCCGGACCATGGTGGTCGGCATTCCCAACGTGGGGAAGTCGACGCTGATCAACACACTTGCGGGGAAATCGATCGCCAAGGTGGGTGACAAGCCGGCGGTGACCCTGAAACCGCAGCAGATCGACCTGCGAAACGGGATACTTCTTTTCGACACCCCGGGGCTTCTCTGGCCGGTGATGGACGACCAGGGGGGCGCCTACCGGCTGGCGGCAAGCGGGGCCATCGGCGCCAATGCGCTCGACTACACCAACGTCGGCGTCTTCGCGGCGGCGTACATGATGCGGCGCTACCCGGAGCTGCTCAAGGAGCGCTACAAGCTGGATGAGCTGCCGGAGTTGCCGTACGAGATGGTGGAGGCTGTGGGGCGCTGCCTCGGCTGCCTGATGACCGGCGGCGTGGTCGACGTGCACCGGGCCGCTGAGACGTTTTTGCGGGAATTGAGGGCGGGGAAGGCGGGGCGGATCAGCTTCGAGGAGCCCGGCACCCCGGCAGATATCGAGGCGGAGTTGTTGAAGATGGCCGGAATAGAGCAGCGGGCGCAGGAGCAGATTTTCTGACCAGCCGGCGGGCCGCTCTTCTTCTGCTGCTTTCCTTTTCCAGCAGCCGCGGCGTCACCAGTCGATTTCCCCCTCCCTGACCCTCCCCCTCCAGGGGAGGGGGAAGAGCTAGACCCTATCAGCAGCACCGGGATCAGCATGGGAACATTCCTTCAGACAGCATCCCTTTTCTTTGCAGGACCCACCTTGCCGTGCCGCCGGCGGCAGCCTTTGGTCGTCCTGGCCCAGATGCTCCTTTGGGCCCTGCTCGTCGTTCCCGTCTGCGGCGCCGCCGAATCTGCGGCCGGCGTCAGGACCGTCATCGTCGGCGGCGACCGCGACTACCCCCCTTACGAGTTCATCGACAAATCGGGCCACCCTGCCGGCTACAACGTGGATCTCACCCGGGCCATAGCCGACGTCATGGGGATGAAGGTCGAATTCCGCCTGGGCGGCTGGTCCGGGATGCGCAGCGCGCTGCAAAGCGGGAAGGTGGACGTGCTGCAGGGGATGTCGTACTCGCAGGAGCGCTCCTCCGAAGTCGACTTTTCCGTCCCCCATGCCGTCGTCAACCATGCAGTCTTCGCCCGCAAGGACTCCCCCTACGTCTCATCGCTTGATGATCTCAAGGGTAAGACGGTGGCGGTGCATCGGGCGGGAATCATGCACGACTATCTGGTCCGGCAAGGGGTGGGGGGGAAGCTGACCCTGACCGATACTCCGGCCGACGCACTCAGGATGGTCGCTTCCGGCCGCGCCGACTTCGCCGTGGTTGCCATCGTTCCCGGTATGTACATGATCCGGGAGCTGAAGCTCTCCAACCTTGTCCCGGTGCTGCGCAACGTCGCCACCCATCGCTACTGCTACGCGGTGAAGAAGGGGAACGCGGAGCTCTTGTCCCGCTTCAACGAGGGGCTGGCGATACTGAAGAAGACCGGCCAGTACGACGCGATCCACAACAGGTGGCTCGGCGTCGTGGAGCCGCAGACGATAGACTGGTGGACCTTCGCGAAGTACGCGGCGGTCGTGGTGGTGCCGCTCGTGCTCCTTCTGGGCGGTTTCGCCCTCTGGTCCCGCACCCTGCACCGTCAGGTCGCCCTGCGCACGGCGGACCTCACCCGCGAGATCGCCGAAAGGCGCCAGGTGGAGGAGGAGCTCCGCCTGAACCAGCAGCAACTGGTGCAGGCGGACAAGATGGCTGCCCTGGGGGTGCTGGTTTCCGGCGTCGCCCACGAGATCAACAACCCGACCGGCGTCATCCTTCTCGAGGTCCCGATCCTGAAGCGGTTCCATGACGACTCCGTGAAGATCCTGGAGCGCTACTACGAGGAGAACGGAGACTTCAGCTGCGGCGGGCTCCCCTATTCACGGATGCGCCAGGAGATCCCCAGGTCCCTGGAGAAGATCCAGGACGCCGGCAAGCGTATCAAGCGCATCGTGGCCGACCTGAAGGATTTCGCCCGCCGGGACGAGACCGACTGCAACGAGATCCTGGATCTGAACGCGGCGGCCAAAGCGGCGGTGCGCCTGGTCGAGCCGACCATCCACAAGGCGACCACGCGCTTCAGCGCCGAGTACCGCAAGTCGCTGCCGCGCATCCGTGGGAACCGCCAGCGCATCGAGCAGGTGCTGGTCAACCTGATACTTAACGCCTGCCAGGCGCTTCCCGACCCGGAGCGGGCCATCGAGCTGACCACCTGGCACGACGTTTTCCGCAACCAGGTGGTCCTGCGCCTGCGGGACCAGGGCACGGGGATCGCCCCCGAGCACCTGTCGCGCCTGACCGACCCGTTTTTCACCACAAAACAGGACCAGGGGGGGACCGGCCTCGGGCTCTCGGTCTCGGCGGGGATCGTCAAGGAGCATGGCGGGAACCTGCAATTCGAGTCGAACGGGGAGGGGACCACGGTCACCCTGACCCTGCCGGTGTACCACGAGGAGAACAACGCATGATCGAGAACGTCTATCCCGGCTTCGGGATCCTGCTGGTAGACGACGAGCCGGACTGGCTCGGTTCGTTGGCGCTGACCCTGGAGACTTACGGCGGGATCAACAACATCAAGACCTGCTGCGACAGCCGGCAGGTGCTCTCGCTCCTGGAAGAGGGGGGGATCGGGCTGGTGCTGCTTGACCTGACCATGCCGCACCTCTCCGGCGAGGAGGTGCTGAAGCAGATCGCTGAGCAGCACCCGGAGATCGCCGTTATCGTGGTCTCGGGGTTGAACCAGGTCGAAACCGCCGTCAGCTGCATGAAACTCGGCGCCTTCGATTACTGCGTCAAGACCGACGAGGCGGACCGGATCGTCGGGAGCGTTTTGCGCGCCATCCGGATGGTCGAGATGAGAAGCGAGTTCCAGGAGGTTTCCAGCAGGCTCATCTCGCGGGAACTCTCCCATCCCGAGGCGTTTTCCTCCATCGTCACCGCGGACCGCTCCATGCTCGACATCTTCTCCTATGTGGAAGCTGTGGCCAAAAGCCCGCAGCCGCTTCTGATCACGGGGGAGAGCGGAGTGGGGAAGGAACTGATCGCCCAGGCGGCGCACCGGCTGAGCGGCTGCCGCGGCAAGCTCATCACTGTGAACGTGGCGGGGCTCGACGACACCGTCTTCGCCGATACCCTCTTCGGGCACGTGCGGGGCGCGTTCACCGGCGCGGACCAGGCCCGGCGCGGGATGGTGGAGGAGGCGGCGGACGGCACCCTTTTCCTTGACGAGATCGGCGACCTGAGCATCCCTTCCCAGGTGAAGCTTTTGCGCCTGCTCCAGGAGCGCGAATATTTCCCCTTGGGGTGCGACCTTCCCAAGCGGCTGCGCGCCAGGGTGATCGTTGCCACCCACCAGAACCTCTCCGCCAAGGAGAGCGCCGGAAGCTTCCGCCGGGACCTCTACTACCGGCTGCGCACCCACCGGGTGCAGATCCCCCCCCTCAGGGAGCGTCGCGGCGATATTCCGCTTTTGCTCGACCATTTCCTGGGGGAAGCCGCCGAGACCCTGGGCAAGAAGAAGCCGACCCCGCCCAAGGGGCTGGCACAGTTCCTTTGTACCTACAGCTTTCCCGGCAACGTCCGGGAATTGAAGGCCATGGTTTACGATGCGGTCAGCGTGCATAGGGACCGCATGCTATCGATGGACAGCTTCGTGAAAGCGGTCGAGTCGGCCCAGGCCGAGTCCGGACCCACCCAAGCCGCGGCGCCGAAGCAAAACCCCTTTTCCGGCTTCGACGAGCTGCCGACATTCAGCGACGCCGCCGCGTTCCTGGTGCAGGAGGCGCTGGACCGGGCCAACGGCAACCAGACACTGGCGGCGAGGCTTCTGGGGATCTCGCAACCTGCCCTCAGTAAACGGCTGAAGATGCGCCACTAGCACTCCACAGCGCTCCTGCACCGCTCTTCCATCCGACCCCTGCGGTTTCCTCGCTCTAGATTCCAGTTCCCTCCCTTCGCGAAACGCTGCGCCCCGGACCCCGTCAAGGGAGGGGACCATACCGCGGCAATCCCAGATCATCCTGCAAAATGCTCCCTTAACCCTCGCCGCATAACCGGCTAATTAAGTGGCATAACCTGCGGTTATAACGATAATCAGCGGTTATAGGTAGGCTCATCTTCCCGGAATCACGACGTTTTTGCCTTGTTCATCCATTGATACATTGCTGGTGGTTATGACTGTTCCTGCTGCATCTGGGCGTGGTTTTCTGGATTTTGCTAGTATAATCGATGACTTGAAGCGGTGCGCGGTTTTGGCATCATGCCTGCTCTAGGGAAGTTAGAAATTGAAGCGAGGTGCAACGGCCCTCGCTAAAGCTAACCCCGACAGAGGAGGTCGTCATGGCAGCGATGTTTTGGATCCAGTTCGTTTTGGTGCTGGGAGCGGTGTTAATAGGTATTCGCAGGGGCGGAGTGGCCCTGGGGCTCATCGGCGGGCTAGGCGTCTCGGTGCTGGTGCTCGCGTTCCGCAGTACCCCCTCCGAGCCCCCGATCGCCGTGATGCTCATCATCCTGGCGGTTGTCACGGCGTCGGCGACCTTGCAGGTGGCGGGAGGGCTGGACTACCTGGTGCAACTGACCGAGAAGCTGCTGCGCGCCCATCCCAAGTACGTGACCATCCTGGCGCCGCTCTCCACCTTCTTTCTCACTGTCTGCTGTGGCACCGGCCATGCAGTGTACGCGCTGCTTCCGGTCATCTCTGACGTGGCCTTGAAGACCAAGATCCGCCCCGAACGTCCCATGGCGATCTCCAGCGTCGCTTCGCAGATGGGTATCACTGCCAGCCCGGTTGCGGCAGCGGTCACCTTCTTCCTCGGCTTTGCCGCCAAGGCGGGGCACCCCGTTACCCTCATCGACATCATCTCGGTCACGATGCCTGCCGGCGTCATCGGCGTCCTGGCAGCAGCCGCTTGGAGCTTCAACCGTGGCAAGGACCTCGACAAGGACCCGGAGTTCCAGGCTCGCCTCGAGGATCCGGAATTCCGCAAGGGGCTTGACAGTGAAGTCACCACGCTCGGCATGAAGATCTCCACCACTGCCAAGGTTTCCGTGGCCCTGTTCTTTACCGGTGTGGGCAGCATCATCCTGATGGCGAGCTGTCCCTGGATTCTCCCTCTGACCGCAGGAGGAAAGCCGGTCGCCATGACCACCGTCGTCCAGTTCATCATGCTCGCTTTCGGCGCCTTCATCATGTTCAGCGCCAACGTCAAGGCCAAGGAAATAGCCCACTCCAGCGTCTTCACTGCCGGCATGATCGCAGTTGTATCCATCTTCGGCATTGCCTGGATGAGCGATACCTTCATCACCGCCAATAAGAAGTTCCTGGTCGACAACATCGGCGTCATGGTGAAGATGGCCCCCTGGACCTTCGCCATCGCCACCTTCTGCATCTCCGCTTTCGTCAAGAGCCAGGCTGCGACGCTGGCCATCACCCTTCCCCTGGGTCTCGCCCTGGGTCTCCCCATACCGCTGCTTTTAGGGCTCATGCCGGCAAGCTACGCCTACTTCTTCTTTGCCTTCTACCCCAGCGACCTGGCCGCCATCAACATGGACCGCACCGGCACGACCAGGATCGGCAAGTACCTTCTGAATCACAGCTTCATGATCCCGGGACTGATCGGCGTGAGCGTCTCGACCGTAATCGCCTACGCTATCTCCCAGGTTCTTCTCTAAAAGGTGCTTTAAAGCTGGATGAAGTGGCTGGAAGGGATGTAAAAAAGATTCAGAAAAACGCAGAAAAGGAAAAGGGTCCTGGCGAAAATGCCGGGACCCTTTTTTGTCTGGTATTGAACGTCGAACGTTGAACGTTGAACGGGGGTCTTAAGCCAGCTCGAAGTTGTTCTGGTATGCCATCAGGGTGTTGATCATCAGGGCAGCGACGGTCATGCGCCCGACTCCGCCGGGAACCGGGGTGATCCACTCGCACTTGGGGGCCACGGCAGGGAAATCGACGTCGCCGACGATCTTGCCGTTCTCCAGCCGGTTGATGCCGACGTCGATGAGCGTTACCCCGTCCTTCACCATGTCCGGCGTGACGAAGCCTGGGATGCCGACGGCGACGATGACGATATCGGCACGGCGGGTTTCCTCCAGAAGCAGTTCCCGCGGGGTCTCGATGTGGGTCAGGGTGACGGTGGCATTGCCGATGTCGAAGTCGTTGGAGAGCATGATGGAGATCGGCTTGCCGACGATGTTGGAGCGCCCGATGACCACGCAGTGCTTTCCTGCCACCGGCACCTGGTAGAACTGCAGCAGCTTGCAGATGCCGTAGGCGGTTGCAGGGCGGAACGCCTTCTGCCCGAGCGCCATGCGCCCGAAGTTGGCGGGGTGGAAGCCGTCGATGTCCTTCTCGGGAGCTATGGCGTTGATCACCCGCTGGGCGTTGATCTGCTTGGGGAGCGGGAGTTGGACGATGACGCCGTCGGTGGAGGCGTCGGCGTTGATCTGCTGGATCAGCCAGAGCAGCTCCTTTTCGGTCACGGTCTCGGGAAGCCGGATCAGGTTGCTTTCGAAGCCGGAAAGCGTGCAGGTGGTGACCTTGGATTTGACGTAGGACTCGCTGGGGGCGTGGTGCCCGACCAGGACCACCGTCATGTGCGGCTTCCTGAGGCCGGCGTCGACGTGGCGCGAGACCTGTTTCGCGATGTCCGCGATCAGGCTGTCGGCGCATCTCTTGCCGTCTAAAAGGTTCATGCTGGTTCCTTTGCATTGGGATTGAGCGCCCCGGGGGAACGGCGGAGGGCGTGGGAAAAGTAGTAGCACAAAAAAACCTGCGCCTCAACAGCTACTTAGCTTGGTGCGGTATACATCATCCGTGAGGCCGGCGGCAACACGAGCCAGGCCCAGGTGCACCCAGACAGCGATGGTAACCTGCAGGGAGGTTCTGTCGGAAAACGCAATTTCCTGGAAGGGATTTGGTCGCTTGAAGACGACTCCTAAAAAGAGCATGGGATGTAAAGTGATGTGTTTACAATAGCTTGGGTTGCTCATTAAATTAACCTCCCCTAATTGATAAACAGGAAGTATATCAATACTAAACTTTTCGTTGACAAAATTTCGGGAACACAATAGAGTGCCGAAATACAAAAGGTTTACTGATACTAAACCGGGGAGGATGTTTTGAAAATCGGTGAGAGGTTGAAAAGGCTCAGGATGGTCAACTCGCTTACCCAGGAGGAACTGGCCAGCCGCGCCGATCTTACCAAAGGTTTCATCTCACAGCTGGAGAACGATGCCACTTCGCCGTCGATCGCGACCTTGAAGGATATAGTCGACGTCTTCGGCATCAGCATGCAGGAGTTCTTCAGCGAGGAGACTGACCAGGACATCGTGTTCGGGAAAGACGCCCGGGTTCAGGCGACCGACGACGGCGACAGCGTCAAGGTGGAACTCCTGGTGCCGGGTGCCCAGAACCGGGACATGGACCCGGTGCTGGTGACGTTGGACCCCGGCGGCGAGATGGACGAACAGCCGATACATGAAGGCGAGGAATTCGGCTACGTGATTTCGGGCAAGGTGCAGCTTCGGCTGGACGACAAGCTGTACACGGTGGACAAGGGTGAGTGTTTCTATTTCGCTTCAGACCGCAAGCATGCGGTGAAGAATGTAGGAAAAAGTGCGGCGAAGCTTCTTTGGGTGGTGACGCCGCCGACGTTTTATTATTGAAAAGAGGAGAGTAAGTGAAATGAGCAAAGTACTGATTATCGGGGCAGGTGGTGTAGGCGGGGTTGTGGCACACAAGTGCGCCCAGGCCACAGGTGTAATCACGGCCATCACGCTGGCATCGCGCACGGAGTCCAAGTGCCGCGCCATCGCGGCGCAGATCGAGTTTCCGGTCGCCACCGCGCAGGTAAACGCCGACAACGTCCCGGAATTGATAGCGCTGATCGAGCGCGAAAAGCCGAAACTGGTGATCAACGTGGCGCTTCCCTACCAGGACCTGACCATCATGGACGCCTGCCTTGCCACCGGCGTCGATTATCTCGATACGGCCAACTACGAGCCGCTCGACACCGCGAAGTTCGAGTACAGCTGGCAGTGGGCTTACCAGGACCGCTTCAAGGAGAAGGGGCTCATGGCGCTACTGGGAAGCGGCTTCGACCCGGGCGTCACCAACGTCTACACCGCCCTCGCCGCGAAGAAGTACCTGGACGAGGTGCACGAGATCGACATCATCGACGCCAACGCCGGCAACCACGGCCAGCCCTTCGCCACCAACTTCAACCCCGAGATCAACATCCGCGAGGTCACCGCTCCCTGCCGCCACTGGGAAAACGGGCAGTGGGTCGAGACCGCGCCGCTTGCCACCAAGCAGAACTTCGACTTCCCGGAAGGGATCGGCCCGATGAACATCTACCGCATGTACCACGAGGAGATGGAGTCGCTGGTCAAGCACATCCCGAGCATCAAGAAGGCGCAGTTCTGGATGACCTTCTCGGACAACTACCTGAAGCACTTAGAGGTGCTGCAGAACGTCGGCATGACCCGCATCGACGAGGTGGAGTATAACGGCCAGAAGATCGTGCCGCTGCAGTTTTTGAAGGCGGTGCTCCCGGACCCCGGAAGCCTCGGGCCGCTCACCAAGGGGCGCACCTGCATCGGCGTCATCGCCCGCGGCATCAAGGACGGCAAGAAAAAGCAGGTCTACATCTACAACATCTGCGACCACGAGGCGTGCTACCGCGAGGTGAAATCCCAGGCGATCAGCTACACCACCGGCGTTCCCGCCGTGGTCGGCGCCATCATGATGCTGACCGCCAAGTGGCGCGGCGAAGGCGTCTTCAACATGGAGCAGTTCGATCCCGAGCCGTTCCTGGAAAAACTGGGCTCCATGGGGCTGCCGACCGTGGTAGTCGACGGCGGCGAGTGGGCGGAACTTACGTGACCAAACTGCATGTAGAGGAAATGACGAGGCTTGCCCCATCTCCATCCTACGTGGTGGACCTGGGGCGGCTTCGCCATAACCTGGCCATACTGAACGAGGTACAGGAGAAAAGCGGGGCGAAGATCCTCTTGGCTCTCAAGGCCTTCTCCATGTGGAGCGTCTTCCCGATCATCGCGAAGACGCTTCATGGCGTCTGTGCCAGCTCTCCCTGGGAGGCGCGCCTGGGGATGGAGGAATTCGGCGGCGAGGTGCACAGCTTTTCCGCCGCTTTCAAGGAGAGCGACGTGGTCGAGCTCCTCTCCACCTCCAACCATCTGGTCTTCAACTCCTTCAACCAACTGGAGCGCTTCCGGCCGCTTTGGGAGCAGTACGCCGGGAAGGTCTCGGTGGGGCTCAGGGTGAACCCTGGGCACTCCGAGGGGCACACGCCGATCTACGATCCGGCCGCCCCCAAGTCGCGCCTGGGTATCCTCCGTTCCGAGTTCGACGGGAAGTCGCTGCAGGGGGTGGAGGGGCTTCATTTCCACACGCTCTGCGAGCAGCTCTTCGAGCCGCTGGAACGGACTGCGCGCGTCTTCGAGGAGCAGTTCGGCGAGTTCCTGCCGCGGATGAAATGGCTGAACTTAGGCGGCGGGCACCACATCACCCGGGAGGGTTACGACGTAGAAGCGCTGATCAAGCTGGTGCGCTACTTCAGGGAGAAATACGACCTGGAGGTCTACCTGGAACCGGGGGAGGCGATCGCCATCGGCACCGGGATCCTGGTCTCCGAGGTGCTCGACGTGGTGCACAACGAGGTGGACATCGCTGTCCTCGACGTCTCGGCCACCTGCCACATGCCTGACATCCTGGAGATGCCCTATCGCCCCGAGATCCAGGGGGGGTACGACCCGGGCGAGAAGGGGCACGACTACCGCCTGGGAGGGCCATCGTGTCTCGCCGGCGACGTCATCGGGGACTGGTCCTTCGACCACCCGCTTGCCGTCGGGGAGAAGCTCGCTTTTCTCGACATGTCGCACTACACCATGGTGAAGACTACGACCTTCAACGGGATACAACATCCCCATATCTGTACCTTTGAGCCGCTGACCGGCGAGCTGAAAGTCGTGAGGAGCTTCGGCTACCAGGACTTCAAAAGCCGCCTGTCCTGATGATGCAACAACCCTATTTCATGAAGTACACGGTGAACTGAATTATGGCCAAATGGACTATCAACGATTCCTCGAAGATCTACAACATCGACAACTGGGGCGCGGAGCTCTTCTCCATCAACAAGAAGGGGAACGTCTGCGTTCATCCTTCCCCCAACTCCAAGTACTCCATCGATCTCAAGGTGCTGGTTGACGACTTGATCAAGAGGAAGATCAAGCCCCCGATCCTCCTGCGCTTCATGAACATACTGGAAGGGCGCATCGCCTCCATCAGCCGGGTTTTCAAAAACGCCATCAGCGACAACAACTACCCGGCCAAGTACCAGACCTTCTACCCCATCAAGGTGAACCAGCAGCGCCAGGTGGTGGAGGCGATCGCTAACTTCGGCAAGAAGTACAACATCGGCCTCGAGGTCGGCTCCAAGCCGGAACTGGTGGCGGCAATCTCCATGTCGACCGGGAACAACCTCCCCATCCTTTGCAACGGCTACAAGGACACCGAGTTCATCGAGACAGTCCTCTTCGCGACCCGCGTCGGCTACGACATCACCATCGTCGTGGAGAAGCTCTTCGAACTGGAGAAGATCGTCGAGGTCTCCAAACGCACCGGCATCGTGCCGAAGCTCGGCATCCGGGTGAAGCTCTCCTCCAAGGGGATCGGCAAGTGGTCCACCTCCGGCGGCGACGACGCGAAGTTCGGCCTGCGCATCTCCGAGCTGATCGCCGCCATCGAGATGCTCAAGCAAAACGACATGCTCGACTGCGTGAAGCTCCTGCATTTCCACGTCGGGAGCCAGATCACCAAGATCGACAAGATCAAGAACGCCCTGATCGAGGGGACCAGGATCTACGCGGAGATGAGGAAGCTCGGGGTCAACCTGGAATTCCTCGACATCGGCGGCGGCTTGGGGGTCGACTACGACGGCTCCAAGTCGAGCTACTTCTCCAGCGTCAACTACTCGCTCGAGGAGTACGCCAACGACGTCATCTACCAGGTGAAGAACATCTGTGACGACGCAGGCGTCCCCTGCCCGAACATCATCTCCGAGTCCGGGCGCGCCACCGTCGCCCACTACTCGGTGCTCGTCACCGACGTGTTGAACAACAACCCCCAGACACTGATGCCGGACTTCGAGTCGATCCTCACCGAGCCGGAGAAGCTCTCGCCGACGGTTAAAAAGCTGGTCGACATCTACAAGAGCATCGACAAGCATTCGCTGCGCGAGGATTACCACGACACCATCCAGCTGATCCAGGAATCGGTGAGCCTTTTCAACCTGGGCTACCTGAACATGGCCGAGCGCGCCAACGCGGAATGGATCTGCACCAAGATCATCAGGAAGATCAACTCGATCGTGGAAAAGATGAAGCCGATCCCGGACGAGCTGCAGAACTTCCAGTTGAGCCTGAGGCAGACCTACTTCGCCAACTTCTCGCTCTTCCAGTCCATCCCGGACTCCTGGGCCATCGACCAGCTCTTCCCGATCGTCCCGATCCAGCGCCTGGACGAGAAGCCGGACGTTTCGGCCTCCATCGCCGACATCACCTGCGATTCCGACGGCGAGATCACCAGTTTCGTCGGCGAGAACGGCAGGACCAAGGCGCTGCCGCTGCACAAGATCAAGGTGGACGAGCAGTATTACATCGGGTTCTTCCTGATCGGCGCCTACCAGGAGATCCTGGGGGACATGCACAACCTCTTCGGCGATACCAACGCGGTGCACATCACCTTCAACAAGAAGACCAACTACAAGATCGACACGGTCATAACCGGCGACGCCACTTGGGAAAGTCTCAAGTACGTGCAGTACGACAGTCAGGAGATCCTCAAGAGGGTGCGTAACAACCTGGAGAAGGACGTCTCGTTGCAGAAGGTCTCCATCGAGGAGAGCAGCCACTTCCTCGAACTGCTGGACAAGACGCTGCAGTCATACACATACCTGGGAGAATAGTTCCCTTCACATTGACACAGATTCGAGCAAAGGAGAGGCTGCTACAAGCCTCTCCTTTTTTTTGCGCCTGGCGCGTAAGGCTGTGTCGGTATGTTTTACACTTTTGATGTTGGAAACTTTTACAAATTTGGAGGTAGAGAGAGTGAAAAAATCGGGTAAGATTGTCACAGACAGCACTTACCGCAATGGCACTGAATGTGCTTGGAATGGGGGTTCTGTATTGACTGAGGAGGTGAGACATGCTCATCCAAGTGGCTTACGAAGACGAGAAGTATGACTACGTCAAAGATTTTATGCTGGACAAGTTGATTGAAACAGGCGCGATCTCCAAGTTCAGACGCAGCTCCGGCTGGGTTCGTGTAGGCGTGGACCCCATCCGCAAGCGCACCACCCGTAGCAAAGCGATGGAACCTGTAAGCAGAAGCGAGGCAGAGACCAGGAGCGAGACTGAGATCAGGAGCGAAAGCTATACCGGAATCGAGAGAAGGGCCGCTAACGCCTGACCTGGGGGAGCGGCCATCAGCTGCTCCCGCTATCCTCGGGCTCCCGCCAAGGCACGTCGTCCCTGGTTCTCTTCACATACTCGCAGATGTTGTCCAAGATGTTGTAGTGGCTCTTTTCCTCGTTGGCCAGTGTGAGGTAAAGTCGCGCCAGCACCGGGTCTTCCTCTTTTTTAGCCATATCCTCGTAGAGCCTTACGCTCTCAGCCTCCACCTTCAGCGCTGACTGGTACGCGTCCAGCGCGTCCTGCATCTCCTGTCGAGCCCCCGGTCTTTCGATAAGGTCGGTGAAAACGCTCCTTGCCTGCTGGATGACGGTCGAGTCCGCCATTCCAAAGTTGTTCCCTTCCTTCAGGCCCCGCAACAGGTCGTAGTGCTTCTGTTCGTCGGCCGCGAGCCCGGTGAAGATTCCCTTCAATTCCGGAATACGGGCCGAGTCGGCCAGGGTCTGGTAATAGGCCACTCCCTGCAGTTCCATCTTCATGGCGAAGTCAAAGACGTTCATGGCGCTCCTCCCAGGCAAAGTGTGGTAATGGGTCGCACCGGTCCCTATGAACCGGTGCGCAGGGTATCTCCGGCCGGCATTGGCTATTGGAGGATTCTCACGGTGACTTGTCTCTTTGTCAAGAGAAGGCACAGTCGTCTTCTCAGCCTGCAGTGGCGAAAAACCGCAATGGACAAATCGGATCAAAATAGTATTATTTGAACTGTGCTGGCTCTATGACGACAGCCAATTGCCATCAAGGTAATCAATAAACATTGCAGTAGAGGAGGACTGTATGAACAGAGTATTCAATTCCTTTGCAGCCATCTTTGCGGCGGTTTTTCTTGTCATGGTCCCGGCCTTTGCTTCTGCATCGACGTGGAACATAGACCCGGAGCACTCAAGCGCCCAGTTCAAGGTACGGCACCTGATGGTCTCTCACGTGAAGGGTGGTTTCGGCAAGGTTTCTGGCGTGGTCACGATTGACGACAAGGACCTCGCGAAATCGCGCGTCACCGCCATAATCGACACAGCCTCCATCGATTCCGGGGTCGCAAAGCGGGATGCGCACCTAAAGAGTGCGGACTTCCTGGACGTGGAGAAGTACCCGACCATGACCTTCAACTCAACCAGGATCGATAAAAAAGGGGACGGCATGCTCAGGATGACCGGCAACCTGACCCTGCATGGTGTGACCCGTCCGGTTGTGCTTGAGGTCGAAGGGCCGACGGCTCAGGTGAAAGACCCAATGGGGAACGTCAGGCGCGGCGCCTCCGCTACCACCAAGATCAGCAGGAAGGATTTCGGGCTGGTCTGGAACAAGGCTCTGGAAGCTGGCGGGGTAGCGGTCGGCGATGACGTCGACATAAGCATCGAGGTGGAACTGATCCTGGCCAAGTGACCACGGATGAAGCTGCACGCACGAAAGGGCCATCATGCCGCAGCCGGCTGATGGCCCTGCTGTATTCCTGCACAGCATCTATTGGGGCGCATGCCGCAGTTATACACCTCTTTGCAACCTGCAGGTCCTTGTCAATCCGGTAACTTAAAGCTTTGGTTGGGAGGCCGGACCTGCCTGGAACCGCGCCAGGTGTATGAAAAAGAAATACTATCGGCCGCGGCTGGAGGAACGCGATGAATGGTCAAAGCGTGTAATTTCGCTACTTTGAACGCTAGATGAACTTGGCTGCAGCTCTGGCATGCTTGATGCTTTTCATGAATCAAGCAGACTAAAGAACTGATTCCTAAAAGGAGGATGTCATGAGAGCGAGAGCACCAATAACCGCGATTCTTGCAACGGCCGCTTCTGCGACCACGGCTTTTGCAGCAAACGGTGCGCAGGCTGACGAGCCTGGCATCCTTGTCTGGGCCTTCATGGGATTTGCCGCCGTCATCGTGGCGGGGCAGATGGTTCCGGCGGCGCTGCTGGTATTCGGCGCGCTGAAGGCGCTCCTCGGCAAGCCCGAGGCGGCGAAAATGAAGGCTTAAAGGGGCAGGGAGGCTGCTGCAAAACGGCAAAAGCCGCTCGAAGTTTCGAGCGGCTTTTCCTTTTTCTGAACCAGCGATTGATCTTCGCAGCAGCTCAGCGAAGACTCCTCATCTCTCTCCCTTTACCCTTTCAACCGCTCCGCCAGAAGTTCGGCCGTGTGCTTCACCTTGACCCCGCCCCCCTGCTGGTCGAACCCGCCGCGGATCTGCATCACGCACCCCGGGCAGTCCATAGCCACTACCGGCGCGCCGGTATCCTTGATGTTCTGCAGTTTCCGCTTGAGTATCGGCGCCGAGATCTCGGGAAGCTTCATCGAGTAGGAGCCCCCCATGCCGCAGCACGTGTCGCACTCGAACATCTCCTCCAGCTGATAGCCCGCCTTCTGCAGCAGTTCGCGCGGCTCTTCCGACACCCTGAGGGTGCGCTTCAGATGGCAGGAGTCGTGGTAGGTGATCTTCCCCAGCTCTTCTCCTTCCTCAAAGCTCAGCCTTCCCTCATCGGTCAGACGCTTCACGAGCGTAGCGAGGTCCACGGTTTTCGCGGCCAGTTGCCGCGCCTGCTCCAGGTGCTCGGTCTGCCCCAGGGTTTCCAGGGTCTTGCCGAACTCGTGCGCCAGCGCGACCGTGCAGGTGGGGCAGGCGGAGACCACGTACTGCGCGTCGTCTTGCAGGAGCGCCTCTATGTTGTCGACCGCGTTTTGCGCCGCAACCTCGTAGGCGCCGTTGTAGAGCGCTGGGGCTCCGCAGCAGGTCTGCTCCTCGGGGAATAGCACCTCGATCCCGGCCTTGTTCAGCAGCTTCACCAGTGCAATGCCCGTCTCGGGGTAGGCAAAATCGATCAGGCAGCCGGCGTAGAAGACAGCCTTTTCCTTTCCCTGCGGCTGCTCGATTTCGGGGAAGATGTCCCTGAACGGCTTCTCCGCTATGGCGGGGAGGCTGCGGCCGTCGGTGAGGTCGGCCAGAAACAGCGGCAGGTGGCGGATGAACCCGGCCGAGCTGAAGGGTTTTCCCGCGACGGAGGCGGCGCGCAGCATGCCGTGGAAGAGCTTTCTGTTGTTGACCACGCCGAAGATCGCCTTTTGCAAGAGCGGCTGTCCTTTTTCCACTACCAGCCGCCGCCTGATCTCCATGATCATCTCGGGGATGTCGAGCTTTCCCGGGCAGACCTCCTTGCAGTTGCCGCACTGGATGCAGAGCCCCTGGATTTCCTCGGACTTTTTCAGTTCGTCGAACCAGGCAGTGAGGATGGTGCCGATACCTCCGGTGTAGATGCTGCCGAAGACGTGCCCCCCCACCAGCCGGAAGATGGGGCAGACGTTCAGGCAGGAGCCGCAGCGGATGCATTGCAGCGCCTGCTTGAACTTGGGATCCTGCGCCATTTCTGTGCGCCGGTTGTCCATCAGGATTATGTGCAGCTCCTTTTCGCTGCCGTCGTCGTTGAGGGTGGGGCCGGTGATGATGGAGACGTAGCTGGTGAGAAGCTGCGCCGTGGCGCTCCTGGGGAGCGCGTCGAGTATGGGGGCGACACTTTCGAACTTCTCCACCAGCTTCTCGACGCCGACCAGCGCCACGTGGATTTTAGGAAGGGTGGTGACGAGCCTTGCGTTCCCCTCGTTGGTCACAAGCACTATGCTTCCGGTTTCGGCGACGGCGATGTTGCCGCCGGAGATCCCCATTTCCGCGGCCAGGAACTTCGGGCGCAGCTCGTTTCGGGCCACCTTGACCAGCCGCGGGATGTCCGTGGAGAGCCGCTCGTCGACCTCCTTGCTGAAGATCTCCGCCACCTCTTCCTTGGTCATGTGGATGGCGGGCATGACCATGTGCGATGGCGTCTGGCCGGCAAGTTGTATTATCCACTCCCCAAGGTCGGTCTCGGCGACCGAGATCCCTTCCTGCAGCAGGGCCTTGTTCAGGTGGATCTCCTCTGTCGCCATGGACTTCGACTTCACCACGCTTTTAACACCCTTCTCCTTGGCCAGTTGCAGGATGTAGCGCTTCACCTCCTGCGGATCGCGGGTGCGGAATACCTTGGCGCCGAGCGCCTCGGCGTTCGCCTTGAAAGTGTCTGCCACCTCGTCGAGGTGACAGGCGGCCCTCGACTTGGCGTCGGCGACGGTGGCGCGGAGCGCCTCGAAGTCGATCCCCTCGTAGGCCTTGGCGCGGTTCACCTTGTACGCCTCCGAGAATTTCCCAAGGGCGCCTGTCAGGTTGGCGTCGTTGAGTGCGCGGTTGATGGATGCCTTGAACTCTTTTTTCATCTCCTGCCTCCCTCAAGCTCGTCCACAAATAGGATCACCAGGCGCTGGGGGCCGTGCACCCCTATGGTCAGCACCCGCTCGATGTCGGCGGTGCGGCTGGGACCGGTAATGAAGGCTATGTAGCGGCTGGTCTTGGGGGAGATCCTGGTGAAGACGGAAGCCTTGTCGGGAACGATGTTGGCGCTCGGGACGAGGGCTATGTGGATGTCGGTGAGCGAGGAGGCGAGCCGGTCGGCGGGGGCGCTTTGATCCTGCACCAAAGAGCCGGTGTCGGCGACGGCGAAAGACATCTCGCTGATACCGACCTTCGCCTGGGCCGCACGCTCGCGGGTCACCTCGAAGGAGAGCCCCGGCAGGTTGCGGAGGGTTTCACGGTCGATGCCTTCCAGGAAAGGTCCTTCAGCCCATATTGCGCGGCAGCCTGGAAGCTCTGCGGCACATTCTTCCTTCAGCAAGGAGGTGATGAACCCAAGCGCCTCCTTCTTGCCGGCTACCCGATGCACTTCCGCCCCGACCGCGGACGCCTTGCTTTTGAATAGTTCGTACATGCTCTGGTTTCCTCCATCCCGCTGTCGCGCCGTTTCCCAGCCTGCAGGCTCATGCCGCCTTGAAGTGGAGGGAAAGCTGTTTTAAAGGATGCTGCCCCGTCTGGTCTGGGCGGAATCAACTCCACCTGCCAGGCTCGTTGTTGCATATGCGGAGAAACAGATATTACCAAAATGATGACGCATGGTAGTTCAAAAATGTGCCTATGTAAAGCAGTTTAACTGTTCCGCGCAAAAAAACTTGACACTGTATTCAAAAGGTGGTTAATTGGCCTGACCAAAAAGTATAACCGGGTTTGATTGGCCTGTTCTCCAGCTCGCAAGGCGCCGGGTGTCTCAGGTCCAAGACGAAGATTGATCCGTTTAACGGTTTAGCTGCACGTAAAAAGCACCGGTCTTGAAACGCACCAAGACAGCACCAAGAGCAAAGGAGAACACAAGTCATGCCATGGATTCAGAGCTACACCCCTGTAGCGGGAAGTCTCGCGATGTCGGCCCTGGTAGCCGCCATTCCCCTCGCCGTCATCTTCGTCTGTCTGGCCGTCTTCAAGATGAAGGCGCACAAGGCGGGCCCGCTGGCGGTCGCCTCCGCCATTGCCATCGCCGTCTTCATCTGGCAGATGCCCGCGAAACTTGCCGGGCTCGCCACGCTGCACGGTGTGGCCTTCGGCCTCTTCCCGGTCTTCTACATCGTGGTGACCACCATTCTCCTTTACAACATCACGGTGAAGGGCGGGCAGTTCGAGATCATCCGCGCTTCCCTGGCCGGGCTCACCGGTGACCGCCGCCTGCAGGCGCTGCTGATAGCCTTCTGCTTCGGCGCCTTCATCGAGGGTGCGGCAGGGTTCGGCACCCCGGTCGCCATCGCCGGGGCCACCCTGGTCGGTCTCGGCTTCCGCCCCTTCTACGCCGCGGGTGTCTGCCTCATCGCCAACACCGCTCCGGTCGCCTTCGGCGCCATTGGCATCCCGGTGGTCGCGCTTGCCGGAGTCATGGGGTACGACGATGCCGGTCTGATGAAGCTCTCCACCATGGTGGGGAGGCAGCTTCCTTTCATCTCCGTGTTCATCCCCTTCTACGTCATCATGATCATGGTGGGATGGAAGAAGACCATCGAAGTCCTCCCCGCCATCATCGTCTGCGGCGTCACCTTCGCCCTTGCCCAGTGGGGTACCGCGAGCTACCTTGGTCCCTACCTCCCCGACGTCACCGCCTCGCTCCTGACCCTGGCCGCCCTCGTCATCCTGCTCAAGTTCTGGCAGCCCAAGACCGTCTGGACCTTCGATCATGAACCCGAATTCTCCGGGAAGGAGAGTCACGAATACACCGGCGGTCAGGTGTTCCGGGCCTGGGCCCCTTACCTGGTCCTCACCATCATGGTGCTGGTATGGGGGATCCCGTCTGTGAAGACCTCGCTCGACAAGAGCAAGGTGGTGATTCCCGTAGCAGGCCTCGACAACGCCATCGTGAAAAAGGTCTCCAAGCCTGAAGACGGCGTCAAGAAGGTCGCAGCGGTCAAGGCTGAAGCGGCCAGGCAGGCGGCGCTCCTCGTGCCGGCCGACGCCAAGCAGGCCGCATTGGCGGCAGGACTTGGCGAACTGCAGGGGCTTGAAGACAAGCTCCTTCTGGTCGAGCAGAGCCTGCCGGCCGGAAAGCCCGTGCTCACCGCAGAGCGCCTGGCAGCCTACGACGCGGTCGACAAGAAGCAGAAGGACCTGCAGAAGATAGAGAAGGAACTGGTCGAGGCGAAGCTGGTGGACAAGGCGCAGTTCAAGGCGCTCGACAAGGCCGTTGCCGATCAGCTCCCGGCCCAGATTGCAGCCAAATTCACCTTCAACTTCATGTCCGCGGCCGGCACCGCCATCCTGATTGCGGCCATCATCTCCGCACTTATCTGCGGCGTCGGCATCGGCGACTTCTTCCAGGTGCTCAGTAAGACCCTTTTCGACATGCGCTGGCCTGCGGTCACCGTCGCCTCAGTCGTGGGGCTTGCCTTTGTGATGAACGCGTCGGGCATGACCACCAGCATGGGGATGTCGTTTACCAAGGCGGGCGCGCTCTTCCCGTTCCTTTCCCCCTTCCTGGGGATGCTCGGCGTCTTCCTGACCGGCTCCGATACCTCGAGCAACGTCCTCTTCGGCGGGCTGCAGAAGGTGACCGCGGAACAGCTCGGCATGAACCCGCTTCTGACCGGCGCCGCCAACACCAGCGGCGGCGTCATGGGCAAGATGATCTCGCCGCAGTCCATCGCGGTAGCCTGCGCTGCCACGGGCCTGGTAGGGGAGGAGGGGAACCTCTTCCGCTTCACCCTGAAGCACGCCCTCTTCCTGACCACCGTGATGGGGTGCATCGTGGCGCTGCAGGCCTACGTCTTCCCCTGGATGATCCCCTGATGAAACCGTCACCCCGGGGGGCTAGTCCTCCCGGGGGAACTGCCGTCTCGCCGTTTGCCGCGCAGCGATCTATTCGGGCAACCGCTGGAAACCCCCTCCTGCCGCTATAGGGAGCCGCAAGCTGGTAGCGATCATGACAAAAACTACATTCAATATAGCCTGGCAGGTACTGCTCCTGTGGCTGGTCTTTCGCCTGGGGACCTTTCTGGTTGCTTTGCTGCACCTCTCACTCCCTGGGAACGTGGCCGGGATGCTGATCATGTTCGCCCTTTTGGCAAGCGGCGCGGTGAAGCCCTCGCTCGTCGAAGAGGGGGGAGGCTTTCTCCTCAAGCACTTCGCCTTCTTCTTCATCCCGATCTCTGTGGGGCTCATGACCTTTGGTGATCTCATGCGCCAAAGCGGGGCGGCTTTGTTGTTTGTCCTTACTGTCAGCGCCTTGGTGGGGGTGGCGGCTACAGGGATCTCGGTAAAGCTGCTGCAGGGGAGCTCCTCCCGATGAGCCTGCTCTTAAGCGTCTCCCTCATCCTGCTGACCTTGGCGGCCTACCTGGCGACCCGCCGCATCTTCCTCGCCTATCGGCACCCGCTGCTTAACCCTGTTTTCCTGAGCACCGTGACCATCATCGCCCTCCTTAAACTCACGGGGTACACCTGGGGCGACTACCAACCGGCCAAAGAGGTGATGACCTTCCTCCTCGGCCCGGCAACAGTGGCGCTCGCCCTGCCGCTTTACCACAACCGGCTGCTGTTACGCCGGCATGCTCCCGCCGTTTTGGCGGGTGTTGCCGCCGGTTCGCTGACCACCATGACCGCAGCCCTTGTGGCGGGGAGGCTCTTGTCGCTTAACGACACACTGCTTCTCTCCCTGGGTCCCAAATCGGTGACCGTTCCGATCGCCGTGGAGATCTCGCGCCTTTGCGGCGGGGAGGCCCCGCTTACCGCAGCCTTCGTGGTGGCGACCGGGATGCTCGGCTCCATACTGGGACCGGGAACTCTCACGCTGCTGAAGGTGAAGCATCCGATGGCCCGGGGGCTTGCGCTCGGGACCGTTTCCCACGGCCAGGGAACGGCTGTGGCGCTCATGGAGAGCGAGACCGCAGGGGCCATGGGCGGTGTGGCCATGGCGCTTGCCGCCGTATTCACTGCGCTGATAGCACCTTATTACCTCCCGCTTTTCCTGCACTGACAGGGATGGAGCGGAAGCCGCGACACTTCATACAAGAACTAAAAGGAACAGATGCCATGGAAAAGAGTTTCATAAAGGCGCTGGCCGGGATCGTCGGAGAAGCCAACACCCTGACCGATCCCGAATCGCTTGCCTGTTACGGATACGATTCCACCCCCGAGCTGCAGAGCAGGCCGGGCGCGGTGCTGCTCCCGGGGAGCGCGGAGGAGATTTCTCAGGTCATGGCGCTCTGCCACGAGGCGGGGGTGCGGGTGACCCCACGCGGCTCCGGCACCAACCTTTCCGGCGGCTCCATCTCCTTCGATGCCGGGGTGGTGCTGCAGACGAGCCGCCTGAACCGGATCCTGGAGATCGACGAGGAGAACCTGACCGCTACGGTCGAGACCGGCGTGATCACCTCGGCGCTGCACCGCGAGGTGGAGGCGAAGGGGCTTTTCTACCCCCCCGACCCCGGGAGCATGAACATCTCCACCATGGGGGGGAACGTGGCCGAGAACTCCGGAGGGTTGCGCGGCCTCAAGTACGGCGTCACCGACGACTACGTGATGGGGCTTAAGACCGTGCTCGCCGACGGCGACCTGTTGAAGACCGGCGGCAAGGTGGTGAAGGACGTGGCCGGCTACAACCTGAACCAGCTCCTGGTCTCCTCCGAGGGGACCCTCGGGGTGTTCACCGAGATCACCGTCAAGCTGATCCCGAAGCCGGTGGCGAAAAAGACCATGCTGGTGCACTTCCCGCAGTTGGAGCAGGCGGCGCTCACCGTCTCGCACATCATCGCGGCGCGCATCATCCCGGCCACCCTGGAATTCCTGGACCGGGTCACCATCAAGTGCGTCGAAGATTATGCCCACGTGGGGCTGCCGCTCGACGTAGACGCGGTCCTGCTCATCGAGGTGGACGGGCACCCCGCCCAGGTGGAGGAGGACGCGGCCGGCATCAGGCAGATCTGCGAGCGGCACCACTGCTCCTTCTTTCAGACCGCGGCGGGGCCCGAAGAGGCGCTGAAACTCGCAACGGCGCGCCGGGTGGCGCTTTCCGCCTTGGCTCGCATGAGGCCGACTACCATCCTGGAGGACGCGACAGTCCCCAGGAGCTGCATAGCACCGATGGTCAAGCTGATCCAGGACACCGCCAGGAAGTACGACCTCCTGATCGGCACCTTCGGCCACGCCGGCGACGGCAACCTCCACCCCACCTGCCTCACCGACGAGAGAAACCCCGACGAGATCGCCCGCGCCCACAAGGCTTTCGGCGAGATTTTCGAGGCGACCATAGCCATGGGTGGGACCATCACCGGCGAGCACGGGGTAGG
This sequence comes from Citrifermentans bremense, assembly GCF_014218275.1. Classification (NCBI taxonomy): domain Bacteria; kingdom Pseudomonadati; phylum Thermodesulfobacteriota; class Desulfuromonadia; order Geobacterales; family Geobacteraceae; genus Citrifermentans; species Citrifermentans bremense. Next base: position 1,492,539 of record NZ_AP023213.1, read on the forward strand.
GGTGGCCAAGAAGAAGTACCTTCCCAAGCTGGTGGGAGAGTCGGGGCTGCGCGTGATGCGCGGCATCAAGGGGGCGCTTGACCCCAAGGGGATACTGAACCCCGGGAAGATTTTCTAGCTCGTGGGCAGGGACCTGTCCGACGCCGAAGCCGAAGCCGTTTTGCGAAACAAGAGGGTGCACCATGGATTACGTCAAGCTGATCAACTGCATGCGCTGCGGGATGTGCCTGCCGCACTGCCCGACCTACAAGGAGACCTTCCTGGAGACCGCCTCGCCGCGCGGACGCGTGGCGCTGGTGCGCAAGCTCCAGGAAGGGGAGCTGGTGGAGAGCGAGAAATTCCTCGAATACGTCTCGCTCTGCCTCGACTGCCAGGCCTGCGCCTCCGCCTGCCCCTGCGGCGTCAACGCAGGGGAGCTGGTGGCGGAGTTCCGCTGCGAGAGCAAAAAGGAAAAGGGGCTTTCCCTCATGGAGGACCTGGTCCTGAGAAAGCTGGTGCCGCATCCGGACCGCCTGGAGGCGGCCACGGCGCCGCTTAGGCTCTACCAGAAGACGGGTCTGCAGCAGGTGGTCCGCTCGCTGGGGCTGTTGAAGCTCTTCCCCGAAGCGCTGGGGCGCATGGAGGGGCTTCTGCCGAAGCTCCCTGATGCGCCTCTGCGCCAGACCATCAGCGAGGTGACGCCGGCGGTTGGAGAAGAGAAGGGGACTGCGGGCTTTTTCCTGGGCTGCGTCATGAGCCTCATCTTCAGCGAGGCGAGCCTTGCCACGGTGCAGCTCCTTTCCACCCTGGGGTACCGGGTGGTGACCCCAAAGGCGCAGAAGTGCTGCGGCGCACCAAACATGCTGGGGCACGACCTGGACGGTCTCAAGGAGGCGGCCGCCTTCAACACCGACCTCTTCGACTCCTTCGACCTCGACTTCGTGGTCACCGACTGCGGCGGCTGCGGGGCGGAACTGAAGAAATACGGCCAGCACCTGGACGGTGAACGCAAGGCTGAAGAGTTCAGCGCCAGTGTGCGCGACATCTCCGAAGTCCTCTTCGCCGAGTCGGAGGCCCTGGCAAGAAAGCTCAAGCCCCTGCCGCTCAGGGTGACCTACCACGACCCCTGCCACATCGCACATTGCCAGGGGATCCGCAGCCAGCCCCGGGCGCTGATCAAGCTGATCCCCGGGATCGACTTCCGTGAACTCCCCGAGGCGGACGCCTGCTGCGGGTCGGCGGGGACCTACAACATCGAGAAGCCTGAGATGTCGGACCGGGTGCTGTCGCGCAAGGTGCAAAACGTGCTGAAGACCGGCGCAGAGTACCTGGTGACTAGCAACCCCGGGTGTCTGCTGCAGCTGAAGAAGGCGCTCGCGGAGGCCGAGCCCAAGGTCAGGGTGATCCATCTCACCGAACTGCTCCAGATGAGCCTGGAAGCGTGAGGGCAGGGGGATCCCTCTTCGCGGTGTATACAGTTATTGGCGCAGTAGGTGGATTGGTAAGAAACATTTACCAGAAAACTATTGCCATCCTCTTAGTAATGTAGTATCGGTGCCTTATGAAATTTACCCCTATCAAGCCGAAGAAGGTGTCGACCCAGATCGCGGAGCAGATACGCAGCTCCATCCTTGCGGGCGAGTTCAACCCGGGGGAGAAGCTCCCCCCCGAGCGCGAGCTGGCCGAGCTGTTCGGCGTCTCCCGCCCCTCGGTGCGCGAGGCGCTCAACATCCTTACCTCCTCCGGCCTGGTCGAGACCTATCAAGGGGGGGGCACCCTGGTCCGCTCCCTGGTCGAGAACTCAGCGGGAATGCCGCTTTCCGAGCTGATCCGCATCGACGGCGACCGTGCCCTGGACGTGATCGAGGTGCGCAAGGGTATGGAATCCTGGACCGCCTGGTACGCCGCTTCCCGGGCGCTCCCCGAGGACGTCAGGCGCCTCAAGGTGGTGGTCGACGGCATGGCCAAGAACCTGGAGCAGCTGAAGGCTTCGGAGGATTTCGACGCCCACTTCCACATGCTGGTCGCCCGGGCCACCCATAACGTGGTCTGGAGCCACATGATGCAGAGCATCTTCGAGGCGATGCAGGAGTTCCAGCGCGACGTCTGGCGCGCCGTCTACCTTACCGAGGAGGACCAGCGCCTGCTCTTCAGCCACCATCTGAAGATCTACGAGATGATCCGCGACCGCGACGCCGAAGGCGCGAGAGCGGCGATGCTCGAGCACCTCGACTTCGCGCAGAAGAGATGCTCCGCCTACGTCTCCATGCGCGGCACCGAATAACGCAGCAGCAAACAAACGACAAAGGCCCGGCAGCCATCCTGCCGGGCCTTTGTCGCTTTCTGTCCGGCGCCGATGGCGCCGCGCCCAAATCCCCCGTTTTTGGTTGAAGCTCACTTTCTTTTTGGGTATAGTGACCCGTTATTTCTTGCAGATTAATTCCAAGGAGGAGTTCGATGATAGATTTTCTGGGCGGTTGGAAGAGAACCAGTTACTGCGGCGAGTTGAGGGGGAGCCACATAGGGCAGGAAGTCACCCTCATGGGTTGGGTCTCCAAGAGGCGCGACCACGGCGGGCTCATCTTCGTCGACCTGCGCGACAGGGACGGCATCTCCCAGATCGTCTTCGACCCGGAGCGCTGCGCCGAGGCCCACGCCAAGGCCGAGTCCGCCAGGAACGAGTACGTCCTCGCCATCAAGGGGACGGTTGCCGCCCGCCCGGAAGGGACCGTGAACCCGAAGATGAAGACCGGCGAGATCGAGGTGCTGGTGACCGAGTGCAAGCTCCTCAACCCCTCCAAGGCGCTCCCGTTCACGCTGGACGGCTTCGTGGACGTCAACGAGAACATCAGGCTCAAGTACCGCTACCTCGACCTGCGCACCGGGACCCTGCAGCAGAACCTGATGCTCCGCTCCAAGGTGGCGCAGCTCACCCGCTCCTACCTAAGCGACAACGGTTTCATCGAGCTGGAGACCCCGTTTCTCACCAAGTCCACCCCGGAAGGGGCGCGCGACTTCCTGGTCCCCTCCCGCATCAACAAGGGCGAGTTCTACGCGCTGCCGCAGTCCCCGCAGCTCTTCAAGCAGATCCTCATGGTCTCCGGGTTTGACCGCTACTTCCAGATCGTGCGCTGCTTCCGCGACGAGGACCTGCGCGCCGACCGCCAGCCCGAGTTCACCCAGATCGACTGCGAGATGTCCTTCATCGACCGCGAGGACATCATCACCGTGATGGAAGGGCTCATGGCGCGGATCTTCAGCGAGGCCAAAGGGGTCAAGGTGGAGCTCCCGATAGAGCGGATGACCTACCAGGAGGCGATCCGGCGCTTCGGCGTGGACAACCCGGACCTCCGCTTCGGCCTCGAACTGGTGGAACTCTCCGACATCGTCAAGACCTCCGGGTTCAAGGTCTTTGCCGACGTGGTGAACGGCGGCGGCATCGTCAAGGGGATGAACGTGAAGGGCGCCGGCGCCATGAGCCGCAAGGAGATCGACGACCTGACAGAGTTCGCCAAGATCTACGGCGCCAAGGGGCTTGCCTACGTGAAGATGACCGCGGAGGGGTGGCAGTCCCCGATCGCCAAGTTCTTCACCCCGGAAGAGATCGCCACCATGGACAAGGCCTTCGACGCCGAGGAAGGGGACCTGCTTCTCTTCGTCGCGGACAAGCCGAAGGTGGTCAACGACTCGCTGGGCAAACTCAGGAACCACTTGGCCGCCAAGATGGGGCTCACCGATCCCAACGTCTTCCGCTTCGTCTGGATCACCGACTTCCCGCTTCTTGAGTGGGACGAGGAGGCCAACCGCTGGGCGGCGGTGCATCACCCGTTCACCGCTCCCATGGACGAGGACCTGCAGTACGTCGAGAGCGATCCCGGCCGCTGCCGCGCCAAGGCCTACGACCTGGTGCTGAACGGAAACGAGATCGGCGGCGGCTCCATCAGGATCCACCAGGAGGAAGTGCAGTCGCTCATGTTCAAGATGCTCGGGCTCTCCGAAGAGAATGCCCGTTCCAAGTTCGGCTTCCTGCTCGACGCGCTGGAGTACGGCACCCCGCCGCACGGCGGCATCGCCTTTGGCCTGGACCGCCTGATGATGCTCATCACGGGTAGCGACTCGATCCGAGACGTCATCGCCTTCCCGAAGACCCAGAAGGGTGCCTGCCTCATGTCCGAAGCCCCTTCCGGGGTGGATGCACTGCAGCTGCGCGAGCTCGGTATCCGTCTCGCCACCAAATAGGGGGGCTGTTGAAGCTTGCCGTCCGTTTCATAACCCTGCTGCTCGTTATCTCTGCGGCGGCCTGCGCAACGCAGCCGCCGCGTTTTCGCGACGAGGCGAGCGCGAGGCTCCAGCAACTGAGGCTCGAAGGCGGCGAGCGGCTCCATCCCAACGAGTACGCCGGTACGCTCCAGGCCTTTTTCAAGGGGGACGCGCTGCTTGTGGCCAACGAGCGCGAGGAGGCGGAGCGCTACTTCCAGCTGACCCTCTTGAAGGCCGAGCTGCTGGAAAAGACCCTCGACGAGGAGAAGGCGCGGGAAAAGGCCGCGCGCGAACTGGCCGAGGAGGAAAGACGGCGCGCCGAGCACGAGAAAAAAGCGCTGGAAGAGGCGGAGCGGCGCGCCAAGGCGAAGGCCGCGGCCGAGGAGAGGGCCAGGCGGGAGGCGGCGGAGGCCGAGCGCAGGAGGGCGAAAACCCAGAAAGAGCCGCAGCTCGTCCCCTCCTACACCGTCAGAAGGGGGGAGTCGCTCCCCCTCATCGCCTCGCGCCCCGAGGTGTACGGCGACCGCTCCCTCTGGCCGCTTTTGTACCGCGCCAACCGCGACCAGATCCGGGACCCCAGGCACATCTGGCCCGGGCAGGTGCTGCGCATCCCTCGCAACCAGGGTCGCGACGACATCTCCGAGGCCAGGCGCTACGCCCAGGAACACCCGCTGCACTGACGAGCAGTTGACGGTATATTTAAACAGTATTTTGCCGTCGCCAAATCTCTTTCAAAACCCCTTCGCACCACCGCAGTTCGAGTGATTATAACCCCTTGAACTGCTCCGCCCGCACCCCTCGCCACTAATTGCAGACGCGCCGTATCCCGCCCCGATTTTCCCTTGACAGTGAAAAACGTTTTGTATACTGTATACAAAATTTGTAAACCAGAACAATCCTGCTAACATCCCATAATCCCTTGTATATCGAAAGCCGCATTGCAGGGGGGCTGCCGGCAGCCTAAAGGCTGACAGTCGACAGGCTCCCACAGGCGAAATAAAACAGTATATCGGGCGTACTGTCGTGCACAGTTGCCCCTTGTAAACGACCTTTAGTGCAATTGGCATAAAACCCAAGGAGAGACCATGACAACAGAAAAAGCAAAGATCGTTTGGACTAAGATCGACGAGGCCCCCGCACTGGCAACCTACTCCCTGCTCCCCATCGTCAACGCCTTCACCAAGGCCGCTGGCGTTGTCGTTGAAACCAGGGACATCTCGCTGGCAGGCAGGATCATCGCTAACTTCCCGGACTACCTGACCGAAGGGCAGAAGATCCCCGACGAGCTGGCTTACCTGGGCGAACTGACCCAGAAGCCGGAAGCCAACATCATCAAGCTTCCGAACGTCTCCGCCTCCATCCCGCAGCTCAAGGCAGCCATCGCCGAGCTCCAGTCCCAGGGGTACAAGCTCCCGGAATACCCGGAAGAGCCGAAGACCGACGAGGAGAAGGCGCTGCACGCACGCTACGCCAAAGTGCTGGGCTCCGCAGTCAACCCGGTCCTCAGGGAAGGTAACTCCGACCGCCGCGTCGCCAAGGCCGTCAAGGAATACGCCAAGAAGCACCCGCACAAGATGGGCGCCTGGTCCTCCGACTCCAAGAGCCACGTCTCCAACATGAGCGCCGGCGACTTCTACCACAGCGAGAAGTCGGTGACCCTGAAAGAGGCGACCACCGCGAGGATCGAGTTCGTCGACAACTTCGGCAACGTCACCGTGATGAGGGAGAAACTCCCGCTGCAGGCAGGCGAGGTGCTGGACGGCTCCTTCATGAACGTGCGCGCCCTCAGGAAGTTCATCCAGGAGCAGATCGACGACGCGAAAGCCAAGGGTGTCCTGTTCTCCGTGCACCTGAAAGCGACCATGATGAAGATCTCCGACCCGGTCATCTTCGGCCACTTCGTCTCCGTCTACTTCAAGGACGTCTTCGAGAAGCACGCGGCGACCTTCAAGGAGATCGGTGTCAACCCGGACCTGGGCCTTGGCGACCTCTACAAGAAGCTCGAGAAGGTTCCGGCAGGGAAGAAGGCAGAGATCGAGGCCGACATCCAGGCTACCTATGCGAAGCAGCCGCCGCTGGCGATGGTCGACTCCGACAAAGGGATCACCAACCTCCACGCCTCCAACGACATCATCATCGACGCCTCCATGCCGGTCGTTATCCGCGACTCCGGCAAGATGTGGGGCCCGGACGGGAAACTCGCCGACACCAAGTGCGTGATCCCGGATACCTGCTACTCCGAGTGGTACGAGGAGTGCATCCAGTTCTGCAAGGAAAACGGCCAGTTCGACCCGACCACCATGGGCGCCACCTCCAACGTCGGCCTCATGGCTCAGAAAGCTGAAGAGTATGGCTCCCATGACAAGACCTTCAAGGCGCCCCTGAACGGCACCATGCGCGTAGTCGACGCTTCCGGCGAAGTGCTGATCCAGCACCAGGTCGAAGAGGGCGACATCTGGCGCGGCTGCCAGGCGAAGGATCTCCCGATCCGCGACTGGGTCAAGCTTGCCGTCAACCGCGCCCGGGCGACCGGCGCTCCGGCCGTCTTCTGGCTCGACAAGAACAGGGCTCACGACGCCCAGATGATCCAGAAGGTGAACACTTACCTGAAGGACCACGACACCAAAGGGCTCGAGCTGCACATCATGTCCCCGGTAGAGGCGATGAAATTCACCCTCCCCAGGGCCAAGAAGGGCCTCGACACCATCACCGTGACCGGCAACGCTCTGAGGGATTACCTGACCGACCTCTTCCCGATCCTCGAGCTCGGCACCTCTGCTAAGATGCTCTCCATCGTTCCGCTTCTGGCGGGCGGCGGCCTGTTCGAGACCGGTGCGGGCGGCTCCGCTCCGAAGCACGTCCAGCAGTTCCAGCAGGAAGGCTACCTCCGTTGGGACTCTCTGGGCGAGTTCCTGGCCCTGGCGGTCTCCCTGGAGCACCTGGCTGCGACCTTCAAAAACGAGAAGGCGGCGCTTTTGGCCGAGACCCTCGACGTGGCCAACACCAAGTTCCTGGATCAGAACAAGAACCCGGCGCGTAAGGTCGGCCAGATCGACAACCGCGGCAGCCACTTCTACCTTGCCATGTACTGGGCCGAGGCTCTCGCCGCCCAGACCAAGGACGCTGACCTCGCCGCACGCTTCGCCAAGGTCGCCAAGCAGCTGCAGGACAACGAAGAGAAAATCAACGCCGAACTGATCGGCGCACAGGGCAAGCCGGTCGACATGGGCGGCTACTACCACCCGAATGATGCCAAGACCGAAGCTGCTATGCGTCCGAGCGCAACGCTGAACGCCATCATCAACTCGATCGTATAAGCTTTCGCTGCACCAGGTAGATAATCTCAATTTAATTACGGAGGAAGAAAACATGGCACGTAAGAAAATCGCACTTATCGGTGGTGGACAGATTGGCGGCGTACTTGCACAGCTTGCAGCTCTTCGCGAACTGGGCGACGTAGTGATGTTCGACATCGTCGAAGGTCTTCCGCAGGGCAAGATGCTCGACATCGCCGAGGTCGGCTCCGTCGACGGCTTCGACTGCAACCTGAAAGGGACCAACAGCTACGAGGACATCAAGGGCGCCGACGTGGTCATCGTCACCGCAGGTCTTCCCCGTAAACCGGGCATGAGCCGCGACGACCTGATCGAAGTCAACTCCAAGATCATGACCTCCGTGGCTGAAGGTATCAAGGCAAACGCGCCCAACGCGTTCGTCATCGTCATCTCCAACCCGCTCGACGCAATGGTTACCCTCTGCCAGAAGATCACCGGCTTCCCCTACAACCGCGTCATCGGCCAGGCCGGCGTGCTCGACTCCGCACGTTTCAAGACCTTCATCGCTTGGGAGCTGGGCGTGTCCGTGAAGGACGTCAACGCCATGACCCTGGGCGGCCACGGCGACGACATGGTGCCGCTGGTACGCTACGCCTCCGTGAACGGGATCCCCGTCATGGAACTCCTCGAGAAGAAATACAAGGACAAAGCCAAGGCTAAAGAAGTCATGGACGCCATGGTCAAGAGGACCCGCGGCGCAGGCGGCGAGGTCGTTGCTCTCCTGAAGACCGGTTCCGCATTCTACTCCCCGGCTTCCTCCGCCATCCAGATGGCGGAATCGATCCTCAAGGATCAGAAGCGCGTGCTCCCGACCTGCGCTTACCTGAACGGCGAGTTCGGCGTCAAAGGCTTCTACGTCGGCGTTCCCTGCGTACTGGGCGAGAACGGCGTCGAGCAGATCCTCGAGTTCGAACTGGACGCAGAAGAGCAGGCGATGATGGACAAGTCTGTAGCAGCCGTCAAAGAACTCGTCGGCTCCATGAAGTAGCAGCAGGCTGAACATGCTTTGCCAGGGGGTAAGGAGGTGTCCCCTCCTTACCCCTTTTTTGCAAGGCGAAGCGGTGGCGCTGGATAGCCGCAGCTTGCATTTTGTATACGGCATGTGTTATAAAACCATATTTTGAACAGCCTGAAAGGGCATTTTAGTCAAAGGAGCTACGTGGATGGAGAAAAAACTGCCGACAATCGAGATAATCGAGAAGTACTGCAAGGGGTGCCACATCTGTGTGGAGTTTTGCCCTACCAAGGTCTTGGAAATGAAGGGTTTCGTGGCAAGCGTCAAGAACCTTGAGGCTTGCATCAAGTGCATGCAGTGCGAGCTTAGATGCCCTGATTTTGCAATCAAAGTAACGGCTTAATTATTCTTAGGAGGTATTGAAAGTGGCTAAAAAAGTTGCATTCCTTCAGGGGAACGAAGCTGCCGCACAGGGTGCATTGTACGCCGGGTGCACTTTCTTCGGCGGTTATCCGATTACACCCTCCACCGAAGTTGCAGAGGTTCTCTCCATAGAGCTTCCGAAAATCGGCGGCAAATTCATCCAGATGGAAGACGAGATCGGCGCGATGGCTTCCGTCATCGGCGCGTCGCTGACCGGCGCGAAGGTGCTTACCGCTACCTCGGGTCCCGGCCTCTCCCTGAAGCAGGAGCTGATCGGTTACGCCTGCATCGCCGAGACCCCGGTCGTCATCGTCAACGTCATGAGGGGCGGCCCGTCCACCGGCATGCCGACCGGCCCTTCCCAGTCCGACGTGATGTGCGCCAAGTGGGGCACCCACGGTGACCACCCCGCCATCTGCCTCGTTCCGGCTTCCGTCCAGGAGCTGTTCGAAGAGACGGTTCGCGCCTTCAACCTGGCCGAGAAATACCGCACCCCGGTAATGGTCATGCCCGACGAGATCGTCGCCCACATGCGCGAGCGCATCGTGTTCCCCGAGCCGGGCGAGATGGAAGTCATCAACCGCACCGCTCCGAGCGTCCCTCCGGCTGAGTACAAGCCGTACGACACCAAGTTCGGCGACGTACCTCCCCTTGCCGCTTTCGGCACCGACTATCGCTTCCACGTAACCGGCCTCAACAAGGCCGAGGACGGCTTCCCGACCACCAAGGCAGCACTGGTACAGGCCGAGGAAGAGCGCCAGGTCCGCAAAGTCGAAGCAAATGTCGACGACATCGTGACCTTCGAAGAGTACGAGCTCGCCGACGCCGAGGTCGTGGTCGTAGCCTACGGCTCCACCTCGCGCTCCGCAAGGTTTGCAGTCAACGAGGCGAGGAAGGCTGGCATCAAGGCAGGCCTCTTCAGGATCAAGACCTTCTGGCCCTTCCCGGACAAGCAGATTGCCGCCATCGCCGGGAAAGCTAAAGCGATCATCACCCCCGAAATGAACCTCGGCATGTGCACCCAGGAAGTACAGCGTTGCGCAGCGGGCAAGGCGCCGGTGACCGGCATCTTCCGCGTCGATGGCGAGCCGATCAACCCGGGGCAGATCCTCGAAAAGATCAAGGAGGTCAAGTAACATGTCTTTTGATTACGATAAGTACATCCGTCCTGGCAAGCTGCCGCACATCTGGTGCCCCGGTTGCGGTCACGGCATCGTCATGAAGGGTCTGATCCGCGCCATCGACACCCTGGGCCTCGAGAAGAACAACACCGCTATCGTTTCCGGTATCGGCTGCGCTTCCCGTCTTCCCGGCTACCTCGACTTCTGCACCCTGCACACGGCACACGGCCGTGCAGCAGCTTTCGCCACCGGCGTAAAGATGGCGAAGCCTGAGATGAACGTGATCCTCGTCGGCGGCGACGGCGACGGTACCGCCATCGGCGGCAACCACTTCATCCACGCCTGCCGCAGAAACATCGACATGACCTACATCATCATGAACAACAACATCTACGGCATGACCGGCGGCCAGTTCTCCCCGTGCACCCCGACCGGCGCCAAGGCTTCGACCACCGTGTACGGCAACCCGGACCCGGCATTCGACGTCGCGAAGCTTGCCATCGGCGCCGGCGCGACTTTCGTTGCCCGCGGCACCGCGTACCATGCTACCCAGATCGACAAGCTGATCGTCGAGGCCGTGCAGCACAAAGGGTTCTCGGTAGTCGAGATCCTTGACGACTGCCCGACCACCTACGGTCGTCGCAACAAGTACAAGTCCGTCATCGAGATGATGAACCGCCTGAAGGACGTGGCTGTTCCCGTCAAGGCTGCCGAGAAGATGACTGCCGAGCAGCTCGAAGGCAAGATCCTCACCGGCGTTCTTTACAAAGAAGAAAGGCCCAACTACACGGACGAGTACGCGAAGGTCATCGAGCGCGCCAAGAAATAACCAAAGGAGGAGAACCTCAGATGTCTCAGAGATATGAAATCAGATTTTCCGGGGCTGGCGGGCAGGGTCTCATCCTTGCCGGTGTCATCATGGCCGAAGCCGCTTCCATCTACGACGGCAAGCAGGCAGTTCAGTCCCAGAGCTACGGCCCCGAGGCAAGGGGTGGTGCATCCAAGTCGGAGGTCATCATCTCCGATACCCTTATCGACTACCCGAAAGCAACCGTGGTTGACGCGCTGCTCGCGCTGACCCAGGAAGCCGCCGACAAGTACTCCCACGACCTGAAAGAAGGCGGGGTACTGCTGATCGATTCTGACCTGGTGAAGAAAGTACCGGCGGGGAAATTCAAAACCGTCGCCTTCCCGATCATCAACACCGCGAAGAACGAAGTCGGCCGCGAGATCGTCGCGAACATCGTGGCGCTGGGCGCCATGGTGGCACTGACCGAAGTCGTTTCCAAGGAAGGCGCAGAGAAAGCAGTTCTCGCCCGCGTTCCGGAGGCTTTCGTCGAGCTTAACAAGAAGGCGTTCCAGATGGGTTACGAGAAGGCGATCGCAGCACGCGCCTAATCTCAGCCTGCACAGGTAACATCGAAAGGCCCGGCGGCAACGCCGGGCCTTTTTTTTCGAATAATTTCGTGGCCCCCTGGGTATAGATGCGCTCGAAGCGCAGCACGCGACCGAACGTCCCCTCCTTTGCGAAAGCTCTTGAAAGATGTGCATGAAACGTGAGGCAAAAAGAAAAATGCGTCGAAACGTCGGGCACAGTTGCCTACAGAAGCGCTGCACGCGCCCAGCGTTCCCCCCTTTGCGAAGGGGGGACAGGGGGGATTTGCTTGTGGTGGAAGGTGCCGCAGCCTGATCACTTTGAAATTCCCCTGATTATTCGATATAAGAATAAAAGCCAGCATCCTCAATGAGAACCGGGAGTGATCGTGTCACTCGAACTTTGCCACATGGCGCTAAGACAGACGCTGGACCTGATCGGACTTACAGACGAGACTCTGCAGGGACTGACGCGCCGCAAGTTCACCAGCGACGAACTATACGGCGAGGTCCTCGGGAAGCTTTTAGGCGGCAACGGGGTACGCGGCCCTTCCGGCATCCTCATCGCCAGCGAGAGCGCCGACGCAGCCTGCTGCAACGGCAGGGTGTTCCACCTGCGCCACGAGCGTCTGGTTGAGCGCTCCGACGTCATCTGCATCGAAACCGGTTCGAGCTATGCCAGCAGCCTGGTCCTTCTGGAAGGTGGGGGGCAGGTGGTGGCAATCAACTGGAAGGACATCTGTTCCAGCGTCGAGGAATTCCAGGGCTTCTTCCATCCCAAGGTGGTGGCTGCGATGGCGGAGCCGATCCTCAACTTCGTGAGCTGCCGCATCAGCGGCAAGCCTGCAGGCATCATCGAGGCTTTCAATTACCCGGGGCGCGCCACCGAATACGACGCCGACGTGCTGCAGAGCGCGGCCGTGGTCATGGGATCGCTGCTGGCGGTGTCAAACGGGATGCGCGAGACGGAGCAGGCGTTCAACTACACCATAGAGGCTTTGGCCCGGGCCTGTGAGGCGGCGGAAGAGGACACCGGCAGGCACATAGTCCGCGTCAACCGCTATTCCGGTGCCCTTGCCGCCAACATGGGGTTCAACGTCGAGTTCATCGAGGACATCTCCATCTCGGCGCAGATGCACGACGTAGGGAAGATGAAGATACCGTCGGAAATCCTGCTCAAGAAGGGTCTGCTTAATGCGAAGGAGATGCAGCTGATTAGGCAGCATCCGGCGTTCGGCGCTGAGATCATTGGGGACTCCCCGAGGCTCAGGCTCGCGCACCAGATCGCTTTGGCCCATCACGAGAACTGGGACGGCACGGGATACCCGAAGCGGTTGCGTGGGGAGAGGATCCCCATCGGCGGGCGCATCGTCAAGGTGGCGGACGTCTACGACGCGCTGCGTTCCAAGAGGAGCTACAAGGGAGCCAGGACCCACGAAGAAGCGGTGGCTGTTTTCAGGGATGGGGATGAAAGGATCAATCCCGCGGCCCATTTTGACCCGGCGGTTTTAGCTGCATTCTTCAGGATAGAGCACATGTTCGACATGATCTACGACAGTTCGGTGCCGAAACTCGGGTTATACCGCAACCATAAGAACAAAGCCAAAAATGTCGGCCACGGAGACACGGAGAATAGCTGAGAAAAACTCAAGGGACAGGGTGAGGGAAGCCCCTGCTCATTTTTTTTCTCAGCTCCTCCACCCTTCGCTGCATGATCATCTGCTGCAGCTTCTCCGGCGGCGTCACCTTGCTGTCGAGCATCTCCGCTTCGATCCCCAGTTGCGCCGCGTTGAGCCCCGCCACCCTGAGCACTTCATCCCACTCCGGCATCTTCCCGCCGCAGTCTGCCGCAACCTGCAGCGGAAGAAACTCAACAATACCCCCCTTGACCGCGTCCAGGGCCAGCCTGATCCTGGTGGAGTCCCTGAGCTCTTCCCATTTGTTCGCCTTGTCGTGCAGCTTATTGGTCGCTTTCAGGGCGCGCAGCAGCGCCGACGGCAGGCGCAGCCTTTTGCAAAAGGCGTCGGCGGCAGCCGCTCCGAGCCCATCGTGGCCGTGGTGCTTGGGGTGCTGGTCCTTTGGAGTGTAGAGTTTTCCCAGGTCGTGGAAGAACGCGCAGAAGCGGCCGTTGACGTCACTGGTGAGGGCGGCCATACGCTCCAGCACCTGCACGGAGTGCGTGAAAAGATCCCCCTCCGGGTGGTGCTGAGGCGGTCCCGCGATGACCTGCGCCATTTCGAAGATTTCAGGGAGGTAGTTTTGCCCCACCTGGAATTCCAGCATGCGCCGGAAGAAGCGAGCGGGGTCGGGCTTGGCCAAGGCCTTGAGCATCTCCTGGGAGAAGCGCTCTACCGGGATGTTGGCGAAGGCGTCGGACCAGTCACTGCCAGTTAGGATGGATTCGGTCTCGCGGTCCAGACGCCATCCTTCGCACTCAAAACGGAAGGCACGGAACATCCTCAAGGGGTCATCGCTGATGCTGGTGGGAGTGCAGGCGCGCAGGGTGCGCCGCTTTAGGTCGGGCTCGCCGCCCAATGGGTCGGTGAGCGCGCCGTCCAGGCTCATCGCCATGGCGTTAACCCTATAGTCGCGGCGATGAAGATCAGCCTCCAGTTCCTCAACGGACTCCAGGCGGGTGATCTCGATCTTTCCGAACTCCTGGCGGTAACTGAAGTAGATGTTGGGGGTGCTCTTGGATTCGACCAGGCGGAAGCCGAGAGAGGCGAGTTCCGCGGCGGGAATCGCCGCCGCGAGATCTACATCCTGGCAGGCAACTCCCAGCAGGAAGTCGCGCACCATGCCTCCGGTGAGGAAGATACGGGAGTGAAGGGACGCGGGGAAGAACTTCTTCAGTCGTAGGATCAAAGCGTCCATGGCCACCCTTGAAGCGGCATTGCTGCCGCTTTGAATCGTCGCCGGATCTGTATTTTAAGCCTGCCTCAATTCCAGCAGCGCGACGTCCTCGACATGCACCGTCTGCGGGAACATGTCCACCGGCTGCACCTCCGCGGTGCGGTACCCGAGCCCGGAGAGGATGTCGAGGTCACGCGCCAGCGTTTCCGGCGAACAGGAAACGTAGATGATGCGGGGGGGCTTGATGGCGGCCACGCTTTTCAGCACCTTCTCGTCGCACCCTTTCCTGGGCGGGTTGAGTACGATCAGGTCGGCGCCTCCTTCCTCGCCGATCTCGTCTATCAGGTGTGCGGCGTCGCCCGCCTCGAAGTGGCAGTTCTCCACGTGGTTCAACGCCGCGTTGATGGTAGCGTCGGCGACGGCTGCCTCGACGAACTCGATGCCGACCACTTCGCGCGCCCGGTCGGCCAGAAACAGCGAGATGCCGCCGATGCCGCAGTAGACGTCGATGACCCGCTCGGTCCCCCTGAGGTTCGCCAACTCCCGCACCTTCTCGTAGATGATGCGCGCTGCGCCGCTGTTGACCTGGAAGAAGGAATGGGGCGAGAGGTTGAAGATCTTGTCTCCCACGAACGCCTTCAGCGTCTGCGCCTTGGTTATGGAGCGGTCCTTGGTGCCGAAGATCACGTTGCCGGTCGAGGTGTTGATGTTCTGTGCCACCACCGCGACCTCGGGGACCGCCTGCTGGATGAACTTCGCCAGGTGGTGCATCTCGTTGTACCCCTGGTCCGTCGTCACCAGCACCACCATGGCCTGGTTGCTCTTCTCGGCCACGCGAACCACAAGGTAGCGCAAAAGCCCCATCTCGCTCTTGGGGTTGTAGATCTGCACCTTTCCCTTCTTGATCCCGGCCTTGGCAGCCTTCACCACCTTGTTGATGAGCGGGTGGTGCAGCGCGCAATCCTCGATCTCCAGCACGTCATGTGTGTTACGACGGTAGATGCCGATCACCGGATCGTTGTTCTTCCCGGCGATGACCAGCTTGGCGGTGTTGCGATAGCCAAGTTCCCTGGGGGAGCCGATGGTTTCCCTGACGGGTACCTCGTAAAGAGAGGAGTATTTCCTGAAGTGGCGCGCGACCAGCGCCTTTTTCCACGCCAGCTGGGCCGGGTAGCGCATCTGCATCAATCCGCAACCGTCGCATACACGTCCCAGCGTGCAGGCGGGGGAGGGGTTGCGGTCCGGGGAACGCTTCAGGCACTTGATGGTGTTGGCGAAGGCTTCCCTGCGCCCGACGTAGGTGATTTTCGCCACCAGCACCTCGCCCGGAAGCCCCCCTGCCACCAGCACGCGGGTTCCTTCGTGGTTCGCCACTCCGAAACCCTCGTCGTTAGTGGTGAGGATGTTAAGCTCCAGTACCTGCCCGCTGCGCAGCGCGGGTTGACGCTCTTCTTTACGCGCTGCAGCTCCCTTTGCTGCAGGGGCCCGGTCCGGTCTGTTGCCGGCGCTCTTTCCGGACGGTTTCCAGTCACCGGTTTTGCCCGCTGCGGGATGCGCAGAACGGTCACCCTTTGGCTGGGCGGGTCGTGAGCCATAGGCGGCAGCAGAGGCCTCGCCCCTGGGGCTGCGCGGAGCTTCGGCTCGCTCAGTTGGGGCTGCCTTGGTTTTGCGCGCTGTAGTTGACGAGGTCTTGGAGTGGCTGGATGTAGCGCGTGGCGCGGCGCCTTCGGTTTTGGCCGGGTCGGCTTTCCTGTATGACTTCTGAGGCTGGGGACGCGAGTTGTCTAACTGTTTCGACCTGCCGTCCTGTGCAACCTGTTTCACTCTATCTCTTTTTGGGGCTTGGCTTTTATTTTTCATCTCTCTTACATAAGGGTAAAACAGGTTCCTGTCAACCGCCGAATTCACCCGGGTTACACGGTGTAGCTCAATATCGGATAGTACTGTAAGATCCAGACTATGTGGCTTAAGTCTCCTCCCATCATCGCACAACCCGCCGCCCCTTCATCCTTGCATTTCCTACTACTTTTAGCTACTATGGCCCGCTATGAGAAAATCGACCCGGCAGATCATGATAGGGAATATCCCGGTCGGCGGAGGCGCTCCCTGCTCTGTCCAATCCATGTGCTCGACCGACACACGTGACGTCGCCGCGACCCTTGGACAGATCGGCCGGCTTGCAGCCGCCGGATGCGAGATCGTACGTTGTGCGGTACCCGATATGGACGCCGCCGTAGCCCTCGCGGCCGTCAAGGCCGGCTCCCCCATGCCGCTCATAGCCGACATACATTTTGACTACAAGCTCGCCCTGAAGGCGCTGGAATCCGGAGTGGACGGGCTGCGTCTAAACCCCGGCAACATAGGCGAGAAGTGGAAGGTCGCCGAGGTGGTGAAGGCCGCGGCCGAGCGCAACGTCCCCATACGCATCGGCGTCAACGGCGGTTCGCTGGAAAAGGAACTGCTTGTTAAATACGGGCACCCGACTCCCGAGGCCATGGTCGAGTCGGCATTGGGGCACGTGCGCATCCTCGAGGATCTGGGGTACCAGCAGATAAAGATATCGATCAAGGTCTCCGACGTGCTCCGGACCCTGGAGGCGTACCGGCTTCTTTCGGATGCCGTGGAGTATCCGCTGCACATAGGTGTCACCGAGGCAGGGACCATCTTCGCCGGAACTGTCAAGTCCTCAGTGGGTCTGGGTATCCTTTTGCACCAGGGGATCGGCGACACCATGCGTGTTTCGCTTACCGGCGACCCGGTAGACGAGGTGCGGGTGGCGTATGACATCCTCAAGTCTCTCGGCCTGAGGACGCGCGGCATCAATTTCGTCTCCTGCCCCACCTGCGGGCGCTGCCAGGTGAACCTGATACCGGTAGCTGAGGAAGTAGAGCGGCGCCTGGCGCACCTGGACAAGAAACTCACCGTCGCCGTCATGGGGTGCTCCGTCAACGGTCCCGGCGAGGCCCGCGAAGCAGACTTCGGCATAGCCGGGGGTAGGGGAGAGGGGCTTCTTTTCAGGCACGGCGAGATCCTGCGCAAGGTCCCCGAAGCAGAGCTGGCCGATGCCCTGGTGGAAGAAGTGTTGAAGAACACCTAGAGCTGAAAAAGGAAAGGCCAGGGTTTGTTTTCAGGTTTTGGTTTTACCTCAGTGTTCCTCTGTGTCCTCTGTGGTTAAAGCTTTTTTTTAGTTTTTTCAATTTCATAGTGAGGTCGATTCATGCGTTATTCCCAGTACTTTATTCCGACGGTCAAGGAGACTCCCTCTGACGCCGAGGTCATCTCCCACAAGTTGATGCTGCGCGCCGGCATGATCAGGAAGCTTGCCGCCGGCATCTACAACTACCTCCCGTTCGGCCTTCGTTCCATCCGCAAGGTCGAGGCCATCGTCCGCGAGGAGATGAACCGCGCCGGCGCCATCGAGCTCCTGATGCCTGCCGTCCAGCCCGCCGAACTCTGGAAGGAGTCGGGGCGCTGGGAATTCTACGGCAAGGAGCTCCTCCGCTTCAACGACAGGAAAGACGCCGAGTTCTGCATGGGCCCCACCCACGAGGAGGTCATCACCGACCTCATCCGCAAGGAAGTCCGCAGCTATCGCCAGCTGCCGATCAACCTCTACCAGATCCAGGGGAAGTTCCGCGACGAGATCCGCCCCCGCTTCGGCCTGATGCGCGGCCGCGAGTTCATCATGAAGGACGCCTACTCCTTTGACGTGAACGAGGCGGGCGCCGATGTCTCCTACGAGAAGATGTACAAGGCCTACCGCCGCATCTTCGAGCGCTGCGGGCTGAAGTTCCGCGCCGTTGAAGCCGACACCGGCACCATCGGGGGCAACTACTCGCATGAGTTCATGGTGCTGGCCGACTCCGGCGAGGACGCCATCGTCTCCTGCTCTGCCTGCGAGTACGCCGCCAACATGGAAAAGGCGGAGACCCGCAAGGGCGAGGGTATCGAGCATGCCGACCCGCGTCCGATGGAGCACGTGAGCACCCCGGGGCAGAAGAGCATCGAGGACGTCGCCGCTTTCCTTGGTGTTCAGAACACCCAGGTCGTGAAGACACTGGTATTGGTCGCCGACGGCGAGCCCGTCGTGGCCCTTATCCGCGGCGACTACGACCTGAACGAGATCAAGCTGAAAAACCACCTGGGATGCGCCGAGCTGGAAATGGCCGAGGACGACGTGGTCGTCAAGGTTACCGGTGCTCCCACCGGCTACGCCGGCCCCGTGGGGCTCGCCGGCAAGGTGAAGGTCGTAGCCGACCTCTCGCTGGAGGGTATGCACAACTTCGTCACAGGCGCCAACGCAGCAGACACCCACCTGAAAAACGTGAACCTCGGGCGCGACTTCAGCGTCAGCGGCTTCGTCGACATCAGGAACGTTGTGATCGGCGACGCCTGCCCCCGCTGTGACAGCGGGAAACTGGAGATCTGGCGCGGCATCGAAGTCGGTCACGTCTTCAAGCTCGGAACCAAGTATTCCAAGGCGCTCAAGGCCACCTTCCTCGATGCTGACGGCAAAGAGCAGATCATCTTCATGGGTTGCTACGGCATCGGCGTCGGGCGCACCGTCGCCGCCTGCATAGAGCAGAACCACGACGAGAACGGCATCATCTTCCCGATTCCCATCGCGCCCTTCCAATGCATCATCTCCTCCTTGAGTGCGAAAGAGGACGAGGTCAAGGCAGCCTCCGAGTCGATCTACCAGGAGCTTCTCGATGCGGG
The DNA here is from genome assembly GCF_014218275.1 of Citrifermentans bremense. NCBI lineage: Bacteria > Pseudomonadati > Thermodesulfobacteriota > Desulfuromonadia > Geobacterales > Geobacteraceae > Citrifermentans > Citrifermentans bremense. Next base: position 1,511,558 of record NZ_AP023213.1, read on the forward strand.
GATAGAAGTGCTTCTCGACGACCGCGACGAGCGCCCCGGCTTCAAGTTCAAGGACGCCGACCTGATCGGGATTCCGTTGCGCATAGTTGTAGGCGCAAAGGCCCTGGCAGAAGGCAAAGTCGAGCTGAAGGAGAGGAGAAGCGGTGAAGTAGAGGTGCTCCCCATAGCCGAAGCCATAGCCAAGGTAAAAGCCGCCGTCAAAGAGGCGCTGCAGGTTTAACAACAAAAGATCAAACCAAAAAGCATTTAACCACAGAGGACACAGAGGCACGCTTGGGTCGTAGCGGCCAAACAGTTGGTTTAACCCTGTCTTACTCCGGGACCTATGTGACCCACTGTGACCTCTTTGGTGAGCTTTCAGGTTTTAAGGATTGGGAAATATGACCAGAGAAGAAGCGATCAAGAAGATTATTTTCGCCATGGATGTGAAGGAGTTCAGCGACGTGCAGTACTGGGCCGAGCTCCTCTCCCAGCACGTCGGCATGTTCAAGGTCGGCAAGCAGCTCTACACCGCCTGCGGCCCCGCCGCGGTCCGGATGATCCAGAAGTGCGGCGGCGAGGTGTTCCTCGACCTCAAGTACCACGACATTCCGAACACCGTGGCCATGGCTACCCTTGAGGCCGCGAACCTGGGCGTGCAGCTCTGCGACCTGCATGCGATGGGCGGCTACGAGATGATGAACAAGACCATGGAGACCCTGGACAAGAACTTCAGCGGTTGCACTCCGCGTCCCAAGGTTCTCGCCATCACCGTACTCACCTCCTCCAACGAAGAGACCCTGCGCGGGATCGGGATCGAGCTCCCGGTGCCGGAGATGGTAGTGAAGCTCGCCAAGCTGGCAAAGAGCGCAGGCGTAGACGGTGTGGTAGCTTCCCCGCAGGAAGTTGATCTGATCAGGGAAGCCTGCGGCAAAGACTTCCTCGTCGTGACCCCCGGCGTCCGTCCGAGCTTCGCCTCCGCAGACGACCAAAAGCGCATCATGACCCCTGCCGAAGCAGTCAAAGCCGGAGCCGACTACCTCGTCATCGGTCGCCCCATAGCCGCCGCCCAGAGTCCGGTAGACGCCGCGCAAAAGATAGTAGACGAGATCGTAGCCGGCTAGTCCCACTTAGTCGGATGCCGTCCACCCCACTTCCACCATTGCCGGTCAGGTTCCCGCCCCCGGAGGGGGAGGGACAGGGAGGGGGGCGGTCTTTCTCCGAAGTTCTCCGTGGCCAATGGTTAAAAAAGTTGTTGAGAGGAATATGTCAAAAGAAGAAATCATCTACGGTCTGAACCCGGTAATGGAAGCCCTGCGCGGCTCGCGCGAGATCTACGAGCTTTTCGTAGCCGGCACCAGTGCCGATAAACGCCTGGAGAAGCTGCTTAAGCTGGCGGCTGAGAAAAAGATCCCGGTCCGCCAGCGCGAGAAGGGCGATCTCAACCGTCTTTGCGGCACCGATCATCACCAGGGCGTAGCCGTCAAGGCAGAGCCGTTCCCCTATGCCGATCTGGACGACGTACTGGCAGAACTGAAAGGAAACCAGGAGGGGCTTATCCTGGTGCTCGACAGCGTGCAGGACCCGCACAACCTGGGAGCCCTGATTCGGAGCGCCGCCTGTGCCGGAGCAGACGCCGTCGTCATACCCAAGGACCGCGCAGCGGGAGTCACGGCAGTGGCAGAGAAGTCTTCAGCCGGCGCCACGGAGACCATTCCCGTCGCACAGGTGACCAACATCTCCCAGGCGCTGGAGAGTCTGAAGAAGGCCGGTTTCTGGATCTACGGAGCCGACGGCTCCGCAAAGCACACCCTCTACCAGCAGAATTTCACCGGTCCGGTCGCTCTCGTAATAGGTGGGGAAGGGGAGGGCATCCGCCCGTTGGTCAGAAAAGGGTGCGATGAGATCGTCAGCATCCCGCTGCAGGGAGGCGTGAATTCGTTAAATGCCTCCGTAGCAGGAGGAATCTTCCTGTTCGAGGTTGTGCGACAGAGGCTGACCCGGAAAAAAGCGTAAGGCGGGAATGTTTACATTGACTGGCGAGGACGCCTGTAGTATAAGAGTTGAGTTGACCATGACGCGGGGTGGAGCAGTCTGGTAGCTCGTCGGGCTCATAACCCGAAGGTCACAGGTTCAAATCCTGTCCCCGCAACCAAAAGAAAATCAGGGACTTGCACAGCGTTGCAAGTCCCTTTTTTCGTGCCTGTACCCTTTTTTGTACCCCAATCTCGGGGAAAGGGGTTTCTGGCCTGCACAATAGGACTTGCGGAGGATTTTTTATGGCAAGTCTGAAGAAGCGGGGCAGGGCCTTTTACGCCCAGTACTATGAGAACGGCAAACAGAAGAGGGTGAACCTGCATACGGAGTCCCTTCAAGTCGCGAAGGAGAAGCTGCGCCAGATCGAGTCGGCTCAGTTCCGCGAGGAGGAGATTCCCCTCACCACCAAAACCCCCATCGGCGAAATTCTCGAAAAGTACATCAAGTACAGGAGTGGTCACAGCAGGGACAAGAACATCCCCAAGGTGAACACCTACCTGCGCGGGGCCTTCGGTCCGATATGCGAAGCACTGCAGGTTCGCAACCAGGCCGTTGCGCAAAAGGCAGTGAAGCGTCCCAGTGTGGACGTTGCTCCCATCATCTCGATCTCCAACGTAGAACAACTCAGTGCGGAGGTTCTGTCCACTTTTCTTTCCGACCTGATAACCAAGAAGGCCGTCTCTCCGAAAACAGTCAACCACTATCGTCAAACCATAATCACCTTGGCTAACTGGGCTCAGCGCGAGGGTGGCGTACGATTTCCGGGCGGGAAAAACCCGGTAGCCGACGTCAGGTGCTACAAGGTACCAAAACGCGGAATTACCTTCATGAAACTGAAGGAGATACGCGCTCAGCTTCATGTGCTCGCCAATGATATCCAGCTTCAGACGATGGTGGCGGTATACATTTACGCGGGCCTTCGTCGGGAAGAGGCCCTCTGGTTGACTCCTGATGACTTTGAGTGGGACATGGGCAACCACGGGGTCATCATGGTGCGAGGGAAGTCGATCGAAGGGAAAGAGTGGATGCCCAAAACGGGCGCGGACCGCGTGGTGCCCATAAGTAAAACTCTCAGAGAGTACCTGGACTCCTTCCTTAAGATACGGAAACCGGGGGTCTGGTTCTTTTCTGCTCCCAAGGGGGGGCAGTGGGATCCGGACAATTTTTCTGAACTCCTTCGCAAAAATAATTCCCAGCATGATCTGTCCTGGTCCTGCCTCGATTTCCGCCACACTTTCGGCAGTCAGTTGGCGATGAAGGGTGAAAGCTTGTTTAAGATATCTACAATAATGGGGAACTCCCCCGACATATGCCGGAAGCATTACGCTGCCATTATGCCTGAGTCCCTGCTGGAAACCGTCGAGTTCCCGGTGGATCGGGATTCAGTTGCGCCTGTATCTGCGAAGAGCGATGAAAGCGCTGAGGCTCCATTGCGAAGAGGTCCTTTGAAGCTGGTGGTCAATAACAGGTAGTGTGCAACAGACAGATAGGCGTCGTGACAGGCGAGACGAGTCGGTCTCGTCTGCCACTTGCTCCATGGTGATGCATATGCCATTGATTCAGGCTTGAACCGTTCTCGACGCCTCGTAATCCAGGATCTCCTTGAGAAGGAAACGTACCATGCCATTTTTCCCGGTTCCGAGGCAGACGCGTGACAGATTTTCACGTCTTACGATCCTGTCGACGCTGGTTCGGGCACAGTGCCAGCGCAATGCCAGTTGCTCGGGAGTGATAAATACTGATTCCTTTGCCTGGGTTTCTTTGGTTGCGGTGTTGTTTTTCATAACAGTCTCCGTTTGATGTGCCACTTGCAATGTTGACATAGCAAGTACACTGTGAGTTGTTTACTGTTATTGTGCAGGCCAGCAACCAGTTAAAAATTTTGATATTGAAAAAAACCCAAAAATGGTATCAAAAAATTGCTAATAAAATTGTTTGATCTGTGTCTAATCCATTTACACATTTGACCGAAAGATACCAAATTTGGTATCTGTAATGCAAAAAATATTTTAGTAGTAAAAATGTCTTGCAAAATCCGAAATAGTTGGGCTATTGTCTTTGTAAGAGGAAACGCCTCAGCTTTTTGCGGTGGATTGCAGCGTGGCTCGAGATAGTTCAAGCCTGTCCCTCTTGAGTCACTCACCCTATAGAAATTGCTGAAGAGCAATGCTTGGGTGGGCTTACTGACGTCGATGTTTCGAGAGGTTTAAACTCTCTTCAGTTTTTTATTTCCGTTACGGATTTACAGCTCCCGGTATCAACTCCCAAACCGGGGCCAGGTGAAAGATGCACTCCGCCAAGCATCTTTTGGGGAACACGTGGCGATGATTTAGTTTCTTTGTGTTGCGGTTAACGCTACTGCTGTTATGTGACGTAACCCCGCACCTTCCTTAAATGAAGGGACGACCATGATCTATGTTACCGGCGACTTGCACGGCGGCGAAACCTCTTGGCATGTGTCGTCTGCGAATTTCAAACCTGCGAAAAAAGGCGATATTGTGCTGTGCTGTGGCGATTTGGGTGGGGTCTGGTACCACGACTACCACCTGAATCAGGACCATAGGCGCCAGGAGGATTACTTTCTTGAATCACGACTTCGGCAGCGGGTGACTTGGTTGGCCGTGGACGGGAATCATGAAAACTTCGCGCGGCTGTTCGGCGGAGAGTTTCCCCTGGTGGATCTGTACGGTGGCCACGCCTACCAAGTCCGTAAGAATGTTTTCTATCTCAAACGCGGTGAGGTCTTCACAATCGAAGGTGAGACATTTCTCGCTTTTGGTGGAGCAACCAGCAATGACCGGTTCGGCGCCAAGATACCCTCGCTTGGTTGGGAAGGTGGCTATGACTACCTACCACCCCGAAAGGAGGGGATAAATTGGTGGCCGGAAGAACTGCCAACACAAGAAGATTATGACAACGCCTGCCGCAACTTGGACAGGGTAGGTTGGGTTGTCGATCACATCGTAACCCACACATGTCCGGCCAGTCTGCGCCCGCAATTTAAATCGGGACATGGTTCTGACCCGACCGAGGACATATTGCAAAAGTTGTACGAGCGACTGACCTTTGGAAGTTGGCATTTCGGCCACCTGCATATCGACAAGCAGGTGGGCAAACTCACGTGCCACTATAATACGGTAAAGCGGCTGGCGAAAAACACAGCCCCTGAAATACAGTCATCCTCCTGAAGGGATGGAGCTACTGGGATTGCAGTGGCTCTCGTACAAGAATGCCCTCAGGTAGAAAGTGAGCCTGAGGGCTCCCTCCTTCAAGAATCTGCTTTGGTGTGCATTGAGAAGGTGCTGTCAGGCCGGATTCAATTGCCACCTTCATGTCTCCACTGTGACATCAAAATGCATTTTTGATGCTCTCCCCTAATGCAAGCGACAGCTTGCCGGACCGCAGTTTTTCGCGGGCCGTCTATCCTGCCCCCCCCAACCAGTGTTGCTGCTGCATAAGGAGGCGGCCGTCTCTTTCATCAAGCGTAGCGTGAGAAAGAGACGGCCGGCAATTCCACAATGCTGCCAACATGTTAGCGCCGAATCTCTGAGAGATTCGGCGCACTTCGAAATTCTCAATTTCGATCTTCCCGTCACCCTGCACTAGTACAATTCCGCGCGTTGCGCGTTTCCATATGACTCATCCCCAGCCTGTCCCGATTGCGATCGGGGCGGCAAATGTCACGCAGGAATGCCCCTGATGGGGATCCTCGCCTTACGAGACGAGGCTAAAACTTGCGGCGGCGCGGACCAGTATGGCCCGCGTTCGGTGGTTTTCAAACTGAAGACCATAGACACCTACACTCAACAGCATCTGCTGGGGCTAGGCGGTGTGCTGCTGCATGCGCCCCTGATTGCTAAATCAGGGGCGCATGCAGCAGCACATCACTTACGGGAGGTCGATTATGGGAACGCACATTGAGAAACTGCAGCAGGAAGCGCGGAACGTGGTAGGGAAGAATTGGTCGGGGGCGTCGCTGACGCGGGAAAAACTCCTGGGGAACCTGAATCGCATTGCTGAGTTCGCTGCCCAAAGGGGCTACCAGCATATGAATCAGATCGGCAGCAAGCTCGTGAATGACTTTTTTGAAAAGCTCAATTCCGAAGGGCTGTCTCCATCAACTATCAGCGGGTATGCTACGGCAATGAGGACGCTCGCCGGTGCTATCGGGAAGGCCAATATCGTGGCTCGAGACAACGCACCATTGGGAGGTTCCAGAGCCGGCACTCGCCTCCAGCCGAAAGTGCCGAACGTGGAAAAGATGTTGGAGGTACGCCAAGCCCTCTACGAAAAGGCGGAGTGGTTGGGAGTCGCGCATGACCTTCGTGTTTCCTTTGGCACCCGGGTGAAAGAAAGTCTTCTCACCAAAACCACCTTTACTGATACCCTTGGCCGGACTTTACTCAAGATCGAAGGTACAAAAGGCGGTCGGCCTCGAAGCCTTACAGTTGATACACCTGAAAAAGTTGCAGCTGTGGCTGCTTTGAAAGAATATTTGACCGCGACGGGCGCAAAATCCTTGATCCCCGCCGGCATGACCCTTAAAGAGGCATATGACTTCCAGCGTAATGCTCTTCATCGCGCGGGTGCCACGAAAGAGAATGGTGCGAATGCGCACCTTGCCAGGCATGGGTACGCGCAGGCTTTGAAAGAGGCTGGCGTCGAACGCGAGGCCATTGCAATGGATCTCGGGCATGGCAGAACCGATGTCATCTCGCACTATTGCCGGTAGGCAATCAAACAAGTATTGGAGCCATCACAACGTGAACGGGGCTCGTCTGTCACTGCAAAGCAGTGGCGGGCGAGCCCCGTTTTTTTGTGGATGAAGGGCGGTGGGGGCTATTCAGATGTGGAACCGGCACGCAGCAGGCGGATCATATCCATGATGCGGTTTTGGTCATGGGCGGAAAGTGCGCTGAACTCCGCGATAAGTTCCTGAATCTTTTCATGTTGAACCAAGTCTTCGATTTCGGACCTCGATTTGCGCCCCACGAGGTAGTCAACTGAGCAATCGAGCGCATTGGCAAGGCGCATGAGCGCCTCCCTATTTGGGGTTCGGGTGCCGGAAAAGTACATGCTGAGGACAGCCGGGGAGAGTTCCGCGGCTCTGGCAAGGGCAGCTTGGCTAAATCCTTTGGACACCATGTTGTCGCGCAAGCGGTCGATGAACATCTGCTGGTCGGTGATCTTTTCCATGCACCATTTTTAGCATAGCGCCAGATGGGTATCAAGAAGATGTTCACATACGCGAACTTTTGTTATTGTGTTAACGTACGCGAAGTGATATAATAGCATTTGTGAACAATTGAGGAGGGCGAAACAAACGCTTTCAGAACCTCGATGAATGGGAGAGAACCATGAACATGACTAGGAAAAAGGATGTGCGGCAATGGATAGGGCAGAACATGGAGATGACCTTGGACCAGCTTGATCCGGAGGTGGCCGATGTCCTGCACAATCTGGCAACTAACCAGACACGTGATTTTCTCGAAGTCGCGGAGCAGGGTTTGCGGCTGAGCAGGAAAAAGGCAAATCTTCCCCCGCCGAGTTCCCGGCGGGAGGTGGTCGCGTTCCTTATGGAATTCCGGATCAAAATCCAGATGGTACACGATCGCGTCAAAGGGGTGCCTGAGGTGCCGCTGTTCGACTTTGGCGGGTATCAGTTCTTGAACAGCAGGGCATTTGCAGAAGCAAAGATGCTTTACGGAGCAATGGGGGGGCTGGCATGACGGTTCTGGCTGTTGCTCGCAACAAGCATCGCTCTGAAAAAAACGGTGTCGACGGTAAAGGCAGGCAGGTTGTCGCGCCCGCATATGCTGCCGAACTCTCTATCGACAGCGGTGACCCTGCTTGGTTCGAGAAAGCACGCACGATTGTAACTTCGAGTGGTTACATAGAGCGGCTTCTTCGCGTTGGGAAAACGGTAGTCCGGCGAATGGAGCACATCATCGTGTGGGAAATGGTAAACGGGAAAAAGGTTCCGAAGGGATGGGTTGTCCACCATGTAAACGAGCGGAAGGACGACAACGATCCTTTGAACCTTGTAGCACTGCCACCAAGACTGCACAGGGAACTCCACGTGAGGCTTCGCGAGCTGTCAAACGAGTGTAATGGGCTTCTTCACGCAGTGCGCAGGCTGGAACTGACTCAGGAACATGTGGTGCGCGCAACACGCCTGGATGAGCTTAGAAAATACTGGTTCGGAGAATGAAACAAGGAGGATGACTATGAAAATGCAGCAAAAGCAGATTGTCCCGGTCGATATCAGGAAGATCAGGCAGACCTTGGACCTTACCATGAAGCAAATGGGCCAACAGATTGCCATTTACTCCCAGGGAATCCCATATTCCCCTGTCCCCGAGACGCGGGTCAGCGAGTGGGAGTTCCGGCACCGTCACATCCCCAGCTATGTCTTCACAGCAACTGCGAAGCTGTTGTTGGATCATTGGTCGGAGGATCGGCATATGGCGTTGCCCGCAAGGCAGCTGGATGTGGACGTTTTCTACGGCACCGCTTTGAACCAGGCCTTCGGCCATATGTTCAAGCTGGAAAAGGAATTGTCAAAAGGACGTAGAACTGATCACAAACTGCTCAACTCCCTTCGGGATGCGCGTCTCATGCAGCAGCGCTATCTGGAGCGGCTGTTGGGCGTCCGGATGTTTTATGTTTTTGCACACGATATTGGAGTGGAAGCATAACTACGCGGGAAAGGAGAAAGGTATATGACCGAAAAGAAGGAAAGCGAAATGCTCATCATTGGTGGGTTCTGGAAAACCCCTTCAGTGCCAGAGCAGCCTGAGGTCGTCATAGAGCGTTGGCGGGTTATCGAGGTGCTTGAAGGACCATGTGCAGGTGAGCGGCACATTGTCGGTTATAACCGGTATGACTATGAGGGCCGGGTGAGCACCGCCATTGCCTCCTATGATCCGGAGACAAGGAAATGTGTAACGAGATCTGGACGCGTGTACGTGCTCACGGGCAGGTCGGGCTATGATCCGGATGGTGACTATGTGTGGGGAGCTTGGTGCAGGGTAAATGGTGTTGATGCGCAAGTAGAGGTCTCGGAAATGTACGAGGAGTCGGCACCTGATGATAGGCAGGTATGAAAGATACACTGGATTAGCACGCCTGCATCGGTGAGCAGGGGGCGGATGTTCTACTCCAGTATTCCGGTCAATGAATCAAGGGCTTACAGCGCCAGCCGCAAGCCCTTGATTTGTTCACGACGCAAATGTCACCCCTCGATGTCACCTCTACTGCTCTTTTCCCTTTAATGAGCCGGAAACATAGCCTGCTAGTATGCATCCAGAATTGCAAGAGCAGCTTCGGATACACTGTATGGTTCACCAAAACCGGCAACGATTGCAACTGTGGTGGTGGACACCTGCCGCAGAAGCCAGATAACGAAAATTTACCCTTCCCGATTTTTGTTTGCGAGAAACCGATATAACGGAACTGGCATAAAAATCTTTCCGATTCTTCTGGCTAGATATGCTGCTAGGAGGAAAGGAATGATAAGGATATGTTCGTCTGTCATCTCCATGATGATGATAACGCCGGTAAGCGGAGCTTGGATTGCTCCCGAGAAAAACGCCACCATCCCTAACAGCGCGCAAACCTTGAAGTTGGAAAAATGAAAGAGTTTGGCGACGGTGAAGCCTAGGCCTGCGCCAATTGATAAAGACGGCGAGAAAATCCCCCCTGCCATGCCAGAAAGGTAGGAGAGCACGGTGGTAAAAAACTTCTCTATTCCGAAAAAAACCGGCCATTGATCGATGGATGGACTTTCAAGAAATTTTCTTGTGATCTCGTATCCTGAACCAGCTGTCGAGCCATCGCTTAAAAGCCCGATAGCTGCACAAAGAATCCCGCAGTACAGTGCCTTTTTCCATGCTTGATCGGGCAGATTCACCATGGACGGAAATGCAAGAACACGTGCGAATGCCCCCCCTGCTACCCCTCCAACAACTCCTAATAATAGTGTTTCTGGAAACAAAGCCAGGCTTGGACTGGAAACAGCAGGATGTCCGAAATAAAGATAGTTCCCAGAGATGGCAAGTGCCGCGATACCAGAAAGTATAACCGCCAGCATGATCATCTCGCGAAACCTGCCGAGAATACCTTCAGTCACTTCCTCTATGGCGAACGCGATACCTGCAAGAGGAGCATTGAAGGCAGCCGCGACTCCCGCAGCGGCACCGGCTGTAAGGAACGTCTGGAAATCAACTTCTGGCACAATCCGTCGGGTGATACGCCCTATCCACGCAAAAATGGATGCGGCTATCTGCACCGTTGGCCCCTCACGACCGATCGAGGCGCCAGAAAGAGTCCCGATCAAACTTGAGACCACTTTGACGCCAGCAGTCTTCAGGGAGACAAGTGAACTTACCCAGGGGGGATCGCTAACTTTTTTGTCGTGGACCTGGTCGATTGCCTCCAATACCTGCGGAATCCCACTCCCCTTTGCATCCGGGCCAAAAAACTGGACAACTAATGTGGCGCCGACAAAGAGAAGGGGGGTCGCCACTGTGACCATATAAGGGTGACCGGCGAAGATATGGAAATACCATCCCTGCACATAGGAAATAACGTGCGCAAAAAGAGCAGCAGCACCACCAACGAGAGCTGCCGCAGTCCACACTGCTAACTGAAGATATGTTTTACGTTTCAAACTCATTTTGAAGGGATTCCGCCTGCCACCATTCTTGTTACTTTTCTGACACAACGAACTCATCGTGACGGTTCGCGGCCCATGCTGTCGTGTTGTGACCCGGATCAACTGGCCTCTCTTCGCCGTAGCTGATCACAGAAAGACGATCGGTAGGAATCCCCAGTTCAGTTAGGTAGTTTCTGGCGGCCTTGGCACGTTTTTCTCCTAATGCAAGGTTATATTCATCTGAGCCACGCTCGTCACAGTGGCCTGCTATCTGGATCTTGATGTCAGGGGCCTTTTTCAAAATGTCTGCATTTTTTACTAGGGTTTCTCGAGCGTCCTTGGACAACGAGGAGGAGTCAAAGTCAAAGTATATTTCCTGGAGGGACACCTTCAATTCACCAGCCTGTGAAATTGGTTCTAGTTGAGCAGGTAGAGGGGTGGGCAAGGATTCATCATTTATCTGGGTCGGCTGAATTTTTAGCGGTGCGGCGACCTGCGTCAGCGTCGCCTCAGCTTTTACAGGCGGCTTTGCTACTGCTTCTAACGGCACTATAGGGGGCTCGGCTTTTACCATTTCGTGTTTGGCGCAGCCGCTGACCCCGATGGCGACGAAACCCAAGACTACCAATGCCAGAACTTTTCTTTTCATTACCGCCTCATGTGAATTACCGCATTGATAATGCGACAAAGTGTTTTGACGCTAAGCTAAAATTACAACATGATTTGCAAAACGAATTATTTGCTATGCAAATCTTTTTGTCAAGCATTCCTGGTGCCGCGATGCCTCCAAGGAGCAAGGTTGATGAGGTTATCATCAATCTTCGCGGAACGTTCCACGCAGGAATGCAGCCGATTTGGCGTATTGTGATTGGGTAGCCTGTAGAGTGCCTTTTGCGATGGTGTTGTTGCTGCATGTGATCAGGCGAGAAACGGCATGGCTCACAGGATGTGTGACCACTGCCTGCAAACAAAAAGAGGCTGGAGAGGTTACCCTCTCCAGCCTGCCTTGCCAGTTGTCGACGCCCCCTAGTGGTCGATGGCTTTGGCCATGCCGAGACCAGTGTTCTGGCGAACGTACACTTCATCAAACATTTCCTCAGAGCGCCTACTTGGGAAGGCAAGGCAGCCGATAATTGCAGCCATGAAGCCAAGAGGGATCGAGATGATCCCAGGGTTTTTAAGACTAAACAGTGGCCTCTCAAGGCCCACCATTGAGGTACCATCCTGTTTGGCATCTTCCATTGCCTTGGCAAGTGCCTTGGCATCGTTTTCGGAGAGCGTGGCACCTGGAGGCAGCGCCGCCTGCTTCTGCTGTATTGCCGCGACAACCTTTTTTGCGCCAGCAGCGACTACCTTCGGATAGGTCATGTTGGGGGACACCATTACCAACGCGATGGAAGCTACCGTACCAACAATTAGGCCTGAAATGACACCGGCAGTATTAAACTTGCGCCAGAACAGCGAGAGGACGACGACAGGCAAGTTGCCGGAAGCCGCCACGGCAAAGGCAAGCGCCACCAAGTGAGCGACATTCTGCTTTTCAGCGGCGATGCCGATCAGTATGCCACAGGCCCCGACTACGAAGGAGGTGACACGGGCCGCAAATACCTGCTCATGCTGATCCGCATGACCATCCTTGATCACGTTGACGTATATATCGTGGGCGATTGCCGCAGAAGCGGCAAGTACCAAACCGGAGACAACAGCGAGGATGGTCGCGAAGGCGACGGCGCAGAGGAAAGCAAGGAAAAGGTCACCGATAATAGGGGAGATATCCGCCCCCATCTGCTGGGCCAGCATCAGTGTCGCCATGTTGCCGCCCTTGTCGACGGCAGTTATCCCTTGCGGAGTGAGATGGATGGCTGAGCCGAAACCGAGAAGAGTGGTAAGGATGTAAAAGCCGCCGATGATGAACATGGCTATGATTACGGATTTTCTAGCCGCTTGGGCGGTCGGTACGGTGAAGAAGCGCATCAGGATGTGCGGCATTCCGGCGGTGCCGAGTACGAGTGCCATGCCCAGCGAGATCTGATCAAGTGGGTTCTTGAGATAGAGGCCCGGCTCGAGAAAGCGCTGACCTGCATCCATGCCGTTCATGATAATCCCATCCTTTAGAACCATCTTCGAGACATGGTCCTGGATATTCGGATTGCTGACGATGGTGTCGAAGAAGCCAATCGGATTAAAGCCAGCCTTAGCCATGACAAGCACGGAGAGGAGGAAGGCGCCGGTCATCAGAAGCCCGGCCTTGATGATCTGTACCCAGGTGGTGGCGGTCATACCGCCGAAGACGACGTAGCCGACCATAAGAATGCCGACGCCTATGATGGAGATTTTGTAGGGTATGCCCACCAGGAGGGCCATTAATTTGCCTGCACCGACCATCTGGGCAGTCAAATAGAAGGTTGAAACAGAAACGGTTGAGATGGCCGCAAATGCCCGCACTGGCTTGGGTGAAGTTCTGAAGGAAAGAATGTCACCGAGTGTGTATTTCCCCGCATTGCGACATGGCTCTGCGACTATCAAAAGGACTGTGATATAGGCGACTAGCCAGCCTACCGAATACATAAAACCATCATAGCCGTACAGCGATATGAGGCCGGAGATACCGAGGAACGAGGCCGCTGACATGTAGTCGCCGGCGATGGCCCAGCCATTTTGGGTGCCTGTGATTCCCCCGCCGGCAGCGTAGAAGTCTGCCGCGCTCTTTGTCTTGCTGGCGGCCTTGACCACGACGGCCATGGTGATGGCGATTATTACTGCAAACATGGATATGGTGATGGCCTTGTTCGCCTTAAGCTCCTTGTGCTTGACCGGAGCCACAGCCGCGGCAGCGGGCGTTTGGGTGGTGGTTGCCGCAGTTGCGGTAGCGCCGGAGCCAGCGGGTGCAGTTAAGGCGGAGTTCGAACCCGATGCTGCAGTTACCTTGGACGGTTCCTCCGCAAACGCAACGGCAGCGAGGGAGAGGGCCAGAGATGCTGCGATAATGATCTTCTTCAAAGTCATGGCAAGCCTCCTGTGGTTATTTGTGTAACTCGTCAATGAGTTCCCGCGTGAGCCGGTCGAAATCCTTGTTCGCAACGTGCGAGTAGTACAGGGCGATCCCCCAGGAGACGAAGAACTGGGAGAGTGCAAAGACATACCCTACGTTCACGGGGCCGAGTACTTTTACCCTGAATATTCCCGGGGTGTAAGCTGCGCCGATAGGCAGCATGAAATAGTAGGCGCAGGAAAAAATCCACCATCCGAAAAGGAAGGCCGATTTTTTGTGGTGTAACTCCACGAACTTCGGGTTCCTGGCGATTGCCGACCAGTCATACTTTTTTTCTGCCATGGTGGTTCCTCCTTTTGAAAAGGTTGCGCAGCTTGGGTGGATAAAGATTCTGCTTCCAGGAGTGTGATATCGATGCTTTTATTTCATGCGGGAAGATACCCGAACCTGGCGGAAAGGAGGCTTGCTCCCTCCTGAAGGGATGGGATTATCTCGTGCTCGACCCGTTCCGCCAGCATTCTGAAGGAGGGGGCAAGCAAGGTGATGGCGCCAATCACCTTCCCTGCGTAGTCACGGACAGCTACCGCAACACTGATAACGCCATCCCCCAATCCGCCGTCGTCGACGGCGACTCCAGTGACTCTGATTTCTTGCAGTTCGCTCGCCAGTTTTTCCAGGTCAGGCTGACTTCCCCGTCCATCGTCCCGTCTGCAGATCCGCTCCAGTAAATCCCATGATTCAACCGCCTTCATGACCTTTCCCGCGGCGTTGGTGAAAAACGGGAATTTCCTTCCGATAAATGGTTGCGCCTTGATCAGCCTGTCGCAGTCGACCATGTTGAGGAACAGCACCTCGTTGTCCTTAATGACAGTCATATAGACCGCTTCATCATGTTTTCGGGCGAGGTTCTCCATGATCGGATGGGCATAGGTTACAAGGTTCGAGCCGTCGGTAGGCTCTCGAAGGATCTCTCTAGTATGCCTGGCGAGGTTCGAGCTATCGGCAAGTTTGCGACCGAGGGCGATGGTCCTTGCGCCAAGCTGGTACTCTCCGGTTATCGAGTCGCGTTCTACCAAGCCCTTTTCGATCAGGGTGGCCAACAGGCGGAAGGTCTTGTTTCTGCTGAATCCAATGCCATCGGCCAGCGATTGAAGCGGAATTTTTTCGGAACTTTCTGCCAGTTTCTCCAGCAATTCCAAAGCCTTTTTGACGTTACGGATAGTGTAATTTGTATCGGTTTCTCGCATGGCGACCTCTTATTAGAGACACCGCCCAATCGGGACGTCGAATGGCGGGTCCTAATCGTAAGTTGGACATCGGAGGCAGGTCCTGCCCCACCACCGCATAAGCGCGCAACTGTCCGTATTGGGTCACGGAGACAGCCGACGAGCGAAGTCGCAGCCCCAGTTCATCGCCTTTGACCAAAGGGAGGATGAAGTGAGGGGCCCTTCAGGAAGCTTAATGGGCTGTGGCTGTGGCACCTATTCTGTAATTGGCATCAAAGCGGTGCTAAGACAATGCGGAGGCGAGTGACGGAGGAGCTCTTGAGTGGAGTGAAACGGGGAAAGCGGCAAGGGCGCCGATAGGCTGAAGCGTGACGAGGTCTTTGATTTCGACTAGGGACGCAACAACGACGACTGGTGGAGAGAGTTCCAATTCCCACTGCTGGTTGCACGATTTTACAGCGGGTGCTTTCGAAATTTTTTCAACGACCGCGCGTGGCCGTTGCTTGGGACCATGGTTATGCTCCAACGCAGGATTCCTCATCCCCAAAATGACGAGGAAGAACACTGGTGCAACAATTGATAATGTCAAAAGGAGTCTTCTTTGCATAACCAGATCGTTTGTGCTCAAATTTTTGGTATAGCAACTTATGTAAAATATAACGTGATTTTATATTTTTGCAACAAAAAAGTTGCACCACAATCTAGCAGACAGCAAAATGTTGTTTTTATGTGACATTTTAACCAAACATTCTGACATTCGTGCAACGGCATGGCAGCGTCAGGACAAGGTGTTTGGGCGTTTCGAACGTGAATCAACTCATTATTGGAAATCACTTTCTACGTGCAACCAGCTGTGATATACCACGAGAAACTTCCAGACCAGAGGGGCTTATGAAAGAGCGCGAAAAGGCCATCGTCGTAGGCGAAATCATCGATAACATCCGTCGCGTGTTTCAGGCAGTCAACGAATACTCAAAGAAGGCGGAACGGGAGACGGGACTGACCGGACCACAACTATGGGCTATAAAGGTGATAGCGGAGAGAGGCCCCTTGAAGGTCTCGGAACTGGCGCGACGGATGTACCTTCATCCTGCCACTGTTGTGGGGGTCGTAGACCGGCTAGAAGGACGGGGGCTGGTATCGCGCATGCGCTCACGGGAGGACAGGCGTGTTGTGAAGATAGAGTTGACTGAGCATGGAAAAAATCTCATCGTCAATGCCCCGGAAGTGGCTCAGGGGCTGCTCGTCAGGGGACTTGAGACTCTTGAGCACGAGCAACTACTGCGCATGTCGGTAGATCTCGAACGGCTTGTCGAAATCCTGGGCGCTCAAGAGGTCCCTCCCAAACTCCTACTTTCATCGGAAATCAACCTACCAGGTCGTTCCGTTCCGAAATGACCCTAGAAACTATTGATTACAACTACCGGTGCGGTATTGTGGGGAGTGATTTCCTTTCCAAGTCTGCAACCCAACAAAAAATCCGCGCCAGCGGCAATACGCAAAATGCCGGACGCGACATTCCGACAGCTAAACTGGTGGCGATTTTGGGAGCGAATGAGGAGCTGGTTGGGCGGTGGTCTGCTATTGGTGCGCGCAAAGGTCGGCCGGCCGTAGGCTGAGCTGCATTCCTGCAGTTCGCACATCAGCATATACGCCTCCGCCATACTCCCCGTGCCTTCACTGGCTAGCTATGGCTCACATCCTGTAACAACGAATAGCGCGATGCTCTCTCGGCAATTGTGGGCCATTACGCTTTGCCTGACCTGTAGAGTTTTGACCTTCTCCATCAGCCACCAGAGTGCCGCCAGCCGCCAGACTTCATACATAACTTCCCGCGTGAAAACAAAGAATATTACCCGTCGTTGCAAGGTAGGAGTCATAAGCGTTGACACGAAGCGGCTTGAGCGAACTCAAACGCCATTTTTCAACCCTTCAGTTTGTTACAGCTGACTCAACCTTTGGCATCCTGGCATCTAATCGTGGATCACGTACTGAATGAGTAGACTCGCCAGCACATGACCAATGCTTTGCAGGTTATACATCGCTATGAGGCTATGGGAGTTGTCCGATCAACTTGACTCTTCTTAGAAACCCCAGTATAATTTGTAAAGCTAATTATTCGTTTCACTAACATTATAACCAAATCTTTGGAGTACAGCATGGGACGCAGTGAGCAGATTTCGCAAGTTATTGACAACTTAAGGAGGATCTTCCAGGCCGTGGGTGAGTACTCACGCAGCGCCGAAAAAGAGACCGAACTTACCGGGCCGCAGCTATGGGCCCTGAAGATCCTCGACAAACAGGCTCGTTTGCGTGTCTCCGAGCTGGCCCGGCAGATGTACCTGCGACCGGCTACGGTGGTAGGGATACTGGACCGTCTAGAAGCAAAGGGACTGGTGAGCCGAACCCGGTCGAAGCAGGACCGCCGTGCGGTCGACCTAGAACTGACAGAAGCGGGCAGGGGGGTCGTCGCCAAGGCACCGGAGGTTGCCCAGATCATGCTTGTAAACGGGCTATCAGCGCTTGAAGAAGAAGAATTCAACCGCGTCATCGATGGGATGCAGCACATGGTAAAGATACTGGGGGCGGAGCACCTGATGCCGCAGCCACTGCACAGCTGAGCATCCCCCCCGAAAACGATGGAGGAAGCTCCCTATGAAGCATTCTCTTGACCTTGCGCTGATCGGCAACTGCCAGGTCGGCGCGCTCATCGACACACAGGCGGAGATCGTCTGGTACTGCCTGCCCCGCTTCGACGGCGACCCGGTCTTTTGCTCCCTGTTGCAGGAACACGAACCGGGCGAGGGGATCGGTTACTGCGGCATCGAACTCGTGGACCAGGTGGCGAGCGAGCAGCACTACCTCCCCAACTCGGCGGTCCTCGTCACCACGATGACCGATTCCCGGGGGGGCGCGGTCGAGGTGACCGACTTCGCGCCCCGCTTTCGGCAGTACGGCAGGATCTTCACCCCTATCATGCTGGTCAGGCAATTGCGCCGACTGCACGGGACACCGAGGGTGGTCGTCCGGGTGCGCCCAGCCCGCAACTACGGCGCCGAGCGCGGCTAGTTCACCTACGGCAGCCACCACATCCGCTACGTTTCCCCGTACATGGTGCTGCGCCTTTCCACCGACGCTTCCGTCACCGCCATTCTGCAGGAACTTCCGGTGCTGCTCGAGGACGAGCTCAACCTCGTCCTGGGCCCGGACGAGACGGTGCATGAGAATGTCTCGGAGCTCGCGCACCGTTTCAAGAAGGAGACCGTCGCCTACTGGCAGGAATGGGTGCGGGATCTGGGCATACCGTTTGAGTGGCAGGACGAGGTGATCAGGGCGGCCATCACGCTGAAGCTCAACGCCTTCGAGGATACCGGCGCCATCGCCGCCGCCCTCACCACCTCGATACCGGAGGCGCCCGACTCGGGGCGCAATTGGGACTACCGCTACTGCTGGCTGCGCGACGCCTACTTCGTGGTCAACGCGCTGAACCGGCTCGGCGCCACCAAGACCATGGAGCGCTACCTGCGTTATCTGGTCAACGTGGTGGCCGGGAGCGATGGTGGCTACCTCCAGCCCGTCTACGGCATCGACGGCAACAGCAACCTCGAGGAGAAGGAGATGCCGTCGCTGCCGGGCTACCGAGGCATGGGGCCGGTGCGGGTGGGGAACCAGGCTTGCTTGCAGGTCCAGCACGACGTCTATGGTTCGGCGGTCCTGGCGGTGACCCATGTCTTCTTCGATCACCGCCTAATGCAGCGCGGCGATACCACCCTGTTTTACCGCCTGGAGCCACTGGGGGAGATGGCGATCCAGGTGCATGACCAGCCCGACGCGGGGTTGTGGGAGCTGCGGGGGAGCCGCAGGGTGCACACCTTCTCCAGCATCATGTGCTGGGCGGCCTGCGACCGGCTGGAGAGGATAGCCGCCCAGTTGGGGCTCAGGGAGCGGGCCGCCTACTGGCAGGCCCAGGCGCAGCGCATCCACGAGACGGTCTGCCGGCACGGCTGGAATGCGGAGAAGAAGAGCTTCACCGCGGCCTTCGAGGGGGAGACTTTGGACGCGAGCCTGCTGCTCATCCACGACGTCGGTTTCCTCGCCGCCGACGACCCGCGCTTTGCCTCCACCGTCGCTGCCATCGAGCGGGAATTGCGCCGCGGAGATTACATCTTCCGCTACGTGGAGGATGACGACTTCGGCACCCCAAAAAACGCCTTCATCGTCTGCACCTACTGGTACATCTACGCCCTGGCCGCCCTCGGGCGCACCGACGAGGCGCGTCAGCTCTTCGAGAACCTGCTGGCCCGCCACAACCGGCACGGCCTCATGGCCGAGCACGTCGATGTCGCGACCGGAGAACAGTGGGGCAACTTCGTCCAGACCTACAGCATGGTTGGGCTCATCAACGCGGCCATCCGACTCTCCAAACGGTGGGACACCGCGTTTTAAGGATAGAGCGATGTACGGAAGCGGCACGGGACTATACCGAGGCAAGATGAAGGCGTTCTTGGCGCTGAAGGCCGGGATGGTGCAGCACCGCGAGGTGATGAAGGAGGTGGCGGCCTCCGTCGACGGCTCCTGGGTCTACTACGTCATGCTGATCCTGGCCGCGCTGATCGCCCTGCTGGGGCTGCTCATCAACAGTGTCGCCGTCGTCATCGGGGCCATGCTGATCTCGCCCCTCATGGGGCCCATCATCTCGTCGAGCCTTTCCTTCACCATTGGGGATCTCGCCCTCGCCAAGCGCACGTTTCGTACGCTGGGGATCAGCGTTGCCCTGACCGTTGCGGTGAGCGCGCTGGTGGCGCTGCTCTCCCCCCTGAAAGAGCCGACGGCCGAGATCCTGTCCCGGGTGAGGCCCAACATCCTGGATCTCTTCATAGCGGCCCTATCGGGGGCCGCCGGGGCGATAGCGCTCTGCACCAAGCGCAACTACCTGATCACCTCGACCGGAGTCGCGGTGGCGACGGCAGTCATCCCCCCCTTGAGCGTGGCTGGCTACGGCCTGGGAACCTGGCAGCCGATGCTCGCCCTTGGGGGCTTCCTGCTGTTCTTCACCAACTTCGTCGCCATCATCCTGAGCTCCGACATCGTCTTTTTCATACTCGGCTTCAGGACCAGTCACGTTGAGGAGCCCCAGCACTCGCACCGCACCCGGCTGGCAGTCATCACTGTACTTTCCGTCCTTATCTCCATCCCGCTGGTCTACACGCTGGCAACCGACGTGGCGAGGATAAAGAACGAGAAGCGGATCGGGCGGGTACTCAGGAGCCAACTGGACCGGGAGCTCGTCTCGCGCCTGACGGATTACCGGTACCGGCAGGAGGGTGATCAGCTGTTAGTTATGGCATCGGTCAACACGGTACGCTTCCTCAACAAGCCTGCACAAAAGGAGATCGAGAAGGACCTGGCGCGGGAGGTGCGGCGCCCGGTGCGGCTGGAATTGGAACAGGTGATCGTCGCCTCGGAAAGCCAGCTCAAGGATCAAACCGCAAAGGGGGCGCTGGAGCAGGCAAAGGCGCCAAAGGAGAGCCCGGCGGAACTCGCCGCGAAGGTAAGGCCGCTTGTGGCGCGGGTCGAGCAGGAACTTGCCGGGGCGCTCGCTCCCTGCCTGGTCGGCCGGACCACCGTCGCTTTCAGTGGGGACCAGGAGCCCCTGCTGGTAAGCGCCACGCTTGGCAGGGACTACCCGGTGGCGCGAGACGAACGTCTGCTGCTGAGCCGACTGCTGGAGCGGGCGCTGGGGGTCCCGGTCCGGCTCCAAATCACGCTCGCCCCGATGCTGAAGCCGATGGTTTTCGCCAAGGATGGCTCCCTCGCGGGGCAAAGCAGAGACGAACTGGAAGTGGTGCGCCATCTTCCCGAGGGACCAGCCGCGTTCCGGTTCATAGTGACCGGGCCGAAGGAGAGCGGGAGAGAGCAGAGCGTTCTCTCGCGGTATCTGACTGAACAGCTCGCGGTACCGGCGCAGGCGGTGACCACGATCAAATCCCCCGGCGGGGGGGGCGTGGTCACGCTGCGCGTCGTGCGCAATGACAAGTGAGGTGATGATGAAAGTAGGACTTATAGGATTCGGCAAGACGGGCAAGGCGGTGGCGTCGGTGCTGCTGCAGAGCAAGGAAACAAACCTGCAATGGGTGGTGCGCAAGTCGCACAACCTGGAACACAGATCGGTGCCGGAGTTTCTGGGCATCGACTCGGACGAACCGGGCTACATCTACTCCTCGGAAGAGTTTGACGCTGAGGAACTGCTGGAAAGGTTCCCCGTGGACGTCATCATCGACTTCTCATCCGAGCACGGAGTCCACTACTACGGGGAAGCGGCGCGTAACCGCGGCGTGGCGGTCGTGAGCGCCATTTCCTCCTACTCCGCGCAAACGGTCGCATACCTGAGATACCTGGCTCATAAGACCAGGGTGCTATGGTCGCCCAACATAACGATCGGCATCAACTTCCTGATCATAGCGGCCAAAATCCTCAAGAGCATCGCCCCGCACACGGACATCGAGATCGTCGAAGAGCATTTCAAGGCAAAGCCCGAGGTGTCGGGGACGGCGAAAAAAATCGCCACCGCACTGGGACTTGAGGACGAGGTCATCAAGACGGTGCGTGCCGGCGGCATCATCGGGGTGCACGAGATCCTGTTCGGCTTCCCCTATCAGACGGTGCGCCTAAAGCACGAGTCGATAACCCGCGAGGCCTTCGGCAACGGCGTTCTCTTCGCCGCGAAGCACCTGTACGGCAAAAGCGTCGGGCTCTACAGCATGGAGGATCTCATGATCCCCTATTTCAACGCGGGACCGGCCCAAGCTGGATAGGGGCGGCCGCAGCGAGGCGCTATGAAGAAGGCGATATCGAGCACATCCCTGAAATCGCTCAGGCTCTCCCTGAGGTTCGTCGTGCCGCTCGCGGTGGCCCTGGGGCTGCTGGCCGTCACGGTGGTTCCCCTGGTGGACCGGCTCACCATGCACTGGTTCATGCGCGACATGGACATCCGGTCGCGCCTCATTGCCAACACCCTGCACGACCAGTTGGTGGAGTTGCTGCAGCAGGAGAACGCCGCCAAGGTCCGGTCGCTGTTGAACAGGGCCGTGCAGGACGAGCGGCTTCTGGCGCTGGGGTACTGCGACCGCCGCGGCAAGCTTTTGTACAAGACCCCCGCCTTCCCGGAGGCGCTCGGCTGCCCGACGCCTGCGGCCGCGGAGACTGACAAGGGGCGGGTGCTCCACCTCCCCCAGGGGGCGGTACACGTGGCGGTGCACCCGGTCGGCATACCCTCGGCCGGGGCGGGGTCCCTGATCCTGGTGCACGACATGAGCTTCGTCGAGCGCCGCAGCGAGGATACCCGAAATTACATCATCGCCTTCTTTGCGCTGCTCGGCCTGATGGTTTCCGCCATTACCGTCTTCGTCGCCCATCTGAGCTGGCGCGGCTGGCTGGAAGGGGTCCGGGCCATGCTGCGGGGGGAGGGAATCGTGAGGCCGTTCTCTCAGCCGACGGTCGAGCCCGAACTGCAGCCGCTGGTGGGAGACCTGCGGGCGTTGCTGCGGGCCATGGACAGCGAAAGGCGCCTCGCCGACGACGCCACCGTCACCTGGAGTCCGGAAGCGCTGCGCAACCTCCTGCACAAGCAGTTGACCGGCGAACGGATCATCGTCGTTTCCAACCGAGAGCCCTACATCCACAGCAAAAAGGGGGACGGTATCGAGGTGCACCGCCCGGCAAGCGGCCTCGTCACCGCCGTCGAGCCGGTAATGCGCGCCTGCTCGGGGACTTGGATCGCCCATGGCAGCGGCAGCGCGGACCAGCTGGTCACCGACCGGCAGGACCGGGTGGCCGTCCCGCCCGACCACCCGGAGTACACCCTGAGGCGCATCTGGCTCACCAGGGAGGAGGAGCAGGGATACTACTACGGCTTCGCCAACGAGGGGCTCTGGCCCCTGTGCCACATCGCCCACGTCCGCCCGATCTTCCGCTCCAGCGACTGGCGGCAGTACCAGGAGGTGAACCAGCGCTTCGCCGATGCCGTGGTGCGGGAGGCGGACAGTGACGACCCGGTGGTGCTGGTGCAGGACTATCACTTCGCCCTGCTGCCAGGCATGATCCGCAAGGCCCTCCCCAAGGCCACCATCATAACCTTCTGGCACATCCCCTGGCCCAACCCCGAGTCCTTCGGCATCTGTCCCTGGCGCGAGGAGTTGCTGGAGGGGATGCTGGGGTCGACGATCCTGGGCTTTCACACCCCGTTCCATCGCAAGAACTTCCTGGAGACGGTGGACCGCTACCTAGAGACCCGCATTGAGCATGAATCGTCCACCATCAGCCGGGGGGGGAACCTCACCATGGTGGAGAGCTACCCGATCTCGATCCAGTGGCCCCCCCCGTGGCAGGAACGGCAGCCCCCGGTGGCGCAGTGCCGGGAGGAGCTCAGGAGGGAACTGGGGGAAGGGGCCGGGCACCTGGTCGGCATCGGGGTCGATCGCCTCGACTACACCAAGGGCATCCTGGAGCGCTTCCGGGCCGTGGAGAAGCTCATGGAGCAGCACCCCGAACTGGTGGGTGCCTTCACCTTCGTGCAGATCGCCGCGCCATCCCGCTCCGCCCTGGATGATTACCAGGCCTTCGACGCCCAGGTGCATACCTTGGCCCAGCGCATAAACCAGCGCTTTTCCCGCAAGGGGTGGCAGCCCATCCTCCTCAAGGCCGAGCACCACGAACCCGAGGTGGTGAACCGCTACTACCGCGGCGCCGACGTCTGCATCGTAACCAGTCTTCACGACGGTATGAACCTCGTTGCCAAGGAGTTTGTGGCCGCGAGGGACGACGACCAGGGGGTGCTGGTCTTGAGCCAGTTCACCGGGGCCGCCCACGAGATGCACGAGGCCCTGATCGTTAACCCTTACCATATCGAACAGACGGCGGAGGCCATTTTCCGCGCGCTCACCATGCCGCAGTTCGAGCAGCGCGAGAGGATGCGCAGCATGCGGGCCCTGGTGCGCGACTTCAACGTGTACCGATGGGCCGGACGCATGCTCCTCGACGCGGCGCGCGTACGCCAGCGCGAGAAGCTCTCGGCCCGCATCAGGAGAGACCAGTAATGCCCAGTTACCTGTTCCAATGTGAAGAACTCGCCGCTTTCACGCACCACGTGGCACCCGACACCCTTTTTGCCTTCGACCTGGACGGCACCCTGGCGCCCATCGTCGATGAGTACGGAGAGGCCCGGGTCGCCAAGCCCGTGCGCAACGCCCTGCAGAGGCTGATGGGGCTGGCCAAGGTCGCCGTTATAACCGGGAGGTCGCGTCAGGACGCCATCGGCATCCTTGGGTTCCAGCCGCACCTCGTGATCGGGAACCACGGAGCGGAGTGGCCGGGACTAAGCGGCGGACGGCGCTGGGAGCACGTCCAGCTCTGTCTCAAGTGGCGGGACCGGCTGCACACAGCCCTCTTCTATGAGCAGGGGGTGGAGATCGAGTTCAAGGGGGAGTCGCTCACCCTGCACTACCGCAAGAGCGACGACCCGCAGCGGGCGCTGGCGATGATCCAGGCGGCCATCGGTGATCTCCAGCCGCAACCGCGCACCATCGGCGGCAAGTTCGTGGTCAACGTGCTTCCAGCGGAGGCCTGCGGCAAGGGGGAGGCGCTGGCGGCCGCCATGGAGGAACTGGGGTGCAGCAGGGCGATCTATTTTGGCGATGACGAGACCGACGAGGAGGTGTTCCGACTGCCGCGCAGCGACGTCTTCGGCGTGCACGTCGGCAAGAACGAGCTGTCGGCGGCAACGTACTACCTGAACCAGCAGTCGGAACTACTGGGGGTGCTCAATTCCATGGTAGGCATCCTTGAGAACTGTGAGTACGAGGCACAGTGCTGTGACGGCTGAAAGGGTACCACTATAGGAGGAACTATGGCTGAGCACGTAGAAATCTTTGGCAATTCATTGGTGCAGCATGATCCGGCTGCACGTAGGGCGACACTGGCCCTGTTGGATCCGGAGGAGGCCCCGGGTGTCATCCGTCACTTGGAACTTCTGGCCAGCTCCCGTGGGTACACCAATGTCAGTGCCAGGGTCCCCGCCGCCCACGTCCGGCACTTCGTCGGCGCTGGGTATCGGCTGGAGGCCGCCATCCCACATTTTTACGGGGAAGGGGAGACTGCCTGTTTTCTCGTCCGCCATTTCGGCGAAGCCCAAGACACTGAAAGGATGTCGCTACTTTTGAGTAGAATCCTGGCGGCCACCGAGATGCATTCTCTGGCAGGTCCGGTGTCGTTACCCGAAGGTGGAGCTCTTAGGTTAGTGGAACCTTCCGAGATCGGCGACGTGGTCTCGCTGTACCGCAGGGTCGGAGTTGCCAAGCCAGCAGCGGTGGACGATCCGATCTTCCTCCACAACTTCCTGGGGCGGGGCGACCTCTTCCTTGGACTGTGGATCGAAGGCATTCTGGTTGCGGCATGCGCAGCGATCTTCGATCCGACAACGGGCACGGCAGAACTGGCTCACTTCGTCGTACTGCCCGAGCACCGGGGGAAGGGACTCGCCCTGCTGTTGCTGCAGCGCATAGGGGAACTTTCTGCAGCTTGCGGCGCCAGGCTGCTGTGGTCAACCGTGCGCGCCTACGCCCCCGGAATTAACATTACCTTTGCAAAGGGGGGGTACCATTTCGGGGGAACCCTTACCAATAATTCCTACATTTACGGTGCGACGGAGAGCGTTAACGTCTGGCACAAGTGCCTTGCTGACGATCCTGCTCTGGCATGGAGTTCCCTCTTTTAACAAAATTCGGACGGAAGGTGCGATCATAAGCAAAAAGATCATACTTTTTAAACAGGGACGCGCAATATCTTTTGATGGTAAACGTTTTTGAAAATTTACCTCATATATGCTTGAAATTAACATACAGCTGAGCAATCCATATTTGTAGTGCAAAGGCAGCAATAACCTTAATATATTTTATTGTGGAGTAAAAATGGTGGCAAGGGTTGTAAGGAAAAATTACAAAAAAATTACGGGACTTTTTTTCGACTTTTTCGAGAGCGAAAAAACTTCAGGAGTTCTGCTAATTGTTTGCACCGTTTTTTCCATACTAATGGCAAATTCATCCGGTCGGTCCCTGTATATTGGTACGTGGCATTATGAAATTCTTGGACACAGCCTACAATACTGGATCAACGACGGACTTATGGCTATTTTTTTCTTGCTGATCGGGTTGGAAATCGAGAGAGAAATATATGTTGGCGAACTATCTAACCGACAAAACGCTTTGCTACCGATTGCCGCAGCCATTGGTGGCATGGCGACACCGGCACTGTTTCACTTCCTCCTCAATCGAGAGACAGCAACAGTGCACGGCGCTGGAATCCCCATGGCAACGGATATCGCTTTCGCACTTGGAATCTTATCCCTAGTGGGAAACAAAGTGCCAACTTCGCTTAAGGTTTTTCTGGCAGCTCTGGCCATCATTGATGATTTAGGCGCTATTATAGTCATTGCTGTTTTTTACGTGACAGACTTTTCATTGATTTATTTTACCTTGGCTTTAGCGATATTTGGTCTACTCCTGCTGCTAAACCGCTGCAACATAAATCGCCTTTCTGTTTATCTCATTCTAGGTGGCATCATGTGGTTTTTTATGCTCAAGTCTGGTGTCCACGCCACCATTGCCGGGGTCTTGTTAGCATTTGCTATTCCATTCCGGCAAATCCGGAACAATTCGCCATCATATAGGCTACAGCACTTTTTACATAAGCCTGTTGCCTTTTTCATTATGCCAATTTTCGCTCTAGCCAATACAGGTATCACGTTGACTGGAAACTGGGCAGAAGGACTTGCGACTTCCAATAGTCTAGGCATTATA
Organism: Citrifermentans bremense; assembly: GCF_014218275.1. Taxonomy (NCBI): domain Bacteria; kingdom Pseudomonadati; phylum Thermodesulfobacteriota; class Desulfuromonadia; order Geobacterales; family Geobacteraceae; genus Citrifermentans; species Citrifermentans bremense. The sequence goes on from NZ_AP023213.1 coordinate 1,538,300, forward strand.
GCAGGCTTACTGGGAGGCAAGCCGTTGGGAATATTCTTGTTTAGCTACCTCTCAGTTAAAGCAGGACTGTCAAAGTTGCCGAATCGTGTTGGCTGGAAGCATATCATCAGCGTTGGTTTTCTTGGCGGAATAGGATTTACAATGTCTATTTTTATCACGCTGCTTGCTTTCGGAGACTCCACAGTTGTTGAGAGCTCTAAGCTCAGCATTTTGCTCACTTCCGTGCTCTCCGGTACCATCGGCTTCATGTTGTTGAGCCGACAGTCAACATAGGTTGTGGCTAATTTTTAAACAATACGTTGCCCAAATTAAACGGTATTTTGCCCCAGTATCGACATCCATGTTTGTGGAAAGGCTTCGAATTTTAAGCCAGTATCGGCGTCCCCACGGTGCCCCCCCTATGAACTATTGAGCCTTTACAGATTGAGAGGTGAGTCTCAAAATACCGATGTTGGGTTGAAATTGGATGACGATCGACAACTTATTATGCGATGTACTACATCAGCTACGGACTAATGAATTCAGCAAAGTGTGCGCAAAGCGTATAATGAGTGGAGAGGCTGCCGGTACGGAGTCTTCATTCCATTGTACTTTCGGAGGAAAAGCCATGAGATTCGCGAAAATTCTCGTTGTGAACCGCCTTTCCCAGTATACGCGGGACGCCGTGCGCTACGGGGGCATGCTGGCTACATGCTTCCAGGCCGACCTCCTCGTACTGCGGGTCATCTCAAATCCTGTGGACCAGGAGGCGTTGAACGCGCCGAGTCTGTTCATCAAGGGGGAAAAATACAAAACGATCAGCAGCATCGAGGAGCAACCCCGGGAGGATCTGGAGAGGGTGATCAGGGAAGAGGTGCCGACAACGTTGTCGGTTACCGGATTGGTGACGGATCGTGATCCCCTCCCCGAGATAACCAGGATAGTACGGGAGGAGAAGGTCGATCTGCTGGTTGTCCTAGCCCACGAGCAGTCCCGTCTTGAGAACCTGCTGTTCCCCGATAACCACGGGCTGATCAGGACGCTGCCTTGCTCCATCCTCCTCATGAAGCATGAGCCGCGTCCGGTAGGATAGGGGAAACGATGAGCGACGATATGCTGCAGCGAGGAGAGGGTCAGGCGATTACCCGCCCCTTGCGCAGCAGTCGGTAGACCTCGATCTTGGCCAAATCGTTAATGAAGAACCAGACAAGGGCGTAGCCCCAGACCAGCAGGGCGTAGCCCCAGCCGATGGGTGCGATGAACCAGCCGTAGACCGCGAAGAGTGTGGCCGCCATCTTGGTCGAGACTGCCGCCCAGAAGAGCAGTGAGGCCGGGTAGGGCGGTTGCCAGAACCGGCGTTCGGTACGGGTCACGAATATGGTGAGATGACCGGCGATGGCTAGTTTTAAAAAGACGAAACTTTGCACCACGTCGGGGGGGAGTTTCAGATAGAGTTTGGCTAGGTAGAAGATACCGAAACTCGCGATTACGCCCAGGACGCCGAGCACCGTCGCTATGGTCATCACTTCGGTCATATTCCAGCGGATCGGCCGATCATCAGCCTTGGTGTTGTCTAAGGCTATGGCGAGGATAGGGATGTCGTTAAGAAACGCCAGTATGATGATCATGATCGCGGTGACAGGGTAGAAGTTGAATATGAGAATCGAAGCGGTCATGAAAAGAATCACCCGGATGGTCTCCGCGATCCGGTAGATGCTGTAGCTTTTCATCCTCTCGAAGGTGATCCTCGCCCCCTTTATCGCCTCGACTATGACCGATAGTCCTGGTGTGAGCAGAATCAGATCGGCCGCGGCCCGTGCCGCGTCTGTCGCTCCGGAGACCGCTATGCCGGCATCTGCTTTTTTCAAGGCGGGAGCGTCGTTGACTCCGTCGCCGGTCATGCCGACGATATGGCCTCCCTTCTGCAGTTTGTCCACGATGAGATACTTGTCCTCGGGGAAAACCTGGGCGAATCCGTCGGCACCTTCGATAAGCGTGATGATCTCCGATTCGTGACTGTGCACGTATCCCTTGGGCAAAGCCAAAGCTCCGAATTCCCTTTCAAGGGCCTGCGCCACCGACTTCCCGAAACGCAGTGCCTCCTCTTCTTTCACGTCGGGTGACAGCTTCCCAAATACCGCCTTCGCAACCACCTCACCCAAAAGAACCAACTCCCGGGTGCTTGCCCCACTCAGTTCCTGCGCGCTCGAAATTTCAGCGCCGATTCCGAGTTCCTCGGCTATGTGCCTGGCTATGGCGATGTTGTCGCCGGTGACCATCTTGATATCGATGCCGAGACGTTTGGCCTCATCAATGGTGCTGCGCGAATCTTCCCTGGGTGGGTCGAAAAGGGGGATGAGTCCAAGGAAAGTGAAGAATTGCTCCTCGGGCCGCTTCCTCGCAACCCCCAGGGTCCGGAAACCGCTCTCGGCGAATTCCTCAACCCGCCTCGCTGTCTCAAGGTGCTCGAGACGCTCATCGCAGAGAGAGAAAACCACCTGCGGGGCCCCCTTGGTGACAACGGAACGCTCGCCCCCCGCTTCGACAACAGCCTCTGTCCTCTTGTTCACCGGGTCGAACGGAGTGAAGGATATCTGCCTGTATTGAGCAAGTTCGGTACCGCCACTGGCCTTGAGCAGGTCGAAGATGGGGCGCTCGATCGGGTCTTCGTTTTCTTCCCTGGAGGCGAGGGCGGCACAGAGGAGCAGTTCGTTCAGGTCATGGCCCTTGGCGGGCGACGGGTCCGCGACGGTCATCCTGTTCTGCGTCAAGGTCCCGGTCTTGTCGGAACAGAGGATATCAACCCCGGCAAGTTCTTCGATGGCGACCAAACGGCTAACTACCGCATGCTTCTTGGCAAGGTTCATGGCTCCCACCGCCATGGTCACCGAAAGTATGGCAGGCATTGCCACGGGAATCGCGGCGACCGTCAGGACCAGGGCAAATCTTAGGATCTCCAGCATGTTCTCGTGGCGAAACATCGCGGTGAACAGGATGAGTGCCACAAGGAAGACGGTAAGAATGATCAAGTAATTGCCGATGTTGATGACCGCTTTCTGAAAATGGCTCTTCTCTTCCTGCTGCGCCTGAGCGACCAGCGCCACTGTTTTGCCGAAGAAGGTGTTTAGCGCGGTGTTGGTAACGACGCCAAGCATCTCCCCCTGTTTCACCACTGAATTGGCGTAGGCTATGTCACCTTCCTTCTTGCTTGCCGGCAAAGACTCACCAGTAAGCGCCGACTGGTCCGCAAGGATGTAATCCCCCGCGATGAGTTTTATGTCCGCTGGAATCAGGTCGCCGATCCTGACTTTGACGATGTCACCCGGCACAAGGCTCTTGGCATCGATGGTCTGGAACCCGCCGTCGCGAAGTACAAGGGCCGTTTTGGCCAGCTTCTCTTTCAGTACCGTGAGGGCGTTAAGGGCCTTCGATTCCTGCCAGAAGTCTATCCCCACATTGGTCATCAGGAGAGCCAGAATGATGGTGAAATCGTCCCATTTGGCGACTAACGCGGACAAAAGCGCGGCGATTTCGATCATCCCCGGGATCGGTCCCCAGAAACGCCTCAGTAGCCTATGCCCCAGCGACTCGATCTTTTCTGGTATTTCGTTGTACCCGTAGAGTTTCAGCCTTTGGCTTGCCTCGCTCGATGAGAGGCCGTTGGCCCTGTCCGTCCGCAACTCTCGCAGGGTCTCCTCAACGGATAATGACGAAAATGATTCGGTGCTCTTGGCCATGGCGCCACTCTATTCGCTCAGCCAGCGCCGAGCATGTTTCAGGTCGTCGTTAGAGAAAATCCTGACCTGTCCGGGCATGAAAAAGCCGAACCCCTTAACCGCCGTGGCGATCCATCCCACGTCCGTGACCACCGCCACCCGCTCCCAGGCGGCAAGATGCTGCAATCCAACTTTGGCATCCTCCCAAATGGCTTTAGCTTCAAACCCGGTGAACTCCTGCCCCAAGTGGTAAAGGAACCGTATCTTAATCTGCCGAGCCAACAGTTCCTCAACCGCCGGAATGAGCACCGACCGATAGTCGGCCCCGGTCACCTCTCCCCTCGCCTCAAATTCGAGCATATCGTCAGGCAGTTCGTTGATTCGCACCAGCATGATCGCCTCCTGATCTTAGACTGCTTCCTTCGTAATATTCTACCATCAGTGTATTGATTCGGCGTCACACTTTAACCCAATATCGGCCTGCAAAGTCCCCGGTCATGTATGAACGCGGCGTCCTGCGCTGCCAAAAGCGGCGGTTGTCGCAGGACCGCCTGTGACTTTCTCTGAATTGATGTGATGTCGTAGCGGCGACGGGCTGTATCTTTGTCGGACGCTAATTTAACCGGAGAGTTGGGCAAATGCTGATAGGGACCCTCATGGTGCCCGCTCAACCGGTCGACCCGTTGAGGCCATGGTGTAACGGTCACCACCTTTGGCACGGGCAACCGAAAATACGGCACCTGCGCTGGCGCAGTTGATGGGGCACAGACAGATGATGACGATGGGATTTGGTGTGCGCACGAGCGCTACCAAGGCGGTGCTCTTTGACGGGAGGTCGATCGGCTTTGAAAATTGACCCAACATCGGCGTCCAAGGCCGACCCATCTCTTTCAAAATATCGGGCCATTACAGTTTGAAGTCGAAGAATGCCTATGGTAGGTTAATTGACATCTGGATTTCGTTTTTCGGTAGCCTTCGAAACAATTTTTCGTACCCTGTGTTGTACCCTAAAGTGTTGCAAACATGGTTAACATGTGATACACGGTAAATCATCAGTGAGCGGCTAACCGCTCGAGATTTTAGCAAGTTGTTGGTTTTCTTTAAGTGGGTGAGAACGGTCGGTTGCTCTCATAACCCGAAGGTCACAGGTTCAAATCCTGTCCCCGCAACCAAAACATATCAAAGGCACTTGGGCTGATTAGCTAAGTGCCTTTTTGTTTGTCCGCATTCCCTATCCCTCCTCCCTCCTTTTCCGGGGACACAATACCTGTTAAATGTTGACACATTAAATAACTCCTGTACTCTGCGGCGATGGCGCGCATCTCTCGGGTCGTGGTACCCAGACATCCTGTCCGCGATACTGTAGCCACAGGGCATCGCCCACGCATAAACCTGTTTTCTAATCTGCCAAACGCGTTCAAATGATGTTCCCGCCCTCCGAACAAGCAACCTGAGGCTGCCTTGTTGTCAGCTGAGTTTGCCGACGATCTTTTGGCTACCGGCGAGGAAGTTCTTACTCACAGCATCGGTGAGCAGGATCCCAGGAAAACAGTTTTAACCGAAGACGAGTTTTGCAGCCGCCTCATGGCAAATCGTTCCAGAATCAGAAAAGCACTAGAGGCGTAGCCAAATATTCACCTGTAACAATCATTCTTCCCTGACCACTGTTCCCAGTTTCATGCAGCAGCCGATCTCTTATAGGTTCAACATGTGCCCCGCCTGTCGGGGCGCTGTCATTTCGGGTTCTTGTACATCTCTGTGAATTCAAAAGGTTTACATAACCTCGTCCGGTGCTATCCTGTACTCAATTTGAGTTTGAAAGGAGAGACGGTATGAGAAACATAGTGAAAGCCGCGCTGGTCCTTTTAACAGCTGCCTTGTTGATGGGCATGGGTAGCCTGGGAGGCGCACCGGAAGGAGAGGTGCCCAAAACGGATGAGAACCTCAAGGTGCAGCTTACCGACCGTACGGGAGTGAGAATCGAGTTGACCAGGTTTTCTATGAACGGCAAGGTCTTCCTTGAAGGGAAAAGAGGGGCTGGAGAGATGAATGTCTTCTTCCACGACCTGAATGAAATCGGCTTCGGCCCTGCCAGTGGCGATACGGTGCAGGCCGATCTGCTGCTAAAATCCGGACGCCGCCTCCAGCTCAACGTACGGGAGAGTGCCGTCTTTTACGGAGATACGGGTGAAGGAACTTACCAGATTTCGGCGCATGACATCAGCCGGATCCTGATTCACTAGATGAAGGTGAGAGCTGAGCACGCTGGCACTGATCGAGGCGCTGGTTGTTCGCCTTGTCCGGGAGGAACCCATGAACGTGGAAATACATGATGTGAAAATTGAGTATCCCGAGGGATGCAACATCATCTTAGGCCAGACACACTTCATAAAGACTGCCGAGGACCTGTACGAGATCATTGCCACGACAGTACCAAAGGCCCGCTTCGGAGTTGCCTTTACCGAGGCATCCGGTCCCTGCCTGATAAGGACCGAGGGGAACGACGAAGAGTTGGTCCAGGGATGCGTGCAGGCGCTGAAGGCGATCGGCGCCGGTCATGTCTTCTGCGTCCTGCTGCGCGATGCCTACCCCATTAACGTGCTTAACCAGATCAAGAACTGCCCGGAGGTTTGCCGGATTTACTGCGCCACGGCAAATCCGCTCCAGGTTATCGTTGCCTCCACGCTTCAGGGGTGGGGGATCCTCGGGGTAATCGATGGCCTGCCGCCCAAAGGGGTGGAGACGGACGAGGACCGGCAGGAACGCCGCGACCTGTTGCGGCGCATAGGTTACAAATGCTGAATAGTGCTGCTCCAAATCAGGTATGAGCCGGGTGTCTGGCCCCTCAGCCCAAAAAAGTGAATTTGAAACAGTCAATATTGTGAGGAGGATATTATGAAAGTAATTATATCTTTTGTCTTTTGTGTCTATTTTATGCTTGCAGGAGTGCTGGCTTTCGCTGCATGTCCTGATCCACAATTGGTCTGCCAAATTTATCACCCTGGTAGCACTATGACTGGCTATTGTGCGTACGCAGATTGCTTTGATATGAGTTATGGAGAAGAAGTGAGATTAGTTGCAGGCGACGACGAGGGCTTATTTCCAAGGCGGTGGAAGATGTGGAACAAGCATGCTGCGGATATAACTCAATGGGGGGACTTCCCTTGCAACATTGAGCCGAATGGATCCAAGACAAAAATCTGGATTCCAGAAGGCGATACTAAATGCTCAGTTAAATTAAACAGTAGCAATTCATCTATCTTCTATGAGCACTTTGCTGCTAATCCACTATCAGGATGCTTAGGTTGGGTGGAATGTAGAGAATGAAAAGGTTAGGCCGAACCTATTGATCGAGTATTCCCATTTTGACTGAGCCGACCGTTTTGCGAATCGGCTTCGAGTTTAACCCAGTATCGGCGACGCAGAAATGAGTATTATGTCTCCTGAATTCCCGACGCTCTAGCAAAGTGACGACAACCCGCATATAGAAAGCTTAAGCCGGCCACCGCGAGGTGTGCCGGCTTTTAATTCGCTCAATTGGCCTGAATTTCAGCTGGCGACTTCCACAATCCCCTCTCCCTCCGGGTCTTCGCCCACCGCAGGGTTCCGGCCCGCAGGCGGGAGAGGGACAGGTGAGGGGGACGGGCCTGCGATGTCTGCCTCAAACTGTCATCCCGCAAACAAAATCCCTGCAATGGTGGCATTGAGCAGATTCGCCAGGGTGGCAGCCAGCACGCACCGAAGCCCAAGTCGCGGAAGCCTGGGGGTCAGGTCTTTATTCTTGAATTTTCCACAGTATCCTTGAGGTAAGATCAAAGTGGAGGGCTCTTACGATGGCTCGTCCCTTACGCATAGAATTTCCTGGTGCGTTTTACCATGTCACTTCCCGTGGAAATGAGCGGAAAGATGTTTTCCGTGATGACAAAGATCGGGCCATCTTTCTGGATATCCTCTCAAGGTGCTGCAATCTCTTTAATTGGCGATGTCACGCATACTGCCTCATGGGAAATCACTACCACCTTATCGTTGAAACCGTTGACGGCACTTTGAGTAAAGGAATGCGCCATTTGAATGGCGTGTATGCACATAAATTCAACTGGAACCACAATAGGGTGGGGCATATTTCCCAAGGTAGGTACAAAGCAATATTGATCGAGAAGGAAACGCATCTCCTGGAAGCGTGTCGATACGTGGTCTTAAACCCCGTAAGGGCTAAGATGACAGACAAGCCAGAAGGATGGCAATGGAGCAGTTATAGTGGAACCGCTCATCTGACAACGCCCGCCGTTTTTCTGACAACCGACTGGATTTTACAGCAATTCGGAGAGCAGCCGGAAAACGCCAAACGGAGGTACCGGGAATTTGTCAAAGACGGGATAGGTGGAAGTTCTATCTGGGAAGGTGTCAAGGCAAATTCTCCTAGGCGATGAGGGTTTCGTCGATGAATTCAGCGACGCAGCAAAAGGAATAGAAGAACTCACGGAGATCCCGAAGAGCCAACGGTTCCTGCATCGCCCTTCTCTGGAGCAGATTTTTCCGAACGAGGCGAGACAAAATAAGGATTTGCGTGATCGTCTGGTTGCCGAGGCAGTAGAAACTCACGGATATGACCAGAAAGAAGTTGCTGATTATCTGCAATTGCACTACTCAACGGTGAGCCGCATCATGGCCAGAAATAACAACAAAACTCAAGAATACAATAGACCTGACCCCCAGGCCTCCCCAGGCCTCCGGAGATCAGATCGACACCGTGTTCCTACCGGGGGCACCTCGCGGATCTTGATGATCCCGCGCCTCTTCGAAGAGCGTTTCGGTGCGGACAAGCTGGAGAGCCGCAACGCCTGCACCAGCGTGGTCCAAGGTCTGGGCGCGAGCGTTCCTCTTTTTTACAACAACCCGTAGCGGGAACCATCGGCAAGGATCGGAGTGTCAACGAATTACCACTGCAGGCCCTTTTCGCTCCTCTCAGATTTTATCCGTGGCCAATGGTTTTTCTGCGGTTCACTTCACACGGAGTTGAGGACAAGCTGGCTCTAGATATACTCCTTCCTTGGTGCCCGATAAGCCGATGGCAGTGCGCATAAAGAACAGAAGGTGGGGCAGTCCTTAGAGAATGACCCGCCAAAGCTATTCGCGCTGTAGCCGGAGTTGGTTTGTGATGGCTTAGGAAGCGGGATGAGAGAGAAGATGGCAATACCACAGTGGGACTTATTTAAGATCAGGATACATCTATTGTCTCGACGAACAATTCCATTCTCACTTCGGATTCCGTTCTACCTGACCATCTATGCGCTGCTTAGTGCAACGTTGACCGGATGTCTGGCCGCCTCTTGGGTCGAAGCTACTGCCAAGGGTGAGCCTAAGGACGCTGGGGTCTTTGCTCTGGGCACCAAGGGTAACGCGTACGAAATCACCAGATGGTGGGGCGCGAGCCAGTCGCCCCCCCAAGGCAAGGAGACTTTGATCATCCCACGACGCAATTTACCTGTAGGCTGTGATACCGCACGCTTTTTTGTCAATGACTCCGTTCACGAACTCCAGATCGCCCAGCAGGAGAGTGCTAACTGGGTGACGGCAGACCGCCTACCGTTGTCCGGTAACGGTTATCCATCCTGTACGCTCTTGGTCTCCTATGGCTCCTTTGGGGAGCCGGCACTGGAGGGTGTTGCTGTTTCCGATGCCATGGGGCTTGTCGCGAAAAGTGAACGCCGGCAGCCCCATCCAGCCGCGTGGGCTTTGCTGCCTGTGGGAATTGTTGCGGATGTCTATATTTTCCTCGGGGCTCTGGTTACTATGCCCGTCTGGGCGCCCATTGGTCTATTGATGGAGAAAAATTCAGCAAAGAGCGAAAAGGAAACAAAAGATAAGGAGATGGCCTCTCTTCCTGCACCCGTTGCAAAGTGCTGGAGAGCGATCGACAAATCTTTGGATAAAAGTATGACATCTAAGCCGGATCAGCCTGTCAGATTCAAGTGGGCTCCGGAAATAGATAACGCCTATAATCTCGCCGCTGTAAACGAGGTATTCAGCGACGATAAGCCCGTCTTCATCGATACACGAGTCACCTTACGTCAGGGTTGTGTTCAATTCCCCATAAAGAACATGGACTTCATATGGACTGATGCCGATGTTGAGTGCGGCTTTCGGGCTGGGGATGTTGTCTCAACACGTGTGCAACTCCGCAAATGAATCACCTCAACCTCACACCTTACATTTCAGGCCCTGGCACCGAGGCTCTCGCCATGTTACAGATCCTTCTTGACTGCTTCATCAGCCCGTTGGAGAGGCGTTCGGGCTGCTCTGTCGACTCAGCCCGTTTTCGTGCTCCCAATGCTGCTTCAGCAAACAGGTTCCAGCTTTTACGCCTCGCCTTTATTGCTTCATAGCGGATTCTCCTCTCTCGCTTCGACCACTTCAAGTCAGCTTCATTAATTATCTAATGGTTTGCTTGGGTGAGGGAAAAACTGTGCAATTTAAAGTTGTTGCATGGCTTTCTTTGTACTTGCTCCGACAAATTGTTAGATTCCTTGTAGCGAGCGGGTGATTTCCTCCGGCATACCATCTTTCATATCCCATTCTTTTGTCATGCCACGTTGGTCGGTGTATGACCATTTCCCATCAGCGACTCCATTCTTATACTCTCCTTTGACGATTGTTCCGTCATTGAGGATAAATTGGCATGAGCCATTGAGTTGACCACTTCTGTATTCTCCGATCAGCGTAACACCCGTCAAAAGGGTGAAAGTTCCATGGCCGTCGAATTGACCGTTTTTGAACTCACCTTCATAAGTTCCACGGTGTGGAAACAGCAGTTTGCCTTTACCATCGAAAAGCCCATTTCTGAATTCTCCTGCAAACTTTCGACCGTCGTTAAATTCTAACGCCCCCTTGCCTTCAAACTTCCCATTCTTCATTTCGCCAGAGAAAACGCTTCCGTCTGCATAAGTCAGTTGCCCCACCCCGTCCGGCAAACTGTTTCTAAAGTAACCTTGATATTTGTTGTGGTTTGCATAGACCATTGTTCCTTGTCCTTCAGCTCTTCCCGCCTTGAACAGGCCTTCATAAACACTGCCGTCAGCGAAGGTTAGCTTTCCCCTACCTTCGTAGGTGCCATTCAGAAATTCTCCAACATACAGGGTACCGTTAGAGAGTTTGAGTGTTCCATTCCCGCTATACTTACCATCTTTGAATCCACCCTCATAGGTGGTTCCATCAGATAGCGTTAAGGTTCCATACCCTTCATGTATTCCGTTCTTGTAATCTCCTTCATACATCTCCCCGTTCGGATGTTTGAAGGAGCCTTTCCCATTCAGTTTTCCAAACTTGAATACTCCTGAACGAGTTGCACCATTGGGATATAAAATTACCCCCTGTCCATCAAGTTCACCGTTTTTTAGGCCGCCCTCATAGCGTTCGCCATTGGGTAAAGTTACGATCCCTCTCCCATTGAGGCGGTTGTTTTTCCATTCTCCACTTAGTATTTTCCCGTTGGACAAAGTCATAACACCTTGTCCTTCTCTTTGACCGTTTTTGAAATCTCCTACATATTTTGAACCATCAGCAAGAGTCTCTTCACCATGCCCTTCAAAAAGATCATCCTTCCACCCACCGTCGTACATTCTCCCATCAGGGAGATTGAGGATTCCATGGCCGTCTCTCTCACCAGACTTAAATTGTCCGACGTATTTCGCGCCGCTCCTTAAGGTTAGTGTTCCCTCCCCATCAAATTTACCCTTCTTAAATTCGCCCTCATAAATTCTACCATCTGTATATTGTCTAGTTCCACGCCCCTCGAACTTGCCATCTCTGAAATTACCGTCATAGCTCCCCCCATCAAAATAGGTCATGGTGCCCCTGCCATCGATGCAGTTACCTTGCGTGCAGGTTTCTGAGAGAGACATAGCTGGAAAGAACAACAAAATAACAATGCACAACAAGAGTGAAATATTGATTATTTTCCCCATTACTAGTCCTTCCATGTATTTAAGATTAACTAACAGTGGTACCTCCAGATACTATTATAACAATCATTATCCAAATTGTATGAATGAGAGCTTTAGCTGACGCATTGATCGAAGAGATGCATACCAGGTGAAAAAAGTTTCACAAGCAACAGAACGACAGCCCTTTAATGCGTTAACTGTATTCTACAAGCTCCCACTGTCAAGCGTCAGGAATTTGCGAGGTCACCCACGGGACCTTGGTAAAGGTCATCCTGGTCGGCCGCCAAAGGCTCAGAAATGAGTATTATGTCCCCGGAATTCCCTGATGCTCATTGATACGCGTTTCTTCTGGAACGATCAATGAATCTCACTGGAAATACAACGGCATATAAACGGCAGTCATTATGCTGCTTGTTATCTGTGTGAACCTGCTGCACTACGGCTAACGCGGTTGCATTTGCCATGGACCACAGTGGTCACGACATGGATCATGGCGGTGGTCATGAGATGGGACATAGCAGCCATCAGGGTGATGTGGCCCATGAAGAAGTGGTCGATGGTGTGAAGGTAACCTTCAAGGCCATGGATATGGAAATGCCCAAAGGCATGAAGGAGACTCACCCATATCGCAGTTGAGTTCAAGGATGTCAAAACCGGTAAAGCGCTTGCCGATGGAGAAGTCAGGTCAAGGTTCAAAATCTGGACAAGACTGATCAGATCAAAGATCTGATGGGCATGCAGGGGCACTTCGGAGTAGATTTCGATTTTTCCAAAAAAGGCAAATACGGCGTAATGTGTAAACTTCAGCTCAAAGACGGCAAAACCCGTAGTGCGAAGTTCTTGTACACAGTATAATAAGTGTTAAAATAGCATGGTCGAAAGAAGAAGCTATCTTCTCCGAATCAATAGAGAGATGTACGGGTATGAAAAGATTATTGGTAGTAGCAATGGCAGTTGGCTTGTTTGGCGCGATGCCGGCTTTTGCGGTCGACCACAGCAGCATGAAGATGGACACGAAGGAAGGCGTACGGGATGTGCTCTTCAGGCTGAATCAATTCAAGATAAGATCAACCGGCTAGACAGTGAAGTAGCTAAAGGAGAAAAGAAGTACAATGCTAAAGACCTGGCAAATCTCAAGAAAAAGCTCTCTGAGGCTAATAAAATTCTTGATGTCTTAAACAGACAGTGATTCAAAGTAACTTGAGGCGGACGGGCCCGCCTCAAGTTTTATGGGTGTCATGCATGGGAAATAATTTTACATTATTACTTGTATTGCTACTTCTGGCTGGCTTTTGGGGTGCAACAAAAATACTCCGTCAGAATCACCATCCAAGCTGGGCAAAGTAGTGGCAACCGCTGCTTGAGCGTTTCCGTACCGCGAATTTATCGGAGGCTTGTGCATGAAACGAATTTGTGTCTTTTGCGGTTCCAGTCCCGGTGTGCGGCCGGCCTATGTGGAGTCCGCGCGCGAACTTGGCCGTTCACTGGTAGATGCCGGCATGGAGTTGGTGTACGGCGGGGGAGGAGTCGGACTTATGGGAGCGCTGGCGCAATCCGTTTTGGATGCAGGCGGCAGGGTGACTGGTGTGATTCCGCGGTTTCTCGTCGAGAAGGAACTGGCCCACAAGCACCTGAGCGATCTTCATATCGTAGAGTCGATGCACGAGCGTAAGGCGCTGATGGCGCAACTTGCCGACGGCTTCATTGCCTTACCTGGCGGCGTTGGCACACTCGAGGAATTCGTCGAGATTCTCACTTGGTCCCAACTCGGGATACACCGGAAGCCTTGCGGGCTATTGAACCTTGAAGGGTACTACCACAGGTTCCTTGAATTTTTCCATCACATGATCGAAGAGCAGTTTGCGCCGCCGGAGACTGTCGAAACCCTCGTGGTTTCAGCTAAACCGGACGCGTTGTTACAAGCTATGTCACGGTTCCAGCAGCCTCATCTCGACAAGGTTGGGTGGGCATTGGGATTTGCAGAGACTTGAGGTCTGGTTAAATGAATTTTATGGTAGAAAGCAATTGCGATAAACCTAAACAAAACGACGCTGACCTCCTCGGTGCAGGTTTACTTCACGACCTCTCAACGATGAGATTTCTGCCACTTTTTTTGGCCTCATACATGGCGAAATCAGCCCTGTTGACGAATTCGTCAATGGTATCCGGATGGCAAAATTGCGTAACTCCGAAACTGCAGGTCACTTTTTCCCCAATAGCGAAGCTGTGATGTTCGATCGCAGTTCTGATTTTTTCAGCTAACTTGCGCGCTGACCTACAGTCATTATAGGTCAGGATGACAAACTCTTCACCACCGTATCTTGCGAAGATATCAATCTCCCTGAGCCTTTTACTGACTTCCAGCCCTATTTCCCGCAAAACTGTGTCTCCACACTCATGCCCTAGCGTGTCATTAATTTTCTTGAAATGATCGATATCGAAAAATATTAAAGAGAGAGGTATATCCAAGCGTTTTGCTTCGGCCACCTCCGTGTGGAGGAGTTCTTCGAATTTTCTCCTGTTGTAAATTCCGGTCAAAAAATCGGTTGTTGCCAAATTTTCCAAAGCAGCATTGGCCTGCTTGAGCTCTGCTTCTGCTTTATCCCTTTCAATGGTACGTTGCCTCAACCCTCTATAGCCGGCATACAGTCCTGTTAGTCCCAGAAGCCACATGAATGCATGGCCTGACATGAGCAACTGTTCCTCATCCCATATCGAAACTTCGAGCAATTCCATCGGGAAGGTAACAGTTATTCCTCCCCCGATATCTCCTTCTTTGTAACCCTGCTGTGAGTGACATAGGAGGCAGCTTTTTTCGACCTTGAGGGGGCGCATCAATTTCAAATACCTTTTACCTTCTTCAGTTACAATTTCGCTGACTTCTTGGTTGCCGTCCTCTAAAGCAATAAGCGCACGGGTATCCCAGGTATCGGGCTTGTTTTCAGGGCGTAGCGGTTTAAGGCTTGTGACGTGCTCCGAGATCTTCTTTTCTTTCCGGGCCAGTTCATACACTTGACGCATCATGTAAGCCGGGTTGATGAAGGTAAGGACACGACCGGTAGGGGTCTTGATATCTCGCTCGGGAACTGACTTAGGAAGGTCTTGATTCGGCGGGTTCTCCGGGGTAACCGGCACGTACACGCCACCGTGCATCGTATTCCAGTCACGGAAGAGCATGTCTTTGTCGATGTACGCTCGCGCTACGTTAGTGGCAATGGCCAGAATTTCTTTCTTATACCCTCTCATATCCACCAGCAATGAAAGGGCGACGACCAAGGACCATCCACAGGCAAGCACAAAGGAATAGACCCCCGGTTGGGTAATTTTCATTTTGAATTTCATCTTAACTTCCGAATACCAGCAGCAAGGGCTATTTCCGGTGGTTGTGTCGTTTCCCTTTTTGCCGATCACGATAATGGAGCGGTAATCTGCCGTTGCCTGGTTTCCGGTTGATTCACCTTTTTTGTGAGAACAACCGTGGTGCAAAAGTTGAGGCGGTTTTATTAATCTAACCTAGTAATTTTGCATGTCAACTAACCTCCAGTTCCTATGTCCTTCACCTGCACCCCGGCATCGGCCTCCTTGAGGATCGAGACAATCTGCGTCTCAGTGAATCTGGATTTCTTCATTGCAGCCTCCTGGCGTTTTGATAATGCCAGAAAGCTCTACCTTTCAAGTGTCTCTTTTCAGGGGAAGCTTACGCTCCCGTTAAGGGGCGCTGTGAGCGGGTGTCAGCCGAGGCACCCGCCGCCCACGGTGTTGTTCCCTTCGTTAGATAACTCGTCAACCTGGTTTTCGGAGTCGACGGTGATCCTGAAGGAGCAGTCTGGGCTGAAGCAGTTTCTCGGCACCCCGAATAGAAGGTCCACCGATCCTCCAGCCGGAACGGGTGGCGTGTCGAGGGTGACGGGCTGGTTGTTGAACACAACCGTTGTCTTCGAGGCACCTGCGTTTCCGTTACCCTGATTTTTGATGGTCACCCTCAGGAGTGTGCCGTTCTGCTCCAGTCTGCAGAAGGAGAGTGGGCCGGTGCCGGTCGGGCTGAAGGGGATCAGATCCGGTGCAAGGGCCGAGGCGGTCGGCTTGAACGCGAGGATGGAGACCTTGTGGGAGTACGCATGCCCGGGGCTGCCGTCCTTGTCCCTCAGTATCGAAGACACCTTGTAGTGCAAGGTTCCCGCGGGAGCGTTGGGGGCCTTGTCGTAGTGGAACTCGTCGAGCCAGGTCCCTACCTCGGTTACGTGTTCGTCATCACAGCCGCAACCTATGTCCCACCCAGTCAGCATGGGAATGGCGTACTCGTAAGGGACGTTCTCAACAGCGACGTCTTTCGTTTGCAGTCCTGACGCTTCACCAAGGCACGCACCGAACACCCCCGTATCCTCATGGGGGAGGATAGAGAAAGGGGGCTGGATCACGGCGACATCCTTGCCTCCCAGCCCCGATGCCATGTGCCCGAATCCGTAGCCTCTCCTCCCGTCGTTGTCCTTGAAGATGGCATAGGTGTCCCAGCTGACAAATCCGGAGTCGACCTGGTTCACAGTGTCAGCAGGAGGGGGCTGGGGAACCGGCACCGGAGTCAGATCCTGGAAAAAGCCCTTTTTGTACTTCATTTCGTTCTCGACGAACGCCTCTCCATGGTCCAGGTTCACCCCGATCTGAAGCAGATGGTGATCCGTGTCGCACTCGGAGCTCCACTTGAAGCCGAACCCGCGTGGGAGTATGGCAACGGTCTTTCCTGAGGCGAAATCAGGGTTGAAGAGGAAGCTTGGAAAGGAGGAGAGTGCAGTGGTTGTGCCTTTGTTGTCCGTTATGAAGAAGTTCGCGTCAGAGGGGGTCCGGTTATCGCAGCTTCCGTCCTTCTGGTCCACGACCAGGTTGAGGTTGGTGGGGTTCCATGCTACCACCGTATAGAAATAGCACCATTTGTAGCCATCGTCGAAGTTCTTGTCGGCAAGGACTCCTGACGCCTGCCATTTCAGGGTCTTATCCTCCAGGCGGATATTGCTAATCATGGTGCCGAGCCCTCCCACGTGGTGGTCGCTGCTCAGGTAGTTCATGCGCCAGCCGTTGAGAAAAACCGCGGCGTTGCCTGCATAGCGCGGGATCTCCAGGCTCTCTTCCAGTTTCAAGACCTCCTCGGTGCCCCGCTGGTCCGATTCGGCGCAGCTGAAACCGTGATAGGCCGCGATGGTTCCGGGATCCTCAAGGACCACGTTTCTCCCCGAGGAAGTCGTCGTGCCGACCGGAGCCCCGCCGATCAAATCGCACATCTGCGTGTAGGTGACGCAGGGAGTGCAGGATGACAGAAAGCCCAAGCCAGAAACGGTGAGAGAAGCGAGCAGAGCGGATCTGAACCATTTTCCTGTGCGCATTTTCTCCTCCTGAACGGTTCTTTTGGTTAAAAAAAGTTCAGAAGAAGTCTAAAGGGTGAAACTGTGATTACAACCGGAGAGGCCGTTTATGGCGGCGATGAGCGGGAACGAAAAAAGCCCTTCGCCTTTGCGAAGGGCTTTTTAGTCGGTGCGAGAAGAGCGCAGGCAAGCTCAAGCTTTCTTCAGATACGCCTCAGCGTCCTCGGCTGAGAGTGGTTTACTGAAGAAATACCCCTGAATGATGTCGCAGCCTTCTTGGACCAGGAACTCAAGTTGGGCAGCCGTTTCCACCCCTTCCGCCACCACTTTCTTGCCCAGGGAATGCGCCATGGCGATGGTCGCCGACGCGATCGCTGCATCATCCGGGTCTGTCTCTATGTCTTTCACGAAGGAGCGGTCAATTTTCAGTTTGTCCACCGGGAAGAGCTTCAAATAGCTCAATGATGAATATCCTGTGCCGAAATCGTCGATGGCGAGGTCGATTCCCATGCTTTTTAGTACCCCGAGGATCCTGACACTCTCTACAGGGCGCTCCATGGTCATGCTCTCGGTAACCTCCAACTCGATCATCCCGGGCTCGACACCGTAGCTCGCCATAATCGAGGAGAGTATTTCAGGAAGCTCTGGTTGCTGCAACTGGCGCGCCGAAAGGTTGACGCTGATCTTCTCGAAGGGCACACCCGCCTTCTTCCACTTTGCAGCCTGATCACAAGCCATTTCAAAGACATGCCGTCCGATTTCGAGGATGAGACCGGATTCCTCGGCGATGGAGATGAACAGGTCAGGTGACACGAGGCCAGCCTCCGGACTCTGCCACCGCACCAGCGCCTCGAGACCGGTGACCTTGCCGGTGATCGCCTCCACCTGCGGCTGGTAGTGCAGCACGAATTCGTCGTTGGTGATCGCGCTGCGCAGGTTGTTCTCCATCGCGAGCCGCTGTCGTGCCGCCGTGTGCATCTCCTTGGTGAACATCTGGTAGGTGTTTCTGCCGGCGGCCTTTGCATGGTACATGGCGATGTCTGCGGTCTTGAAGAGTTCAGATACCGAGCCGCCGTCATGCGGGAAGACGCTTATGCCGATGCTCGGGCTCGTGTACACCGCGTTGTTATCAAGGAAATAGGGAGAGGATACTGTCTGCAGTATCTTTTCCGCCAGATGCGCCGGCTCGAGATGTGACCGGATCTGGGGCTGGACTACTACGAACTCGTCGCCGCCGAAGCGGGCGACTATGTCTTCAGCGCGCAAGGAACTCTTGAGCCTTGACGCAACCTCCTTCAAAAGCAGGTCCCCC
Source organism: Citrifermentans bremense (assembly GCF_014218275.1). Taxonomy (NCBI): domain Bacteria; kingdom Pseudomonadati; phylum Thermodesulfobacteriota; class Desulfuromonadia; order Geobacterales; family Geobacteraceae; genus Citrifermentans; species Citrifermentans bremense. The sequence goes on from NZ_AP023213.1 coordinate 1,556,604, forward strand.
ACGTGATGTCCCAGCGTGTCGTTGATGGTCTTGAACCGGTCGAGATCGATGAAAAAGACGGCCAGCTGGTGGGAGCCCCGTTTCGCCTGTTCGAGCGCCTGGGACAGCCTTTCGACGAGCGTGTGCCGGTTCGGAAGCGTGGTGAGCGTGTCGGTGTGGGCCAGCTGCTCGATCCGCTTTTCTGCCTCCTTGCGCTGGGTTATGTCGGAGAAGGACGCGAAGTAGTTGGTGATGCGGTTATCCCGGTCTTTGATCGCGGTTATGGTGAGCCATTTGGGATAAAGGGTGCCGTCCTTGCGCTTGTCCCAGATCTCCCCCTGCCAGTAGTTCGTCTCCAGGATGGAGCGCCACATCGACTCGTAGAAGGTAATGTCCTCGATCCCCGATTTGAGGATCTTCGGGTTCTTGCCGAGCGCCTCCTCGCGCGTATAACCGGTGAACTGCTCGAAGGCGACGTTCGTTTCGATGATGTTGTTCTCGCTGTCGGTGATGACGATCGCTTCGCCGCTTTCGTTGAAGATCTTCGCCAGCAGCTTGATCCGCTTCTGCGCCTTCATCTGATCGGAAGTGTCACGTATGCATTCGATGGCGCCGATCACCTCGCCCTTGCTGTCGCGCAGCACGCAGGCGGAGGAGGTGATATAGGCGGGGGTGGCGCCAAGCCCAGGCGCGTAACACTCGCCATGCACTATATCTCCGTTACGGGTAAAACCTTCGTAGTTCTGTTCCTCCACCTCGACGTTCGGGTTAAGGACGAGGTCGACTAGAATCGGGCGCCGTTTGCCGTAGAAGGGAAGTGCGTACTCGTAATCTTTCTTGCCGACCATGCTCTCAGGCGGCACCCCGGTCAACCGTGCGAGCTCTCTGCTCCAGACGAGCACGCGCCCCTCCATGTCGATGATGAGCGTGGCATCGGGCATGAAGTCGATGATGTTCAGAAGGTGCTGGTGGGAATGACGCAGCTCGTTTTCGAGGTTCTTTCGCTCGGTCACCTCGGTCTCTAGCTGCAGGTTCTTTTCGCGCACCCGGGCCTCGCCGTCGCAGCGCTCCACTTCGAGAGACATGGTCCTTCGGGTGATGAAACCGATGGCGGTAATCCCAAGGAGCCAGATCCCTGCGTAACTCACCAGGCCCCCCTGCATCTGCGTCCGTGCCGCGTCGTAGAACGGTTCGAGTGGAATGGATACGTTGGTGCCGCCGCGCAACTCCCCCACCTTGATCCCGGTCCACGCGTGACACTTGAGGCAGGAGTCCTCCATGATCAACGGTTCCATCATTCGCAGATACGGCTTGCCGTCGATATCCACCACGCCGTGGTAATCCTGTCGCGTCCCCTCGACGATGAACAGCGCGGTCCTCTCCCATTCGTCGGGGGCGTCCACCGGGTTCAGGTACAGCCGCGAGGTGATCCTGGTTTTCACGCCGTAGAGCTGCGGGGCTTCCCTGGTGATCTCGTTCATGATCATGGCGGGGTTTTTCAGGGTGAGTCTCTCACCTTCCGTTGTCGTGATGTCACGGTCAGGAACATGGTTGAGAAAGGGGGTCGGGGTAACCTGCTCTCCCAGCGGCAGGTACATATTCCCGCGTTTCCCGGCCCATTTTCTGAAGGCCAGGTCCTTGGCGAGGGAAATCCGCGCCTCGGTTTCCGCGAGCTGGAGCGCCTGATGCCGCGCCTGCTGCACGGTCCAGGCCGCAGCACCCGCTATCAGCAGGGTCCAGACGGCGGCGGTAGCCAGCCCCCTGATTTTGATGATGTTGACGTTAGTGGTTCTCAGGAAGAATATTTGTTGCAGTTGGTTCACCTCAGCCTGTCTCCCTGTGGTTAAGTAAGAGTGGCCGGCAACATGGGAAAGGGTCTGCGGACGACTTTTATGTCACATGGTAGGTATTTGTGAGACCGCTTCCAAAGCTGGTCAGTCAAAAAAGAATCGCAGCACTGCGACGCATGCAACCGGCGGAATACTGCTCTTTATCGGTGACTATGCCAGTAACTTGATGGGTACAATCGAAACGGAAGGTTCGGAACACCCACTGCTGTCCATAGCCAGCTGTGGGTTTTTCGTAATTTGATGGTGCAGAAACAAATTACAGCCTTCCTGGAGAGGAAAAAGCCTGCTATTTTCAGATGTTGTTGGGATAATACCCGCCATGAAACGTGTTACAATGAAAAGGAACTGGTCCCGCTAGCCTGAGGCTGCGGTACCTTTGTGTGCAAAGAGGGAGAGGCCTGAGAGTGCCATGAACCAACAAGCCTGGCGTACGATTCTTTTTATGATGTTGGCTGCGATCCTGTTCAATATGGGTTACAGCTACCTGCTGCGCGATGCACAGCAGAGTGCCGAGATAAGCTACAGCCGCTTTCGCAGCGAACTTGCCGGCAACAATCTGAAAAAGGTCCGGTTCAAGGGGACGGCCGTCCGCGGTGAATTCCTGAAGAAGATTCTGGTGTCCAACACGGTACAGGGGAAAGAGGTCACGCGGGAAGTGGGTGCCTTCTCCACCACCATGCCGGCGCCGGCCGATCCGGCGCTCATTGCGGAACTGACTGCTCACAAGGTGGAGATCATCGCCGCTTCCACCGAAGCATCGCCCCTGATGTCTTTTCTCCTGTCGATCCTTCCCTGGCTGCTGATAATTGGCGTCTGGTGGTACATCGCCCGCAACGTCCGTAACCAGATGGGCTCCGGGGGGATGTTCGGCAGCTTCGCCAAATCCGGAGCAAAGATGTACGGCACCGGGGAGAAGGTCAATGTCACCTTTGACGATGTGGCCGGCATGGAGAACAGCAAACTGGAGCTGAAGGAAATCGTCGACTACCTGAAGGAACCTGAGAAGTTTCGTCGCGTTGGGGGCAAGGTGCCGAAGGGGGTACTGCTGGTGGGGCCTCCGGGCACCGGGAAGACCCTGCTGGCGCGGGCGGTGGCGGGAGAGGCGGGGGTCAACTTCTTTACCATCTCCGCATCCCAGTTCATAGAGATGTTTGTAGGGGTCGGCGCCAGCCGAGTCCGGGACCTTTTCACCAGTGCCAAGAAGGGTGCGCCGAGTATCATCTTCATCGACGAGATCGATGCCGTCGGGCGCAGCCGCGGCACCGGCTTGGGTGGCGGCCATGACGAACGGGAGCAGACGCTGAATCAGCTTCTGTCCGAAATGGACGGTTTTGACCAGCACGAGGAGGTGATCGTGTTAGCAGCAACTAACCGCCCCGATGTGCTCGATCCGGCGTTGCTGCGCCCTGGCCGCTTCGACCGGCATGTAGTGATCGAACGGCCGGACTGGCGGGACCGGGAAAAAATACTCAGGGTTCATACGCGCAAGATCGCGATGGCCGAAGGAATCGATTTCGTAATTATCGCCAAGGGGACTCCCGGAATGACCGGCGCCGACCTGGAGAACCTGGTCAACGAGGCGGCCATTCTTGCTTCGCGGGAGGGGGCCGCCGCAGTCACCATGGCCCACCTGGAGCAGGCCAAGGACAAGCTCCTGATGGGTGGCGAACGCAAAATGGTCATTTCTGACAACGAGAAGCGGATCACCGCCTACCATGAGGCAGGGCATACCCTGATTGCCACGCTGCTCCCCGGAACGGATCCGATCCACAAGGTAACGATCATACCCCACGGGATGGCGCTGGGGATCACCCAGCAACTCCCAGAGGATGACCGCTACTATTACCCCCGGAGCTATCTGGAAAACCGCCTCAGTGTCGCCTTGGGGGGGAGGGCTGCCGAGCGGCTTGTCTTTGGAGAAGTCTCCACCGGCGCCAAGAGTGACCTGAAAATGGTTACCGATCTGGCCGAGAAGATGGTCTGTCAGTGGGGGATGAGCGAAAAGATCGGGCCGGTTGTATTTACCCGCGGCGAAGAGCATCCCTTCCTGGGGCTTAAGCTGGCCGAGGAAAAGGGATTTTCGGAGGCGATGGCCTGGAGGATCGACCAGGAGATCATTGCGCTGATCCGGCAATGCGAAAAGGTTGCTGATCGGCTGCTGGCGGAGCACCGAGCCCGTCTGGACGCCTTGGCGAAAGCCCTGCAGGAAGAGGAGACCCTTGACGGTGCCCGGGTGGAGGAGGTCCTTCACCCCGTCCGCCGCGTAGTACCAGATCAGTAACTTGCTCATTCCTGCTTCCTTGGCGATTTCATTGAGGCTGAGATCGCTGCCTAGATGCTCCTGCATGCAGCAGATTGCCCGGTCAAGACCTAACGGCATATGGGACCGGAGTACAAGGTCATGCGTGGTGCCCTTTCCCAAATCCCCCACCCTGAGCGATTCCCGCGTCTCGTTGCAACAGCGCCGCAATTTTAGGAGGGCAATGACGTTTTGTTCGATCTCGGAAAAGGAGACGGGTTTACTGAAATAGTTTCGGGCCCCGGCTCTGAACACCCTGACAGCCATCTCTTCGTTGACAAGATCTGCCAGAAAGATGATCGGTACCGAGGTGAATTCCTATTTCAGGCCTGACAGAATGGAAAGCCCCATTTCAGCGTCGTGGCCGCTGTCAAGGATGAGGAGCCCCACTCCCCCCTTTCGAAGCGACACGGTGGCCTGCTCGTGGGAAGTGGTCGTCACTAGTGCCTGCCCAATTCGGAGCATTTGGTAGAATGGCCGGATTTCCTCGTCCGCGATGACCAGAACCGATTCGTTCTCTGCCATATCTAAACCCTCCAAGCAACTCCCAATAATCATCACTCTCTGTATGTAGCGTTTATCCTACTTGCCGTTGGTCTGGTGCCACCGCACGGAATCCGGAAAGAAGAGGGGACTGCCATAACGCTCTACGCAGACTACTTCCGTGATTCCCGGGATATTAAAGGGGGTATAGGCCGTTTTTGTGGTACAGCACTGGCAGTCAATGGAGCACGCGCAGCAACGTGATTCGGTTACCGCGGCTTTCGCGGACCCGGTGCAAAATAGCGGCCCACCTTTTCATCCAGTTCGTCAATCCAACCCGCTTTTGAGTCGGGAAAGGCGTCCGCGTAGGGCACGTACGGTTTGATATCCAGAACAGGTGTGCCGTCCAGGAGGTCAACGCCGCGCAGGTGCAAGGTCTTTCCCTCGACCTTCACCAGGCTCACCGCCGAGAGCCCAATGGAATTTGGACGATGCGGCGAACGGGTTGCCAGCACCCCGCGCTTTGGCCCCCCGCGCGGAGGTTTAACCGAGCTTCGCCACCCTTCGCTCAGATGAAAGGCGAAGATGAGCCAGAGCCTGTCAAAGCCGCTCAGGTCCCGTATCGCTTCTTCGTCGAGCCACTCCTGTAGCTCCAGGGTGGCGATGGCAGGCTCGCCGGTGTGGGTGCCTTCGGTAACCGTGCCTTGGTGCGGTGCGTCGATGCGGCGTGAATAGGGGGATCTTAAAAGGCCGATGGGGCGGTACGTGAAACCTACGTCTTGGAACATATCAGGCGGTATCTCTCTTTGCTGCGATTTATCCAGGTGCAACCCACAAGCATTTGATGCCTGGGCCGTGTAGCGGGCTCGCAGTGTAGCACCTTTCCTCTCTCAGGGGTAGTGCAGATCAACGGCACGCACACGGATTTACCGGAAACAACGGATAACGGCAGGTTGATCTAAAGAAACACAACTAAAGATGTAAGGTTTTGCAGGAAGTTAATCTGCAGTTATCGTTTTTGTTTCCGCGTTAATCCGCGTGCGATGCAGTTGGGGTTTGACAACCGGCACATGCTGCTGATATACACGTCCCATGTACTATCCCTTCTCCAGCATATTACCCCCTCCCTCAGCCATTCTCGCCTAACCAGGGCAGTCTGGCCGGTTACACCCTCCAGTTCGCGTACTGCGTTCCCCACTAGGATTGCGCCTTACTGCCTTGATCTCAGATCGTTCCCTTTCACTGAGTTTCAAGGAGATTTCACATGCAGTCGATATACGCTGCCCGCGCCGAGTCGCGCCGCGGGCTCATTCTGATTATGCTCGCCGCAGTCCTTTGGGGGACTGTCGGTATTTCGACAAAAACCATCTACCGCGTGGCCGCGGCCGATCCTCTCTCGATCGGATTCTTCCGGCTCGCCATCTCCCTCCCGGTGCTGTTCCCGGTCTGCTGGGCCAGGCAGGGTAAAAAGATGCTGCAGGTTTCCCGTGGCGACCTGGGGCTGATGACGCTGATCGGGCTCCTGACCGCGCTGTATCAGGTCTGCTTCTTCGCTGCCATCGCGCGTACCGGGGTGGCTGTCGCGACAGTCGTCACCCTTTGTACGGCTCCGGTCATGGTTGCCGTCATCTCGGTCGCTGCTACCAGGAAGAGACCTTCCAGGCCGACCTTGGTGGCCTTGGTAGGTGCTCTTTCCGGCACGGCCGTCCTGGTTTTCTTTCAGGATCACTCCGCACTCTCCGGAGCGGATACCGGTGGCATCGTGCTTGCCCTGGTATCCGCCTTGAGCTATGGGCTGGTCACCCTTGCCTCGCAGAAACTGGCCGCGCGCTGCGACCCCTTTCAGTCCCTTGCCATCAGCTTCAGCATCGGCGCCGCGGTGCTATTCGGTTTCACTCAAGGGATGGCAGCGACTTATACGCCTTTGGCCTGGATGCTGCTCGTCTACCTTGGCACGATACCGACGGCTCTGGCCTACGTTCTCTTCTTCAAAGGGATGCGTTCCACTTCCGCAACAGCAGCCAGTATCAGCACGCTCCTGGAGCCTTTGGTGGCGACTTCGCTGGCCTGGATCCTCTTCGGGGAGCGTTTCACCCCTGTGGGGATTCTTGGCATTGCCTTACTGGGGGGATCTCTGCTGCTTTTGTACCTGGGTGCCAGGGCACCCGTGCGAAAGGCGGGTAGGGGGGCGGTGAGAACGGACTTTTCCTGATGACAATTGCATCGACCCCGGTGACTATAAGCACCGGGGTCGCTTTGGCAAGCAGTTCTGCCAGCTTCCGATTTTCAGTCTGTTATCTGTGACTCCTCAGATAGAGAACTTTGAAGAGCTCAAACCAGATGACGCTGAAAATACCTGCTGATAATGTTATGGCAACGTCCAGCGGATGAACTGCACCGAAGCGGAATACTTCTCTGGCCATAGGGACATTCAGCACAATTGTCAGAAACGTCACTGCCCCACCGGTGACCCACCATTGTGCAGAATTTGGCGCTTTCAGCAGGGTTCCCATGGTCGCCGACCAGGACCGATTGGTCATCATCAACCCTAGATTGGCGATGATCAGGGTCATGAAGGCTAGAGTACGCGCTTCGTATTCTCCCTGCCCACGGCCCAGGCAGACGCCAAAGACCGTGAGTAATACCAGTAGGACTCCAATCCCCTGAAGCGTGCTCAAAAACAGAACGCTCCGGTTGAAGAGAGGTTCATTGGGGTCGCGCGGGGGACGGTCCATTACCTCGGCCTCGGCCGGTTCAACTTCGTAGACGATGGAGCAGGCCGGATCGATGATCAGGTGGAGAAATGCGATATGGATCGGCATGAACAGAAGCGGCCAGTTGAAGAAGACCGGGATGAGCGACATGCCTGCGATAGGCACATGTATGGCCAGCAGGTAGGCCATAGCCTTCTTCAGATTGTCGAAGATCCGCCGTCCCATTTTGACCGCTCGGACGATAGAGGCGAAGTCATCGTCCAGAAGCACCATGTCTGATGCCTCCCGCGCCACGTCTGTCCCCCTCCCGCCCATGGCAATGCCGATATGCGCGGCTTTCAGCGCCGGGGCATCGTTGACTCCGTCGCCGGTCATAGCGACGATCTCGCCGTTAGCCTTGAGCGCCTGCACTAAACGCAGTTTCTGTTCAGGAACTACTCTGGCAAAAATATTGACAGTTCGAATTCGCTCACTTAATTCGGTCTCACCCATCTGATCTAATTCCTGGCCCGTTATCACTTGATCCAAATCCTTCAAGCCGATCTGCCGGGCAATGCTCTTTGCTGTGCCCGTATAATCGCCAGTGATGATCACCATCCTGATGCCAGCGCGGTAACAGTCGGCAAGGGCTGGCGCAACCGTGGGCCGCACCGGATCGGCCAGTCCGACCAGTCCAAGAAACTCGAAGGTGAAATCGTGCTGTTCCCCAGGAAGCCCTTTTTGCTGGAAGTTCGAGCGGGCCACCCCGAGTATGCGCAACCCGTCGTCGGCCATCCGGGTAACTGCACTCATCATTTCACCTTGTTGCTGCTCGTTGAAATGACAAAGGTCCGCCACAGCCTCAGGTGCCCCCTTGGCGGCGATTACGTACTCTTTTCCTGCCGGCGCCCGCCAGACATGGGACATGGCCAGCAGTGCCGGAGAAAGCGGATATTCCTTTTCCAGAGACCAGTCGCCGTGCAGATGTTCGGTGTGGGCAAGGTATGCCTCGCCGAACTCCTTGATTGCCCGCTCCATGGGGTCGAACGGGTCACGCTGGCTGGCAAGGATGCTGAATTCGACAAGGTCGTGGAAGATGTCCGGCGGAGGAGCGTTGCGAAAATCCCCGATCGGGCAGAAAATGCCGTTGGCGTGCAGGGCTGTGACGGTCATCCGGTTCTGGGTCAGAGTGCCGGTCTTGTCGACGCAGAGTACTGTGGCCGAACCGAGGGTCTCAACCACCGGCGACCGCCGGGTGAGGACCTGGGTACGGGAGAGCCGCCAGGCCCCCAAGGCGAGGAAGATGGTCAGGACCACCGGCAGTTCGTTGGGCATGACTGCCATGGCAAGGGTAAGCCCGGCCAGCACGCCGTCAAGCCAGGCTCCACGGGTAAGGCCATAGGTGACGATCAGGACGGCGCACAGTGCCATGACCACACTGGCGAGAAAGCGCACCAGCCGTCCAGTCTCCTGCTGGAGCAGGCTATCTTCGTCCGAGACCTCCTGCAACGCAATACCTATCCTGCCGATGGCGCTCTGCTTGCCGGTGGCGGTAACCCGTGCGATCCCCTGGCCGCTTACGACCAGTGAACCGGAAAACACGTACGGTATGTCGTCGCCACCCGGCGGAACTGAGGGCGTTGAAGCATCGCCCGGACGTTTCCGGACTGCCACCGATTCGCCGGTCAGCAGCGATTCATCAGTAGACAGGTTGGTGCAGTCGAGCACAAGGGCATCGGCGGGCACCCGGTCCCCCTCGGCAAGAATGACGATGTCGCCGCGAACCACCTCGCGACCGGCAATCCGTTTCTGGACTTCATCGCGAATTACCAAGGCACGGGGGCTGGAAAGGTCTCGGAGCGCTTCCAGGGCGCGCTCGGTTTTCCGCTCCTGGTAAAGGGTGATGCCCATGACGAAAAGAATGAAGGCCAAGAGCATCAGCGCTTCCTGCATGTCCCCGACCAACAGGTAGATAGCGCCGCAGGCGACTAGCAGCAGGAACATAGGTTCCCGCATGACGTCTAGGGCGATGCGGAGGTTGCCCCGTGGCCCCGAAGAAGGGAGCTCGTTTGGGCCCTCTTCCGCGAGAATCTGCGCCGCCTCCCCCGAGGTGAGCCCGGCAGAATTATGTCGTTCCATCAGCACAGCCATCCGGCCTCCAGATCTAGATTCTTTTGACGATCAGTTTGCCGTTGCGATTCCGCATGAACTCAGAGCCCCTTTGATTTTTTGTGCGGCACCACCGTACAACTCCTGGGCCTCTGCGTACTTCTTCCGGTATTCAAGCAGCAACATCGGATTCTTTTCAGCTGTGAAGCTCCTGAGGGCATCGAATGCTTCTCCATACGCCTTATAAGAAGCGATAAGCGCGTCCCGGCCGTCCCGCAACGATGCCTGCAACTCTGGAGGCAACTTTGCCGGGATAACGCTCTGCGTCAGTTCTGCACCTGTTTTCAGGCATTCACCCTTTGCCCGTCCTATGATGGCGGGCAGGTCTGCTGTGGCCTGCCCGCCGGAAATGGCATTCTTAATCTCTGTGACTGCAATCTTGACCGCCTTGTCCGCTATGTACTCTTTATCCAGCAGGTTTTTCTGAAAAGACAGCAGGCTTTCCCTCTCCGCTGGCGTCAGGGTTACTGCCGGCAGCTTCTTTGGCGCCTCTGATGGCTTCTCCTGGGAGCAGGCGATGATCGCCAGTGATACTATGACCAGTACGAGCTGTTTAATCATTCATTTGTCCTCTGCAATGTCAGTCAAATAGTTCGGACAGCCACGACTTTTTCCTGTGGTATCCATGCACCCCATGACCGTGGTCATCGTGGTGTTTGTCATGGTATTGCGGCCGGTACCCGTCTTGTTGTGGCTGCTGGCTGATGGTAGACTGCACGGTTTGCGGTTGAGAGCGCTCTATTATCTTGTCCAACTCCCCCCGATCAAGCCAAACTCCACGACAATCCGGGCAGTAGTCGATTTCCACACCCTGTCGCTCGGCGATCTTAAGGTCTACTCCTGTGCATACGGGACATTTCATGGTGGTATTTCTCCTTTGATTGATGAGGTTTGCTATGGCTACTAAGGCGTCAGATCTCTTCGCGAAATTGCCTCAACAGGCACCGTGCCCAGGCTAATTAGCTCGCCAGTACCCCAAATGCGACGTGGATCCATGACGATTGCAGGACCGGGCATTACGATCATGGCACTGCCGACGGCGACCAGCGTTTGACCAATGAAAGCGACGAAGAACCGCTTCAGCATGTTGAGCGATTTTGCCGGCATTACCGGTACCCCGAAGATCGGGGTTGAGCTGAATTCAGGCAGAAAGGGAACGGTTTTGTGGGGGGACGTATATTGGGTCGGGAAGTTGTGGAAGATAAGCAACGCGTGTGGGAATGTAGTTGGATGCGATTTCTGGGGAGTACGCGAGGCCTGAGAATTGCGAAATCTGGACAAAATCGGCACAACAGCAACTCGTTTCACAAAAGTCGGACTCGTGCTGAGTTGGGCACTGCTCTGAGGATTCCAGATGCAATTGCACACCTGATTTCGCCAGGGCGTGATCCGCAGTGCATGCATGAGCAAAACATGCAACCGGCGAAAGCAGCACAATCGTGATGAGAAATATTGCGGCTTGGATCTTGTACATGAGCGACATAATATCAAATCATGCCAAAAGAGCAACCTGTCAGGCGGAACCATCGCTGTACTTGATAAGGCAGAGATAAAAAAACCCGGCCGCAAAAGCCGGGTTTCTCAAGGCCCCCGCGAGAGCGGTGGCCGGCAATGTTCAGTTTTGGTTAAGGGTTGCGACGACGTTTCCCGTAGATCGCGAGGCTGAGAAGGCCAGCGCCCAGAAGGACCACGGTGCCCGGTTCCGGAACCGGGTTCGCGCCGTTCTCTCCGTCGTGGGAGAACGGTGCGAAGATGTATTTAGTGTGGTTTTTGCTTTCGATGTGGTCGTAAGCGTCGAAGTGCAGCCCGCTTGCGTAACCGGTGACGTCGACGTTGTACTTGTTGATCTGACCTGTGCCCTGGTCCGAAGTACCGTTGGTGTAATCGTAAATGGTGTCCGCATTGGAGGTGAAATCTCCCAGGAGGAAGGAGTACCAGCTGGTTCCCGGGCCCCAGGGCTCATGGGGCGCCAGCTTGCTGCCGTCACCCAAAAGAGGCACGGACCCGTCGCCGCCGCTATAAGCCGTCGCAAGGGGAGTGAGGCTGCCGGTAGGGGTGATGCTGATGGTTCCGGTCTCTCCGGTCGCGTATGCGGCGGCCAGGTACACGTCGGAGATCGGCTGGAACTTGGCGTTGCCGATCACCCACAGTTCGAAGCTGTTGCTGCTGATGACCCAGGTTTCGTCGGTATATGTCGCCCCTGGAATGTACAGCTGCAGGTTGGGGATAGCAAAAGCCTGCGTTGCTATCATGGTCAGCGCCAGCACAGTTGTCATTATGAATTTTTTCATGGCAGTTACCCTCACTCTAGTGGTTAATCAGATGCCCAGTATGTGCAGTAGCCGTGCCATAATGACAATCCGACTAGTACTGTGTGGTGCCTCTGTTGGACCTGTGGCAGAAACAGGCAAATTAGTTTGAAATCAGTGGAGAATTCGGGGGGCGCTGAAGTTTGAAGGTGTCGGCTGGAGCAGAAAAAACTAATGGTGACAGGCGAAGATCATCGTGGTTGTAAAAGAAACCGACACTGAGTTGTAAAGAGTTCCTGCTTGTCAGAAACACACATTCTTTACAATTTGTGTAAAAACATGCAGCCTTAGCATCCCTGGCACCGGAAACTGCCAGCTCGATGTAGATTTTGATTATGTCGGGTTTTTTTACAGCTGATGTCAGATGCGCCGGACCCGCACGGGGTTGGAGGTCAAAAGGAGTCGTGAATTGGAGGAGCGCGTGCGGTCTGCAAAAAATGCGAGTGTATTTTTGTGAAGTAAATGCTCTCCGCTCTAATCTGGATGCGTTCCATGGAAAACGGAACGCTTTGCCTGAAAAGTGGCCACGGGTTTGGAAAAAACGCGAACGGTTCCGGGAAAGGGGGGCGGGTTTTTCGTGAACTGATTCCGGTTTGACCCCAGGTAAATTCACTTCAGGCGAAGCTGCACTCATTTGCGCAAAAGGGCATACAGCTTAGGAGATACCGTTAAAGCTTTGTGGAATAAATGCACCGGTAGCTGCAAAAAGCACTCGATTCGCTTTAATCCGCATTCAGTTTCGGGAGAATTGAATCGGGGGCGGGAAGTTCCTGCAAAGTTCCTGACTCTTCATTCATACTTTTCTGAAGGATAGAGGCGAAATCTGGAAACCTGATCCGGTTCGGCCTTGGGTGTGAACGATTTGAGGACAAAAAAAGAACGCGGCTGCATCTTCCGGTGCGGCCGCGTCCCTGTTTCTATTCTCAGGGCTAAAGTGTCAAAGGACGATGATGTTGGCGGTCGGGGACCACTGGCTGGTTTTGCCGTCGATGTGGTACCTGACCCTGAAATACAGACGTTTGGCTGGTTCCAGCTCCTGGTATTCGATCCTCGATTTCTGGTGAATCCCCTGGCTGCTCCAGGACGATTCGTTGGAAGGGTCGTCCGTCATCTGCATTTCGAAGGGGATGGTATTCTTCGCCCGGCTTATCACCACGACGATGGAGCCGGAAACCGGCCCGGACGGACCCTGCACGTGTTTTGCCGTAACCACCGGGGTCTCGGCAAGCACGTTGACAGAGGATTTGCCCCCTTGCTGCCTTTGCTTCAGTTCAAGCCCGATGTTGTTCAACAGGCTTGGGTCTTTACGGTGCAAAGAGAGCATGGTGAGGTGCTGGGCGTTCATGGCGACCGCCAGCTTCCCCGCCTCCCAAGCCGCCATTTTTTCCGCCTTCGCCTCGCGGTTGCCGGTGGCGGCCGCGTCGCGCAGCTGCCTCAGGTTCCCGGCCATCTCCCTCAGCTTTTCGCCGCCGGAGAAGTATTCAGGAAGCCCCTCCTTAAGGGCAGGATGCAGGTCCGTTTTGTCGGCGACAGTCAGCAGCAGGGCGATGAAGTCGTTGATGCTGAGTTCGTTGAGGTTCGTCACAGCCAATAGTTCCGGAATAGATGACACCGTGCACCTCCTTTTGCTGTTGTGGGTGATGTGTCAAATGTTAATCAAAGTTAATTTATTGTCCAGCGGTGGAGGCACTTTTTCCTGGCGCAAGATCAACGGCATGCACACGGATTCAACGGAAACCGCGGATAACGGCAGGTGGATCCGGAGGGAAACAACTAAAGAGGTGTGGTTTTACGGGGTGTTGATCTGCAGTTATCGCTTTGTTTCCGCGTTAATCCGCGTGCGATGCTGTTGGGGAAAAAAAGGCACCCGGGGTGTCCCGAGTGCCTTTTGGGGCTACTTACACTGCCATTGAGCCTACGGGAGTTCGGTCTCTCCCATGAGGAAACGGTCGCACTCGCGCGCTGCGCCGCGCCCTTCGTTGAAGGCCCAGACCACGAGGCTCTGGCCGCGGCGGCAGTCGCCGGCTGCGAACACGCCGGGGATGTTGGTGGCGTAGCGGCCGTACTCCGCCTTGATGTTGCTGCGCGGATCCCGCTCAAGCCCGAGTGCCGCGGGGAGTTCCTGCTCGGGTCCCAGGAAACCCATCGCCAGGAGCACGAGGCTCGCCGGCCGGACCTGTTCGGTACCCGGCACCGGGGTGGGGACGAACTGCCCCTGGGCGTTCTTCTCCCACTTGACCTGGACCGTGTGCACCGCCTTCACCTTCCCCTCGGAATCCCCCTCGAACCTGGTCGCGGTGGTGAGGAAGACGCGCGGGTCTGCGCCGAATTTCGCCGCCGCTTCCTCCTGCCCGTAGTCGACCTTGTGGGTCTTGGGCCATTCCGGCCAGCAGTTATCCTCGGCGCGGGTGTCGGGGGAACGGGGCATGATCTCCAGCTGGGTGACGGAGTTGCAGCCGTGGCGCAGCGAGGTGCCCACGCAGTCGGTGCCGGTGTCGCCGCCGCCGATGATGATCACGTCCTTTCCTTGCGCGGAGATGAACTCCTTTTCCTGCCCCAGGACCGCCTTCGTGTTCGCGGTCAGGAAGTCCATGGCGAAGTGGATCCCCTCGAGCGGGCGCCCCTCGATGTTCAGGTCGCGGGGGAGGGTGGCGCCGGTGGCCATGACCACGGCGTCGAACTCCGCGCGCAGCTTCTCGACCGGGTAGTCGGGGCCGCCGATGCTGGTGTTGCAGACGAAGGTGATCTGCTCCTGCTCCATCAACCGGATGCGGCGCATCACCACGTTTTGCTTCTCCAGCTTCATGTTCGGGATGCCGTACATCAAAAGCCCGCCGGGAAGCGGCGCCCGCTCGAACACGGTCACCTGGTGCCCGGCCTTGTTGAGCTGTTCGGCCGCAGAGAGCCCTGCGGGGCCGGAACCCACCACCGCCACCTTCTTGCCGGTCCGCACCTGCGGCAGGTTAGGGGTGACCCATCCTTCCTCCCAGGCGCGCTCGATGATGCTCACCTCGATGTTCTTGATGGTGACCGCAGGCTCGGTGGCTCCCAGTGTGCACGACCCCTCGCACGGGGCGGGGCAGACCCTGCCGGTGAACTCGGGGAAGTTGTTCGTCCTCTGCAGCCTGTCAAAGGCCTGCTTCCAGAGCCCGCGGTACACTAGGTCGTTGAACTCGGGGATCAGATTGTTGACCGGGCAGCCGCAGGCCATGCCGCTCACGAGCTTCCCTGTGTGGCAGAACGGGATGCCGCAGTCCATGCAACGGGCGCCCTGGATGCGGAGCTTCTCTTCCGGCAGGTGCAGGTGGAACTCGTCCCAGTCTTTCAGCCGCTCCAGCGGCTCGCGGTCGGAGGGGAGTTCGCGAAGATATTCCATGAATCCGGTTGTTTTTCCCATAGCTCTATCCTATTCGCAAGATTGCTCGTTATTTTAATGTGCGGCCGCGCTGGCATTCTCCTCGAATGCCGCTGCCAGGGCTTCATCGCCGCTCAACCCGGCGGCTTCGGCGCGGGCGAGCGCCTGGAGTACCCGCTTGTAGTCCCTCGGCATGACCTTGACGAATTTACGGGCGTAACTGCGCCAGTCTTTCAGAAGGGCCGCGGCACGGCTGCTGCCGGTCATCTCCTTATGCCGCTCGATCATCCCCCTGACGGTCTCCTGGTCCTGCTCGTCCAGCTGCTCCAGGTCCGCCATGTCGGTATTGCAGTGGTCCTTGAACTGCCCGGTCTCGTCCAGGACGTAGGCGATGCCGCCGCTCATCCCGGCGGCGAAGTTCCTGCCGGTCTCACCCAGTACGACCACGATGCCGCCGGTCATGTACTCGCAGCCATGGTCGCCGACCCCCTCAACCACCGCGTTCATCCCGGAGTTGCGGACGCAGAAGCGTTCCCCGGCGATGCCGCTTAGGTAGGCGCTGCCGCTGGTGGCGCCGTAGAAGGCGACGTTGCCGGCGATGATGTTCTCCTCGGCCTTGAACCTGGAACCCGCGGGGGGATAGACCGCGATGGTGCCGCCGCTGAGTCCCTTGCCCAGGTAGTCGTTGGTGTCGCCGGAAAGCTCCAGGGTCATCCCTTTCGGGATGAAGGCGCCGAAGCTCTGGCCCGCGGAGCCGTGGAACTTGAGCCTGATGGTGTCGTCGGGAAGCCCCTCCGATCCAAAGGCGCGGGTGACTTCGTTGCCCACTATGGTCCCGACTACCCGGTCCACGTTGGTGATCGGGAACTCGCCGCTCACCTTTTCCTTCTTCTCCAGGGCCGGCTTGCACAGATCCAAAAGCTTCGTGTAGTCGATCGATTTCTCCAGCCCGTGGTCCTGGGCCTCGGTGCAGTAGCGGCTACCCTTGATAGCCATCTGCGGCTGGTACAGGATCTTGCTGAAGTCGAGGCCGCGCGCCTTCCAGTGGGCGACGGCGCGCTTGGGCTCCAGGCGGTTTGCGCGCCCGACCATGTCGTTGAAGTTGCGGAAGCCGAGCTCCGCCATGATCTCGCGCACTTCCTGGGCGACGAAGCGCATGTAGTTGACCACGTACTCAGGTTTCCCCGCGAACTTCGCCCTGAGGACCGGGTCCTGGGTAGCTACGCCTGCCGGGCAGGTGTTGGAGTGGCATACGCGCATCATGACGCAACCCAGGGTCACCAGCGGCGCGGTCGCGAAGCCGAACTCCTCGGCCCCCAAAAGCGCCGCGATGGCCACGTCGCGACCGGTCTTAAGCTGCCCGTCCACTTCGACGATGATCCTGCTCCTCAGGTTGTTGAGCACCAGGGTCTGGTGGGTTTCCGCAAGCCCCAGCTCCCAGGGGAGCCCCGCGTGCTTGATGCTGGAGAGCGGGGAGGCGCCGGTGCCGCCGTCGTAACCGCTGATCAGCACCACGTCGGCATGGGCCTTGGCGACGCCGGCCGCGATGGTGCCGACCCCTACCTCGGAAACCAGCTTGACGCTGATACGGGCGCGGCGGTTGGCGTTCTTCAGGTCATGGATCAGCTCCGCCAGGTCCTCGATGGAGTAGATGTCGTGGTGCGGCGGGGGCGATACCAGCCCGACGCCGGGGGTGGTGTGCCGGGTCTTGGCGACCCACGGATAGACCTTGCTCCCGGGGAGCTCGCCCCCTTCGCCCGGTTTTGCCCCCTGCGCCAGCTTGATCTGCAGCTCGGAGGCGTTGGTCAGGTAGTTGCTGGTGACGCCGAAGCGGCCGGAAGCGACCTGCTTGATGGCGCTGTTCTTCGAGTCACCCTGCTCGTTGGTCCAGGTGAAGCGCGCCGGGTCCTCGCCCCCCTCGCCGGTGTTGGAACGGCCGCCGATCCGGTTCATGGCTATGGCCAGGGCCTCGTGGGCCTCCTGGCTGATGGAGCCGTAGGACATGGCCCCGGTCTTGAAGCGCTTCATGATCTCTTCGACCGACTCTACCTCTTCCAGCGGCACCGGTACCCTGATCTCGGTGTTGAAGTCCAAAAGCCCGCGCAGGGTGTAGATGCGCTCGTTCTGGTCGTCGATCAGCTTGGAGAAGACCTTGAACTCCTGGTAGTCCCCGGTTCTGGTCGACTTTTGCAGCGACTGGACGGTGAGCGGGTTGAAAAGGTGCTCCTCTCCCTCCTGGCGCCACTGGTACTGCCCGCCGGGGTCAAGCGACGGTTCTGCCGCGACCCGGTGCGGATACGCCTTGCGGTGGCGGGTCAGAAGCTCGTTCGCGATCCCTTCCAGGTCGATGCCGCCGATGCGGGAGGGGGTCCAGGTGAAGTACTTCTGGATCACCGAGTCGTGCAGGCCGACCGCTTCGCAGACCTGGGCGCCGCGGTAGCTCTGGATGGTGGAGATACCCATCTTGGCCATGGTCTTGACGATCCCCTTGATGGAAGCCTTGATGAAGTTCTTGACCCCGGTCTTATAGTCGAGCCCGGGGAGCATCCCCTGCTGGATCATGTCGTCGATCGACTCGAAGGCAAGGTAGGGGTTGATCGCGGTGACGCCGTAGCCTAAGAGCACCGCGAAATGGTGCACCTCGCGGGGCTCGCCCGACTCCAGGACTATGGAGGCGTGGGTGCGGGTGGCGGTCCGGATCAGGTGGTGGTGCAGGCCGGCCACCGCCAAAAGGGCGGGGAGGGCGGCGTACTCCTCGTTAACGCCCCGGTCGGAAAGGATCAGGATCGTGGTGCCGGTCTCGATGGCGTGCACGGCGGTGTTGAAAAGGCTCTCCAGCGCCTTCTCCATCCCTTCGGCGCCGTCGGCGGCCTTGAACAGCAGCGACAACGTGGTGCTCTTGAAGCCGGGGCGCTCCAGGTTCCTGAGCTTCTCGAAGTCCTCGTTGCTGATGATCGGGTGCTCCAGGCGGATGACCCGGGCGCTCGACGAGCTGGGCTTCAGGAGGTTCGACTCGGAGCCGATACGGACCGCGGTCGCCGTGATGATTTCCTCGCGGATCGGGTCGATCGGCGGGTTGGTCACCTGGGCGAAGAGCTGCTTGAAGTAGTTGTACAGAAGCTGGGGCTTCTCCGAGAGGACCGCCAGCGGCGTGTCGGTCCCCATGGAGCCCAGCGGCTGGATGCCGTCGGAGGCCATCGGGCCGATGATGGTCTGCTGGTCCTCGAAGGTGTAGCCGAAGGACTTCTGCCGCTGCAGCAAGGGAGAGTGCTCGATGAAGGGCGCCTTGTTGGTCTTCGGGATGTCCTTGAGCAGCTGGTGGTTCACCTTGACCCAGTCGGCGTACGGCTTGGCCGAGGCGAGCTCCCCTTTCACCTCCTCGTCAGGGATGATGCGCCCCTGGACCGTGTCCACCAGGAACATCTTGCCCGGCTGCAGCCTCCCCTTCCTGATGATCTTCTCGGGCGGCACCTGCAGCACGCCCGCCTCGGACGCCATGACCACCAGGTCGTCGTCGGTCAGGTAGTAGCGGCAGGGACGCAGGCCGTTTCGGTCCAGGACCGCGCCGATGATCCGGCCGTCGGTGAAGGTGAGGGCCGCCGGGCCGTCCCAGGGCTCCATCAGGCAGGAGTGGTACTCGTAGAAGGCACGCTTTTCCTTGCTCATGGTCTCGTGGTTTTCCCAGGGTTCCGGGACCATCATCATCATGGCGTGGGGGAGCGAGCGGCCGGACTGCACCAGGAGCTCAAGGCAGTTGTCGAACATGGCGGAGTCCGAGCCGTTGGCGTCGATCACCGGCAGGAGCTTCTTCATGTCGTCGCCGAACAGGTCGGAGCTGAACATCGACTGGCGGGCGTGCATCCAGTTGACGTTGCCGCGCAGGGTGTTGATCTCGCCGTTGTGGGCCAGCATGTGGTACGGGTGCGCGCGGTCCCAGCTCGGGAAGGTGTTGGTGGAGAAGCGGGAATGCACCACCGCGATGGCGGTCGTAACCGCCTCGTCGCGCAGGTCGGGGTAGTACTGGTCCAGCTGGGCCGGCATCAGCATCCCCTTGTAGACCAGGGTGCGGGTGGACATGCTGGAGAAGTACCAGAAGGGGTCGACCCCCTTGTCCCTTATCTCGTGCAGGGCGCGCTGCTTCACGACGTAGAGCTTCCGGTTGAAGGCGTCCTCGTCGGGGCAGGCGGCGTTGCGCCTGAAGAAGATCTGGCGTACCAGCGGCTCGCCCGCCTTGGCTGTGTCGCCAAGAAGCGAGTTGTCGGTCGGCACCACGCGCCAGCCGATCACCTCCACCCCTTCCTCGGAGACGATCCGCTGGAACAGGTGCTTCGCGGCGCTGCGCTCGGTAGCCTCGGGGGAGGTGAAGAGCATACCCACGCCGTACTCGCCGGGCGCCGGCAGCTCGAACCCGGACTCGGGGCAGACCTTGCGGAAGAAGGCGTCCGGCATCTGGATCAGGATCCCCGCGCCGTCGCCGGTGTTGTGCTCGCTGCCGACCGCGCCGCGGTGGTCGAGGTTCGCAAGGACCGTTATCGCCTGCTGGACGATCTCGTGGGATTTCTTCCCCTTGATGTGGGTGACAAATCCGACGCCGCAGGCGTCGTGCTCGAACTGGGGATCGTACATCCCCTGCTTCTTTGGTAAGCCGATTGTTTTCATGATTCAACCTTTGCGAGGTGGCGTTGCTGCGATCGATAAGGATACGCTAGCACCCACCGTGCCATATTTGCAGATTGAGGGCTGAAAAAAAGTATACGCGCTAACTGGCTATTTTATGGTCGCGGCTGTTGCCTGTGGCGTCTTGGCTTGGGAGGGGGAGGTTGACGGGGCTGACTACATCGGCGACTCAGTTGAGTACTCAGATCTCGTGGGAGCCCCGTTTTTTTCAGGTCAGGTAGTGGGGAGGCTCTTTTGCTGCAGCGTCTCCCTGAGTTTGCCGGCGAGAGCATGGATGTCGAAGGGCTTCTGGATGAAATGTCTGCCGCCTTCGGCCACTCCGCGCTGCGCCACCAGGTCCTTGGTGTAGCCGGACATGAACAGCACCCTGAGACCGGGGCGAAACGCCTCGATGGCATCGACCATCTCCTTTCCGTTCATCCCTGGCATGACGACGTCGGTGAGGATCAGGTCGACATGGGTCCCTTTCTCGCGGCAGATCGAGATCGCCTCTTCGGCGCCCGCCGCCTCGATTACCTGGTAGCCGATCTCCTTCAGGGTGTCGAGGGTGGTTTTGCGCACCAGCGGGTCGTCCTCGACCAGCAGCACGGTACCCGAGCCGCTGACCGCCACGGCTTCGTCTTTGGCGGCACCCAGGGGGGAGCCGGAGAACTTCGGGAAGTTTATCTCGAAAGTGGTTCCCTGTCCCGGCTCGCTGTAGACGTTTATGAAGCCGTTATGCTGTCTCACGATGCCGTAGACCGTGGCGAGGCCGAGCCCGGTCCCCTTGCCCACCTCCTTGGTGGTGAAAAAGGGCTCGAAGATCTGTGACAGCGTCTCCCGGTCCATGCCGCACCCTGTGTCGCTGACCGACAGTTGCACGTACTCCCCGAGGGAGGCGTCGAGATGGAACTGGCTGTAGCTGGCGTCGACCCGGATGTTCGCGGTCTGAATGGTGAGGACTCCGCCGTTGCCCATGGCGTCGCGGGCGTTAACCGCCAGATTGACCAGGATCTGATCCAGTTGGGTGGTATCCGCATCGATGGTCCAAAGCTCGGGCGCCGGCTTGAATTCCATCCGGATGTCCTCCCCGATCAGGCGCCCAAGCGTCTTCTGCATCTCGGTGAAGTGCTCGTTCAGGTTCACCTCGCGCGGCGCGATGATCTCCTTGCGTGAGAAGGCGAGAAGCTGGCGGGTGATCTGGCTGGAGCGCTTTCCCGCCTGCACTATCTGTTCGAGGTCCTGCCAGACCGGGGTCCCCTCGGTGACGCAGCGCATCGCCAGCTGCGCGCTCCCCAGGATGACGCTCAGCATGTTGTTGAAGTCGTGCGCCACCCCGCCGGCCAGCCGCCCGATCGATTCCATCTTCTGCGACTGGAAAAGCTGCGCTTCCAAGAGCTTGCGCTCGGTGATGTCCTCCTTGATGGCGAGGAAGTGGGTGATTACGCCGTCCTTGTTCCTGATGGGGGAGATGGTGGCGTGTTCGGAGAAAAGCTCGCCGTCCTTCTTCCGGTTCAGGAACTCCCCTTCCCAGACCTTGCCGGCGCAGATTGTCTCCCATAGGTTTCGGGACTTCTCGACCGGAGCCTTTCCCGAGTTGAGGATGCGCGGGTTTTTGCCGAGCACCTCTTCGAGCGAGTACCCGGTCAACTGGACGAACTTCGGGTTGACGAATTCGATGCGCCCCTTCGTGTCGGTGATGACGATGGAAACCGGGCTCTGCTCAACCGCCTGGGACAGCTTGCGCAGGGCCTCTTCGTTTTGCTTGCGCTCGGTGATGTCCTGTATCACCCCGTCGATGTAGATCAGCTTCCCTTCTTCGTCGAAGGCCGGACGGGTGCTGAGGTCGACCCAGATCCTGCTGCCGTCCCTGCGGCAGAATTCGACCTCGAAGTTCTTCACATCCTGGCGCTGGAACATCATGGCGTAGAGCTCGGCGCGCCGGCTGGGGTCCACGTAGAGTTGCAGACCTACGTTGACCACTCCCTCCAGCACCTCTTCGGGGGTGCTGTACCCCAGGATGGCTGCCGTCGCCGGGTTGCAGCTCAAAAACCTTCCTTCCGGGGTGGTTTGGAAGATGCCTTCCATGGCGTTTTCGAAGATGCCGCGGTATTTCGCTTCGGCAAGGCGCTCCTGCTCGAGGGCCTTTTTCATTCCGGTGTAGAGGATCTGGTTCTCGATGGTCGAGGAGAGGAGCCCGACCAGGTTCCCCAGGCCGAAGAGGGCCTCCTCGCTGTCGCTGATCCGGCGATAGAATTCGGCGTTTTCGGCGGAATTTCCCACAGCGAGAAGCGCCACCGGCTCGGCGCGGTTTCCCAGCGGGCAGATGAAATATTCGTTCATCAGGAGCAGGTCCCGGTGTTCCACGAGCTCTTTGAGCTGCGACTCTTCGGTGCAGATGCTGTAGTTCGCCCCGGCGAAAAGCGGGGCCAGGATGGCGGCCTTGCAGGAGAGGGTGAGGCCGGAGACGGCCTCTTTTTCGTGGGCGTAGTGGTAGCCGTCGCAGGCGCAGACGCTGTAGGCGTCGCCTTTCTCGGTTTTCTGGAAGAAGAGCACCCTCTCGTAGTCGAGACGGTTGATCACGTATTCCGACGCGAGTTCGAAGATGGCCGGGAGGTCATGGCAGGTGTAGAGCCTCGAGTTCAGGTCGTACAGGGCGCTGTACTCCTTGAGCTGAAGGTCCAGCTTCTCCTGGTAGTCGTAGAGCCTGCTCTCCGCTTTGACCAGCCGCTTGACCTGCCCAGAGAGGACCTCGTTCTCCTGTTTCAGCCTTTCCAGCTCGGCCGTAACCCTGTCGATGTCTGTTTTTGCCATGTGTCCGGAACCAGATGGTCAGTAAATGACGGCGACCACGGAAGTGAAGTTGTGGAAACAGTTGTACCTGCTGATGGGGCCGATCTCCCCGTAGGTGTAGAAACCCAGCCAGGGGAGCTCCTCCCCAAGGTCCCGCTGCAGTGACTTCACCAGGTCCATGCGCTCCTGCTCCTTGAAGACGACCCGTCCCCGTCCCATGCACTCGAACTGCAGCACCAGTTTCGGCTTTTGCCCGGCAAGATCTTCCTTTATCTGCCGCGGGATGGACTTGAGACCGTCCAGCATCAGCTCCTTGTCCCGCCTGACGATCCAAAGGTCGGTTCCGTCGGTGACGTCGGACTGGATGGTGACCGAGCCCGCCTCGTCGTCCTTTGCCATGATGTAGCGCACGTAGTACTCGTCGTAGCGCTCCCTTAGGTGCTCAGGGGTCCTGAACCCGAGCCCGAGGTTCAGGGTCGCCTTGTTCCATTTGACCGCCCAGTCCTCGTCTACGTATTCCTTGAGGACCTCCAGGGCAGGGGTTCCGTCTATCTCGAAGATGACGTTTCCCTTGCTTCGGGTGATGGTCCGTTTCGCCCCCACAGGAACGCAGCCGTGGTTGATGCCCCAGGCGACGCGGCAGTTCCCGGAAAGGACGATGCAGCAGGCCCCCTGGCTCAATATCTCGTCGTTGTGGTACTGGTAGGTCTTGCGGGAAGCCCAGTTGTCCGCAGCCAGTCCGCCGAATATGGGGAGCCGGCCCGAAGCGGGCAGGGTAGCCTCGAAGGCTGCCACGAAGGGATCGAAATCGAATGCCAAACCGTCGGCCAAAAGGAAAAAGGCGCGGCTGTCTTCGGCCAGAAGCGGGCAGACCTTCTCCGCCAGGCTCTCGCCGGCTATGCGCGGGTCCTCGCCGATGCCGGTGACGGAGGTGATGTTGAAGCTGACTTCGTCGGAGGCGATCGCCATGACCCCCACGGCGAAATTGGTTTCCACGACCGCGTCCTGCACGATGATCCCTTCGCCCGAGCAGCCGCAAAGCGGCGCGCCGGACGTGACCTCGCGTATGGCGCCGATCAGCTGCTGCTGCTGGTAGCCCACCGTGGCGAAGACGATGACGAGGTCCGGCTTCGAAACGCCGGCCTGCTCCAGCGCCGTCCGCGCCGCCTCGCTCCCGGCTTCCATCGGGCTTCTGCGGGTGCTGAAGCCTATTCCAACTGACGTGCCCATCTTTACTCCTGCTGCGGACCTGGTTCGTTATTCCCCCTCGGGGCCTTTCTGGCGAGGCGCCGGCATACTGCCGCTCTCTCGGGCCAAAGGGATGAGACATTCTAAGTCCCTGCGGCAAGCAATGCAAGGAGAACAACGCCGCCGCGTTGTAAACAAAAGATCCGTGGCTCGGGGGAGCGCCCGGAGGCGGCGGGGATGGTTGACACGGCAAAAAGTAGTGTGGTAATTAAAAGCGATCAAAAATACGTGAAAAGGGGTTATCCCTCGGGATAACCCCTTTTTCTGTCTGTCAGGTACCATGTCCAAAAACGGAAAAATAAAGAAAGCGAAGAACGTCGAGAAACGCCGCCTGCAGATGGAAGAAGCGCTCGAATGCCTCCCCATCAAGGAAGCGGCGAGAAACCTGCCTGAGCCCGTACATCCCGTGCCACCACAACCCGTTGCGACGGTGGCAAGGAAACAGCCGAAACAGTGCTCTTTCGCACCATGCCAACGTTACCTTGACCCTTCGTGCACGGTCTGCCCTTACTGTGGCCATCCGCTGCCGGGGTGATCTCCCTTGCCGTCACTTTGAAGCCTCTCCCTCTTCCTCGCCTGGCTTGGCTGTTCTGCCCGTATCGGAACCACCACCGGGGGGAAAGACGCCGTTCCAGGGCCTGGGCCGGACGCTTCTGAGGTCGAGCTTATAGTCGGAGGCGGTCGACTCGCCCGAGCAGCAGTTCGTCCTGAACACAGCGCATCCCCTTGGGCGGGTTGGTCCCCGGCCCGCACTGGTTCAGCCCCGTGAGCGCGAGGGCGGTGGACGCGGCAGAGAAGGTGAGGGCGATACTGAGAATCTGGGAGAAAGGTCGCATGCTCGACTCCTGTAGTCTGGTTGAGTACGGGGTGGGCAGGTGGAATTATAATCGGAAGAGGCTGCACCGCAATGGCGGTTTCAGATCAAGAAAAAGGGCGGCCGATGGCCGCCCGCTCTTGTTTTACCTGCAGAATATGCACCTTACCATTTGCCGCGGCGGCTTCTTGCGCTTTCTACGTCACTCTCGATGTTTTTTTCCGCCTTGCCGACGTTTTTCTGCACCTTGCCGGCTATTTTTTCCGCCTTGCCTTCACTTTCCAGGGAGACGTTGCTGAAAATCTTGCCGGTCGTCTCTTTTACTTTCCCTTTTGCTTCGTGTAACGCACCCTTTGATGTATCTTTCGTGCTGGATCTCATGACTTACCTCCAGGCTTTCGCCGTGACTACTTCCGTTCATTTTTTTTACTGCTCGCTACTACAAGCACATTTTATCATGATGCCGTGGCGAAGGTACACGAATAGTTCCGGCTGGAACTTAGGCACGTGCGCGACGATTATAAGCGGTGGGTGAGGGATAAAGTGGGTCCTCGGGTTTATTCCGGATGGACTTAGCGCGGCCACGGCGTTTGAGGGGTACTCTGTTGGAGGCCATGAATAAAATTTCTTTGACATTGCCGAGGAGCTGAAATAATTTTCGTCGTTGCGTTTTTTATTTTGACTGGATAGCGCATTATCAAGCTACTATTCCATTAATTGGCCGGTGAGGATAACATGTTCAAGATTCGGATGCTTTTACTGTCGGTGCTGCTTTCTGTGTTTTGCTGCCCTCTGTTGTCCCACGCGCAGCTGGACGAAGCCGAGATGATGGCTACGGCCAAGGGCCATTATCAAGAGGGTGGGTACTATTATGCTTCGACCTGGCTTGAGCGGATACTGAGGAATTGGCCCCAGACCGCCCAGCGGGAGGAAATACTGCTCATGATGGCGAAGTCGTACGCCGCTACCGGCCGGGAAGACAAGGCGGTGCGGGTGGTAAAGACCCTGATGAAGGATTACCCCCAGGCGGCCGCCAAGCTGGATCAAGAGACCCTGAAGTTGGCACAGCAGCAGGAGCCTTACGACCTGGCTTCTGCGCAGCCGGACGCTGCCGGCCAGGGCGTACCGGATGCAGCCAGGCGCGACGCCCCGGCCGAGCCCGCAGAACCGGCTGCCGCAAAGGTGCAATATGAGGCCAGCGCACCAGTTCCTGCCGAGGCTCCGAAGAAAGCGGAAGGGGTGAAGCCTGCTGTCGCAAAAGTCGCCGCGGCCACCGTTGCCGAAGTGGCGCAGCCTGCTGTTGCCGAGGTCGCGAAACCTGCTCCCGCCGAGGTCGCCAAACCTGCTGCTGCCGCAGTCACCAAGCCTGCTCCCGCATCTGCGACGCCGGTCGCTATTTCCGTCGACGCGTCGAAGGCGGCTGAGACGGAGACGGCCTGCCGCGACAACTCTGCAACTGCTCCGGGTAGCTATGCCGTGGAGGTTGGCGAGTTCGTCGGCAAGAACGCCCTGATCCGGGGGAAGAAGGCGGTTGAGAAGGCCGGTCTTGTGCCGGTTGTCGGGGCTGGCGGCCAGAGAGTTGAAGCGATGCTGCGAATTCTAGTCGGGGAATACTCCGGCGAAGCCGCGGCCAAAAAAATGCTGAACAAGCTGCGCAGGGCAGGGGCCGAGCATTTCATGCTCAAAGGCAAGGAAGGGATCTTCCGCGTCTACGCGGGGTCCTACTTCGAGCACCAGGCGGCTCTCGACGAGCAGAAGCGTCTTTTGGGCAAGGGTATAGACTCGGAGCTGAAAGAGGCAACGGTTCCGGTGTCGACCTACATCATCAACGCCGGTTGTTTCCCCACGGAGGAGGCCGCCAAGGGCAAACTGGCCGAGCTGGAGCGGCTGGGGGTGAAAGGAAAGGTGCTCCCTCCACAATAAAAGCGCACCTGAGCCGCCGCTTGGCTGCGCCGGCGTTTCCCGGCGCCAATGAAAAAAAGGCATCCAGCTTTGGCTGGATGCCTTTTGTCGTTTCAAGTCTGTCGGTGCCGCTTTAGGCGCCGGCGGGGAGCACGGAGGGCTCGAAGTCGTAGGTCGCGAAGTAATCCGCCACGGTCTCGGCCCTTCTTATCAGCTCGACGCGGCCGTCGGCGCGCAGCATCAGCTCCTTGGGACGCAGGCGGCCGTTGTACTGGAACCCCATGGCGTGGCCGTGGGCCCCGGAATCATGAATCACGAGGATGTCGCCGTCTTCGACCGGCGGGAGCTCGCGCTGCACGGCGAACTTGTCGTTGTTCTCGCAAAGCGAACCTACCACGTCGTAGACCTCGCTTTTCTGCTCCTTTTCCTTCCCCAGGACGTCAATGTGGTGGTAGGCGCCGTAAAGGGCAGGGCGCATCAGGGCGGACATGCAGGCGTCGACGCCGATGTACTTGCGGTAGGTGTCCTTGCTGTTGATGGCGGTGGTGACCAGCGCGCCATGGGGGCCGGTCATGAAGCGGCCGCTCTCCATGTACATCGCCGGGGCGTGCCCGTGGCGCTTGCGGAAGTCGTCGAAGAGCTCGGTGATCTCGGCCGACATCTTTGCCAGGTCGAGCGGCTTTTGCTCCGGCCGGTAGGGGATGCCGAAGCCGCCGCCGATGTTGACGAACTCGAAGACTATGCCCAGGGCCGCTTCTACTTCCTCGGCTACCTCGAGCACCATGCGGGCCGTTTCCACTATGTAGGTGTAGTCCAGCTCGTTGGAAGCTACCATGGTGTGCAGGCCGAAGCGGGTGGCGCCGCGCTCTTTCGCCTGGCGGTAGGCCTCGACGACCTGCTCGTGGGAGACGCCGTACTTCGCCTCCTCGGGGTTGCCGATGATCACGTTGCCGGTGCGGCGCGGCCCCGGGTTGTAGCGGAAGCAGATCATCTCAGGGAAGACCGGCACCTTTTCGATGAGGGATATGTCGTCCAGGTTCAGGATGCACCCGCCGTCCCTGGTGGCGAAGTCGAACTCTTCCTGGCTCGTGTTGTTGGAGGTGAACATGATGTCTTCCGGCCTCGCCCCAAGCTCCCGGGCCAGGATGACTTCGGGAATGGAGCTGCAGTCGAAGCCGAATCCCATCTCCTTCATCAGCTTGAGGATTTCCCGGTTGGGAAGCGCTTTGACCGCGAAGAATTCGCGGAAACCGGGGATCCCCGAAAACGCGTTGATAAGCTGGGCGCCGGTCTCCCTGATGCCCGACTCGTCGTAGATGTGGAACGGGGTCTGGAAATGCTGCCGGATCTGGGGGATGCGGGGGAACAGACGGTCCTTGAAAGAAACTGACATCGGCATTTTGGTGATCTCCTCTGGCTGTAGATGGCTTTTTGTCCTAGCTGCGTCGCTTGTTAAAGGTCTCGCTCTGCATGCACCAGATCGACGCTTCTGGTTTCCTTGACGGTCTCCAGAACGATCTGGGTGCGGGTTGACTTCACCCCCTTGAGCGGCTGGATCTGGTGGCGCAGGATGCCGGCGAGGGAGGTGTTGCCGGCCGTCCTGAGCTTCACCAGGAACCCGTCGGGACCCACAACCTGGTGCACCTCCTGGACCGAAGTCATGCCGGCCAAGGCTTGCGCCGTCTCGGCGGAGTCCCCTTCCGTTTCTATGAAGACGAAGGCGGACAACCCCTGGTGGAAACAGACGGGGTTCAGCCTCACCTCGTATCCCTCGATGATCCCGCGCTCCTCGAGCTTCCGGATCCGCTCCAAAACGGCAGAGGGCGCCATGCCTACCTGGCGGGCGACTTCGGCGTTGGGGATGCGCGCCTTCTCCTGAAGGATCTCCAGTATGTGTATGTCTATGTCGTCGATCATTCTTGTTTACACTCCGATTGACGAATTATATTCGCTGATTTGGAAGGTGTAAAGAATTTTTTTGCAGGGCAAGACGCAGTTGGGCCGCGGGCATCCTCGTGCGGCACTTTTCCCCTTAAAATTAGCTCCTACTACTAAAGCGAAGGGCTTTGGTGCCGATAAGTCTGTAAACCGGCGGTTCCCAGCTAACAGCTTTGACAGGTGCGACCATGAACGTTCTCTTAGATCTCTACATGCGGCTTAAAATCAAGACACGGATAGTTTTCCTCTCCGCCTGCTACAGTTTCTGTATCGTAGCGGCTGTCACAGTCGGCAGGTCTTTCTCCGCTTCAATAGCCATCATCTCCACCACGGTCTTCGTGATACTAGGCATCTTCTTCAGCTCCCTCCTTTACTGGACCGTAAACGACGCTCTGGCCCGGATCCAGGGGTATCTGGCCAGGATGACCGAAGGGGACCTGACCCAGAAAATCGCGCCGAAGCGCAACAACGAGATCAGCACCATCATACGCTCCATAGGCTCGCTGCAGGAAACCTTGCGGGAGATCGTGTCGCAGATCTCGCAGACCTCGGAAGACCTCTCCAGGGCCTCGCACCAGGTCCATTCCAGCGCCGCCCAGATCGCGGCCGGAACCGAGGATGTCGCCTCGCAGACCAACGCCGTCGCCGTGGCGAGCGAGGAGATGGCTGCGACCTCGGGAGACATCGCCGAGAACTGCATGAGGGCGGCATCCAACTCCAGCCAGGCGACCGACACCGCCCAGTCCGGAGCCAACGTGGTGCACCAGACCATCGAGGGGATGGAAGTGATAGCTGCAAAGGTGAAGGATGCCGCTGGGACGGTCGAAGGGTTGGGGGCGCGTTCGGACCAGATCGGAGAGATCGTGGGAACCATCGAGGACATCGCGGACCAGACCAATCTGCTGGCGCTCAACGCCGCCATCGAAGCGGCAAGGGCAGGCGAGCAGGGACGCGGATTTGCGGTGGTCGCCGACGAAGTGCGCGCCCTGGCGGAGCGCACCACGCGTGCCACGCGCGAGATCGGAGAGATGATCAAGGCGATCCAGTCCGAGACGAGACTCGCGGTGGCTGCTATGGAAAGCAGCGTCACCGAGGTGGAGAAGGGGACCGGGTTCTCGATGAAATCCGGTGAGGCGCTCGAGGAGATCACCAGCAGGATCTCCGAGGTGACCATGCAGATCAACCAGATCGTCACCGCTGCAGAAGAGCAGACTGCTACGAGCGGCGAGATCTCGAGAAACGTGCAGCAGGTGACCGAGGTCATCGCGCGCAACGCCCACGAAACCGCAGGCACCGTCACCGCCGCGGCGACGCTTTCCTCCCAGGCGGACCAATTGGAGCGCCTGGTGCGGCAGTTCCACCTCTAGTCAGCGCCACAGCGAGTCCGGGAGCCTGCCGCCCTCAAGGAAGAGCTCCAGGTACTCCGGCATGTCCACAAAGGCCAGCACCCCGGTCCCCAATTCGATGCTGCGGCTGTCGAGGCCCAGGCCTTTCAGAACAAGCGCCAGCGCGGAAAACGCCTCGTCGTAGGCCGCCTGCCTCAACAGATCGGCCGGGACCAGCCGCGGCTCGTCGGTGACGACGGGGGAGAAGGCGCTGCGACAGCAATCGGCGTCCAGCGAGGCCGCCGCGCGGCAGGCGAGGGGGCGCACCTCGTGTATGCTGCAACTGCCGTAGCCGTCGAGGAACGGGCAGTCTGCGCGCTTGAGAATCCTCTCCTCGTCGTCCATCCAGCGCGTCGAGGATCGGTGGGCGGCAAGGGTGCCCCGCAGCCGGCTAAGCTCATCAGGCGGGAGCGTGGCCGAAAGCCTTCGTGCAACCAGTACCGCCTCCGGCAGCAGGACCGCCACGTTCAGGACGCAGCAGGAAGGACACCCGGGAGCGCATGCCATGGGGCGTCCCGCGCAGACCTCCTCCGCCGCCTCGCTGCAGCGCTTCACCGCGGCAGCCAGTGCCGCAAGCCCCGCCTCTCCGTCCAGGATCTCCCGCAGCTTCCCCACCAATGCCGCAGCGAAACTCTCAGCCTGCCAGCTAATCTCGTCCATGTTCCCATCCCCCCCACTAGGCGCAGTCGGCAGCTACAGTTGGAGAATGTATAGCCTGTCTCGATCCAGATGCAAGCTCACTGCTTTCAATCACTGACTGTCAGGCAGTAAAAAAGGCACCTGTTCCCAGGTGCCTTTTCTGTATCGCCATCAACGCGTGAGCGTCAGCGTCGCCTCGTAACAGGGCTCTATTGTTTGAAGTGCGAGTTCTTCTTGAAATGCCGGAAGCAGGTCTGCAGACGCTGCTGCTGTGCCGGGTCGAGCGACTTGAACTCGAGCCCGCAGGCGGCACCGGCAGCATTGACACGACGCCACACGACCCTTGCAGCGACCTTGAGCGGCACCTGGTTCTCGAAATCTTCCAAAGAGGTCCCCGGGGTCATGACCTGCACCTCGACGAGTTGCCCTTCCTTGATTTCGGCTTCTTTGGGGATACGCAGTTGGAGTCCGGACATGCTGAAGTCGCTGGTGATGCCCTGGACCTCCTGCTGCGAGCCCGTCTCGCGAATGACGGCGAGAAGGCCGTTGTGCGCGCGCGGGTAATGCCGCTGCTCCCGTTCCGAGCGCTCGATCTCTGTCTCGGTAGCGAAGGTGAAGTTGTCGAGCAAGCGGTTGAACTGCTTGGTCACGGCGTTCAGGTCCCCGCTGATGGTCGCTGTGACCCCGATCTTCGCGCCGTTGTCCTTGATGGTGTGGAAGAGCGATTCCTGGCTTTGCTGCAGCTGCGTGAGCCGCTCCATCTGTGAATTGCTCGCGTCGGAAATGCGCCGGCTGGCCGCGGAGGTTTCACGGACGGAAGAGGCCATGCTCTGGATTATCTGGGCCGTCTGCAGCGTCTTTTGCTCGCCGCCGTTCACACGTTCCACGATGCGCTCCATGGTGCTCATTGTGGCGCTTACCTGTTCCGCCAGGGTCGAGATGATCCTGGTGATCTCCTGTGTCTCTCTCGAGGTCCGGGTGGCGAGGTTGCGCACCTCGTCTGCCACCACGGCGAACCCCCTCCCTTGCTCTCCTGCCCTTGCGGCCTCGATGGCGGCGTTGAGCGCCAGCAGGTTCGTCTGGTCCGCTATATCGGTGATGCTGGCGATGATCTTGTGGATCTCTTCAGCCACCTGGTGCAGCCCGGAAGTCTCTTCTGCGGCGCGGTTGACCTCGGCTACCGTCAACCGCATCTGGTCGATGTTCTGGTTCGTGGCGTCCAGCCCCTGTTCGGCCTCCTTTTCGGTGACAAGTGACTCGTTCAGCATCATGTCGGAAAGTTCCCGCACCGACTCGGAAATCGTGAGCACCTCGCCTGTCGCTGCCGATACTTGCAGGACCTGCGCCTGCTGTGCGCGGGTGGTGTCGGCGATCTCGTTGGAGATCTCGGATATCTGGAAGGAGGACTGTTCCATCTGTAGGCTGGCGCCGTGTATGTTGCGCAGCACCTCGGTCTGGTTGCCGACCATCTTGCGCATGGCGTGCAGGATCTTGCTGACCTCGTTGGTGCGCTTGATCACGATCTCCTGGCTGAGGTTTCCCTTGGCCAGCGTTTCCAGGTTGTTGATGGTCCGGGTGATCGCGCTGGTTATGCCCCAAATGTTGATGCCGCCGAAAAGAGCGCCCAGGGTGATGAACGCGACCGTCAATCCCCATTGCCAAAACTGTGAGTCGAGGGAACCTGCAACGGTTGCCGCGACGATGCATACGCTGTAGCACAGGCACAAGATTATCAGCCTGGTCCTGATGGTGAGACAGAGATAGTAATGCCAGATGGTTTCCATGACAGCAGAACTCCTTTCCTGTATCGGCCGCTGCGCGTCTTTGGACGTGCGACAAAAAAAAGGCCCACCGCGTATTGAGACGACAATGGCTCAACGCGTGGGGAAGTATATTCTTCTTGTCTATTGGGTTCGGCTAAAAAGGACTATGACTTTAATAAAAAGTCATTCTGTATACAAATTCGTGGCTGAAGGTACCTTTGAGACTTAGTGAAGTGGGTCAGGGAGATGTTCAGAGTAAGGTGCGCAAAGAAGCAAGTATTCAGGGAAAGAAAAAAGGCGCCCAGGGGTGTTTCCCTTGGCGCCTTTTGGACTTACTATGCTTGGAAAAAAGGCGGCAACTCCGCCTTAAAGGGCTATCAGGCTCCGGCGCTTTTAGCTGCCTCGGCGTTGCAACGTTCCACCGAATCCCTGAGCCACTTTATTTCCTCGGGATGGAACTGCTTGGAAAACTCGGTTCCCACGTTCAGAGCCCAGTGCAGGGGGGGCACGCTGTTCATGGCCAACAGGTGTCCCGGCGCCTCGATGTACCTCCCTTCCTCGCCGGTCCAGGACTTAAGCCGCTCCAAAGAGCTGAACATCATCAGGTAATCGTTTCCCTCGGCTTCGGTGATAACCGGTATGACCCCCGCGGTCTCGTCCTGCTGCTGGTCGTCGTTCAGGATCGGGACGAAAAAGGAGGAGTTGAGAAAGAGGTCGTAAAAGGCCGACTGCTTCTTGTGGTCCCGCATGTCCTGGCGCAGTTCCACCAGCGCCTCGTCTAATTTTTCCATCTTGGTTCCTTTGTCTTTGGTGAACGTCGGGCTGCTTTTTCCTGGGAACCATACTAGACGGCTAAAGGCATTACAAGAACAAAGAACGATCTACAGAGGGCAGGGGCCCTGCAGCGATGGCCGCCGCGGAGACCTTGCCGGTTGGGTGCTTGATTTGGCCGCCGGTATGGTAGAATTCCAATCTTGCGATGAGACAAGAAACCGCACCACCTGTTCCAGCCGAGGAGCCTTTGTTGCGACAGTCACAAGACCAAAACCTGCGGGCGCCGGGCCCGTTCTTCATAGTCATGAACGCCGGGTCCGGAGACAAGGATGCGGACCAAAGGGAAGGCGCGGTCCGCGCCGTCCTCACCGCTGGTGGGCGTTCCTTCCGCCTGTGGCGGGTCACCGATATCAGGCGGCTGCCGGAGGTGGCGCGAGAGGCGGTGCGGCTCGCCCGGCAGCAGCAGGGAACCGTAGTCGCCGCCGGGGGCGACGGTACCATCAACGCGGTGGTCCAGGAGGTGCTTCCTTCCGGCTGTCCTTTCGGGGTCCTGCCCCAGGGCACCTTCAATTATTTCAGCCGCGCTCACGGAATACCGGTCGATACGAAGGAGGCCTCTGCGCTGCTTTTAAACGGTGTGCTGCGGCCGGTTCAGGTGGGGCTGGTGAACCAGCGCCCTTTCCTGGTGAACGCAAGCCTCGGCCTTTATCCCAAGCTGCTGGAAAGGCGCGAGGTCCACAAGCAGAGATTCGGGCGCCACCGGCTGGTAGCTTTGCTGTCGGGGTTCGCGACCCTGCTCGCCCCTCCGCCGCAGCTGGTGCTGGCCCTTGACGATGGCGGGGGGAGCGACGTGATGCACATCTGCACTTTGGTGGTCGACAACAACCCGCTGCAGTTGCGGCAGGTGGGGTTGCCCGAGGAGCGCGCCCTGCAGCACGGGGAGCTGGCGGCCATAGCGGTCAAGGCCCGGGGAGCGGGGCAACTGATCTCAGCCCTCGCGCTTGCCGCACTGGGGAAGCTGGGGGAGGCGGAGGGGGTGGAAGCGTTTGCCTTCAAACGGCTCACGGTGAACCCGCTGCGCCCAAGCAGGCGCATCAAGGTGGCAACGGACGGCGAGGCCAAATGGATGGAGCCCCCGCTCGTGTTCCAGGCGGCGCCCGAGTCGCTGCTGCTACTGGTCCCGCCTTTTGCACCGATGGGGGACGGTGGGGCGTGAGCGCCATCCTGCAGATATCCGACACCCACTTCGGCACCCATACGTCTCCCGTGGTGGAGGCGCTGTTGCAACTGGCAGGGGAGCTTTGCCCGGATCTCCTGGTGCTCTCCGGGGACGTCACCCAGCGCGCCCGCGCCTCGCAGTTCCGGGCAGCCCTCGATTTTCTCAAGCGCATGCCGGTGCCACACCAACTGGTGCTTCCCGGCAACCACGACATCCCTTTTTACAACCTCCTCGGACGGCTCTTCTCACCCTACGGCAATTTCCAACGCAGCTTCGGCAGCGACCTGGAACCCGTGTTCGAGTCGCAAGATCTCCTGGTGGTGGGGGTTAACACGACGCGTCCCACACGCCATACGGTCGGCGAAGTTTCGCCGCAGCAGATCGAAGCGGTGGCACGCAGGCTAAAGGGAGCGTCCGTCAAACAACTGCGCGTCGTGGTGGCGCACCAGCCGGTGCGGGCCACCCGGGACAGCGACGTGAAAAACCTGTTGAGAAACCGCCAGGCCGCCGTCCACGCCTGGGCCCGGGCCGGCGCCGACCTGATCCTTGGGGGACACGTCCATCTCCCCCACGTGCGCCCCCTGAAGGAGGTCCACGAAATTTCCCGCCCCGTATGGTCCGTCCTTGCCGGAACCGCCGTCTCCCACCGGGTCCGCGGCGATGTCCCCAACTCCGTCAACCTGATCCGTTACCGAAAGGAAGATGAGCCCCGCAGCTGCCTGATCGAGCGCTGGGATTACGACGGCCACGGCGCCTTCGTTCTTTTCGAACGGCAGGCACTTCTCCTGCAATAGGCCTGCTCCTCGGCCGCAGCGCAAAATTGGCATCTCCCCCGTCCCCTGACCCACGCAAGGGCAGGGGGCGACGCCGGCTTCACTGCCGTTTTTTCTCGTCAATGACGGTGCGGCTCGTCTAAAATAGTAGGGCAGAGAAAGTATGTGGAGAGGGATATTCAATGCGGTACGGCAGAGGGAGGGGACATGTCAGGCAGGTGAAGAACGAGGTGCTGCGCCTGATACTCATAGGCGTCGGCTGGGTTTCTATTGTCTGCGCCCTTCTTGGGCTGTTTCTTCCACTGGTTCCCAGTGTCCCTTTCCTGCTGCTCGCGGTCTTCTGCTTCTCAAGGAGTTCTGAAAAGTTTCACCACTGGCTGGTAGAGCATCGGCATTTTGGCCCGCTCTTGAAGGACTACCTTGTGCACGGAGGGATATCGGTCAGGGCAAAGGCCGCTGCCATCTGCGCCGTCTGGATTTCCTTTCCGGTCTCGGCATTTTGGTTGGTGCAGAGCTCTTGGGCGCAGGTTCTCCTCTTGGCCATTGCGGCGGGAGTGACCGTCTGCCTGGTGCTTATTCCGACGCTTCCTGCTTCCCTGAAGCGAAAGGGGTAAAGCGGCTCCCTGCGAGGGGAAAAAGAGCGCGCAAAAAAGGGCAACCCGACGCCGGGTTGCCCTTTAAAGGGAAATGGCAAGGGCCCTTGAGCCCCGCAACAGAAGTTACTTCCTGCGCCGCAAGGTCGACTTGATTTTCCTGATCTCCTTGTGCATCTGCTGCATGTCGCGCTCGATGCCGAGGACGTTCAGGCGCAGTTCGGTGATCTGCATGGCGAGCTTCTCGTTGGAGGGGACCTCTTTCTGCGCTACGGTGGAAGGAGCCGCGTCGCTGACCTGCGTTGCCGGGGCCTCGGCCACCTGGGTCGGGGCGGAGGCGAGCGCCCAGCCGCCTACGTAACCGTTGAGCTTGCCGTCCTCAGAGGATACTTTAACCCATCCGCCAGAGCACTGCGCCGCCGTCACCTTGGTGTCCTTCTTCAGGATAGCCACCACCTTGGCCTTCTTGCTGGGGCTCTTCCTGAGCCTCATCTCCGGTGCGGTTATCGTGCAGAGGGTGCTTTCAGCCAGGGCTGGGACTGCAAAGGCGGCGACGGCTGCTGCTGCAAGTACGATGCTGCGGATGTGTTTTCTCATGTTTTCTCCTTTGCTATGGGTATGGCAGACCATTCGGTCGATGATGAATAGCGTTTGCAACTGCTTGGTTTAATTCTCCTGCCAGGCAGGAGGTGTTGTTCTATTGAAACAAAGATTTTTTAATGGTCAAGATAATATCGCCAATATGAGAATTATTCAATAAAAATGTTACTCGGCAGCGCTGTCGCAGACAGGGCGGCGGATAAGCCGCGAGCTGCGTTTTGTCCTTTTAGGACTGACATGGCTTTAGGGGCAACTACTGAGAGTATGTTGCTTAAGCTATGACACGTGCACCGTTTAGCTATCTAAGGCTTGCCTGCTGTACCGCGGCGCCACGCTTGGCCTGCCTTGACTTGATGTGATCTATTTGCCGCATGACCCTGTTGTATTGCGCGATGGTGACATGATCCTGGGTAAGTTCCCGCCTTGCCACGGCCGCTATCTCAGCATCATGTTCCATTGCCGTATGCAGTTTCGCGTAGTCGTAACTGGAAATTTCACAGTTCTCATGGTCGGCGCTTTTTCTCAAACCAGGGTTTGCAGCTAGCAGCGCAACAATAGAGATGAACAGTGCCAGGATAAAGGGGGTCTTTTCCATCTTCATTCCTTCCGACCGGTTCCCAGTGCGGATTTATAGGGAAGCTACGTGTTCTTGCATTCGCTCTTTCCTACAGTTTTAATGTGTTATCGGCCGGTACCTCGGTTACTTAAGAAAAACTTTGAAAAAAAACGGCGGCACATTGTGAAATACTCACGGTGCCGCCGCCACGATCAGTTCTTCTGGTACGTACTATTTAAAATCGCTCAAAACCGCTGTCATCCTGGTCCAGATCCAGCGACATCCCGACTGCCGTCTTACTGCGCATGTCAGCCGGCGGGTTTCCCGCCTGGCTCAGCTTCTTTCCGGCCGGTTTGACGGCTGCCGGCCGCGCGGGTTTCACCAGTTGCTTTTTGGCCGACGCCTCGACTCCCGCCACCCTGAAGAACCCGATGGAGTCCTGCAGCTGTTCCGCCTGGCTGGAAAGCTCTTCTGCGGTTGAGGACATCTCCTCCGATGCGGAGGCGTTTTGCTGGATCACGTGGTCGAGCTGCTGGATCGCCTTGTTGATCTGCTCCGCGCCGGTGTCCTGTTCGCGGCAGGCCGCGCTGATTTCCATCACCAGCTCGGCCGTTTTCTTGATGTCGGGAACCATCTGGTTCAGCATCTGGCCCGCCCTCTCGGCGATCTCCACGCTGCTAGAGGAAAGCCCGGAGATCTCCGCCGCCGCCTTCTGGCTGCGTTCTGCCAGCTTGCGCACCTCGGAGGCCACCACCGCGAACCCCTTGCCGTGCTCGCCGGCGCGCGCCGCCTCTATGGCGGCGTTCAAGGCGAGGAGGTTGGTCTGTCGTGCGATCTCCTCTATGATCGATATCTTCCCGGCGATCTCCTTCATGGCGTTGACGGTATGCTCGACCGCCTTCCCCCCTTCTTCGGCGTCTTTGGCGGATTTGGACGCTATCTTCTCCGTCTGCAGCGCGTTGTCCGCATTTTGCCTGATGTTGGAGGACATCTCCTCCATCGAGGAAGAGACCTCTTCCGCGGCCGCCGCCTGCTCGCTTGCCCCCTGCGACATCTGCTCGGAGCTGGAGGAGAGCTCCTGGCTTCCCGCGGCGACGTTGTCGGCTGCTCCCTTCACCTCGGAAACCACCTCGCTCAGCTTCAGCACCATGGCCTTCAGGGCGATCATCAGCTCGTCCTCGGGGGAGCGCTCCTTTATCTCGACGGTTAGATCCCCGCGTGCGATCTGCTTGGCCGCCTCGGCGATGTGCCTTGTCGCCTCGACTGAACTGTTGACTGCTGCGGCGATGGTGTCGAAGGTCCGTTTGGCCTCGTGCGTGTCGGCGTCTGCCGGTTCCGTCTCAAGCGTCACCGTGACGTCCCCCTTGGCGACCTTGTCCAGACCCTCGACCAGTTTCCTCGTTTCGTTGTTCTGATAGTCCGAGATCTTCTGCGCCTGGCGGGCGGCCTGTTTGATCGAGGTGAGATCGGTGACCACCTCGAGGACCCCAACTACCTTCCCGGCGGCGTCCTTGATCGGAACGCCGGTGTAGGAGATGTCGAGGTCGAGCCCGCCCGGGTGGGCGTCGGTCTCCCGTGTCGCCTCGCGACCGCCTGTGATCGCCTGGGCGCAGGCGCAGTTGGCCGTCTTGCAGTCGCTGGTGCAGAAGTGGTCGTAACACTTGGTGCCTAGCACCTGGGCCTGCGTCTTGCTGCCGACCTTGGCCCCCAGAGCGTTCATGTACAGCACGTTGAAGTCGCTGTCGATGATCATGGCCGGGCTCGGGATGTTGTCCAGGAAGCCGACCATGGTGGCCATGCTGTCGTTCATGCCCTGCACGATCTCCCGGTAGGCGCCCTGGTGCTTGCCGGCATCGGCGCGCGCGGTGATGCGTCCCTCCTTGGCTGCCTCAACCAGCGATCCCGCGTCCGCGTTGAGGGTCTTCAGCACCTCGACGCAGGTGTTCACCGCGCCGGCGAGCGACTCGAAGGTCTCCCTGGTCTTGCGGGTGTCCTCGTCACCTGTTTCCGTCCTGATCTCGAAGTCGATTTCCCCCTTGGCCAGTTTTTCGAGGGCGTGGACCAGTTTATTCGTCTCGCAGTCCTGGTACTCAGCGATCTTTTTGGCCAGCCGCGCCGCGTTCCTGATCGCGGTCTGGTCAGAAACCACCTCGAAGGCGCCCACGATGCGCCCCGCCTCGTCGCGAAGCGGCGTGCCGGAGTACGCGATCTCCAGGTCGACGCCAGGAGCCGGATGCGCGTCCGTTTCGCTGTTGGCCACGGTGCCGCT
Source organism: Citrifermentans bremense (assembly GCF_014218275.1). NCBI lineage: Bacteria > Pseudomonadati > Thermodesulfobacteriota > Desulfuromonadia > Geobacterales > Geobacteraceae > Citrifermentans > Citrifermentans bremense. Next base: position 1,595,663 of record NZ_AP023213.1, read on the forward strand.
TTGCATGGCCTTGCCGCAGGCGCAGTTGCCGGTCTTGCAGTCAGAGGTCTGGAAATGGTCGTGGCATTTCTGCCCCACCACCTGTGACGGCGTCTTGCCACCCACCTTCGCCGCGATCTCGTTCATGTAGAGGACGGTGAAGTCGGTGTCTATGATCATGGCCGGGGCCGGCATGTTGTCGAGCAGCCCCACCAGCCTGTTGATGGTCCCGTTGAAGCCGTCGATGATCTTTTTGTATTCGCCGTGGTGCTGCGAAGCGTCGGCGCGCAGCGAGAGCTTCCCGTCGACCGCGGCCTTGGCAAGCATGTCCGCGTCCCGCGCCATCGCCTTTACCGCGCCGATGGTGATGTTCAGGTTCTTGGAGAGGACGTCCTGGTCCGACTTTGCCGTCAGTTCGAAGTCCAGGTCTCCGTTGGCGATTTTCTCCGCAGCCTTGGCCGCTTCGGCGACGTTGCCTATCATCTTGCCGAAGGCGGCGGCGAGCATCCCGGTTTCGTCCTCGGACTCCGCCTTAATCTCCACCTTGACGTCCCCCAGGGCAAGGGCATCGGCCGCGTCGATGACCTTGGCGATGTTCTTGCTGATCCGGGAGGAAACAAGGGAGCCGAAGCCGATGGCCACGAGGGCGAAGATGAGGGTCATGGCTGCAAGTTTCCAGCGCATGGCATCTATCACGGCATGCACGTCGTCCATGTACAGGCCGCTTCCGACCACCCAGCCCCAGGGTTTGTAGAGCTTGACGTAGGAGTCCTTTTCGGTGGCGGCCGTTTCCCCCGGCTTGGGCCAGAAGTAATGGACCATGCCGGATCCCTGGGCCTTGGCTGCGTTTGCCATCTCGACGAAGATGGCTTTCCCCTCGGCATCCTTGTAGCCTGTTTGATCCTTACCTTCCAGTTCCGGCTTGATGGGGTGCATGACCATGACGGCGTCGAGCGTGGTGATCCAGAAGTACTCCTTCTGGTCGTAACGCATCGCCCTGATGCGGTCCTTGGCGCGCTTCTGGGCTTCCTCAAGGGTGAACTCCCCCTTTTGTGCCCTTTGATCGTACTCGGCAATCAACTCGTAGGGGAGGTCCACTACCGACTTGAGGGTTGCCTCTCTTTCGTGCAGTATCTCTTTTTCCAGTACAGGCATGAAGTAGAGGAAATTTATGGCGGTGATCATGACGATCATCACCGCGGAGATGCTCATAACCTTGGTGCCGATCTTCCAGTCCTTGAACTTCTTGATTCTCATGTGGGCTCTCCGGTGCTGAGGTTTGATGGTATCTGCAGGCATGGCGCGTGTCAGTCTCATTAAATATCGGCTCGGGGCGGGTGAACTTTATAGGGAAAACGAAAATTACTTTACAAAAAGGCGCGAAAAATTGGGTGGATGCGGCTATGCGGCGTGCGGGTGGGAAGACGGTTCGGCGAGGGGAGGGTTGATTCGGCGCTGAGGGAGGAAAAAACGGTGTGCAGGCAAGGCCCTGCGGTGACGGTTACGCCACCGCAGGGCCTTGGTTTATTTGCCGGGGATGGTGATGCAGAGGCATTGCGCCTCGGCGTAGGTCGTCTCCCCGCAGAAGATGCGGCCGTGCACCATGATCTTGCGTCCTTCGACGGAGACAACGCGGCTTTCCACCGTGATCACGCGGCCCAGGGGGAGCATGTTGCGGAAGCTGACGTTGAGGTTTCCCACCACGATGGAGTACCCTGCCGCCCAACCGGCCAGCCCGAGGGCCTCGTCCATGATCGCTGCGACCGCACCGCCATGTGCGTGACCCGGGGGACCTTCGGCTTCAGGACCAAGCCAGAACCTCGCGTGGAGGTGCTTTTCGGCGTCGCGGTAGTAGCGGGCCCGGAAACGGTCTCCGCTTCTGTCGCCGGAGACAAAGCGCAGCGAATCACCCACCAGTGCAGGTGCGTCGAAAGGAGTCCAGCCTGCTTCGCCGCTCAGGTCGATCTCCGGTTCCATTTCCTCACAGGCTTTCCGTACGGTAGAACTAGGCACTCTGATTTCTCCTTAGCAGTTTTTTGTATACGTCAAGGTGCGGTACCTTAGCAGATTTGCCCCTGGAAATAAAGGGGCGCTCCTCCCGCGAAGGCCTCCCCTGTAGGTCAAACTGTTGACATCGTTGAATTCCAGGCGCCGGAACAGGCGAAATCTAGTTGACACTTTCCGCTGCAAGGGGTAAAGAAGGCTCACTCATCCTTACCCATTTGAAGCTGGAGCGAAGCCATGCCAGACGACCTGACGCCGGAGCAGCGGGAGGAATTTCCCAACTCTCCACTCGACATCTCCGGGCTCGATCCCAAGGCCGCCCTGTTACTGCAGGATCTGCAGGGGAGGCTGGCGCGGGTCGAGGCAGAGAATGCGCAGCTGCGCCGCGTCATCGAATCCGGGCGTTCCGACGAGGATGGCTATCGCACCCTCTACAACGATACCCCCGTGATGCTGCACTCCATCGACCGCAACGGGCGGATCTTTGGCGTGAGCAACTACTGGGTCGAGGTCCTGGGCTACCAGCGGGAGGAGGCGATAGGGCGCAAATCCACCGATTTTCTAACCGAGGAGTCGCGCCGCTATGCAGAAGAGGTGGTACTGCCTGAATTCTTCCGCACCGGTTTTTGCCGCAACGTCCAGTACCAGGTGGTGAAAAAGAACGGCGAGATCCTGGACGTGCTCCTCTTCGCCTCGGCCGAATTCGATGCCAGGGGCGAGGTGCTGCGTTCCCTCGCCGTCATGACTGACGTCACCGAGTGGAAGGCAGCGGAAAAGGCCTTGAAGGAAAGCGAAGAGCGCTACCGCATGATAGTCGAGACCTCGCAGGAGGGGATTGTCGCCGTCGATGCCCAGGGGCGCGTAACCTACGCCAACCTGCAGTTCGCCGAGATGCTGGGCCTTGAGCCCGGCGAGGTAGTCGGTCGTCTTTTCCTGGAGTTCGTCGACGACTGCCTTCACGACGAGGTAGCTGCCAAAGTGAAGAGCCGGGAGCAGGGGCTCTCCGAGCATTACGAGACCATCCTGCTGCGCAAGGGGGGCACCAGGGTGTGGGCCAGCGTCTCCGCCATTCCCGTAAAGGGGGTGGACGGGGATTTCACCGGGGCGTTCGCCATGGTGTCGGACGTCACCAAGCGCAAACAGGCGGCCGAGGAGATAGAGGTGCTGCACACCCATCTTTCGGCGCGCGCCTGCGAGCTGGAGCTTGCCAACGAGGAACTGGAGGCTTTCAGCTATACGGTTTCCCACGACTTGAGAAGGCCGCTCACCGCCATCAACGGCTTCAGCCAGGTGCTGCTCGAACTCTACGGTCCGGGGATGGACCCGCAGTGCAGGGAATACCTGCAGGAGATCCTCAACGGCAGCATCAGGATGAACCACCTGATCGACACGCTGCTCAACTTCTCACGCAGAAGCAAAGCAGAGTCGGCCCGGGAAGAGGTGGAGATAACCCCGATGGTGGAGGAACTTTGCGCGGAGCTCAGGCGCGCCGAGCCTCAGCGCAACGTCTCCCTGGCAATCCAGTCCGGAGTGCGCGGCGTTGGCGACGCGCATCTTTTGCGGGTGGTCCTCGACAACCTGCTGGGCAACGCCTGGAAGTACTCCGCCAAAAAGGATTGCAGCGAGATCGCCTTCGGCACGGTGGAGCACCAGGGGAAGACCGCCTACTTTGTCAGGGACAACGGGGCCGGTTTCGACATGGCACTGGGGGATCTGCTGTTCAAACCGTTCCAGCGCCTTCACGACGCCCGCGATTTCGAGGGGACCGGCATCGGGCTGGCCAGCGTGCAACGCATCATTCAGCGACACGGGGGGCAGATCTGGGCCGAGAGCCAACCCGGAAAGGGTGCGACTTTCTACTTCACCCTGGGCTAGCGCCATATTCCTGTCGCCCTGGCCCCAAACAGTACACCGCTTCCACGCCGGCCGGCTCTACGCTTGCCCAGACGCAAGACGGGTGAGCATCTTCTGCCTGTATTCCACGATTTCCTTCCTAAGCGAGGCGAGCTGCGCCATTTTCCCATCCACCTTGCCGGTGTGCTGCTCCAGAATCTCTATCAGGCGCGGGATCATCTTCTCCGTGTTCTTCGCCTCGCCATAGGCCAGGTAGAGGTCCTGCATCTCGCGGATGCTCAACCCCAGTTCCTTCAGCCGGAGGATGAATTTGATCCTTCTGAAGTAATAGGGGGTGAACTCCCGTGCAGCACCGTCCTGCCGCTTAAGCGATTCGATGATTCCCACTTCTTCCCAGTAACGCAGGGTTCGGGTGGTCAGCCCGTACTCCTTCGCCAAGTCACCTATCCCCACAGCCGTCTCGCCCTGTCTTAATTCGTTCATGCTTTACCTTTACGTAAAATACGTCTGACCACATTTAGACGATCGTTCCGGTTTTGTCAACAGGTCATCCCCTTTGCTTCTTCTTCTCTCCAGCATTTTCCATGAGGAGATCAGATTTTTGTGGAGACATATAAAAATGTTTTATTTAAGCTTGACATGCACGTAAACGAAAGATATTTTATTCGCACCTCCAACCCCGCCCTGACTTCGCGAACCTCCTTTCTCATTGTTTATCAGCTGTATGGCAGCCAGCGATCCATGCTGCCGCAAAAGACGGATCTCTCGTCTCCGCCAGCGCTGTAGTTGCCCGCTTGGATCTGGCCCCGGAGAATGAACACCCAGGTGTCTGATGCCGGCAGGCTTTTTCAAAACAAAGGTTTAACTAGAAGAGGAGGGGGGATGAAGAAAAAGCGTCCAAAAGGGGGAACGCAGCCGCAACGGATGGACATGGCCATGGAGCTCTTGCAGACGCTGGCCGGGGAGGAAAAAACCTGCTCCCTTTCCGCGCTCGCCAGGAGAGCCGGGATCAGCAGGTATCGGACCAAGCGTCTATTGGAGAGCCTAGAACAGAAGGAGGCGGGGGGAAGTCCGCAGCCGAAGGTGAACGGAGCCGGGCAGGCACGGGGGGTGATGGAGGCCTTCTATGGCAGCATCGCTAGGGAAGTGCGTCCTGTCATGGAGTCGCTGGCGCGAAAGCACAAAGAGGCGGTGTATATGACCTTCCTTAAGGGAGACGAGGTCCTGTTCGTCGACGTGGCCGAGGTCGAGGCCGTTGGGAAGGGGGAGCCCCTTGTAGGTAGAAGGTTCCCCTTCTTCAAAAACGCCGCCGGCAAGGTGATGCGCGCCATAGACTCCTGGGACCTCTTGGAGAAGATCGGCAAGAGCTGGCGCCGCGGCCGGTTCGGCTTTCCTGAGCTGTCGGATCTGCGGCGCGAACTTGAGCTGATCCGGGAAAAGGGTTTTGCCGTGGAGTGCGGCGGCATGGGGGAGGGGATCATCACCGTGGCCGTCGCTGTCAGGGATTACGCGGGCAAGGTGGTCGGCGCGCTCACGCTGTTGGGGCCGTCGGTACGCCTGATCGGCTCGCGTCTGGAAGAGGAGATCATACCCTCGCTGCGTGTGAGCGGCGAGCTGCTTTCCATGAAATTCGGCTATGCAAGGCCGTGAAGTCGGGGGCGTAACGGCAAGGGGAGCCCGCCCCTTCGCGTGTGCAACCTTAACCTAAGGAGGAGAGCCATGGCGGAAACGAGTTACGACTGGGAGAAGATAGCAAACAACAGCAAGTTTTTGGAACTGAAGAACAAGAAGAGGAGTTTTCTGTTCAGCTGGTGGATCATCTCGACCATCTATTACCTGCTTCTCCCGGTCATCTCAGGCTATTTTCCGGAAGCCTTCCGGATAAAGGTGATCGGTCCCATCAATTTCGGCTACCTCTTCATCCTCTCCCAGTTCGTGGTCGCAATCGGCGTTGCGGCGTACTACGCCCACGTCGCCAACAAGGATTTCGACCGGCTGACCAAGCAGCTGCTCGACGTGCTCAATTAAAAGGAGGGGACAGCATGAAAGGAAGAATCGCCGCTTTAACGCTTACTCTTACGCTCTCCGTCTGCGCCGCCGCTCCCCTCGCAGCAGCAGCCCAGGCAGGGGCTGCCGCCGCACCCCCATCGCAGGCTGCAGTAGCGCCTGCGGCAAAGGTCACGCCTGCAGCCGCGACCGCGGCGGCGCCCGCCGCCAAGGCCGCTTCAGCCAAAGTCGACTCCCAACCCGCCAAGGTGACCCCAAACCGCGGCATCACCATCGGCATGTTCGCCCTCATCATCGCCATCACCATGGGAGTGGTGGTCTGGGCCGCGAAGAAGACGCAGACGGCGGCCGACTTCTACACCGCGGGGGGCGGGATCACGGGACTGCAAAACGGCTGGGCCATAGCCGGGGACTACATGTCCGCCGCCTCGTTCCTGGGGATGTCCGGGCTCATCTCGCTCTACGGCATCGACGGCTTCATGTACGCGGTGGGGCCCATGTTCTCCTTCATCGCCATCCTGCTGGTCATCGCCGAACCCTGCCGCAATGCCGGCAAGTACACGCTGGGTGACATCCTCTCCTTCAGGTCGTCGCCCAAGGTGGTGCGCGGGGTGGCGGCACTTTCCACCGTCACCGTCTCCATCTTCTACCTGATTGCGCAGATGGTGGGCGCAGGGAAGCTGATGCAGATGCTGATCGGGATCCCTTACCGCGTTTCCGTCATCGGGGTTGGGGCCCTCATGGTCGCCTACGTCGTCTTCGGCGGCATGAAGGCGACCACCTGGGTGCAGATCATCAAAGCCTCGCTTTTGATGGGTGCCACCACGCTCCTCTGCATCCTCGTCGCAGCCAAGGCAGGCTTCAACCCGGTTTCCTTCTTCACCGACATCGTGAACAACCCCGCCATCCAGGACCATGTCAGGCTGAACGTGCTGAAGGATGCCGTTCCCAAGGCGGGGATGGATTACGGCCAGCGCTTCCTGGAGCCCGGGCTCTTCCTGAAAAGCCCGCTGGACCAGATCTCGCTGGGGATTGCCTGGGCGCTCGGCGCCGCCGGCCTGCCGCACATCCTGATGCGCTTTTTCACCGTCCCCAGCGCCAAGGAGGCGCGCAAGTCGATCATCATCGCACTTTTCCTCAACTCCAGCTTCTTCTTCATGATCAGCATCATCGGCTTCGGCGCGGCACTCTACCTGACCCCCCAGGGGATCCTGGCGGTGGACAAGGGCGGGAACATGGCGACGCTGCTCCTGGCCCAGCACATGGGTGGCGGGGCCGGAAGCCTCGGGGGAGACATTTTCCTCGCCTTCATCTGCGCCGTCGCCTTCGCCACTATCCTCGCCGTGGTCTCTGGCCTCGTGCTCGCGGCCTCCGCGGCCATCGCCCACGACGTCTACGTGAACATCATCAAGGACGGCAAGGCCGACCAGCACCTGCAGGTGAAGGTTGCCCGCATCACCTCCCTGTTCGTCGGCACCTCCGCTATTCTCATGGGCCTCGCCGCCGAGAAGGAGAACGTGGTGGCGCTGGTGGCGCTGGCCTTCGCGGTCGCCGCCTCGGGTAACTTCCCGGTGGTCATGCTCTCGCTGTTCTGGAAGAAGTTCAACACCGCGGGGATCGTCTCCGGCCTGGTAGTCGGGACCGTTACCGCCCTCGCACTGGTGATGGTATCGCCGGTGATGACCTATCCCAAGAAGGTGGCAGCCGACGCCAAGAAGATCGTCGATACCCTGGAGCAGAAGCAGGCAACCGGCGTGGCGCTGGCGGACAAAGAGCTGAAGACCCTGGAGAAGTCGCGGGTCGAATATGAGAAGAACAAGAACGGCAGCTCCATGGTAGGCCTCGACAAGCCGATCTTCCCGCTGAAAAACCCGGGGATCGTCTCGGTGCCGCTGGGCTTCCTGGCCGCAGTCTTTGGTTGCCTCTTGTTCCGCGACCGCCGCGCCGAGGATATGTTCGCCGAGATCGACGTACGGCAGAACACCGGCCTTGGGATAGCCAAGGCGAGCGACCACTAGCCTTGTCCGCGCCCCCGGGGGGGAGGGGAGTACCCATTCTTCCACCCTCCCGACCCCTCTGGGGGCAGGAGAGCGGACCAAAAAGACCAGGAGGTGATCATGACGACAAAGACGGCTTTACAGGAAACACCGGAAACCGTTGCCGGCGACGAGGGCGTCCAGCTCCTCTATTCGCTGAGCAAGGAGGAACTGGTCCGGATAATCACCGACGACGCCAAGAACTGGCTGGCCCACGACGGGGTCTGGTTCCAGTCGCTGGAGAAGAAGTTCGGCATGGACGTGGCGGTCGACATCGACACCGACGCCTGGAGGCTTTTTACCGTCATCGAGGCGAAGCGGATCATGGAGCGGCTGGGGCTGAAACCGGGCGGGGGGGTTCCCGCACTGGTGGAGTGCCTGAAGCACCGCTTTTACGCACGCCTCAACCTGCAGCAATGCCTGGAGGTGACGGAGACCCGGGCCGTCTTTCGCATGATCGACTGCCGGGTCCAGTCCGCCCGCAAGCGCAAGGGGCTCCCGGACCATCCCTGCAAATCCGTGGGCATCGTCGAATACTCCGGGTTCGCCAGCACCATCGACCCGCGCATCCAGACGAAGTGCCTCGCATGCCCCCCGGACGAACATCCGGAGGAGTTCTGGTGCGCCTGGGAGTTCACCCTGAAGCCCTGACCCGCTCGCGACAGATACAACGAAAAGGAGAGAACCCATGCACACCGCAGCCGCGGCGCCCTATAAATCCAAGAACAAGATCCGTTTCGTCACGGCCACGAGCCTCTTCGACGGCCATGACGCTTCCACCAACATCATCCGGCGGATGCTCCAGGCCTCGGGGGTCGAGGTGATCCACCTGGGGCACAACCGCTCGGTGGAGGCGATCGTCTCCGCCGCCATCCAGGAGGACGCCCAGGGGATCGCGGTGAGCTGTTACCAGGGGGGACACATCCCTTTCTTCAAGTACATCCGCGATCTTTTGAAGGAGCGGGGCGCGGAGCAGGTGAAGGTATTCGGCGGGGGGGGAGGGGTCATCGTCCCGGAGGAGATCAAGGAGATCGAGAGCTACGGGGTCAGCAAGATCTTCTCGCCGGAAGACGGCCGCCGCATGGGGCTGCAGGGGATGATCAACCACATGCTGGAGCTTTGCGACTTCCACGTGGAGCGCGATCTGCAGGCGGAGATAGAGCGGTTGAAGGGGCGGGACGTGCGCGCCGTGAACGCCCTGATCACCCTCGCCGAGCAGGCGGTTCACGAGCATAACCAGGGGTATGGGGTGGTGCGCGAGACCATCCGCGGCATGGGGCGCGAGGTTCCGACGCTCGGCATCACCGGGACCGGCGGTGCCGGCAAGAGCTCGCTCACCGACGAGCTGGTGCGCCGCTTCATCAGGGACTTCCCGGACAAAAGCGTGGCCATTCTCGCCGTCGACCCTTCGCGCCAGAGGACCGGCGGAGCGCTTCTGGGGGATCGGATCAGGATGAACTCGATCAACACGGACCGGGTCTACATGCGCTCGCTCGCCACCCGCGACTCCCGCTCGGAACTCTCCGCCGCCATCAGCGATGCAATCGACGTGGTACGGGCGGCTGGGTTCGACCTGATCATCGTGGAAACCTCCGGCATCGGGCAGGGGGACGCGGGAGTGGTCGAGATCTGCGATGTCTCGCTCTACGTCATGACCTGCGAGTTCGGCGCCCCGACGCAGCTGGAGAAGATCGACATGCTCGATTTCGCCGACCTGGTCGCGCTCAACAAGTTCGAGAGGAAGGGGGCCGAGGACGCGCTTAGGAACGTGCGCAAGCAGTACCGCCGCAACCGCAACCTCTTCGAGCTCCCCGACGAGGAGCTCCCGATCTTCGGCACCATCGCCTCGCAGTTCAACGATCCCGGCACCAACGTCCTCTACCTCGCGGTCTTGAACAGCTTCAACGGGAAGAAGGAGCTTGGCTGGCGCTCGCAGCTCGCCGCGCCCGAAGGCGACAGCCTGAAGCAGTACATCATCCCGCCGGACCGGATCCATTACCTCGGGGAGATCGTACAGACGGCGCGCAGCTACAGAAAGAACGTGGAGAGCCAGTCGAGGATCGCCCGGAGCCTGTTCCAGCTCAAGGGGGCCAGGGACCAGGTAAAGGGGGAGGGGACAAAAGACGAGCTGGACCGGCTTATTGCCAGCACGGACGCGGAGCTGCAGGAGGAGCCCAGGCGCATCATCGAGGGGTGGGCAGAGCTTAAGGCGAGCTACAAGCAGGACGCGCTGGTGACCCGGGTGCGGGACAAGGAAATAAGGACCGAGCTTTTCACCAGCTCGCTTTCCGGCTCGCGCATCCCCAGGGTCTGCGTCCCCGATTACGAGGAATGGGGGGAGATCGTCAAGTGGAGCCTGAAGGAGAACCTCCCCGGCTACTTCCCGTACACGGCGGGGGTCTTCCCCTTCAAGCGCGCGGAGGAGGACCCCAAGCGCCAGTTCGCCGGCGAGGGAACCCCGGAGCGGACCAACCGCCGCTTCCATTACCTCTGTCAGGACGACGGCGCCAAAAGGCTCTCGACCGCCTTCGACAGCGTGACCCTTTACGGCGAGGACCCGGACTACCCGCCCGACGTCTACGGAAAGGTGGGGGAAAGCGGGGTCTCGGTCTGCACCGTCGAGGACGTGCAGAAGCTCTACGCCGGGTTCGACCTCTGCGCCCCCTCCACCAGCGTTTCCATAACCATCAACGGCCCCGCGCCGATGATGCTCGCCATGTTCTTCAACGCCGCCATCGAGCAGCAGGTGGAGAAGTTCAGGAAGGAGCAGGGGCGCGAGCCGTCGGCGCCGGAGTACCAGGAGATAAAATCCTGCACCCTGAAGACCGTGCGCGGCACGGTGCAGGCGGACATCCTCAAGGAGGACCAGGGGCAGAATACCTGCATCTTCTCCACGGAATTCGCCCTGAAGATGATGGGGGACATCCAGCAGTACTTCATCGAGCAGCAGGTGAGAAACTACTACTCCGTTTCCATCAGCGGCTACCACATCGCGGAGGCGGGGGCGAACCCGATCTCGCAGCTCGCCTTCACCCTCTCCAACGGCTTCACCTACGTCGAGTATTACCTCTCGCGCGGGATGCACATCGACGATTTCGCCCCCAACCTCTCCTACTTCTTCTCCAACGGCCTCGACCCGGAGTACACGGTGATCGGGCGGGTGGCGCGGCGGATATGGGCGGTGGTGATGCGGGAGAAGTACGGCGCCAACGAGCGGAGCCAGAAGCTCAAGTACCACATCCAGACCAGCGGCCGGTCGCTGCACGCGCAGGAGATGGACTTCAACGACATCCGCACCACGCTGCAGGCTCTCATGGCGATCTACGACAACTGCAACTCGCTGCACACCAACGCCTACGACGAGGCGGTGACGACCCCCACCGAGGAGTCGGTGCGACGGGCCATGGCGGTACAGATGATCATCACCAAGGAGCTCGGGCTTGCCAGGAACGAGAACCCGCTACAGGGAGCGTTCATCATCGACGAGCTGACTGATCTCGTGGAGGAGGCTGTCCTTGCCGAGTTCGAGAAGATCGACCAGCGAGGCGGGGTGCTGGGTGCAATGGAGACCCAGTACCAGCGGAGCAAGATCCAGGACGAATCTATGCTCTACGAGCACAAGAAGCACTCGGGCGAGCTTCCCATCATCGGGGTCAACACCTTCCTCAACCCTCGCGCGGGGGAGGAGGGGTACCAGGTCCCGGGAGAGCTGGCGCGCGCCACTGCGGAAGAGAAGGAGCAGCAGATCCGGAACCTGCGCGCTTTCCAGGAGCGGAACAAGGAGAAGGCCCCGCTGGCCCTGAAGCGCCTCCAGGAGGTTGCCGTATCCGGAGGCAACATCTTCGACGAACTGATGGAGACGGTGAAGGTGGCGTCCTTGGGGCAGATCACCCGCGCGCTGTACCAGGTGGGGGGGGAGTACCGGCGCAACATGTAGGATCCAAAGGCATCGCACACAGATTTGGCGGATGACGCGGATAACGGCGGATCAACCATGGTGGACCCAACGCCAACGGCCGGGCAGGAAGAGAAAAGGAGAACGCATGGACGTATTCGAGGCGATCAACGGCAGAAGGAGCATCCGGAAATACAAGGACGCTCCGGTCGAATGGGAGAAGGTGGGGCAGGTGCTCGACGCCGCGAGGCTCGCCCCCTCGTGGAAGAACATGCAGTGCTGGCGCTTCCTGGTGTTGAACTCGGAGGGGAGGAAAAACGCGCTGCTCGACGCCTTCCCGGAGGAGAACCCGGGGAAGAAGGCTCTGGCCCAGGCACCGGTAATCATAGTGGTATGCGCCGATCCGATCCAGTCCGGCGTGGAGAACGGCATCGAGTACTACGTAGCCGACGCCGCCATCGCCTTCGAGCACATCTGTCTCGCCGCGCACGGTCTCGGACTTGGCACCTGCTGGATGGGATGGTATGATGAGCCCGCCATCAAGGCGGCGCTGGCCATTCCGGCCGGGATCAGGGTCATCGGCGTGACGCCGTTGGGGTATCCCGACCAGGAGCCTAAGCCGCGCCCGCGCAAGGAATTGAATGAAATTGCCTACTACAACGATTGGGGGGTGACGGATGCTGAAGAGGCAGGAATCGCAGCAGAGAATTGCCAGGCTGCAACAGGAACTTAAGGCAAAGGGGATCGACGGGGCGCTCTTCATCTACCCCATCGACGTCTACTATTTCACCGGCACCCGCCAGAACTCGACGCTCTGGGTCCCGGCCGAGGGGAAACCGCGGCTGATGGTGCGCAAGAGCGTCTCTAGGGCGGTGAATGAAAGCTGCATCGAGGAGACGGTACCGTTTCCTTCCAGCAAGGAGTTTCCGGGACTGTTCCCGCCCGAACTGCAGAAGATCGGCTTCACCTTCGACGTGGCGCCGGTACAGCAGTACAACTACTACGCGAAGCTCTTGCCGGGGCGGGAGTTCGTCGACGTCTCCGCGATCAACCGCGAGATCCGCTCCGTTAAGTCGGAGTGGGAACTTGGGCAGATGAGGGAAAGCGGCGACCGGATCTGCCAGGTCTTCAGGGAGGTCCCGGGGTTCCTGAAGGAGGGGATGCGCGAGGTGGACCTGGCGGCCGAGTTCGAATGCCGACTCAGGAAAGCGGGGAGCGAAGGTTACGTCCGGATGCGCGCCTTCAACCAGGAGCTGTTCCAGGGGCTAGCCGTATCTTCCGCAACGGCCTGCGAACCGGGCTTTTTCGACGGCGCCGTCACCGGGCAAGGGATGTCCAGCGCCTCCCCGCATGGCGCTTCCGCCGCTGTGATCAGCGCCAACGCCCCGGTCCTTGTCGACTATACCGGCATCTTCAACGGCTACATCGTGGACATCACCCGGTTTTTCGTCATAGGGAAGCTGGCGCCCGAGCTGGAGCACGGCTTTGCCACGGCGCTGGCCATACAGAAATACCTGGTGGACAACCTGAAACCGGGGGCGAGCTGCGAGGAGCTCTTCCTGAAAGCGGCCGAAATGGCTGAAGAAGCCGGCCTGGCCCGCAACTTCATGGGGGCTCCCGGAGAGAACGCCCGCTTCGTGGGGCACGGTGTGGGGCTGGAACTGGACGAGTTTCCGGTGCTGGCGCAAGGTTTCAAGGTGCCTCTGCAGGAAGGGCAGACCATAGCGATCGAGCCGAAGTTCGTCTTCCCGGGCCAGGGCGTCATAGGGATCGAGAACACCTTTGCCGTCGGCAAAAACGGCGGCGTGAAACTGACCGACATGCCGGACGAGATCGTGTACCTTTAGCAGGCTCCCGTCCTTCCGCGCCCGCCGCGGTCATAGCAGCAGATCTTTACAGGGGGAGGCTCAGCCAGAGCTTCCCCCGTTTTTGTATTACCCTCTACGATGAAGAGCCTCGCCCCCCCCTGCACTTCCAGGACCTGTGGAGAATTAGAGTATCAACTCTCGAGTCCCCGCTCCCTCGTTCTTCCCCGCTCCCTCGTTCTTCCCCCCCTCCCGACCTCCCTCCTCCCGACCTCCCTCTCCTCCAGGGGGAGGAGAATGGAACGACTTTGGGCCTTTTGTTTCCCGCCCCCGGAGGGGGAGGGGCAGGGAGGGGGAGGAGATTTGCCAGATGCTACGCCCGGAAAATTACTCCACGCCCTTGCCTGACAAACGGCTTTATGCAACCTTTTACCGGGACTTCTGGTTGCATCCTGGCCCGAATTCGCTAATATTGTAAAAACATGTTTTAGAAATGCTTGACATGCACGTAAACGACATATATATTGGCCTCACAAATAACTGCTGTTGGAGGTGACATGAAAGACATCTTCGTCGTTGAGTCACAGAGAACCCCGTTTGGCTCTTTTGGCGGCGTTCTTTCCGATGTTGAGGCGACTGTCCTTGGGGGCGGCGCCATCAAGGCTCTGCTGGAGCGAACCGGCCTGGACCCGGCAGAAGTCGACGAGGTCATCGCCGGGCAGGTGCTCTCCGGCGGCTGCGGGCAGGCTCCTGCGCGTCAGGCCATGCGCGGCGCCGGGATCCCCGACAGCGCCCACGCCATGACCATCAACAAGGTCTGCGGCAGCGGATTGAAAGCGATCATGCTGGGAGCAGGTTCCATCCAGCTGGAAGATTCCGAAATAGTGGTTGCCGGCGGCATGGAAAACATGTCCCTCGCTCCCTTCCTGCTCAAGAAGGCCCGCTACGGCTACCGCATGGGGCACGGCGCCCTCGTCGACCTGATGATTTACGACGGCCTGCAGGACCCGTATTCGGGGCGTCACATGGGGGAGATAGCCGAGGCTGCGGTCAAAAAGCATGGCCTCACCCGTGAGGCGCAGGATGAATTCACGCTGCGCTCCTACAAGCTGGCGCAGGAGGCAGTGCGCGGCGGGGTCTTCAAGGACGAGATCGCGCCGGTGGTGAAAAAGGGGCGCAAGGGGGACGAGGTGGTCTCGGATGACGAGGAGCCATTCAAGGTCGACTTCGACAAGCTGACGCAGTTGAGACCGGTGTTCAGCAAGGACGGGACCATCACAGCCGCCAACGCCTCCAGCATCAACGACGGCGCGGCTTTCACGCTCCTCGCGGGGGGGGCGGCGCTCAAGCGCTGCAATCTCGCCCCAAAGGCGCGCGTCGTTGCCTACGCCACCGGAAGCCTGCACCCGGAGCTCTACACCGAAGCCCCGGTGACGGCGATCCAGGCCGCATGCGCCAGGGCTGGGCTAAGAGTCGGCGATATCGATCTCTTCGAAGTAAACGAGGCCTTCGCCGCGGTCACCATGATCGCCATGAAGGAGCTCGATCTCGATCCCGGCAAGGTGAACGTCAACGGGGGAGCCTGCGCCCTGGGCCATCCTATTGGAGCCAGCGGCGCCAGGCTCGCAGGGACCGTGATCAGGGAGCTGCACAAGCGGCAGGCGCGCTACGGGCTCGCGACCCTCTGCATCGGGGGCGGCGAGGCGGTCGCGGTGATTTTCGAAAGGGTTTAGACACTTTCTCTGGGGAGGCTTACATGTTCAAGACAGTCGGTGTTTTAGGAGCAGGGCAGATGGGGAGTGGAATCGCCCACGTCTTCGCGCAGCACGCTTACCAGGTCCTGGTCTACGACATCTCCGAGGTGCAACTTTCGAAGGCGCTCAAGTCGATCGAGCAGAACCTGGAGCGGCAGGCGAAGAAGGGGGTCATCTTCGACACCAGCATCCAGGGGATCATGGCCCGCATTACGGTCACCAAGGATCTGAAGGAGTTCTCCGGCTGCGACCTCGTCATCGAAGCGGCAACGGAGAACGAGGCGCTCAAGTTCGACCTTTTCCGAAAGCTCGACGAGGTGGTCAAGAAGGAGGCCATCCTCGCCTCCAATACCTCCTCCATCTCCATCACCCGCATCGCCGCGGTAACGAAGAGGCCGGAGCAGGTGATCGGGATGCACTTCATGAACCCCGTGCCGGTGATGCAGCTCGTCGAGGTGATCCGCGGCATCGCCACCAGCGACGAGACCTTCGAGGCGATAGGTCACCTGGTAGGCCTTTTGAACAAGCAGATGGCCGTATCCCAGGACTACCCGGGCTTCATCGTCAACCGGGTGCTGATCCCGATGATCAACGAGGCCGTCTTCGCCTTGTACGAAGGGATAGCTACCGCCGAGGATATCGACAAGGGGATGAAACTCGGTACCAACCAGCCGATGGGGCCCCTGCAGTTGGCCGACTTCATCGGCCTCGACACGGTGCTCGCCATCTGCAACGTGCTGCACGACGGCTTCAAGGACCCCAAGTACCGCCCCTGTCCGCTCCTGGTGAAGATGGTCGACGCCGGCTACCTCGGCAAGAAGTCCGGCAAGGGCTTTTACAACTATTAGCAGCTCTTTGGGGGAGATCTCATGGACGCGAAGAATATCCAGTGTGAAATCAGCGAAGGGGTGGCTGTGGTGACGGTGAACCGGCCGGAAAGCCTCAACGCCTTGAACAGCGCGGTGCTGGCCGAGTTGGAATGCACCCTGTACGGGATCGAGCAGGACAGTACCGTCAAGGCTGTCGTCCTCACCGGCGCAGGCGAGAAAGCGTTCGTCGCCGGTGCCGACATCAAAGAGATGGCGGATATGACCTCCTTCGAGGGGCACCGGTTCGCCCAAAAGGGGCAGCGGTTGATCCTCTTCATCGAGAAGATGAGCAAGCCGGTCATCGCGGCTGTGAACGGCTACGCGCTGGGAGGGGGGCTGGAACTGGCCCTTGCCTGCGACGTCATCTACGCCTCGGAAAACGCCAAGTTCGGCTTTCCCGAGGTGACCCTGGGGATCATCCCCGGCTTTGGCGGCACGCAGAACCTGGCCCGGCTAATCGGCCCGAACCGCGCCAAGGAACTGGTTTTCAGCGGCAGGATCATTCCGGCGGCCAAGGGGCTTGACTGGGGCATCGCGAACGAAGTTGTCCCGCTTTCAGAGCTGAAGGAGAAGGCCTTAGGCCTCGCCCGGGAGATGGCGAAAAACGGCGCAATCGCCGTGGGTTACGCCAAGGACGCCATCGTCAACGGGTTGAACATGACCAAGGAGGACGGCTTCCGCTACGAAAGCTCCCTCTTCGGCGTCCTCTTCGCCACCGAGGACCAGAAGGAGGGGATGGGGGCGTTCGTGGAGAAGCGCAAGGCGAAGTTCCAGGGGAAATGACCGGACCGGTGCCAGGGACAGACAACGATTTTTTTCCAAGGGGGATGATATGAACTTTGAATTGAGCCAGGACCACAAGGTGCTGAAGGATTCCGTTCGCGATTTCGTGGTCAACGAGATCAAGCCGCTCGCCATGCAGATCGACGAAGAGCACATGATTCCCGACTCCCTGGTGCAGAAGATGGGCGAGATGGGTTTCCTCGGCTCCTACTTCCCAGAGGAGTACGGCGGCGCCGGGCTGGACATGCTCTCCTACGCCATCGTGGTCGAGGAGGTCTCGAAAGCCTGCGGCTCCAGCGGCGTCCTCATCTCGGCCCACACCTCCCTTGCCTGCGGCCCGATTTACACCTTCGGCACCGAGGAGCAGAAGAAAAAATGGCTCCCGGACCTGAACACCGGCAAGGTCATCGGCTGCTTCCTCTTGACCGAGCCTGACGCGGGCAGCGATGCCGGGGCCATCTCCACCACCTACAGACGCGACGGCGATCATTTCGTGATCAACGGTTCCAAGATCTTCATCACCAACGGCGGTTACAGGGGGACCGGCGTCCTCTTCGCCACCTCCGATAAGAGCCTGAAGCACAAGGGTGTCTCCGCCTTCATCATCGACCTGCAGTCCCCGGGGGTCGAGATCCTCAAGAACGAGAAGAAGCTCGGGATCCGCGGCAGCTACACCACCGCCTTCGCCCTCGACAGCGTGCGCATCCCGGTGGAGAACCTCCTGGGTCAGGAAGGGCAGGGTTTCAAGATCGCCATGGACACCCTGAACGGCGGCCGTATCGGGATCGCCTCGCAAGCCTTGGGGATCGCGGAAGGTGCCTTCGACCTGGCGCTCGCTTACTCCAAGGAGAGAAAGCAGTTCGGCCACCCCATCTGCGAGCTGCAGGCGATCCAGTTCAAGCTGGCCGACATGTACGCGAAGATCGAGACCAGCAAGCTCATGACCTACAAGGCGGCCTGCCTGAAGGACAGCAAGAAGAACTACACCATGGAGTCCGCCATGTGTAAGATGCTCGCCTCTGAGGCGGCCACCTTCGTCACCAAGGAGGCGATCCAGATCCACGGCGGCTACGGCTTCATCGTCGATTACGAGGTGGAGCGGATGTACCGCGACGCGAAGATCACCGAAATCTACGAGGGGACCAACGAGGTTCAGCGCGTGGTGATCTCGAAGATGCTCTTGTCGTAACTCATCACCCCGGCAAGGTCCTCCCTTGAGGCCGGGGGAGGAGCGCAGCGCAGACTAGATACGGAAATGGGGGAGCATCGTCAGGCTACCGCCTGGAAGGGTGGCGCTGCCGCAGGGCAGTCAATAAACGCGCAGGAGTCGACCATGGAAGCTACCAGGGAAATTTATTGGAATGTCGGACACGGGGTCGTGCTCCCCATGTACCTGCTGACGCTGGTCGCCGTCGCCGCCTGCTGTTACGGCATCTACCAGCGGGTCGAGGTGTACCGCCAGGGGAAGGAACTGAACCGGCTCGACGCCTTGGGGGAACGGATCCCCTTCCTGCTCAGGAACCTGTTCGGCCAGGCGAAGGTAGTGCGCGTCGGGGGACCGGGGCTCCCCCACGGCCTCTTCTTCTGGGGCTTCGTCACCCTCTTCATCGGGACGCTGCTGGTGATGCTCCAGGCCGACCTGACCCAGCCTCTATTCAACCTGGTGATACTCAAGGGGACCTTCTACAAGCTCTATTCCCTGGTGCTCGACCTGGCCGGCGCAGCCGCTTTCCTCATGCTTTTGGGCTTGATGCTGCGCCGCTTCGTCTACCGGCCGGAGGGACTCAAGATCACCCGCGACGATTACCTGATGCACGGCCTGTTGACCGCGATCATCTGCACCGGCTTTTTCGCCGAAGGTGCGCGCATAGCCGCCACCGAACTGCGGATGAACCCTGAACTGGCACGCTGGTCCCCCATCGGGATGTTCGTGGCGAACCAGTTCTCGGCGCAGGACGACGTCTCCCTCAGGCAGCTGCACACGCTCTGGTGGTGGGGGCATTTCCTCCTAGTCCTCGGCTTAATCGTCTCCATCCCCTGGAGCAAATTCCGCCACCTGATCACCACGCCGGCCAACTACCTCTTCACCGACCTGCGCCCAAAGGGAAGTATCGCCACCATCAACCTGGAGGAGGAGGGGGTGGAGCAGTTCGGCGTCGAGAAGGTGTCGGAGTTCTCCTGGAAGGACATCTTCGATGCCGACGCCTGCACCTCCTGCAAGAGGTGCCAGGACCGCTGTCCCGCCCACAACACGGAGAAGCCGCTCTCGCCGATGAAGGTGGTGCAGCAGGTAGGCGAGCTCGCTTTCGGCAACCCCGACAAGAGCCTGATCGAGACCGTCGGCAACGACGCGCTCTGGTCCTGCACCACTTGCCGCGCCTGCCAGGAGATCTGCCCGGCTGATGTGGAGCACGTGAACAAGATCATCGAGATGCGCCGCAACCTGGTGCTCATGCAGGGGGAGTTCCCCGGCGAGGAGGTCATGGTCGCCGTCAACAACGTCGAGGTGAACGGCAACCCCTTCGGTCTGGCCTACGCCGGCCGAGGTGACTGGACCGAGGGGCTGGAGGTGCAGATCCTGTCGGAGGGAGCGGCCGAGGTGGACGTCCTCTACTTCGTCGGCTGCTACGCCTCCTTCGACAAGCGCAACCAGGAGGTCGCCAAAAGCTTCGTGAAGATCTGCAACGCGGCGGGGATACGGGTGGGGATCCTCGGCAAGGAGGAGAAGTGCTGCGGCGAGCCGGTCAGAAAGCTCGGCAATGAGTACCTCTACCAGATGATGGCTCAGGAGAACATCGAGCTGATCAACGGTTATGGCATCAAGCAGATCGTCACCACCTGCCCGCATTGCATGAACACTCTGGGGCGGGACTACCGGGACCTGGGGCTGGATGCTGAAGTGGAGCACTACACCGTCTTCATCGACCGGCTGCTCAAGGAGGGGACCCTCGTCATCGACGAGCGGCAGTTCGACTACACCTACCACGATTCCTGCTACCTCGGGCGCTACCAGGACATCATCCAGCAGCCGCGCGATGTACTGCACGCCGCCGGCGGGCGTATCAACGAGATGAAGAAGTCGGAAAAGGAAAGCTTTTGCTGCGGCGCAGGCGGCGGCAGGATCCTCGCCGAGGAGAAACTGGGGAACAGGATCAACGTGAAGAGGGTGCACATGGCGGAGGCGACCGGGGCGCCGGTCCTGGTATCCAACTGCCCCTTCTGCCTCACCATGTTCGAAGACGGCATCAAGACCGGGGAGTGCGAAGGGAAGCTGAAGGCGCGGGATCTGGCCGAGATCGTCGTCGAGAGGTTGCAGCCGGCCGCCGACCTCTGCGCGGTGCTTGACACCTTCCTCCCCACCCCTGCAGTCATCCCCCAGGTCACGGAGACTTCCGCAGCAGGCGGCGAACCGGCGGCAGGCACGGAAACGGTCCTGGCAGACACAGAAAACGCAGGGGAAGAACCCACGGAGATCGCGGCAGTAAACGGCAAGGACGCTGCCTGAGCGGGACCCATGCGCGGCGGCAATGACGCAGCTACCAAAGAGTGAACAAGGAGGAAACCATGAAGATACTGGTATGCATCAAGCAGGTTCCGGACATGGAATCGCGGTTCAAGCTCAACAGCGAAGGTACCTGGTACGACGAGGCCGACCTCGCTTTCCGGATGAACGAGTACGACGAGTACGCGGTGGAGCAGGCAGTCCAGTTGAAGGAGCGGTTGGCGGGGGAGCCGGAGATAACGGTGCTTTCCTTAGGTCCGGACCGCGTGGTAGAGGCGCTGAAGAAGGCGCTGGCGATGGGGGCTGACCGGGCGGTTCACGTGAAGGACGACAAGTACTACCAGAAGGATCCCTGGCAGGTCGCTTCCGTCATAGCTGGGCACGCGGCGGGGCAGGGGTATGACCTCGTCTTTACCGGGATGCAGTCCCAGGACCGCGGCTCCGCGCAGGTTGGGGTCACAGTCGCCGAGTTGCTCGGTTTTGGCTGCGCTACCACCTTGGTCGGTTTTGCCTACGAAGCGGGCGTCATCACGGCGAAACGCGAACTGGAAGGAGGGAGCAAGGGGGTGGTGAAGCTGAAGCTCCCCGCGCTGGTCACCTGTCAGCTGGGGCTCAACACACCCCGGTACCCGACGCTTCCCAACATCATGAAGGCTAAGAAGAAGGAGATCCTGGTCCAGCCGGTCTCGGAGCTCTTGAAGGAAGCCGAGGTCACCGGGACCGGCGGCATGTACCCTCCAGCGAAGAGGGGGGGCGGCATCGTCATCGAGGGAGAGGTGAACGATCAGCTCGACAAGCTGATGGGGATTCTCAAGGAAAAGACCACCGTGCTGCGTGCGGCCTGAAAGGAGAATAGCTATGAAAGCGTTGCTTATTGCGGAATACAGGCAGGGGAAACTGCTGGACACAACATATGAACTGCAGGCCTTTGCCGGGCTTTTAGGCGCGGAGAGCGCCATGGTGCTGGTGGGAAGTCCCGCCGATCTCCCGAAGTTTTCCGGAAAGCTTTACCTTGCCGACGTTGCCAAGTACGGCGAGTACAACCCCGACCTGCACAAGAAGGTGGTGCTGGAGGCGGTCGCCAAGGAGAACCCCGACTACATCGTCTTCGTGCACTCGTCCTACGGCTGGGACCTTGCGCCCCGCGTGGCCGCCGCCCTCAGGGTGGGCCAGGTGTCCGAGGTGGTGGGGCTTCCCGACGGGAAGTTCGAAGTGACCTGCTGCAACGCCAAGCTGCGCAGGACCGTCGCCCCCAAGAGCGCCAGGACGGTGATCACCATCCAGGCCGGCGCCTTTTCCCCGCAGGGTGAGCCGCAGGGCGCGCCCCAGGTTGAGGTGATCGACGTGGCGGACCCCGCCGGGAAGACCGAGTTCGTAGGGTACGAGGCCGCGGAGCAAAAGGACGTCGACCTCACCAGGGCCGAGATCATCGTCAGCGCCGGGCGCGGGGTGGGGAAGAAGGAGAACGTCCAGGTGATCGCGCAGCTGGCCAAGGCGCTCGGCGGGGAACTGGGCGCGAGCCGTCCCGTGGTCGACGCAGGGTGGGCCCCCCACAGCCACCAGGTCGGTACCACGGGCCAGACCGTCAGCCCCAAGCTCTACGTCGCCTGCGGCATCAGCGGCGCGATACAGCACCTGGCTGGGATGAAAAAGGCGGATTTCGTTGTCGCCATCAACAAGGACAAGGATGCGCCTATAGGCGAGATAGCAGACGTGCTGATCGTGGCCGATGTGATGCAGTTCGTCCCGGCGATGACGGCAAGGTGCGCCAGATGAGCCTGACGGAAGGGAAGGTACAGGTCTACACCGGCAACGGCAAGGGAAAGACCACCGCGGCCCTGGGGCTCGCGCTCCGTGCGGTGGGGCGGGGGCTCAAGGTCTGCATGGTCCAGTTCATCAAGGGGGGAGGGGAGTACGGCGAGCACCTTGCCGCCGAGCGGCTGGCGCCTCTTCTGACCATCCACCAGACCGGGCGGGACTGCTGGATCTACAAGGACCGGCTGGACCCGCAGGACGTCGCCATCGCCCGCGGAACGCTGAACCTCGCACGAGAGACCCTGACCGGCGGACAGTACGACCTGGTCATCCTCGACGAGATCAACGGTGCGGCCTGGTTCGGCCTGAT
Organism: Citrifermentans bremense; assembly: GCF_014218275.1. Taxonomy (NCBI): domain Bacteria; kingdom Pseudomonadati; phylum Thermodesulfobacteriota; class Desulfuromonadia; order Geobacterales; family Geobacteraceae; genus Citrifermentans; species Citrifermentans bremense. The sequence continues at coordinate 1,618,276 of NZ_AP023213.1, forward strand.
CACGGTCGAGGACATCCTCTCCCTGATCAAGCAAAGGCCTGAGCAGGTGGAACTGGTGCTGACCGGGCGCAGCGCCGACCCCAGGGTCATCGAGGCCGCGGACCTGGTCACGGAGATGGTCGAGGTGAAACACTATTACCAGGCAGGGGTGCCGGCCCGGACCGGAATCGAGAAGTGAGTCGGCGTAAACCGTGATGCGGAGGCAGAGATGTTTCTCGAATTAAACGAAGAGCAGAAGCTGATCCAGGAGACCGCGCGCGAGTTCGCCAAGGCGGAGCTGGAGCCGCTGGCGGCGAGGCTGGACCGCGAGGACGACCGCCCAGCGTTCCTCGCCAACCTTAAGAAGCTCGCGGAACTGGGCTTCATGGGACTGAACGTCTCCGCCGAGTACGGCGGATCGGAAGCCGGTGTGGTCGCCTTCAGCGTGGCCATGACCGAGATAGCCAGGGCCTGCGCCTCCACGGCGGTCACCGTATCCGTCAACAACATGGTCTGCGAGGTGATCCAGGCGGTCGGCTCGGCCGAGCAGAAGAAGAAGTACATCCCGCGCATCTGTTCGGGAGAGTACGCCGCAGGTGCCTTCGCCCTGACCGAAACCGGTGCGGGTTCCGATCCGGCCGGCATGACGACCTGCGCGGTGGCGGAAGGTGACGAGTGGGTGCTGAACGGCTCCAAGATCTTCATCACCAGCGCCCCCTATGCCGGCGTCTTCGTGGTCTGGGCGGTCACCGACCGGGAGGCCCCCAAGGGAAAGGGGATCAGCTGTTTCCTGGTGGAGCAGGGGGCGCCCGGGCTCGTCATCGGTAAGCAGGAGGAGAAGACGGGGCAGCATGCCTCCGCCACCTGCGAGGTCATCTTCGACAACTGCAGGATTCCCAGGGACGCCCTGATGGGGAAGCTGAACGACGGTTTCCGCATCGCGGTCGGCGAGCTCGCCGGCGGTAGGATCGGCATAGGGTCGCTGGGGCTCGGGGTCGGTCTTGCCGCGATGGACTTCGCCACCAGGTACGCGAGCGAAAGGGTGCAGTTCGGCCAGAAGATCACCAATTTCCAGGCGATCCAGTGGATGGTCGCCGAGGCGTACACCGAGCTTGAGGCGGCGCGCCTGTTGCTGATGCAGGCGGCGTACAGAAAGGACGCCGGCAAATCCTTCGCGAAGGAAGCCTCCATGGCCAAGATGTACGCCACCGAGGCCGCGAACCGGGCCTGTTACAGCGCGGTGCAGATGCTAGGCGGCTACGGCTACACCCGCGACTTCCCCGTCGAGCGTTATGCCCGTGACGCCCGCATCACCGCGATCTACGAAGGGACCAACGAGATCCAGCGGGTCATCATCGCCAGGGAGATATTGCGCAACTTCAATTGAAGCGTCGGACAGGTCGGGCAGGTCGGACTGCTCGGAGTGACAGTGTGAAGAAAACAGGAGGGTGTCTATGACTGGCAAGCGCATCACGTTGCAGCAGGCCGCGGAGATCATCAAGGACGGTTCCAGCCTCACCTTTTCCGGCTTCACCATCTGGCGCCGTCCCTTCGCGCTGGTGTTCGAACTGATCCGCCAGGGGCGCAAGGGGCTGCACCTGATCGAGGTGAACGGCGGCCCCCAGACGGAGTTCCTTGTCGGTGCGGGATGCGTCGACATCTGGGAGTCGTGCTGGGTGGGGCACGAGCTCTACGGCAAGTACGGCGCCAACCTCTCCAGGAAAGTGGGCAACAAGGAGATCATCGTCGAGGACTACAGCCACGCGGAGATGATGTTCCGCTTCGCCGCCGCGGCTTCCGGCGCCCCCTACGCGGCGACCCAGACCTCGCTCGGGACCGATCTGCACAACCCCGAGTACGACATGCTGGGACGCGCAGGCCTGCGGGACGGCGAGAGGATCCCGAAACACAAGTACGTCTTCACCGAGGACCCCTTCTACGGCGCCGGAAAACAGGTGCTGGTCCCCGCTGCCAAGGTCGACGTCGCAGTCATGTGCGTGCAGCAGGTGGGGGAGGAGGGGACGGTGCGGGTGAACGGCCAGTTTTACTCCGACCCGGAAGCGGCCCGCGCCGCCGACATCACCATCGTCATGGCGGAGGAGATCGTTCCCGAGGAGTACCTGCGCCGGGAGAGCGACCGCAACACCATAGCGAGCTTCGAGGTCGATTACATCCTCGAATGCCCCTTCGGCGCCCACCCCACCGGGATGTTCGGGCGCTACGACGTGGACGGAGCCTTTCTCAAGGATTTCTACGGCCGGACCCGGACCCAGGAAGGGTTCGACGACTTCGCCAAAGAATGGATCCACGGTCAGGACCACCATAGCTACCTGGAAAAACTGGGCTGGCCGCGCATGCTGAACCTCAAGGCCAACACCGCTCTCAACTACAGCACCGGCGTGAAAAGGGGGCAATGACATGGAACGAAATTACGCAACTCCCGAAGAATACGGCCTCCCCGACCTTCTCTGCTGCGCCGCCTCCAGGGAGGTGAAGGATAACGAAATCGTCTTCGCCGGCACTGGCCTTCCGATGGTGGCGATCATGCTGGCCCAGAAAACCCACGCGCCCAACCTGAAGCTGATCTTCGAGGCGGGGACGCTGGACGGGCGCCCCCCGCAGATCCCCACCTCGGTCGGCGACGCGCGCTGCGAGATGGGGGCCTCCCGCTCCTCGGGGCTCCACGACGCCTTCAGCGTGGCCCAAAGGGGATACGTCGACCTCGGTTTCCTGGGCGGGGCGGAGGTGGACGAGTACGGCAACGTGAACACCACCTGCATCGGCAACTACCTGGAACCCGAGCTCCGCCTCACCGGTTCCGGGGGCAACCCGGACATCAACTCCTTCGCCCGGCGCACCGTCTTCATCATGGTGCACGAGAAACGCCGCTTCACCGAGCAGGTGAGCTACATAACCAGCCCCGGCTGGAAGGTGAAGAAGTGGCCCGAAGGCACCTTGGTCCACAGAAAGGAACTCTACGGCTCGGCCTACCGTGGCGGCCCCTCGGCAGTCATCAGCACGGCGGGCGTTTTCCGCTTCGACGACGAAACCGGCCGCATCTACCTCGACACCTGCCACCGGGGGAACACCCCCGAGCAGATCCGCGAGATGTGTCAATTTGATCTTGACATCTCGCGGGTTAGCGGCGAAACTCTGCCCCCGACCCGGGAGGAGCTGCACTTCATCCACAGTGTGCTCGACCCGGAGCAGATTTTCATTCCCAAGGTGAAGCAGAAAGGGTAGCAATGGTTGATTTGAACCCGATGGAGGATTTCCAAAGGGATATCTCCTACCGTTTGTTGAAGCAGGATGACGGCACCGCGAAGCTGACGGCGCTTCTAAAAGACAGGTTTCATGACGTGGTGGCCGAAGTCGTGGTCGACGTGGCCACTTTGAAGATACTTTCGGCCAAAGCCGATTTCCACCGCTCCCCCACCTCCGACTGCGGCAACGTCTCGGCCCGGATGCAGGGGCTGGTGGGGTTCGTCATCGGCAAGGGGCTGCAGCGCAAGCTCACTGAGGTGCTGGGGGGAAGAGAAGGGTGCGGCAACATGCGCAACCTTTTGCTCGGGCTGCTTCCGCTAGCCCTCAACCTCAAAGCCGCGGCGGGAATAAGCAACGAGCAGGAGATGATGGACGCGATCCACGACAAGCTGATCGGTACCTGCGCCGGCTATCTTTCCCCCCGCGAGAAGAACTGACTCATCTCGGGTTTACTCGCCCACCGAGCGTTGCACGAGACCTCGCGTTCCCCTCTTTGCGATGTTTCATTGAAGAATTTCGTGGCACCTGGGATATTTGCCACCAACAACTGCCCTAGAACTAACGTTCCCCCCTTTGCGACGGGCCTGCGCACCGTAGCGCTTCGGTCCGCGAAGGCGGGAGGGGGGACAGTGGGGATTTGCCTCGGCGAACCAGCTGAATATCTCCTTTGCATGGGGGAAGTTAAAACAGGAGACGGAACATGACCTGGTACCTTTTGACTCTCAACGCTGAGGATGTTGCCGCCGGGAAGATCGCCCCGATAAAGGACGCCTTCACCGCGGCATTCCGCGCCGCAGGCGGGCCGCGCGCCATGGCCCTGTTCCAGAAGGTAAACGACGTGGGGGGCGTGGAGCTCTTTTTCACCCCTGATTGCGGCAACTTCGCTTCGGACTTCCTGACTGAAATTGGGGCAACACCTTGCCCGGGGCCGGCGCTGGCCGGCCTGGAACTCCTGGTCGGGCATAACGAAATCACCTATTACCTGACCACCTGAGCCCGTCTTTAACCTCGCTTCGCAATGGAGGGCGGTGCCTTCGCCGCCTCCGGCTCCCTTTATTCCCATCCCCCCGCTGCAACTCTTTTTCCATCCTTGCGCTATACTAGGACGGTGTTTTTTTCCCGAAAGCGAGGAGAGAACCATGGGGTGCGGCGTAATACGCAGACTTTTCAGCTGGATAGGCGGGTTTTCTCCCGCCGCCATCAGTTCAATTTTCGCCTTCAGCAGCTCCTGCTGGGTTCTTCTCGCCCACCTGCTCCTGCGAAGCTTATTCGCGGACCGGGAACTCACCTATCTCGCCCTGGTCGTCCTCGACCTCTTCGGGGTCGCCACCATGGCCGTCATCGTCTACCTGTTGAGCGACAAGAGCGAGGCAAGGCACCGTGCCATCGAGCTGAGCATACGGGAGCAGTCCATCCGCGACGGGCTCACCGGGCTCTACAACCGGCAGGCTTTCGACGATTTCCTGACGCAGTCCATCGAATACGCCAAGCGGCGTTGTGAGTCGGTGGCGCTTTTGTTTCTCGACCTGGATCGGTTCAAATTCGTCAACGACAGGCGGGGGCATTTCGTCGGCGACGCGGTTCTCGTCGAGACGGCGCGCCGGCTCACCGAATGCGCCAAGCGGGGCGAGGACCTGGTGGCACGGGTAGGCGGGGACGAGTTCGCCATGCTGCTGCGCCACCCCGACATGCCGGACGGCCCTGGAGTGGTTGCGAGGCGGGTGCTGGAGGCGTTGTCTGCGCCGGTTCAGGTGGATAGCGAAACGCTCAGGACCAGCATCAGCATCGGCATCGCCATGTACCCTTCCGACGCCGACGATCCCATGCAGCTCTTCAAGATGGCCGACTTCGCCCTGAACCAGGCGAAGCAGCAGGGACGCTCCACTTTCTGCTTCTACGGGGGAGAATGGCGGGAAGAACGCGACCACACCCTGCAACTGGAACAGGGGCTCCTGCGGGCAATCAACTACGACGAGCTGTTCCTGGTTTACCAGCCCAAGCTCGATACCTCGAACATGCGGGTCATCGGGGTGGAGGCGCTGGTGCGCTGGAACCACCCGCACCTGGGGGTGCTCGCGCCGACCAGCTTCGTCCCCATCGCGGAGAAGGCGGGGCTCATCTGGCCGCTCACCGAATGGGTGCTGAGGACAGCCTGTTCCCAGGCAGCCCGCTGGTACCGCAACGAGGGGCTGGACCTGAACGTCGCAGTAAACCTGTCCCCGTCCGTTTTCTCCCACCAGGACCTGGAAGAGGTGATCGAGAAGTCGCTGAACGACAGCGACCTCCCCCCGGACCGGCTCACCCTCGAGATCACGGAACAGTCGCTGATGATCTACGAAGCGGAGGCGCTGGCGGTGCTGGAGCGCCTGCAGCGGATGGGGACCAACATCCAGATCGACGACTTCGGCACCGGCTACTCCTCGCTTTCATCCTTGAAGCAGTACCACTTCCAGGCGCTCAAGATAGACAAGTCCTTCGTCAGCGACGTCGTCACCTCTTCGGACGACGCCGCCATCGCCACCACCATCATGTTCATGTCCAAATGCCTCGACATGGATGCCATCGCCGAAGGTGTTGAATCCGAAGCCCAAAAGGACTTCCTCGCCTCCATCGACTGCCGCTACATGCAGGGCTTTTATTTCTCCCGCCCCCTGGCCGCCTCAGAAATGGCCGATTTCATACGGCGCCTTCCCGACGACAAGAAAGCTTGAAATGCAGCACTGCATCGCTATAATGGTGAACGTTCTTTAATCTCAATGATCATTAGAAAGGAGTCCGCCATGGGTGACAGGCAAAAGACGGTGGGGGTGTTGACTGGCGGGGGGGACGTGCCTGGGCTGAACCCTGCGCTGAAAACCTTGGTGACCCGCGCCGCCGAGAACGGCTACCGGGTGCTCGGCATCCGGCGCGGCTGGGGCGGGCTCCTCACCTACAACCGCGACGACCCGCACTCGGGCGAAAACACACTGATGCCCCTGGACCGGCACTCGGTTCGCACCGTGGACCGCACCGGCGGCACCTTCCTGCACACAAGCCGCACCAACCCGGGGAAGGTGGCAACCGCCGACGTCCCTGAGTTCCTGCGCGGCCCGGACTTCGACCCTTTGGCCCCGGGGCACCACGATTTCACTCAGCACGTTCTCGCCAATCTGGAGCACCTGGGGGTCGATTCCTTGATCGCCATCGGCGGTGACGACACCTTGAGCTACGCCGAACGCCTGTTCCGGGAAGGGGTCTCGGTGGTCGCCATCCCGAAGACCATGGACAACGACGTTTTCGGCACCGACTATTGCATCGGCTTTTCCACGGCCGTCACCCGCAGCGTCAACTTCATCCACAATCTGAGGACCAGCGCCGGCTCGCATGAGAGGATCGCGGTGGTCGAACTGTTCGGGCGCAACTCGGGGGAGACCTCCCTTATCTCCGCATATCTTGCCGGCGTCGATCGCGCCCTCATCTCCGAGGTTCCCTTCGATGTGGAGAGGCTTGCCCTTTTGCTCCAGGAAGACAAGAGGTCCAACCGCAGCAACTACGCCATGGTGACCGTGTCCGAAGGTGCCTCGATGATCGGCGGGCAGACCGTCGAGTACGGCCAGGAGGATGCCTACGGCCACAAGAAGCTGGGAGGGATCGGCGTCGTCGTGAGCGAGGCGGTGAAGGGGCTCACCGGCTCCCACATCATCTACCAGCAGCTCTCCTACCTGATGCGCAGCGGCGCCCCCGACTCGCTGGACCTCATGGTCGCCTACAACTACGCCAACATGACCATGGACCTGATCTCCGAGGGGATGTCGGGACGCATGGTCTCCCTACAGGGAGGGACCTACCGGCACATCCCGATCAGCACCATCATGCAGGGGGAGAAGCGGGTGGACGTGGCCGAGCTGTACGACCTCGAGGAGTACCGTCCCAAGGTGCGTCACGTGCTCGGCAAACCGATGTTCCTGTATTAATTCCACCCAGGCAGGCACTATGATAGAGATCGACGGCAGCGTCGGTGAGGGGGGAGGGCAAGTGCTGCGCAGCGCGCTCAGCCTCTCCTGCCTCACCGGCCAGGGTTTCAGGATCCACAGCATCCGCAAGAACAGGTCCAAGCCGGGGCTTATGCGCCAGCACCTGATGGCGGTGCAGGCCGCGGCCAGCATCTCTTCCGCTGAGCTTATCGGCGACCGGATCGGCTCAGGGGAGATCAGCTTCGTCCCCCGCGCCGTCAGGGGTGGCGACTACAGCTTCGATATCGGCACCGCGGGGTCAGCATCCCTCGTGCTGCAGACCGTCATCCCTGCGCTGCTTTCCGCAGGCCGCAAAAGCAGCGTCACCGTCACCGGCGGCACCCACGTCCCGTTCAGTCCCTGCTGGAACTACCTCTCCGAAATCTTCTGGCCTGCCGTAACCCGCCTGGGGGTAAAAGGCGGGCTCGACCTGGAGGCTTACGGCTTCTACCCGAAAGGGGGAGGGAGGGTCCGCTGCCGTCTCCATCCGCTTTCGCGTCCTTCCCCCCTGTCCCTCACCGACCGCGGCCGGCTTTTGCGCATCACCGGCTGCTCGGCGGTCGGCAACCTCCCCCTCTCCATAGCTGAAAGGCAGCGGTGCTCGGCGCTCGCTGTCTTGCGGCAGGAACTGGGAAGCGAGCTTCCCATCGACCTGGAGGCGCGGGAGGTGCGGGTCTACGGGCAGGGGACCTTCATCTTCCTGAAGGGCCATTACGAGCTCGCCGACGCGGGGTTCGCATCCCTGGGCGCCCGCGGGAAGCCTGCGGAGCTTGTCGGGGAGGAGGCGGCGCGCGAGCTCCTGGAACACCATGGAACCGGGATGCCGGTGGACCCGCACCTGGCGGACCAACTGGTGCTTTACCTGGCGCGGGCCCAACAAGGATCGCGGTTCGCGACCTCGCGCATCACCTCCCATCTTGCGACCAACCTTCTGGTGGCGGGGTATTTCCTGGAACTGGAAACGAAACTTGGGGGTGCAGAGGGCGCTCCGGGGGAGGTGCGCATCTTGCCTGGAGGGAACCCGGCATGACGAAAGGGATGAGCTGAAGACTGGCGCGCAAACGATGAAGGCGGCCCAAGTGGGGCCGCCTTCGTCTGTTCCGGGTTATTTATTTCTTGCCTGCCGCAGCTAGTAGCGCTCGAACCCGACCTCCATCAGCTCGGTGTCACACATGTTTATGTGGAGCCCGGCGCCGGTGGTTAGGGGAGCGCTCCCCGCCTTGGTCATCTTCTTAGGCTGGGCCTGCTGCTTGTGCGCCTTCTTCCCCTGGGGCCTCATCTGGGCGCTGGTGGCGTTGATCTTGAAGAAAGCGACCGTCCCCTGCAACTGCTCTGCCTGGGAGGCGAGCTCCTCCGCCGTCGAGGCCATCTCCTCGGAGGCCGAGGCGTTTTGCTGGATCACCTGGTCCAACTGCTGAATCGCCCTGTTGATCTGTTCCGCCCCTGTGTCCTGCTCCTTGCAGGCGGCCGAGATCTCCTGCACCAGCTCGGCGGTCTTCTGGATGTCAGGGACCAGCTTCATCAGCAGCTCGCCCGCGTGCTCCGCCACTTCCACCGAGGTGAGGGAGAGGTCGCCGATCTCGCCCGCCGCCTTCTGGCTTCGCTCTGCGAGCTTGCGCACCTCGGAGGCGACAACCGCGAATCCCTTGCCGTGTTCCCCGGCCCGGGCCGCTTCGATGGCGGCGTTCAAGGCCAGAAGGTTCGTCTGCCGCGCTATCTCCTCGATGATGGAGGTCTTCGAGGCGATCTCCTTCATGGCGTTCACAGTCTTGGCGACGGCGTTGCCGCTTTCGCCGGCGTCGTCCGCCGACTTTGTCGCTATCTTCTCCGTCTCCACCGAGTTGTCGGCGTTCTGGCGGATGTTCGCCGTCATCTGCTCCATGGAGGAGCTTGCCTCTTCCGCTGCCGCCGCCTGTTCGCTCGCCCCTTGCGACATCTGCTCCGAGGTGGAGCTCAGCTCCTGGCTCCCGCTGGTGACGTTGTCCGCTGCCGACTTGACGTCCGCCACCACCTTGGTCAGGTTATGCACCATGGTGGCGAGCGCCTGCATCAGCCCGTCGTTTGCCGAGCGCTGCTTCACCTCCAGCATGAGGTTCCCTTCCGCGATCTCCTTGGCGAGGTGGGTGGCGTTGTTGTTGGCCTCGATCAGGAGGTTGATGTTGTTCTTGATGTCGTTGAAGTCCCCCTGGTAGACGTCGGTGATCTTCTCGGGGATGTCACCCTTGGAGATGCGGTCGACGTACTCGGCGGTCATGTTGATGGGTTGAACGAACGCGTCTATCAGCCGGTTCAGCCCGGTCAGCAATTCGCCCCAGGCCCCCTGGTAGGCTGCGGCGTTGCCGCGCACCTCCAGCTTCCCTTCCTGGATCCCCTTGATCAGGACGTTCATCTCTTCGGTCATCTTCCCGATGGTGGCGATCATCGCCGTCAGGTTCTTCCCCATGAGATCCCGGTCGGACTTGGGAGTGACCTGCACCGAGAGGTCTCCATGCGCCACCATTTCAGCTGCGAGGGAGGCCTCCTTGATGTTGTCGGCCATGTTCTTGAACGACCTTGACAGCATGGCGATCTCGTCTTGCCCGTCGGTTGCGATCTGGACGTCGACATCCCCCAGGGCGAGCTTGTCGGCGCACCCGGCCAGCGCGTTGACCGGCCTGGTAATGCTGCGGGTGGTGAAGAAGGCGGTGACGGCGCCGATGATGAGGGCGATGACGGCCATCACCAGTGTGATGGTCATCGACCTGTTCGACACGGCGACCGCACCCTTGTAGCGCTCCTCGATCCCGGACTCCTGGTACTTCACCAGCTGGTCGAACGAGGCGAAGATGGCGGCGCAAAGCGGGGCGGCTTCCTTCTCGAACACCTCGGCGGCGCGGGCGGTGTTGTTGGCCATGGCCAACTCGATCACCTGGTTGTTAGCCTTTCGCGCGTTCTCGAGCGACTGCTTGGCGGCGGCGATCAGTTCTTTCCCCTTGTCCGTGGTCTCCAGCTTCTCCAGGTTGTCCATGGCGGCCTTGTACTTCGCCCTGGCCGCCTCGATCTTCTTCCCTTCCTCCTGCCTGGCCGTGTTGGTGGACTGGAGCATCATGTTCTGAATGGCGGAGACGATGGCATTCACCTCTTTCGAGGCTTCGTTCGCCTTCTGGATCTTGCCGTAGTCCTTCTCGACGATGGTGTCCATTCCACCATCGACCTTCATCATGCCGATGACGCCGATGGCGCTGATCGCAAGCAGAAACAGCAGAATCACTCCGAAACCTGCACCTAAGCGTTGCCCGATCTTCATGTCCTGAACTCTCATCACAATCCCTCCGATACATTTAATGGTACGGATTGGCGCGCGGACCGCGGAACTGCCTTAGAGGTTCGACGCCTTCTTGACCGTTCTGACACTAAAAAAGCACCTGGTGCCGATGGTGCTTTTCTTTCTTTATCGAACTGGTGTAGGAAAACTTGAAGTTTTTTTTCGTTATAGCCTACTGTCGATATGGCAGAGGGGGGAGCGGAGCGGCGTTTGTGTCGGCGGAAGGCGCGGTTATGAGAGTAGGGCAGTAGGAAATGGGGCTGCTATGACAGGTCCGGTTCTAGTGATGGACGAGCAGGCAGAGTTGGTCTATCAGCGGCACCTGCCCCTTCAGTATCTTGACCCTGGCGGCCCCGGGCTCGAACCAGCCGGCCCGGTCCACCTCTGGGAACTGAACCGTACGTCCCGAGCGAGGGGGCCACTCAAGGGAAAAGGTGTTGCTGCCGAGGGCGGACGGGTCGCAGTCACCGGCAAAGGCCCAGGCCTTCACCCGTTTTCCACCCGGCTGCCGGATCTCGGCGAGTTCCAGAAAATCCCCCTGCGCCACCAGCCCGGTCTCCTCGGTGAATTCACGCCGGGCCGCCTCGAGCGGGTCCTCGCCGGGGAGGTACTCCCCCTTCGGTATGGACCAGGCTCCCTCGTCCTTGCGGGCCCAGAAAGGCCCCCCGGGGTGCACCAGGAAAAGTTCCAGTCGCCCCTCTTTGAACCGGTACATGACGAGCCCGGCGCTTTGCTTCATCTCAAAGCGCCTGCCCGCGCGGCAACTGCCATCCCTTGATGATAGCCGCGCATCTGATCAGGATCACGGTGGCGGCGGAGACGGTGAGGTTCACCGTGTTGGGGAGTTCGGTGAAATGCAGGAAGTAGAAGAGGGCGCCGCCGACCACGCAGGCCGAGGCGTAGATCTCGCGCTGCAGGATGAGCGGGATCTGGTTGCTTAAAAGGTCGCGCACCAGCCCCCCGCAGGTGGCGGTCATAACCCCCATGATGATCGACCCCATGAGCCCCAGGTTGAACTGGAGCGCCTTCGAGGTGCCGATGACCAGGAAGGTCCCAAGCCCCAGGGCGTCCAATAGCAGCATGGCCCGGTTCATCCTCTCGAAGCTCCTGGGGGTGAGAAAGACGACAACGGAGGCGGTCACGGCCAGGTAGAGGTAGAGCTCGTTCTTGAAGCAAAAAGGCGGGGTGTCGTTCAAAAGGACGTCGCGGATCACGCCGCCGCCGGTCGCGGTGACGATGCCAAGGACGATGACCCCCAATAGGTCCATGCCGCGGCGCACTCCCGCAAGCGCTCCCGAGGCGGCGAAGGCGACCGTACCGAGGAGGTCCAGCGCGTAGATGATGGCTTGGTTGTTCATTTGCTATGGTTCCTGTCTGTGGGGATCTGTCTTCGGAGGGACTGCCGTTGAAGGCCCCCCGCGGCAGCAGGGGGGATCGCGCCAGGAAGCGGAAGGGGGGGCGCCTTTCTCTACGTTGGCTACTCCTCGAACTCGTCGTGGTGTTGTCCCGGCGCCTGGTAGTCCTCGACGTCGTGCCAGAAACGTTGCTGCAGCTCCTTTAAAAGGGGCTCCAGGCTCTTGCGGTCGCCGGCGCTGATGGTGATGGCGCCGTACCTGCGGCCTACCTGGCGCACCTTCATGAACGCGAGTGGGTCCCCCTTCTTGAGTTCCGGGAGGAGGTCCGCCTTGTTGAAGACCAGAAGCTTCGGCTTCTGCGAGAGCTCCAGCTCAGCGAGGATTGCGTCCACCTGGACGATCTGCTCCTCGAAGCGTGGGTTGCTGCAGTCCACCAGGTGGATCAGGAGGTCCGCGTCTTTCAGCTCCTCGAGCGTCGCCTTGAACGCGCCAAGGAGCGACTTGGGGAGGCTGCGGATGAAGCCGACCGTGTCGGTGATGATCACCTCGCGGTCCATGGGGAAGCGGAGCCGGCGCGAGGAGGTGTCGAGAGTGGCGAAAAGGAGGTCCTCGGTGAACACCTCGCTACGGGTGAGCGTGTTCAAGAGCGTCGACTTCCCGGCGTTGGTGTAGCCTACGATGGAGATGATGGGGATCCCGGCCTTCACCCTCTTCTGGCGGCGCTGGTAGCGGCCGTTGGAGAGCTCCTTCAGCTCCCGCTCCAGATGGGCGATGCGGTCCCTGATGCGCCTGCGGTCGACCTCGAGCTTGGTCTCGCCCGGCCCGCGCCCGCCGATCCCCCCCATGAGCCGCGACATCTGCACGCCGCGGCCGATCAGCCTGGGGAGAAGGTACTTGAGCTGGGCGAGCTCCACCTGCACCTTGCCGTCCTGGCTCGTGGCGCGCCTAGCGAAGATGTCCAGGATCAGCTGGCTGCGGTCGATGACCTTCAGTTCGGTGAGCTCCGAGATGGAGCGGACCTGGGCCGGGGAGAGCTCCTGGTCGAAGACCAGCATGGTGGCGCCGAACTGCAGCGCCTTGATCAGCACCTCGCGGATCTTCCCCTCCCCCAGGAGGTAGCGGGGGTTGAACTCCTTGGGGCGCTGGATCACGGTGTCGAGGACACCGACCCCGGCGGTTCTGGCGAGCTCCTTCAGTTCCTCCATGGAGTCGACCGCCTCTTCCATCGGTCGCTGGGTCACCGAGATGAGGATGCCGCGCTCCTGCCCCGTGGCGACCAGCGTCCCTTCCTTGAGGCCGCGCTCCAGGGTCTGCTCCAGGGTCTCGACGAAGGAGCGGAAGTCGAGGTCGAACTTGGCGAAGGGTATAGAGGGCTCCACCTGGTAGGGGAGGTGGTGCCCCTCGGGGGGAACCAGCGCCGCCGTCTGGATAGAGAATCGGTCCGGGTTCTGGGTAAGCTGCAGGGCCGCGACCATGTCGAGGCGCAAGAGCGAGAGGTCGGTCAGGTCGTCGTCGGAGAGGGGCTCCCCTTTCAGGTGGGTGTGCACCAGGCGGATGCCGCGCAAAAGCCTGCGCCCAAGCGGGTAATCCTCCAGGTGCGGGATCATCAGGGCGCGCTCGTCGCCGACGACGACGTAGGCGATCTCCCCGATGCGGCTCACCAGGATGCCCAGCTGGCGCCTGATCTCCAGGGAGATGTCGGAGAGCTCCCGGGCCAGTTCCAGCGAGATCACCTCGCCCGGTTTCACACGGCGGCGGTACAGCCTTTCGAGCCGCTTTACCTGGCTCGACTTCAACCCTGTCAGATTACCGTGCAGTCCTTTGATGGCGCGCCTCCTGTCCTAAAGGCCGATGATGTTGTAGCCGCTGTCGACGAAGTGGATCTCCCCGGTGACCCCTGCGGCGAGAGGGCCGGCGAGGTAGAGCGCCGAGTTGGCGACGTCCTCCTGGGTGATGTTGCGCCTAAGCGGCGCCTTGCCGGCCACGTGGCCGGCGATCTGGCCGAAGCCGCCGATGCCGGCCGAGGCGAGGGTGCGCAGGGGGCCGGCGGAGATGGCGTTGACCCGGGTCCCTTCAGGGCCCATGGCCTCGGCCAAGTAGCGCACGCTGGCCTCCAGCGCTGCCTTGGCGACACCCATGACGTTGTAGTTGGGGAAAACCTTCTGCGCGCCGTAGTAGGTCATGGCGATGATGCTCCCCCCCCGCCCTTGCATGAGCGGCGCGGCCTCCTTGGCCAGCGCGATCAGGGAGTAGGCGCTGATGTCGAGCGCCGTGGCGAAACCCTCGCGCGTGGTGTTCAGGAAGGAGCCCTTCAACTCGTCCTTATTGGCGAAGGCCACCGAGTGCACCAGGATGTCCAGCCCGCCCCACTGCTTCGCCACGTCGGCGAAAAGCCTTGCTATGTCCTCGTCGCTTCTCACGTCGCAGGGGAGAAACATGCTGGCCCCGATGCTCTCGCCCAGGGGGATGACCCTTTTGGCGACGCTCTCTCCGGCGTAGGCGAGGGCGATTTCGGCACCCTCGCGTCTGAAAGCCTCGGCTACCGCCCAGGCGATGCTTTTGTCGTTGGCAACGCCGAAAATCAGCGCCTTTTTCCCTTCAAGTAAACCCATGCGTCTTCTCTCCCGGCCTGTGTCGTCGCATTAGGAATGGTTACTCCGCGACCGACGTACAGCGGCACATAATAATGAAAAAAATTAGAGTTGGCAAGGACTATGGCGGGTTTGCGCCCTTGCCGGGAGGCGTTTGGCGGCGGCCGGACCGGGTTCGCGGTCACGCTTCTGTCCGGGGCTTGGGGCAATCGCCGCTTGCGCCGCAACCCCGCCCTGGGCCGCTGGCGCGGCCGGTCCACGGTGCGCTACGGCTCCGGGGTGGCTGGGGGATGCTGGTGGTGTTGCGGCTCTGTCGCTTCGACCCTACGGGAGAGTGCCAGGGTCTGCTCGATCGCCACGAGCCGCTTCTCCATCTCCTCCAGAAGGACCAGGGAGCGGTCCACTTTCCCCTTGATGCTGAGGACCAGGAAGGGGACCAGGAACCAGATCACCACCAGGAAAAACCCGAGGATGGACATCATCATCATGAAGCCGCCGAAGATTTCCATGTTCGCCCCTTTACGATGGGATGTTGCCGGTCTGTGCCTGCTCCAGTGCCCGGGCCAGCTGATCGGGACAGGAGGTGTCCCCCTGGCAGGCGATTCCCTTGAGCCTCTTGACCGCCTCGCTCACCTCCATGCCGCGTACCAGCGCGGCGACCGCCTGGGTGTTGCCGGCGCAGCCGTCCACGAACGTGGTCTCCACGATCACGCCGTTGTCGATCTCTATCTCGATGCGGGAGGCGCAGCTCCCTGAAGTCTGGTAGCTGATTTTCATCTGCGTGTAGAGCTCCTTTTTGAAATGTGATGCACCGGCGCCGGCGGCGTCTCTCGCCTCTGTCCAACTCCCTTAACTCGTCTATCCCCCCTCTCACTCTGGGAGAGGGCCGGGGTGAGGGTCGGGTTGAGGGGCGGAGGCGGCGTCGTCCGCGCCGCTGAAGTGGGCGGTATATCGCGAAGCGGGGAAAAAGTCAATCGGCGAGGGCCAGGGCACTGGCCATGGTGAGCCGCTCGGGACCTGGAAACTGCTGCAGGTACAGGGCGTTGATGGCGGCGAGCATGGTGTTGAGCCGCTCGAGGTCGATGATGGCGCTGCCGGGGATGCTGGAAAGGCCCTTGAAGTTCTCGGGGCAGAAGTCGATGCTTTTCTCCCCTTCGCGGGTAAGCATGAGCGGCAGGCCGTGGGTGCGGCAGATCACGGGGCGCGCCTCGTAGAGCAGGCAGAGCCCCTCGTGGAGCAGTGGGCAGCGGCCGGAGGGGGCGGTTGCGGCCAGTCGGCGGATGCGGTCGGCTTCCTCGGGGGGGCGGCTTTTCAGCGCCGCCCTGAGTGCCGCGGCCTCCACAGCGAATACAGAGAGGTGCCGGCAGCAGGCGTCGCATCCGGCGCGGCAGGAGATGTCCCCTGCGAACTGCTGCACCGTCCGGGCGCAGAGTTCGTCGATGCGCTCCAAAAGGGCGCGGTAGTTTTCCAGTCCCGGCATGCTAGCTGTTCTCGCGCAGGCTCTTGCTGAACTCTTCCATCAGCTGCTTGTTGAGGTAGAAGTAGGGCTTCTCTATGGTGCCGGCAAAGCCGAAGGTCCTGAAATTTATCATCACCGGGTCGTCGGTGCGGCCGCTCGACACGTACCCCTTGGCGTCAGGGTCGATTTCCAAAAGGCGCTTCATCGCCTCCTGCCCACCCATCCCCCCGGGTATGTTCAGATCCAGTATCACCGCTGCGAAGCACCGCCCCGCCTGGTGCCGCTCCCGGTACAGCTCGACGGCCTCGCTCCCGTCGATGGCGAACTCGACCTCAAAGCCGTACCTCTTCAGGGTCTCGCCCGCGACGAAACGGACCATTTCGTCGTCGTCCATGACCAGAACCTTTGCAACTACCTGACCATTGTCGTTTTGCATTGGAAGCTTCCCTAGTTACACGGTTGTTAAGCTGCGGCTGACGTGATATTAATCTATAGCCGGTATGTTTGCAGCTGGCAAGTCACTTTTTCATGTGAGTGCCAATTCATCCTGAGGAGAATCTGAACATGGCGAAGGTAAAGTCGCCGGTCACCGCCGCCGTGCGCGTGCTGCGGCAGGCAGGGGTGGCCTACGGCGAGCACCCCTACCAGTACGAGGAAAAGGGGGGGACAGCCGTCTCGGCGCGGGAGCTCGGCGTAGACGAGAGATGCGTCATAAAGACCCTGATCATGGAGGACGAGGCCAAGAACCCGCTCGTGGTCCTCATGCACGGAGACCGCCAGGTCTCGACGAAGGAGCTGGCCCGCGTGATCGGAGTGAAGGCCGTAGCCCCCTGCACCCCCGAGACGGCCAACCGCCACTCCGGGTACCTTGTGGGGGGGACCTCCCCGTTCGGCACCAGGAAGCGGATGCCGGTCTACCTGGAAGAAAGCATCCTGGAGCTCCCGCTCATCTACATCAACGGCGGCAGCCGCGGTTTCCTCGTCTCCATGCCTCCCGCCGAGCTGGTCCGGGCGCTGCAGCCGGTGCCGGTGAAGGTGGGAATCTAGGAGGAGCCGATGGATCTCTCGAGGAGTTTCGAACAGGCAGCGGAAATCGTGGCGCAGGCCCAGGCGCTGGTTGTGACCGCCGGAGCCGGCATGGGGGTCGATTCGGGACTCCCAGACTTCCGCGGCGACCAGGGGTTCTGGACCGCGTATCCCCTGTACCGAAGGCTCGGCATCAGTTTCGTCGACGCGGCAAACCCTGAACATTTCGAGCGCGATCCCAGCTTCGGCTGGGGGTTCTATGGCCACCGCACCAACCTCTACCGGGAGACGGTCCCGCACCCGGGTTTCCAGCAGCTGCTCCAGTGGGCCGAACGCTACCGGCTCGATTGCTTCGTCGCCACCTCGAACGTGGACGGCCAGTTCCAGAAGGCCGGTTTCGCCGCAGACGCGGTGCTGGAATTCCACGGCTCGATCCATCACCTCCAGTGCACCCGCCCCTGCAGCAACACCATCTGGGAAAACCGGGAACAATTCCGGATCGACACCGAGACCATGCGGGCCGACCGGGTACCGCTTTGTCCCCGCTGCGGTGCGGCCGCACGCCCCAACATCCTCATGTTCGGCGATTACGGCTGGATCTCAGACCGCACCGGGCGCCAGCAGGAGCGCTTCCGGCAGTTCCTCTCCCGTGTCGGCCAAGGCAGGATCGTGGTGGTGGAGCTGGGAGCCGGGACCGCCATCCCCACCGTGCGCGCCGCCAGCGAGAGGATCGGCGCCCTGGCAAAGGCGCGCGTCATCAGGATCAACCCGCGCGAGCCGCAGATACACGCGCCGCACCTCTCCCTTCCCTGTGGCGCCCTGGAAGGGGTGCAAGGGATCGAAGAGATGCTCCGCCGCCGTTAACCCCCTGAAATGAGGGTGCCTCCCTTAGTTGCTCCCGCCGCCAAAAAAACCTTGCCTTTCCAATCCCTTATTGCTAGTATTGCTCATTTTTTAGGCAGATAAGGAACGATCGTTCTATGCAAAAAACGGTGGCCCTCGGCCCACTTGTGTTGAAGAATCAGCTATTTCTGGCCCCGATGGCGGGCATCACCAATCTGCCGATGCGGATCATCTCCCGGGAGGGAGGGGCGTCGTTCGCCTTTACCGAGATGGTCAGCGTGAACGGCCTGACCCGCGAAGGGCGCAAGAGTTTCGACCTGTTGCAAAGCAGCGCCGAGGACCGCCCCATCGGGATGCAGCTTTTCGGCGACGACCCGGAGATGCTTGCCGAGGCTGCGCGCCTGGTGGAGGAGTACGGCGAGCTTATCGACATCAACATGGGATGTCCGGTGCGCAAGGTGGTGGGAACCGGCGCCGGAAGCGCGCTGATGAAGGACCCCCTGAAGGTGGGGCGCATCGTGAGAAGCGTGAGGAAGGCGACGAAGCTTCCCCTCACCATCAAGATCCGCACCGGCTGGGTCTGCGGCGACGACACCTTCATGGAAGTGGGGAGAATCGCCCAGGAGGAGGGGTGCGACGCAGTTACGCTGCACCCCAGGAGCCGCGCCCAGATGTTCGAGGGGAAGGCGGACTGGTCCCGGATCGGCGAGCTGAAGAGCGCGCTCAGCATCCCGGTGATCGGCAGCGGCGACCTCTTCAGCGCGGCCGACGCGGTGGGTATGCTGACCCAGACCGGGTGCGATGCCGTCATGGTCGCCCGCGGCGCCATGGGGAACCCCTGGATCTTCAGGGAGGCGCTCTCGCTTCTGGCCGGGGAGGAGCCGGTTCCGCCGACGGTGAAGGAGAGGCTCGCGGTCTCACGCAGACACTTGGAGCTTTTCACCGAGTTCGCAGGCGGGCGGGTGGCGCTCATGGAGATGCGCAAGCACCTCTCCTGGTACTCGAAGGGACTGCCGGGTGCGGCGCAGTTCCGCGCGGCCGTGAACCGAATCGAAAGTACCGCCGAATTGATCGGGGCCATGGAGGAGTTCTTCGATGCCTGAGAAACTGGAGAGTTACTACGCGAACGTGATCGACAGCGTGGGTGACGGCGTCATCGTCCTCGACAACCAGGGAGCCGTGACGCTGATCAACCCCGCCGCCGAGGAACTGGCCGGCGTTTCCCGCCGCCAGGCCATGGGCGTTCTCTTCAGCGAGATCTTCAAAGGGGAAGGTCCTCTGAACGACATGGTCGCCAAGACCGTGGAGACCGGGATGTCGGTCTCAGACCACGAGAACATCGTGCTCAAGCGCGGGGGAAAGCTCCTCCCGGTCGGCGCCAGCACCTCGCCGCTTTTAAGCGCGTGCGGCGAGCGCATCGGCACCATCCTCCTATTGCGCGACCTGACCAACGTGCGCGAGCTCGAGTCGGCCGTGCGCCAGGCGGACCGCCTCTCGGCGCTGGGCGCGCTTGCCGCGGGGCTCGCCCACGAGATCAAGAACCCGCTCGGTGGGATCAAGGGGGCGGCGCAGCTCCTCGAACTGGAATTCCCCGACAACGAGGACCTGCGCGAGTACATCCGGGTGATGCTGAAGGAGGTGCAGCGGGTCAACGTCATCGTCGAGGAGCTCCTCGCGCTCGCCTCACCGGGGCGCCTGAAGCTCACCAAGGTGAACCTGCACCGGGTCCTCTCCGACATCGTCCTGCTGCAGAAAAACGCGAGCGAGGGGAAAGAGGTCTACCTGCAGCAGTACTTCGACCCGAGCATCCCGCCCATCCTTGGGGACGAGGCGCTTTTGACCCAGCTCTTCCTGAACCTGATCAAGAACGCCCTGGAGGCGGTGGGAAACGGCGGCGTGGTCAAGGTGACCAGCCGGGTGCTGTCGGACTACAGCATGACCCAGAAGGGGGAGCGGCGGGCCCGCATGGTCGCCATCGACATCGCCGACAACGGCCCGGGGATCGATGCCGAGGTGCTGGAGAACATGTTCACCCCTTTCTTCACTACCAAGTCGCAGGGGACCGGGTTGGGCCTTGCCATCTGTCAGAAGATCGTTTCCGAGCATCGCGGCATGATCAAGGTCGATTCCGACGCCGGGCGCGGCACCGTCTTCACGGTCATGCTGCCGCTGGTGCAATAAGAAAAAAGTTCAAAGTTCTGAGTTCAAAGTTCGACTGGCCGCCCCTATCATGGTTAGGTCACCCTGACTTACACCTGTAGCGAACGGACAAGGCAAATCGCGGAGGCCAGTGACCGGTGCCCGCAACGAACTTTGAACCCTGAACGTTGAACAGGTTTTGGTTTTAACTCTGAACTCTGAACAGGTTCTGGGTAGAACCTTGAACGGGTTTTAAGGAGTTTTTATGATCAACAACATTCTGGTAGCCGACGACGAAGAGAGCATGCGCTGGGTCCTTTCCAAGGCGCTCAGGAAAAAGGGCTACAACGTGGAGCTTGCCCGCGACGGCAACGAGGCTCTCAGGCTGATCCAGCAAAACGTCTACGACCTGGCGCTTCTCGATATCAAGATGCCCGGGATGACGGGGCTGGAGCTGCTGGACCGGGTGAAGGAGGAGCGCAGCGACCTCTTCGTCGTGATCATGACCGCCGAGGCGAGCATGAAGAACGCGGTCGAGGCGATGAAGCGGGGCGCCTACGACTACCTGACCAAGCCTTTCGACCTGGGCGTTGTCGACGCGGTGGTCGAGAAGGTAAGCCGGGCGCGCGAGATGACGAGCCAGGTCTCGCTCCTCAAGGAGGAGCTGAAGGACCGCTACCAGCTGGAGAAGACCATCATCGGCAACTCGCCGGCCATGCGGGAGGTCTACAAGACCATCGGCAAGGTCGCGCCCAGCGACGTGACGGTGCTGGTGCAGGGGGAATCGGGAACGGGCAAGGAGTTGATAGCCCGCGCCATCCACTACAACTCGAAGCGCCTGGGCAAGCCCTTCATTCCGCTTAACTGCGCTGCCATCCCGAAGGAGCTCCTGGAGAGCGAACTCTTCGGCTTCGAGAAGGGGGCCTTCACCGGCGCCACCGAAAGGAAGCTCGGCAAGTTCGAACAGGCCAACGGCGGCACCATCTTCCTGGACGAGATCGGCGACATGCCGCTCGACCTGCAGGCGAAGATCCTGAGGGTGCTGCAGGAGCGGGAGATCACCAGGACCGGCGGGAACCAGAGCATACCGGTCGACGTCAGGGTGGTGGCCGCGACCAACCAGGACCTCGAGGAGAGCGTGCGCAACAAGCAGTTCCGCGAGGACCTCTACTATCGCCTGAACGTGATCCCCATCCAGCTGGTGCCGCTCAGGGAGAGGAAGGAGGACGTGCCGCTCCTGGTGCAGTACTTCCTCACCAAGATCTGCGCCGAGCTAGAGGTGCCGCAGAAGCGCTGCTCCGCAGACGCGATGAAGCTCCTCACCAACTACAACTGGCCGGGCAACATCCGCGAGCTGGAAAACACCATCAAAAGGGGCGTGATCCTCTCGCCGGACCCGCTTTTGGTCGCCTCCGATTTCCCCGGCCTGCGCAACCGCCAGAGCGAAGGGAAGGGGGAGGAGCTTTCCCTGGAGGGGATCGTCGACCTGAAACTGCGCGGCTGTTTCAGCAACATGGAGAAGATGGAGAGCGGCGACGTGCACGCCATGGTGCTGGAGCAGGTGGAGCGGCCGCTGATTCGCTTCGTCCTGGAGAAGACCCGCGGCAACCAGGTCCGCGCCGCCGACATCCTCGGCATCAACCGCAACACCCTGAGGAAAAAGATCACCGAGCTCGGGATCGAGCTGCGCAAGGAATAGAGCTGGCAACTTACCCCCTCCCGCCTTCGCGGACCGAAGCGCTGCGGCGCGCAGGCCCGCCAGGGTAGGGAGAACATGATAAGGAGTTACCATGACCCTGATGGAGAGATTTTTTCTGGAAAAAGAAAGCGCGCAGCTAGTGGTGGTCGACGTGCAGGAGAAGCTCTGCCGGGCGATGGACGAGAAGGTGCTGGCAAAGCTCACCGGCAACATCTCCATTCTGCTGGATGCGGCGGCGGAGCTCGGCCTCCCGGCGCTCGCTACCGAGCAGTACGTGAAGGGGCTGGGCGAGACGATCCCGGTACTGAAGGAGAAACTCCCGGCGGCGAGCCTGGAGAAGATGACCTTCAGCTGCTGTGGCGGTGAGGGCTTTCTGGAGGCGTTGGAGAAAAACGGGCGGCGGCAGGTGATACTGGTCGGGATGGAGACCCACGTCTGCGTGCTGCAGACCGCGCTGGAGCTTTTGTCACGCGGTTACGTGGTGCATCTGGTCTGCGATGCGGTGATGAGCCGCCGCAAGCAGAACTGGGAGATCGCCATCAAGACCATGACGGCGGCAGGGGTGGTGATGACCTCGACCGAGTCGGTGCTCTTCCAGCTTTTGCGCGTGGCCGGCACCGAGGAGTTCAAGAAGCTCTCTAAACTCGTGCGCTGACCTTATCCAGGCTGTCGACGAAGCGGCCGATCTGCTCCCTTTCGTCTTCGGAGATGAAGAGGAACTCCACGCCGAAGCCAGGCGGCAGCGCCGGTTTCTTCCTGTTTTTGGAGCTGTTCTGCCAGGCGATGCGCGCCCTGGTCTGGATGATGGTACCGAAGGGCTCGGGGAGGGCGAAGATCAGCTCTACCACGGCATCTTCCTCCAGATCCGCGTCGGCGGCGACGTACATGCCGTTCTGGCTCAGGTTGGAGGCGAACCCCGAAAGGGTGAGGCCGAAGGCGCGGAACTTGGCGTTGAAGCGGCAGTTCACCCTCCGGTCGCGCCGGTCGATGGCGGGGAGTAGCTTGCGGGCCGCCTCGAGGAACGCGTGGCGGTCCAGGGGCTTGGTGAGGAAGCCGTCGCACCCGGCCCGAAGGCAGAGTTGCCGGTCCTCCTCCTTCCCCTCGGAGGTGATCAGGATGACGGCGGTCGACAGCCTTTGGTCCCGCTTGATCTCCCGGCAGCAGTCGGCCCCGTTCATGAGCGGCATGTGCAGGTCCATGAAGACTAGTTCCGGCCGCTCCAGACGGCAGATCCTGAGCGCCTCCTCGCCGTCGCGCGCGGTCAAGACAGTGACGGCTGAGAGCTGCAGGTAGTCCTTCTCCAGTTCGATGAACATGCTCACGTCGTCAACGAGCAGAACCTTGCTTGCCACTTCCCCCCCCCGTCATCACATTGCATAACTTCTGGTGAGCCCGGCAGCACGAATCCCTATGAAAAGTATTCCATCAGGGAATTTCGCGAAACCTGGCGTCCCCTCCCCCTCTGGGGGAGGGACAGGGTGAGGGCCGAATGCCACTTCCCTCACCCCTACGTCCCTTACTACATCTTCGCCAGCGTCTTGGCGATCACGTCGTGGTTCAGCCAGAACACCGGGGCCTTGGGCTCCCAGGAGCTGTCGAACATCAGCTTCCCTACGCCCTGGAACACACCCTTGGAGAGGACGGCGCAGACGATCTCCTTCGGGTCGGCGTTCAGGCTGATCAGCTCAGCCGACACGTTCAGCATGTACTCCTGCTGCTGCGGCTTGTTGTGCTGCGGCCAGCTGTCGAAGTCGCGTGTGCTGGTGACGAGCTCCGAGGTGAGGTAGGTGTTGGCGATGCCGAGCAGCGTGTCGACCGTTGCCCCTTCCTTCAAGAGCCCCTCGCACTCCTTGAGGATCTTCTGCTCTCCTTCGGCCCTGAGCGCGTCCATCAGCGGGTAGAGGGAGTTTTCGACGCCCAGGAAGAGGGCGCTGGAGTTGGTGAGGATCTCGGGGCAGTTGTAGACGGTCGCCTTGATCCCTTTTTCCCACGCCTCGATGGCGATGTCTTCCAGGCGGATCTTCGCCCAACCCTGCAGGTAGGGGGTGTAGGACTGCCAGGTGACGACGCCGTCGATGAGCACGCCGGTGCCGTGGTAGCCGTAGGCCGCGTAGGTCACTTCGAGCTTGTCCCTGAGGCCAGCGGTGGCGTCGATCAGGTAGCGGAAGGTGTCGGCGGTCACTTCGTTGAAGCTCGCGTCGCAAAGGCGCCCCATGTCGGAGTTCCAGAACGCTTCGGAGGAGAGGAAGCGGTCTCCCTGCCCCTTGAAGAGCTTGTTGAGGATCGGCATGAAAACGCGCGCCCTGGGGATGCCGCCCGCCATGGTGTGCACCACGAGAAGCCTTCCCTTGGCCGGGAGCATCTTCTCCAGCTCGGCGACTACCGCCGAAAGGTTCTTGCAGAAGCGCTCGGTGCCGCGCTTTTTGGAGAATTCAACCTCTGCCTGGTCCAGTTTCACCGAGGCCCAGTCGTCCGGTTTCACCCCTTTGAACCTGTCCACCGGGGCGATGCCGTCGCTCCCCGGCTCCATGTCGAAGCCCGCCTCGAGCGGGATGTTGATGATCTTGCCGCCCAGGTTCTCTTCCGCCGCTGCGAGTTCCTCGGCGTTCAACGGGCGCAGGGTCCCGTCGTTGTCGCGCCTGCCGACGGTTGCCCCGATGATGGTCATCCCCTTGGCCCTCGCCTCGTCGACGATGCCGTTGGCGTAGCCGCGGCCGAAGAGCTCGCCGCAGAGAAAAAATACGTCCCCTTCCTTGAATCCGGCAGTAGCGGGGATTTCCCGCATTGCATTGTACCTGCTCATTTAGTTTCCTTTCTTGGTTGAAAATAGGCGCGGGGGCTCTGTTGCCCTCCGCACATGCATGGCGCCAGCCCTTCATCCGCCCGTCGTGGGAGGGAGGGTAGTCGCCATGAAACGTTTTGCGCCAGCACCGCCGTGCCCTGATGAGGGGAAAACGGAGGGGCGCTTAAGCTGCGTTAGTAATCGTCGCGGCTGCTCAGGTTCTCGAAGCGGGTGAACTCGCCGCGGAAGGCGAGATGAACCGTTCCGGTCGGGCCGCTCCTGTGCTTGCCGATGATGACCTCAGCCTTACCCTTGAGGTCCTCTTTATCCTTCTCGTACACCTCTTCGCGGTAGACGAACATGATGATGTCGGCGTCCTGCTCGATGGCGCCGGATTCCCTCAAGTCGCTCATCATCGGGCGCTTGTCGGAGCGCTGTTCCAGTCCGCGGTTTAGCTGCGAGAGGGCGATGACCGGGATGCTCAGCTCCTTGGCGAGTCCCTTGAGCGACCGGGAGATCTCGGAGATCTCCTGCTGCCGGCTTTCGGGGTTCGCACCGCCGCGCATGAGCTGCAGGTAGTCGATGACGATGAGCCCGATGTTGTGCTCCGCCTTCAGGCGCCTCGCCTTGGAGCGTAGCTCCATGATGGTGATCGAAGGGGTGTCGTCGATGAAGATCTTCGCGTCGTGCAGCTTGCCGCCGGCCTTGATCAGCTTGGGCCAGTCGTTCTCCACCAGGTGACCGCTTCTGAGTCGACTCAGGTCGACCTTCGCCACGGAGCAAAGGAGCCTCTCCACCAGCTGCTCCTTGGGCATCTCCAGCGAGAACACGGCGGCGGGGTAGGCTTGGTCGGCGTCGATGGCCGCGTACTGGGCCACGTTGAGGGCGAAGGTGGTCTTTCCCATCGCCGGGCGCCCGGCGATGATGACCAGGTCGCCGGCGTGGAAACCGGCGGTGAGTTTGTCCAGGTCCGTGTACCCCGTCGGGACGCCGGTCACCAGCTCCTTCTTCTCGTAGAGGAGCTCGATGTTCTTGATGGTGTCCTTGAGGATGTCGCTCACCTGGTAGTAGGCGGGGCGGATCTTGTTCTCGGAGATCTCGAAGATCACCTTTTGGGCCGCGTCGAGGAGTTCCTCGGTGTCGACCTTGTCCTCGAACCCCTTGCTGACGATGTCGGTCGCGGCGGAGATGAGCTTCCTGGTGAGCCACTTCTCCTTCACGATCTTGCAGTAGTAGGAGATGTTGGCCGCCATGGGGACGAAGTCCACCAGCGTCGCCAGGTAGGCCCCGCCGCCGACCTCTTCCAGCTCCCCCTTCTTCCTGAGGATCGTGGTCATGGTGATCAGGTCGCACGGCTCCCCGCGCTCGTTCAACTCGATCATGGCGCGCAGGATCTTCCGGTGGCTCTCCCGGTACAGGTCGTCCGGCACCAGGATCTCGAGGACGCGGTTGATCGCCTCGTTGTCCACCAGGATCCCCCCCAGGATGGACATCTCCGCCTCAATGCTCTGCGGGGGCAATTTTCTCATGTCCGTTGCGTTCATGCGAGACCTCGAAGTGACAGTAACCCTTGCCTGTAGTGCAGCGCGGACGGCAGTCCGATGGCGCAGTACAGCCGTCGGATAGTACCTGCATCCGCCCCGGCGGTCAACCAAATTTGGTTTATCCGGCGCTTCCTGTTACCTGGGATGTGGTTCCTGGAATTCGGTCAAACCTGATTGTGTGGTGCCTGTCAGGCGCTTGCACGCGAACTAAAGTTCCCCCCTCTGCGAAGGGCCTGCGCGCCGTAACATTCCCCCCTTTGCGAAGGGGGGACAGGGGGGATTTGCCTTTAGGGTGTTTTGCTACCCCCCGACCTCCTTCAAAAAGGCGAGCGACCTCAGTTCCCGGTCCAGGTGCAGGTCGATGGCGGGGTTCAAAAGGAGGTCCGCCTCTCGAAGCAGCGGCTCGGGGAACGATATGGCGCCGAAGCGTCCGGTCTGCATGGCGAGCGCCAGCAGGCGGGCGGTCTCCTCCGAGATCCCCCTGACCCGCAGGTCGGGCTGGTAACCGAGTATCTTGAGGAGGTTCACGGCGAAGAAGCGACGGTCCGAAGGGGAGGGGGGGGCCTGGTCCAGCCTTTCCAGGTAGCAGTACAAGAGGCGGAACAGGCGGGGAGCCGGCTCCTCGTCGGGGGTGAGCCGCTCCACCAGTTCGCAGGCATATGCGGCGCATCCTATCTTGACGAGGTCGGCGCGGATGCCGGGGAAGATGCTGACGATGTCGGCTGAGGAGAGGGTGGTGAGGCTTCCTCCCAGCTGCAGCTGGAGCTTCAGGTGTGCGAACGCCTCCAGGGCCCCGGCGAAGCGCTTCTTGCTCCGCTTGGCCCCGCGCGCCACCCCCTGCAGCTTCCCCTGTTCCAGGGTGAAGAAGGTGACGATCCGGTCGGCCTCACCGAAGTCGGTGAGCCGCAGCACTATGCCCTCTGCCTCGGCTTTTCGCATCGGTCGAAGGTACATCGGCCGCAGGATCAAGTCAAGCGGGGAGCGGTGGGAGCAGGAAGCTCCTCTACTTGAGGTTCATCCGGTGCAGCATGAGCCCCAGGTACCGGTTCAGCGGGTGGCTTCTCGGCAGGGACTTGATGGGCTGGAGCTTCCTGGTGCCGCAGCGCGCCAGCTCGGCCAGGAACTCCGGGCCGCCTCCCGCCTTTACCCCCTTGCGCAGCGTGTCGAGACCCTTGCTCTTGTCGCCGGAGAGGATCAGCACCCTGCCGGTGTTGAGGATGATGCGGATGTTCTTGGGCTCTTGCCACAGCGCCTTTTCCGCCATTTCCCGCGCCTGGCGCGCTTCGCCGCCGCTTTTGATCAGGCTGAAGGCCAGGTCGGAGGCGGTTTCCGGGTTCTCCTCTAGCGTCTGTGCCTGTTCGAAGCAGCGCCGGGCGAGGAAGAAGAGCTGGCGGTTCAGCGCCTCCCGTCCCTTGCGGCGCAGCTGCTGGGCGTCCACCCCCGCCTCGACCCGTTCCACCTTCTCCATGACCACGAAGGAGGAAGGGGGGGTGGTGTCTGGGAATTCCTCCCGGTGCAGCTCGACGAACCCGGCAGGCAGCTCGGGGAATAAGACGTCCCCCTGGTAGTTGCCGTGGACGATGGTCAGGTAGACCCTCTGGCAAAGCGGCAGCGCCTCCTCGAAGACTTCGCCGCCGCCGCAGATGAAGACCTCCTCCTCGCCCTCAGCCGCGGCGATAGCCGCGTGGAGGTTGCGGGCGATCTCGCACCCCTCGATCTGCGACCCCCTCCTAGTGAGCACGATGTTGCGGCGCCCGACGAGGGGCTGCCCTATCGACTCGTAGGTCTTCCTCCCCATGATGACGGCATGCCCCATGGTGATGGAGCGAAAGCGCGTCAGGTCGGAGGGGATATTCCAGGGGAGCCTGCCGTCCGCCCCGATTACCCTGTTGTCAGACATGGCCGCTATGGTCGAGATGATCATCATGACCTCCGGGGTCGTGGAAAGTCCCCCTTTTGGAAAAGGGGATTTAGGGGGATTTAACGCAGGGTCACCACCGTCACCCCGTCACCCCCCTCGAACCGCTCGCCGGTGCGGAAGGAGGCTACCAGCGGATGGTCGGCCAGGTAGCTTCGCACCCCCTTCATCAGGGCGCCGGTACCCTTGCCGTGGACGATGCGCAGCTCCGAGATCCGGTCCAGCGCCGCGTGGTTCAAAAACGGTTCCAGGACACCGATCGCCTCCTCCACCCGCATACCCAAAAGGTTGATGGTGGAGGCGGGTTCCGCTTGCTCCTGCTCCTTGGCCTGCTGCTTCTCGCGGCGCTTCTGTACCTTCTTCGGCTCTTTGCCCTTGGGCTTTAGCAGAGAGGCGACCTGCACCTCCATCTCCATGCTCCCCGCGCGTACCCGCGCCTTCCCTGCGCGCGTATCGATGGCGAGGACGGTGGCGTCGCAGTTGAGCGGCTTGACGAAGAGGACGTCCCCGACAGCCACCTTTTCCGGATCCACGCTCTCCTCGGGGTGCAACTCCTCCAGCGCCTTTTCCACCTCGTTCGCCGCCTGGTCCAGCTTCTCCTTCGCCTCCCGCGTCTTGGCCTTCTCGCGCTTGGCCTCTTCCAAAAGGGCGGCAACGTCGCGCTTTGCCTTCCAGATGATCTGCTGCGCTTCCAGGTATCCCTTTTCCTTGGCGTCCTTCACCATTTGGGCCGCCTCCTCGCTTCTGTCCACCAGGTTGCGCTCGGCGCGGGCGACCTTTTCCTCCCTCTCCGCCATGTCCGCCAAGGCGCCCTCCAGTTGGGCCCTCTTCTCCTTCAGGTCGCGCAAAAGGGCGTGGAAATCGGCCTCCATGGTCCCGATCATACCCCGGGCGAAGCGCACCACGCGCTCGGGAAGCCCGTAGCGGCTGGCGATCTCGAGGGCGTGCGATTCGCCGGGTTCCCCGACCACCAGCCGGTAGAGCGGCGCCAGCTTGTCGCGGTCAAACGCCATGGCGGCGTTCACCATCCCCTGTTCGCGCTGCACGAAGCCGATGATCTCGGTCAGGTGCGTGGTGGCGACGACGAGCGCCCCCTGGTTCTGCAGCTCTTTCAGGACGGCGCAGGCGATGGCCGCCCCCTGGCCCGGCTCGGTGCCGGTTCCCAGCTCGTCCAGGAGCACCAGCGCGCCCTGGTCGGCCTCCTCGATGATGCTGGAGATCTTCGAGATGTGGGCGGAGAAGGTCGAGAGGCTCTCCTCTATCGACTGCTCGTCCCCGATGTCCACCAGTATGCTCCGCACCAGGGGGAGCACGGTGCCGGGAAGCGCAGGGACCGGCATGCCGCAAAGTGCCATGACGCTGAGAAGCCCGGCGCTCTTGATGGCGATGGTCTTGCCGCCGGTGTTGGGGCCGGTGACCACCATGACCCGGTTCTCTGCGGCAATCTCCAGGTCGAGGGGTACCACCTCCTTACCCAGCAGGGTGAGGATCGGGTGGCGCGCAGATTTCAGCAGTATGGCAGGGGTGGCCGAGATCACCGGGGTTTCGCACTTGAGCTTGTCGCTCAAGGCGGCGATGCAGTTGAGGATGTCCAGGCGCACCAGCGCCTCGAACTGCTCCTGGATCTGCTCGGCGTCCTCGCGGATCCAGTTGCAGATCTGCCTGACGATCCTGATCTCCTCGGCCCTCTCGTCGGCTACCAGGTTCTCCAGCTCGTTGGCAAGACCGATGATCTCCAAGGGCTCCATGAACGCGGTCTCGCCCGAGTTGGAGACGTCGTGCACGACGCCTGGAACCATTCCCTTCGAGTCCATGCGCACCGGGATGACCCAGCGACCGGACCTCTGGGTGATGAAGTCGTCCTGCAGGAAGATGGCGGTGTGGCGCTCGCGGACGATCTCCTCCAGCCTCTTCTTGATGCGGGCGGTGAGCCCTTTCTTGCGGCCGCGGATGTCCGCCAGGAGTCTCGACGCAGTGTCGAGGATCTCACCTTCCTCGTTGACCGTGTGCTCCAGCGGGTTCAAGAGGTCCGGGAAACCGGTGACGGAGCCCGCCTGCGAGAGAAGCAGCGGGATGTCGGTGCGAAAGCCAAGCTGCGCGGCGATGGCGCCCATCACCCGCAGCGTCGGGATGAAGCGCTGCAGCTCCAGCGGCGAGATGACGGCGCCGGTCGGGCGGACCGCTTTCACCTGCGGGGTGATGTCCTCGAACTCAGAGAGCTTTAGCGCTATGCCGAGCCGGGTGAGCTTGCGCACCTCTTCGACGAGCCCTAGGCGGAGCTCGATCTCCTGCCGCTCTGCCAGAGGTTTTAAGGATAGCGCCCCGAGGTGGGAGGCGTCGCAGTGTGCATAAGAGGCGACCGTATCGAGTATCTTGTCGAACTCCAGCCGCTTGAGTGTATCGGTACTGATCATCTAAATGACTCCGGGGGTAGCAAGGGTAGATTGAAACTGGGGCAAATTTACCCACCAAGCGTTGCACGAGACCTTACGTTCCCCCCTTTGCGAAGGGGGGACAGGGGGGATTTGCTTTTCCTGCTAATCAAAATTACAAAAACCAAGCTACTGGACTGAAAAGCCGCTCCAGTACGCGTACCGACCATCCGCGCTTTTCGTGCTCGTGCAGGACGATGCGGCGGGCGCCGGCCAGGTCGAATTCCAGCATCTGCTCAACCTGTGCGCCGAAATTCTGGCTGTCGACGACGACGTTCAACTCGTAGTTGCGGTGGAAGCTCCTGAGGTCCATGTTGGCGGAGCCGACCATGGTCCAGCTGCCATCTATGAGCAGCACCTTTGCATGCAAGACGGCGGAGTTCATCTCGCAGATCTCGATGCCGTTCTTCAGTAGCTGTGCGTAATAGGTCCTGCTGACCAGGCGCACCAGCGGGACGTCGCTTTTGTGAGGCAGGAGCAGCCGCACCCTCACGCCGCGCCCCGCCGCACGCAAAAGCGAGCGGATCACCCGGGGACCTGGGACGAAGTAGGGGTTCGCTATGGTGACGCTCTCGGAGGCGCCGGCTATGGCGACGCGGAAGGCGCTCCTGATGAAGCTCCGCTTGTGGTGCGGGCCGCCGTTGATCACCATGACCTTCGCGTCCCCGGCCACCTCCGGCCGCGGGCCGGGATCGCAGCCGGTGGGGGCGCTGCCGCACTCCCCTGTCCAGGTCTCCTGGAACAGCCTCAAAAGCTCCAGCCCCACATCCCCTTCGATGCGCAGGCCGACGTCGCGCCACTTGGTACGCTTCTTCCCGAGGCCCGAATAGACGTTGGCGATGTTCATGCCGCCGGTGAAGACGCACCAACCGTCGATGACCGCGAGCTTTCGATGGTCCCTCTTGTCGAACCAGGCGAGTCCTTTGCGGAAGGGGGGAGGGTTGAAGGCCCGGCAGCAGACCCCCCCCTTTGAAAGCCTCTTGAAGAAGGCGGCGGGGGTGTCGAAACAGCCGATGTAGTCGTACAAAAGGTAAACCCGCACCCCCCGGGCCGCCGCGGCCAGGAGCGCCTCCGCCATCAGGCGGCCGGTCTCGTCGTCGGCAACGGTGTAAAACTCAAGACAGATGCTGGTCGTGGCCTTGGGGATCGCGTCGAAGAGGGCGGGAAAAAAGTCTGAGCCGTAACGATACAGCGTGGCGCGGTTGCCACCAAAGGAAACAGCCTCCGTGTTCCTCCTGAAGAAGTCGAAGAACTTCTTCGTTTGGAACAGCAACTGCTTTCTTTTTCGCCGGATGCTGGTCATCGTTAGCGAGCCTGCCTTTCCTATAAGCGAAGAAGCGCGGAAATAACGTCGATGGCATTACTTCCGCGCTTCAGGTATTGCGGCTAAGAAGTCGCTCTGTTAGACGGCGACTACTTCCTTGATGCCGGGAACCTTGTCTTTGATGGTTCTTTCGATCCCCATCTTGAGAGTCATGGTGGACATGGGGCAGTGGCCGCAAGCACCGACGAGGCGCACTTTGACAATGCCGTCTTCCGTAACTTCAACAAGTTCCACGTCGCCGCCGTCTGCCTGCAGTGCGGGACGGATTTGTTCCAGAATTGCTTTTACTTCTTCGGTCATTTACTCCTCCAATTGGTCTGGGTTAGCAACAGGAACGAGTTTATAGGATTTTTTCGCGAAATGCAAAGAAAGGTGTGTCTAATACTCCCTCCCCCAGCGAACTCAACCCTTGCCGTGTACGCCCGGTGTGGTGAGCGGGAAGGGCGCCAGTACCTGGTCCAGTTCCGCCTCGGTCAGTATGCCGCGCTCAAGTATCACCTGTCTGATGCTCTTGCCGCTTTTGGCCGACTCCTTGGCGACCTCGGCCGCCGCAGCGTAGCCGATGCTGGGCGCGAGCACGGTGGCAAGCCCAACCGACTGGTCCAGGTAGTTGCGGCAGCGTTCCTCGTTGGCGCTGATGCCGGCGACGCATAAGGTGGTGAACTGATGCACCACGTTCTTCAGTATCTCCAGTGAGAAGAGCGTGTTGAAGGCGATCACCGGCATCATCACGTTCAGCTCCAACTGCCCCGCTTGCGCAGCCATGGCGACGGTCAGGTCCGCGCCGACCACCTGGAAGCAGACCATGGTTGTCACCTCCGGCATGACCGGGTTCACCTTCCCCGGCATGATGGAGGAGCCGGGCTGCATCGCCGGGAGGTTGATCTCGCCCAAGCCGGTCCTTGGCCCCGAGGAGAGAAGCCTTAAGTCGTTGGCGATCCGGATCAGGTTGAGAGCGGTTCCCTTCAGGGCGGAGCTGAGCGCGACGAATGGGTCCATGTTCTGCATCCGCTCGACCAGGTTCCCGCCACGGCTGACCTCCTGCCCGGTCTCGCGGGCGAGCCCCAGCACGATTTCGTCGATGAAGGCCTCCTCCGCATTCAAACCGGTGCCGACCGCCGTCCCGCCGATGCCCAGCTCCCTCAGGGCGGGAAGGGCCCGCTCGATGCCGGCGCGGTTGTTCGCTATGGCCTTGCCATAGGCGGCGAACTCCTGCCCCAGGCGGATGGGGACCGCGTCCTGCAAATGCGTGCGCCCGGACTTGAGTATCCCGTCGAACTCCTTACCCTTCTGCTCAAAGGCAGCGGAAAGGGCGGAAAGTTCCGTCATCGTCTGCTCGGCCAGTTCCAGCGCGGCAAGCCGCATCGCCGTCGGGAAGACGTCGTTGGTGGACTGGGCCATGTTGACGTGGTCGTTGGGGTTGACCCGCGAGTAGTCGCCGGGCTTGCTGCCCAGGATCTCAGCGGCGCGGTTTGCCAGCACTTCGTTCACGTTCATGTTGTGCGAGGTCCCGGCGCCGGCCTGGAAGGGGTCGACCACGAACTGGTCGGCGAACGCCCCGGAAAGGACCTCGTCTGCCGCCTTTACGATGGCGCCTCCCAACTCGGCGTCGAGCCTGCCGGTCGCCATGTTCGCCCGTGCGGCGCACTTCTTTATCCTCACCGTGGACCGGACCAGCGCGCGGTGCGGCTTCAGGCCGGAAATGGGGAAGTTGGCGACGGCCCTCTGGGTCTGGGCCCCGTAATAAGCCCCCTCCGGCACCTCTACCACTCCCATGGTGTCTTTTTCGAGTCGTGTTGCCATGTCTGCTCCTTATTTGGGGAGAGGCGGCTAGCTGAAACGCCCTTCCAGAAAATTCAGCTTCTCGGAGATCACACGCAGGTGCTCTTCCTCCTCGCGGCGCAGGGCCTCCACCATCGTTCTGCCGACGGGGTCGGTGGTCTTGCCCAGCAAATCATCGAAGTAGTCGATCCCTTTCTGCTCGATTTCCAGGGCCAGGCGCAGCGCCTCGACGTCCCCGGTCTCGAAACCTACTGGGGGCTCTCCGCCAGGGGGGGCAAGTTCGATGGTTGAGCCTGCGTAAAAGACCCAGCTTCCGCCAGCGTCAAGAGCCTTGTAGATTTCGGCGAGCTTCAGGTAATGAGTCTCCTCGCTGTCGGCGAGCCACCTGAAGATCCTTCTGCCTTCGGGATTGAAAGTCTTGTGTGCCGCGTCTACATAGAAGTCGAACGTTTCCTTCTCCATCTCCATCCCGAGCATCAGTGCATCCAGCATAGACTTTCTACTTTCACTCATAGCGTCTTCTTCCTTTCGCCTTTTTGAGTTCTTGCCGAACGCGCAAAAGAGACACTGCCGGCATCACGTGTCAAGTATTCTAGCTGACGCGGTTTGCCAGTCAATGAGCCAATTGTTCGAGCGTCAGCAGTTCTTCAACTGTTTTGGTTTCGAAGACAGGGCAGCCGATGGATTTGGGAACGGAAAGGTCGACTTCATAGCGGTCGCCGACGAAGAGAGCTTCGGCAGGTTTAGCGTCGATCTTGGTGAGAATGTCGGTGATGAGTTTCGGGTCCGGCTTGGGAAGCCAGTAATCTTCAATGGTGAAGATATCCCGGAAAAGGCCGGTGACGCCCAGCTGGGCCATGATGCGCCCGGAGAGGTCACGGTTGTTGTTGGTATAGAGGTAGAGTTGGAAGCGGGTAGCCAAAAGCTTCAGTAGCTTTGGCACCCGCTCGTCCTTTTTCAGCAATTCTTCCGGATGTATATCGAGCGCGAACCTGCGGTGCATCTCGGGGAGGTTCCCCCCGAGCGCCACCACGGCTCGGCTCAGGGTGCCGCCGTCTCCGCTCTTGGCGCGGGCACGCTGCAGCATCGCCTCGGCCTCGGCCATCCCTACCTGCCGTAGCGCTGCCACGTAGCGGATAGCACTCTGGCTCACCTCTTCGCCCAGCCGGTCGTCCCGGTAGAGGGTCCCGTCCAGGTCGAAGACGATCGCCTTCAGGCTCTCCGGGCGCGGGAGCGGCGAGGTCACAGCCCCATCCCCCATTTCCTCATGCAGAGAAGCTGCGGGTTGTCGACCCCCTTGGACTGGATCAGCACCTTGAAGGTATCGCCCATCCCACCTTCGGGAAGCATCAGCTTCTTGAGTGCCAGCCGGTGCTTGAGGCTTTCCTGCTCGTCTTTCGCCTGCGCCTCCAGCCTGATCAGCTCCTCCATGAGCCCCGCGGAGAGAAGGAAGCGGTACTGCTCTCCGTACCACGCCTTCTTGAGCCCCGCCTCCTCGCCGTCGACGATGAGCTGGCTGAAATTGATGTGGGTCGTGATGTCCTGCTCACCCACCAGCTGGTAGGGGTTCTCGTTGGTGGAGTGCTTGTAGTAGCAAAGGAGCGTCCCGTTTCTTCGTTGCGGCGCGTACAGTTCCCCCGCGAGGTAGCCGTAGTCGATGGTGAGCACGAAGCCGCGGGTGAGCGTGGCCGCCGCCTGGGCGATCCAGCCGGAGGCTGCGAGGTTGATCTCCGCGCGCTGCCCCGGCAAAAGCGCTACATCGTACTTGCGCAGGTACTTTTCCAGTTCCGGGGTGGACGGTGGGAGCAGCCTCTCGACGAAGCCCTTGTCGTTGGCGGATACGTAGACTTCCCGCAGACCCGCCTCGGTCAGCTCCACGATGTGCACCGGCATGGCGTCGAACAGTTCGTTGGAGATGATGCAGCCGGTGAAGGAGAGCGTGCCTGCTGCGAGTTCGTCTGGGGAACTCCAGGCGAGCCTGTCGGCGTGGTGCGACAGGCGCGCGGCCTGGGCCTGCTGCAGGGAAGGTTCTTTCTCTATGAGGCGATAGGTGAGGGCGCGGTAGAACTCAGGCCTTTCCTCGCTGATGCCGTCCAGTATGTCCTGCGCCAGTTGGCCCCCGCCCGCGCCCGCCTCGGCGATGGTGAAAGAGGCGGGGGAGTCGAGCTGTTCCCAGAAGCGGCAGATCTCGCGGGCGATGAGCCGTCCGAAAGCGCTGTGGACGTTCATGCTGGTGTAGAAGTCCCCCTCAGCGCCGACCTTGCGGCCTGCCGAGGTGTAGTATCCGAGGCCCGGCTCGTACAGAGCCGCGTCCATGAAGGAAGCGAAGGTGATGTCCCCGCTGGTGCGGATGCGGTTGAGGATGATTTCGGCAAGTTTCGTAGTTGCAGCGCCATCGGCCATTGAGAGCCCTCCTGAAGCACACTTTTATATACGGAACGTCAATTCTTGTCAACGAATGCGCCCCCATTCGCCTTTGACAATGATAAGAGATGTCTATATATTGCGGGCTAATTTTAGGGCTTAGCTGGTCTGGTAGGTGCTGTCCCGCCATGTGAAACATACAACGGAGCGTCCGGATGAAAATGTCTTGGTTTATTTCTCTGTTCGTCGCGGTCATCCTGCTTTTTGGCCCCTCTTCCTCTTTCTCATCAACAAGTGGGCCAATCGGGCTTGATATAATTCAAAAATACAATTTGCATATCGTAGGCACGTCCAGCACACAGGAAATCTTCCTACCACAAAAACTGAGCGGTCCAAACTGGGGGCTCAAACAGTCTGTGTTGAAAAGGGCCGGTTTTGACTTGTCACCATATGCTGGGTCAAAGGTGTTACTTCTTAGATACGACCTTGTGGAAAAATATTATCAAACAAGTAATTTCGGGACTGGAACTTACGATATATCGCTTTGGATAGTAGCTCAAGGACACAAAGCTATAGGCGCATATGTGACTTGCAGATGGTCTGATGGCCTCATTCCCGGAGTGTTTGCTGTCAATGACCCTGGCATAAGGTTACTGAAGAATTAGGCTGCCCTACAGGGCAGGTCTAGAATCTCAACAAGCAACAAGATTTAACCCTCAGGCTTCGTGCGGCAACATAGACGTCCCCTTCGGCCTCGGAGACTATAGATTGCCGACATCCGCCCTACACCCCAAGACCGTAGAATATCTCAATCAAAGGAATCGTAATGCTAAAAGGTGGAAGCCGGATTGTTAAGAATGGGTTGCTTTTTCTGATTCTGGTGCTTTTTACCGGTTGTGCCACCAGCAGAATATCCGGAGTAGATATGGCAACCCGGGATGTCGCAGCTATTGAACGTATTTCAAGCAATCGTGGTCTCTCCGAATTGTCTGACATTGAAGGTGTCGCTCTTCTGTCGCTTGTCAATGGTGGAATGGGTGGGTTCGGCGCCACCGGCTGGTCTGCCTCGGTCTTCGTGAAAGATCCTGTCAAAAAGGAATTCGGTCCCCCCTCTTTTTTAAATGCTGCCGGTGTTACCGTCGGATTGGGCTATCTCGGAGTAAACAATGCTGATTGCCTTCTTCTTTTCAGAAAGCGTGAAGATGCCGTAGGCTTTGCAAAGAAATCGATTAATTTTAACTTCAGTAATGAGGCGAGTTTTCTGGTCTGGGGGCGAAAACAAATGACCATTTCAGATGCCGAGAGCTTCTCTGATGGAGCTGGCTTATCATTCGGATTGATCGGACTAGAATTATTACTCGGCTGGCGGCGTGATTCTCTCCACGAGGAAATGTATCAACAAGGAGCAACAGTTGACACAATTCTTTCCGGTGAAGTTGCTATACCGGATGAGCTTAAACCTGCATTGGCAAAATTAAATCTACTGATGAAAAAGGCGCAAACAATTCAGAACGCGACGGGCGTATCAGATCATCTA
This sequence comes from Citrifermentans bremense, assembly GCF_014218275.1. NCBI lineage: Bacteria > Pseudomonadati > Thermodesulfobacteriota > Desulfuromonadia > Geobacterales > Geobacteraceae > Citrifermentans > Citrifermentans bremense. Next base: position 1,655,610 of record NZ_AP023213.1, read on the forward strand.
GCTTTATAAGTGGCTTGAGCAAGGGTGATGAGGGACGTCGTTAAGTCCAGCAAGCCCGATCTTTGCGCCATCATCTACGTCTATAAACGCTCTACCCTCCTGAGGCAGAGAACCAACCAGAGAGGTGGAGGCAGAAGGCTCAGCCGCCGCTCACGCTGAAGTCGGTTAGGATGGCAAGCCTTAGGGGTAATTGTCGGAGAGGCAGTAATAGGGGCCTACGGGATTCTTCTGATAATGAAAAGCAAGCGTGACACCTAATGAGGAGATGGGACATAGGTCACTTCTGTAACTTATGAATGTGATGTGAAACGCAAAGTAGTTCAGCGAGGAAGTTGAACACTCTTATATATGAGACGAATTCCATGTTGGTAAGGATTCAAAGATGCTCGGACCACTGAAAGCATTTGCATTTATATTCAGCTTTATGGTTGTTGGAACCATACTTAGTGAAGTTTCGTACAAAAGAAAGCCACTAGGCGAAGTAATAGCAAATTGGCGCGCGCTTTTGTTGAAGATAGTTTTGGGATTCCTAGTTCTGATGGTATCGAGCTTCTTTTACTGGAAGGTGTAGCAACATTGAAGGTCAACAGGTGGAAGATTGGCGGGAAAAAGAACTTTCGGACATTATGCTGAAGGCGCCGTGAAGCCGCTGCGGACAAGGAAACGGAGGGGACATCGATATGAAAAAGCTATCGCTATTATTATCTTTGCTCTTCACGGGTTGCGTGGGAATACCTGAAAATGTGAAACCTGTTAATAATTTCGATGTTCACAGGTATCTGGGGAAGTGGTATGAAATTGCTCGTCTGGATCATTCCTTTGAACGTGGCCTGACACGGGTCTCCGCTGAATATACGCTGCGGGAGGATGGCGGGCTGAATGTGGTAAACCGCGGCTATTCAGCTGAGAAGAACAAGTGGAAGGAAGCCGTTGGTAAGGCGTATTTTGTCGAAGAGCCGAGCAAAGGTTACCTGAAGGTATCTTTCTTCGGACCTTTTTACGGTTCGTATGTGATCATGGATCTCGACCACGACAACTACCAATATTCTCTCGTCTGCGGCCCCGACAAGTCGTACTTATGGATTCTGTCGAGAACTCCTGCAATGCAGACAGAGGTAAAAGACCGATTGGTTGCAAAGGCTGCGGCACTTGGCTTTGACCCGAGCAAGTTAATCTATGTTACACAAGACTGATCTCTCCTGTTTCGATCTCGTTTGTCTCAGGGAGGCTGAAATTCATGAATAAGCACATCGAATTGAATCAACTGGGCTGGAGCGACTGGTTCGAGGAGCAGGCGAAAGACATGGCCGTGGGCAGTATCGCCCGCGTTGCGGCTGTGGATCGAGACCAGTTGTTGCTTGTGAATGAGTCGCATACTTTCCGGGGGAAAGTGGCAGGGAGTTATCTGCACCGCCATCACCTCTCCCATGAGCTCCCCTGTGTGGGCGATTGGGTCTGCCTGGAGAAGGCGCCGGGTGACGACGTGGCCTTGGTCCGCTCCCTTTTGGAGCGAAGGACGCTGCTGCGCAGAAAGTCCGCCGGAATCAGCATCGAATACCAAATGATAGCTGCCAACCTGGACTATGTGGTGATCGTCCAGTCGTGCCACTTCGATTTCAATGTGAACCGATTGGAGCGCTACCTCGTAATGGTGCTGGATGGCGGGGCTGAGCCATGCATTCTGCTCACAAAGACGGACCTGGTTGATCCTGCTGTCGTCGCCGAGCAGATCGGCGAAATACGCTCTGCCGGTATCACCGCGCCGATACTCACGCTGAGCAATATTACGCGGGAGGGAGTGGATGAGCTGACCCGACTGTTGCTCCCCGGGAAGACCTATTGCTTCGTTGGCTCGTCGGGCGTTGGCAAGAGCACGCTGATCAACCAGTTGATCGGAAATGAAAAGCTGGAAACGAAGGCCGTCAGCGGAAGCGGGGAAGGGCGGCATACCACGGTACGGCGGGAGCTGATACGCCTGGAGTCTGGTGCTCTCGTGATCGACAACCCGGGGATGCGCGAGTTCGGCATCATGGGAGCGGCGGAAGGGTTGGAGGGGAGCCATTCCGACATCGCTGCCCTGTCATCCAACTGCCGTTTTCGGGATTGCACTCATACCGGCGAGCCCGGTTGCGCTGTCGTCGAGGCCGTGCAGTCCGGCGCACTAAGCAGGGAGCACCTGGAGAACTACCTGAAGCTCACCGAAGAGTCCGAATTCCACCAGATGTCGTACGCGGAAAAGAGAAAGAAGGATAAGGACTTCGGCAAGTTCGTCAAGTCGGTAAAAAAGGACTTAAAGTTAAAGTAGGTATATCGCAAAAGGCGTTGCACACGGATCAAATCGGAAACATCTACGGATAAACTCGGATAAACCTTAAGCATAAAAATCTGCCTTTATCCGTGTGCTTTTTGCTTTTCCGTGTGCGTTAAGAAAGGTTTGTTTTCTATGAAGGAGAACATCAAGATATTGTCAGCCATGAGGCCCTTTGCTCGCTTCACTCGCGTTTCACTGCGGGACCTCGTCTTTACCGTGCTCCCGGTACTGCTGGTGACCGCCCTCGGCATCTGCGCCGCCTACTGGTTCATGCGCCCGGCGCCGCCCAACACTCTCACCATTACGACCGGGCCGAAAGGGAGCACCTTCCAGCTCAACGCGGAAAAATACAAAAAAGCCCTGGCAAAGAAAGGGATCAAGCTCGTCATCCTGCCTTCCAATGGCTCTGTGGAGAACCTGAACCGATTGCTCAACCCGTCCTCCAAGGTAGACGTCGGCTTCGTCCAGGGAGGGCTTGCCAAGGGGAGGGAGATCGACCGGCTCGTCTCCCTTGGCAGTGTCTTCAATGAACCTCTCGCTCTTTTTTACAGCGCCAAGAAGCCCATCACCCTTATCTCGGAACTTGCAGGAAAGCGGCTGGCCATAGGCCCGGAAGGGAGCGGCACCCGGGCCGTTGCCATGGAACTTCTCAAGGCGAACGGTATAGACGCCAGCAACTCGACGCTCCTCGATATCAGCGGGGAAGCAGCTACCTGGGCCCTTATCGATGGAAAGGCCGACGCTGCTTTTCTCATGGGGGATTCCGCGACTCCCGGCGACATGCGGAGCCTCATCTGGAGTCCGGGTGTCCATCTCTTCAACTTCGTTCAAGCTGAGGCCTACTCGCGCCGCTACCAATACCTGAACCAATTGGTCATCCCGATGGGTGCCTTGGATTTCGGCAGGAACGTCCCCGCATCCGACGTTCACCTGGTGGCGCCGACCGTCGATCTCGTGGCGCGCGACACCCTCCATCCAGCGCTTTCCGACCTTTTGATCGAGGCCGCCAGGGAGGTTCACGGCCGGGCTACGCTGCTGCAGCGGGCAGGGGAATTCCCCGCCCCGGTGGAGCACGAGTATCGCCTCAGCGAGGACGCGGTAAGGTACTACACCTCCGGCAAGAAGTTTCTTTACCGTTATCTTCCCTTCTGGCTGGCGACGCTCGTGGACCGGTTCCTCGTGGTGTTCGTCCCGATCGTCGTGCTGCTCATACCCGGCCTGAAGCTTGTGCCCGCGCTCTACAACTGGCGGGTCAGATCGCGCATCTACCGCTGGTACGGCAACCTGATCGCGCTGGAGAGAACCCTTCTATCTCAGCACACGGCCGAGGAGCGGGAGGAAACCCTCAAGCGGCTCGATGAGATCGAAGCAGAGGTGAACAAGATGAAGATACCGCTGTCGTTCGCAGACCAGTTTTACGTGCTGCGCGATCACATCGCGTTCGTCAGAGAGCGGTACACGAAAGGGGAGGGGGGACCCCTTTAAAGTCAAGTGCATCGCACGCGGATTGCGCGGATAAAACGGATAACTGCCGGATACCCATAAAACCATCCGGGCTTCTTGCCCCAATGCCCCATTCTCCAAGTCCCTCCAAAGCGCCTTTTCTGAAAACTTGCCACTTCTTTTGAAGAACTCCCCACTTCTTTTGGAGAACTTGCCACTTCTTTTGGAAAACTTGCCACTTCTTTTGGAGAACTTGCCACTTCTTTCGAAGAACTTGCCACTTCTTTCGAAGAACTTGCCACTTCTTTGGAAGACTTGGGCAAGTTCTCTGAACACTTGGGCAAGTGAGCTGAAGACTTGGCTAATATTTTTGAAACATGGCCTATTTTTTAATAAACTTCACCCTTTAGGAGGGGCGTGTAAAGGATTTTGTGTGAATGACTAGGTGGGGACCGTCAAGCAACGAATAGGAAATGCAGAGGCTTTGGCGACGGAGAAGTCTTGATATAGATAGGAGCCCTACGTGCTTTGGTAAAGCCGGGAGGTATCTTCTACCAGGCGGGTCAGTTCCTCGCGCAGTTCGCGGGGGGAGAGGAGTTGAGCGTGGGCGCCGTGGGAGAGGAGCCAGGAGAAGAGAATGTTATCTTCACGCAGGGTAGGTTTGGGAAGCCTGGTAGGGGACTTCCATGCGATGATTCAATCTCGGGCGAATGAAGCCCCAAACTAATTAACGCATGGACGTCCCCTGATCCAGGTTACATGATGTCGAAGGTTTTGCTCAGTTTCAACTCGATCCGGAAGCCTTCCGAAGGTGTATTTGCCTCGAACGAGCGGGCAAAGGGGAACATGGCCGCCAAGCCAGCCGCAAACCCTGCCGGCTTATACTTGAATGCCACCTTAGGCCCGGCATACCATTCGTTCTTCGAATCGTTCTGGCTTACGCCGTTTTTCTCACTCTCGTCATTCCAGTCGAACTGCGATTCAGCACCCATGTCGAAGTAATTGTTCACGGCGTAGCCCCAGGCTGTGGTGCTCCGGATATACATCGGCTTGCGGTAGTCATGAGACCCTTCGGTAAAGGTGTACACGTGGATCTCCTGGTCAAGGCGGTGGGAGCCGGTCGAGTAGGTAACACCAACGGCGCCGCCGGCGCCCCAGGCACCGTTGCCGACGAAATCGACGCTTTTGCTGCTGACATCCGTAGTGGGCACCACCAGGCCGACGTCCACCGCCAGGTCGAGGGGAGCACCCTTAGCCTGTTTAAGGAGCACCTTGTGCAGTGCAATGGCCGTGTCGCCGATCCAGCCCAGATGCTGACCTTCGCCGGTGGCCCGGTTTTTTTTGTAAACATCGTAGATCGGGGTCGCCGTGCGTACGTCGAGACCTTCGGTGATGCCGTAGCGGAACTTCATCACGCCGACGTTTTTCGTCAGTTTGACCGCATCGCTTACTTCACTGCCTCCCTTGCGGATGCCGTCCGTCTCACAGTACTGGTAATTGAGAAGTACACCAAGCTTTCCCACCGGGAATCCCGTCCCGGCCGGTCCGAAAGCGGAGATGGCAGGCCCGAAGGGCTGAGGAACGGCAGGGGCGTCAGCACCCCAGGAAAGGCCGGCGCAGGTGCAAAGTGCCGCTAAGGTAAGCGGTATGATGCGCTTGCTGAGTTTCATAACGTGCTCCTTTTTTCTGTGCGGCAGCGTATGTCTGCCTTATTGCGGTGAATCCTGTGGGGTGAATCAGTCCCCCGCCGGGAGCAGCCGGTAGAGGAATGTAGTCAAGTCGTTGAACAAGCCGAAAAAGAGGAGTATGCCTACGCCCATCAGCAGGAAGCCGGTAAAGAACTCCATCTTCCTGATGTGCGATTTGAAGCGTTTGAAAAAATCGAGAAAACTGTGAAACAGCAGTCCGGAGACGATGAAAGGTATTCCAAGCCCGGCAGCATAACAGCCCAGCAGCAGCATGCTCTTTGCCGTCGACCCCGAGGTGCCGGCCGCCATGGCGAGGATCGCCCCGAGTATGGGGCCGATGCAGGGGGTCCAGCCGGCGGCAAAGGCGATTCCGATCAGGAACGTCCCAGCGAGCCCTCCCGGCTTGTTCTGGATCTGCACCCGTTTATCCCCCATCAGGACACCGAAGTGGAAAACTCCTGACATGTGGATCCCGAAGAGGAAGATCAGCAGTCCTCCAGCCCGCTGCAGCCAGACAAGCCCGTCTTTCATGACCGTCTGGAAGGTGGAGGAGGCGACCCCGGCAAGAGCCCCCATGCCGATGAAGACCGCGGAGAACCCGAGCACGAAGGTGACCGAGTGGATGAGGACGGTCAGGCGCACCTTCCTGGCCGGATGGGCTTCCTGCAACTGCCCGAAGGAGAGTCCCGTTATGTAGGTGATGTAGGAGGGGATCAGCGGCAATACACAGGGGGAAAAGAAGGAGAGAAAGCCAGCCGAGAAAGCGATCCAGAAGGTTAGGTCGGAGCCGAAGAAGGTCATGGCGGTCCCTCCGCTACAGCAACTTCAGGTAGCTGACGACCTGGGGCGAATCCCATGCGATCCCGCCGGTCACCCGTTGCCGCAGCACACCCTTGCGGTCGACGATGAAGGTGTCTGGCAGGCGGTTTGCCCCGTACCTCTGCTGTACTAATCCGTTCGCGTCGCTTAGAAAAACGAAGGTGAAGGGGAGCTTGCGAAATCTTTCCGGGACCCTTTTCTCGACGTTCACCGCGACGACCACCAGGTCCCCCTTGGGGAAGGACTTGACCAGCCGGTCCATGGAAGGCATCTCCTCGCGGCAGTAGGGGCACCAGGAAGCCCAGAAGTTCACGAGGACGATCTTGCCGCGGTACTGGGCTAGGCTTTTGCCTTCGCCGGCGAGGGTGGGAAGCCTGAAGTCAGGGGCCGGTGCGTCGATCCGGACGGAGGCGTCATCCTGGGCCTTGCCCGGCGCCGACACGGCGAGCGCCGCCAAGGTCAAAAGGCAGGCACAGATGTAGCGGACCAATCTTTTCATGATGACAACCTCTCTGATGCAGTTTCCAGTGCCGTGGAGCCGGGTGGCGCCTCAGGCTGAAGGAGATCCTTCAACCTGAGGCGTTTTTGCAGGATGGTTACTTGGTGAAGGCCTTGTCCACGCTGAACGGCATGGCCTGGTAGCCGGTCGTGTCCTTCAGCTGGATCTCAACCGCAGGCTCTTTGGAACCATAGTTGAACTCCATGATGTACGGGTTCGGGTCGCTCTTGAACGCGCCGGTGGTGATGTCGAAATCTGCGCCGGCCGTTGCCGAGTAGACGAACACGGAGTCCTTGTCGGTCTGGTATTCGGTAAGCGAGGTAACCGGGCTGTACCAGCCGTTGCCGCGCTCTTTGCCGAACTCCCAGACCTGCTCGATGGTCATCTTCTTCTGGTCGATCTTGTAGATGACGGCGCGCGAGTACTTCATGCTCGGCAGGGCCGGCTGCTCCATGCCGCGGCTGTCGCCGTTGTCGAAGACGCTCAGGTAGAGGACGTCACCCTTGGACTTGCTGTCGATCTTGAACGCGGTGTGCTGCGTCCAGGTCCAGTCGAAACCACCCTCGTCGTTCTCGTAACCGGGGCACTTGGAGCCGCCGGCCTCACATACGATCTTGTTACCTTTGGAGTCCACCGGGGTCAGGAACTTGCCCAGGTATTCCTTCTTCCACCCTTCCGGGCTTCCCAGGATCCACTTCACCTGCTTGTCCCGGCCGATCTTGACGACCGCCGACTGGTGGCGGGAGCTGATGATGATGGAATCGTCCTCGGCGTCATGGTCGACGCTGTTCACGTGCGCCCAGTTCCGGCCCGGTCCGACGCCGACGATGTCGCCGAACTTGTCGCTTGCGTCCTGCTTGGCGAGCTCCTCGGCGGTCATGGTGTGGCCAGCCTTGCTGGCGTCGATGTTGAGGCACACAGCCCCCTGGTCGAGAACCTTCATGTTGACGTCGCGATACGGGTCGAGGATGTCGAAGAGGCGCCACTCGTCCTTGACCAGGCCGGTGCTAGGCTCGACCTCGATGATCACGTCGCGCACGGTGCGGACGTTTCTGCCGTCGGCACGCTTCAGGTTGGAGCTCGCCACGCGGAGGAAGTAGTTGCCGTTGGGGGAGTTGTCCATGGAGTGGGAGAAGTCGTTGTAGCCTGCCGGAAGCTCGCGGTTGAAGACTTCCTTGCCCAGGATGTCGTACTTCACGTAGCGCTGGCCGAAGCCCCAGCTCATGGCGCCGTCGTTGTTCTGTTTGAAGCCCATCATGACGCCGGCTTTGTAGATCGACTTCAGGTCGTAGATGGTGTCGACTTTCATGTACCAGCGGACTTCGCCCTTGGTGTCGACGATGAAGTTCTGCGGGTAGTAGTTCCATTCGAGGGCGCCGCCGGTCGGGTTGTTCCAGACTGCCCTAGTCCCCTTGCCCGCCTTGTGCAGGAAGTTGTTCACGAAATAGAGCCGGTCGCCGAATTTCTTGTCGACCTTCTTGACTTCAGCCCCGGAGAAGAGGGCGGCCTTCAGCGTCTTGGTGGCGTTGGGCTCGGAGTACACCGGGGGTGCGTAGAGGGTATAGCTTTCCTTGGCCTGTTCCCACTTGCCGTTGAAGAGCTTCGAGTATTCGACTTCGACCGTGTTGACGTAGTCCGCGTAAAGGCCGAAGACCGGGATGCCGCCGTGGGTCAGAAGATGCTTGTTGGCGACCTGATATTTGATTTCCTGCCCGTCCTTTTTAGGGACGATCCGTACCGTGACGTCCTTGAGGACGTAGCCGCCGTTTTTGATGACCGCGGTCAGGGGGGCTAGGTCGTAGGGGTTCATGACGACCTCGCCGAGTTTCCCCTGGACCTGGTAGTCGACATGTGCGCCGCTCGCGCCGCCTATGGCCAGTGCCATGGTTGGGACTGCAGCTCCGAGCATGGCCGAGCACAACACCAGCCGCGCCACTCTTCCGGTTTTCACCAATGCTGCTTTTCGACAGTTCATACTGTTCTCCTTTTTTGTTGTATGCGGCGGACTTGCCGCCCCTCACGCCGAGATTGCCGTTATGCCAACTTGCCTGTGTAGCCGGAAGTTTCTTCGTGTGCCGCGGATTGGCGCTTGCGCACCAGGGTGACGATCCAGCAGACTGCCGCCACCAGCAGGAACAGGAGGATCACGCCGAAGGTGATGACGGTGCACTGCGCCATGTTCATGAAGTGGGCAGGAGGCCAGAGGTACCACCCTTCGGAATAGAAGTCGGTGATGGCCTTCTGCAGCGAGCTCAGTTGCGCTCCGTCGGGGATGATCGGGTTGTCGTAGCCACAGTCGCCCGTCGGCTTGAACCATTCCGGAGACCACTTGTCCAGCGGCAGGTGGAACGGGAAGGTGGGCTCCGGGGAGCATCCCTGCACGCCGAAGATGTCTTCGCTGTGGGCGGCGTGGTGGATCTTGTCGAGCTTTATGCTGTAGAGGACACCTTTGAAGCTTCCCCAGATGGCGAACAGGTAGCCTACGATCTTCAAGGCCGGGTTCGAAGGCTTGATAGCAGCGACGATGCCGCCGAAGGCCATGGCGAAGAAGGCGAGCCTTATGTAGACGCACTGTTCGCAGGGTCTCATGTAGAGCCAGACCTGGAAGACGGAGTGGGCCAGGATGACCATGAACAGGCTGAGTGCCGCCATGAAGATCCAGAGAAACCGCTTGTCCTGCCATTGGCTGATGCTTCCTACCGGGTCCGACCTGAAGTTGCCGATCATTTCTGAGAGTTTCACGACGCGTCTCCTTATTTGGTCTTCAGCTCGTTGATAAGCTTCAGCATCCCGTCGATGGAGGTGATGCTCTTGGTCATGATGAGGTATTTGCCGTTGACGACGAACCCGGGAACGCCCTGGACCTTGGCTACGTCATAGGACGCATCCCACTCCTTCAGCAGCGCCTTGACTTTGGGGTCAGTCTTAGCCTTATCGAACTCGGCCCTGGTCATGCCGACGGCGTCGAGGCCGGTCTTAAGATAGGCGTCGGGGCCCGAATCCCAGCGCTCCTTCTTGTCGTGGTAGGCGGTGTAGTAGGCCATCTTCGCTTTTTTCAGCAGGGATTTCGGTCCGTAAAGATCGCGGTCGGAGAGTCCGGCCTTCTGGTCCTTGAGTAGCAGCACGGCAAAGAGCTCACTCCCCTGGACCCCGTATTTCCCCTTTGTTTTGAGGTGGAACGGTCTGAAGGTAAGATCCTTCGGCAGCTTGGGAACCAGGTTTGGTGTGATCTTTTTGTCGTACTTGTAGCAGAAGGGGCAGTCGTAGCTGAACACCTTGATCAGGGTCCCCTGGGCGTTCGGGATCGGTTTTGCCAGCTTGACGTAGTCGGTCCCCTCGGTGAAGGCGAAGCTGGTGCCTGCAAAGAAAGCTACCAGTGCGAAACTCTTGGCGATCGTTTTGAGAAATTTGAAAGACATGGCTGTTCTCCTTATTCGTGAGTGGTTATCGTTGGTCCTGCTGATCCTCGCCTCATGTGACATGTCGTGTTGGATGTGGTATCTCCTCCTTTCTCCGGACTTTTTGTGGTGATTGCCTTTTCTTTTTAGCAATAAAATTTTACTACTGAGCGGCTTAAGCGAGTTTCTCTCTGCCAAACTTGTTGTTTGGTTTATGTTTGTGCTTCCGTTTGCGTTTTGGTTTATTTAACAAAACCAAAAGGTGGATGTCAAGCATGTTTTTTTACTAAATTTGCATGCCGGAACCGGCGGATGCCCCTGGGTGCCGCCTCTGGTTTAGCCCCGTGGAGCCGCAGTGGACGGGGGTTCAGAGGGGATTGTCGAAAGTTGGGAGTGCTTCGGAAAGGTGGGTTCAGCGAGGGAGTAGGGACTTTTAGTATGGTTCGGGGTAAATTTACTTATTTCTATTTACAGGTGTTGGTAAACTGAAGTAAACTAAAAACGCTTTGGCGCGGAAGCTCTCGCACCTGCTCGAAATTTATTGGGAACCACCCGTAAGAGGGACAGCACCATGAGAAAATTTCTCGAAGCCAATAAAAACCGCATAGTCATCGTCACCTATGCCCTGCTCTTTTGCATGTTCTGCTTTTTTTCCCTGATGGATCTGCACAAGAGGACGTCGGACTACGCCTACTTCGCCGACAAGATCAACAGTTTCATCAAGAATGCGCACGACAGTGAATCCGAATACCTCTCCTCGCGGATGGCCAACTACGTGACCGCCCTTGCCCAGAAAAAGAATTTTGCGCAACTTTTGAAAAACGGCGATTCGGAAGGCCTCAAAAAGGCGGCCGATCCTATTTTCGAGGATTTCGGGAAACGTTACGTGCCGGTTATTTCCGTGCTGATCTATGACGGCACCGGAAAGCTCAGGTACCACATGATCCATCCATCCATGCACCACGACGCGACAGGGCTCACGCCGAACGTTCCCAAAGAGGTCTTCAAAACAAAAAACTACACCTACGGGTATGAGACCAACGTGGTTCCCCTTTACTTCTGCACGGCGCTTCCTGTCAGGGACAGCCTCTCGAACGTGGTCGGGACTATCGAAGTCGGTGTGGACCTCTCGTTTTTCCACTACAACCTCAAATGGTTTTTCAAGGATGTAAAGACGGCGATTGTTCTGGACGGCAAGCTCCTGGGAAACGGCAGCGACTACGCCTTTGACTCAGGAGAGTACGTTTATGACTACTACAGAAAGCTCAAGGCCAACGACACCAAGTTTTTCAACCTCTTCATTGACAGAATCAATTTCAAACAGGCGAAAAATAACGTCGAAATCGGCGACAGGTACTACCTGGTAAGCACCTCGCAGATTTTAAGCAACAACGCAGGCCATGAAGTCGGCAAGTACCTCGTCGCCTATGACCTTACCGAGCTGCGGCGTCGTCACTGGGATTATTTCTACGTCTGGCTGCTGTTTTTTGCCATCACAGCTTCGGTCATGCTCTGCATCAACATGGTCGGATTCAGAAAGTACGAGCGGATCATCATGGAACAGAGCAAGCTGCTGGCGCAGCGCTCGAAACAGTGCGCGCTGGGCGAGATGCTTGGACATATCGGCCATCAGTGGCGGCAACCGCTCTACAACCTGTCGCTGATCGTTCAGAATATCGGGCTGCAGAACCAGTTCGGCAAGCTGGACGACGCCCTGCTCGAGAAGCAGATCACCCAGGCAAACCAGAATATTCAGTACATGTCGAACATCATAGACGACTGGCGCTCCTTGCTGATGTCAGGCAGCAGCCGTGCGGTGATCGAGCTCCAGGAGTCTGTGGAGCGGGCCATCGCGATGGTGGAGCCGGTGATGGAACAAAGCCGTATCACCATTGAAAACCGGATCACCTCTCCAGTGCACACCATGGGTTTCGTCAACGACTTGGTGCAGTTGACCATCAACGTGCTTTTGAATGCACGCGATCAGCTCTCCATGGTGGACGGCGAGCGCGTCATACTCATCTGCTGCCGGGAGGAGGCCGATTCGCTGGTGACGGTGACCTTCCAGGACAACGGTGGCGGCATCCAGAACCAACTTTTGAAGCGTATTTTTGAACCCTACGTTACCACCAAGGATAAGGCGGACGGCACCGGGCTCGGCCTCTATCTCTGCCACCAGATCGTCGAAAATCTCGACCAGGGGAAGGTCTGGGCGGAAAACAGGTCTTTTGAGCTGCAGGGCAAAGAGCATTACGGTGCCTGTATCTGTCTGCAATTTGCCAAAATAAAATCGGAGGAACTATGAACGTCGCTGCGTTGCAGGATATGACGGTACTCTTTGTCGACGACGAAGAGGTTGCGCAGGAGCAGATGAAGCTGGTATTGAGCAGTTTTTGCAAAAACACCATCTGCGTCGGCAGTGCCGACCATGCCCTGAAAGTACTAGAAGAGCATCACCCCGACATCGTGCTGACCGATATCCGGATGCCCGGGTTGTCGGGCATTGAACTGCTTACGGCAATAAAACAGAAAGATCCGGCAGTCGCCGTCGTCATGGTCTCGGCCCACTCCGAGCCTGACTACCTGCTGGATGCATTTCGTCACAAGGCAGACGGCTACCTTTTGAAACCGTTCAACTTCCACGAGCTGCTCGAGCTCCTCTCGGACATAGCGACCCAGAAGGTAGCCGCAAAGAAGGAAACGAAGCAGGGTGGGGTGAAAAACGAGTTTCTGCACAAGATCCTCGACACCCTGGGGGGCAGGCGGGCCGAGATCATCGAATACGTCATCAACCACCTCGACGCTGACAACATGTTCTATGGCACCTATGACGAGGTGGCCGAGGCGCTCGGCGCCAGCAAGCCTACAGTGGTCGCGACATTTCAGGTAATGCTGGAAAAGAACGTGCTGATTCGGATCAAGTACGGGACGTACCGGATGAACATGGATGGTTCTGGTGAGAGCCGCTGACACATCGATTGCTAACGGTGTGTGGCTGCCAGGAGTTTAACCGGCTTGGTACAGTCGGGAGGTGTCCTGCACCATGCGGGTCAGTTCCTCGCGCAGATCGGGGGGGGAGATGAGTTCGGCGTGGGCGCCGTAGGAGAGGAGCCAGGAGAGGATCTCCATCTTCCCGCCGGCATGGAAGGTGAGGGAGAGGGAGCCGTCCCGCTCTTCCTTTACCTGCTGGGACGCGTGCCAGATCCGGTCCTTGATGGCGTGGGCGATGCCGGCGGAAAAACGTATCACCACGTCCATGGGAGGCTCGGCGACGATGCCGAAAGCGCCGCCCAAAGCCTCCCCGGGACGGAACCCTTCGGGGATCTCGAAGCGTTCCTGGCGCGGCTCGACCTTGACGATACGCTCGACGGCGAAGGTGCGCAGCGCCTGGCGCTGTTGCGCGTACCCCAGGAGGTAGATGCCACCTTTCTGGAACAGGAGGGTGTACGGGTCGACCAGGTACTCCACGGGCTCGGGGCGGTTGGGGGGGTGGTAGGTGATGACGATGCTCTGCTGGTACAAAAGGGCGTGGCGGATCAACTGCAGGGATTCGGCGCAGCGGCTGTAGTCCCTCTTCCCCTGCAATAGCGGCAGGGAGACCTCCGCTATCCGCTCCATGTGCGCGGCGAGCCGCGGCGGTAGGACCGAGTTCACCTTCCGGAAGACGCTCTGCATGTCCTCCAGGAAAGGGGTTCCCTTGAGCAGGTCGAGCTGGGAGCGGAGCAGGGAAAGGGTCATCAGCTCCTGCAGCGTGAAGCTGATGGGGGGGACGTCCTTGAAGCGGGTCAGGAAGCGGTAGACCTTCTCGCCGTCCTGCCAGTCGGAGATGAGCGGGTACCCCGCCTCCTGGATGGCGGCGAGGTCCCGATGTATGGTGCGCTTGTTGACGCCGGTCTCTTCGGCGAGTTCCGAAATCGAGATGCCGTGACGCGCCTCGATAAGGCGTATCACGTCATGCACTCTCCCTGCCTGGGAGTACTTCTTGGCGGGGCGTCCCTTGCCGGTCACGGCTGATCGGGCTGGCTCGGCTGGTTGGATTGTGCACCCTCGGCACTCTGCTTCGGCTTGCGGCGGCGCGGCCTCTTGCGCTTCGCTGCCTCGGCTCCGGTTGCTTCTCCTGCCGTTGCGGCAGCCTCGGGCTTCTCGGCGGCAACCTTCTTCTCGCCTGCCGCGGGCTTGCTGCTCCCCGAAGCGGACCTGCTACGGCCTGCCGGTTTCCCCTTTTCGCCGGACCTGCCCCTGTCGCCGGGCTTGCCCCCCTTGCCGTGAGGTTTCAACTCGGTGCGGGGGCGCGGCTTTGTCCTCTTGTAGTCGTGGACGAACATGTCGTCCTCGGCCCACTCGGTGGGGATCTTCTGCTTGATGAAGTCCTCGATGGGCTCGATGTAGAAGGCCCCGTCCTCGTCCGCAAACGAGATCGCCATCCCTTCGGCGCCGGCGCGGGCGGTCCTGCCGATGCGGTGCACGTAGTCCTCGCAGTCCTGGGGCAGGTCGTAGTTGATGACGTGCGAGACCCCCTCGATGTGGATGCCGCGGGAGGCGACGTCGGTGGCGATCATGATGGGGAGTGCCCCTTCCTTGAAGTCGGCCAGGATCTTCATCCGCTTTCTCTGCTCCACGTCTCCCGAGATAACACGGCACGGAAACTCGTTTGCGTTCAGACGGTCCTGGAGGTATTCGGCTTCACGCTTCGTGTTCACGAAGATCATGGTCCGCTCCATTCCCATCTTTCTCAGCAGGCCCAAAAGCAGCGGGAACTTCTCCTTGCGCGAGACGTGATAGAGCACCTGCTCCACGCGCTCGGCGGTCATCTGCTCGGGGGTGACGGAGACCTTCTCCGGCATGTTCATGAACTCGTAGGCGAGCTCCATGACACGGGTGTTAAGCGTCGCGGAGAAGAGGAGGTTCTGCCTCTTGTCATAGGGGGGGAGCCTTCTCAGGATGAAGCGGAGGTCCGCGATGAACCCCATGTCGAACATGCGGTCCGCCTCGTCGATAACCAGCGCCTCGATGTCCTTCAGGGAATAGACCTTCTGTTTCAGGTAGTCGATGAGGCGCCCCGGGGTGCCGATGACGATGTCGGCGCCCGCCTTCAGCGCATCGCGCTGCTTCATGTAGTCGACGCCGCCGTAGATCGCCTGGATGTTGAAGCCGGTGTATTTGCCGAGGGCCTGGGCGTCCTTTTCGATCTGGACCACCAGTTCACGGGTAGGGGCCAGGATGAGCGCCCTGGGATGGTGTTCGCCGCCGGTTTTTTTCTGGCTGAGGAGTTTCGTGAAGATGGAGATGAGGAAGGTGGCGGTCTTGCCGGTGCCGGTCTGTGCCTGCCCTGCGACGTCCTTCCCGGTGAGAGCCAGGGGAAGTGCCTTTTCCTGGATTGGTGTACATTGGGTGAAACCTGTTTCGTCGATCCCTTTTTGGACCTCCGCCGGTATCTGCAGCTCGGTGAATTTCATGCTTGCTTTCCTTTTTTTGCCTTATTTCAACCGGATATAATTAACACGTCCGGGAGTAAATGGCAAGGAATGGGTGCCGTTACAGTGAATGCGGTCTGCGCGGCGGACAGATCTACGCTTTGGGCGCGCCGTGAGCCAGAGCGCCGGCCTTCGACTCAGTGCCGAAAAAATCCCCTTCACCGCAAGGCCTCGCTGTGCTATCTTCCCCCGCGACTAAAAAGCAAGAGGGGCAGATGACGCAATCATTCATTCACATTGAATCACCCAATTACATCCGTCTGGAAGACCTGCCGAAGCCGCCCAACTGGGGTGCGGTTTTCGGCAACGACAACCCGCTCGCGCTCGAGATCGGCTGCGGCGTAGGCGATTTCATGCTGAAGACGGCGCTGGACCAGCCCGACACCAACTTCATCGCCATCGATTTCTACAACAAGGGTTGTTACAAGACCTGCCGCCGCATGGACCGGCACGAGGTCAAAAACGTGCGCGTTCTGCGCGACGAGGCGCGTCTTTTCGTCACCGACCGCATCCCGAAGGGGGGGCTGTCGGCCGTATATATCAACTGCCCCGATCCGTGGCCCAAGAAGCGGCACCGTAAGCGCCGCCTGGTGAACCGCGAGTTCGTCGAATTCATGATGGACTACATGCGTCCCGGCGCAGACTTCTATTTCGCCACCGACTTCGACGACTACGGCATCGACGTGGCGGAGATGCTCCCGAAGGTTTCCATGCTGGAAAACCAGTTCGGTTCCGACCTGTACCGGCACGAGTTTCCCGGATACCACCTCTCGAAGTACATGCGGAAATTCATGGCCGAGGGGAAAAAGATCTACTTCCTGCACTACAAGGTGAAGTAGAAGAGGGCGGGTAACGAAGTTGACGCGCATGCTTATGCGTGTTAGGTTCGATTGTCAAATGTGGGAGGCTTTTATGCGACATGCACCTGCTAAAATCGCGCGCCGCCTTCCGGTCAACTTAACTGCCGACCGAAACCTGGTGCAACGCGTGAAAGAAGAGAACGGCAATCTATCCAAGCTCTTGGAAGAAGCAATGGTGGCGTTCCTCGCCAGAAAGGAAATGGAACGCTGGAGGGACGACAACCGCCAATCGTTTGAGTCTTACAACCAAATGATCCAGGAACATGGCCTTTTCTCTGATGACATGGGATTGCTCTGAAATGGCGCAGTTCGATGTCTACAGGAATCCGAGCAAGACTAGTTGGAACCGTGCGCCATACCTAGTCGAGATCCAGGGTAATTACTGTGACATCATAACCACTTGTGTCGTCATTCCATTAGTGATTGTGGGGCAATTCATTCCCGCCCCTGTGCTTAATCCAGTCATCGAAATTAACGGCAGCAAGTATCTCCTCTCTACCGCAGAGATGACAGCAGTTTCCCGTTCGAGGTTGGGCAGGCCTGTCGGCTCTCTGAAGCGGCTGCATTCCGAGATCATCCAGGCGATCGATCGTTTGCTACTCTGACCATCTCCATGCAGTTACTCGAACTGCCGCATCAGGTGCCCCTTAAGCGTTGCCTCCAGATCGGCTTCCTTGTCTCCCCGGTAAACCAGCGAAGAACCTATTTCCGCAGCGAGTATGGCGAAGAGGTACTTGGGCGGCAGGTTCTTCACCCTTTTGGCGTACTTCGGTTCCTCCCTCAGCATCCGCGGCAGGTGTGACAGTATTGCTCTGCGGTAGATGGGCTGCAGGCAAAGGTTGGGCCGGTTCTGGAAGAAGCTGTAGATAGTCGCGTACTCCTCGTTGATCTCGCCGCTCAAGGCGTCGGAGATCTCGGTGCACAGAAGCCCCGGCTGCTCGCGGCGCCTCTTCAGTATCAGTCTCGCCTCGTCCCCCGCCCGCTTTTCCAGTATCTCCAGTACGTCCCTCACGTAGCGCTCTTTCTCCGCCAGGAACTCCGATTCGGAGAGGAGCAGGTTGGCGATGATCTCGTAAGAGGAAGAGATGACGCCGCACTTGTTGGCCGAGGCGTCGCGCATGATGATGACCCCTTTTTTCTGCAACTGGACGCGCGCCTCTGGGGTGATGAAGGAGTTCGCCCCCTCCACGATGGCCGCGGTCGACGGGGCGCCCCCCGGTAGCAGGTAGTTCTGCCAGTTGTCCTTGTCGATGGTTTCGGGCCTTCCTCCCGCCGGGATGAAGAGGTCCGCCTTCACGGTGAAGAGGAGGCTTTCGTACCACTTGGAGAACTCGTCGGTGGAGATCCACTCCTCGCGCACCCCGTCGCCGGTGCGGGTCACCTTCCTGAAAACCTCGCGCAGGCCGTCCCTGCGGCTGCCGCTCCTGTAGAGCATGAAGCCGCCGGGATGCAGCTTCAGCGGGTCGAAGCCGTCCAGGTCCTGCCGCAGCACGATGCGCCGCAGTTCCTCATGGTCGGCCCCTTCCGGGTCGCAAAGCGCGGCGGTGCCGTCCAGGATCAGCTTGATGGCTGCCTTGGGAGCACGGTTCAACAGGATGCGCATGGCGTTGCCCGCCACGTCGCCGTTGGGGCCGCCGGTGAATTTCACGCTGAAGGGGTCGCGGTAGATGTCGATCCCGAGTTCGGCCATGGTGATCTCGGCGAACTTGATCACCCCGGTGGATGTGACGCCGTACTCCTTGTGGTTGATGCCGACCTCCTTGCTGGACATGATGCCGATCCCAAGGATGTAGCCGCGCCGCTTGGAGATGCGGGCGATGTTCTCGATCATGGAGTCGTGCATGTTCTCGTCCGGGCCGAGCTCTATCGGCTCGTCCTCGCGGTAGTAATCGACGACGGCCGGGTTTTTAGCCACGCCGTCGCTGGTGACGAAGACGTCGAGGAAGGCGTTGGTGACGCCGTGCTGCAGCTTGTAGAGGTGGCAGACCTCGAGTTCGCGCTCACCGCCGCGCTGCAGGTCGGCGGCGTTCAGGATCAGCACCAGTTTCGATCCACCCTCGTAGATGTCCTTGTTCTTCAGGTGCTGGGTGTGGGCGAGCACGAAGTTCTCCCTGAAGATGGTGTTGGAGTTGGTGATGTAGTCGTCCATGTTGCGCGCGATGACGGTGCGCCAGCCGCCTCGGGCGATGTCGGAGAAGCCGATGTGATAGCCGAAACCGTAGCGGCTGAAGAAGAAGGTGACCCGGAATGGCTGCGCCTGGGGGAGATCCGAGGTGGACGCGGGCCCCAGCGCCTTCAGGTAGGCCGGGTCCAGCCTGAAGGCGAGCGCCTGCTTCTCCAGCACGAAAAAGTTGGTCTTCAACGTATGGGTGATGAAGATGAGGCAGCAGCGGTAGATGGAGCGCCGCATCTCGTCCAGGTAGCGGTGACCCGTGTTGTATCCCTCAACCGCCTCGACGGTTTCCTTAAGTACCGGCTCGTAGCGCGGGTCGCTTGCTGTGACTGCGGGGTCGAAGCGCGCGCGGAAGAGCTTCACCAGTTGCAGGGACATCTCCGGGTGCGAGTGGAAGGCGCTTTGCACGTCCTCCAGCCCGAAGCGGTCCGGCTGGTTGTGGGCGAGGTTCGTGTGGCAGAAGGCGATAAAGGCGTTGGTCAGGGACGCCTCCTCGCCGGACATGACGCCGGTGGTGACGAACTCGCGGTAGGTGTACCCCCTGGCGGAGAGGATCTGGGTGTTGTAAAGCTCCTTTTGCAGGCGGAAGAAAAGCTCGGACCCCGCCTCCAGGACGCCGCCGTGACGCCGGTTCACCAGGAAGGTTCCCAGGAAATACGGGTGGACCCCCGTAGTGACGGTGAGGCAATAGGCCCGGTTCACCGCTAGTTCCAGCCGGTTGAACACCTCCATGAGCTGCAGCAGGAACTCCTTTTGCGGCGGGTTCCCCACGGCGAAGTGGACCCTCGACACCTGCTGTACGCTGCTAGGCTCGACGTAGAGGTAGAGCCCGCCGCTTCGGCTCGCCTGCTGCTGCAACTGGAGCACCTGGGCCACGCGCAAGGGCGATGAGACCCTGACGTAGCTTTCGTTGTTGAGCCAGAGGATGCGCAGCAACCGGTCGAACTCCTTCATGTCGAAGGTGGGATAGCTCCTTCTCAGCTCGGCCGAAACCTTGCGCGCGATGCCGGTCGGAACCTCGGCCTCCTTCCAGCCGAGCACCTCCTCGTTTTTCTTGCGGTCGAACTCGAAGCGCTCAATCTCCAGCTCCTCCTGCATCCCGGGGAGCGGAGCGTCGGAATGGGTGATCATGGCGTACGAGATTTCTCGGTCCTGGAAATGGCGCAGCGAGTCGTAGAGCGAGCCCGGTGCGTTGACCCGTGCCATGATGATGGATTTGTCCCGGTCGGCAAGTATCAGGCGCCGGTTGTGTTGCAGCGTCCCCAGCCCCCTTTCCAAAATGACCAGCGCCTCTGGTTCATCGCGCATCGCACTGAAGAAGTACGGACTGATCGACTCTTTCAGCCACTTCCTGTTCTCTGCAAGCTCAGCAGATGTTCCTTTTTTCACATCACCGGTGCCGCTCATGCTTAGTTCCCCTTATCTGTCACTGTTGTCCTTGCTGGTGCCAGTATATCGAACCTGAAAGTTTTTGCTCAATCGGCGGTGCTGCCACCGCAAATAAATCTTCCTGTCAGAAAAAACGATGACGATGCTTACTGCTCGGCCATTTCAACAATTTCTTTAGTCGCGGCTTGCACAGATTCTGTCGACGGGCGGCATGGGAAACATGTTGAAAGAGCAGCTGGTACTGGGTATGATGCTGCGGTTGAGGAAACGGTATCAGGGAGGCCCATTGTCCATCTATCTCACAGCCGAGGTCCCGGGGACCGGCGGCACCATCAAAGGAGTCCCGGAAGATTTCCTGGTCGAGGAGATCCCGGCCTACCTGCCGAGCGGGCAGGGGGAGCACTGCTACGCGGTCCTGGAGAAACGCGGCATCGCCACGCTTGAGGCGCTGCGCCGTCTTTCCAAGGCGCTGGGCGTCCAGGAGCGCGATCTGGGGTACGCCGGGATGAAGGACGCAGTCGGCGTCACCCGCCAGACCGTCTCCATACCGCGCGTGCCGCCAGAGAAGGTGCTGGCGCTCGAGATCCCCGGGATCAAGATCCTTTCCGCCCGTCTGCACGGCAACAAGCTGAGGCTCGGGCATCTAAAGGGAAACCGTTTCTCCATCAGGGTCCGCGACGTGGCCCAGGGCGCGCTCAAAAACGCGGAAGCGGTCTTGGAGATCCTGGCAAAGCGGGGGGTGCCTAACCGCTTCGGCGTCCAGCGCTACGGCGTCCAGGGAAACACCCACGAGATCGGCGCGGCCATGCTGCGCCGCGAGTTCAAGTCGGCGATGGACAGGGTCATCGGCGACCCCGCTGCGGTGAGCGACGAGCGCTGGAGCCGGGCCATCGAGTCGTACCGGCGCGGAGATGTGGAGGAAAGCCTCTCTTTGTTTCCGGGGCACTTCCGGGTCGAGCGCGAAATGCTCACCCGGCTGGTTCAGCGCCCCGACGGCTTCGAAAGGGCCTTCAACTCGGTGCAGCCGCGCATGAAGAGGTTGTATCTCTCCGCCTTCCAGTCCTCCCTGTTCGACCTGGTGCTGGAAAAAAGGCTCGACACCCTGGATCAGGTGAGCGTAGGCGACATCGCCTTCAAACACGAAAACGGCGCCTGTTTCCTGGTGCAGGACGAGGCATCTGAGGCGCAGCGCGCCGAAGCCTTCGAGATTTCCCCCACCGGCCCCATGTTCGGCTGCACCATGATGGAGGCTCAAGGAGCTGAGGGAGAGCTGGAGCGGGAGGTGCTGGCAGCGCAGGAGTTGAGTCTGGAGAGCTTCAACCTCCCGGGAGGTTTGCGCATGGAGGGGGAGCGGCGTCCCTTGCGGGTGCCGATCGCAGGGGCTGAGGTGCGGCAGGACGGCGCCGACCTGTTGCTCGGCTTCTCTCTCCCGAGAGGCGCCTACGCCACTTGCGTGCTGAGCGAAATTACGAAGAGCGAGTAGTTTGAGGGGCCCCTTACCACCGCCCCTCTCCCGAAGGGCGAGGGGAGAAAAGCCGATTTCCTTCACATCCCTCTCCTTCTGGGAAGGGATGTGAAGGCCAGGCCTGCGCGCCGTAGCGCTTCGGTCCGCGTAGGCAGGCGAGGGGGGCAAAATATCGGAAGGAGATTGGCGTGAAAAAACTGCAACTGCTGGCGCCTGCCAAGGTTAACTACCGGCTGGACGTTTTGGGCAAGAGGCCCGACGGCTATCACGAGCTGCGCATGATCATGCAGAGGGTCGATCTTTGCGACGAGATAGAGATTGCCCTCGCCGACTCCCCCGGCGTCCGGGTCACCTGCGGCAGGAAAGGGGTCCCCGACGGGCCGGGGAATATCGCCTGGCGCGCCGCCGACGCCCTGCTGAAGCTTTCAGGCCGTGAAGTCGGCATCGAGATCTCCATCGCCAAGAAGATACCTGTAGGCGCTGGGCTTGGAGGCGGCAGCAGCGACGCCGCCACCGTCCTCATGGGAGTGAACGAGTTGCTCGGCTTGGGGCTCTCCGACGAACGGCTGATGGAGGTCGGCGTGAAACTCGGCGCCGACGTCCCGTTCTTCATCTTCAAAAAGCCCGCTCTGGCCGAGGGGATCGGCGACCGGCTCACCGCGCTGGAAGGGGTTCCCTCTCTCTGGGTGGTGCTGGTGAATCCCGGAATCCACGTTTCCACCGCCTGGGTCTACCAAAATTTAAGGTTGACAACGAGGGAGCCCGCCACTATAATCCCGCGTTCATACAGCAGCCTCGACGAGGTCTGTGCGCTCCTTTCCAACGATCTGGAGCCGGTCACCTGCGGCAGGTTTCCGCTGGTGGGCGAACTGAAGGAAGTGCTCATTGCAGCAGGTGCCCGCGGGTCGCTGATGTCGGGAAGCGGTTCCACCGTATTCGGTCTTTTCGACAAGGAGAGCGTGGCACGCCAGGCGGCAGCTGAGATAGGCAAAGAGTATGGCTGGTTCGCAGCCGCAGTAAGGACCATCTAGAAAACCAAATATTGGGGCGTCGCCAAGCGGTAAGGCAACGGGTTTTGATCCCGTCATTCCCAGGTTCGATCCCTGGCGCCCCAGCCAATAATAACAGGGGACTAGCACACACGGCTGGTCCCCTGTTTCTTTACCTCCCTTTCTTTGTCAGCAGAGGGGGGAGCTTGCAGGCTCAAGTTCAATGTTCGATGATCCGAAGAGTTGTTTCAGCTGCACAATAAAGGTTCCGAGGTATTTACTTAGATGGGAAAAGAAGCCGCTATCAGGCTGAGCATGGACCAACTCCACTTCCTGGACAGGTGCAAGCGGTTCGAGCTTAAATGCGCGGATCTCTACTACCACTTTGCGCGCATTTTCGCCGACAACAAGGAGCTGGCAAAGCTTTGGAGCAAAACGGCGCTCGAAGAGGAGAGCCACGCGCAGCAGTTCGCCATGGCGGCGAGGATGCAGGGGGTGGGTATGTCGGGCGTGAACACCGACGTCACCCAGGCGGTGTCGACCTTGCAGAAGCTGGAAGAGAAGATCGACCAGTTGATGGCGTCGACTCTCTCAGAGGCGGAAGCGCTCACCTTGGCGATCAGGTTGGAAGACCAGATAGCGGTGCTGCACATGTCCACCATCGTCACCTTCGCAGACAGCGAACTGGAGAAGCTCTTCAAGGCGATGATGGACCACGACCAGGAGCACGTGGAAGCGCTGCGGGAACAACTGGCGCTATTGTCGCAGAACTAACCTGCGCGAAAGCTTCAGGCGTCGCCGCCGGCCGGGCCCGTCTTGTCGCGCCTGGTGCTGATGTTGTGGACGTCGAAGAACCGGCCGAACTCGACGTCGGTTTCACCTATGTGGTGCGTCACCCAGTTGCACAAAAACCAGAGCAGCTCCACCGAAACCTTCCCGTTACCTTTCAACTCCTTCTTGAACTCGACGACCCTGCCGGTGAAGTGGGCGTGCTCTTCCCGGTGGGCCTCCAGCTTGGGGTAGCCCGTCTTCTTCATCCACTGCTCTTCACAGCTGAAGTGGCGAGCGGCGTAGTCGATCAATTCCTGCAGGAATGCCAGCTCGATCTCTTTGCCTTCCCGGAACTCGTCGTAGGCCCTGTTCAGGGATTGCACCAGGTGCTTGTGTTGCCGGTCGATCTCCTGTATCCCCACCAAGAGATTCACATTCCATTGAATTATAGGCATCCCGCTCTCCCAACTTCGGCGCCGCCCCCTCCGATAGGGGACGGCGCCTGATTTTGCTCTTACTGCGGCGTCAGCACTATCTCGCCCAGTTCGGTCGCATCACCCTGTGCCACCGATACTGCCTGGGACGAATACAAAGCGAAGCCGTTTGCCGTTATGAACGTCTTGTAGCCGACGCTCCCGCTGGCTGGCGGCACGAAGACGGCAAACGGGGCCTGCCATCTACCGCTGGTGTAACTGGAGAAGATGCGCCCTGCTGCGATCGGGTCGCTGTCGTTCACGGTACCGCGCCTCTTGACGGAGACGGTGGCGCTGGACCACTGCGCGAAGCTGGAACTCACGTTGCCGATGATGGAGCCGAACTGCGGCAGCTCGCCTGCCATCTGCACCATCCTGATCCCGGTCGGTTTCAGGTTGTAGCCGCCGTTGCCCCGCGGGACTATGGCGGTATTGGGGTCGAAGTCGATCATGACCGCGTTGATGACACCGGCCTTGACCTCGACGGGGCCCAGCACCTTGAGCCCGGACTGCTGCCCGCTGGGTGTGTCGAGCGGGATCGGGTTGCTGCCGTTTAGGTCGCTGCTGAGCGTGAGGTAGTTGACGGGAGGACGGTTGCCGTTCGGGTTCGGCTCCAGAACCAGTCGGATCTGGCTGTAGCTCCCGGCCGGGAGGACGATTTCGCCCAGGGGTTCCTGGAGAAAGCGCAGGGCCATGACATCTACGACCTTGGGCGTGGCAAACCGCACCAGTACAGGGAGGTTCGGATCGTTATCGGCTGCGCCTTCCAATCCCCTGGGGACCACCCGTATCTCGCGTATGGCGATCACGACCTTGCCGAAGCTGTCGCTCTGTCTGTCGGTGATGGCGAGCTTTAAGGTCCCCTTTGTGGCGTCGCTTCCTCCCCCGCTGCAACCCCCAAGGTACGCGAAGGCTGCCAGCAGCAAGCAGATAACTATGACAGCCGGCTTAAACGCTGCAGTTTTCCCGCTCATGGGTCATCCTCCTGTCGTTATCGACTTAGCTTAGTCGCGTCCGTGCTTATTGCCGTGCCCTTTGCCGTGCCCTTCTCCTTTGTGATGCCCTTCTCCTTTTTCGTGCCCGAGGTGCCTGCCGCGGTCATGATGGTCTCTCTTTTTCATGTAAATGCGCCTGTGGTCCTCCACGTAGTAGGGGCGCCCCGCGTCGACGTAGATCCTCACGCCCGGAGGGGCGGGAAGGTAGGCGCCCAGTTGGATGTTCAGGTCCACCCCGCCGGCGTGGGAGGCCTGCGGCGCCGCGAGGGCGAAGCATGCAGCTGTTGCAAAGGCCAGTGTTGTAAGCGCTTTTTTCATCTTTTCTCCTCCGTTTCAGGGCACCCCGTACTATTGCTCCGCTTCCATTTCCCTGGGTTGCGGCAACAAAAAAGCCGGGGCCAAAAATATCGATCGATATTTCGGCGACCCGGCTGTCTCGTGGAGACCCTGTAGGCTTTCCGTCCCATCCTCGCGGATGGTTTAGTATTGTCGTTTATCTGTGCTGAATTTTGCAGGAACCATAGCGCAAGGCATGGGGCATGTCAAGGATGCTTTTAATCTGTTTTTTAGAGTCAATGTCATGCCTGAAAGGGTGAAACAGTAAAAAATCTAAAGTCCTATGCAGATGTGCCGAAGATATACCAGTGTAAATGGCAAATATGGCATGAAACTGTTTTATTGATTCAATGTTATATCCGTAGCACGAGGGGACAAAATGGTACGCAGTATTCTCGAGATCGGTAATGCCAAGTATGAGATCGACCAGGACGCGCTGAAGAGGTTCATGAGGGAAGCGCGCCAGTCTGCGGCTCTACGCGGTGAGCTTGATGATGGCAAGGAGAAGGTGCTGACTTATTCGGCGAGCGTTTCACCACCGGCAGAAGCCTCCATTGATGCTGTTTTCGACGAGGTGCTGCAGCTGTATAACGAGTACGCGAGAAACGATGACCTAGACGTGCTGATGCAGTTGAAGGCCAAGCTGGAGCAGGTTTCGTTGCGGTACAAGAGCCTGGCCCTTGCCGAAGAGGTACTTAACATCAACAGCTGTCTGCCCTACGAGCGGCGGGTGAACTGCATCCGTGGCGGCAGCTAGTCAGGGAAGGCGGGTTGAACCGGAATCGATGAAGGCTTGTGCGCCGTTGGCTCGCAAGCCTTTTTAGCATCAAGAAGGGCCGGGTCAGGACCCGGTCGCCGAGGCATGGCAGGCGCACTCTCCAGGAAGATTGCTTCTTTTCTCCTGTATCATCTCCCACTCCTGCTCCAGCTTTTCCGGTTCCGTGGTCGATTGCCGCAGGAAGTCGAGCAGGCGCTCCTCGGCGTCTCCGGAAAAGCTCACGAACTTGATCCCCACCATGGAAAAAAAGCTATGCACGATGCAGGCTGTTATCACTACGGGCCCGGCCTGCGGCTCCAAGGTGACCGATAGCGTGCAGCAGTCGCCGACAGGAATCATTATGCACTCATCAGCGCTGATCAGCGCGCCCCTCAAAGAAACGTTTTCCAGCCGGCACTTGTAGTTCATGCCTGAATGTGACAGTTCGCCGGGCGCTCTGCTTTGTACCCGGTGAAAACGCCGCTGGTTCATATAGCATCCCCCTATGCAGTGTAATGGACAATTGGCAGGTCTCTTATCGTCAGCGACGCGGCCGGACTTCAGTTTTTTCTCAAACATTACCGTGTGCCAACGCTTTGCGGCCTCAACTTCTTCTGTCTGTGCCTTTGCGGGTAGGCGGGTGCGTCTTTGGGCAGCTTTTCCATTGACTTCAGGGGGCAACTATTGTATTAAGTAGCGTTTCCTGGATTTGTGATGCCGGTCTAGGTGGGATCGGGAAGCCTGCAGGCCGCGCAGAACCTAAATAAAAGAAGTCACGAGGGGCAGAGCTTCAATGGAAAACAAGATCAGGGTGTTCAGCGGTAACTCGAATCCTATTCTGGCAGAAAAGATCTGTGATTGCCTGAAAGTGCCCCTGGGCAAGGCCAAGGTCAAGACCTTCTCCGACGGCGAGATCATGGTCGAGATCGGCGAGAACGTGCGCGGGCGTGATATCTACGTGGTGCAGTCCACCTGCTGCCCGACCAACAACAACTTGATGGAACTGCTGATCATGATCGACGCCCTAAAGAGGGCTTCGGCAGCAACCATCACTGCCGTGATCCCTTATTACGGCTATGCGCGCCAGGACCGCAAGGCCGCCCCGAGAACCCCGATCACCTCCAAGCTCGTGGCCGACCTGATCACCACCGCCGGCGCCGCCAGGGTTGTGACCGTGGACCTTCACGCGGGGCAGATCCAGGGCTTTTTCAACATCCCGGTGGACAACCTCTACGCCGCGCCCGTTTTGCTCGCCCATCTGAAGAGCCGCTTCGCCGACGACCCCGACAACCTGGTCATGGTGTCGCCGGACGCAGGGGGGACCGAGCGCGCCAGGGCCTTCGCCAAGAGGCTCGGCTGCACGCTGGCCGTCATCGACAAGCGCCGCACCGGCCCCAACGTGGCCGAGATCATGCACCTGATCGGCGACGTGAAGGGTAAGAACGCCATCATCCTGGACGATATGATCGACACGGCAGGGACGCTCACCCAGGCCGCCCTCGCCCTGAAGGAGCACGGCGCCGCCAACGTGTACGCCTGCGCCACCCACGGGGTCCTTTCCGGCCCCGCCATCGACAGGATCAACGCCTCGGTCATCGAGAAGGTGGTCATCACCGACACCGTCCCCCTGGGTGAGAAGGCCGAGCTTTCCGACAAGATCAGGGTGCTTTCCGTTGCAGAACTTCTGGGAGAGGCGATCCGCCGCATCCACGAGGATGAGTCGGTCAGCTCCCTTTTCGTTTAATAAATTTCAATTCAAAAGTCATTGGGTCATCAAATACCAAGATCGACATCGGAGGATGTATGAGTAAGCAGGTGCTGAAAGCTGAACTGAGAGAGAAAACTGGCAAGGGTATCTGCCGCCGCCTGAGGGCTGCCGGCCGTGTACCGGCCGTTGTTTACGGCAAAGGGATCGCTCCCGTCTCCATTTCCCTGGGGCAGAAGGAACTTTCCGAAGCCATCGCTGGCGAGGGTGGGCGCAACCACATCCTGACCCTCGAGTGCGCGGGCGAGCTGAACGGCGCCAACGTGATCGTAGCCGACCTGCTGCGCGACAGCCTGAAAAACCAGCCGCGCCACGTCGACCTGCACAAGATCAACCTGGCCGACAAGGTCAAGGTCCACGTCAAGCTGAACCTGGTCGGCACCCCGGCCGGCGTCAAAGCAGGCGGCTTCCTTGATTTCGCGATGCACGAAGTCGAAGTAGAGTGCCTCCCGGTCCACATCCCGGCCCACATCAACGTCGATGTGACCGAGCTTGTCATCGGCCACTCCGTCCACGTCGGCGATATCACCGCTCCGATCGGCACCGCAATCCTCTCCGACCCCAAGGCGCCGGTGGTGAGCATCCTCGGCCGCAAGGCAGCAGAGGAAGAGGCTGCACCCGCCGCCTAATCCAGGTTACCTATGGCAGCAAAACTGATCGTAGGGCTCGGCAACCCCGGGCCAAAGTACTCATGGACCCGCCACAACGCGGGTTTCATGGTTTTGGACCGCTTAGCCAGCCTCTCGGGAATCCAGGTCACCAGGAAGGCCTTCTCAGGCCTTTCTGGTGACGGCAACTGGGCCGGAGAGCGGGTCTACCTCCTCAAGCCGCAGACCTTCATGAACCTGTCGGGGCGCTCCGTCGCTGAGGCGCTTCGCTTCTACAAGTTGTCCCTCTCCGATCTCATCGTGATTCACGACGACCTGGATATCCCGTTCGGCAAGGTAAAGCTCAAGGAAGGCGGCGGTCATGGCGGGCACAACGGGCTGCGCTCTCTAGGCCAGGAGCTCGGCTCCTCCGCCTATGCGCGCATCCGCGTCGGTATCGGCCGTCCCGTTCACGGCGACGTGGTGAACTTCGTGCTCACCAACTTCGCCAGGGAAGAGATGGATTCGCTCCTGGAGGTGCTGGATACCTCGGTCGACGCCATGGAGATGATGATCAAGGAGGGGATGCCCAAGGCCATGAGCATCTTCAACGCGAGGTAACTCTCCCGCTGTAAAGGAAGAATCTAAAACCGCTCCCGGCACAGGGGCGGGTTCTCAAAAGGATACGTCATGGGTTTCAATTGCGGTATCGTCGGCCTTCCCAACGTTGGGAAGTCCACCATCTTCAACGCGCTCACCTCGGCCGGTGCCGAGTCCGCCAACTACCCCTTCTGCACCATCGACCCCAACGTCGGCATCGTGGCGGTCCCGGACCCGCGCATGGACCGGCTCGCCGAGATCGTCCACCCGGAGCGGATGCAGCCGACCACCATCGAGTTCCTCGACATCGCGGGGCTCGTCAAGGGCGCCAGCCAGGGTGAGGGGCTGGGGAACAAGTTCCTGGGGCACATCCGTTCGGTCGACGCGATCCTGCACGTGGTGCGCTGCTTCGACAACGAGAACGTGGTGCACGTAAGCGGCAGCGTTTCCCCGGTGCGCGACATCGAGGTGATCCAGACCGAGCTGGCCCTGGCCGACCTCGACACGGTGGAAAAGCGCCTCCAGCGTACCGAGAAGCAGGCCAGAAGCGGCGACAAGAAGGCGAAGGAAGACGTCGACTTCTGCCTCAAGGTGAAAGCGACCCTGGAGAAGGGGCTCTCGCCGCGCGACCTGGCCGAGACCGAGGACGAGAAGCTGATACTGCGGGACATGCATCTCATGACAGCGAAGCCGGTGCTCTACGTGGCCAACGTAGCCGAGGACGACCTGGAAGGGAAGCACCCCTACGTCGAGGAAGTGCGCAAGCTCGCGGCCAAGGAAGGAAACGGCGTGGTCTTCATCTGCGGCTCCATCGAGGCCGAGATCTCCGAGTTGGAAGGGGAGGAGAAACAGGCGTTTCTCGAGGAGATGGGGCTCGCCGAGTCGGGGCTCGACCGCCTGATCCGCTCGGGCTACGAGCTTTTGGGTCTGATCACCTACTTCACCGCAGGCGTGAAGGAAGTCCGAGCCTGGACCATCACCAAGGGGACCAAGGCCCCCGGAGCCGCTGGCGTGATCCACTCCGACTTCGAGAAGGGGTTCATCCGCGCCGAGGTCATCGCCTACCAGGATTACATCGCCTCGGGCGGCGAGGCGGGCGCCAAGGAAAAGGGGCTGATGCGCCTGGAAGGTAAAGAGTACGTGGTGCAGGACGGCGACGTGATGCACTTCAGGTTCAACGTTTAAAGGCAGATTGAGAGGCAGATTAAGATTATCTGCTTCACCTCTGTTTTTTAGTTGTCAAACCGGATTATCTGTAGTAAATAAATGCGTTCACCAGAACGGCCCAGTGCCGTATCTCCTTGCTCCGGGTCGGACCGGGGCTCAATTAACCGTGAGGAGGCTTAACAATGAGCAGGATGTACGAGACGATCTACATCGTCCAGCCCGACCTCGGTGACGAAGAGATCAAAGCTCTTTCCACCAAGGTACAGGACGTGATCGCCGGCATGAACGGCGATTTCAAAAGGCTTGAAGACTGGGGCACCAGGAAACTGGCTTACCCGATCAACAAGAACCCGCGCGGCCGTTACTTTTACCTCCGCTTCGACGGCGATTCCGGACTGATCGCCGAGCTGGAGCGCCGCCTGCGCCTTGACGACAAGGTGATCAGGTACCAGAGCGTCAAGCTCGAAACTGAAGTGGTAGCCCCGGCCGCCGCTCCGGTGAAGAGCGCCGAGGAAGGGACCGAGGAAGTCGCCGCTGAGGCTGCTACCGAGGCACCGGCCGAAACGACTACTACGGTGGAGGGATAAAAGATGGCTGACGAAAGAGCACCCCAGAGAAGCACCAGCGGCCCGAGGAAGAAGAGGCCGTTTCAGCGTCGCAAAGTTTGCCGTTTCTGCGCTGACAAGCAGGTAACCATCGATTACAAGGATCCGCGCACCCTGCGTTACTTCGTGTCCGAGCGCGGCAAGATCATCCCGCGCCGTATCTCCGGCAACTGCTCCAAGCACCAGAGGGAAATCACCGAAGCGATCAAGAGGGCAAGGAACATCGCCCTGCTTCCGATCGCCGGCAGCCACGCTACCGCCTAGTGTCGCTTCAGGTGAACCCAGTACAGGGGCAGATTCTTGATGTAGTGAAGGGGAGCGTCGCCACGGTGACGCTCTTCCTTGCTTTCGTCTACTTCCCCGTGCTCGGCATGATCCCGGGCTTCTTCGCACCGGTGCCGGGCGCTTATTACACCCTGAAGAGCGGCAGGACGGTCGGGCTCCTGGTGCTGCTGGCGTCGTCAGCGCTCCTTCTGGCCCTGTCCGAACCCACGCTCCTGCTGGTCTACCTGCTGCAGGCCGGCGTTCTTTCGCTGGCGCTTCCCGAGTTCCTGCTCCGGCTGAAGGGTGGGGCACGCTCCGTCGTGTACTCGGTCGCCATCAACCTGGTGGTCATGCTCGCGGCCGCACTGCTCTACAGCTACGGCACGGGAATCGACCTGCAGGCCAAGGTGACCAAGGGGGTGCAGTCGAGCATCGCCCAGACCGTCCAGCTCTACCAGAAGGCGGGGGTTACCGGGGAAGAACTGAAGGCGATGCAGGGGTCGATGCAGCAGGCGGGCGAGCTGGTGCTAACCATCTACCCCGCGCTCGTCACCGTATCCCTGGCGCTGGTGGCCTGCATGAACCTCTCGGTTCTCGCCAGGATCGCCGCCAGGGTCCGCCTCCCGCTCTACGTGGGAGATTTCAAGAAGTACCGCAATCCCGAGCCGCTGGTATGGCTCCTGATTGCCTCGGGGTTCGGCATGCTGGCGCCGAGCACCCCGGTCTACCTGGTCTCGCTGAACGTGCTGATCGTGGTCGGCGCCCTCTACTCCGTGCAGGGATTCGCCGTTGTCAGCCACTACTTCCGCAGGTTCCAGGTCCCGATGTTCATCAGGCTTTTGTCCGCCCTGCTCCTGGTCCTCCAACCCTTCATGGTGCTGGTGGTCGCGGTGCTGGGTGTCTTCGATCTCTGGGGCGATTTCAGATCCCCCAAAAAACAGGAAAACCTGTAAATAACCAGGCTAGGAGGCATCACATGAAGGTCATTCTCAAGGAAAACGTAGACAACCTCGGCCACATCGGCGACATCGTGAAGGTAGCACCCGGCTACGCCCGCAACTTCCTGCTCCCCAAAGGGTTCGCCATCGAGGCTACCGAGAAGAACGCGAAAGCGCTCGACCACGCCAAGCGTCACCTCGAATACAAGAAGAACAAGGTGCTCGAGGCAGCGAAACAGCTCGCCGCCAAGATCGAAGGTCTCTCCCTTTCCCTGGCTCATCAGGCAGGCGCAGACGACAGGCTCTTCGGCGCCGTCACCAACATGGAACTGGCTGAGCAGCTCAAGGCAAACGGTATCGAAATTGACCGCAAGCGCATCGTCCTCGCCGAGCCGATCAAGCAGCTGGGCGAGTTCACCGCCACCGTCAAGATCCACCCGGAAGTGAGCGCAACCCTGAAAGTGGCCGTTACCAAGGCCTAAGCGCGATCTGAGCTTTTAACAGCTTGCCGGCATCATCGAAAGGGCCGCCCTCCAAAGGAGAGCGGCCCTTTTTGTTAACCGGCAGCCGCAAACGGAGCTAGACCATGGAAATAGGAAGGTTCCACAAGAAGGACATCGCAAAGAGGCAGCTTCAGACTGCGCTCGAGCTTTTTTTTGCCGGAGGCGACCTGTTCAGCGTCGTCACGCTGGCGGCGGCTGCGGAGGAGATGCTGGGCGAGTTGTTGCGCCAAGAGAGTGGGGGAGGCGGAGGAGTATTCAGGTCGGTGCTGCACCTTTTCACCAGCCGCAAAGGTGAGCCTGTCTCTTCAGGAACGCTCAAGGAAAGCGAATGCTACCTGCACATGGACCCGCGCCAGGAAGCGGTGTTTCTTCTGGGACGCTGCATCGACGACTACCGTGCACTCGAGGGGGATGCGACCGAGGAGATGCTCCGCTTCGACAGGGAAATCCGGGGAGAGGGGTAGGGAGGGGTTGAGACCGCTGCCAGCGGCATGGCCACCGGCGGCGGGGTGACGGCGCTTACTTCAGGTTCGCGTCCTGGATCAGGACGGTGTAGCGGTAGCCGGATCCGAAGTCGAGGTTGTTGTACAGGGTCCCGGTGGCGGTGACGATGTCGCCTTCCTTGGGTACCTGCTTGGAGGTTATCACCAGCTCGTCCGTCTTCTTTTTCTTGGAGCCGGTGCCGTCCTGGATGTGGATCCAGTTCTTCTTCATGATGCGCTCGGCGACCTTGGTCACCCGCCCACGCACCACCACCTGTTTTTTCTCAAGTTTTCCCTTCCTGGCATGGATCTCGGCGACGGTGTAGGCGTTGGCGCCGTTGGCCTTGGCCACCTTCTCGTTCTTTTTGGCCGCGGCCTTCGCAGGCTTCGCCTGCTTGGTGGGCTGCTGTGCCGCGGGCGCAGGCTGTGCGCCAGGCATCCCCTGGTGCGCCATCTTCACCGCGGAGTCGCTGAGATGGATCCTCTGGTTGGCGACGCCGGCCGAGAAGACGACCTTGTCGAACTTCCGGTTCCGCCCCTTGCTGGTGAAATTTTTCATCTCGAACCCGGGGACCAGGGAGAGCTCATGTCCGACCTTCACCTTGGTGAGGGGGATGGCGACCCACACTTTTCCCGGCCCGTTTTGCAGCAGCACATAGGTGTAGCCGCCGCCGTCCATGGTCTCGAGGACCTTGCCGGAGAGCTGGACCTCCTTGGGCTGTGCAGGCGCGGGGGAGCCGGCAGCCTGTACCTGTTGCGCGGTAAGTACCGCAATAACTACGAGCAAGAGGAGTTGCTTCAGTAGATGGTTCATGTCATTGACTTCCTTGGAAGGTTCTTTGCTCAGGGCTGACTACTTTTTCGCGCCTGATTGACAAGTGTTTTATGCCAGCCTTGCACCCGAAGACAGCACAGTTCCCGGTACTGCGTCCAACTGGACGAAGTTTCCAAAGCTGAGTCCGAAGCTTGCGCAGGTTGATTCTCCCGCTATATTTGTGTTGGCAAATTTAAAATAATCTAATTTGCAGCCGCGGCAGAGGACAACGAGCGATGGGCTAGCGGGCGCCGGTGCAGCGTGGAGTCGACAGAAAAGGCGCCGGTGCCAGAGGGGGCATGAATGAACAAGAGAGTGGGTGTGCTGTTGGTGCATGGGCTGGGGGCTGTATCCGACGACTTCGCGCACGACACCGTGTATGAACTGCGGGAGCGGATCGCCGGGCGCGGGCTGAACCGCGACGAGATTGCCTGGCAATCGGTCTTCTGGAACCCGCTGCTCTCCGCCAAGGAGAACCGCCTCTGGGTGGACCTCTGTGCGGACAACGAACTCAACTGGGCCAAGTTGCGCAAGTTCTTCATCAACACCTTCGGCACCCTTACCGCCTACGAATCAGCGAAAGAGCAGCCGGATTCGCTGTATCAAAGGATCCACGGGGTGGTGCACGACTCGATCAAGGAACTGCGCGCAAGCCTCGGCGCCGACCGGCCGCTATTGGTGATCGCCCATTCCCTTGGTTCCGTGATCATGTCCAACTACATCTGGGACCGCCAAAAAGGAAAAGATGAGGAGCGCTACGGTGCTTCCCCCTTCGAAAGGATGGAGACGCTGGCCGGGATGATCACCCTGGGAAGCAACATCCCGATGATGACGGTGGCCCTGGACCAGGTCGAGGCGATAGAGTTTCCCCCCGCCTCGCTTGCCGAGGAATACCGGGAAAAGGCGAAATGGCTGAACCTTTACGACTCCGACGACGTCCTCGGATGGCCCCTGAAGCCGCTCAGCCCCAGCTACGCAAAGGCGGTGAGCGAGGACATCGAGGTGAGCGTCGGGAACATCCTGACCGCATGGAACCCTACCAGTCACGCTACCTACTGGACCGACGACAGCGTCATCAAGCCGACCTTGTACCTTTTGGGGTCGCTTCTCGAGGCGCCGATGCGGAAGGTGCCCGTTGAGGAACAGCAGTCCATGATGGGCTACCCGGATTGACCCTGCTGCAATTTAAGTACGAAAAAAGGCGCTTCCCTGCTGCGAGGGAAGCGCCTTTTTTGTCGTCTGCCGGCAGTATGAGACTACACGATCTTCTGCATACCTTTCATGGCGGCGCGCAGCTCGGCGCCGACTTCCTCGACCAGGTGGCTGCGGATCTCGGCGTTGACCGCGACGAGGAGCTGGTTATCCACGCTGTTGTCGTTTACCGAAAGCCCCTTGCCGATCACGTCAGTGCCGACCTTGGACATGAAGTCCTTGAGCAGGGGCACGCAGGCGTGGGAGAAGAGGTAGCAGCCGTACTCGGCGGTGTCGGAGATGACGCGGTTCATCTCGTACAGCTTCTTTCTGGCGATGGTGTTGGCGATGAGCGGGGTCTCGTGCAGCGACTCGTAGTAGGCGCTCTCCGGCTCGATCCCGGTCTGCACCATGGTCTCGAAGGCGAGCTCCACGCCGGCTTTGACCATGGCGACCATGAGGATCGCCTTGTCGAAATACTCCTGCTCCGAGATCTCGCCGGCGGCCTCGGTCTTCTCGAACGCGGTCTGGCCGGTCTGCTCACGCCAGGTGAGGAGCTTCACGTCGTCGTTGGCCCAGTCCTCCATCATGGTGCGGGAGAACTCGCCGCTCATGATGTCGTCCATGTGCTTTTGGAACAGCGGGCGCATGATGTCTTTGAGCTCGTCGGCCAGCTTGAAGGCCACGAGTTTCGCCGGGTTGGAGAGGCGATCCATCATGTTGGTGATGCCGCCGTGCTTGAGCGCCTCGGTGATGGTTTCCCAGCCGTACTGGATCAGCTTGACGGCGTAGGGAGCGTCGATGCCGTTTTGGGTCATCTTGTCGAAGCAAAGAAGGGCGCCCGCCTGCAGCATGCCGCAGAGGATGGTCTGCTCGCCCATCAGGTCCGATTTGACCTCGGCGACGAAGGAGGACTCAAGGACACCTGCGCGGTCGCCCCCCTGCGCGGAGGCGATCGCCTTGGCGATTTCGAGGCCGTCGCTGTTGGGGTCGTTCTCGCCATGCACGGCGATCAGGGTCGGGACGCCGAAGCCGCGCTTGTACTCGGCGCGCACCTCGGAGCCGGGGCATTTCGGCGCCACCATGATCACGGTCAGGTCCTTGCGGATCTGGGTCCCTTCCTCGACGATGTTGAAGCCGTGGGCGTAGCTGAACACGGCGCCCTGCTTCATGAAGGGAATTACGGTCGCTACCACGTTGCTGTGCTGCTTGTCAGGGGCGAGGTTCATGACGATGTCGGCGGTGGGGAGGAGTTCCTCGTAGGAGCCAACCTTGAACCCGTTCTCGGAGGCGTTCAGGTAGGACTGGCGCTTCTGCTCGATCGCTTCCTTTCTCAGGGTGTAGGAGACGTCCAGCCCGCTGTCGCGCATGTTGAGCCCCTGGTTGAGCCCCTGGGCGCCGCAGCCGACGATGACGATCTTCTTCCCTTTGACGTACTCGCAGCCATTGGCGAACTCGGAGGCCTCCATGAAACGGCAGGTGCCCAGTTCCTGGAGTTGGCGGCGCAAAGGCAGGGTGTTGAAATAGTTCTCTCCCATCGTAATCCTCCTGAATCTATGTTGTGGTGTGGTTACAAATCTGAAAGTGTGCCGACTGTATACTAAATTTCACATTGCGTAAATTGAATTATTGTGCATATTGTATTGCGCCCAGCGCAACAAGGAAAGAGGAGAACCATGGACCTGAGGGAACTGGAAGTATTTCTCACCGTCGCCGAGACCCTGCACTTTGGTCGCGCGAGCCAGGCCTGCAACCTGAGCCCGTCGGCTCTGACCAGGACCATCCAGCGCATGGAGGAGCAGTTAGAGCAGCCGCTGTTTCTGCGCGACAACCGGACCGTCACCCTTTCGCCCGCCGGTGAGCGGCTGAAGAGTTACGCCCGGCTCTGCCTGCAGGAGTGGCAGAATTTCCGTGCCTCCATCAGGAACGAGCAGTCGGTGGCGGGAACGCTGTCTATATACGCGTCGATCACCGCCGTCTACGGTTTGCTACCCGAACTGCTGGAGTCCTACCGGGAAAGGTACCCGGAGGTCCAGCTGGAATTGAGGACGGGGGCGGCCGAGCAGGCGGTGGCGCAGGTGCAAAACGGCGAGATCGACCTTGCCGTCGCCGCGCTCCCCGAGCGGCACAGCGCGAACCTGGAATTTCTCCCCATCGTAACCATCCCGCTCATCTTCATCGCGCCGCGCCACACCGCCGCCGCGGACGTTCCGCAGGAAGGGGGCGAGCTCGACCTCTCCCGAGCCCCGCTGGTGCTGCCGCAGACCGGGCTTTCCCGCAGAAGGCTAGACCTCTGGCTCAAGGAGCACCGCATCACCCCCAACATCACCTCCGAGGTCTCCGGCAACGAGGCGATCATTGCCATGGTAAGGCTTGGCTGCGGGGTCGGCATCGTGCCGCAACTGGTCTGGGAGCGAAGCCCCTTCAGGGATGAGGTGGCGGTGCTGGATAAGGCTCCATGCCTGAAGCCTTACGAGGTGGGGCTTTGCTGTGGCAGGCGCAACCTGCAGCGACCCAGCGTCAAGGCGTTCTGGCAGCTGGCGGAGGATCGCTCGTTGAAGCCGTGACAAATTTGCCAATGAGACACTGATCCAGTCGATGAAAGCACTCACCACAGAATAACACAGAGGAATCACAGAGGAATCACAGAGGAATCACAGAGGAATCACAGAGGAATCACAGAGGAAGGCAAAGCTGAAAACAAAAGGTCAAGGCAGAGGTTACACAGGATCTAGGAGGTTGCACAGAGCCAAAGACCTCTGGTTATGCCAGTAAAGCCTTTTGCTTTTGCCGTTCCTCAGATTTTCCTCTGTGTACCTCTGTGTCCACTGTGGTGAAGGGTTTGTGTTGGGTACAAATGCCCTTGCCAATCATATGGCGCTGTGCTATATAAGTTCGCTGTTTAAAATTCGCACGCCCCCTAATCAGTGCCGGCGGTGCCCGCCAAGCGGGTTCCGGCATTTCAGGTGGCGGAGGGAAAACCAAAAAGGAGAAACACCATGTCGAACATCACCATGAAAGAACTGCTGGAAGCCGGTGTCCACTTCGGTCACCAAACCAAGAGATGGAACCCGAAAATGAAACCGTACATCTTCGGCGCTCGTAACGGGATCTACATCATCGACCTGCAGAAGACCGTAAGGCTCTTCAAAAACGCTTACAGCTTCGTCACCGACGCAGCCCAGGCAGGCGAGACCGTTCTCTTCGTCGGCACCAAGAAGCAGGCACAGGACTCCGTGGCGGAAGAGGCACAGCGCTGCGGGCAGTTCTACGTCAACGACCGCTGGCTGGGCGGCATGCTCACCAACTTCGCTACCGTGAAGCAGTCCATCGACCGTCTCAAGCGTCTGGACGCCATGATTGCTGACGGCACCATCGAGGCTTACACCAAGAAAGAGCAGTTGAAGCTTGCCAAGGAGCGCGAGAAGCTGGAGAAGACCCTGGGCGGCATCAAGGGCATGGGCAAAACCCCGGGCGTGCTGTTCGTAGTCGACCCGAAAAACGAAGAAATCGCAGTCAGCGAAGCTAAGAAACTGGGGATCCCGGTCGTCGCCATCGTCGACACCAACTGCGACCCGGACGACATCAACTACGTCATCCCGGGCAACGACGACGCTATCCGCGCCATCCGCCTTTTGACCAGCAAGATGGCTGACGCCGTCCTCGAAGGCGCTCAGGCAAGGAACGCACGCCTGCAGACCGGTGCCGAGGAAGAGTTCTCCACCGAGGGCGAAGAAGTCGTGGAAGAAACTCCGGCCGAGGCCTAATCGGCTCCGCCGCTTCCAGCGGCAACTGCAATAGTATCAACAACAACATATTAGAAGTCCGCGCCCACGGGCGCGGGCGACTGTGGAGGATAACGTGAGCATTACAGCGGCACAGGTAAACGAACTCAGAAAAGCAACTGGCGCGGGCCTCATGGACTGCAAGAAGGCGCTGACCGAAACCGGCGGCGATCACGAGAAGGCGATCGACTACCTGCGTACCAAGGGTCTGGCAGCCGCCTCCAAGAAGGCAGGCCGTGCGGCCACCGAAGGTCTCGTCGGCTCCTACATTCACGCCGGCGGCAAGATCGGCGTCCTGGTGGAAGTCAACTGCGAGACCGACTTCGTCGCCAAGAACGACAATTTCCAGACCTTCGTGAAGGACATCGCGATGCACATCGCTGCGGCTTCCCCGCTCTACGTGCGTCGTGAAGAAGTGCCGGCGGAGCTGATCGAGCGCGAGAAGGCGATCTACCGCGAGAAGGCGAAGGAAAGCGGCAAGCCCGCAGCCATCATCGAGAAGATCCTCGACGGCCAGATCAACAAGTTCTTCGCCGACATCTGCCTCCTCGAGCAGACCTACGTGAAGGACCCGGACAAGACCATCCAGACCTTCCTCAACGAGACCATCGCCTCCATCGGCGAGAACATGAGCATCCGCCGCTTCGCCAAGTTCGTCCTGGGCGAGGGGCTTGCCAAGAAAGAAAGCGACTTCGCGGCCGAGGTCGCCGCGGCAGCCGGCCAGTAAGACGTCCCAAAAGAGCCGGCCATGAGACCATGGGCGGCTCTTTTTTTATCTGCAAGATGGCCGGTGCCCCGGCACCGTCCGTTTTCCCCGCTATAATGGGAGCCGGCAACCCGGCTCCCCAATCCGATCCAACAGCAGCTTTTTTCCCGCAACAAAGAAGGCAAGGTGACAACGATGGGAGAACCTCATTATAAAAGAGTACTTCTGAAACTCTCCGGCGAGGCCCTCGGGGGCGAGCAGGGGTATGGCATCGACCCTAACACCATCACCGCTATCGCCCGCGAGGTGAAGCAGGTGGTGGAACTTGGGGTAGAGCTTTCGCTGGTTATCGGCGGCGGCAACATCTTCCGCGGGCTTGCGGCCTCCTCCAAGGGGATGGACCGCGCCAGCGCCGACTACATGGGGATGCTGGCCACCATGATCAACTCGCTGGCCATGCAGGACGCCCTGGAGAAGGTGGGGGTCGACACCCGCGTGCAGTCCGCCATCGCCATGGCCGAGGTGGCCGAGCCCTACATCCGCAGGCGCGCTATCAGGCACCTGGAAAAGGGAAGGGTGGTCATCTTCGGGGCCGGCACCGGCAACCCCTATTTCACCACCGACACCGCCGCAAGCCTGAGGGCCATGGAGATCGGCGCCGACGTCATCCTCAAGGGGACCAAGGTCGACGGCGTCTACTCCGCGGACCCGGCCAAGGACAAGACCGCCACCAAGTACGGGACGCTCAGCTACCTCGAGGTGCTGAGAAAGGGGCTCCAGGTGATGGACGCCACTGCGATCTCGCTTTGCATGGACAACAGCCTCCCGATCATAGTCTTCGACGTGACCACCGACGGCAACGTCGTCCGGGTGGTCAACGGCGAACCGATCGGCACCCTCGTCAAGGAAGGAGAATAGCATGGTAAAGGATGTCATCTCCAACATGAACGTCCACATGGGCAAATCCATAGAATCCCTCCGGAAGGAGTACCAGAAGGTGCGCACCGGCCGCGCCAGCACCTCCCTTTTGGACGATATCAAGGTCGACAGCTACGGCACGCTCTCGCCGCTGAACCAGGTCGCGACCCTCGCCATCCCCGAGGCGCGCACCATAACCATCCAGCCCTGGGACTCGAAGATGATCGCCCCCATCGAGAAGGCGATCATGAACTCCAACCTGGGGCTCAACCCGGCCAACGACGGCAAGCTGATCCGCCTGACCCTCCCCCCCCTCACCGAGGAGAGGCGCAAGGACATCGTGAAGCAGTTGAAGCGCGACGCCGAGGACGCCAAGGTCGCCCTCAGGAATATCCGCCGCGACGCCATCGACCAGCTGAAGAAGCTGGAGAAGGACAAATCCATCTCCGAGGACGAGCTGAAGCGCGCCGAGAAGGAAGTGCAGGACTCCACCAACAACCACGTCGCCAAGGTGGACGAGGTTCTGCTCCACAAGGAAAAAGAGGTCATGGAGGTCTAGCGGCCCGTGCGCAGGGGGGATCTCCCCCCCTGCCAGCCCTGCGGCCCCTCTCCATTTTTGCGCAAACCCCCGACCCACCGGGGATTTTTTGTTTTCAGGATGGTCATGGATAGCTTAGATCGGAAGAACCTCCCGGTGCACCTCGCCGTCATCATGGACGGCAACGGCCGCTGGGCCAAGCAGCGCATGTTACGTAGGATCGTTGGGCACCAAAAAGGGGTGGAGACCGTCCGGGTGATCGTGGAGGAATGCTCGCGCCTGGGGATCGGCTACCTGACCCTGTTCGCCTTCTCCGCCGAGAACTGGCTGCGGCCCAAGACCGAGGTCAAGGCCCTGATGGCGCTCCTGAAGCAATACATCCGCGGCGAGACCGCCCGGATGATGCAAAACAACATCCGTTTCAACGTGATAGGAAACCGCTGCGATCTCCCCGAGGACGTGAACCTGGAGATAGAAAGCGCCATCCAGAAGACCGCGGGCAACCGCGGCATGCTACTCACCCTGGCGCTATCCTACGGCAGCCGCCAGGAGATCGTGGCCGCGGCCAGAAAGCTCGCCAGGGAAGCTGCGGAGGGAAAGCTCGACCCGGATGCCATCGACGAGGGAAGCTTCACCGGCTCGCTCTTCACCGCGGGGATCCCCGATCCGGACCTCTTGATCCGAACCAGCGGCGAGATGCGCATCAGCAACTTCCTGCTCTGGCAGCTCGCCTACGCGGAGCTTTACTTCACCGAGGTGAACTGGCCCGACTTCGACCGCAACGAGTTGGCCCGCGCCTTCCGGGACTTCCAGTCCAGGGAGCGCAGATTCGGCAAGACCAGCGAACAGCTCTGCCAAGGCGAGCCCGAGGCTTAATCTTCCCGGGGGATGCCCCATAGGAGTCCGCCATCAAACGACTAGCCACCGCAGCGGTGCTGCTGCCGCTTGTGATACTGTTCATCCTGAAGTCCTCGGCGTTCCAGTTCTCGCTGCTGGTTTTCCTCCTGGCCCTCCTGGGGCTCGACGAGTTCTACCGGATGGCGCTCCCGGCCCGTCGCGGCGAGGGGATGGCGGCTGCCGCCGCCGGCGCCTGCTCCATCTTCACCATTTTCTCGGGGAACCCCGTGTTCCCCCTCATGGCGCTTACCGTGGCTGTGCTCGCTTTCTGCCTGGTCTCGCTCTTCAGGCTCA
This sequence comes from Citrifermentans bremense, assembly GCF_014218275.1. NCBI lineage: Bacteria > Pseudomonadati > Thermodesulfobacteriota > Desulfuromonadia > Geobacterales > Geobacteraceae > Citrifermentans > Citrifermentans bremense. The sequence continues at coordinate 1,697,504 of NZ_AP023213.1, forward strand.
AGGAGATACGGCAGGCCGCACCGGACGCGGCCCTGCTGCTAACCGGCTTTCTCTACGTGCCGCTGCTCCTTGCCCACCTGGTACTGATCAGGATGCTCCCGCACGGCGTCTCCTGGCTCTTCCTGATCATGGTCATCGTCATGGCGGGCGACAGCGCCGCCTACTACGTCGGCTCCACCTTCGGCAAAAACAGGCTTTACCCTGCGGTGAGCCCGAAAAAGAGCATCGAGGGGTCCGTGGGGGGACTCGCCGGCAGCCTGGTCGGCGCCCTGATCGCCAAGTACACCTTCTTCCCGGAGCTCTCCTTTGCAGACTGCGTCGCCACGGCGCTTCTTCTGGGGGTTCTGGGACAGCTGGGGGATCTCTTCGAATCGCTCATCAAGAGAAGCTGCGGCGTCAAGGATTCCGGCACAATAGTCCCCGGTCACGGAGGGATTCTGGACCGGCTGGACAGCATCCTTTTCGCGGCGCCTGCCGCGTATTACTACGCCTATTTCCTGCTTCGCTGATCAAGCGGGGCGCCTCGGCGTCCCGGCAACTGCCGCCGCCCTGGCCGCTCCCGGCCCCGGTGTACGCGGGTTCCGGCGTACTTGACTTGAGATAACTGCGAGGGAAAATGAAAAACCTCACCATTTTAGGATCCACAGGTTCCATAGGGGTCAGCACCCTCGACGTGGTCGCCGCGCATCCGGACATGTTCCGGGTGGTGGCGCTCACAGCCGGCAACAACCTCGAACTGTTGAAAAGCCAGATCGAGACCTTCAGGCCGGAGCTGGTTTCGGTTCTGACCGCCGAGAAGGCCCAGGTCCTGAGCCGCTCCCTGACTGGCAAAAAGCCGGAAATCATGCACGGCGTCGAGGGGATGATCGCCGCCGCCACCGCATCCGCAACCACCATGGTGGTTGCGGCCATCGTCGGCGCAGCCGGGCTCGTCCCCACCACCGCCGCGATCATGGCGGGAAAGGACGTGGCGCTTGCCAACAAGGAGACGCTGGTCACCGCGGGGCACCTGGTGATGCAGATGGTGCGCGATAAGAAGGTGAAGCTCTACCCGGTCGACAGCGAGCACTGCGCCGTGTTCCAGTCCATGGCGGGGCACCGCTGCCAGGACATAGCGCGGGTGATCCTCACCGCTTCCGGCGGTCCCTTCCTCAACTGGGGACAGGAGCAGCTGCAAAAGGCGACGGTCTCAGACGCGCTCAACCATCCCAACTGGAGCATGGGGAAAAAGATCACCGTCGATTCCGCCACCATGATGAACAAGGGGCTGGAGGTGATCGAGGCGCGCTGGCTCTTCGACATCCCGGTGCAGAGAATAGCGGTAAACATCCACCCGCAGAGCATCATCCATTCCATGGTGGAATACGTGGACGGGAGCGTGATGGCGCAGCTTGGGACCCCCGACATGAAGGGGCCCATCGCCTACGCGCTCAGCTACCCGGCACGTGTCACCTCCGGAGTAAAGCCGCTCGATCTCACCGCACTTTCGGGGCTCACCTTCTTCAAGCCCGACACCGATCGGTTCCCGGCGCTGAAACTGGCCTACCGGGCGGCCGACGCCGGGGAGAGCATGCCGGCGGTCATGAACGCCGCCAACGAGATCGCCGTCGAGACCTTCCTGGAAGGGAGGATCGGTTTCATGGCCATAGCAGAGGCCATCGAGAAGGTGATGGACCTGCACGCGCCGCACGCGCTGGCTTCCATCGAAGAGGTGCTGGAGGCCGACCGATGGGGCAGGAGAACCGCCAGGGAAGTCCTTGGCACAGGCAGCTGAAACAAAGACTTCTCTTCGGGTGCAATAGGGCACACGAAGGCACCAGCTTTCCGGTGCGGGCCGGCCGCCGGCCGCAATCCGGTTGAGGAAACGTTATGAGCATACTTTTCGCGATCATCGCCCTCGGGGCACTGATTTTCTTCCATGAGCTCGGACACTTCCTCTTCGCCAAGGCTTTTGGAGTCGGGGTGGAGAAATTCTCTCTCGGCTTCGGCCCGAAGATCTACGGGAAGAAGGTGGGCGAGACCGAGTACCTCTTGTCGGCACTCCCCTTGGGGGGGTACGTGAAAATGGTGGGGGAGGGGGAGGACGCCGAGATCTCAGACGAGGACCGCGCCCGCTCCTTTGCCGAAAAACCGGTGCTGCAGCGGATCGTCATCGTGGCGGCCGGGCCGGTCTTCAACCTGCTCTTCGCCTACATCCTTTTCATCATCATCTTCATGATCGGGGTCCCCGCCGTCACCACAAAGGTAGGGGACGTGGTTGCCGACAAGCCCGCAGCCAAGGCGGGCGTGAAGCCCGGCGACACCATCCGCTCCGTGAACGGCAAGCCCGTGGCGCGCTGGGACGACTTCGCCAAGATCATCGCCGAGGGGAAGCTCGCGCCGGTCGAGGTGGAGGTGCAGCGCGGCCAGACCCCCTTGAAGTTCACCATGGTCCCGGAGAGCCGCACCAGCAAGAACCTCCTGGGCGACACGGTGACCCAGCCGGTCATCGGCGTCGTCGCAGCCGGTGAAACGGTGATCGACCATTTCCCCCCAGGCGAGGCGATCTCCAGGGGAAGCGCCCAGTGCTGGAACGTGATCCGGCTCACCGTGCTGTCGCTGGTGCGCCTCGTGGAACGCGCCATCCCGCTGGACAACATCGGCGGCCCGATCATGATCGTGAAGATGGCGGGCGAGCAGGCGGCGGCAGGCGGGGTGAGCTTCCTCGCCTTCGTGGCGCTATTGTCGGTGAACCTCGGCGTCTTGAACCTTTTGCCGGTTCCGATTCTCGACGGCGGGCACCTCGCCTTTTTCGTCATCGAACTGATGACTGGCAGGCCGGTCAGCAAGAGGGCCCGGGAGATAGCCCAGCAGGTGGGGCTCGTGCTCCTGATCGGGCTCATGATGCTCGCCTTCTACAACGACATCGCCCGCATGTTCGCCCAGAAGGCGTAGCGGCAGACAGGAAAACCCCAGTGAAGATACTCACCGTCGACACCTCCAGCAACTGCTCCTCCGTCTCCTTAAGCGACGGCTCCACCCTTCTGGGGGAGTGCGTCCTGGGCGAGGACCGCTCCAACTCCGGACGCCTGCTCGAATCCGTCTCCGGACTTTTGAAGGCGGCGCGGCTTGAACCGGAGGGGCTCGACGCCCTTGCGGTCTCCCTGGGGCCCGGTTCCTTCACCGGGGTCAGGGTCGGCATCGCGACGGTGAAGGGGCTTGCCATCGCCACCGGGAAGCCGGTCGTCGGTTTCTCTTCGCTCGCCATGCTGGCGATGAACCTCCCCTTCAGCTCCCACCCGGTCGCCCCCATGTACGACGCCAGAAAGAGCGAGGTTTATGCGGCGCTTTACCGCTGCGGCTCGCTTCCCGAAGAGCTCGTTCCCGATGCGGTGATCGGGCCGCAGGAGTTTCTTTCGGGGATCACTCAACCCACCATCTTCGTCGGCGACGGCGCCGTTCGCTACCGCGAGCTGATCGTCTCGACCCTAGGGGAGCTCGCCATCTTTCCGCCCTGGCACTTGAACCTCCCGAGGGCCTGCGCCGGTGCCGTGATCGCCCGCGAGGCGGCCCTTTCCGGGAAGTTCACCCCCCTTGCTTTGCTCAACCCCACCTACCTGCGCGCCTCCGAGGCGGAGATAGCCAAACGCCGCCGCGAGGGGCTTTAACGCCGTTTGGAAGCAGTTGACAGTTCGGTTTTAATGTATTATGTTGTCCTTTCCTTAGTTCTCCGATAACCCTTCTTAAACACTCAATTTTTAACCATATCAACGGCCGGTTTGACGATGCCGAACAGTGTCGCAGCCGGTTTAAGGGGAAATCTATATGCGTAGCGACACTATCACCCAAGGTTTGGAACGGACCCCGCACCGCGCGCTCCTGAAAGGAACGGGCCTGCCGCAAAGCGAGATGGGAAAGCCGTTCATCGGCATCGCTACCAGCTTCACCGATCTCATCCCGGGTCATGTTGGCATGCGCGACCTGGAGCGTTTCATCGAGAAGGGTGTCCACACAGGCGGCGGTTACTCCTTCTTCTTCGGGATCCCCGGGGTCTGCGACGGCATCTCTATGGGACACAAGGGGATGCACTACTCCCTCCCCACCCGCGAGCTGATCGCGGACATGGTCGAGTCCGTCGCCGAGGCGCATCGCCTGGACGGCCTGGTGCTTTTGACCAACTGCGACAAGATCACCCCGGGCATGCTCATGGCTGCCGCGAGGCTCGACATCCCCTGCATCGTCGTCACCGCAGGCCCCATGATGAGCGGCCGCGGCGACGCGGGTAGGAAGTACTCCTTCGTCACCGACACCTTCGAAGCGATGGCGCGCTACAAGGCAGGCGTCATCGACGACGCGGAACTCGCGCGTTGCGAAGAGAACGCCTGCCCGGGCATGGGTTCCTGCCAGGGGCTCTTCACCGCCAACACCATGGCCATTCTCACCGAGACGCTCGGCATGAGCCTGCCGCGCTGCGGCACGGCACTCGCCGTCTCTGCGCTCAAGCGCCGCATCGCCTTCGCCTCCGGCGAGCGCATCGTCGACCTGGTGCGCCAGAACATCACCCCCCGCTCGATCATGACCCGCGAGGCGTTCGAGAACGCCATCAGGGTGGACCTGGCCCTTGGGGGCTCCTCCAACACGGTGCTGCACCTTCTCGCCATCGCCCACGAGGCTGGCGTAGAGCTCCCTCTTGAGACCTTCGACATCTTGGCCAAGGAGACCCCGCAGCTTGCCTCCATGAATCCGGCGGGCGAGCACTTCATGGAGGATCTCGACGTGGCCGGCGGCGTCGCAGGGGTGCTGAAGCAGTTGGGGGACAAGATCCACGACTGCCCGACCCTCATGGGGCTCAGCACCAAGGAGATCGTTGCGAGCCTCAAGGGTGTCGACGAGGAAGTTATCCATCCGCTCTCCGACCCGGTCAAGAAGGAAGGGGGCATCGCCGTTCTCTTCGGCAACATCTGCCCCAAAGGCGCGGTGGTCAAGCAGTCGGGCGTTTCCGACAAGATGATGAAGTTTACCGGCACCGCGCGCTGCTTCGATTCCGAGGACAAGGCCATGGCCGCCATGATGGGCGGCGTGGTGAAGGGTGGCGACGTGGTCGTCATCCGCTACGAGGGGCCCAAAGGGGGGCCGGGTATGCGCGAGATGCTCGCTCCCACCGCGGCGCTCATGGGACTTGGCCTTGGGGACTCCGTGGCGCTCATCACCGACGGGCGCTTTTCCGGCGGCACCCGCGGCCCCTGCATCGGCCACATAGCACCCGAAGCTGCCGCAGGGGGACCTATCGGCCTCATCGAGGACGGCGACACCATTGAACTGGACATCCCGGCACGTTCGCTCAAGGTACTTGTGAGCGACGAGGTGCTGGCAGAAAGGCGCGCCCGCTGGGTCGCCCCCGAGCCGAAGATCAAAAAGGGTTGGCTCGCCCGCTACGCGAAGGTGGTTACCTCGGCCCACACAGGCGCCATCACCACCGCTGAATAAAACCTCGACCCCCTTTACCAAGGGGCAGGGGCAGGCCCGCCTTTACCATGGCGGCGTCGGCCTCAGGGGACGGCTTCATTACTAGTGGTTCCAGGCTTACCAAGCCCGGGATCGATCAATAGCAGGCAGGCAAACTGCCGCGGCATGGGGGAAAACATGAAAATGAACGGCGCACGAATTCTGTTGGAGTGCCTCAAACGGGAGGGGGTCGACACGATCTTCGGCTATCCCGGGGGTACGGTAATCAACCTCTACGACGAGCTCTTCTCGTTCAAGGAGATCAGGCACATCCTGCCGCGCCACGAGCAGGCGGGGGTCCACGCGGCGGACGGCTACGCGCGCGCGACGGGAAAGGTCGGCGTCGCCATCGCCACCTCCGGTCCGGGCGCCACCAACACCATCACCGGCATCGCCACCGCCTACATGGACTCCATCCCGATGGTGATCATCACCGGTCAGGTTCCCACCGCGCTGATCGGCAACGACGCCTTCCAGGAAGCCGACATCATCGGTATCACCCGTCCCTGCACCAAGCACAACTTCCTGGTGAAGGACGTCAAAGACCTCCCCACCATCATGAAGAAGGCGTTCTACATCGCCCGCACCGGCCGCCCCGGCCCGGTCCTCGTTGACCTTCCCAAAGACGTGCAGATGGCGCAGGCCGAGTTCAAGTACCCGGAGACGGTAGAGATCCGCGGCTACAAGCCGAACCTCGAAGGGCACCCTAAGCAGGTGGAGAAGGCGGTCACCATGATCACCCAGGCCAAGCGCCCGGTGATCTACGTAGGGGGCGGCGTCATCCTCGGGAACGCCGCGGCTGAACTGACCGCCTTTGCCAAGCGGCTCGCCATCCCGGTTACCACAACCCTCATGGGGCTTGGGGCCTTCCCCGAGAACGACCCGCAGTCGCTGGGACTCCTCGGCATGCACGGCACCTATTACGCCAACATGGCGGTGTCGAACTGCGACGTCCTGATCGCCATCGGCGCCCGTTTCGACGACCGCGTCACCGGCAAGATCGCCTCCTTCGCGCCCCACGCGAAGATCGTGCATGTAGACGTCGATCCCACCTCGATCAAGAAGAACGTCCGCGTCGACCTCCCCATTGTCGGTGACGTCCGCGACGTCCTCGCAAAGATGCTTAAGGCCGCCGAGCAGGTTTGCCCCGATGCCAAGGCATGCCAGGACGCCATCGCCCCCTGGACCGCCGAGATCGAAGGGTGGAAGGCGAAGCACCCCATGTCCTACAAGCAGTCGACCACCACTATCAAGCCGCAGTACGTGATCCAGAGGCTGCGCGCCCTATCCGACGCCGACGCCATCGTCGCCACCGACGTGGGGCAGCACCAGATGTGGACCGCCCAGTTCTTCGGCTTCACCACCCCGAGGACGCTTCTTTCCTCCGGCGGCCTCGGCACCATGGGTTACGGCCTTCCCGCAGCCATGGGAGCGCAGGCGGCCTTTCCCGAGCGCCAGGTGATGGTGGTCTGCGGTGACGGCGGCTTCCAGATGAACATGCAGGAATTGGCCACCATAGTGCAGAACCGGCTCAACGTGAAGATCGTCATCCTGAACAACAACTTCCTGGGCATGGTGCGCCAGTGGCAGGAGCTCTTCTTCGACAAGCGCTACTCCTCCACCTGCATGGAACTCCCCATCGATTTCATAAAGCTCGCCGAAGCCTTCGGCGCCACCGGTCTCCAGGCCACCAAGGTCGAGGAGGTCGACGAGGTGATCAAGAAAGGGTTCGCCACCAAGGGCCCGGTCCTGATGGAATTCAAGGTCGCCCGCGAGGAGAAGGTGCTCCCGATGGTTCCCGCCGGAGCGTCGCTCACCGAGATGGTTCTGGCGTCGTAGGCGAACGTCAGAACCAATTGGCAATGGACAATTGACAATTGACGATGAAAGTCGTCTGTCATTGCTCTTGTCACGGTTTCGGCGCCGCCACTTAGGCAAAGCGGCTTTCCACTCACTTCGGCGTTGTCAATTGTCAATCGTCAATTGTCAATTGCCTTTCAGGCTTTAAGCGTTGTCAATTGTCCATTGTCAATTGTCAATTGCCTTTGGAGGGTTTTATGAAACACACCATAGCAGTGCTCGTAGAGAATGAATTCGGGGTTCTCTCCCGCGTGGTCGGCCTTTTCTCCGGCCGCGGCTTCAACATAGATTCGCTTACCGTCGCTCCCACCAACGACGAGGCGCTTTCCAGGATCACGCTGGTCACCCGTGGGGACGAGCAGATCATCGAGCAGATCACCAAGCAGCTCAACAAGCTGATAGACGTCATCAAGGTCATCGACTTCGAACCGGAAAACGCCATCGAGCGCGAGATGGTGCTGGTCAAGGTCTCGGCCGAGGACCAAAGCCGCGCCGAGGTGCTGAGGATCGCCGACATCTTCCGCGCCAAGGTCATCGACGTGACACCCAAATCCTACACGCTTGAGGCGACCGGGGCTCCGGCCAAGGTGAGCGCCATGGTCGAGCTTTTGAGGCCCTTGGGTCTCAAGGAGCTGGTCAGCACCGGGCCGGTAGTGATCGGGCGCGGCGCCAAGGGGTGGAAGGGGTAGCCCGGAGGGGGCTGCTTCACCCGTTAATCTTTCATTGCACCAAAGGCCGTTTTCGGGCTATACTCCCGCGTTGGTGTGGGAGGCCCGGACACGGCCTTTTTATCGCCCTCATTCCGGTCGGCATCCGCTCACGCCGACCAAGGCTTCGCGAAACTAACTGACAATGAGGTACTTTGATGCGCAACACTGATACCCCGGTCGCTGTCGAGGGGTACCCCTTCATAGCCGGATTCGCCGTGACGACCCTGCTGCTGGCGCTGCTCGGGCAGTTCCTGCACTGGGGATTCTTTATCCCCGCCACGCTCTTCTTCGTCCTCACCGTTTTCACCGTCTTCTTCTTCAGAAACCCGGAGCGCACCACGCCCGGCGACGACAACACCGTGGTCGCCCCCGCCGACGGCGAGGTGATATTCCTGGGGAAGGTTATCGAGCCCCACACAAACGGCGAGTTCGAGAAGATCAGCATCTTCATGTCCGTCTTCAACGTCCACGTGAACCGCGCGCCTATCAGCGGCAAGGTGGTAGACGGCTTTTACACCAAGGGTAAATTCTTCGATGTAAGGGACGAGCGCGCCAGCTTCGAGAACGAACAGCAGGGGCTCGTGCTGGAGACCGCCTCGGGGCTCAGGATGGTCGTGGTGCAGGTGGCCGGCCTCATCGCCCGGCGCATCGTCTGCTATGCGAAGACCGGCGACCTCCTGACCCGCGGGCGCCGTTACGGCCTGATCCGCTTCGGGTCGCGCCTGGACATCTACCTCCCGCTCGGGACCAGGATAGACGTGGTCATGGGACAGAAAACGGTTGCAGGGGAGACCGTACTGGGGATACTGCCGTGAGTGAAGAAACGCCTAGAGTCGAAAGGGAAGGAATGCGCAAGGGGATCTACATCCTCCCCAACCTGTTCACCGCCGGAAGCCTTTTCGCCGGATTTTACTGCATGGTCTCCACCGTCAACGGCGATTTCCGCACCGCCGCCCTCTGGATCCTTGCTTCCTCCATCTTCGACGGCCTGGACGGCAAGGTCGCCCGTCTGACCGGGACCTCCAGCAAGTTCGGCGTCGAGTTCGACTCACTGGCCGACGTGGTCTCCTTCGGGGCCGCGCCGGGGCTCCTCATGTACTGCTGGGCCCTGCGCCCCTTCGGGCGGCTCGGCTGGCTCGCCGGGTTCCTGTTCCTGGCGTGCGCCGCACTCAGGCTGGCCCGGTTCAACGTGCAGGTGGACACCGTCGAGAGCAAGCGCTTCGTGGGGCTTCCCACCCCGGCCGCCGCCAGCATGGTCTCGGCCACGGTGCTCTTCTTCTACCACATGGGATGGCCCGCCTCTTACAACAAGCTCCTCATCCTGGTCCTGATCTACTTCCTGGCGCTGCTCATGGTTTCCAACGTCCGCTACTATTCTTTCAAGGACCCGAGCCTGATCAAGCGGCAGCCGTTCGCCTTCCTGGTGCTGGCTGTGCTCCTTTTGATCGTCATCGCGGCCGAACCGGTGATCATGCTATTCACCATCTTCATCTGCTACATCCTTTCCGGGCCGGTCGGCTTCGTGCTCACCTACCCCCGCCGGCGCAGGCTGGAGCGGGCGATGCACCGCGGGCACGAGGGGATGAAAAGGCAGCTGTAGCGCCGCTGCAGGAGCGGTTTTCGACCCCGGCCTGAGCAGGGGCTGCCTGCCGCCAACATTGTTTTAATGGTTCAAACAGAAAAACCGCTTGACAGCAGTCGGCGGTTTTTCCTATTATCGCTTGAAATGTAAAGGCAGTGACGAGGAGTAGTAGCCTTTTCCTTCCCCTTCAGAGAGCCGGTGGTTGGTGCGAACCGGTGAGGAAGCAAGGTGAACTCGCCTTTGAGCCGCCGCAGTGAAACACGTGTTTTACTACCATGACGCGTGCTAGCTGGGGCCGTCCACCCGCGTAAAGGGTCAATGAGGTCCGCCAGAGGCGGATGAATGAGGGTGGTACCGCGGAAGCTTTCTGAAAGCCTTCGCCCCTTGCTGGGGCGGAGGCTTTTTTTATTTTCAGCAACCACGGCTCGCTGAACTCTCCTGACACACCTGCTTGCGCGGTCACAAGCCGCCCGGGGGGCAGGGGAGGGGAATCTGATGCAGCCCAACTTCACACAGGGGGAGCGCACGTGAACAACACGGAACCAAGAACCATCAAGATCTTCGACACCACGCTCAGAGACGGGGAGCAGTCCCCAGGCGCCAGCATGAACATCGAGGAGAAACTTCGCCTCGCCAAGCAGCTGCAGAAACTGAACGTCGACGTCATCGAGGCCGGGTTCCCCATTGCCTCCGAGGGTGATTTCGAGGCGGTCAAGAAGGTGGCCCAGACCATCAAGGGACCCGAGATCGCCGGCCTGTGCCGCTCCGGTTTCAAGGACATCGACCGCGCCTGGGAGGCGCTCAAGTACGCCGAGGAGAAGGGGCGCATCCACACCTTCATCGCGACCTCCGACATCCACATGAAGTACAAGCTGCAGATGTCGCCTGCGCAGGTGCTGGAGAGCGCCATCAAGGGGGTGAAGAGGGCGCGCTCCTACACCGCAAACGTGGAGTTCTCCTGCGAGGACGCCGTGCGCACCGACCTCAAGTTCCTGGCCGAAGTGGTCGGCGCGGTGATCGACGCCGGCGCCTCCGTGGTCAACATCCCGGACACGGTCGGCTACACCATCCCCTTCGAGTACTTCAACATCATCAAGTACCTGAAGGACAACGTTAAGAACATCGACGACGCCATCATCTCGGTGCACTGCCACAACGACCTGGGTCTCTCGGTCGCCAATTCCATCGCCGCGGTCCAGGCGGGTGCGGGGCAGGTGGAGTGCACCATTAACGGCATCGGCGAGCGCGCCGGCAACTGCTCCTTGGAAGAGTTCGTCATGGCGATCAGGACCCGCGGCGACATCCTTCCCTTCAAGACCAACGTAGTCACCGAGCAGCTCACTCCGGCCAGCCGCCTGCTGACCCAGGTCACCGGCATCGCGGTGCAGCAGAACAAGGCGATCGTCGGCGCCAATGCCTTCGCCCACGAGGCGGGGATCCACCAGCACGGCATGCTGATGGAGAAGTCGACCTACGAGATCATGACCCCGGAGTCGGTGGGCCTCAAGGCGAGCGCGCTGGTGCTCGGCAAGCACTCCGGCCGCCACGCCTTCAAAAAGAGGCTCGAGGAGCTCGGGCACGAGTTGGACGAGGAGGCGCTCAACAAGGCGTTCACCAGATTCAAGGCGCTCGCGGACCTGAAGAAAGAGGTCTTCGACGAGGACCTGGACGCAATCGTCCTGGACGAGGCGAAGAACATCGAGGAGAAGTACAAGCTCTCCCACATCACCGTCACCTGCGGTTCCTTCGCCGTCGCCACCGCGACGGTGCAGATGGAAATCGACGGCATGCAGGTGCGCGCGGCTGAGCTCGGCGACGGGCCGGTGGACGCGACCATGAAGGCGATCAAGAAGCTCGCCAAGCGCGACGTGAAGCTTTTGCAGTACAACGTCGGCGCGATCACCGGCGGCACCGACGCCATCGGCGAGGTCACGGTGCGCATCACCGACGAGGAGCGCACCCCGGTCGTCGGCCGCGGCTCCTCGACCGACATCATCGAGGCTTCGGCGAAAGCGTACATCGACGCCCTGAACCGGCTCTACTTCGCCACCGACCGCGACCTGGAAACGCTGTAAAAACCAAACACAGGCAGAGATAAAAAGGGAAGTCCCGCTCAGGGGGCTTCCTTTTTTTTGCTGTTAATTGTCAGCTACCTGTGTAATGCTACCGATATTTTTGCGGCGTCACTTTTTAAATGCTCCCATGCCTTTGGCTTTCCTTCGGATTGCCAGCGAGCATTTTCTTTCAACCATTTCGACCTGCGACCTGATACAAACGGTACCTGCCATGAGAACCTTTCTTTGTTTACTGCTATTGCCTTTGAGTGCGATGCTGTTCAGCCTTGACGCCGCCGCGCTGGCCAGGCGCCCCGCCGGGCAGTGGGCCTACTTTCATTTCGACGGGGGACAGTTCGTGCCCGGAAAGCCCGAGGCAGGGACCTTCGTCGCGGTACAGGACGGGGTGCAGCCCATGGTGACGGCCCGGGCGGACAAGCTCCAGGCGGTGCCGCTTCCCGCCGGGACCGGGGCTGTAGTGGGGATCTGCTATGTACAGTCCTCCGGGGGAAAGCTTCGCACCGGCGCCGGCTTCGACGCTGTGCCGCTGATCCCGGTGGAAATCTCTACCGGCGGCAGGAACTTCGCGACGGTGGAGACCGACGGCAACGGCTACTTCATGACGGCACTTCCCCCCGGCAGCTATAAGATCGGCGCCAGGGGGGCAGTCGAGGTCAAGGTTTCAAAAGGGAGTACAATATTCGTTCCGCTTCGCGTGGGCAAAAGGATGGTGGACTAGTGACTCTTTTTTCTTCGATGCGCGTCGCACTCATGTTGCTTCTCATTCCGGTTGCCGCTTCCGCGGCGCCGTTGGACGACTACTACCTTTCGAAGTTCGGGGAGCGGGCCCAACTCGCCAGGGCCTTGAGCACCGTGGTGGGGTTGGAAGCCGAGCCTGCCGAGCGTTGCCGCACCGGCCTGTACCGCAGCCTGAAGCGCGACTTCAAGACGCTGGAGCCTGCGACCCAGAAGGCCCTGGCGAAGTACGTATCCAGGCCTACCCTGGAAAACGTGCGCTCTTACGCCTCGCCGGGCGGCCACTTCAACATCCACTACGCGACCACTGGAGCAGATACTCCTGTTCTCACCGACACGACCCCTGCCAACGGCACACCGGATTGGGTCGAGAGGGTGGCGCAGGTGTTCGAGGATGTCTATGCCTCAGAGGTGACCACGAAGGGATACCGGCCGCCACCGGTCTCCAGGTATGACGTCTACCTCAGGGACTTGAGAGCAGACCTTGCTTACGGCCTTACCAGCGATGACGGTGCGTTCTCCTCGGGGGTTTCTGTCGGAAGCTATATCGAGATCGACAAGGCCTTCACCGATTCCATCTTCACCGTTAACGGTCTATACACAGCTGACCAGATGCTGCAAATCACTGCTGCTCACGAGTACAATCACGCCATCCAGTTCGGCTACAACTACTACTTCGACCTCTGGTACGGCGAAGTTACCTCCACCTGGATGGAGGACGAGGTCTACGACTCGGTTAACCAGCTCTACAGCTACCTCCACAACTACTTGCCGTTAGCGAGCACAATTTCACTGAACCGGGGGCTGTACCAAAGTTCCGAGTACGGCCGGTGGATCTTCAACCGCCACCTTGCCGAAAGCCACGGCGCAGGGATGGTGAAGGCGGCCTGGGAGAGGCTGGCCACGATGCAGCCTTCGGGCGGAGCGGACATCCCGATGGCGCCGGTCCTGGACTCGGTGCTCTCCACCTCCTACGGCAGCAGCCTCGGCGCAGATTTCCTTGCCTTCGCCAAGAAGATCTACACTCGGGGCTGGACCAGCCATGCCAACGAAACCGCGAGGATCCCGACCTATACGGTCGCTGCGAGTTACTCCTCTTATCCGGTCAACGTCAGTTCCTTGCCCGGGCCGTCCGTTACCCTGCCGCGGTACACCTTCGCCTTCTACCGCTTCGTTCCCTCGCCGGTGATCACCACCTTCAACGTGATGATCAACAAGACCAGCGGGATACAGACCGCACTCTTCAGGAAAGCGAACGGCGTAGTGAGCGAAATAGCGCCGGACACAGGTGGCAACGCCTACTCCGTGATAGGGTTCAACGCGCTCGACCGAACCACCGACGAGGTGGTGCTGCTCATCGCCAATACAACCGACGTCGACAACCACCAGGCCAATTTCAGCACCGATGGGAGCACCTTGGCTGTCAATGACCCTGGTGTGGCAGCGCCGGCGGGGGGCGGGGGAGGCTCGGGCGGCGGCTGCTTCATCGCCACAGCAGCCTACGGGAGCTACCTGCATCCCAAGGTCGCCGAACTGAGGGCGTTCCGTGACCGTCACCTTCTCACCAACGCGCCGGGGCGGCTCTTCGTTTTGCTCTATTACCGGCTCAGCCCGCCGATCGCTGGGGTGATCGCGCAGCACGAATGGATGAAGGGCGGGGTGAGGGTGCTGATGGTGCCGGTGGTGCTGTCGGTCGAGCACCCGGCGTGGGCGCTGGGGGTGGTATTGCTGCTGGTGGGAGGAAGAGCCTGGCTGGTGCAGCGAAGGAAGCCTGCTTTGATTCGGGTACCAAGGTGATGCGTAACTCAGTCGATTCACCCTTTCCCTTTGGGAGAAGGCTGGGGTGAGGGTAAGCCTCAAATGCCGCTGAAACAAAAAAAGCCCCACCGGAGGAATCCGGCGGGGCCTTTTTGCATTTGTGCCGACTGTTAGGCGCCGATCTTCTTCACGTTGGCAGCCTGCAGACCCTTCGGCCCGTTGGTGACGTCGAAGGAAACAGATTCCCCTTCGGCCAGGGACTTGAAGCCTTCCCCGGTGATAGCGGAGAAGTGTACGAACACGTCCTCGCCGTTATCCTGCTCGATGAAGCCGAATCCTTTTGCGTCGTTAAACCATTTCACTTTCCCCTGTGCCATTGTCCTGCCTCCTTTTTGTTGCCTCCGGTACTCTGCCGGATCTACGTTTGATGCTGCAATTTCCGGAGAGTTTCTAGGCTGGAAACGGCTCAAAGTGGCTGGAACCCTTTGGCTTTTCGACGCTGTCAACTTCCGAAACTAGCTGCTGGGATAAAAATTAACATCGTATAATAACCTTGTCAAGAAAATATTTTCAGAACAGTTTTTTTATGATCGCCCTCTCAGAAGGTGTTCAGCCGCCTAATGAAGGCCATGAGTAGCCCGTAGTGCTGGTGATGGAAGTGGAAGGCGATCCTCGGCAGATCAAGGAGATCCGGCTCGTCCGCTTCCTCCGGCCGGGCGCTAATTAGTTCGATGCGGCTGTTGTCTAATCGTAATTCAGGGAATTCGTTCTCCAGCATCTCGATCTGGTCGGGAGCCAAAATTTTAGTTAAGCGGAGGATGAGCTCGCCGTTAACGAACCGCATAGAATGGTAGTTGGTATAGAACTCCTCGATGACCTGGACCGCCTCTTCGTAGCTCTTGGTGATGGTGAAGATGGAGAAATCCTCGGCCGAGATGAACCCCATAACCAGCAGTCTTTCCTTGATGAACCTGAAGAATTGCTCCCAGTACCCCTCCTCGTCGTCAACCAGAACCAGCGGTTTGGGCGAGGTCTTCCCCGTCTGGATCAGGGTGAACACCTCCATCGCTTCGTCGAGGGTGCCGAATCCGCCGGGAAAAACGGCGATGGCGTCGGCCTCTTTGACGAACGCGACCTTGCGGTTGAAGAAGTACTTGTAGGTGATGAGCCGCGGGTTTTTCAGCATCACGGGGTTTGCGGACTGCTCGAAGGGAAGCCGGATGTTCGCGGCAAAGGACGATTCGCTTCCTGCCCCCTCGTTTCCTGCCTGCATGATTCCGCCGCCGCCGCCGGTGATGATCATGTACCCCCTCTCCGCGAGGAGCGCGGCGAAGTCGATGCACTTCCTGTACATCGGCTCCTCGGGGCGGGTGCGGGCCGAGCCGAAGATGGTCACCTTCTTCTTCTGACGGTAGGGAGCGAAGATCTTCGTGGTGTAGCGCATCTCCTTCATGGTGTTGCTGAGAAGCTTGAGATCGGCGAGGTAATCCGTATCCTGCCCGGCCTTCAGGGCCGAGATGATCATCTCGCGCGCAAGGTCGGGGTGGTGCACCCCCCCTGCCTTCTCCATCAATTGGTCGATCATCTGGTCGATTTCACCGTTTGTTCTGTTAAAACGAAGTTGCATGAGGGCGCTCCCTGTTGGAATGAGGCGGCCATTATAGCACGGCGAATCCTGAGGGCAAATGTTTAATAACATTGAACAATTATTAGTTTGATTTGTATGCCATATTTTATTATTGTTGCGATTGGTAAAACCTCCAATCCAATCGCAAAAGGAAGCACTATTTATGGGTATGACTACGGCTCAAAAAATATTTGCGGCCCATCTGGTTGATGAGCCTTTTGCTGGCACCAAGGTGCTCAGCATCGACGTCGTGATGTGCCACGAGATCACGACCCCGATCGCCATCGCGGACCTCATGTCGCGCGGCAAGGACAGGGTTTTCGACCCCTCGAAGATCAAGGCGGTTATCGACCATGTGACTCCGAGCAAGGACTCCAAGACCGCCACCCAGGCGAAGATGCTGCGCGACTGGGCCAGGCGCCACGACATCAAGGACTTCTTCGATATTGGCGCCAACGGCGTCTGCCATGCGCTCTTCCCGGAGAAGGGTTTCATCCGCCCGGGGAACACGGTGATCATGGGTGATTCCCATACCTGCACCCACGGCGCCTTCGGGGCCTTCGCCGCCGGCGTCGGCACCACCGACCTTGAAGTGGGGATCCTGAAAGGGGTCTGCGCCTTCCGCGAGCCGAAGACCATCCGCGTCAACCTGAACGGCACCCTCCCCAAAGGGGTCTTCGCTAAGGACGCCATCCTGCGCGTGATCGGGCACCTGGGGGTGAACGGCGCCACCGACCGCGTCATCGAGTTCGGCGGTCCCATCGTGGCCCAGATGTCGATGGAATCCAGGATGACCCTCTGCAACATGGCGATCGAGGCGGGGGGCACCTCCGGCATCTGCATGCCGGACCAGGTGACCGTCGACTACCTCTGGCCCTTCATCTCCGGATCCTTTGCTTCCAAGGAAGAGGCGCTTGCCGCCTACAGCGTCTGGTGCTCCGACGCCGACGCCGAGTACGAGCAGGTGATCGACCTCGACCTCTCCGACCTCGCCCCGCTTTGCACCTTCGGCTACAAGCCGGACCAGGTGAAGAGCGTGGCCGAGATGGCCGGCACCCAGGTGGACCAGGTCTACCTCGGCTCCTGCACCAACGGCCGCCTGGAGGACCTCAGGATCGCCGCCCAGATCCTCAAGGGAAAGAAGATCGCCTCCAACGTGCGCGCCATCCTTTCCCCGGCCACCCCGCAGATCTACAAGGACGCGGTCGCCGAGGGTCTGATCCAGATCTTCATGGACGCAGGGTTCTGCGTCACCAACCCGACCTGCGGCGCCTGCCTGGGGATGAGCAACGGCGTCCTCGCCGAGGGCGAGGTCTGCGCCTCCACCACCAACCGCAACTTCATGGGTAGGATGGGCAAGGGGGGGATGGTGCATCTCCTCTCCCCTGCGACCGCAGCCGCCTCCGCCATCGAGGGGATGATCGCCGATCCGCGCAAGTACCTGTAAACCAATTGACAATGGACAATTGACAATTGACGATGGACGCCCGCAGCTATGCCGCGCGTTCCTCTGATTCGCACTTCGACTTTCAGGAGATGAGATATGAAAAAATTTGGCGGCCCGGCCCTCTTTCTGGACCGTAGCGACATAAACACCGACGAGATCATCCCGGCCAAGTACCTGACCGAGATCACCAAGGAAGACCTGAAGCCCTACCTGCTCGAAGACCTGAAACTACCGGGCTTCGATCCCAAGTCGGATAAGACTTTCGGCGCAGGCGTGGTCATCACCCGCGCCAACTTCGGCTGCGGCTCCTCCCGCGAGCACGCACCCTGGGTCTTCGAGGTCAACGGCATCAACGTGGTGCTGGCGCAGTCGTTTGCCAGGATCTTCAGGCAGAACATGTTCAACTGCGGCATGGCCGCCATCGAGCTTTCCGCGGAGCAGATCGACCGCCTCTTCGGCTTTGCCGGTGCAGCCGACGCCACCGTCGACGTGGACGTGGAGAAAGGCACCCTCACCATCAAGGGGGGAGGGCGCGAGGAGTCGATGCAGTTCGAGATCTCTCCCTTCGACAAGGCTCTGGTTCTGGCCGGCGGCTGGGTGGATTACGCCGACAGCAAATACTAGCAAGCCGGGTACGACAGCGTCTGAAAACTGTGAGGCAGGAGACCCGAAGGTCTCCTGCCTCTTTCTTTATCTGCCCAGGCTGATTGACAGTCGCGACTTTGTTGACATAATCACCAATCAAGCTTTGCCGTTGTCACAGGCATCGCACACATTTATTTTGGTTGACTAGCCGCGACGGCAGCAGTTACTATCCGGGGCTGTCCCTATAACGAAAGGTTACGCCAAGAGGTTCATGCCAGTTCTCAGGAAGTTCATAGCGGCATCTTTGTTGATGCTTGCCTTTGCCGGCTCAAGCAGCGCCGACGAGGGCGAGGGCAAGGTCGACGGCAAGGTCGAGGGAGAGAAAGGGAGCATCTTCACTATCTGGCCGCTCGTGGACTACCGCGAGAGCCCGGCTGAGGGCTTCAGCAACCTATCGCTTTTGGGCCCCATCGTGAAGTACCAGAAAAAGGGGGAGGATACCGACTTCGCCATCCGCCCCCTTTTCTACACGAGCAGCCACGAGAAGGAGAAGTCCGACTCCACCTATTACCTCTATCCCCTCGCGTACCACGAGAGCACCCCCGAGTCCGACACGACGACCATGCTTGGGCTCTTCCGCAAGACCACCTACCGGAAAG
This sequence comes from Citrifermentans bremense, assembly GCF_014218275.1. Classification (NCBI taxonomy): domain Bacteria; kingdom Pseudomonadati; phylum Thermodesulfobacteriota; class Desulfuromonadia; order Geobacterales; family Geobacteraceae; genus Citrifermentans; species Citrifermentans bremense. The sequence continues at coordinate 1,716,026 of NZ_AP023213.1, forward strand.
AAGAGGGGGCGGAGCAGGAAAAGTCGACCCTGCTTTTCCCGTTCTACGTCTCCGGAAAGTCCGACAAGTACGGCCCCTACCGCGCCGTCTTCCCGATCTACGGCAACATCTACGAGCGCTTCTGGCGCGACGAGTACCACTTTGTCCTCTTCCCGCTCTACGGCTCCACGGTGAAGAAGGGGACCACCACCAGGCACTACCTCTGGCCGATCTTCTCCAGCACCCGCGGGGAAAAGGAGGACGGCTTCGATGTATTCCCCCTCTACGGCCAGTCGCAAAAAGAAGGAGTCTACCAGAAGCGTTTCGTCCTCTGGCCCTTCTACCTCACCGAGAAGACCGGGCTCGACACGGACAACCCGACGCGGAAAAAGATCATCTTCCCGCTCTACGCCTCGACCGACTCGCCCAAGAAGACCTCGCGAACCTATCTGTGGCCCTTCTTCGGCTATACCGAGGATCGCGAGAAGAAGTACGAGGAGGTCAACTACCTCTGGCCCTTGATCGGAACGGTGCGAGGCGAGAACCGGAGCAAGAACTCCTTCCTCCCCTTCTACTCGCACGAAACGCGCCCCGAATGGGAGAAGAGCTGGTACCTCTGGCCCATCTACAAGCACGAGGAGATGAAATCCAACATCTTCGAGCAGGAAAACGACCGCGTGCTCTTTTTCCTGTACCGCAGCAACCACGAGTACTGGCCCAAGGACGGCCACGACAGGCAGCGCACCGCTTTGTGGCCGCTTTTCCTTTACAACAGGACCCCCGACGGGGTCTCCTCCGTCTCGCTTCCGGCGCCTGTCGAGCCCATACTGGACAAGGAAGGGATCGAGAAGAACTGGGCGCCTTTGTGGCGCATCTACCAGCGCCGCTGGGACCAGGCGGGAAATTCGGCCTCAACCCTTTTGTGGAACCTGTACTGGCACGAAAGGCGCGGCGACGAACTGGCCTACGAGCTTTTCCCGCTCATCTCCTACCGCAACACCAAATCGGAGCGGGAGCTCAAACTGTTGAAGGGGCTGATCAGCCTGAAGCGCAACGGCGAAGAAGAGGATCTGAGCCTTTTGTGGCTCCCCTTCGGCCTCAAATGGGGGCATAAGTGACGCAATTTCTGGAACCGCTCGGCAAACGGGTGCTTTATTTCAACCAGGTGCTTGGGGAGATGGTCATCCTCCAGGGGAGGATCCTCTACTTCCTGCGCGAGGCGCCGCGCAACGTGCAGAGCATACTGACCCAGATGGCGGTGATCGGCTGGGACACGCTCCCGGTCGCCTCGGTGATGGCCTTCTTCGTCGGGATGGTGCTGGCGCTGCAGACAGGGGTCGAGCTGCAGAAGTACGGTGGGCAGAACATCATCGGCGCCATCGTCGGGCACTCCATGGTGCGCGAGTTGGGTCCGGTCATGACCAGCTTTCTTGTCGCCGGGCGCTGCGGCTCCGCGATGGCCGCGGAGCTCGGGGTCATGACCGTGTACGAGGAGATCGACGCGCTGAAGACCCTCGACATCGACCCGGTCCGCTACCTCGCCATGCCCCGTTTCATCGCCTGCATCATCTGCGTCCCTGCGCTCGTCATCTACTCCGACGTGATCGGGATCATCGGTGGGGCGCTGATCAGCAACCTGCACCCCCAGATCTTCGTTTCCTACTCGACCTACTACGACAGCCTCACCGACGCCCTGAAGATCAAGGAGATCGGCACCGGCCTCACCAAGTCGGTCGTCTTCGGCTCCATCATCGCGCTGGTTTCCTGCTACGTCGGTTTCAGCACCTCCGGCGGCGCGCGGGGTATCGGCCAGTCGACCACCAGGTCCGTGGTGCTGTCGTTCATGCTGATCCTGGTCGCGGACTATATCCTGACCAGGCTGCTCCTGTAGCACCTTGCCGCGCCCTTTGCGTGGCGCCGCAGCAGTTCTTTTGCTGTCTTGTCTTTTGGAGGATTTATGGCTCTTTCGGTAGAAAAAAAGGTCGGCATCTTCTTCCTGTTCGGTCTCATCATCCTGGGGTTGCTTCTCGAGGTGGGTGAGAAATGGAACCCGTTCGAGAAGAACGTCCCCTACAAGACCTATCTCACCAGCATCACCGGGCTGAAAGTCGGGGACCCGGTCCGCCTTGCCGGCGTCGACGTCGGGCGCATCAAGGGGATCAACATCCTGAACGACAAGATCGAGATCAACTTCGAGGTGAAGCCTGGCACCAGGATCAAGACCGACTCGGTTGCGGGCTTGAGGCTTACCAACCTTCTGGGAGGCCAGTTCCTGGGGCTTTCCTTCGGCTCTCCCAACGCCCCGCTTCTGGAGCCGGGCGGCGTAGTTAAAGGGAAGGACGTCGCCAACATCGACATCATCGTCGACAACCTGAGCGACGTGGTGAAGGACGCCAAGCAGTTCGTGAACAACCTGGACCGCAACCAGGACGTAGTGCTGAAGAAGATCTCCGTCATGCTGGACGAGAACCGCGGCAACCTGAGGGACTCCATCGCCAACATCAACAGCATCACCGGCAAGATGGACCGCGGCGAGGGATCGCTTGCGCTTCTCTTGAACGAAAGGAAGCTCTTCGACGACGCAAGCGGCGCGGTGGAGAGCCTGAAGAACGTGGCCGGGAAGATTGAGCGCGGGGAGGGGACCCTCGGGAAGCTGGTCAACGACGACTCGGTGTACCGCGACGCCTCCGCCCTCATCGCCGACCTCAGGGCAGGCGCGAAAGACCTGAACGCTGGGATGAAGGACGTGAAGGAGATCACCGCCAAGGTCAACTCCGGCCAGGGGACCCTGGGCAAGCTGGTCAACGACGAGACCCTCTACACGGACCTGCGCGACGCCTCGAAGAACGTGAAGGAGATCACCCAGAAGATCAACTCCGGTCAGGGGACCCTCGGGAAGCTGGTCAACGAGGACCAGCTTTACCGCGACACCACCGCCACACTCAAGAAAGCAGAGCGGGCCATGGAAGGTTTGGGTGACGCGGGTCCGATCTCCGTGCTTGGTTCCATCGTGGGGACCCTCTTCTAAACGGCCGGCTCGCAGCTTCCGGGACGGCAGACAGGGGACAGGCTACTGTGGCAACGGTAGCCTGTCCTTTTTACGGCCCGAACCTCCACCCCGGCCCGACCCGGTACACAGAGGTCACGGGGGAAGGCCAGGGCGGACACAGAGATGAAACTTCCCGATCACGGATGATCTTCTAAGAAAAGAGCTTCGGGGTTACACTTCAAAGTCTTTTGCTTTCGGGGGGTCCTCCGATTTTCCTCTGTGTCCTCTGTGGTGAACGCTTTGGTTTTTATTGAACCTTCCTCCGGAGGCCTTCCCGTGACTGACATCCTCGACATCGCCATCGGGACCATCACCATGCGTCCCTACGTCTTCGCCTTCTTCACCGCCTACCTCGTCGCGGCCGTGCCGCACCTTGGGTGGAAAAAGACGCTCCTTTTCACCGTTGCCGGCTACCTGATCGCCTTCACCTCCGAGTACAGCTCCATCAACACCGGCTTTCCCTACGGCTGGTACTACTACGTGGACACGACCCGGGACCGCGAGCTCTGGGTGGCGGGGGTCCCTTTCTTCGACTCGCTCTCCTACGTCTTTCTCACCTACTGCAGCTACGCCACAGCACTTTTGGTGCTGGGACCGGTGAAGAAGGCCGGGCGGGACCTGGTGCTTCTGGAGACCGGCCGCCTGAGGCGCTCCTTCTCCGTCTTGTTCCTCGCCTCCTTGTTCCAGGTGTTTCTCGACATCGTCACCGACCCGGTCGCCTTGCAGGGGAGCAGGTGGTTCCTGGGGAGGATCTACGGCTACAAGGAGGTGGGAGCGCATTTCGGGATCCCGCTTTCCAACTACCTCGGCTGGCTCCTGGTGAGCGCGCTGCTGGTAGCCGCCCTGCAGCTCATCGACAGGTTCGGAGGGAGAGGGGAGGAGAAGCCCGCCGGAGTCGCAGCGCCGCCTCTGCGAGCTTTCTACGGCCCCTTCCTCTACCTTTGCGTGATAGCCTTCAACCTCACGGTGACCCTCTACATCGGGGAGCGGCTGATGGCCATCACCGGGTTCTTCATCTACACCCTTCCCATCGCCATGGCGGGGGTGCTCCTTTTCCAGAAGGTGGACCGCTACCACAAGGACGAGCTGGCGGCGCACCTGGCGGAGTTTCCCTGGTCGAACGCGACCTCCACGGGAAGCGGGCGGCCCGGCGCATCCAATTAATCCTTCCTGATCCCTTTGAAAGGGCGGGTGCGTGTGGTATTTTTTGGCTGTTTTCGGAACCGAACTTCAAACTATAGCGGAGGCTTGACATGAAAAAGGCTGTTTCCCTCATGGCGCTTTGCGCCGTCTTCGGCGCCACGGCGGCTGCGTCTGCCGCGCAGACCGCTCTTCCCAGGGGGTACGAGAAGTGGGAGAAGAGCAAGGCCCGGATCAACACGGACAAGAAGTCGCTGTTCTACGGCATCCACTACATCTACGTGGACAAGAAGGCGATGAAGGGCTACAAAAGCGGCGGGGCGTACCCCGACGGGAGCCGGTTCGTCGCGGTGAACTACTCCATTAAGGAAGAAAACGGCAAGCAGGTGCCGGGGAAGAAAAACATGATCGTGGTGATGCAAAAGGACAGGACCCAGCAGCAGACCGGCGGTTGGCGCTTCGCCGGGTTCACGCCCGAGGGTAAACCTTCGGGACTCGACGGCAAGAGGGACTGCTTCGGGTGCCACGAAAAGGACGCCAAGGACAGGGACTACGTGATCTCCAGGTACACCGACTTCAAATGACGCTGCGTCCACAGCCGTCTCTTTTTTCCCCTTGAAAGCTTCCTCTCCTGGGATTCCCCCCCGCATCGGCAGCAGCAACCGGGCGGGGGGAACCCCTCCTAGACCCCAAACAACATGCTATAATTGCCGCCAGTGCAAACTGGAACGATTTCCATAGCTTTCAAGGAGCAACCATGTCGACGACAGAAAACACTCCCCAGGTGCGCATGACCACCCTCCCCAACGGGATCAGGGTGGTGAGCCAAAAGATCCCCGGCATGCAGAGCGCAGCCGTCGGGATCAGGAACGACAGCAGCACGAGGAACGAGCCGGAGGATTGCGCCGGCGCCTCGCATTTCATAGAGCACCTCCTCTTCAAGGGGACCCCCACCCGCAGCGCCGACCAGATCACCGACGAGTTCAACAGCATCGGCGCCCGCGCCAACGCCTACACAAGCCAGGAGGAGGTCTTCTACTACGCGGTAGCGCTCGCCTCGATCATCCCGGCGACCTTCGACATCCTGGCCGACATGTTCGTCAACTCCTTTCTTCCCGAGAAGGAAGTGGAGAAGGAGCGCGCCGTGGTGCTGCAGGAGATCCTTATGAACCAGGACACCCCGAGCCGCTTCATCTACAACCAGTTTCACCAGGGGTTCTGGCAGGGGCATCCGCTGGGCACCCCCATCCTCGGCACCTCCGAGAGCATCGGGAGCATTCAAAGGAACCGCCTGATGGATTACAAGCTCTCCCACTATCTATCCAGCGCGACCATAGTCTCGGTCGCCGGCAACGTGGAGCATGACCGGATGGTGGAGCAGGCCGAACGGACCCTGGGCGCGCTTCCCAAGGGGGTTCCCCAGGTGAAAAAGCCGCAGCCTGGCTGGCGGAGCGCCGTCGGCGAGAACCGGCATTACCAGCGCCCCCTGGAGCAGACCCTCTTCTACATGGGGTACCCGCTGCCGCCGGCTGGAAACGAGCACCGCCACAAGCTTTCCGTATTCAACCAGATCCTCGGCACCGGGATGAACTCCCGCCTTTTCCGCGAGGTACGCGAGCGGCGCAGCCTCGCCTACACGGTCTACTCGATGATGTCCTCCTACACCGATTCCGCGGCGCTGATGATCTACGCAGGGACCAGCGCGGACCGGGCCCAGGAGGCGGTCGACGTCTGCCATGCCGAGGTGCTGAGGTTCTGCGAGGAGAAGGTGAGCGCGGAGATGCTGGCGGCGGCCAAGGAGCAGATCCGCTCAGCCCGCCTGATGGCCCTCGACGACTGCGAGACCCAGGTGCGCAGGATCTCCAACACCACCTCGCTTCTGGGGGCGCCGGAGCCGGTGGGGGCTTCCCTGGAGGCGATCGCCGCGGTCACGGCCGAGGAGGTGAGGGACGTGGCGAGGCTTTTGTTCTCGGGGGTGGTGCCGCGGGTCGAGTCTGTGGGAACGGGCGAGGGCCCGGGACTGCCGCGCTAGCAAGGTTTGATTCGCCAACCCCCTCCCGCAAGGGAGGGGGTTGTTTTTTGCCGGAGTGGGGTCAGCTCATCTCGTCTTCCCCGCCGGAGAGGTGGGGGAAGTGCTCGTGGTGCATCTCATGCTGCAGGTCCATCACCTTGCCGCAGGCGGTGCAGAGGTACTTGTCGCCGCTTTGCGTGTAGTCCGAGCGTTTGCAGGAGGGGCACCACACCCTGACGTCGCAATCGTGCCTGTCCGTTTCCACCGCCGTTGTCCCTTTATCTTCAGCCATCTGTCGTACCTCCTTTTCCTGTTTTCCCCCTAATCCCATCACAGGCCGATCATCATCTGGCTCAGCTTGAAAATCCCCTTGGCGAAGGAGCCAAGCTCCGACTTGGAGATGCTCTCGAAGAGAAACTCGCTGTCTAATGGCTGCTCCGGGTCGACCACCCGCGCTATCGGCTCGAGCGCGTCGGGCCAGTCGCTTTTTTCCAGCGTAGGGTCCGCCTGATACCTGCAAAGGCGTGCCTCGTGGTCGTCGGCCAGACATTCCAGGTGGCGGGTCAGGTTCTCGACGTTCTCGAACTTTTCCTCTTCCTCTAAGCCGTAGAGCCCCGCGTGCTCCGCCAAAAGGGAGGCGCGCAGCCGCCTGATCGCCGGGACCAGCGGGTCTTCCGGACCTGATGCTTCCCAGCTCACGTTCAGCTCCGTGTCGAGACCCATGCTCCTGTTGGTGGCGTTGGCCGAGCCTATGGTGAGAAAACGGTCGTCGATCGCCAGAAGCTTCGAGTGGATGAAGGTCATCTTCCGGTTGCCGTGGTCCATCTCGGCCGAAGAGTAGACGCTCAGCAGGTGCCCGGTCTTCTCGGCCACCTGCTGCAGCGAACGGATCATCTTCATCTGGGGGAGCCCGAGGAACAGCTCCTCGGTCAGCGGCAGGCGGTCCGGTAGCATCATGACGATCTGGAGCCGGGGGCGGTCGGGGAGCGTCATGCGCGCGACCAGGGTCCAGTAGATCGCCTGGGAGCTGAAATACTGGTTCTCCAGGTAGACCAGGTGCTCGGCCGACATGATGGCGTCCACGAACAGGCGGCGGATCTCACCCACCTTGCGCTGTGTGGTCTGGGGCGCCGGGGCCACGGTGAGGCTCAGTGCGACTTCCCCCGCGGGGAGGGGCAAGGCGTTTGCCGGGAACTGCGGGGTCAGGGCGCCCGCCTGCGGCAGATTCAGCGGCGCGCCGCCGGAATCGATCCAGCGCTGCTGGAACAGTTCGAGCAGCACGCCGACCACCTCGCCGGTGTGATAAGTCTGGATGTCGTGGTAGGAGCCGTAACGGGTGCCGTCGACGTCGGCACGCAGCGGGTTGTCCCGTATGTGGCGCCGGTCGTCCCAGCGCGAGGAGCAGATATCCATCCCCCCTACGTAGGCGACGACGCCATCGGCCACGACGAACTTCTGGTGGTGCGTTGCTCCGTAGGCGTGCACGCTGTCGAAGCGGAAGTGGATGCGCTCGTTGCCGGACCAGTTGAAGATGATGTTCTGGAACCATTCTCTTTCCAGGGAGAAGACGGCGCTGAAGTCCCAGGCGAGGATATAGACCTGCAGCGACGGGTTCGCCTGGCAAAGGGCGTTCAGAAACTGCAGGAAGCGCACCTCCCCGGCTGCTTTCTCCTCCTCGCCGCGAAGAAGCTTCACCTCGGAGTCGAACTGCCATCCGGCGAGTAGCAGGTAGCTCCGGGCGGCAAGGGCCGTGTGGTAGAAGGCGCGATAGTAATCGCAGGCATCGACCAGCACCGCGTTGCTGTCGGCCTCATAGATCCCCATGCAGTTAAGGCCCGGCTTCAGGACGCTCATGGCAGCTCCAGCGTGACGATCAGCGGCAGGTGATCCGAGGCCACCCTGGTAAGCGGGGTCCTCGGCACGCTGACGCTGCGAACCTTGAGGTTGTGGGTGACGAACAGGTGGTCGATGCGCATGAAGGGGAGCTGGGTGGGCCAGGTTCCCCTGGGGAGGCGTCCCTTCACCTTGTGCTGCACGTCATGCAACTGCCTGGTGAGGATCCGGTACACCGACGACCCGAAGAGGGCGTTGAAATCCCCGCAAAGAACGGCCGGCGCCTCGCACTCCGGATGCCCGAGCCACTCCGGTCCCGTGATGGCCCTGGCCTGGCGTACCCGCTCGCCGCGGTTCAGCCCGAAATGCGTCGCCAGCACCTGTACCTTCACGCCGTGCAGCATCACCTGGGCCCAGAGCGCCCCCCTGCGCTCGAAGGAGGGATGCAGCGGCTCTGTTGGAACCGCCCCGGCCTTGATCAGCTGCACCGGGGAGCGGCTCAGGATGGCGTTGCCGTACCCCCCCTCTTTCAGATGGATGGAGGAATGGAAATGGAACGACATTTCAAGGGTCATGGCTATCAGGTGCGCCTGGTCGATCATCTCGGTGCGAGGGAGCCCCGCGTCGAGCTCCTGCAACGCCACGATGTCGGGGTTGCACCGGTCGATCACCTCGGCGATTCTGAGCGGGGAGAGCTGGCGGTCCGTGCCGATACAACTGTGGACGTTGTAGGTCATTACGGAAAAGGTACGTGACATGGGTGGGGCTCCCGTCGCCAGACCCCGCTCGGCCGCCGCATTCTTGCAGGAGAGCGCAAATTATATAGTATTAAAAAACTTTTATAGAGTACCCAGCGCGAAAGGGATGTCAACGGCGTAGCGGGCGGGCGGAATGGGCGGAAAAGGAGGTAAGGGCGGCGATGAGAAGAAGGCGGCTGGCGATGAAGGTGCTTGTCCTGGTGCTGATACTTGGGGTTGTGACCGCCACGAGCCTTTTCCTGGAGGACGACGCGTTCAGCGTGCGGCATGCGGGCGAGCACAGGGATTACCTGCTGCAGATGGCGCACCGGCACTACCTGAAGGCGGCGCTCCTCTTCGCGGCCCTTTTCTTCATGACCGCGTTCTTTCTCCCCGGGGCGCTCGCGCTCACCATCGCGGGGGGGATGCTGTTCGGGGCTTTGCCCGCGACCCTTTATGTAACCGTAGCGGGAACCGCCGGCGCCATTGCCGCTTTCGAGGCGGGGCGTTTTCTATTGGGGCACTGGGTACAGCGGCACTTCGCGGAGCAGCTCTCGCGCTTCAACCGGGAGATGACCCACCATGGCCCGCACTACCTGCTGGTACTGCGGCTGCTCCCCTTGGCCCCTTTCTGTGTCATCAACTACGGCGCCGCCTTGACGAAGATTCCTCTGAAGACTTTCGCCTGGACCACGGTGGCCGGGATGCTCCCGGGATCTGCCATCTACGCCTTCGCCGGTGCCCAACTGCGCTACGTGCACGAGGTCTCGGACCTCTGGTCCGGAAAGTCCATGCTCGCCATAGGGCTTTTGGCCATCTCGGCCCTGGTGCCGGTGCTGCTGCACCACTGGCCCCGGAGGGAAAGGGAAGGGTGATAAGTCTACTTCTGGCGCAGGTACTCGATCAGGAGCCGGACGCCGACGCCGGTCGCACCCTTGGGGGAGTAGGGGCGCGCCTTGTCGCTCCAGGCGGTGCCGGCGATGTCGAGGTGGGCCCAGCGGGTCTCCCCCACAAACTGCTTCAGGAACCAGGCCGCCTTGATGGTCCCTCCGTCCCTGCTCCCGGAGTTCTTCAGGTCGGCGATGTCGCTCTTCATCCCCTCGCCGTACTCGTCCCAAAGCGGCAGCTGCCAAAGCCTTTCCCCGGTTTCCTCCCCTGCTTTTTTCAGGGCGTCCGCCAGGCGCTGATCGTTGCCGAGAAGTCCGCTCGCCTCGTGCCCCAAGGCGACCACGCAGGCGCCGGTTAGGGTGGCGAGATCGATCATGGCTGCCGGCTTGAACTTCTGTGCGAAGTGCAGCGCGTCGCAGAGTATCAGCCGACCCTCCGCGTCCGTGTTGGTGATCTCGATGGTGGTCCCGGAGAGCGAGGTAAGGACGTCCCCCGGCTTGAAGGACTTGCCGTCGGGCATGTTCTCCGCCGTAGGGACGATCCCGACGAGGTTCACCGGCAGCCGCAAAAGGGCCGCCGCTTCCAGCGTCCCGAACACTGCGGCCGCTCCCGCCATGTCGGTCTTCATCTCCTCCATCCCCGGTCCGGGCTTGATGGAGATCCCGCCCGAATCGAAGGTGATACCCTTGCCGACCAATACCACCGGGCGTCCCTTGGCCCCTTCGCCCTGGTAGCTGACCACGATCAGGCGCGGCGGCATGGCCGCTCCCTTCCCCACCCCCAAAAGAGCGTTCATCCCGAGCGACTCCAGTTCCTCCTGCTCGTAGACCCGGCATTCCATGGCGTTTCGCGCCGCCATTTCCCGCGCGGCCTGGGCCAGGTACCCTGGCGTCACCACGTTCCCCGGATGCGACACCAGGTCGCGCGCGAGAAAGACCCCGCGGCAAAGCTTTTCCGCCTGCTCTGCCGTCGTCCTAGCCTCTGCCAATTCCTGCTCAGGGACCAGCAGGGTCATGGCATCGAAAGAGAAGCGCTCCTCCTTCTCCCTGGTCTTGTAAAGCTCGAACCTGTAGCTGCCGAGGAGGGCCCCCTCTAAGACGGCCTCCAGAGCCTTCGGGGGGCTGCAGCAAAGGTTGAGGGCCATGCTGAAGCGGGCGACGCGGGCACCCTGCAGCACCCCTACCGCACTTCCCGCTGCCCGGCGCAGCGATTCGCTGCTGATTTTCCCCTTCTTGCCGAGCCCCACCAGGAGGAGCCTTTGGGCCGGGAGCTTCCCCATGCTGTGCAAAAGCAAGGTCGCCCCGGGCTTGCCGCTGAACTCGCTGCTTTCAATAAGGGTGGTGAGATATCCGTCCAGCGCCTGGTCGCAGGCGGCGAAGAGGCCGTCACTGGCGTCTTCGAAGCAGCCGATCACCAGCGCTGCGGTAGCATGTTGCATCGGGTCGTTGCAGGCGGTTTCTATCTTCATGGTGCCCTCGCGGTTGGAAGAGATCTGTCTGATAAGTGGGGTGCACTGCGCGAAATGTTCCGATGATTCTATGTGAAGGCGATGCTTCAGTCAAATAAGACTAATGTAAAGGTCATAGATTCCGATATATGTCTGCGATCTACGAATCCAGGCAGTTCTGCTACAGGGTTGCGAGGCCCTGAAAGAACCCGAAAAAAGGAGAATCAATGAACTATCGAGTACTGAGGAGGGGGTTGCACGGTATTTTGACAGTGGGCGCTTTGCTTGCCGCAGGTTGCGGCGGCGGGGGCGAGGCAGGGGTAGGGACCCCCTTGGGCAACAGCGTTCAGGGTGTCGTCGCCGACGGTTATCTAGAGAACGCCAGGGTGTTCCTGGATCTAAACGACGACAAGCAGTTCACCACCGGGGAGCCGACTGCGATGACCGCGGCGGACGGGAGCTACACCATTAACGGCGTGAGCGCTACGGATCTGAGCACCCACGCCCTCGTGGTCCGCGCCGAAGCCGGCCAGACGAAAAACCACGAGGGTGCCAGCGCCACCACCCTTACCGACAGCTACGTCCTGTCCACGCCTCCCAACGCCCCGAAGACTGCCGACGGGCAGGTGGTGATCACCCCCCTTACCACGCTGATCCACAACCAGATCGAGACCAACCCGGTGCTGGATGTGGCCGCAGCCGAGGCGGTGGTGAAAACGAACCTCGGAGTTGCCGATGCGACCAGCCTCTTCGAAGACTTCGTCCAGAAAAAAGGGGCAAGCCAGGAATACGAGAAGGTGAGCCTGGTGGCGCAGGTGGTTGCCTCCGCGATCGGCAACAACATGTCCGCGGTCTCCGCGGCAGCGCCGACGGCTAATCTGAACGACGTCATCAAGATGGTGGTATCCGAGGTGACCGCGAACCTTACCGCCATCTCGACCGCAGTGGACAGCGCCGCCCAAGGCGGCAACTTCGACCCGGCGACAGTCGCCACCAGCACCGTGACCATCGACACCAGCGACGCGGCAACGCTGCAGGCGAACCTCGAGCAGGCCGCGACCGCCCCGGTGGTCGGCTCCTTCCAGACCGCCCTCGGTTCCGACGGCTTCTTCTACCTCGACATGTATTACGACCTTGGGATGGTCACCTACGAATACGGCAAGGTGAAGCTCGGCGCCCAGGGAACCGACGGCTTCGCGCTCACCGAGGAGTTCTTCAACTACGACACGATCAACTCCGCCTGGGTCGCTGGAACCGAAAGCACAAACAACTATGTCCTCTCCAAGACCGGGTGGGTCCTCGAAGACGACAGCGCTGCCAAGGGAAAATTGGTCTTCAACGCAGACGGCACCGCCACCTGGACCAACGTCGACACCGGTGACAGCGAGATCATCACCGTGAGCAAGATGGACGTGGCGGGCAAGGGGATCGCAAGTTTCGTGGCCAAGCAGAGCTCGCCCATCAAAGCGGGCGCCACCTTCCCGGCAGGGTCCGAAGCGTACAAGATGACCTTCACGCGCAAGAGCGACTACTTCTCCGTCTGGGTGGGAGGGTACCCCAACAGCATGCTGATGGACGTAGCCAAAGTCTCCGACATCCCCGCCAAGTTCCCGGCCGTCAGCGACCAGCTCAACGGCGGGCTTGGCATCGGGCGTGAGCTCTCGGTGCGCTTCTCCGGCTCCGGGACCAGCGGCACCTTGCTGTTCCTGGCGGCGGGGGCACCCCTGAGCCTGGAGGGTACCTGGAAGATAGTCGAGCCGGTCGTAGGCTACCCGGTGCTGGTGCTGGACGTGCCGCTTGCCTACCGCACCCAGTACCTGGACTACACTCCGGAAAAGATAATCTTCGCCCTGGTTAACGGCTCTATCCGTCAGGGAGAGGCGGAGTTCGCAAACGTGCCGAGGGTCGAGTCCGGCTACAACTTCAACAAGACCGCTTTCGACGCGATACTGGCGAATTTCACCCTTTCCACGGCAACCGCCGCGCCGAAGACCGCCGCGAAGACCGTGCGCAAAAAGTACTAGGGTTACCGCTGCAGGCAAAAAAAACCTCCCTGGGCCGGTGCCCGGGGAGGTTTTTTTTCGTCAAAGATGGTGCCGGGGACTCTGCCGCGGAGCGGCTGCGGGGCCCGAAGCAAAAGAAGCGGGGAGGGCGGGGCGGACGGAAGCAGGCGTCACTTGCACGGGTGCAGCATCTCGGCGAGCTCGAAAGCGAGCTCCACGCTCTGCTCGGCGTTAAGGCGCGGGTCGCAATTGGTCTGGTAGTTCAGGTGCAGGTGCTTGTCCAAAAGCTGGCGGCTCCCGCCGGTGCATTCGGTGACGTGGTCGCCGGTAAGCTCCAGGTGCACCCCCCCCGCGACGGTCCCCTCCGCCCTGTGTATCTGGTAGAAGTTCTTGATCTCGCGCAGGACGTCCTCGAATTTCCGCGACTTCTGGCCGTACTCGTTCTGGTAGGTGTTGCCGTGCATGGGATCGCAGCTCCAGACCACCTTGAATCCCTCCTGCTTGATCTCCCGCAAGAGCCTGGGGAGGTAGGAATCGATCTTGTCTGCGCCAAAGCGGGTGATCAGGGTGAGCCGCCCCGGCTCGTTGTCGGGGTTCAGCCGCTGCGCCAGCGCCTTCACCGTGTCGATGTCGTAGCTCGGGCCGACCTTCAGCCCCAGCGGGTTTCTCACCCCGCGCAAAAACTCGACGTGCGCCCCCTCCAGCTGTCTCGTCCGGTCGCCGATCCAGAGCATGTGCGCGCTGCAGTCGTACCACCCGCCGCTGGTGGAATCCATCCGGGTGAGCGCCTCCTCGTAGTCGAGCAAGAGGGCCTCGTGGGAGGTGTAGAGCGTCACCTGGTTCAGCTGCGGGGTGTGCTGCGGGTCGAGCCCTATTGCGGTCATGAAGTTGATGGTCTTCCAGATCTGCCGGACCAGGTCCTCGTACTTCTGCCCCGCCGGAAGGGCGTCCAGCGAGGCGCGGTGCCAGGCCTGCACCCGCTCCAGCGAGGCGTAGCCCCCGAGGGTGAAGGAGCGGACCAGGTTGAGGGTGGCGGCGGCCCGGTAGTAACCCTCCAGCATCCGGCGTGGGTCCGGGGTTCTCGCCTCAAGGGTCGGCTCCGGGCTGTTCACCATGTCCCCGCGGTAGCTGGGAAGCTCGATCCCCTGCACCATCTCCGTGTCCGAGGAGCGGGGCTTCGCGTACTGTCCGGCGATCCTCCCTATCTTGATCACCCGCTTCTCGCCGGCGAAGGCGAGCACCACCGACATCTGCAGGATCACCTTCAGAAGCTCTCTGATGTCCGGGCCGGTGCAGCGCGAGAAATCTTCGGCGCAGTCGCCGCATTGCAGCACGAAGGCGCGCCCTTCCACCGCGTCGGCGAGCTGGGCCTTCAGCGTCTGGCACTCGCCGGCGAACACCAGCGGCGGGAGCTGGGACAGCGTCTTCTGCGTTTCCTCCAGCGCCGAGCCCGCAGGCCACACCGGTTGCTGCAAGGCGGGAAAAGAGCGCCAGCTCGATTTCGTCCATTTCTGGCTAGGCATGGGTTGACCTCTCTGCTACTTTAGTGTCTGCTGCGCCTGCGGCGCGGGCGCTGTCACGGCGCCTGCAATGGTAACAGGATTAGCCCCCGATTAAAAACAAAATGTTAAATGAAATCAAGTGAAGCCAGGTCAAACCGGCTTTGGAAGAGGGACGTCGTGCTAGTATTCACAGTCTTGGAAAGCGAAGAGCACCTGGAAACCGGGATCGAAGAGGGCGGGGGCGCCGAAGAAAAGGCTCGGGAAAAGACGCCCGGGCCGTGCGTCGCTCCCCCTGCGGCAAGCGGAAACAAGGGACGCCTCAGGAGTCTTTTGCGCGATCTCAAAGGGGGCGTGCGCCTCGCGCTTTTACTGCACTCCGACCTGGAGCGGCTTGACCCCGCTCCCGCGCGCCTCGTGCTCCTCGTTCTGGCCGACCTCGCGCTGAACTTCGTCTGTTCCTTCGTGCTGGTGGGGACCGGAGGGTACTTTTCCTCTGCCTCGATACCGGGCTTCTTCTTTCACCTGCCGCTACTGCTGCTGTTGGGCCTTGCCGCGGGAAGGCTCCTCTGCCGTCCCGGGACTGCTTCCGCCGTCGCCGCCTCCCTCATCGCGGCGAGCATCCCCATCGAGCTTTCTCATGCCATCCTGGAAGGGGTGGCACAACTCCCCCACTTCCAAAGGCTCCAGGATTACCTGACAGCCCCCCACTACTACCGCTTCTACTGGTGGTGGGGAGCCGCGGCACTCCTTTTCCTGTTCCGCATCGACCCTGTCCGGGGGATGCGCCGGCTCAGGCTTCCCCTGCTTTTCGCCTTGCTGGTGCTCCCTCCGCTTTATTCCTTCCAGCGGGGCGACCTCTGGGCCAGCTCCGCGCAGGAGAGCGAGAGTGGCGAGCTGCGCTTGACCGATGAGGTGCTTGCTGCGCAGGCAAAGCTTCTGGACGGGGAGCTGGCCGCGCTGAAGCCGGGGCGGCCCGGCGCCATCGACCTCTACTTCGTCGGTTTCGCGGGCGACGCCTCCCAGGACGTCTTCCTGAAGGAGCTCAACTACGCCAGGCGGCTTTTCGACCGGCGCTTCGGCACCTCCGGGAGGTCGGTGCTTCTGGCCAACAACCCGCAGAGCGCCACATCGCTTCCCTTCGCCAGCGCGGGGAACCTGGAGCGCACCCTGGTGCGGGTTGGCGAGGTGATGAACCGCGACGAGGACCTCCTGTTCCTTTACCTAAGCTCCCACGGCTCGGCGGACCACGAGCTCGCCGTGAACAACCCTCCTTTGGAGCTCAAGCAGCTGACGCCCGAGCTCTTGAAGCGCGAGCTGGCGCTAGCCGGGATCAAGTCGAAAGTGATCGTGGTCTCCGCCTGCTTCTCCGGCGGCTTTGTCCAGCCGCTGCAGGATGACGGAACCCTGGTGATCACGGCGGCGGACGCCACCCACGAGTCTTTCGGCTGCGGCTTCGGCGAGGACTTCACCTGGTTCGGCGAGGCGTTCCTGGAGGAGGCGCTGAACAACGAATTCTCTTTCACGGCGGGCTTCGAGCGTGCGCGGGAGACCATCAGGAAATGGGAGGAGGAGCGGGGCGAGACCCCGTCCAACCCGCAGATCTTTGTGGGGAAGGGGATCGAACCAAAGCTCGCACATATGGAGAAAGTTTTGAAGGAGGGGAAAATCCAGAAACCTTAAAAGGCCACTCGACAGGGATGCCTTTATACCCTCCATCCCTGTTAAGCGCCTTGTTTTTGCCTTACCCTGCGCCGCCGACCGTGATCCCTGAGATGAGCAGGGTCGGCTGCGCGTCGGAGACCGGGACCCCCTGGCCGTCCTTGCCGCAGGTTCCGATCCCGAAACCGAGGTCGTTTCCCACCATGGTTATCTTCCTGAGCACCTCGGGGCCGTTGCCGGTGAGCGTAGCCCCCCGGACCGGCTCTCCCACCGCGCCGTTTTCGATCAAAAACCCTTCCGACACCTCGAAGACGAAGTCCCCGGTCACCGTGTTCACCTGGCCCCCTCCCATACGCTTCACGAAAAGGCCTCGGTCCACGCTTCTCACGATTTCCGCGGGGTCGCTTTTGCCGGGGGCGATCAGCGTGTTGGTCATTCGGACTATGGGGCGCGTCCGGTACGACTCGCGCCTGCCGTTGCCGGTGGAGGCGCAGCCGTCCTTCATCGCCGAGAGCCGGTCGTACATGTAACCCTTGAGGACGCCGTTTTCCACCAGTACGGTCCTTTGCGCCGGGGTCCCTTCGCCGTCGAAGGCGAAGGAGCCGCGCGCGTTGGGTATGGTGGCGTCGTCAATCACGGTGACCAGTTCCGAGGCTACCTTCTCGCCCACCCTGCCGCGATAGACCGAGGTCCCAGCCTGCACCAGGTCCGCCTCAAGTCCATGTCCGATCGCCTCGTGCACCATGGTCCCCCCCGCCTCGCTGGAGAGGACGACCGGCAGCGGCCCCGAGGGGGCTTTGCGGGCTCCCAGCATCATCACCCCACGCGCGGCTGCCTTGAGCGCCAGCTCCTCGGGGGATGCCTGGTCGAAAAGCTCGAAGCCGCGCGCGGCGCCCAGCGGCTCGTAGCCGGTCTGGGTCACCTTGCCCTGCTGCGCCACCACCTGTACGACGAAGACGGTCGCCGTGCTGTTCTCCTCGTGGAATTCCCCCAAAGAGTTCACAGTCTGGACCTTCGTCTGCGCGTCGCGGTACATGGCCATGACCTGGCGCACCCTCTTGTCGAAACCGCGCGCCGCCCGGTCGGCCCGGTTCACCAGTGCGACCTTCTCGGCCAGCTCTATGCTGCCGGGAGCGATGCCGATGGGGAAACCCGGTGCCACCCTGCGCTCGCAGAGGTTGAACTCGGCGTAGGGGAGCCCCCCGCGTACCCCGCGGCTCACCGTCGCCGCCAGGCCCAGCAGTGACTCCTGACTCAATTGGTTGGTGTAGGCGTAGGCGGTCGAAAAGCCCGAGATCACCCTGATGCCGATGCCGCGGTCGGCGGAGGAGAGGACCCTTTCCACCTTGCCGTCCTCGCACATGACCGAGGTATAGGCGCCGTCCTCGTAGTAGATCTCGGCAAAGTCGCCGCCGGCGGAGAGGGCGCGGCGCAGTATGGCTGCGGCGTCTATGGTTTCGAGCATGGCTCCCCCTCCTGTGTCACCTCGGTGATCACGATTTCCTTGGCGATTTCATGCATCAGCGCCTCGATGTCACCGGCGAAGCAAAGCGGGAAGCTGACGCGGACGATGCCGCGCTTGCCGTCGATGGTGCTCATGGTGTTGAGCCCCTCGTAAGCCTCAAGTATCGACTTCAGGTAGACCATGTCGCGGTTGGCCAACTGGTAGTAGCGGCTTCCCGTCTCCGTATATTTCGATGCCGGCTGTCCCATTCTGGCTCTCCTGTCAACTTCTGGTTCCCCTTCGCTGCGGGTCGCATCTACATACCATCTGGCCGTTGAAAAGACAAATTTTCTTTGGCTCTTGCCTCTGCACGATCCTCTGTTATTTTTCTAAGTCATGAGATTAAACCATCTTAATAAATACTGGCTACGACCTAGATGCCCGTCCTTTCTGTTGGCGCAGCTTTGCTGCGCTTTGTTTTTACTGCTTCTCATGGGAGAAGAGGCCCTGGCGGCGTACCGGGCCGACCTCTTGGTGCGGCTTGCCAACGAGGGTGATGCCTCGTATGTCGGCGCAGGGATATTCGAGACGACAGCCCTGATTCAGTCCAAGTCACAGGCATCCTATTCCGGGTATCCCGCGCAATTCCGGGTCCAGGTGAAGAACGCCGGGGACCAGGCAGACAGCTTCATCTTGACCGGTCCCGCAGGCGGCAGCGGCTTCACCGTGAGCTACCGGGACCAGGGCGGGGTGGAGCGCGCCTCAGAGTTATCCGCGGGGGGGTATCGTACCGAAAGCCTCGCTCCAGGCGCTTCCGCCGTGCTGCTGGTGCAGGTGACCCTGAGCCAGTTCACCCTGGGGGCGAGCTACCGTGTCCCGGTCACCGCGGTCTCCGCCGGTGACGCGGCGTCGCTGGACCAGGTCAAGACCGAGACCGTCGCCTGCGGCCTTACCGCGGCGGTGACAGTTTCCGCGCCGCCGGACGGAAGCGGAGCGCCCGGTTCCCTGGTCACCTACCCCTACACCGTCACCAACGTCGGCAACGCAGTGAACAGCTTCACTCTTTCACTGGGCGAGGGCTGCGCCTGGCCCGCGACCCTCTACGCAGACGACGGGGCGGGAGGCGGGATCGCCGGTGACGGCGTGCGGCAGCCCGGAGAGATGAACCGCTGCGTTTCCACCGGCCCGCTCGCCCCCGGCGCCTCCCATCGCTTCTTCCTTGCCGTCGTCATCCCGGAAACAGGCGTCGACGGCGCGCGGGCCGACGCCCGGCTGGCCGTTGCCGGTGAAGAGGCCAGCGGCAGCGACCAGGTTACCACCACCGCGCTGGCCGCGGTCCTCTCGCTCGTCGATGGGGTACGCAACCTCACCAAGGGAGGGGTCTTCGCCGCGAACGTCGATGCGGTCCCCGGAGACCTGCTCCAGTACCGGATGGCGGTCACCAACAGCGGCTCGGCGCCGGCCACGACGCTGCGGATCGAAACCCCAGTCCCGGTCGGGCTCAAGCTGGCGCCCGATTCCCTGCTGCTATCCCTTGCATCCGAGGGGGAAGCGGCACCTTGCCCGGAGGCCCAATGCGGCCTGGCCTCGGCAACCGAAGGGAACATCGTCGCCCTTCTTGGCGAGGGGGCGAGCGACACGGTCGGCGGCACGCTCTCGCCTGGAAAAACCCTCTACCTCTTTTTCAAAGCTCAGGTCGAATGACGATGTGAACTGGGGCAACCGATGACGATCCCGGCAGGCAGGAAGATGAAGGGGTGGAGGTGGTTGCGCCTGATTGCGCTCGCGCTCCTATTTGCCCTGCCGCGTAACGCGTTCCCGCTTTCCTCGGCAGGAACCGTCATCAGGCACGATTTCACTGCCCGCTTCGCCACCCCCCTCCTGCGCGAGGTGCGCTCCAACCAGACCACAGTCAGCGTCAAGGACCTTTCCGACCCTGAACTGGTGCCTCCTCGTACCGCGACCACGAAAGCGTCAGTACCCGCCGATTTCCGTCATACCCTTACCAACCGGGGGAACCTTGCCGACAGCTTCAGGCTCAAGGCGTCGCTGGTCGACGCGGGCCTCCCGGAAAGCGGCCCGGTGCCGCAGCTTCGTTTTTACGCCGCAGACGGCGTGACCCCCATTGCCATCGACGCAGGCGGAGTCCAGGCGATCGGCCCCTTGCAGCCCGGCGCCTCCGTCGAGCTGATCTTGAGGGCAACGCCGCCGGCAGGGCGCGAGGGACGCGTGGCGCTGATCGCGGTGAGCGCCACCTCCGTGCTGGTCCCGGCGCGGAGCGCGAGCCTGACCAACCAGCTCCAGGTGCCGGCGGGGGGCGTTTCCTTTATGAAGGCAGTTTCCCCGGTGGGGGGCGTCCTTCCCGGGACCCTGTTGACCTACAGCATCGCGATTGGGAACAGCGGCGGGGCCCAGGTTGCAGCTGTCCGTGTGATAGATCCGCTGGATCCCCTCCTTGAATACCAGCAGGGGAGTGCCGCGCTTCCTGCCGGGGTTGCAGGAAACGTCAGTTTCGATGCGGCTACCCGGACCCTCGTCTTCGACATACCTTCGCTTCCAGCGGGTTTCAGCGGTGAGATCACCTTCAAGGCGCGCGTCCGTGACGACGCCCCGGGAAGCGCTTCCATCGTCAACACCGCCGGCGTCTCCAGCGCGGAGAGCGCCGTCCCCTCCCTCAGCAACAGCACTCTCAACACGGTGCTGGCCCGGTTGCTCCAGGTGACCAAGGCGGCCGGGAGCAGCGCAGCCGAGGCGGGCGACATCGTGCCCTACACCGTGCGCGTGCAGAACGTCGGGGATGGGGCGCTGAACCATGTCACCGTAGCCGACCGTGTTCCCCGCGGGTTCCGCTATCTCAAGGGGTCGAGCCATGTGGACGGGTTCGCCGTGGCGGATCCGGTGGGAGGGGGGCAGCAGTTGAGTTGGGACCTGGAGAGCCTGGAACAGGGAGCCTTCAAGGTGCTCAACTACCGCTTGGTGGTCTCGGCCGATGCCCCCGTCGGCACCGCCGTCAACTGGGCCAGGGCCACCGGCAGCCCCGCAAGCGGAGGGAGCGTCGTCTCTCCTCCCGCCAGCGCCTCCGTCAAGGTGAGATCCTCCATATTGGGGGATAAGGCCATCATCATGGGGAGGGTTTTCCATGACGGCAACGGCAACGGCGTTCCGGACCAAGGGGAGCCGGGCGAGGCCGGGGTGAGGGTGTACCTGGAGGACGGCTCCTTCGTCTTCACCGACAGCGAAGGCCAGTACAGTTTCACCGGGGTTTACGCAGGCGACCATGTGGTCAAGCTGGACCGCTCCACCCTGGACCCGCGGTTTGTGTCCGTGCCGTACAACACCGCATTTGCCGGGGTGGGGTGGTCGCAGTTCATCACCGTCCCCTTCGGCGGTCCGGCGCGCGGCGACTTCGCGCTCGCCGCGAACCCGGAAGCGCCGGCACCGCTGCCAGTAGGTCAGACAGGTCTGACAGGTCTGACAGGTCCGACAGGTCCGACAGGTCCGACAGGTCCGGCAAGCCCGGCAAGCCCGACAAGCCCGACAAGCCCGACAAGCCCGACAAGCCCGACAAGCCCGACAAGCCCGACCCCGTGGCCGGCTGCGGCCGCCGAGCTTGACGCCGCCGATGCCGTGGCGCGGGTCAGGCTCACCCCGGAGCGGGTGGAGCTTCCCGCTGACGACAAAACCACAGTCCCCTTCAAGGTCGAGCTCCTGGACTCCGCCGGCAGGCGGGTCCCCGGCTCCGCCAGCGTCACGCTCTTCCTCGCCAAGGGGACCCTCCTGGAGCCCGACCTGGACCCGGCCCTCCCGGGCCACCAGGTCCGCGTCACCGACGGCCTCGGCGTCTTCCAGCTCCGCTCCGGCCGCGCTACCGGCAATGACCTGTTGATTGCCAGAGCGGGCAACGGCAGCGCAGCCCAGGCGGATCTCTTCTTCAGCCCCGACCGGCGCGACTGGATCCTGGTCGGCTTGGGCTCCCTCACCGTCGGGGGCAAAGCGGTGAGCGGCAACTTGGAGAAGATCGACAAGGACGACCGCTTCGACGAGGGGATCTTCCACGAGGAACGGCT
This sequence comes from Citrifermentans bremense, assembly GCF_014218275.1. Taxonomy (NCBI): domain Bacteria; kingdom Pseudomonadati; phylum Thermodesulfobacteriota; class Desulfuromonadia; order Geobacterales; family Geobacteraceae; genus Citrifermentans; species Citrifermentans bremense. The sequence goes on from NZ_AP023213.1 coordinate 1,737,785, forward strand.
CGCCTTCTTCACCAGGGGGAAGATCCTCGGCAAGTACCTCCTGACCGCCGCTTACGACTCGGACAAGGAACGTCGCGACGGGGTGTTCCAGGCGATCGACCCGGAAAAGTACTACCCGGTCTACGGCGACGCCAGCGACATCGGCTACGACGCGGAGTCGCGCGGCAAGATCTACCTAAAACTGGAAAGCGGCCGCTCCTACCTCATGGCAGGCGACTACCGCACCGACCTCTCCGAAAACGAATTCTCCCGCTACGACCGGGCGCTGAACGGCGTGAAGTTCGAGATGAACACCAAGAGGGTCACGCTGAAGGGGTTTGAAAGCCGCACCGAGGAGACGGTGACGCGGGACGACATCCCCGGCAACGGCACCTCCGGCCACTACTTCCTCTCCAGGCGCGGCCTCTTCGAGAACAGCGAGCGGGTGAGGATCGAGGTGCGCGACCGCTACCACAGCGAACGGGTGATCTCGGTGACCGAGAAGGTCCGCTACGCCGACTACTCCATCGACTACCAGGCCGGGACCATCCTCTTCAAGGAGCCGGTCCCCTCCCTGGACCAGTTCCTTAACCCGGTCACCATCGTGGTCAACTACCAGGCCGAAGGCCCCGGGGAGGAACGCTACGTCTACGGCGGACGGGCGGAACTCCGAAGCGAAAACGGTTCCCATATCGGCGGCACCGCCGTGGTGGAGGAGCAGGCGCTTAAGGACAACACCCTTTTCGGCCTCGACGCCGCCTGGCGCCTGGGCGAGCGCCTGACGCTGAAGGGGGAGGGGGCGGTCAGCGAAAACCTGGAACACGGCAGGGGGAGCGCCTGGAAGACCGAACTCGCCGCGCGCCCCATCGATCCGCTCCTCGTGAACCTTTATTACCGGAAGGTGGAGTCGGACTTCTTCAACACCTCGATGACCGGTACCGAGCTTGGGACCGAGAAGTACGGAGGCCGGGCCGACTACCGGGTCGGGGCCGGCACCCTCCTCTTCGCCGAGAGTTTCCTGCACCGCTATGAACTTGGGGACCGGAAACTCTTCGCGAACCACGCCGGAATCGTGAAGAAATTCTCCTTGCTGCAGCTGGAGGGGGGCGTCAAGGTGGTGCGGGAGGAAGTGGACGGCCGAACGGAGGAATCCGACTTGGTCTACGCCGGTGTGATCGCCCCACTCACCAAAAAGCTCGATGCGACGCTCAGGCGCGAACAGCTTCTTTCCGCCTCCGGCGTCGCCGACTACCAGACCAAGACCTTCGCCAAGCTCGACTACCGGCTCACCGAGCGCACCAAGGCCTTTCTCACCGAGGAGTACCAGGAACGCTCACCCCTCGTCCGCCAGGCCACCCTGTTCGGCCTGGAGAGCAGGCTCTCGGACCGGATGCGTCTCACCACCGGCTACCAGATGTCGAGCGGAGCCTCCGGCTACTCCCAGCAGAGCAACGTCGACTTGAACACCCGGCTCATGGAGGGCGATGGCTTCAGGCTCGATTCCCGGACCGGCTACCAGATCGAGCACGCCCTGTCGCAGCAAAGGGGTCAGGCAATAGTCGGGTTGAACAGCCGTTACCGCGCGGCCGAAGGGCTCTACCTAAACTCCTCTCTGGAGCGGGTGCAGACGGTTGAGGGAAACAGCGGCACCCGCACAGCCTTCACCCTGGGTGGGGAGTACCTCCGCGCCAGGGACCTGAAGCTCTCCGGCCGCTACGAGGTGAGGACCGGCCCGGGGGAGACCGCCTCCCTCTACGGCGCCAACGCCGCCTACAAGATGAGCCCCTCGCTCACCCTCCTCGGCAAGCTCTCACTATGGGACCGCGACGCCGACGCGGGCGACGATGTCATCTTCGACGGCTACCTTGGGAGTGCCTTCCGCCCGCTGGCGGGGGAGCCACTACAGCTCCTCACCCTGGCGCGCTACAAGGTGGAAGACAGGCGCTCCCTCCCCGGCTCCTTCGAAAGCCGCAGCGTCATCCTCTCCGCCGAGCCCACCTATCGCATCGTGAGCCGCTGGAACGCCCAGGGGAAATACGCCGGGAAGCTCAATTGGGCCGAAGGGGCTGGGGGGATGATGCAGAGCTACACCGACCTGGTCCTGGCCGGGCTCTCCTACGACCTGGCGGAGCGCTGGGAGATCGCGGCCTACCTGAAGCTCATGAACCAGTACGACGCGGGGATGCACTCATTTGGAGCGGTCGGGAGCGCAGGCTACCGCGTCTATAAAAACGTCGTCTTTTCCGCCGGCTACAACTTCGCGAGGCTCGACGACCGCGATCTTACCGGCGAGACCTTCCAGGGGCAGGGCCCCTTCGTCGGCATCAAGGTGAAGTTCGACGAGGACATGTTCGAGTCGAGGGAGGCGAAGGCGATCCCCATCCCGATGCCCGCCCCGGTCTCCCTGCCCCCCCCCGCATTGGCTCCCGTGCCGGCGCTCCTGGTGCGGGCCGAGCGGCTGGACGAGCCGGTGCTTCTCTCGGGGAGCGCCGAGCTCTTCACCCTCTTGGTCAACGGCGAGCGGGCGAAGCTTCCTTCCACGGATGTGACGCTGACCCGGGAGCGCCTGGGCTCCCTGGAGCTCAAGGGTGGGCGGTTCCCGGAACCGCTCATCTTCCTGGCGAGCGTGGAGCAGCCGGAACAGGTAGGTTCCTGGACCCTCAAGGTGATGAACCGCGACGGGGAGGTGCTGCGGACGCTGCAGGGGACCGGGGCGCCCGAAAAGCGCATCCCCTGGCTCGGCGAGACCGACCGCCAGAAGGTGGAACAGGGGGAGATCTACCAGTACCAGCTGCAGGTCACCTACCTCGACGGCTCGGTCTTCTCCACCGGCCGCGAGCTCTTCGGCGTGAACCGCCGCGAGGCGGTGCTCCTGACGCTTTCCGGAGGCGCCTTCGTTTTCGACCGCTCGGAGCTTACCCTGGAGGCGAAACGCCTGCTCAAGGGGGCGGCACGGGTATTGCGGGCTCGCCCCCAGGAAAAGGTGATCGTCGAGGGGCACACCGACGCCATCGGGAGCGTGGAGTACAACATGGCGCTTTCCAGGAGACGGTGCGACGCCGCCGCCGATTACCTGGTACGGGAGGAGGGGATCGCCCCCTCTCGGCTGTTGCGGCGTTGGTACGGCAAGTCCCGCCCCGTCGCCGACAACGTCACCACCCCGGGCAGGAGGTTGAACCGCCGCGTCGAGTTGAAGGGGGACTTCAAAGAGCTGCACCCGGTCTCCCCCGACGACCGTTACCGGACCCAGCCCTTCGTGGTCATCAACGGCCGCACCATACCGGTCGACCGCCTGGGTCGCTTCGAGGCCACCTTCCCCGGCAACACCCTCGACCTCGACCTCGAGATGGGGGACTCGCAGGGGCGCTTCCTCGCCACCTCGCTCCCGCTTCCGGAACTGGCCGTGCACGAGCCTCTTGCCGAGACGCTTGTGGGGTACGGTAAGGAAACCTCCGGCGTCAGGGTCGACGCCGACGGCAAGGGACACTGCATGCTTTCGGGGACGGTGGAAGGAAGCTCCATGGAGCTTGCGGGGAGGAAGGTTCCGCTCGACCCGGCGGGGGGCTTCAAGTACGAGCTCCCGCTTGCAGACGGCGAGCAGGTACTGGGGGTGGTGCTCAGAAACGGCTCCGGCTGCTCCAAGCTCATGAACCTGCGGCTGCGCTCCGAGCGCAGCACCGTGACACCCGTGCGGGGTGAGCCGTGAGCGCCCGGGACCGCCTCAGGAAATTCGGTGGGCTTGCCCTGGAGACCGTCGCCTCCCTGCTCCTGGTCCTTTCGCTCTATTGGCTCTTCATGGTTTTTCTCTACGCACTCTTCCCATCCGGCACCCCGCTGAAGGAGATGCTGGAGAGCCGCTCGGAAGAGCTTCCGGCAAAAGACGGCGCCGGGCGCACGCCGGAGGCGGCGCTCAAATCCCTGGTCCGCGACGTCCGCTTCAGGCGCGGCAATTCGGTCGCCTGGGAGGGGGCCCGGGAGGGGATGCTTCTTTACAACAACGACGCCGTGCAGACCTTCGATCGCTCGGGCGCAACCTTGTCCTTTGCCCCCAGCGACCGCCTCACCATAGGTAGCAATTCGCTGGTCCTGGTCACCCGCCTGAACCAAAAGGTGGAGGGGGAGCCCACGGCCTACCGGGTACAGGTGGAGGGGGAGCTGCAGGGAAACCTGTCGAACGAGAAGAAGCTCCGCCTGGAGATCTCGGCGGCCGGGCACCTGGCCCGGGTCGCTTCCGGGGCCGCCCGGTTCCGCGTCACACCCAACGGCAACGCATCGAGCCTCGCGGTCTACGCCGGCGAGGTCAGGGTCCAGGGGAAGGACGGGTTCGTGCGGGTTCCAGCCTACCACGGCATCACCCTTAGAAGAGGGGTCGCGGCAGGCCCGGCGGTGCCGCTTCCGGAGGTTCCGATGCTCAAAAGCGACAAGCTCCTCTACCGGTTCCGCCGGCTGCCACCCAAGGTCCGCTTCGCCTGGAGCGGCAGGGCGGGGGAATACCATTTCCAGCTCGCGCGCGACCCGCGCTTCAAGAACCTGGTGCTCGACCGGAAGCTGGCCGTGCCGGAACTCGTCACAGGGACCCTCGACGCGGGGAGCTATTTCTGGAGGGTGAGCGGGATCACCGAGGCAAGGGAAGGGTTCTTCAGCCGCACCGGGCGCTGCGAGCTGCTGCAGTTTTTGAGAGCGCCCGAACTGAAGGTGGACTTCCCGCCGCAAAGCGCCGCTGCCGGAAGTTTCACCCTGACCGGGAGCGTTGAGCCGGGCGCCCGGGTCTACGTGAACGGGGTGGAGGTGCCCGGAGGCGGCGACGGGGGCTTCGCCCACAACCTGGTGCTCAAAAGCGGCGTCAACCTGATCAGGGTCGAGGCCGTCGACCAGGCGGGAAACGCCAGTTACGCTTCGCGCGTGATCTACGGGACCGGTGCCGGAGCGGAAGGTAAATAGAGGAGGACCGGATGCATACCAGATTGAAATTCCCGCTCAGGTTCAAGATGCTCCTCTCCCAGTTGCTGGTGGTGTCAGTGGTGCTGAGCCTGATCACCTTCACCATGGCGAACCTGTTCCAGGTCGACAAGACCGCCTACATCCACGACCTCACCTCCACGGTGGTGCTGCACACGGCGGAGGAGGCGAACGCGCTTCTGTCCGGATACCGGGAGCGGCTGAAGCTCTTCTCGCGTGTTTTGGCCGAGCCGGAGCTTTCGGGGCGCGACCAGGTGCTGCAGGGCTTTTTCGAAGAGTTCCGGGACTTCGTCCTGGTCACCCGCAGCGCTCCCGGGGGGGAACAGACGGTCTACGATCAGGCGGCGCTGCAGGCGGCCGGGGTGACCAAGGAGGAGATACTCTCCTACCGGCAGTCCCATCCGGCGCCGGAGTCGATACCGGCAGGGCAGGTATACCTGGAGAACTCGACGCTCTCGGCCAAGCTCCCCACCTTGAACCTCACCATCTCCGAGCCGGGGGCGGGCGGGGGCGCGCCGGTCACCACCACGGCCGTGCTGCGGCTGGACCGGCTGCAGGAGCTCGCCAAGCGCTCGCGGGTCTTCGACATCCTCCTTCTGGACTCGGCCGGGCGCTACCTGGCGCACAGGAACCCTGACCGGGTCGGTGTCGCAGTCAATCCCGAGTGGTGGCAGCGTGTGAAAGCTCCACACAGCTCCGGGATGACCATGGAGTACAAAAAACGCGGCCGGGAGATGGTGGGGGGATTCTCCCGTTGCGCGCTGGGCGGGCTGGTGGTCGGGGTGGAGATACCGAAAAGCGCCGCCTACCTCACCTCGAGGGAGCTTCTGAGCGACCTGCTCCTCCTGTCCCTGGCCCTTCTGGGGGGGGCGGCGCTTTTGAGCCAGTTCTGGTCGCGGCGCTTCACGAGGCCCCTGGAGAAGCTCTCCGCGGCGACCCGGATGGTGGGGCAGGGGCGCTTCGAGATCGAGGTCAAGCCCGATTCCGGCGACGAGATCGGCGCGCTGGCCAGTTCCTTCAACCAGATGGCGGCCGAGCTGAAGCTGCGCGAGAAGGCGCTCAAGGACCTCTACGGGCAGCTGGTCCATTCGGAGAAGATGGCCGCCTTCGGCGCGCTCGGCGCGGGGATCGCTCACGAGGTGAAAAACCCGCTCGCCGGGATCCTCGGCATCACCCAGCTCTCGCTCAGGGGGGGTGGTGCCGGGCACCCGCTGGAGAAAAACCTCCTGATCATCGAGAAGGAGACCAAGCGCTGCAAGACCATCATCGAGAACCTGCTCAAGTTCGCGCGCCAGGAGCAGGTGGAGTTCGGCGAGGTCGACATCCAGCAGGTGGTGGCGGATGCGCTTGCCATAGTCGACCACCAGCTCGGGATCAACAGCATCAAGGTGGAGCAGGAACTGGAGCCGGGGATTCCTGCCTGCCGCGGCAACGCGAACCAGCTGCAGCAGGTGCTGATGAACCTGATGATCAACGCGCAGCAGGCGATGAGCGGGAAAACCGGGACGGTGAAGCTCTCCGCGCGGAAGCTGGACCAGGGGGGGGTGGAATTGAGGGTGGCGGACAACGGTCCCGGAATCAGCAAGGAGATCCAAGGGAAGATCTTCGACCCCTTCTTCACCACCAAGCCGGCAGGGCAGGGGACGGGGCTCGGGCTCTCGGTCACCTACGGCATCGTCAAGGATCACGGCGGCGAGATCCACCTGGAAAGCGAGGAGGGGGTGGGGACCACCTTCATCATCACACTCCCCCCCTCCGCGGCGGGTACACCCTAGAGGAGGACGCGCATGGACTTACTGGTTGTCGACGACGAGGAAACCCTGAGGAGCGTGGTGTCGCAGGTCCTTTCCGCAGACGGCTTCACGGTGGAGGAGGCGGCCAGCGGCGAGGAGGCCCTGGAGGCGTTCAGGAGCGTGAGCCATCCGCTGGTGATCACCGACATCAGGATGGGGGGGATGAGCGGCATCGAGCTCCTCACCGAGATCAAGGAGCACAACCCCGACACCCAGGTGGTGATCATGACCAGCCACGCCTCGCTGGACAGCGCGCTCACCGCGCTCAGAGCCGGCGCCTACGATTACCTGGTGAAGCCCTTCGAGAGCCTGGACCTGATCTCGGCGGTGGCGGGGAGGGCGGCGGAGAAGGCGCGTCTCGTGACGCAGAACCGGGAGCTATTGGAGCAGTTGACCCGCGCCAACGCGGAACTGAAGGAGGCGAACCTGGCCCTGAAGGAGCTCGCGGTTAGAGACGGTCTCACCGCACTCTACAACCATCGCTACTTCCAGGAGGTGCTGGCGCTGGAGGTGGCGCGCTCGAAGCGCTATCAGAAGCAGTGCAGCCTGATCTTCATGGATGTCGACAACTTCAAGATGTACAACGACACCAACGGGCACCCGCAGGGGGACGCGCTTTTGAAGACCCTGGCCCAGATCATGACCACGCACCTGCGGGTCTGCGACGTCGCGGCGCGCTACGGCGGTGAGGAGTTCGTGCTGCTGCTCCCGGAGACCCCCAAGGAGGCGGCGCTCGGCGTGGCGGAGGAGCTGAGGTGCAGGGTCGAGGGGCACCCCTTCCCCGGGGGAGTGACCCAGCCCCTGGGGAAGGTCACCATCAGCCTCGGCGTCGCGGCCTATCCCGGGGACGGGAGCAACGCGCCGGAGCTTCTCGACTTCGCAGACCAGCTCCTCTACAAGGCGAAGAACAGCGGGAAAAACATGGTGGTGGCGGAGAAAGGCTGATGGTTTGTCTTTAGCTTTTCTCGCTCTTTTCTCGTCTGATCAGATCGTACTCACCGGCGCCGGTGAGCTCTTTAAGGACGACCCGCTGGTTGGGGTGCGCCACCTGTAACGGGACGCCATCCTCGTCTTCCATCGCCTGCAGGATGAAGCGTGTGAAGCTCGTCCCCTGACCGATGAGCTCCAGGGCGTCCCCCAACTGCAGCCGGTTCCTTACCGTAACCAGGGTGCCGCCCCCCTTGGCTTCCCCCTCGACCAGTGCCACGAATTCGAAGTTCCTCACGTAACGCGAGAAGTACTCGTGGTCCACGTCGCGCGGCTTGCCCAGCAAGAAGCCGGTGGTGTACCCGCGGTGGCTGATCTTGGCGAGCTCCTCAAGCCATGCCGGGTTCATCCGGTACTTCTCCGGGTCCGCCCAGTAGCTGTCCAGCGCCTCGCGGTAGATGCGGATCACACTGGCCGCGTAGTAGATCCCCTTCATCCTCCCCTCTATCTTCAGGGAGTGGACCCCGCTCTGCACCAGCTCCGGCAGGTGCTCGATCAGGCAGAGATCCTTGGAGTTGAAGATGAAGCTGCCGCTTTCGTCCTCGTGGATAGGAAAATACTCACCGGGGCGGCTCTCCTCCACGATGGCGTAGTTCCAGCGGCAGGGCTGGGTGCACTCCCCCTTGTTGGCGTCCCTGCCGGTCATGGCCAGGGAAAGGAGGCAGCGCCCCGAATAAGAGATGCACATGGCTCCATGCACGAATACCTCGAGCTCCAGATCGCCGCAGTGTGCCGCAGTCTCGGCGATCTGCTCCAGCGGCATCTCGCGCGCAAGATTTACCCTTTTCACCCCCTGGGCCTGCCAGAAGCGCGCGGAGCGCCAGTTGGTGGTGTTGGCCTGGGTGGAGAGGTGGATCTCGCGGCCTGGATAGCGCTCCGCTATCAGCGCCACGACGCCGGGGTCGGCGGCGATGAGGGCGTCGAATGGAATCTCGCGGATCTCCTCCAGGTAGCGCTCCAACTCGGCCAGGTCCCCGTTGTCGGCAAAGGCGTTCACCGTCAGGTACACCTTGACGCCGTGCCGGTGCGCGTAGTCGACGGCGTGGGAGAGCTCGGTGAGGCTGAAGTTGCCGGCCAGGTTTCTAAGCCCGAACGACTTCCCCCCGAGGTACACCGCGTCGGCGCCGTAGCGGATCGCCACCTTAAGTTTCTCCATGTTCCCGGCCGGCGCCAAAAGCTCAGGCTTCACCCGTCCCTGACGCTCCCCCTGCCCGGCACCTCCGGCAGGCGCCGTTGCCCCTTCTCCTGCTGCTCTCTCCAGATCCTTTCCCGTCAAGCTCCGCTCCTTTTGCTCCGGCTCAGCTGAGGCGCCGGTTTTGGCCGCCTTGCGGCGACGGCACACCGTAGCACATACGGCGCCGATAATGAACCCCCCAATAGGCGCTTTCCCCTTGACATTGAGGGGCAAAAGGCTTTAATTATGTTAAATTTTTTTGGGGCATTAGGGCAGAGCAGCCTCTGCTCTTAATCTGTGAGGCCCCGTCTGATGCGGTTTTACGAGCCGTCCCCCTTCCCGTTTTTCCTCATGGGCGGGCGGAAATCTAATGAATGGTATTTCGGCAGTAGCACCTGCAGCCATGAAGCTTTGTACTTCGGAGGAGGGTGGGCCTTCGGGACCCCTTAAGGAGCGTATGAAAAGAATCTTCTCTCTGGCACTGCTCTTTGTATGTCTGGCCGGCACCGCGCAACTTGCGGCGGCGGAACAGGAACAACCCACCATTTACACCATCGTTCCCGGCGACACCCTCTGGGGGCTCTCGCAGCGTTTTCTGAAGGACCCCTACTACTGGCCCAACCTCTGGGCCAACAACCAGTCCATCGGCAACCCACATTTCATCTATCCCGGGCAGCGGCTGCGCATCTACAGCGACCGGATCGAGATCGAGCCTGCGCCGCGCGCTGCGGCAGCGGCAGCGGCAGCAAAGTCCGCAGCAGAGGCGCCCCACGAGGAGGCCCCGCAGGCGGCGAGCTTCAGCACCACGGGTAGCGAAGGGTTCCTGCTGGAGAACGGCGCCCACCCTGCCGGGTTGGTCATCTCGCTGCACCAGAACCGTGAGATGGCCGGAACCGACGACATCGTCTACACCGACATCGGTCTCGACCAGGGCGCGAACGCCGGGGACCGCTTCTCCGTCTACAAGAAGATGGACCCGGTGAGCCATCCCGTCACCAACGTGATCCTCGGGCAGCAGGTCATGCCGCTTGGCGAGCTGCAGCTCTCCGAGGTGGAGGATAAGGCTTCCAAGGCGATCGTCACCAAGTCCTACCAGGAGATCAGCGCCGGCTCCTTCCTCCTTCCTTACCGGGACCGCAAGGTGACTGTGCCGCTTAAGTCCGCGGACCGCGACCTCGTCGGTTATATCGTCCAGACCCAGAACGGGAACACGGCCATAGCGGTGAACGACGTGGTCTTCCTGGACCTGGGCAAGGCGCAGGGGGCGCAGCCCGGCAACATGCTCTACATCGTGCGCGACGTCACGCCTGACCAGCGTTTCGCCGACTCCCGCATCGAAAAACTGCCGGTCGAGGTGGTCGGCGCGCTGGTGGTGGTGTCCACCGGCCTCAACAGTTCCACTGCAGTCATCGTGAAGAGCGTCGACACCGTGTACCGGGGCGACCGCGTGGAGATGAGGAAAAGCAGGTAGCAGGCCAAAGGGGGTAACCCCATGGATCACTACTACTGGTTCGCGCTCAGGTCCGTGCCGCTGGTGGGAAACGTCACCTTCCTGCGGCTTTTGTCCCGCTTCGGGACGCCGGAGCGCGCGCTCAAGGCGTCGCTTGCGGAGCTCTCCGGAGTCAAGGGGGTGAGTCCGCAGGCTGCCGCCTCCATCGCCGGTCACGACTATGCCGAACTCGCGCGCAGCGAGTGCGAGAAGGTTCAGGCGTCGGGTATCGAAGTGGTCGACATCCTGTCCCGCCGCTACCCTCGCCTTTTGATGGAGATCCCGGACCCGCCCCCGTTCTTCTACCTCAAGGGGGAGCTTGACGGCAGTGAAACCGCGGTCGCCATGGTCGGCTCCCGGCGTGCAACGCAGTACGGTCTTTGCACCGCGACGAGGCTTGCACGCGACCTGGCGCTGCAGGGGATAACGGTGGTTTCGGGGATGGCGCGCGGCATAGACACGGCGGCGCACTGGGGAGCGCTCAAGGCAGGCGGCCGCAGCGTCGCCGTTCTTGGTTGCGGCATCGATCTCGTCTATCCGCCGGAGAACGGGGCGCTCTACCAGGCTTTGTCCGAAAACGGATCGCTCATCAGCGAGTTCCCCATGGGGACGCCCCCCCTGGCGGAGAACTTCCCTCGCCGCAACAGGATCATCAGCGCACTGTCGCGCGGCGTGCTGGTCGTGGAGGCGGGGGAGGGGAGCGGTTCGCTGATCACGGCGCATTACGCGCTGGAGCAGGGGCGCGAGGTCTTCGCCGTTCCCGGCAACGTTTCAGTGAGCGGCAGCCGCGGCGTGAACGGCCTGATCAAGGAAGGGGCGAAACTCGTGGAGCGGGTGGAGGATATCCTGGAGGAGCTGAGCCTTGAGCCGCAGGCGACGCTCCCCCTCCCGAAGCCGGGAAGCTTCGAGCTCACCCCTCAGGAGGCTGAGCTTTACGCCCTTCTTTGCCAGGGGGCGCTGCAGATAGACGACATCATCGTGCAGAGCGCGTTGACAGCAAGCGAGGTTTCCGCTACCTTACTTCGCTTGGAAATGAAGGGAGCCATAGTCCAACTCCCGGGCAAGCGTTTCGCCGTGGCGTAAGCCCTTGCCCCAAAAGCGGAAATACCATACTAGGTGGACACATGTCTCATAATCTCGTCATAGTTGAGTCTCCCGCCAAGGCGAAGACCATAGAGAAATTCCTCGGCCACGACTACAAGGTGCTGGCCTCCTTCGGTCACGTGCGCGCCCTTCCCAGCAAGCAGGGGTCGGTGGACACGGAGCACGACTTCGAGCCCAAGTACGCCGTGCTCCCCGAGAGCAAGAAGCACATCGACGCCATCAAGAAGGAGATGAAGGGGATCACCTCGCTGCTTCTAGCGACAGACCCCGACCGCGAGGGAGAGGCGATCTCCTGGCACCTTCTGGCGGCGCTCGGCCTGGACGGGAAGAAGAAGCTCCCGTTCGAGATCAAGCGGGTGGTCTTCCACGAGATCACCAAGGACGCCATCGTGCACGCGGTGGAAAATCCCCGCGACATCGCCCTGGACCTGGTCGACGCGCAGCAGGCGCGCTCCATCCTCGATTATCTCGTCGGCTTCACCCTCTCTCCCTTCCTCTGGAAGAAGATCCGCTACGGCCTTTCCGCCGGGCGCGTGCAGTCGGTGGCGCTCAGGCTCATCTGCGAACGGGAGAAGGAGATCCAGGCCTTCAAGGAGCAGGAGTACTGGACCATCGCCGCGAAGCTCGAGACCGCCAAGAAGCAGGGGTTCACGGCCACGCTGGTGGAGGCCGAGGGGAAGAAGCTAGGTAAGTTCGACATCCCGGACCAGGAGACCGCCTTCAAGCACTTCGCCAAACTCGGCGGCAAGGAATTCCCGCCGCAGGAAGGGGACGAAGCGGCAAAGACGCCGCTGGTGGTCGAGAACCCGGCGCACCCCGAGTACCGGGTCGACAAGGTCACCAAGAGCGAGAGAAAGCGCCAGCCTTCTCCCCCTTTCACCACCTCCACCTTGCAGCAGGAGGCGGCGCGCAAGCTCGGCTTCTCCGCGAAGAAGACCATGTCCACCGCGCAGAAACTCTACGAGGGTATCGACGTAGGGGAGGGGGCCGTCGGTCTCATCACCTACATGCGTACCGACTCCGTGGCCCTTTCCAACGTGGCGCTGGAAGAGGCAAAATCGGTGATCACCTCGCTCTACGGCAAGGAATACGCGCTCGATAAGCCGCGCTTTTTCAAGAACAAGTCCAAGAACGCACAGGAAGCGCACGAGGCGGTGCGCCCGACCTACATAGCGAAGACCCCGATCGAGCTGAAGAAGTTCCTGAGCTCCGACCAGTTCAAGCTCTACGACCTGATCTGGAAGAGGACCGTCGCCTGCCAGATGGCGGAGGCGCTCCTGGACCAGACCTCGGTCGAGATCACCGCGGGCGAGGGATTCCGCTTCCGCGTCGCCGGGACCGTGATCCGCTTCGCCGGCTTCATGAAGCTCTACATCGAGGGTGTCGACGACGAGGCGGAGGACAAGGAGAAGGAAGGGCTGCTCCCGCCGCTCTCCGAGGGGGACGTGGTCAAGCTGCAGCATCTCCTCCCCGAGCGTCACTTCACCCAGCCGCCGCCGCGCTACACAGAGGCGAGCCTGGTGAAGACCCTGGAGGAGTACGGCATCGGGCGCCCGTCCACCTACGCCTCCATTATGAACACCCTGACCGAGAGGAAGTACGCGCGCCTCGACAAGAAGCGCTTCTTCCCCGAGGACGTTGGGATGGTGGTCTCGGACCTTCTCACCAACCACTTCACCCAGTACGTCGACTACAACTTCACCGCGAACCTCGAGGAAGAGCTCGACATGGTCTCGCGCGGCGAGAAGCAGTGGCGCCCGCTTCTGCACGAGTTCTGGGGTCCCTTCATCAACCTCTTGAAATTGAAGGAAGGGGAGGTGAACAAATCCGACTTGACCACCGAGGCGACCAACGAGGTCTGCCCGGAGTGCGGCAAGCCCTTGGTGGTGAAGCTCGGCAAGTTCGGCAAGTTCTACGCCTGCACCGGCTACCCCGAGTGCCGCTACATCCGTCCGCTGGACAAGGAGACGGGCGAGGTGGTTGAGCCCGTGGTTTCCGAGGAAGTATGCGACAAGTGCGGCAGCCACATGCTGATCAAGGACGGGCGCTTCGGCAAGTACCTGGCCTGCTCCGCCTACCCCAACTGCAAGAACATCCAGCCGCTGGTGAAGCCCAAGGGGACCGGGATCACCTGCGCCGAGTGCGGCAAGGGAGAGCTGATCGAGAAGAAGTCCCGTTTCGGCAAGCTCTTCTACTCCTGCAACCGGTACCCCGAGTGCAAGTTCGCCCTGTGGGACCTCCCGGTGCAGCAGCCCTGTCCCAAGTGCGGCTTCCCGCTTTTGATCAAGAAGGTCTACAAGCGCGAGGGGGAATTCCTCAAGTGCCCGAAGGAAGGGTGCGACTACAAGAGCAACCAGTAATAGAGTCGGATGGACAGTTCGATTGATGCTACCATGATGCGGGGTCTTCGGACCCCGCTTCGTTTTCAAGGGAGCCGCAGAGCGAAGCAGAGCTTCCCATTGCCTTGCCACGGTTCACATGGAAATAGTGGGAGCATGCGTTAACTATCCCATGAGTACCAGACGTGGCTGAGGCGTCCCCCCCTTTGCGAAGGGGGGACAGGGGGGATTTGCTTCTAGCGACGCCCTCTTTGAACAAGCAGTTTTTTCAGGAGAAACGATGACGCAGGAAATAACGGTAATAGGTGGAGGTCTCGCCGGTTGCGAGGCGGCATGGCAGGCGGCAAGGCGCGGGGTGAAGGTGCGCCTTTTCGAGATGAAGCCCAACACCTACAGCGAGGCGCACCACCTTCCCGGGCTGAGCGAGCTGGTCTGCTCCAACTCGCTGCGCGGCGACTCCCTTGAGAACGCGGTCGGTCTTCTGAAGGAGGAGCTGCGTCGCCTGCACTCTCTCTTCATGGAGGGTGCCGAGGCTACCAAGGTCCCGGCAGGAGGGGCGCTAGCCGTCGACCGCGACCTCTTCTCGCAGTACATCACCTCCCGCATCGAAAGCCATCCCCTGATCGAGGTGGTCCGGGAAGAGGTGACGCGCATCCCCGAAGAGGGGATAGTGGTCGTCGCCTCCGGCCCCCTGACCTCCGGCCTCCTCGCCGAAGAGATCGGGCGCCTTGCGGGAAGCTACCTCTACTTTTACGACGCCATCGCCCCCATCGTCGCGGCAGATTCCATCGACTATGATAAGGCCTTCCGCGCCTCGCGCTACGGCAAGGGGGATGGCGACGACTACCTAAACTGCCCGATGAACGAGGAGCAGTACCATGCCTTCGTGCGCGAGATCATTGCGGCCGAGAAGGTGGAACCTAAGAGCTTCGAGAAGGTGGTCCACTTCGAGGGGTGCATGCCGATCGAGGAGATGGCGAGCCGCGGCGTGGAGACGCTCCGCTTCGGGCCGATGAAGCCGGTGGGGCTCGTCGATCCGAGGGTCGGGGTGGAGCCGCACGCCGTGATACAGCTGCGCCAGGAGAACCGCGAGGCGACCATGTACAATCTGGTCGGCTTCCAGACCAAGCTCACCTGGCCCGAGCAGAAAAGGATCTTCCGGATGATCCCCGGGCTGGAAAACGCGCAGTTCCTGAGGCTCGGCTCCATGCACAGGAACACCTTCATCAACGCCCCCGAGCTCCTTTTGGCGACCTGCCAGCTGAAGAGCGACCAAAGGGTCTTCTTCGCCGGCCAGATCACCGGTGTCGAGGGGTACGTCGAGTCCGCCTCCAGCGGCTTCGTTGCCGGCGTCAACGCGGCAAGGCTCGCCAGGGGGGAGGAATCGATCGTTCCCCCGGCGGAGACCGCCATCGGAGCGCTGGCCAGGCACATCACCAACACCGAGGCCGCGCACTTCCAGCCCATGAACGTGAACTACGGCCTTTTCCCGCCTCTTCCCGGGCGGGTCAAGAAGAAAGAAAAGCGCGGCCTCTTGGCGCAGCGGGGGCTGGAAGCGCTGGATAAGTGGCTCCCGGAGTTGTCCTGACGGTTCACCTCGATAAGCCCCTTGGGGCGGGGAGGTCGGCATGCAGAAAGACAAGGAGAAGACACAACTCGAGATCAGCGTCATAGGGCGCCTGATCTCGCTCGAGGCCTTTGCTTTCGTCATGGCGCTAGTATCGCTCGTCTACGGGGCCTGGGAGGACAGTTACTGGAACATCGCCCTGGGGATGGTGATCCTCGTGGGCACTTCGCTCTTCGTGCTGAAGTGCCGGAACTGCCGCGGCAGGGACAGGGACAGGGACAGGGCGAAATAAAGGAGAAGAACAATGAAGAACGGCAGCATCGTGCTCGCCTCGGCGTCGCCCAGGCGGAGCGAGCTTTTGGAATCGGCGGGGATCCAGTTCCGCGTAGTCCCGGCGGACATAAACGAGGAGCCCCTCCCCGGGGAGGAGCCGGTCGATCACGTGCGAAGGCTCGCCGAAGGAAAGGCGCGCGCCGCGGCGGACCTGGCCGAAGGGAGATTTTTCCTGGGAGCCGACACCATCGTTCTTTGCGACGGCGAGATCATGGGGAAACCCAAGGACGCCGCCGATGCCGAGCGCATGCTGAAAAAGCTCTCCGGCGTCCCCCACGAGGTGGTCACCGGCTTCGCCATCTACGACCGGGAGCGCAAGGGGGCCGTGGTCGAGGCCATCAGGACCAAGGTCTTTTTCAAGCAGCTGCGCGACGAGGAGGTCCGGGACTACATAGCCACCGGCTGTCCCTTCGACAAGGCGGGCGCCTACGCTATCCAGGGGGGCGCCGCCCACATGGTGCAGAAGATAGAGGGGTCCTACACCAACGTGGTCGGCCTGCCGCTTTGCGAGGTGGTGGACGCGCTGAGGGTGATAGGGGCGCTGGGTAGATAGGAGGGCGCATGTCGGTAGCTGAGAACCTGGGCAAAATCAGGGAGCGCGTCAGGCTGGCGGCGCTGCGGGCGGGAAGGGATCCGGAATCGGTCCGGCTGGTGGCGGTCTCGAAGACCAAGCCTGCCGCGGCGATCGAGGAGGCCTTTGCCTGCGGCCAGCAGATCTTCGGCGAGAACTACGTGCAGGAGCTGGTAGGGAAAAAGGCGGAACTCTCGTCTGCGATCTCCTGGCACTTCATCGGCAACCTGCAGAGCAACAAGGTGCGCCAGATAGCCGGGATGGTCGACCTGATCCACTCGGTGGACCGGCTCTCGCTCGCCGCGGAGATCGACCGCCAGTGGGGGGCCTTGGGGAAGGTATGCGAGGTGCTGATCCAGGTCAACATCTCCCGCGAAGAGACCAAGGGGGGGACCAGCAGCGAGGAACTGCTCCAACTGGTGCGGGACGTGGCACGGCTGCCGCACTTGCGGGTCGTCGGGCTCATGACCATGCCCCCCTTTTTCGACGACCCCGAGGGGGCTCGCCCCTATTTCCGCGAATTGAGAGAGTTGGCCGGCAAGCTTCAGGCTGCGGCCATACCCGGCGTCGAGATGCGGGAGTTGTCCATGGGGATGTCGGGGGATTTCGAGGCCGCCATAGAAGAAGGGGCGACGCTCGTGCGCGTAGGCTCCGCGCTCTTCGGGGAGAGGCAGTACCGCTAGCCCTTGTTGAAAGAGGAGGTTTTCCTTGCAGCAGGAAAAGAAGGTTTCCAGACTCAGGCGCCCCTTCGTCATCGGGGGCGCGGCCATAGGCGCCGTCCTTTGCGGATGGTACCTCTACAACAACTTCGGCAGGGTGACGCCGGTGCCCGATCCCATCTGGACCCGGTTCGTCAACCTCGCCGTCATCATGTTCCTTTGCATCTACCTGGCGAACCTGCTGAGGGTGGCAGTGGAGTTCTTCCTCAGGCGGCGCTAGGGTCGGCTGCTACCACTCGCCCTCTTCGCGTACCTTTACCGGAACCGGCACCGTCTGCAGGAAGGTCGCTATCTTCTGGGCCACCAGCGATTCCAAAACCGCGAACGCCATCGAGATCACCGCGTAGGCTCCCAGCGCTACAGCCATGGAGGCGGGAATCTCCAGGTCCTGCTGTGAACTCTTCACCATCCAGATCATGGCCACCGCCGCCGCGCCGCAACCGAAATGCCGCCTGACCCAGCCGTTTTGCTCTTCCAGCAGAGCCTGCAGTTGCTCGATCTCGCCCTCAAGGCAGCGCTCCTCAGCCACGAGCCAGGAGAGGTAGATCCTCGGCAACATGACAGCAGTCATGGTCAAGGTGACGGTGGCCATCAACGCGGTGAACATGTTCATGCATTACCCCCTGGCTTCGTGTTTACGCTGCTTTCCTTTTCATAGCAGGAAAGAAGCCGAAACCGGCGCAACGGGGATTTTATCTCATTAACGTTACTCTCCTCCCCGTAATCATTAAGGATTATCTTCCGACTTCACGCGCAGTTTCCAGCAGACCTCTGGTTAAACCTCATACAGCTGTGCGCCATTTGAACAATCGGGCTGCGACATTCTCGCCAAATGACGCAAAAGTTGCACCACTCCAACTTGTGGAAACGCTCCCTTGAGAAAAATTAAGTTGTCACTGGCGCACCCTTCATGCTAACGCTGACCGGTTACGATCAAACTCCAGGAGCATTCATGATCCATCTGTCCAACATCACGAAGCAGCACGGCTCGCAGGTCCTCTTCCGCGAGGCGAGCTTCCAGATACTCCCCGGCACGAGGACCGGCCTCGTCGGTCCCAACGGCGCGGGAAAGACCACCCTCTTTCGCATCATCACCGGCGAGGAGGAGGTCGACGCCGGTGATATGACGCTGGCGAAGAAGACGACAATCGGCTACTTCTCTCAGGACATAGGCGACATGCGCGGGCGCTCCGCGCTGCAGGAGGTGATGGCGGTCTCGGCCGAAACGGTGCGCCTTGCCGCCGAGCTGAAGCAGATGGAAGAGCAGATGGGGCTCCCCATGTCCGACGACGACATGGCTTCTCTTCTGGAGCGCTACGGCTCCGCGATGGAGGAGTTCGAGCACCGCGGCGGCTACGACCTCGATTCGCGCGCCCAGGAGGTCTTGACCGGCCTCGGCATCGGGCCGGACCGCTTCCATAACCCCGTGGAATCGTTTTCCGGCGGCTGGCGCATGCGCGTTGCGCTCGCCGGCATCCTCACCCTGCAGCCCGACGTATTGCTTCTGGACGAGCCGACCAACCACCTGGACGTGGAATCGATCATCTGGCTCGAAGAGTGGCTTGCCAGCGAGTTCAAGGGGGCCCTTTTGATGACCAGCCACGACCGCGACTTCATGAACCGCGTGGTGACCCGGGTCATCGAGGTGGCCAACAAGACGGTGACGACCTACGGCGGCAACTACGACTTCTACGAAAAGGAGCGTGACATCCGCCGCGAGCAGCTGATCGCGAGCCACAAGCGCCAGCAGGAGATGCTCGCCAAGGAGGAGGAATTCATCGCCCGCTTCGCCGCCCGCGCCTCGCACGCAGCGCAGGTGCAGTCCCGGGTGAAGAAGATCGAGAAGATCGAGCGCATCGAGATCCCCCCCGAGGAGCGGGTGGTCCGCTTCGAGTTCGCCGCCCCACCTAGAAGCGGCGACGACGTGGTGGTCATGGATGCGCTCGGTAAGAGCTGGGAACAGCCCGACGGCTCGGCGCAGCCCATTTTCTCCGGGGTCACCGGGGTCATCAAGAGGCTCAGCAAGATCGCGGTGGTCGGCGTGAACGGCGCCGGGAAGTCCACCTTCCTGAAGGTGCTGGCCGGCGAGACCGAGCCGAGCCAGGGGAGCGTGGCGCTCGGGGCGAACGTGGAGCTAGGCTACTTCAGCCAGCACGCCATGGAGATCCTCGATCCCAAGAAGACCATCTTCGAGACGGTGCAGGACGTGATACCGCTGGCCACCATCGGCGTCATCCGGAACCTGCTCGGCTCCTTCCTGTTCCAGGGGGACGACGTGGACAAGCGGATCGAGAACCTCTCCGGAGGGGAGAAGAGCCGCGTGGTCCTCGCGACGCTCCTGGCCAGGCCGGTCAACTTCCTGGTGTTGGACGAGCCGACCAACCACCTCGACATCCGGTCGCGCGAGATCCTCTTGAACGCGCTGGCCGACTTCGCCGGGACCGTGGTTCTGGTCAGCCACGACCGGCACTTCCTGCGCCTTTTGGTGGACCGCGTCATCGAGGTGGACCACGGCGAAATGAGGCTCTACGAGGGGGATTACGACTACTACCTCTCCAAGACCCATCACGCCTGATCTTTAGAGATACAGGATTAAGCTCAGTTAGATTCTTGTTTGCTTGCCGCTCCGCTCCATGCTATAAAGGCAAGCACTTTACAATGCCATCGAAAAGGAGAGCACCATGTCCAACAACAAGAAAAACGAGATGACCTTTAAATACATCTTCCAATACGACTACAACCCGATCTACGTGAACGGAGCCCACGGCGGCATCTCTCCGCGCGGCGAGCTGGTGATGAACTTCTACCTTGAGCGCCAGCCGCTCCCCAACTCCATCACCCACGAGATCACCCCTGCCGGCACCATCGGTCCGGAGACCGAGGTTGAGCCTGCGGACCTGACCCGCAGCCTGGTGCGCCAGGTGATCAACGGCGTGGTGGTGAACTACAACACCGCGCGCGAGCTACACTACTGGCTGGGCGAGAAGCTGAAGGAGATGGAAGCCCTGGAGCAGGCGAGGAACGCGGCGATCGCTGCGGCGCAGCAGGCGGCAGGCTCCGGCCAGGTTCACTAAAAGGCGGACCGGGCATCACCCTTGACCGAGGGGCGGGCTCCTTTCCAGGGGTTCCGCCCCTTTGAGTTTCCATCAGCTAACGGCATCGCACACGGATTTAGCGGATGACGCGGATAACGGCAGATTAAGCTAGAGCAGGGGTTTTGTTTGATCCGAAGTTATCGGTTTCGATCCGCGTCATCCGTGTGCGATGTGCTCTTAGGGTTTTGATTTTTTGCAGAGGATAAGATGTCGAAAGCATGCACGGTAGGACCGGAATCGGTGCGGATGATAGAACTGGGGCACCCGTGGATCATCGCCGACAGCTACACCAAAAAGTGGCCGGCGGGCGAGGCGGGCGACCTGGTGGAGCTCGTCGACCCGGCTGGGCGTTTCCTGGCCCAGGCGCTCTTGGATCCCAAAGACCGGATCGTGGCCCGGGTGCTGTCGCGGGAGCGGATGCGCCTGGACCGGGGGTGGGTGAAGGAGCGGCTGCAGCGGGCGATCACACTCAGAAGAGACCATGCCGGGCTCATAGACACCGACGCCTACCGCCTGGTCAACGGCGAGGGGGACCTCCTTCCCGGGCTCACTGTGGACCGCTACGGCGACTACCTCATGGTGCAGATCTACTGCTCGGGGTGGCGCAGGCACCTGAAGCTGGTGACGCAGGCACTGGAGGAGTTATTGGAGCCTGCCGGCATCTACGAGAAGGGCCGTCCCCAGAATACGCGCGAACTGGAATCGGGTGGGGAGGGGAAGAAATACGGGCATCTGCTTTCCGGAAAGCCCGCTCCGGAACCGCTCCTGGTGCTGGAGAACGGGCTCAGCTTCCAGGTGAGCCTTGAGCGCGGTCTCAATACCGGCTTGTTCCTCGACCAGCGCAAGAACCGGCGCGACCTGATGGCCCGGGTGCAGGGGAAGCGCTTCTTGAACCTCTTCAGCTATACCGGCGCCTTCTCCGTCGCCGCAGCCGCGGCCGGTGCCAGCCTCGTCACCAGCGTGGACGCCTCGCCTGGGTACATGGAGCAGGCGCGCTCAAACTTCAGCGTCAACAGGATGAACCACAAGCGCCACGAATTCCTGGTAGGCGACTGCCTGAACGTGCTCGACGACCTGGCGCGGCAGAAAAAATGCTACGACGTGGTCCTCATGGACCCGCCGTCTTTTTCCACCACGTCCAAGAGCCGCTTCACCACGCGCGGCGGGACCGCGGACCTGGTCGCCGCCGCCATGAAACTTTTGAAAGGGGGAGGGTTGCTGATCGCCTCCTCGAACCATCAGAAGGTGGATCTAGCCGATTACCTGAAGGAGTTGCGTCGCGGCGCGCTCCAGGCAGGGGGGACGCTGCAGGTGGTCTCGCTCTCCGGGCAGCCGGAGGATTTCCCTTACCCGGTCACCTTCCCGGAGGGGCGCTACCTCAAGTACGCCATCTGCGTCAAGGGGTAGCGCCGGATAGCGCCTCAGCTCTCGCCGCAGTCGTGCAGGTGCTTGCTGTAGCGCTTGTCGGTCAGTTCGATGTGGTTCAGCACCCAGCTGGACAAAAAGGTCAGCAGTTCCAGGGAGAGGCCCGGTTTTCTCGCGTCGAGCTTCTCCTTGAAGGCGAAGGCCTTGGCGATGAACCTCTGGTGCTCCAGTTCATGCAGGGCCATTTCAGGGTACTTGTGCTTGCGGAAAAGCTCTTCCTCGAGCGCGAAATGAACCTGGGCGTAGTTGAACAGGTTGGTGAGGATGTCTTCGACCATGTCCTCGCCGGCTTTCTCCCTTATGGCGGTGTCGAGCTCGCCCATCATCTGGATCAGCCTGCAATGCTGCTCGTCGATCTTGGCTATTCCTACGCTCATGCTTTCAGACCATTCGACCATTTCCATTGATCTCTCCCTTTGTCGCGCATGCATCTGTCGATTGTGGCGACCTGCAGCACTGCGTGTTATGTTTGGATTTGCTTTCCACTGTCCCTGCCGGAGCGTGTGATGCCAAAGCCCGAAGAAGAACTCCAGATCGCCTGCCAGCAGATCCTGCTACCCGACGCGTCGGTTTTCTCGGTGCAGTGGGTGGATCTCCCCCTCTTTCCCGGCTCCGGCATCGGTGCCCGTCAGCTGCTGGAGCAGTACTTCGAGGTGATCAGGCGCTGCACCCTGGGCTTTGTTCGCCCTGCCGAAAACGCGGACGGGGTACACTTCCGGGTCCTGTCGACGCGCTTTGCGCTCCTCTCTTTCGAGCCTGCAAGGTACGAGGCCGGCGATGAGCTGGAAGCGGTGCATCTCTGTATCGCCGGCGGCTTGCTGGTGCAGGCGGGGGAGTGCGGCAGGGGGATGTTCTCCCTGCTTGAGCAAAGACGCCCCGACGGGGTGCGGGTCACCGTCGAGCTTTCCGACTACTGCCCGCTTCTCCTCGGGAGCAGCACCCCCTCCAGGCTGCGCAAACTCCTCTACGGCCTCACCCAGTCCTACTTCCACAAGGTGGTGACGGTGAAGTACCTCTCCCACCTCTACCGTTTCCTTACCGGCACCAAACAGCGGGCCCGCGTGAAAAAGGTTCAGGTGCGACAGGGGACGGAGATCTGACTATTTACTTTTCGGTTATTGGCTCTGCTACTTGAGGAATTTAACAGTGGCGGGGGGAATGGACTAAAAGGTAGATAAAGGGGAGAGGCTGCTTCCTTATTTATCCTTTTCGGGGTGGTTGAGCGCCTCGTACAGGGCTATCTGTTCGGCGCTGGAGAGTTTTTTGCCGCAACCCTTCTTCCCCCTGCACATCCTGCAGCGGTCGTCCGAGCACCACTGGCAGAAGTTGCAGTCGGCGCAGGGGTGTTTCTTGCAGTTTTCCTGGTGATCCGCCATCTTCCGTTTCTCCCGGCTGGACCTGCCGCCGTTGCCAAAAAAACGGGGGCGGCTTCCCCGCGGCGTAGGTGACGCCGCTTTCGGGAAGCCGCCCCCGGCTCACATCGATCAGTAGACGATGTTTCTCTTGGGGGCCTTCCCTTCCACGATCTGGGCGAAACCCTTCCCCTGGTCCGAGTTGATCAGCAGGTAACGCGGGAGCTTGTTCACCCTGTCCTGGGCGGTTGCGTGGTGCGCCTCGATGGTGAAGGTAGCCACGTAACCGGCATCGGCCGCCTTCTTCAAAAGGTAATCGTCATAGATGCCGAAGGGCCAGGCCAGCAGGTCGACCTTGGTCCCCAGCTGGGATTCCAGGCGGTCCTTCGATTTCTTGAGCTGTATCTGCACCGACTTCTCGAACTCGGCCGGTGTCATCTTTTTCTTGTCGCGCTTGAAGTTGGGATGCCAGAAGGTGTGCGACTGGATGTCGAACCCGTTCTTCTGCAGGGTGCGCAGCTGGTCCCAGGTCATCGCGTACTTCGCGTTGGAGATGGCGGAGGGGTAGACGAACACGGTGACGGGGACGTTGTATTTCTTCGCAAGGGGGAGCATGTCCGAGTAGACCGACTTGTGCGCGTCGTCCTCGACGATGACCACGGACTTGGGCGCCGGCGCGGGGCCCTTCTTCAGGTAGTAATCCACCAGCTTGCGCAGCGGGATGACGGTGTAGCCGTTATCTTTCAGGTACTTCAGGTGCGATTCGAAGACGCTGGTCTTGATGGTCATGCCGTCGGCGACGGTCGGGCCGAAGCGGTGGTAGAGCAGGATGGGGACGTTGACCCCCTGGGTAACGGCGGGGGCGTTGGCCTTTATCACGGGACCAGCCGCGTGTGCGCCTGGGGTTAGCATGAGGGTGGCGGCGAGCAGCAGCAAAAGGATTCTGCACTTCATTTCTTGGTAAGACCTCCGGACTTTGGTTCCCTTTCTTCGGAAAGGGCGCAGCAGCCACCTACCATAGCAGAAACTCCTGAAATGTGAAACGCCGAAAGAGCGGAAGGAAATTGCCGGCCCCCTTGGGCTCGTTCCGGGATGGTACAATTGCTCTCGTTGCGCCCAGACCAGAAAAAGGAGGGTTTTCCATGACACAATACCTGGTGAAATGCGGCTCCTGCGGGGCCTCGAACCGTATCCCTGCCGAAAAGGAGGGCGTCGCCGGGCAGTGCGGCAACTGTCGCGCCAAGCTCCCCGTGCTTTACCTTCATCCCCAGCAGTTGAACGACGACAGCTTCGACGCCTTCATCTCAGGGTACAACGGCCCCGTGCTCGCCGAGTTCTGGGCTCCCTGGTGACCCCACTGCGTCTCATTCGCACCGGCGGTGCGAAAGGTGGCTGAACTTCTGGCGGGAGAGGCGGCGGTGGTGCAGATCAACAGCGACGAGAGCCCGCGGCTCTCCGCGCGTTTCATGGTCCGGGGGATTCCCGTGGTTCACCTGCTGCGCAAAGGCTCCTCCGTCGGCCAGCTTCAGGGCGCGCAGAGCGCGGAGTCGGTGGTTAGCTGGTTCAGGCGCAGCGCAAGGGACAGATAGGCTCAATTGACAGTCGGCCCAGCTTTGGCAGACTTACTTAGTACATACAATGGAGAGGGAGGGAGTATGACCAGAGATCAGTTGCAGATTCTGGAGAACCAGTTGGTGGCGAACTGTCAATACAAGGGGGTTCAGCCCACTGTGCACAAACTTCTGGAAAGCCTGTATGAGGGAAAGAGCCTGGATCAGATACTTGAAGAGCTGTTGGAATAACTTTGACAGCATGCGGCCATTAGATGTAGATAACTATGGCGGCGGCAATGGCCGCCATAAAAGGAGGATCCCATATGAAAAAGACAGTTTTGGCTTCCATGGTGGTAGTGGCAGCTCTGGCGCTCCCCGGTATCAGCTCTGCGGCTTCCATGCGTCCGGGTCCGTACGTTTCCGGCTTCATCGGAGTGACCATTCCCTCGGATATCCATGCCGGAGGGGATTTCAACGACACGGTGAACTTTGACCCCGGGCTGAACATCGGCGGGACCGCGGGCATGGACTACGGCACGCTGCGGCTCGAAGGGGAGATATCCTACAAGGAGGGGAACGTCGACACCATCTTCGACAAGGACTCCGGTATCAGGTACGCCAATACGGACGTGAGCCTCAATGCCACCGCGTTCATGGCGAACATGTTCATCGACCTGCATAACAACGGCCCGATCACCCCCTACTTGGGCGGCGGGGTCGGCTTTGCCGTTTTGAGCCTCGACGATGAGTTCGGCGATTTCTACACCGGCGACGATGAGGTGGTGTTCGCTTACCAGGCGGGCGGAGGGCTCGAGGTCCCGCTGAACCGGCATATGTCGCTGGACCTGGCTTACCGATATTTCCGCACCTCCCAAGCCAACTTTGCCGACACCCGGATGGAGTTCGAGAGCCACAACGCCACCCTGGGATTGAGGGTCAAATTCTAAGGAGTGAGAGCGCAAGCGGGAGTTGAAGCAAGCGGCATCTGCTGAAGGGGTGCCGAGCGCTGCCTCCCCTGGGAGAGCCCCAGGGGAGTGATTGAGAAAAAACAAGTGAAAGGGCCAGGTACGTCATCGGACGAGCCTGGCCCTTTTTCTTTTCCAGCCGTGAAGCTGTGTTGTCCCATTGAGGCAGCTAGCCTCCCTTATTACCATGGGACTGGTGCGACTTCGCCCGACTTTTTTGGAAAAAGTGTGATTGTGTGTTCCCAATCACAGACCGAAACGTTGATTATCCGTAGCTTCGACCGTGTCTGAAGCTGGATTTTAGTTGATGGACCCCCATTCAAGCGTCGTATCGAGTATCGAGTGATCTAGCGAAAACTATCACAGCGGCAATGGAGGTCGGACATGGCACACAGAGACAGGACGAACACCAAGAAAACGGACCGCTTTGACTATTGTTTTCTCGAAGTGCAGCTGAAGAAAAAAGGGAAGCTGTCCGAGGATCCCGACCAGGTGCGCCTGGTCACGGTCGACAATCAGCTGGAAACCATACTCTTTGTGCGCAACAATCTGGACGCGTGCATCGAAAACATCGCCCTGGTCAGAAGAACGGAGACGGGACAGAAAAGGTGATCGTCGTTTCGAGAGTGACGGCAAATAAAAAGGCCAGGTCGTAAGACCTGGCCTTTGCTGTTTGCATGGTGGGCGATACTGGGTTCTGTGATGGCTTCAAATCGGGGTTCAGCAACCATCTTTCAAACCAGCACACCAAACCACAACCGACTCGTAAGCCAGCTACTTCCCGAGTCTTTCCCCTGCAACAGTAGCCACAGCCTCTTCCAGCACCCTGCTTCGTCCTGATGTTCACACGACACGGTCGTGTGGTAGTTGATGTGGCAATATACCAGAGCATCGGAGCAGGTGTCCATCCCCCACGCCGTAACACTTCACTCCCAGAGCCACGTCAAACCTGCATCGAAACCTGCACCAGACGCTCATATTCCCGCTCTGGAGCCTTTGTTATTGGTCTACCTCCCGATACACCATCCAGCAACCAATCCACCAGCAGCAACTGAACTCCGCTTGTACCGACCTGACTAATTTAATAGACAGCAGTCCGAATCTGGATTAAAATGACTCTGTCGTCCGTGACGACTGTGTGTTTTATCTTTCTGTATTCTACAACTTTACTCCTGCCACATTACATCTCCACTCATTTCCAAATCTCCAATTCTATCTTGGATTAACAATCCAATCTCGATTCCATAAAAAACAATATGAAGCCGTATCAGCAATCAATAATTTAATTGGTGATTACCGGAACCCGTGATACGGTCAAATCAGGTTGAGCAACAGTCACTGGTGATGAAGGTTACAGTCGATGGTTGACCGCAGGTCAGAGTACCCTACCAAGTAGATCCTCTCGTAGCTCCAGTTACTACCCCTCACCACATAACCCCATGCGGGACATCTGGGCCGGTTTGCCATTCTCCGGTCGTTGCGGACGTGCGTCTTCAGCTCCCGTCAACCGATCAGGACAACTGCATCCAGAGTAACCGCTGGAAATCAAAGGAGAATACGCAAATGAAAGAAGAGCATCTGTCTGGAATTAGTTCCAAATGGGAAAAAATTGCAACGCAAAGGGAACGCAACGACGCACATGCCAGACGTGCAATGCTGGAGAGCATGTCGAAAAGTAGCTCACGAAGAACGCTAGGAAGTTTCTGTGGCTCAGGCTCCAACCAACCATCCAGCAACATCCACAGCAGGGGGGCGAGATGACACCAGAAGAACTCGACAACTCGATCCCGCTGAACACCAGCGAATTCTGGTACAGAGTCGATGCACCAGAGATCATCTCCACGATCTGGACAGTTGTCTACGGGGCCGACAAGTACCGACCGGACAGCAAACAGGCTAACCACATCAGGCTGCTTCTATCGAAATTGTACACCTGCCACATGAGCGGGTACGACTGTATCGGGTACTCAAGGTACGGGGTGAGCTACAGACTCAAAAACCCTAAGAATGTACTCCAGTTGAGCTTCCGAGTAACTACGGCCATCATAGATGCGCTTTACAGCGCAGGTTACATTGAAGACTGGAGAGGGTTCACCTACGCAGATAAGTCATCACGCATGAGAGCCAATGCGTCGCTGATCGCCTTGATCGAGGACGTACAGCGGCCAATCGCATTACCGCTCAACCACAGGATCCCCGACGACTCATTGTTCATCAAATTCAAAGACCATGAAAAGAATCGGATACCATTCGTTCACGACGAGTTCACCCTCGCGTGGAACCAGCAGTTAATCGACTACAACCGCCTTCTTGCCAGAAGTTCTCTTTCCCTTTCCTGCCCGATTCCCGAGAGGGTGAACTTCGACCGACGCATCGTAACCCGCACCTTCAACGACGAGAGTCTGCGGCTGGGAGGACGGTTCTACGGTGGCTGGTGGCTACGAATAGAAAGCAACTACCGCAAGCACATCCTGATCAACGGGGAGCCAACGGTGGAGATCGACTACAAGGGGATTCACGTATTCCTCGCCTACTTGATGGAGGGGATCGACTGTTTCAAGCTCTTCGACGGAGATCCATATGTTATCGACGCCCCCGATCTCGGGATGGAATGGCGGAAGGTAACGAAAGCCGTAACTCTGAAATGCCTGAATGCCAAGAGCAGAAAGGAGGCTGCTGCCAGCATCAACAGCGACATGAACCTGAAGGAGAAGGAGGGGAAGAAGAACAAGAAGAAAATCAAAAGACATCCGAAGTACAAGCCGAGCCAACTGGTTGATATGTGCATCGAGAAGCATCCTCTTATCAATCACTACTTCAATTCCGACTGCGGTAAGATGCTCCAGTTCTACGATTCGCACATCGCATCGCAGGTGATTCAACACTTCCTCGTTTCCGAAATTCCGATTCTCCCTGTCCACGACAGCTTCATCTGCCAGAGACGACATGCCGATAAACTCGATCAGGTGATGAAGAACGTTGTCGAAACGTCATACGGACTGGAACCGATCACGAAGTGGAACATGGTTTGCGAACAATCTGAGGATGTTGAATGAAGTTATTCAATACATAGAATACAAACCTAACCTTTCACATTACGCATCTCGTTTTCGTGATCCCTGCAACAGCCAGTAATTCCGACAACCTCAATTACATCAGGCCAATCTCAGAAGGCGATGCTCCTGCAAAAACGAGTTGCGTAATGTGAAAGGTTTATTTGTAGTGGTGTGTATAGATATACGAGAGCAACACCTTCGAAGCCAACCACCACCGTATCAATAGCCCGAGGTCGAGTGAGATCCTGTGACATCGGAAAAAAAACTACCACTAGGATTGTAATCCAAGTTTGGATTTGATACTATCACAACGTCTTAGATGCTAAAGATAGCATGGAAGGGGGTGCGATATGGCGGTGGTTGGATACGCGAGGGTTGACGTGTTTATACCCCGATTTTTAGCTGAACCGTGAGCAAATCAGACACAAACCCTTGTAAAGCCGCTGCACATTTCCCAACAGCCTGCTGAGATGGTGGAGGAGTCTCACCATGCACTAATTTGCTCCGCAACCCGTAAGAGTACGAGAAAAAAGCTGGAGCACTTCTCCCCGCATACATTCGTTCGCCAAGTCTCTCCTGTGCGAGACGCCGTCCTCCCTGATTGATCGACTCATTTCGGAGCCATCGCAAAGAACCACGCATCGAAGCCCTGTCCTCGGGAGAAAGCGTCGAAGAACTCTCTGTTGCTGCGATCATAGCTTCGACATGTGCAACAGCTTCAGTTGATCGGACCTTCAACTCAATTAGAGCCTCCACTGCCATTACCAGCAAGATCAATCTTGATTCAGGTGTCGTTTGGAAAAAAGAGGCGTTAAACATTTCCAGCGAAAGTCGTTCCCGTTCAGATAAAGATATTGTCGTCTCAAGAGCGTTAGCCAATATACCCTCAAAACCCTTTTGCCCCACTCCTGTACGGATGTCGGAGTTCAGTGAAGCGAACTTCGGAGGAGGATCTGTTTCATACACCATCAGCCCATGAACATCGTTCAATATGGGGGTGCCGGATTGGGCTGAAATTTGGTTTAAGAAGAGTGGCGAGATCCATGATGTCGGCCCCCTGTGGCCATAATCCGCGCCAACGCGTAGTCTTGCCAGTGTAACAGCAAGTGCATCGAGCGATTTTTTTCCTGCTAGTTCAGCATCTTCTTTTGTAGCGTATCCAGTGCTTTCAAGGATCAAATCTTTCGACCGTTGAATCGGGACGTTAGGGTCATGGGAGCGAAGGATGAGCGAAGACATGCTCGGACCCGGCTTCAGATGCAAGACCGGGACCTCGATATTTATTTCGGTGGAAGCGCGTTTGAACCGCAGTCTAAAGCTGTATGTCATCTCAATATTCCCACTTCCCATGCGCCAACCACGCTCTATTCAACTCTTCCCGGTACTGCCGCCACATCGGCATTAGCTGGTCCATCAACGCGGTAGAGCAGTCCGTTATCACTGACTAAGCTAACAGCACCACATATGGCACAAGCCTCTGAATTGGGTGTGACCTTGGCATTGCATTAGATAAACAGGGATACTACTGCCTCCTCTGCGCTAATGCAATAGCATTAAAGAGAGGTTGTGTTCTCAACGCGGGACGTCCATGGGGCAGGGAATCTGTCATAGAGCCAGAATATGAAATGATTTAAATCTCAACTCATATGTGGTAGTTTCGAGTCGCATGATTTCATGAGGGGAGACATTGGCAATGAATTTGGTGGTCGTATTAGCAATCGTTGTCATTCTTGTTGGGCTGTTAGCCGCTCTGAAGATCAAGTCACCAACTAAGGACGGTAGTCTTGCTTTCCAAAGCCGAGAGCCGTTTTTATCTCCTGCGGAGCGATCATTCCTCGGGGTGCTCGAACAGGCTCTGGACAACAACTACCGTGTGCTTGGGAAGGTTCGCCTCGGCGATCTTATTAAACCAGCAAAGGGGTTATCCAAAAGCAAGCGTGTCAGTGCGCTGAACAAGGTTAACCAGAAGCATGTTGATTTCGTGGTTTGCTCCTCAACGGATCTTGCGGTTCTCGGTGTGGTTGAACTGGATGACCAGTCGCATGGCCGGGAAGACCGAGCAGAGAGGGATCTCTTTGTTGATGAGGCATTGAGTGGTGCTGGCATACCCATCGCACGATTTTCTGCGAAGAAGGGGTATCAGATCCAAGAGGTTAGGACCAAGTTGGCCGATATGTTTAAGATAACCTTGATTGGATCCGCATCCACGCTTCCGCAAGCTCAGGAGCCTACTCCCCCACAAGCCGTTTTGAAAAGTGAACCGGGATCGACGCCGACGGTCGCGCAGCCAGAACACATGGAAATGATACCGATGTGCGAAAGGTGTGGTGCGACCATGGTCAAGCGACAAGCCAAGAACGGGGAGCATGCCGGAAAATTCTTCTGGGCATGCTCGACCTTTCCCAAGTGCCGTCAGGTGGTGGCAATAACGTAAGGAAACAGGGAGATCCTGTGCCAGACAAAGACCGAGAACGATATTACTTATCACGCCTCCGTGAGTGTTTGTCAGACATTCCCGAGAGTGAACCATCAGAGCCAGAGCCACCGGACTTTCTGTTCGAATCACCGGACAGCCGACTCGGTATCGAGTTGACTACATTTTTTTACCCCCCTGAACCAAACAAGCAGCCACAGCAAGAAATCCAAAGTCTTCGAAACTACATAACCAGACGTGCAAAGGAAATGCACGCCGACGCTGGTGGCCCTGCATTGTACGTCACCACTTTCTTCAATGGAAACTTCCCCATTTGGAAGAAGGACATTTCTCGCCTTGCTCGCTGTCTCGCTGATGCAGTCTTTCAGGCCTCAGTACCGACGTCGGTCAAAGATAAGGCTGTTACCTTAGGGCACGCTGAACTGCCGCAGGAGATACTTAACGTAAGAATCCACGGTAGCGTAGATGGTATCGATAACCTGTGGTATGCCAGTTCTGGTGGATGGGTGGCGTCAATTGGCTCTGACCATGTCCAGCAAGAGATTGACAGGAAGAGGAAGAAGGCCGTTGCTGCTAGACGGCACTGCGAAGAGTTGTGGCTGGTTATTGTCAATGATGCTTTCGAGAAAGGAGCACCAGCTGATCTCGTAGATGTTGCAAAGACCCATGCATACAGTCATGAATTCGACAGGCTACTGTGGCTAGAGCCGCATATCCCGCGCGTCTTCGACCTTTGCAGGACCGTCTCTGACTCTTATGCAAAATGACTGTGTCTCACTGAGGAGGCGCTGATGAAGGGACAAGTATTCACCGTCGCAAAGCTCCACTACATTAACGGCGTCGTGTTCAAAGCCGCAGAGTCTCGAAGTACAACCATTGAGACCTTGGCAGGGAGCTATCCCGAAACGACCAAAAGTGGCAATGCGAAGCACCCCGAGAAAAGAGTGCGTGACCTCGTTCGCCTTGCCGCTGGGGTTGGACTGCTAACTCTGGACAAGCATAAGGTCGATATAACCGAACTCGGGCAGAGGTATTACCATGCCCGAAGCCCTCTTAAATGGGGACTCTCGGATAAGCAGCGTGTAATTCTCCAGCAATACATTCTGGAAGATCCATATCGCACGGAGACGATCTACGCCATCACGACCCTCCTCTTCTTGACTAAAGCTGGATACAAAGGAGACAAGCTGTCGAGACAGTACGCGATTGAAATCGGGAAAGCGGCAGCTTGGAAGTCGGACGTGACCTATGCGGGGTTTACGAAGTTTGGTCTGAGTTATATCGAAGAGTTGGGCCTCATGCAGGTATCTGAAAGTGATTTGATGGCTGGTGGCCCCTCAGCCGAGGAACGGTATCAGGAGAAGGTCAACACTGTAAATCTCATAGTGTTGCCGGAAGGCCAACTCCCGGCACCAATGCCTGCGACCATAGGTAGAAGGGTGAGATATCCCAGCAACCCAAGGATCTCAAAGACCGCTCTGGTTGCAGCAGATTTCAAGTGTGAGCTGGATTCCAAGCACATCACCTTCAGAAATTGTGCATCCAATAATCAATACATGGAAGCTCACCATCTGGTCCCAATGAGCAAACAGGGACTGTTCGATGTGCGGCTGGACGTACCGGAAAATATTCTGTCACTCTGCCCAACATGCCACAGGAAGATACACCTTGCTGACGATGCAGAACGAAAGGCTACGGTCGAGAAGGCTTTCCGTCTGAAGGCGAAGGGGCTTCCGACCCGAGGGATCCACATCGACTTTAAAAGGCTTTGCCAGCTTTATAGTTTTCCAACTTAGGCTGGCGGATCAAAGATTTCAGCCGCAGTGCGAGCCTGCAAGCATCTGGCACAGTCACCGATAGAAAAGGTCGTGCCTGGTGGACAGACCGGTGCTGATAGTGGCGGACTGGATGAAGCGATGGAGCAGGCATTCCAGTAGGCGAAACTGTCGGAAGGAAGACTGGCCCCCATGTGGGAAAGTGATATTACTTCTAAAGAGGAATGAAATGATCAACGAGATTTCGATTGACGAGATACGTGCATCGGTGGGGAAAATGCCCCCTGAGGAAAGGGAGAAGGCGCTTTCACTTCTGTCTTCAATGAAAGTTGACTTGAGCAAAAGTAGGGGCGAGTTAACAGGCACAGGCGTGTCAGCCTTCATTTTTCAAAACACCGTCCACCCTGCATATTCCCACAAAGATGTATTCGTCAAAGTCGTTGAACTTCTCGTTAAAAAATGCCCAGAGCAGGAGGAACTCCTCTTCAGGATTAAGGGAACCAAAAAGAAGTATTTTTCAAGATCAGTATCCGATTTCAAGCACGGGTACGAACGAATTAGAGGAACTGATATTATAGTAGATACAAATGATAATGCAGCACAGCTTAATCGTAGATGCCAAAGAGTTCTTCAAGCTTTCGGCATAGCCCCATCTTCGCTTATCATCATTCCCAAATAAAGTGACTTTCGCCTTCCATGTGGGACATTTATTGTGCAGATTGAGAATCTAGATACTCAGTTTGATAGTAACTTCAACCAATTGGGCCAACTGAAATGGTTCCCTTGGGTCGGAGATTTGTATGCATCTTCTTCAGAAGGAAGTAGACTATTCTTTCTTGGTGAAAGCTGTTATGACTGGGGTAGCAGCTCTGCTCCTGAAAGATTAAAGCAAAATACCTTTACCAGAGAGATGGTGGGAAAATCCCACGGCATAAACCCGAAGTCCAAGGAGAAATTTTTTAGAAACATGGAGAGAGCCTTTTACCTTAAAGGAAAGGTTTCGATAGATGCTAGAGTAAAGCTTTGGAGGTCTGTTTGCTTCCACAATCTAGTGCTTAGACCCATGGCGAGTGTCAAGCAAAGACCTTCTTTGGTTGACTATATAGATGGTTGGAAGGTTTTCTTCACGTTGGCGGAAATAACTAAACCGAATGTCTGTATTTTCGCTGGAACTGATTGGAAAAAACTTCACTCCTTCAAAGAGGTTGCGAGAGAGAGTGACAATGTTGTCATGCCTCAGACATGGCGAAAAAAGGTTGGTCGGAGTCGAGGAAGCCACTTAATTGTAACAACAAGGAGGGGTCATTCTTTTTCGGTTGTGTTTATCAAACACCCAAGCATGTCCTTCAGTTGGAAAATGTGGGGTACGTTTGTCCGAGAACAACTAAACCAAATCGAGTCATCTCCAGACATATTAGTTTCCCCTGCTTTTCCAGATCAAGCATCTGCATATATGCCTTGATCGCCTCTTCGAACTCCTCATCAGACCACTTCGTTGGCTGCTCAGAAATTTTTGAGTCTGGCCATTGTGTGGCAGTTGGGACGAAGATTCTACTGTTAGGTCGAATCTAACCCTTCCCATCCCATCCGTCTCGATCTTTAGATGATGCGGCTCAATCGCGGGATCCTTTTTGTTCTGAAGGTGATCCAGATGGCTCTTCACCCTCGAAGTTGGGCATCCAGCCATTTTGGCGCCGATCTGCATCACTGCCAATTGGGACGTACAGGTTGATGGTGCGGAGTTTACTGACGGTAACAAGCGTAGCACCGGACTGGTAGATGAGGTTGCTAACGGAGATCCACCCGGTGTCTTCGTATGAGAGTAATTGCATCAAAACGACAGTTGAATTATCACCCTAGCAAAGGTCATAGATTTGAGCGATTGCATAGCACCCGTCACGGGATAAACTGAGAAAGTAATACCTATCTCGACAACATCTGGAGCGGAAAGCCAATGGACCTACAGACAGCTTGTCGCATACTTGGGGTTGAAGAAAATACTTCTACAGAGGCTCTTGACGCGACGAAAAAAAAACTATTGAAAGCATTACATCCCGACAAGCACCCTCCGCAACAAGCAGAAATTTTCACAAGGATGACAAGAGATGTAATCGAAGCCGCACAGTTTCTAGAAAAATATGTTTGTTCTCACCAAGATCGAAAAACAAAAAGTGAAAAAACCAAAACGTTGAGTCCATTGAAACTGTTTTGTTTAGAGAGGGACCTCAACACACAGGTGAAGGCAAATCTTCTTCTAGGATGGGCTCATCAGTAATATTATACAATAAGCATTATACTTATGACAAAACACTTGCTATAGCTGTTAATAAACTCGATGTTAACTTCACTTGGTCGCAGACTTCGTTTGGAGTTAGAACAGAGCAAGCTGGATGTGCTTTGTATTTGACACTTGCAAATAGAACCAAAAAAATGGTTGAAAGGATATATGTTGCAGGAAATTGTTACTTACTCGACAACGACGGAAACCAGTATTCATCGGTTGACAATAACTTTTATTGGATGGATGGGCGTTCTTCAAGTTTTAACGCCCATTCATCTGTGTTAGCTCCAAATGCGAGGCTGCAAGGTTTTGTATTATTTCCTAAGCTTAGATCATTCCAGAAATTTAAGAGATTCTTTTTCAA
Organism: Citrifermentans bremense; assembly: GCF_014218275.1. Taxonomy (NCBI): domain Bacteria; kingdom Pseudomonadati; phylum Thermodesulfobacteriota; class Desulfuromonadia; order Geobacterales; family Geobacteraceae; genus Citrifermentans; species Citrifermentans bremense. The sequence goes on from NZ_AP023213.1 coordinate 1,773,099, forward strand.
ATGTGAATTTTGGATTGACTCTGAGATGCATCAAGGGAACTATGACGTAGAGTTGATATGGCCTTGACTGCAACCATTTTTCCCACTGCACTTAGGGTGCCTCAATACAACCCCTTCTCCGGGATGCAGTACCTCACTCCACCCTTCGGATTCTCCATGTCGCCAACGTACCTTGGGATGACATGGCAGTGGAAATGCATCACAGACTGCCCTGCTGCGGCTCCGCAATTTATTCCGAGGTTATAGCCGTCAGGTTCATGGTCCTCCTCAATGATGATCTTTACCGTCTCGATCAGGTGGACAAGTTCCTCCTTCTCCTCTGGTGATAGATCAAAAAAAGTCTCCTTCACCTCTTTGGAGATGATCAGGTGGTGGCCGGGGGACACCGGGAATCCATCTTCTATCACAAAGAATCTCTCCGTCTCTAGAATCCAGCGGTCGGCTGGCAGTTCGTAAAAATCTTTCACCTAAGCGACTCCTTTTATAATTACTCCCTCACCAACCTCGGCACGCTGAGGTAGATACTCTGCAAAAACGACATCCGGTCACTGGAGTGATGACATCGACGGTGGCAATTGGGGCAGACTGCGACTGCATTCGTGTGGGTATCTGAGCCCTTCTCCGATAATTGCTTGAGGTGATGAACTTCCAAGAATGGCTCCCCTACCAACGTTGAAAAGGGGGCGGGGTTACCACATGCTTCGCATACACCTTTAGCGTTCTCCAGCACCCATGCTTTCACTACTGGGTCCCGAACAAATCCGGTAGAAGTCCCGGTGGTTTGCTTGGCTGTTTTTTGCCCTTTTGGAGGTGCGAAGACGTCTACTTTCTTCCTAAGCTTCTGTACCCTTTCCTCCAGTACGTCTGGGTCTTCAGTGGGAATATAGTCAGCAGGGTCATGGTAGTTTAGCCTAGTTAAAAGCTCCATGATCTTCTTTTTACCATCAGGTCCTACGTTCTTAGCCGGAACATACCCTGTGACATGCGGCATGGAAAGTTCCACCAGCACAGCAGAAATGTTCTGCATCCGGTACTCGACTGAAGCTTTTGTCCGGCTTGCCAGCGGTCCTTCGCGAAGAGTTACGTTGACATCGCTTTTCTTATATGGTTTCCCATCCCTCTCTTGCTCAAGCATCCAGAGATATGCCTTAACGGCAGCTTCAAATTCATCGTCAGTCCACTTCTCGGAAACGCCACCTTTTTTTTCCACATCATCGCCTTTACTGACCGCTTCAAGATCGAATCGGACTTTCCCATCATCTTTTATCCTCAGTCTGTGTGAAGCCATGCCTTGGTGGGTGTCATCGGTAAGGTGAGACAGGTGGCGCTTTACACGAACAATCGAAGTTCCAGCCGCCACTGCAATTTCCTCAACAGAAGATTCCCCCTTGAGGACTGCAAGGTCAATCACTCCAGCCTGCTTGTCTTCCTGATGTCTAAGCCACGTTCTTCCATACAGTGTTGCTGGACGCTTCCCTGCCAGCACGTCCAGTGTATCCTCAAAGTCTCTCGCATGTCTGTTGGTCATGCTTCGCCACCCTCCTCGTCAAACATCATACTCCTCAAGCATCGACTAAAACCTATTACCTCCGGCTATTGTTCAGCACCGTAATCATCCTCCTGTAAAACGGGTCGTGCTCAGGGCTGTACGATAGCGACCCTCCCCAATAATGCGGGCCGAGAATCATCCTGACTTTACCGTAATGCCTCTCCAAGCACGACCTACGCGCATCAGGAGTTTTCCCCAGTGATGCAATGATCCTCCTCTTCCAAGGGTGGTTGGAGCCGATGATGTTCTCGTTCCGGGCAATTAGCTTCCGCATGTAGTGCTCACCAACCAACCTATCCGACTTCTGTGTATTGCAGAAGGAATGGGAGAGCACCAGATTCCAAATCTCGTCGTGCTGCAAGACCTGCCGGGGGAGGACGTGATCAACATGGATGTCATCTGGCGGAATCGGCTCGCCGCAGTAGAAGCAGGTGTTGCCTTGGTATCCTTGGAGGAAAGGAATATTGCTGGTTAGGTTTTTCCTTTTGTACCCATTCTCAAGGTAGGTCAGACGGAGGTCGTTCGAGAGGACGAAGTTCTCTTGCTGAATTGAGAAGGCCCCCTCCAGTAGGCTCCATCTGGCATCCAGTTCTTCTTCCAGTTCAGTCGTGTCGGCCTCGACAATGCGGTGGAGATCGTCCGTAAGGATCAGCTCTTTGCCGAAGTCAAAGCGGTAGAACTTCCCCTTGAACGACTCGTCATTCCCGAGGTTGTCGAACCTTCGGATGACATCGCCGAATGCGTTGGCTCCGACTTCCTGAATCGCCTGATCAAGGGACAGCTTCCCCGCTAGATGGAGCTTGACGATCCGCTCCATGACCGTCTGCCGGGACGGCGTTGCCTGTTGTGGCATTGGATCATGGGACAGGCGTTGTTGGTACTGAAGGAGGAACTCCGTCGAGAGCTGCTCCCAAGTAACTCTGGTCTGCCCATGCTCGGCAAGAGAGAGGAGGGTCTTCCCTAGAGCGATTTTGTACGTCGCCTGATTGAGGCCAAAAAGTATTAGAGCTTTCCAATAGTCTTTGTCGGTGAACGCCATCATGTAAATGCTTCTAGCAATTCCTCTCTTTAAGTCAACAGCGCTCTGTTTAAATTATCTATCCCTATTGCTCCGGATGGTATGAACCGGGTGGCGTCAGCAAAGCTAATACGGTCGTGTACAGTCGTCCTAGCGGGTGGAACAGCTTATTGAAAGAGCCGACTCGGCTGATGTTGGACTCGTCAAGCTACTTAGACAGGTTTGGGGTGAGTATGGTTGTCTTCACCTTGTCCATTTGAAATACGACAACCTGAATGTTTAGCCGTGATAGTGCTGCCTTCAAATCATCGGCGATTGGCTCATCGTGTGGAAGCACTATTACTCGTCTGCAATCTGAAGCTGCTCCGTGTACCATGAGTTGCCCGATGGCAGAGTAGACATTTTGTCGCGCCGTACTTGTCTTCACCTCATAGACCTCGATGAGATCAGTTCCCTGTAGTATCCCAAAATCTATCAACACGTTTTTGACTGGTCTTGCAGTTTTCGGAAGAGAAAGAGAGCAACGCCAATCCTTCACTGCGTCAACGACTTCCCCGTGTCGGGATAGGTAATCAATTTCCGATGAGCGCTTTCCTTTTCGCCGTCCTTTGGACTCTGAATAAAAATCTTCAAAAGCCCTTTGTTTTTGCTGAAATTCAGGTGTATCTATTTCTTTATCACGTACTGCTTGCTTGAATGCTGCAATAGCGTCGATGTATTGCGTTGAGGATTTCGTTGCTGCCGCTCCTTCAATGGGCATGACGATGACTCCGTCCCTAATGCGTCCAGAAGAGCAACCAACTTCAACAAGAAGCTGATTTGACCATGAGAGGAAGGCGCTTTTCCCAACACCTTTCCTGCCCCCCCCTACACCACCAGAGTGCATTAGGTAGATTGTTCCGGTGTTGTTGTCACGCCCGAAAAATCCTTCGATCTGTGCGTCTATTCCTTCGTAGGGGATGTTAATTTCAACCGAAATTTGCAAACCTGTTTTCTCTGCAAACAGACCAAACCAGTTCAATTTTCGAGGGTGTTTCTCCTCCTTACCATTACAATCAGCGGACCAAAACCAATGGCTTCCGTTTGTGGTGACCTTTGCGTTTGGAATGTTCCCACCCGGATAGCCAATCGCTTTTACTGCGACCCGAGTGAATTCTCGCCGCATGGTTCTTTCCAGAGTACGTTGTGCCTCTGCGATCTCTGTTTTTGATTCTAGCAGTGTGAACATAGCGCTCCTTGCGAGTACAGGATTTTTTAGATGACGGCGATCACCTTTCCAACGAAACAGTCCACTCCACCAACCGAGAAATGGCCGTACAAACGATTCGGTGCTACCGTGATTCCGTCAGAGCACAGCGTCTGAACAAATCTTTCGAAATCGCGGTGGTTTCGACTAAGATTTTCCATGAAAGTTAGATCGGTGTGAAACTCATGGACCACAAAGGCGGCTAGAGATGAAGAGTCAAGTTTTGCTTGAAGCGCAGTCCCGCATATCGCGGCCAACAACTGGTATCGGACTGCGCCCCACCTCGATTCTGTTGGCACTCCAGTCTCTCCGACCATCTGAAGGAGAGCCTGAATCCTCTCGGGAGCCTTGGTGGAAATCCCAGACTCGCGTCGTTTCATCGCCCGTCGCCAGTATTCAGCTACGGTTTCATTTCCGAACGCTTCGTCTGCTTTGGCTTCAATGCACACCGTGAGCCGATGGACAGTTGCCTCACCTATCAGAGCGAGATCATGATTTCGCCCTTCCCCACGCTGGGGGAGGCGGGTCACCTTCTCCGGTACTCCACTCAGCAGCTTCACCCCACGGAGCCACGACGTCGAGAGGAGTAGCGTTTGAAGCTCCGCCGGAACCGATAACGTATCTCCCCGGAACCATGCCTTTGCAAGCTCCATAGCACTACGGCCCTCCTTCCACTGGTACTCTCTCTTGGGGCGTGTCCAGTCCTCCCAGCGTAGGATCGACATTCCGTCCGGTCGATACAGTGTCAGCGTCTTTGTCATCTTCTCGCTCCTGTGAGGTAGCTAGACCGCTATAACCTGATGTCAGCCACTGTATAGCACGGATCGACATTCAAACGTAGCACTTTCTAATCTCACCTAGAACTGAACCGCTACGGCGGTCAAGAACGTTCTGGGAACGGAGATTTTTCGGGAAATCCATGGCGGATAAATAGATGTGACTCCAGTCGAATGAGGAACTTATGGCCACAAACTACGGATACATCGACGTCCCCGCCACCACGCCGGAGCACTATGCCCAGCATTACGGGATCCTTGCCTTTGCCACGAACAACGGACTTGGACCTGTCCACTTCGTCAACGAGTCCGCATCGCCCCCGGTCCCCGGAACCAGCCCTGTCCTCGCCGGTATGGTTGCGGAACTGCTGCCGGAGGATACCATGTTCGTCATGACCTTCCCACCGCTCGGCAAAACGACGGTGGAGATCCTCAACGTTCTCTCCGACCTGTCTCGGCGCGGGGTTCGGGTGTACGTCGTCAACAGCGGTTTTCGGCTCGATGACAACGCGGAAGCGCATGTCGTCGGCACTGCATGTTCGTTGATCGCTCAGGTCGAAACTGAACTGGTGACTCGGCGTCCGGCTTTGAAATCGACTCAGGAGCCTCCTGCCGAAGGCCAGCCGACCCACTCCCTTCGCCGTACACGGAAGTCTCGCCTCGATGAGAAGGCCGGGGAAATTCAATCGCTCCTTGCCAGTGGAACCACGGTCGCCGAGGTGGCAAGGCTGCTGTCCGTCAATCGGCAAACCTTGAAGGACTGGTGTGAATCAAGACTTCTTTCCAAGGTACAGCCTTTAGGCTGAAAAAAGGGGCCAGCAGATCATCCACTGGCCCATCACATTTCAATTTTCCTTTCAGGCTTACCGTGCCTCTTTCGAAAATACTTCGTTCAGAGCTTGCTCATGCGCACGGTTCACGTTCGCGAGCTGCTCGGAAACGTTGAGCAGTCTCATTTGGCGGTCCAGTTCGAATTTCTCCTTTAAGTACCGGAAGAGGAGTTGCGTTTTTTGTTCCCTGATCGCCCTGAGGGAACTATGAATGTCTTCAGGCGCTTCTGTCATTTCATCTCTCATGGTTTCTCCTATGACTCAGTCTCAAAGAACTGGTCGAGTTGTCGCTCATTTTGCTCATTGATCCGCGCTTCGACCTCGTCGTCCTTCATCTTGGCAATCAGTTCGTTCAGCGCCATGTCGTCCTCCATGAATTCTGCGAGGAGGTGCGTTTTCAGGAGCATTGCTTCTTGAATCGTTTTGGGCGAGTACCGAAGTCTTGCTGCCAGCGTCGTCAGGTATTCAGTGTTGGTCATGTTGGTTCACCTCTTTTCAACTTTGATTAACTTCCACTCGTATTTATATTGTCGTGAGAGGCCGCTGCTGACCTCGGCTCCGTTGGTCCCGCTGGTACAAATCTTCATCCCCTCACCTTCTAAAACTTTGTTAAATGTGGTATATTCTCGCCCCCCTGAACCGGGGCATTGCTCTGGTTCAGTCATGTCAGAGGAAACTTTTGACGGTAACGAATGAGGCGGTGTATGACTAATCGACGCACCATAGTCATTGGCGACTGCCATGGGAATCGGAAGACTGCACTGGAGATTCTGGTGTCGCTTCGTCTGGAGAGGGGGCGGGATACAGTCATTTTCCTCGGTGATGTCATCGATAGGGGGTGTGATTCGAAGGGTGTGCTGGACCTTATTATGTCAATGCAGAGAGAAGGTTTGGCAATGATGGTGCGCGGTAACCATGAGCAGATGCTGTTGGACGCAGCCAACAGTGGGATAGAGGAAGACTATCTTGAGTTCATCAACAACGGGGGCGAAGCAACCCTACTGAGTTTCGGTGTTCCACACCCGAGCCAGATCCCCTCGGTTTATCTCAATTTCATCAGCAACACACCGCTCTTCTGGGAGAATGCAACAAACATCTGCGTTCACGCTGGATTGCCATGTAAGTTGGTGGAGCCGATTTCGGCTGCCGACCGATGGGATATGTTGTGGACAAGGACGACTTGGACGGACCCTGCATTCCTAAATGGAAAACGGCTGGTCACCGGACATCAGATTAAATCCCTGAATGAGATCCGGGGGAGTCTGGCCACCGACCATGTCTTCATTGACAACGGCTGCTACCTTGGTGCTGGGTGCAAGGGCGGAACCAAAGGAAATCTTGTGGCGCTGGTACTGGAGACGAACGAGCTTTATGTCCAGCCGAACATAGACGGGGTCCCGCTACAGGAACTTCCGAGCAAAGGAGCTTCCAAATGATCTCCATCGAGACACTTGAGTTCGCCCAAATCGTCGCCTCTCGATTCACCGCCTATGACACCCGGATCTAGTCGATGCGTCAGGTCGCAGCACGGTACGCTAAATTGGCGACAGGAAACGAGGGCTGTCGGTTCTGGCTCAGGCTCGGGAATCTCTGGACCGGCTGGTCGATCAGCAGGACTACCACGCTGCGCTCGAAGTGCCGGGATTCGCTGCCGACTTACTCGCTCTTAACCGTGCTGATCTTGCTCATCAGGTGATCAATGCCTCAATTCAGATCTCCGGGGAGCTTCGACCGAAATTCGCGGCCTCGATGTTGGCCGTTACCGCAGAGGCAGCTTTTGGAACCGGCGAGGTTGAGCTTTGCCGAGCGTTGATCGAGCAGGTGATGGAGTACGTCCATGGTCGGAGGCGATTTCGGTTCATTTACGACGACAGCTTAGACCAACTGGTTCTGCTTCTCCTACGCCTCGCGACGAAGCGCTTGGGCTTGCCCAAAAGATAATCGGCTTCCAGAGAGCGAAAGCATTCGCGGAACAGGCAAGGTTCAGCAGGGGGGATGTTCGGGAAGCATATCTGGAAGAAGCTTTTCGAATTGCCAGATCGACGCGAGCCGAGTATTCGGTGGCAAAGGTCGCTGAGGTTCTTGGGGAAGGTGGCGAGTTCGACCATGCTCGGCAGATCGGTGCGGAGATAAACAGCAGCACGTTCAGTTCGAGGCGTTGCTGACTTTGGCTGTTCACCTTTGCAACGATATGGGGGGGTGGAAGAACGAGCGATAGAAGAAAAAGGTACGTCGCCGGATAGAGCGGCTGAACGAGCAGCCTGAAACCGAACCTGTTCAGCACTGATCAGTTAGCTTTGTCTAACAGGCTCCTAAGGTACTGGTGGCCATCTCCGCTCAAAATGTCCAGCTCTCCCAAGCTCACCAGCTTCAGTTCCTCCCTCGCCCGGTTCAGGCGAGCCAGCATCGGCGGAACAATTGTGTTGGCATGTTCTACGAATTTAGCCGAATCCATCGAACAGACGGGGATCTTGTAGCCCTTCGTGCTGCTGAAAGAAACGAGCACGTACACATTCTACAGCAGTACGGGTCGATGGCACCGCACTGGTCGGCAGGAGAACTGCGGTAAGGATGTAGAAGTTGCTTACACCATCCTTCTCGGTGCTGATGCTGGTATCGCCGTATTCGTCGATGAAAACAGAAAGATCGCGCACTACTGTGGCCCTCCTCGCTCACGACTAACTTTTCAACCCGCACCCGTTCCATTTCGGCTGTAGTTTACCAATGAGGCTGTCTTCCAGCCCGGCGGCAAGGTTGATGTGGAAATCCCCGAGGTGGAGAAGACCATGATCCGGCAGCGCGTAGATTTCTACCGTGTCCCCAGATGTAATTAGGTCATTTAACAACCGATTCCCCTTGATGTTGGTGCTTTGGGTTGTACCGGGGTTCTGGTAGCCGTACATGCGCTTCTTCAGGGGCTGGGTGGTCTTCCCGACGTACAGAACCTCCCCACCCGATATGAACGCGTACAGCACGTTACGTGATTCTCCTTCGCATTCCAATGCGCAGTCCAGTTTCCCTTGAGTCAGTTGCCACCGCCCGACAGGACGGAAACCAATTTTGGTCAGTCGCTCCATCGTTACCTTCCTTTATATCTTAATTTTAACCGCTGCATCCTAGTTGTACTAATTGCATTGTTGGGAGATAGCTGCTAATGCAGCCGGGATCCCCCCCCCGGCCTTAATGTACCCCACCCAGTATGATCGTTGATATCACAGTGAAGAAAAACGAGAACGTCACCACCAAAATTGCAGCAGCTACGATACCCACCGTGATCGCCCAGTTGTGGACGCCGCCAATCTGATGGAGTGCTGGAAACAAGTTTTGCGATGTCGAATTCCGCTTCAGGTCCGAGATTTTCCCCAACACATGCCTGTAGTATAGGTAGTTGCTGACGACTCCTACAGCGATGTGCAGGAGAATGTTGACGCCCGGAACACAGAAGACCAAGAAGGTGATTGCTGACTGCCAGTACATCTTTCGGTATAGCATCCAGACGAAGGTAAACGCGAATGCCGACCAGTTCCATGTCGGTAGGAACGTCTCAGTGCCGGTGACGTTAAACTTCCTGAAACTGCCGACGTAGTATTCGGAGTTCTTGCCAACGAATGCGCGGATTTCCTCGTCGTTCACCGTCCCTACGGCGTATCCAAACGGTGCCGAGTGCAGCATGGATCCGCAGTACCGACACTTGATGGCTCCGTCCTGAATATTTTCCTTGCAATAGGGGCATATCATTTCAGCAACTCCTCAATAATATTATTGAGCATCTGGCCGAACAATATCGTCAACGTCGGAATCTGATCATTCAAGCGGTGATCGCTGTCCAGCAAATGGAGTTCCGCTCGAAACTTCCGAGCAAACCTGATCGAGTGTTCGACCGGCACGATGTCATCATTCCAGCCGTGGACAATGGTTGTCCTATCGGCGCACGGTGGCGGCTCTTGTGCTGCGTAGCCCGGAATAAAGAAAGCCGGTGCCATCAGAAACAACCCTGCTGGCTTGATCACGGACGATGCAACCGCAGAAACATACCCACCCATGCTCGAACCAACCAGCACCGTCGTATCCTGTGATCCATTCCAGATCTCCAGCAGCCGCTTTACTCGCTCATCTGGATCAGCTAGATCGGAGTAGTCCGGGCTGACGACCTCGATCCCCTTGGATCTTGCGACATCTGCCAGTGCGAGGATCTTCGATCCCCACGGACCGGATTCCTTGCCGTGTGCGAAATATACTGTTGGCATTGCTCCAACCTCCATTCTGACCCAGATAAATTCTTAGTCACTGCAATCTTCTCTGCCCCCAAACCCCATCTCTTTTTCCCAGAACCCCGGCTGGTCGTGGTGAACATACTTCATCGCATCCTGCAAACGCACGTAATACCAGCGGACGTTTTCGTCTCGCATCGACCCATCCGGGTTTTCCAGATGCTCTCGTAGCAAACAATAATATGGATCAGCCTCATCAAATGGAACGTCAACATAGATGTCCCCCGCATAGCCATGGTGGTAGAATCCACCAGACTCGGCGAATGGACCGCACATCGCCCATTGGATACCGTGTTGGTCCAGCCAGTCCCTGACCGCCCGACGTCTTGCGTCGGTTCCCCAGTTGTAGTCACATTTGGTTGATCGAGCGATGTCGTAAAAATCAAATGGATAGAATTGGATGTAAAGGACATCTCGTTGTTTTTTCCTACATATAGCATCTATATGTTCGATGATTTCAGGCATATTAATTCCTTTACAGTCAAACATAATGACAATGCGCGTAATTAACATTTCGAATCATATTTTGCAATATCACCCACCACCGCCCGTCTCCCAGCCGCAATGATCCGATGCACCGAAGCGATCCCGATGCCAAGCTCGCGTGCCACGTCCACTTTTTTCTTCCCCTCGGCGACCAGAAGCAGGACATCTTCTGTTTTCATCCGAGCAGTCGGTTTCCGACCTTTGTACGCACCGCGCTCCTTCGCCTTGGCGATACCCTCCCGCTGACGCTCCAGCATCATGTCACGTTCAAAAGTGGCTATCCCAGCCAGCATGGTTAGCATGAGTTTCCCGGTTGGTGTCGAGGTGTCGAGGTTAATATTCAGCACCCGGAACGCAACCCCCTTCTTCTCAAGGCGATCCACGATCTCAAGAAGGTGCTGGGTACTCCGGGCGATCCTGTCCAACTTGCAGCAGATGACGGTATCTCCTTCCCGAACCCAGTCCAACATCTTCGCCAGCTCTTCCCGGTTGGCATCGACTCCACTTGCTTTCTCTTCAAAGATCTTCTCGACACCAGCACCATGGAGCTGATCGAGCTGTGCATCCAGTTTCTGATTGTGTGTTGAAACCCTCGCGTATCCAACCACCGCCATATCGCACCCCCTTCCATGCTATCTTTAGCATCTAAGACGTTGTGATAGTATCAAATCCAAACTTGGATTACAATCCTAGTGGTAGTTTTTTTTCCGATGTCACAGGATCTCACTCGACCTCGGGCTATTGATACGGTGGTGGTTGGCTTCGAAGGTGTTGCTCTCGTATATCTATACACACCACTACAAATAAACCTTTCACATTACGCAACTCGTTTTTGCAGGAGCATCGCCTTCTGAGATTGGCCTGATGTAATTGAGGTTGTCGGAATTACTGGCTGTTGCAGGGATCACGAAAACGAGATGCGTAATGTGAAAGGTTAGGTTTGTATTCTATGTATTGAATAACTTCATTCAACATCCTCAGATTGTTCGCAAACCATGTTCCACTTCGTGATCGGTTCCAGTCCGTATGACGTTTCGACAACGTTCTTCATCACCTGATCGAGTTTATCGGCATGTCGTCTCTGGCAGATGAAGCTGTCGTGGACAGGGAGAATCGGAATTTCGGAAACGAGGAAGTGTTGAATCACCTGCGATGCGATGTGCGAATCGTAGAACTGGAGCATCTTACCGCAGTCGGAATTGAAGTAGTGATTGATAAGAGGATGCTTCTCGATGCACATATCAACCAGTTGGCTCGGCTTGTACTTCGGATGTCTTTTGATTTTCTTCTTGTTCTTCTTCCCCTCCTTCTCCTTCAGGTTCATGTCGCTGTTGATGCTGGCAGCAGCCTCCTTTCTGCTCTTGGCATTCAGGCATTTCAGAGTTACGGCTTTCGTTACCTTCCGCCATTCCATCCCGAGATCGGGGGCGTCGATAACATATGGATCTCCGTCGAAGAGCTTGAAACAGTCGATCCCCTCCATCAAGTAGGCGAGGAATACGTGAATCCCCTTGTAGTCGATCTCCACCGTTGGCTCCCCGTTGATCAGGATGTGCTTGCGGTAGTTGCTTTCTATTCGTAGCCACCAGCCACCGTAGAACCGTCCTCCCAGCCGCAGACTCTCGTCGTTGAAGGTGCGGGTTACGATGCGTCGGTCGAAGTTCACCCTCTCGGGAATCGGGCAGGAAAGGGAAAGAGAACTTCTGGCAAGAAGGCGGTTGTAGTCGATTAACTGCTGGTTCCACGCGAGGGTGAACTCGTCGTGAACGAATGGTATCCGATTCTTTTCATGGTCTTTGAATTTGATGAACAATGAGTCGTCGGGGATCCTGTGGTTGAGCGGTAATGCGATTGGCCGCTGTACGTCCTCGATCAAGGCGATCAGCGACGCATTGGCTCTCATGCGTGATGACTTATCTGCGTAGGTGAACCCTCTCCAGTCTTCAATGTAACCTGCGCTGTAAAGCGCATCTATGATGGCCGTAGTTACTCGGAAGCTCAACTGGAGTACATTCTTAGGGTTTTTGAGTCTGTAGCTCACCCCGTACCTTGAGTACCCGATACAGTCGTACCCGCTCATGTGGCAGGTGTACAATTTCGATAGAAGCAGCCTGATGTGGTTAGCCTGTTTGCTGTCCGGTCGGTACTTGTCGGCCCCGTAGACAACTGTCCAGATCGTGGAGATGATCTCTGGTGCATCGACTCTGTACCAGAATTCGCTGGTGTTCAGCGGGATCGAGTTGTCGAGTTCTTCTGGTGTCATCTCGCCCCCCTGCTGTGGATGTTGCTGGATGGTTGGTTGGAGCCTGAGCCACAGAAACTTCCTAGCGTTCTTCGTGAGCTACTTTTCGACATGCTCTCCAGCATTGCACGTCTGGCATGTGCGTCGTTGCGTTCCCTTTGCGTTGCAATTTTTTCCCATTTGGAACTAATTCCAGACAGATGCTCTTCTTTCATTTGCGTATTCTCCTTTGATTTCCAGCGGTTACTCTGGATGCAGTTGTCCTGATCGGTTGACGGGAGCTGAAGACGCACGTCCGCAACGACCGGAGAATGGCAAACCGGCCCAGATGTCCCGCATGGGGTTATGTGGTGAGGGGTAGTAACTGGAGCTACGAGAGGATCTACTTGGTAGGGTACTCTGACCTGCGGTCAACCATCGACTGTAACCTTCATCACCAGTGACTGTTGCTCAACCTGATTTGACCGTATCACGGGTTCCGGTAATCACCAATTAAATTATTGATTGCTGATACGGCTTCATATTGTTTTTTATGGAATCGAGATTGGATTGTTAATCCAAGATAGAATTGGAGATTTGGAAATGAGTGGAGATGTAATGTGGCAGGAGTAAAGTTGTAGAATACAGAAAGATAAAACACACAGTCGTCACGGACGACAGAGTCATTTTAATCCAGATTCGGACTGCTGTCTATTAAATTAGTCAGGTCGGTACAAGCGGAGTTCAGTTGCTGCTGGTGGATTGGTTGCTGGATGGTGTATCGGGAGGTAGACCAATAACAAAGGCTCCAGAGCGGGAATATGAGCGTCTGGTGCAGGTTTCGATGCAGGTTTGACGTGGCTCTGGGAGTGAAGTGTTACGGCGTGGGGGATGGACACCTGCTCCGATGCTCTGGTATATTGCCACATCAACTACCACACGACCGTGTCGTGTGAACATCAGGACGAAGCAGGGTGCTGGAAGAGGCTGTGGCTACTGTTGCAGGGGAAAGACTCGGGAAGTAGCTGGCTTACGAGTCGGTTGTGGTTTGGTGTGCTGGTTTGAAAGATGGTTGCTGAACCCCGATTTGAAGCCATCACAGAACCCAGTATCGCCCACCATGCAAAAAACCTCTGTAAAAAACAATAGCTTAAATAAGATGAGCCATGCTTGCACCCCCTTCTGTCACACAGGAGAATGCGATCATGGCTTCTTTTTTGCGCATCAGAAACGGTAACTTCTACCTTCGAATGAGGGTTCCCGCCGACCTCCGAAAGACCTTCCCGGACACGGAGATCTTGAAGTCACTTCGCACGAAAGATCCCAAGACAGCACGGTTGTCCGCATCGTGTTTGCGCCCACGTTTCCTCGAAGTCTTCACCCTGACCCGTTGCGGGTTCATAACTGATGATCAGGCCCGGAACCGAATCGCGGAGATGCTCAACCGGAAGCCGAAGGATGTTCTTTCAGCTTGAGGTCGTGCGATCAGAACTCGCCGATGGTTCAGTAGTTTCCCATCCTCCCCCAGCTTTCTCATCTCCCTCATAATCAAGCATGCTGATGACTTCCAGCAATAGCTTTGGTTGGTAACGCTTTCCGTATCTGCCAGATGTTATTGACGAATTTGCATGCCCTAGTATCTCTGAGATCATCACCTCTTGCACTCCGAGTTGTTTCAATCCATTGGCTACCGAATGACGAAAACTATGAAAAGTTTTTAATTTATCATCGGTTACGTACTGGCGGTTGAACCGTGAATACCAATTTCCGAGTGCGGGGCAGAAACCATCTATGTCCCGCCGGACGAGATCTGGCCAGAGTTTGATGTTCCCAGCGTTTCGCACTGTCTCCACAAATTCCAGAAGCCCTTTGTTGATCAGGCGAGGGTGGATCGGCACCAACCTCGTACTGGAGGCATTCTTCAGGCGCTTCTCGTCGAGTTCGTTGACGTCGAAACACCACACCCCGTCAACCTGTTTGATGTCGGCAACATGTAAGCCGCATATCTCGCCAAGCCGCATGCCGCTGTATGCTCCGATCAGCGGTCCCCAGTAGCGTTCGGGTTTGGACGCAGGGGAGGGGAGGACCGAGATGATTTTCCTAATGTCTTCCCTTGTGTAGGCTTTCCTCTCTTCGTCGGCCCTGCGGGTCTTTTGTATTTTCAATCCTTCAGTTGGGTTGTCGCGCCGGAAACCCTCCTTGATGCAGTGACGCATCAAGCTGCCGAGGATGGTGAGGAGCTTGTTCACAGTCGTGGTGCTCATCGGGGTGATGTTCGGTAGCGCGATCACTTGCTGGATGGTCATGCCGGGATGCTTCTTGTAGACATGAGCTGGCAGCTTGGTCAGGGTATCTCTCACGTCTCGGACGACGTCTCGGGTGATCTTTGTAACGGATTGGTCGCCGATGATGTCGAGGAGGAGCTTGAAGTAGCTCTCATACTCCAGTGCGGTCTTCGGTGTCCATGCAGATTTGTGGTCAGAGGAGTATTGTTCGATAACTTTCTTCAAGTTTGGTGCGGACGGGGAGGGGGTAGGTTGTCCTTCAACAGCTTGGGCTGAAAGAACATCCTTCGGCTTCCGGTTGAGCATCTCCGCGATTCGGTTCCGGGCCTGATCATCAGTTATGAACCCGCAACGGGTCAGGGTGAAGACTTCGAGGAAACGTGGGCGCAAACACGATGCGGACAACCGTGCTGTCTTGGGATCTTTCGTGCGAAGTGACTTCAAGATCTCCGTGTCCGGGAAGGTCTTTCGGAGGTCGGCGGGAACCCTCATTCGAAGGTAGAAGTTACCGTTTCTGATGCGCAAAAAAGAAGCCATGATCGCATTCTCCTGTGTGACAGAAGGGGGTGCAAGCATGGCTCATCTTATTTAAGCTATTGTTTTTACAGAGGTTTTTTGCATGGTGGGCGATACTGGGTTCGAACCAGTGACCCCTGCCGTGTGAAGGCAGCAAGCTTCCTCCGAGTTTAGAGGAAAATCGTCTATTTACAGGAAGTTAAGGGAGGTGTTTCGCACGAAATTGGCCCTCGGATGTGGAGAATTGGGGCGTTTGTGCCCTAATTTCTACTACGTTTCTACTACGTTCAGCTCCGAGTGGGTTTTCCACAGGCAGAGCGTAAGTGACTTCGCGAATTCCATTGTGATCCCAATTGTTTAGCCTTAGATTAAAAAAACAAACCAAAGAGCTGGGCGTAAAACTGCCAGCACAGCTTTTTAGGGCAGTCGGCGTCCAAGGACGTGGTTATGCTTTCTATATCAGTTAATGCGCTTATAACTAATTCGCCCACTCTTTACATCGATGATTTCGAACTCATATTTTTGAAAAAAAACTGTCTTGGATTCTTTGAGATCGAACTCTAAGGCTTTGCCAAAGGCAGGCTTTTTCAGCCATGCACCATCTTTTCTGTATCCGCCGTAAGGACCTGCGACCGGCTTCATATATTCTGAATAATCTAGAACCAGCTTATCTTTAGTTGCTGATCTTACTACCAATTCAACCCGTTGGGCATCTCCATAAAATACTGAGCCGAAGTGATTATCCTCTCCAGTCATTACTTCTCTTTCGAAAAATATTTCGCCAATACTGGTGTTGAGTTGCATGCCTGGGTTCTGCCCGACTCTATCGATATTTATTGGAGCGCCAGCACAGCCGAAAAGCATGAGTACAGCAAGTAAGACAAGACACAGTTTCGAGGTTGATTTCATTTTTGAGTCCTCCATGCAATTCCATGCATAACGGCGTGGGCGGTGAGCGGGTTTCACCGCTCCACCGGCCTGGTTATGTCCTGTTTTTCTCGTAAGCGGCAGTCCCTTCGTCAAGGAAATTCTCATAGAACCGCAAACCACCTTTTTGAGTGTCAGCGAAACAACCGCCAGTTTCTTCATTCTTCAAAAGGTAATCATACAAGTACACGGTGCTGTTCACTGCGGTTTGAATGAGAGGAATGTGCATTACTTCTTCGGAATCGAGATGAGCAATAAATTTGTCGCGGTAGGTCCGCATCTGATTTACATAGTCATCAAATTCTGTCTCCGTCAGTCCGAGTTCCACCAATAAGTCTCTCTCAAAAGTCACATCATCTGAGATGACCTTACGCCAAAAATGCTTCCCACGGGTATCAGCGAACAACTTGCACCACTCAAGAACGGCGATGTCAATGAAATTGCCATTTGCGTTCACCCAAAACTGGCCTTTAAATTTGGATTTCCCGTTATCCCATCCAGCTTTGTAAAAAGCTAAATTTCGAAGACAGTGACAGCAGAGAATCGCTACTCGTCGAAGATGCTGGCTTCGTGTCATACATACCTCACACCATCAGAAAAGTCAGACTCCAAATAGTTCAGGTTTCCGTGACATAACGGTTATGAGGCGCAGCGGGTTCACCGCTGCCGCCGATGGTTAGATCACTGACTTACATCAAATGTTGATGACAGTTCAGATATAATACTCTCGCTTATATTATTCATAATTGAAACGACGGCAGCTTTCACATTGACAGTATTCTTCAGATTACAATGAATTGTTTTCCATTGTTGCCCGTCGAGAGTTTCTCTTTGGTTCCAACTAACCTCATTTTCTTTTTCATACTTATAGAATATTGCCAATTTTGATTTCGAAAATACAAAAACAATAAACGCCTTATACCATGATATATTTTGTTCTTTTGGCACGAGATTTATTTCTATTGCGTTGCATGGAGCAGGTGCCGTTAATTGGAGACCATCAACAACATCTCTGTACTTTGTAACCGTTTTGTACTCATATTTCTTTTGTCTCCCGAACATTCTTGATACAGAAATTGCTGCGTATATATCAGAATAATCATCTTGTATTTCAACCCTTTCCTTTGCTTCGTACTCCTCCTCTGTATATGTCACTTTTGCAAAGTATGGCTCTTTCTCTTCAGACAGCCAACTGCCGATTGCTTTTATACCAGTAATGTCATTATAGCTTTTCTTTATTTCAATATTGACATCATATAACTGCTTTAATAGGTCACCAAAATCGTGAGCTGTGACAGTATCAACCATACCTGATAAGGACATTTGAGCTTCTTGCTCGCTGCAAAACTCAATTGCTTTTGTTTTAATTGTTTCTACTAACCTAGTTTCAAATGATTGAGCTGGCAACTGGCCAGCCTCATTGTTTTGTTGCTTTGTTTCTTGATTCTCATCTGAACCTTTTATTGCCTTTATCAAATCATCAGAAACTTCACAAAAAACCTCTATGTTATGTGCTTGTTGAATAAACAGTGGAGTTTGTCGGGATGTGACTGCCTTGTCATCGGATATGAAGGCCATTAAATCACGATATCGAACCGTCTTCCCAGAATAGGAAACAATTGCGTCTGCAAAGCTTTTTGTAAATAGGCTGTAATCTTTTACAGCAACGGAGTTTTCTGACGACGTGCATGAGAAGAAAAAATATGTCTTATCAAAATTTGATGTAGCAGATTTCTTAAATATATCCTCTAAGTCTCCAACAGACTTAATATATTCTGTTCCTGCCTGACAAGCGTCTACTACTTTAATGGCTAGAGCTGGTGATAATGATTTGAGCATTGAATCTAACTCACTGTTCCGCAGAGAGGTCTGTTCAATTTTGTCTTTAACGAAATCAGAAAATACGAAAAGAAAATCACCGGAATATCTCGTTCCGTGTCCTGTATAATAAAAAAATACCTCTTCAATTTTTTGACTTTGATATTTCCTAATAAAGGTAGCTATGTCACTTTTAGCATCGCTACCTTTTGGGCTATTCCCAATCACGATATAATCATCGTATTTACTGGCGCCTTTGATAATATCCGTAACCATTCGGAGATCATTTTCACAAGGTGGCAATGCGACCTCATGGTCATACTTGGACACCCCTATCAAAATCGCAATTTTTTTGCCCATAAAATCCACCTCAATTTTGATTATTTATTTCATGATCTAACTACTTATTGAGCGGTTCACGCGCGCGTGAACCGCTGATCGTCCTAAATCGGTTATTCTACCGGATCCTTACAAGTTCGACAAAATCCCGTTCTGCAAAGATGACCCAAACGAAGTCATTTGGATAGATTATCGTATTGAAAGGCTTATTTATCGGGATAAATGTTCCAACTGGCTTGTTGGGCGGTTTTCTGTACAACATCCCGTGACATCCTCAGCAAGCTGAATTTATAACGGTTTTAGGCAGTGGTCAATGAAAAATAGCTTATCATTATCCCGATCACTTTACGCCTCTAAAAATTGGAAACCACTTCGGGTGATGTCTTTACAGGACTAGATCGTATCGTCCGAATCGCGTTGATGTGCTGGGTAGGATACGGACTGATTTCAACATCCTAGGCGGGGTCGAGTGGGTAGGCCTTGTTGAAGTTCGTGAATGATACGGCTGATCGAGAAGGTGTCGTGGAAGATGACGCAGTTGGCGACAAGATGATTGAGCGAGGATCAAGGATAGGATGTCAGTGATCGCAAAAAAATCCACACTATATTTTTGTTTGGATGATTTTGTCACCCATTGAGTTTCCACACCGAAATTCGAAGAGCCGAATTTTTTAGTGAGTCATTCTAGCAACAAAGGTAGGCGATATGAGGCAGAGAGGTGTGGCTGGAGACAGGACTCTATTTAGATAGCTGAATCGAAATGGTCCAAGTATCCTCAGGGAAATGGTCATTCAGCGGTTGGTCAGGGGAAGTGAGAGTGTGGGCGATGGAAAGATGGCATTGAATTGAAAAAGGCTAAGACGTATGTCTTAGCCTTTTTAGTGGTGTTGGTGGGCGCGGCAGGGATTGAACCTGCGACCCTTGCCGTGTGAAGGCAATGCTCTCCCACTGAGCTACGCGCCCTAACAAACTCGTAGCAGACTACCAGAAGTAATAGAACCGAGTCAAGCATAAATCCATTTTGCAAGTTGAACGGTCCAAATGCATCGCGCTCTAGAGCCAGATTCTCCGAGATGTTACTCTTTAGTCTGGTCAACTTCGGTATCACCAGGTACCTCATAATCAAGATATGGGATGTCAAAACTTCTCCTCATAGTAGCCTCCGATTTCCTTGTTTCCAGAGAAGGATCAACCTGAATTAACGCGTATGCAGGGACTTCTGGTCGTTCGGCCCGGTGGGGAAGTTCATGGCGGTTGAGATTTTTGAATTGTGAACCAAGCCAATCCACAGGGCCTCTCAGATTGTTTGGAGCGAGGTGAGCATACCTCATAGTCATTTTCATGTCAGCATGACCCAAAAGTTCGCGAACCCTATTGAGATCCACCCCGTGGATAACAAGTTGACTGGCGAAGGTGTGTCGAAGATCATGGAATCTGAAATCAACGAGTTTCGTTCGGGCCACCGCTGCGGTGAATGATCGGGGAACATTTTTGTAAGGAGCTCCCGTTAATCTATTGAAAAATAAGTATGGTATGCCTTCAACCTGGACCATGTTGCTGAGAATTCGCCACAGCTTTTCACTGATCGGGATTTGTCTCATTCGTTTATTCTTGGAGCTCTGGGTCTCAACAAAAATAAAGCCCTGTTCAAGGTCTACGTATGGCAGACGCTTCGTTTTACCATATTTCATGGTAATCATGTGTGGGGACCAGCAGAGGTTCAAAATCTCTCGCTTACGCATTCCCGTACATAGCGCTGTGATTACAATAGGTTGAAGGTGCAGATCGCAATTTTGGATCAACTTTTCGGCTTCAGCCACTGAGATAAATCTAAGGCGAGCTGAGTCATCTTCATATCGATCGAGCTTTCTTAACTTGATAAGGGTGTTGTTGTCCAAAAACTCCCAATCAACGGCTTTTCGTAACATATGCATAAAAACATTGATTTTTTTTTCGATAGTTGAATTTTTCAGTCCCCTCTTTCGACAAGAACTCTGGAACATTTCTAGATCGGACAGTTTTATATCTTTTAACTTCTTTTCACCGAACGCTGCTTCAAGCTGCGTATATATATACTTACGTAATCGATCATAATCCTCGTACCGACCTTCAGCATACTCCTTGTATTTTGCGGTAAGTTCCTTGAAATATACGACCTCTGAGCGGTCCGTTTTCCTTAGACCAAATTTTTCTTCAAGGATTGCTTTTTGGGACGATTCGTAAACCTTAAGTGCGTCCTTTTTATTTGAGCATTTCGTAGAGAATTGGACGCGCTTGCCGTCCTCATTAGTTATGGTCATCCAGATATACCTGGAGTCTTTCCGCCAATAGAGGCCGGTTGGGAGTTTGGGCTTTTCAGCCAATTTGTTGTTTTTACGTTTTCCTCTGGCCGTGTCCATGTATTATCTCCCACAAAAGCAGCTACTTATATACAGTACGCTGTTGGCCATAGGAATTCAAGCTGCTTTTTACGTTACCAGCTACGTTTTAAGTAACAAAATGAAAAAGCCCGTAATAACTATGTATTACAGGCGTTGTAGACAGTTGTGTGAAGGCAGTGCTCTCCCGCTGAGCTAATCGCCCATGTGTCCCGATTAAATATCAGATCGATTTCGCCGTGTCAAGCCTTCATTGTCCGTGTCCCGGAACTCTTAACTTGCCTCTACTAAGTTCGCTGCTCCGCCTGCACTGGTACAGTTTCTTCATCTCCCTGAACCAGAAAGATAAATAGCGACGAACGCTTCCCTTCTTTCATTCTGGACCATGTCCAGGAAAAGAGTGATCCTCTTTCCTTTGCTCTCATAGCACAAGAAGAAAGTCGCGCTCTCTCACGCTCTTTGTTTTACGATCCTTAAACATTGTTTTAATCAGGCTCTTTCGCCTTGACACGCTCCTTTTGCTGTTGCTATATTGCGGCAGTTCTGACCCCCGCTGCGGGGCGGCGTACGCGGCATCCGTGCCGTTGCCGTAAACTGAACCAATTTTCTGCCGGCGCCGTCCGTGGGCTATTTTTATCAAAGGTGTGCATGTGAAACTGGAACAGGGTCTTATTCAGGTGTATACCGGCAACGGCAAGGGGAAGACCACCGCTTCCCTGGGTCTTGCGCTGCGCGCTACCGGGCGCGAGCTTAAGGTCTGCATGATCCAGTTCATGAAGGGCGGGGGGCCTTACGGCGAGCAGATGGCTGCCGAGCGCCTGGCCCCCTTTCTCACCATTATCCAGACCGGGCGTCCCGGCTGGGTGAAAAAGGACAACCCCCACGAAGCTGACAAGCAGCTGGCGGCCGAGGCGCTTGAACTTGCCGCGAAGACCGTCCAGGGGGGCGAGTACGACCTGGTGATCCTCGACGAGATCAACGGCGCGGTTTCCATGGGGCTCGTCCCCGTCGAGGGGGTGCTCGATCTGATGCGCAAGAAGCCGCACCATGTCGAGTTGGTGCTGACCGGCAGAAACGCGCCCGAAAGCGTGATCGAGGCGGCCGACCTGGTCACCGAGATGCGGGAGATCAAGCACTACTACAAGGCTGGGGTCCCGGCGCGGGTGGGAATAGAGAAATAGCGACGCTTTAACGAGCTTGGTTGGTTTATATTTCAATTTGCTTTTTGGAGGTGTGCCATGGCTGAAAGAAGAATACGTGTGCTGGTAGGCAAGCCGGGTCTGGACGGCCATGACAGGGGAGCCAAGATCATCGCCCGCGCTTTCCGCGACGCAGGTTTCGAGGTCATCTACACGGGGCTGCACCAGACCCCCGAGCAGATCGTTTCCGCCGCGATCCAGGAGGACGTCGACTGCGTTGCGCTCTCCATCCTTTCCGGCGCGCACAACACGCTCCTCCCAGCGGTGAAGGAGATCATGAAGGAGAAGGGTGCGGGCGACATCGTCCTTATGGCAGGCGGCGTCATCCCTGAAGACGACATCCCCGGCCTGAAAGCCGCCGGCATCGCAGAGGTCTTCACCCCCGGCACCTCGACCGAGACCATCGTGGCCTGGATGCGCGAGAACGTCACCCCGCACGCCTGAGCCCGTCCCCCGTTTTTCCTTTCTGCGTCACCTGCGCCGCGTCCTTGCCTGCTGGCAGTTCGCGGCGCACCCGCGTAGAAGCCCGGAGAGCCCCTGCCGCGACTGCTACAGGTGCTCCCGAAATTCTTGATTTTCTGGAGTTGAAACATGAGCCTTGCCGAACGTGTGCTGGATGGCGAAATACGCGCCGCGGCGCGCCTGATGCGGGATATCGACGACCGCTTTAAAAGCGCCGTCGACGAGCTGAAGATCCTCTACCCCCATACCGGAAACGCCTACATCATCGGCATCACGGGCCCGCCGGGTGCAGGCAAGTCCACCCTGGTGGATCAGGTGGTGGCGGCCTACCGCAAGAAGGACCTCCTGGTGGGCGTGGTGGCGATCGACCCCACGAGCCCCTTTTCCGGCGGCGCCATTCTGGGCGACCGCATCAGGATGAACCGCCACGCGGACGACGCAGGGGTCTTCATCAGGAGTCTCGCCACCCGCGGCGCTCTTGGCGGGCTCTCCCGCTCGACCATGGACGTCCTCAATGTGATGGACGCGATGGGGCTCGACGTCATCGTGGTGGAAACGGTCGGGGTAGGGCAGGACGAGGTAGACATCGTTTCCACCGCGCATACCACGGTGGTGGTGATGGTCCCCGGCCTGGGAGACGACATCCAGGCGATCAAGGCGGGGATCCTGGAGATCGGCGACGTCTTCGTGGTCAACAAGGCGGACCGGGACGGCGCCGATCGGACCGCGCGCGAGCTGACCGCGATGCTCGAGATGAAACACCCGGAGCCCGGGGACTGGATGCCGCACGTGATCAAGACCGAAGCGGCGAAGGGGCTCGGCATCGACGAGCTGGTGGAAGAGTTCGAGGCGCACCGCACCTACCTGAAGGAGTCCGGCCACCTGCAGCGCCTGATCGAGGAAAGAAACGCCAAGATCTTCGCGGACACGCTGCGCGAGGAGCTCTTCGAGTCGGTCTTCGGCGCGATAAAGGAGAACGGGAAGTACCAGCAGATCCTGGACGGCATGCGCGACAGGAGCACCGATCCCTACAGCGCCGTCGAAGAGGTCATGGCCGCTCGCTCTTTTTCTTGACCCTGAGACGCAATGATGTTAATTAGAAGGCGAAATGGGGCGTACGCCCCATTAGTCGTTTCTGGTCGGGAGTTTTCGAGATGTTTCGTAAGATACTGTTTTTCCTTTTCGTAGCCGTAGCTTTTTCCATCGTAGTCTACAATCCCTTGGCTACCTCCGAACCCTCCGCCAACCCCGACGACCCGGCCAAGGAAGACTTAACCCGCGTAGAATACCCGAGCCTCGCCACGGTCCCCTGGACCGGACACTTCGTAAAGCCCAACGACACCCTTGAATCGCTCTTCGGTGCCGACTGGCCCACGGTCGCGCGCTTCAACAGGATCGACCGCCGCCACGTCTACCCCGGCATGACAATAAAGGTCCCCAAGGACTTGGCCGCCGCCAAAAACTACTGCCCGCTTCCCGCCGAATACCCGGAGGCCAAGCGCTACGGTAAATACATCCTCATTGACCTCACCGAGCAGTGGATGGGGGCCTACGAGAACGGGAAGTTAAAGTTCTCCGCTCCCGCCGCAACAGGCGCTGCCGGGCATGAGACCCCGGTGGGGCTCTACCGCATCGACGCCCGCGACAGGCAGCACACCTCCTCGCTCTACCAGACCGAAGATGGCTCGGCGCAGTACCCGATGGACAACGCCATGCGCTTCCACATCGGTCCCGACAACGTCTCCTACTGGATCCATGCCAGGGACCTTCCCGGCAAGCCCGCCTCCCATGGCTGCGTCGGCCTCTTCGACGAGGGGATGCAGAACCGGGTCTACGGCATCCCGGAAAAGCCGGTGCTCATCGACTCGCAGAAGTTCTACGCCTGGGCCGTCGGCGAGAACGAGTACGAGGACGACAGCGGCCACCTGGAAGAGCTTGAGGACGGCCCTGCAGTCGAGGTGAGGGGAGCGAACCCGGTCTACCGGAAGTGAGATATTCGAAAGGGAGCGACTGACCCGGGCGCTGGTTTTGCTTACTCTGAAACTGCGCCTTTGGTGCGGGCTGCTTTCATCTCACTGTGACACCGGAGCGGCGGTGCAGGAATTTTTCAAGGAATACCTGCAGGTGCATGGGTACTGGGTGCTGTTTCTGGGGACCTTTCTCGAAGGAGAGGCGATCCTCATCTTCGCCGGGTTCCTCGCCTTCGGGGGGTACCTGAACATCTACCTGGTCATGCTATCTGCTTTGGCGGGTTCTTTCCTGGGCGATCAGTTCTACTTCCATGTCGGACGTCGCAAGGGCCCCTTCCTCCTCAAGTTCTTTACCTCCATAGCCAGGAAGTTCAGAAAGGCCCTGAAGCTGATCGAGCGCTACGGCGCCTTCGTTGCCTTCATCTCCCGCTACACCTACGGCTTCAGGATCGTGCTTCCCATCATACTCGGCATGACGCCGTTTCCCTCACGTTACTTTCTGTACTTGAACCTGGCATCCGCCCTCAGTTGGTCCGTCGTCTTCTCCATGGCCGGGTACCTTTTCGGCAAAGGCGCTGCGCTCTTCATCGAAGACGTGGGGCGCTACGAGCCGTACCTGCTTCTTGCCCTGGGTTCCATCGTCTTTTGCTTCTGGATCAGCCATTTCGTGATCCACTGGTGGCGCAAGCGCCCGGCCAGGGCCAGGCTGAGAAGGATGAAGGCACGGCATAACCTATCCCCATAGCCGCGAAGCGCACGGCCGGGTACGACAGGAAGCGTTGAAGTTCTAGCATTTTCTCCGTTGCCAATGGTTTAGTGCTTCCGACTCAGCAGTTGAAAACCCTGCCCTGTTGTGGTCTAATGCCCCAGTTCCGATAATTTCCCGAAGATAAAGGTAGTGCATGGATTTGAAGCAAAGAGTATCCGTCGTTTTGGTAGGGACCCAGAGTCCTGGCAACATAGGTATGGTCTGCAGGGCGATGAAGAACATGGGGCTCTCGGACCTGCGCCTGGTAAACCCGTGCCAGGTAGATCACCTGGACGCAATCAAGTTCGCCGTGTCCGCCCGGAACATACTCGATTCCGCCCGGATCTTCACCTCGCTGGAAGACGCCATCGCCGACTGCGAGTTCTCGGTCGCCACCACCAGGCGCCATGGCAAATACCGGAACGAGATCTCCACCCCGGCCGAGATCGTGGAGCGCTTCTCCACTTGCGCCCCTTCAAGCCGTCTGGCGCTCGTTTTCGGGCGCGAGGACAGCGGCCTTACCACCGACGAGGTCGCCCTTTGCCGCTGGCAATCGACCATAGAGACCGCAGACGAATTCGGCTCCTTGAATCTTTCCCAGGCCGTCCTCATCTTCTGCTACGAGTTTCTCAAGGGCGTGGCCCTTGCGCCGGTCAAGCAGGCCCGTGAAGTTGCGGGTTCGGCCTCGCTTGAGCCTTTGTACCAGCACATGGAGCGCTCCTTTTTGCGGATAGGCTATCTCAACCCGCAAAACCCAGACCACATGATGCGGACCTTGCGGCGCGTTTTCTCCCGGGCCGAGCTCGACGAGCGTGAGGTCTCATCGCTGCGCGGGCTCCTCTCCCAGATCGACTGGGCCTGCGCCGAGTTCAAGGGGAAGAAGGGCGAATGACTCTCGTCGGCGCCCTCGGCCTTTGCGCCGGGCTTCTCACCAGCGGGGCGGCCGTTCCCCAGGTCTACAAGACCTACCGGACCAGGCATGCGCGCGACATCTCCATGTGGCAGCTGGTCATGTTGAGCCTGGGCATGCTGCTCTGGCTCATCTACGGCACTTTTATCGGCGATCTTCCCCTGATCCTTGCCAACACCTTTTCCATCGGCTGCTACATCTCGCTGATAGCGATGAAGCTCCGCTATGACAGAAAGGATCGAGGCCGCTAACGGCGTCGCACACGGATTTAACGGATGACGCGGATAACGGCGGATTAAGCTAGAGCAGGGTTTTCGTTTAATCTGAAGTTATCGGGCTTTTGATCCGCGTCATCCGCGTGCGAGGGTTGATTTTAAATAAGCCCCTGCTGTATATTAAAATATGCTAAAATTCTTCTTCTCTCACCCAAAGAGGAAGCAGGCGAGCGGGACGCTGGGCCTTTTACTGATGTTTTGCAGCTTTTGACTTAGCGAGGGGGTTTCAAAGTGAAGATTCTCCTTACCAACGACGACGGTGTGCATTCTCCAGGTCTCGCCGCGTTGATCAAGATGGTTTCCGAGGTGGCAGAAGTGGTGGTAGTGGCCCCGGACCGCGAACAAAGCGCCGTATCCCATGCGCTCACCCTGCATCGCCCGCTGAGAGCGGCCCGTATCGGCACCAACGTCTTCGCCGTCGAGGGAACCCCTACCGACTGCGTCAACCTTGGCATCCACAGCCTTTTGTCGTTCCGCCCGGACCTCGTCATCTCCGGGGTCAACCGCGGCGCCAACATAGCGGACGACGTCACCTATTCCGGCACCGTGGCGGCGGCGCTGGAGGCGACCTTGATGGGTATTCCCGCCATCGCCGTCTCCCTAGTGACCCGCTCGGGAGGGGAGCATTTCGAGGCCGCTGCCGCCTGCGCCGCAAGGCTTGCCCTGACGGTGCACGAAAAAGGGCTGCCGCGCGACACCTATCTCAACGTGAACGTGCCTGATCTCCCAGCGGAAAAACTCCTGCCGCCGCTCATCACCTGCCAGGGAAAGCGCAGTTACGAGGGGACCATAGTAGACAAGGTCGATCCCCGCGGCAGGAACTACTACTGGATCGGCACCACCGATCTGAGCTTCGAGGATATTCCCGGCACCGATTATCATGCCGTTTCCAGGGGGCATGTATCTATATCGCCCTTGCACATCGATCTCACGAACCATGCAACCATCGAGATGCTGAAGAGCTGGGAACTGCCGTGATGCTGGACTTTTAGAGCTCCTTTTGTTATATTTCCCCGCTGCTTGAGATCGGGGGGGAAATGAATTCTGCTGTTGCACGCAAGAGAATGGTGGCCGAGCTGGTGAAGCGCGGCATCACCGACCAGCGGGTGCTGGGCGCCATGCTGGAGATTCCGAGACACATATTCGTTGAAGAGGCCATGTCTGCTCAGGCCTACAGCGACGGCTCGCTGCCCATCGGAGAAAAACAGACCATCTCGCAGCCGTACATAGTGGCGAAGATGACGCAGCTCTTGGAGCTTTCCGGGCGCGAAAAGGTGCTGGAGTTAGGGACCGGTTCCGGCTACCAGGCCGCGGTACTCGCGACACTCGCCGACCGGGTCTGCACGGTGGAGCGCATCCGCCCGCTGGCCCTCAAGGCGCGCAAAGCGCTCGACAGCCTCAGGCTTTTGAACGTAAATCTGAAGATAGGGGACGGAACCGAGGGGTGGCCCGAGGAGGCACCTTTCGACGCCATCCTGGTCACCGCCGGCGCTCCGCATCTCCCCGACTGCCTGGTTCAGCAGCTTGCCCCGGGCGGCAGGCTGGTGATCCCTGTGGGCGACAGGATCGACCAGAGGCTCTTGCTGGTGACAAAGGGAATGGACGGCAGCGTGGCCACGGAAGAGTGCGACGACTGCCGCTTCGTAAGGCTTATCGGAAAAAACGGTTGGAATGACGAGCAGTAGCAAAGGTTGCCGACACACCATCTCAAAGCTTTGCTAAAGGAGTCTTGCATGGAAAACGACGAGCTTTTAGAGGAGAAGGAACCTCTTTTCATGGACGCCGAGCAGGACCCGGATGCACTCGAACTGGAGGAAGTCGAGGCTGAAGTCGACGAGCCTGCCGAGGTCGAGGAAGAGGAAATCAAGGCCGCGGTGGTGGAGCATTTCGACGACGCCATCAAGCTCTACCTGCGGGAAATCCAGAAGACCAAGCTTCTCACCGCCGACGAAGAGAAGGAGCTTGCGGCGCGCATCGACCTGGGCGACAAGGCCGCCCGGGACCGGATGATCGTCTCCAACCTCCGCCTGGTGGTGAAGATCGCCAAGCGATACATAAACCGCGGGCTCCCCTTCCTGGATCTGATCGAAGAAGGGAACATGGGGCTCATCAAGGCGGTGGAGCGCTTCAAGCTCTCCAAAGAGTGCCGCTTCTCGAC
Organism: Citrifermentans bremense; assembly: GCF_014218275.1. Classification (NCBI taxonomy): domain Bacteria; kingdom Pseudomonadati; phylum Thermodesulfobacteriota; class Desulfuromonadia; order Geobacterales; family Geobacteraceae; genus Citrifermentans; species Citrifermentans bremense. Next base: position 1,801,481 of record NZ_AP023213.1, read on the forward strand.
CTACGCCACATGGTGGATCAGGCAGTCCATCGAGCGCGCGCTGGTGAACCAGTCCCGCACCATCCGCCTCCCGGTGCACGTCTCCGACGACATCAACAAGATGCTCAGGGTGACGCGCGAACTGGTGCAGAAGATGAACCGCGAGCCGACCATCAAGGAAGTCGCCGACACGCTGGATGTGAACGTCACCTACGTGCGCAGACTCATGGTCCTCTTGAAGAAGACCTATTCCATCGAGCGCCCCATGGGTGAGAACAACGATTACTTCTTGATCGACACCATAGAGGACACCTCAACCATATCGCCGGCCGTGCTTTTGGAAGACCTCAACAAGTACGAGCTGGTCTCCAAGTGGTTCGAGACCCTCTCCGACGCGGAGAAGAAGATCCTTACGCTTCGTTTCGGTCTCGACGACAAGGATCCCCAGACCCTCGACACCATAGGGCGCAGCTTCGGCGTGACCCGCGAGAGGATCCGGCAGATCGAGGCGAAATCTCTGGAGAAGCTGAGAAAGATAGTGGAAGCTACCGACATCATGGGACGCGCGGCTGTCCCCCCGACAACTACAGGCACATAAGGAGCGGCAGGATAAATGGAAGATCTGAAAAGCATCATCAGGAACATCCCGGACTTCCCCAAGAAGGGGATACTTTTCAAGGACATCACCACGCTCTTAGGCGATGCCCAATCGTTCCAGCGCATGGTCGACCTCCTGTCGCACCGGTACGTGGGGCAGAAGATAGACAAGGTGGTGGGCGTCGAGGCGCGCGGTTTCATCATCGGCGCGGCGCTCGCGTACAAGCTCGGCGCCGGGATCGTACTGGTGCGCAAGCCCGGGAAGCTTCCGTCCAAGACCATCAGCAAGACGTATGCCCTCGAATACGGTACCGACACCCTGGAGATCCATACCGACGCCTTCAACAAGGGCGATCGCGTGTTGATCGCTGACGACCTATTGGCCACCGGCGGCACCATGGCTGCGGTCGTAGATTTGATCAACAGCATGGACGTCGAGTTGGTCGAGTGCTGCTTCATGGCAGAGCTCGAATTCCTGGAGGGGGCGAAGAAGCTTCCTGAAGGTAAAGTGTTCTCCCTGCTCAAGTTCTAATAAAACTTCTTGCCAAACAGACGGCGGTATTGTATATAGGTCGTCTGACCTTGTCCCCGTAGCTCAGCAGGATAGAGCACTTCCCTCCTAAGGAAGGGGTCGGACGTTCGAATCGTCTCGGGGACGCCAAAGAAATCAAAGGGTTGCAGCTTTTGCTGTGACCCTTTTCTTTTTGCAAAGTGCAATTTGTTGCCGTTTCGTTGCCGTTTGTAGTTTTGCTTAGGGCATTGCATATCCTTGTTTAGTGTCTCCGCTACCCATCACCGCCCCTTTTCCAAATCTCTGCGGTGACAGTCACAATTCATAACTACAACCTAAGTGGGGAACTGTGGTCAGTTGTGGGCATGCTTTTTAAAGCTCTTTAGTGTATCGTCCCTCATCAGTGATACATCATTTCTTTAAAGTACTTAAAAGGAGGAATCGTGAAAGCGTTTGTGGCCTTTGTTGCGTTCTCGTTGGTCCCTGGCCTTGTCTTTGCTGATGGTTATGTTAGAGGCTACACGAGGCAAGACGGCACATATGTAAATGGATACACCAGATCCTCACCGGACAACTCCTACAACAATAATTACAGCGTAAGAGGCAACACAAATCCCTACACTGGGCGAGAAGGCACTTCATCCCCCACCTACAACGACCGAACTCCCGACTACAATACTAGGACGTATGGCAACCCCGGCTACACTAACTCCAATCCAGGCGGGTTGTATGGTAACGGTGGCGGATCGTCGCGCGGCATCTATCGTGGATATTAAGGGGCATCCCCATGCTTAGATTTATCCCAATATTAATTGTAATTGTTGCCATGATTCCAACCGGTTTGCTATTCGCAGAAACTAAATCTGGGTCCAGTAGTCCAAAACAAGAAATTGGCAGATATCAGCTTTTTCAAGGTAGGTGGCAAAACAGCGACATTCTGAATGAAACGTTTGAGATCAAAGAATCATTGTTTTTGTTAGATTCGGCTACTGGTTCTCTGTTCATATGCGAACGACGGGACACACCACGTCTTAAAGATGGAGATATCATTTCATTCATAGAAGAAAGGTCGTGCGAACCGTTTAACGATGTTCAAGAATTTCCGATAACAGCCATAGAAAAAGCACGAAAGGTGCGATCACATTCAGCACAGTAAACCCTCTCTATTGCAACAACTGTTTTTCGATATAAGAAAAAGCGTCCCCAAAATTGGAGGCGCTTTTTTATATGTCGGAAAATAGGGCTGATCTTCGGCTTTCTTTAACTGTTTACCTCGTACCCCATAACGCCCGCGCACGCCTGCGCGTACTATGCTGATAATTCAGCTTTCTTCAGATTGGCAAGCGCCCTCAACTTCCCTCCCGCCGTCTTTGGCCCCGTTGATAACCCGCCGTGGTTCTTACAGCGTCCGTTCTTGTAAATGCGTGTGTTTCTGCACGGCATCCCCTGCCTCGTCATCGCTCCGCATGTTGCTTTCACCTTCTCTTTTCTATCCATTGGGAACCCCATGACGCGCACCTGCGCATTACTGGTTGCGAAATTCAGGTTTATTCAGGTTCTTGTACCTGTGCGCTCTTGCCCTAAATTGCTGTTGCTGCCGTAGGGACAGAAGTTTAGACCAGCTTGGGCCTTACTGCGCCACCGACGCGCTATCTTTTTCACTAGCTTTTGTGCTCTGTCCTGTGATTCGGGACCTTGCCCTGGCGCACCGACGATGAAAGTAAGCTCGGTAAATACACCATGCTTGTGAAATTCCCGTATGGAGTCGAAAAGCTGCCTATCTGTCACCTGTTTGTTAAATACCGTGTTCCGGTATTCCTCGTCTGCGTCTTCAACTCCAATCAGCACCCTATTTGCACCTCGTCTACACAACCAGCGCACTAGATCCGGTTCGATATCCCCTCTTACACAGGCTGTGAATGGAAAGGTAATATCACCCCAAGACTCACGCCATTCTTGGTTGTAATAAGGCAGGAGATCACCGTGGAAATGCACCCCTGTAATTTGGCGGGGAAAAACATTACCGTAAAGGTATTCAATGTCCTCCTTCACCCTCGCCCTAATACGTGGCTTCTTTCGCGGGTGGATACTCTCAGCGCAGAAAGAGCACGACCAAGGGCAATCACGGCTAGAAAGGTAAGGCAGGGTAAACGTTTCTGCCATAGATAGATGGAAAAAAGGACGCATTGCCTCGTAATCCATGAGGGGCAAGGTATCGATATCCTCTGTCAGCAAAGCGCGGTCAAACAGCCCCGTATCCCCATGTAAAATGAATTCCGGCAGTGTTTCGCCGTCACCTCTGCAGGTGTAATGGGCTGGGGTGTCGGGGACCTCGTTAAAGAACCGCAGATAAGACCCGCCCAGGATAACCACGCGCCCCATATTCCGCGCCGACTCCATGAAAGGCAGGGTCGATTCAAACGTGTCCTCACTTACGACGGAGAAACAGACGAAATCGATATGCTCATCCTCGATAACCCGCCGCAAGCGTTGCAGTTCAACATCGGTCCAATCTTGGATGAAGTGCAAACGGGCCATTATGCCGCGCTGCTTCAAGATCGCGCTCAACTGTGCCGCCCCCAAGTGATACCTAGTCCGTGGAACGTCGCTCCACAAATTGCTCGCACTATATGGGGTGCCATAAACCAGAAGGACTTTATGGCAACGACTAAACGGACCGGCGGAAATGTTAACCTTTGCAAAGTCCAAATTGTTACCCTCTGTGAGTTTGTGGTTAAAGGTTGCCGTACATTTCGCGCCAATCAGACAACCGCACGCAAACAAGGTCGTTATCTCTGCGGCTGTTGTGGAGGTGGATTATCACCATAGGCGCTTTTCCGTTGGGGCAGTTCCTTACGGCCTGGCTCATGAAGGTGTGAGCTGTGGATTTAACGCGGCTTTTAGCCTCTATGCTCCAAGGCCCCGCCGATATATCCTCCCCACCCAAAAGCCCTTTGCGGTCGCCGTTCATTATCTTCGCTAGAACCTTCTCGTTCTCCTTGCCGCGCTGCCGATTCCTTTTTGCTGTTGTCATTCGCCCCCCTGCTTGGCTTGCCGCCGTCCCATCCGGTAGGGGTGAAGGGCGCAGTGTTTGATGTTACATTCCCGCACATCTTTTATTTGGTCGCAGCAACAGTCGAGGCATTTCTGGCGAATGGATTTGATAGGCGTCAATCTCATGTACTCTCCTTTGAATAAAGCCGTAGCTATCTCACGTTTTTGGTGTCAACTGCATTAAGGGCAGAGTTCCCCCTGTACGCCCTTAGGCGGTGGGTTGTTCGCAGTTCTTTTCGTTTTTAGGGAAGGTCGCCTCTGCCGGTTCGAGGACGCGCCAGCGAAGATCAAGCAGGGCATCTTCAAGCAGCAAAGCAAGGCTGCTGTCTGAGACTCCCTCTGCTGCCATGACCTGCACAGCAGGATTGCCGTGGATCTTCACTACAACTCGTATTTGCATGGCCGTACCGCCGCTCACAGTTCATTCCTTGACATATGTTCTTTCTTCCCTCCTGCGTGACATCTTAGGCTTGGCGGCATTTCGCCGTATTATTCCCAAGTTCATTTTTGGCTACGGTAAAAGGTTCTACAGGTTCACTTTTGACTATGGTAAGGGGGTAGCAGTGGGCCATTTTTGAACTTGTAGGGGCTAAATCAGCACCTTCGACAGTAGCCAAAAATGAACTGTACATATATATGCCATCTTTACTGCAGTTCTTTTAGCTGCTCCACGGTACTGCTGCCGGTGGTTCGGTGGGGTGCCTTCGCCATTCACCCTTAGGCTTTGGTTGCACCTCGTACAGCAACCACCTCTTCGACAGCTTGTACTTGGAGTTGGACCGCCCTGCGCCTCTAAGACCGCCAACGGATACAATTTCCACAAAGCCGCTCTTGCCCAGTTCCTCTATTGCGCGGGAGAATGTACGCCTTGCGAATCCTCGCCGCTCGGCTTCCGTATAGGTGAAGTCAAACACGCCGCTGTAACCTAGGGCATCCAGCCGCCTTAACTTCCCGTCTGTGCGCTTGAACCACATCAAGACCTTGACGGCGCTACCTGAAAGCTCGGAAAAGGCTTTAGAGTCCATCTCTTCGTTTAGTAGAGGGGTAAACGGTGGTAGTTTGAATCTGTTGCCATCTCTTGATTTCTTCCCCACGCCGCCCCCTATGCCCTTAGAAGGCGCTGCCCTGGCAAGGTAGCGGCATAAGCGGTTACGGCGTCTTTTGCCTGCTGGAAAATGTCTCTGTACTGTATCCCCGCCGCCATCCCTGTTTGCATGACATCGCGAATCAGATATTCAGCAGAGGTCAAGAAGGAAAGCTGCATTGTATCGATTGAATCCCTCAGGCTCTGAGGCCCCGACTGCTTAACGAGGTTTAGCGCCTTGTACGTCATGTTTGTTACGTTGGCATAGTAGAACCGCGCCGATTGGCTACCTTGAGCGGTGGCGTAGTCCACGAACTCGGCAAGCGCGTCTGTTTCTGCCCTGCGTCCGATCTTGTTGCCATCTCGCTGCTCCTGCCATGAGAGGTTTTGCTGGTTCAGTAGCAACCGCTCCATGTGGTTGAAGGCGTCGATGTATTTTAGTTTGAATCCCAGCGCCTTCTTCCCAGTGAACCCCATTGCTAGAAGGCTGAAGCCATCGCGATTCATTTCGTACATTGGCCACGTCTTTCCGCGCTCGTCGGTGTATTCTCGTGGCGCAAAATTGCGCTGCGAAATCCCCTCGTTCTCAAGATCCGCAACTAAATTGTCAATGGCGCGTATCACGTCCTTGTGTTGCTTTCGGAATACATTGGCTACCGTCAGGCTGCTGGTTACTGCCTGCCGGTGCTGCAAGGTCACGATCTCATTCATTGCCGTCCCCCCTTTGCCTGCCGGTGTTCATAGATCAACTTGTCTATGGTGCGGCTTGCCGCGATAAAGGAGAGAACGGGACAGGGTTGATTGAGGGAGTATGCGCGGCGGGCTTCAAATAGATCCTCTGTCGCTTCAAACTCAAAATTTAGCGTGCAGGAGTCTTGTGGGGCAGGAGTCCACGGAAAGCCTAAGGCAAGGAGGAATTTGGCTTCATTGCGGTCAGTTATTGTGATTGTCTTTGTCGATGTCGGCATGTTCTAGCCCTCCGTCACGGTCTGACGGCTAGCGAGCCATTCATCAACTTCGTGACGGTGGTAACCAACAGCCCCAGCGGACAGGCGTATGCGTTTAGGGAAGGATCCAGACCTTTCGAGCCGCCAGATTGACGTCCTCGACAAACCAACTACAGCGGGGAGATGCTTGGGCCGAATGATTTCCGGTGCAATGCTGGTAGGCATAAAAAAACCTCCAAAAGAGAGTTGTTTCGGTTGCGCAACCGTTGGTTCAACTCTACACAGGAGGTTTTCTTTGCGATAGCTGCTATTTCAACAGCTTGCATAAATATCATGATAATTTAAAGGTTCTTCATTTATCATCCTTTTACGCTCGGCTGTTTCGTTCCACTAAGAATCTTTGGCGGGAATTTGTTACTCTTTAAAAGATCAATTAGATCATTTACCTCAGACAACATATCTGAAACCAGCTTTTGCCTTGCTCTTAAGGTGCCACTTGAACTGGTGCTGAAGTTAAATTCTTTTGCTATTCGTTCATTGCTGTGATTGTGGAAGAATTTTTTCATCCAAACTTCAACGCAGTCACGCCAGTATTCGAATGGGTAAAGAATTTTACCATTTTTATCTCTTATGAAGTCCTTAACTAAGCTTAGTAGAGGAGGTTTTTCACCATTAAGTTCGTTGCTATAATCAAACAAAACGCGCATAACTTTTCCGTGGGCTATTATCTCCTGTTTAACAACTTCAGCTTGGCGTGTCAAAGTGTCAATGTCACCCATTAGGTCTACATGTTTTAGACTTTTTAAGACTCCCGGTGTCAACGTACTAAGATTATCCGGCACAAATGGAGTGTCTTCTAAAGCAGTGTCTGGATCGTTGTTTGTCCTATATATTTCCAAATAGGTTGCAACTGACAATTCGACGTGGGGCAAATAATCACTTTCTTGAGGAGAAGAGCACCACTGCCTTAGAAGAGGCACGAATTCCTGAACCAGCCTTTTCTTCTGTAGATCGCTTAAAGGATAGTTATTCTCCTGAATCATCCACAAGAACATTAAAATTCGGTGAAAACCCACTATTCTGGCTTTGTATTCTGGGAAGTCCACTAAAACGCCTCCTGCAGCGCCCTGATAGATGATCGCGGGAAACCGCCCCAGGAAAGGCGGCTTGTCGGCCCGTCGGCCTATCCCGCGAAACCGCAATTACACTGCTTGCAGTTTTCTTTTTTCTGAAGCAAGGGCTTCATCGCCACGATATTCATCTACTGCAACGTCTAAGGAGTGTTGCAATCCCTCAAGAATAGCCTCAAGACCGGCGAACTCTGCGTTATCAAGCTCACGGCGTGGATTGTCCGCTAGCAGGCTTTGCAGGAACCATACACCATTCGAAACCCGCTGCGTGCGTGTAACCAAGTTGTGACCAGTGCTTTCAAAAAAACTTTTGCTGTCGATACTCATTTCCACCCTCCTGTGAAATAGTCAGTCTCTGTATCCCTGCTTGATGTCAAAAAGCAGATCGATAATTTTCTCCAGTCGTTTGTCAATGGCATACAGACTGTAAACTACACAAGCGATAAATGGACCCCATAGCCAGTTTCCTTCCATAGCCCCCCCCTTTTTTAGTTTCGTACTTTCCGCTTCATCGGTATCACATTGCTCTCTTTGCTGGCGGTGATCGCTTTTAGTTTGCGCTCCCAAGACTCTAGCGCCTGTTGCTTTTCCCGGTCGTATTTATGGCGGTTGTAGGTTTTTATGATGCCCTGCTTTTTGTGGCTTAACACTGCATCAATAACCTCGTCCATAAAGCCCATAGAGGCCATGAAAGTGGCAGCGGTCCGCCTAAGGTCGTGCGGGGTGAACTGGTCGACTCCTAGCCGGTTTTCTGTGGCGTGGTTCCCCTCTTTGTCATAAAGGGGTTTCCCGCCCTTGTCGAGCAATGGCCAGTTGAGATTGCGACGGACGGCGACAGCTAGGGCGTGGGCTTCAATGGGCTTGTTTTTCTTCTTATGAGGGCAGGGGAAGATATTCCCCTTCGCCACTTCTTCTCCGGTTTCCTCGTCAATTGCTGTAAGCGGTCCGATTAGTTCAAGAGCGCTGGCGGTAAGGTAAACCCGATGCTCCATGCCATTCTTGGCTCTCCCGGCAGGGATCGTCCACCATTGGCCTTCAATCTCGGCGCTGTGCATGCCTGCTATCTCGCCAGGGCGCTGTCCTGTCACCAACACCAGTTTGATCGCCCGCCTGATATCGTCGCTTATGGCGGCATTATCTATGGTAGCCCAAAGCGTCTTTATCTCAGCTTCAGTAAGCGCCCGCTCCCGGCTCTTGTTTGGTGCTAGGGCCTTTACGCCAGCAAAAGGGGAGTGGGGGAGGATGTCCCGCTCAACTGCGAAGTTGAACATCTTGCGGGTGATCTTCAGCACTTGATTGCTCATGGCAGGCGCACCACGCTCAATGATGCTTTCAAGCAAAAGTATGATGTCTCGCTTCTTGATGTCCTCTGCCTTCCGGTGCCCCCATTCGGGAACAATCTCAACATTCAACAGCCGTTCATCGGCCTTCCCTGACCGCTTGTTGACTGCGTGCTTTTCTAGGTACTCCTTGACGAGCTCCTTAACAGTGTGGGCGGCTCGTCTCTCTTCCCGTTCGGCGGCTTTCGTTTTCCTGACCTCTAAGGGATCAACAATATCATTCCTTCCAGCCTTTATCGCCTTTATTTTGGCACGAGCCTCTTCGTACTCCATACGTGCGGCTTTTAGGCTAGTGGCAGGATAGTCGCCCAAGTTCAAGAAACGGCGGTGGCCGTCTACGCGGTAGAGATAGAAGAACGTCTTGCGACCGCCAGGATGGACACGGACGCCGAAACCGCCCTTTTCCCGCCTCGTGTATTCCTTCTCTCCCGGCTTCAGTCCCTTAACGAAAAGATCTGTCAGCATGTCAGCCATGTTGTTGCCTCTTTCTGTTGCCGTTTTGTTGCCGTTTTTGATGGGGCTTGGGTGAGTTTCTATGAAACAGGCTGAATATACATTTACAGCTAAACATCTGTTGTGTCAAGCTATTAAGAAAGAATTGTGGTAATGATAGGGGAGGGCTGAAACCGTTTGAATGGATAGTATATGTTTACTCTTAAGGAAGGGGTCGGACGTTCGAATCGTCTCGGGGACGCCAATAAAAATCAATGGGTCACGGCAAGTATGCCGTGACCCATTTTTCGTTTTAGAAATATAACTGTCTTTACTGAATCACAGTCTTAGCATATGCTTTTCGTTGACAATGGGGGGACTATGGACATCGAACGATTGGGCGAAAGGATCTCCGACTACCTTAAGGCCCTTGGTCAACTTGAAAAGGCTACAGGCCAGCCCAAAGATGAATTCGTAAGGGACTCAGTGATCCAGCGTTTTGAGTTCACCCATGAACTGGCCTGGAAAATGCTGAAGCTGCGATTGGAGCAGGAAGATATCTTTGCAAAGACTCCCCGTGAAACCATGCAGGCATCACTTGAAGCTGGCTTTATTGAGGATGGCAATGCCTGGACTGACCTACAGAAAATACGCAACATGACCAGTCATACCTATAACGAAGAGTTAGCCGAAGAGGTCTATGCCTTTGTTGTCGGGGAGGGCGTGTATCTGTTTCAGCAGTTGGCGCAAAAGGCACTTTTATGGAAGACGAACGATTGATCTTCGGCCTGGCACGGCGGCACTATCTGGACCTTGCCCGGGTATTTGACAAGTATCCGAAGATCGAGCGCGTGCTCATTTTCGGCTCACGGGCTAAGGGCGTCGAAAAACCCTACTCCGATATCGATCTTGCCGTAATCGCGCCTAACATGGAAGATACCGAATTTGCCAGGGTTCTGAGCGATCTGGATGAGTTGGAACTGGTCTTCAAGCTTGATGTTTTGCATCTTGACAGGTTGACTCAGCAAAAACTCAAAGAAACGGTTCTAGCACACGGCAAGGCGTTCTATCCCCTATGATATGATGCTTCCACCGTGACCGGTTCGGCATATTATTAGAAAGTACAAGCACGTAGTGCCTCGCTTTGGCTCTTCTGTCTAACCACTTCCATTCAAACTGAGCTGTCCCTCCCGACTTGCCCCCCACGTCTTTCCTGCTAGCATTGGAATCTGTAAATAATTCCGCTTCTTGGGAATCCCGTACGATGTTGCTCTGGAGGACCCATGAACCACGCAATTTTCTTTGTTTATATAAACGGCCAATCCACCAAGCCCTTGGTGCACAGCATCGAGGAGGCAAAGCGCCATGCCACGCGCCATATCGCATACAAGCCATCCCTGCGAATAGAGTGCTACTCCATGCCGTACCTGATCAGCCAGTGGATCTACGACTACCAGGCGGGGGAATGGGTAGAACAAGTCGTCAACAGTGATGCAAAGATTTATAAACTGATGAAATGAAGCCGAAACCACTGGCGCGCCGTTCAGCAATATCAGAGGTCCCATCGCAAAAAAACAGAGCGCCATCTAACTGAACCGGTACTCCATTTGATCTATGCGGTGCTCCGATATACTAAACCGGTGGTCCGATCAAGCTAAGCGGCGCACCGTTTAAAGTTGTTTATACTCCGACTATGTTTAATGGAGCGCCGTTTAACAACTTTGATGGTCCCGTGGAAACAACACGATTGTCCCTTGGAAGGAAATGGGTATCCGCCTGGGTGGTAAGGTAGCACCGGTTTCACTTCTACGGTGGGCCGTGAGTTGTACCGACAGCCAGGTTTTCTGGCTATATAGCATGGCTTAGCGAAAATGGAGGGCTGTCTCGCTCACGAGGGAACACCGGATAATCCAACTGGTGCTCCGTTTTGTCTGATTGTACTGCCGAGTCTCCGAACCGGTGATCCAAGTTGCTTGTCGGGTACGACGTTCAACTAAAACTGCGACCACCAGTTAGAAAATAGGGAGTACCACATTGCAGTCACGGCAATGCCGTCTATGTTGGACGGAGCTACGAAGATGGTATGCGGAGCGCCATCTGGACTTTTCGGATATACACCTTTTTTCAGCGGCACTCCAACTTTCTTAAACAACGCTCCATCCTCTTTAAACGGCAACCCATCCTCCTTTAACCGACGCTCCGTATTCCTTAAACGGCACTCCATCTTTCTTAACAGACGCTCCACCATGGTTTGCACCGCATTTCAACCTTGGATAAACGATAGTCCATCGGTGCTAAACGGAGAATCCGAATAGCGGTAAGCGGAGCACCGAGGATGATAGATCGATATCGGGTCAACGAAGGTGGGAGTCCGGATAGTACGGGGGGCTTCCGGAGAAAGGAAAAACGCCTTCATGAACCGGACAAACTATCCGATTCCCTAAGGCGCTGTGGTGAAAAGTGGTCAATTGAATGTACTGGTTAGCCTTACGCCGGTGCGACAACGGTCTTTTTCTTAGGAGCCCGCCCCTTTACTTCGATCCCAGCCTGCATAAGAACAGGTATGTCTTCTTCCGTCGCAACCATCTGCAGGTAGGCGATGACTTTCTTGAACAGGTCGGTGAGCTGTTTCCTCGCGTCGTCACGCAACTTGATCTGAAGTCGATCGTAGTTAATGGAGCTTTCCATTTTCTGCTCGTAAAGATCTAGCCCCTCTTTCAGTCGCGCTAGAGAAACTGCCTGCTCGGGAGGGTTGCGGTAAATCGACAGGCTGCTCAAGCCGTTGTAGTAGCGGAGGGAGTTGCTCAGGAACACGCTCGGCTTACCTGTCAGGTCGTAAGATAGGCGTAGCATAGGTCCTCCTTCTGTTGTTGGTGGTCACCTGGCACGCCTCAATGTTATATTGGATTATTTTAATCGCAAGGGGCGTAAGAAAAAAATATGACAACCTTTCAGCCTAGGTGTTACCCCTTACCCATTGGCTGGCAACAGCAATTACTTGCTGTCCCTAGATTCAGGTGCGTCGTCAACTCCTTGCAGATAAGGAAGAGGCGGGGGATTGCGAAAACGCCATATTCTCAAAAGCCGGCAGGGCAGTCATTCAGCACTTTCTCATAACCAACCACTCGAATATAAACCCACAACTTTCTTTAAATTTTAGGCACAAGCTACAAGGGTTCCTTCTGGACTTCCGCCACAGGTCCACGAAACTGCTCGCATCCTTACAACCTTACATTCTCCATTTACGAAGTCTATCATCTTTAAACCTTGCATTACAGAGCCCCTTGGTTTTGCAAGAGAAGCTACTTCATGACCTTTATCGCTCTAATTCCTTCCCTCTGATTTTTGCGATTTGATCCGCCTGTCAGCCAACATGATTTAAACGCAAAAAAGACGGAAGCCAAATATTTTTGATATTTCGGCAGCCCGGCTGTCTCGTGGAATTGTGAATTTGTAGTGATGCCTGGACGTAAGCTTGCAGTCATACTTAAGTTGCACTGCGACAAAAGGGGGGAGTTCTTTAGTGCTAAGGATCGAGTGGTTCGGTCACCTGCCTTCACAGAAGGTGCCATCAACGGGGCGGGTTTTAAGGTTCGCTCGTGCAAAGAAAAAGCCACGACTGAGCAGAGCTTTTTCTTGCCTGACACAGTATGCTTGAGGCAAGGGCTAAGGCTGGTGGTGGCCTGTGTCGGATATCAATGTGCTGCACAAAAAGATCTGTCTGATGATCTTTTTGTGCAGCACATTATTGCTAGCTTTACACGGTTTTCTTTCTTCTACAGAAGGCAAGTCCGGCAAGACCGGCACCTAGGAGGAGGATGGTGGATGGTTCGGGAACAGCACCAACAGCAATGTTGTCGGCCTCAAAGGCTCTACCATAGCTGGTGAGCGAAAATGCATCGAATTCAGGAAGATCTAAAAGGTTTACATAACGGTTGTTGTCAGAGTTGGTCCAGCTACCTGAAGCTATTAACGGCTGAATTACTTCATCCCCGGTGACGGTTTGTACTAGATTGCCGTCTTTATAAAAGCTGAGCACATTGTTAATCCCAAGACCGCCGCCAACCCCATCAATAGAGCCCCACCATAATCCGAAATAATTAAAAGTGTCGCCAAGCACTGCTAGTGTTTGGGTCGCCGTAGCAGTACCGGTCGCGTTCCGATAGGGTACGGCGATATATTTGGTGGCGTCTGCGGTAGACAACGGATTCATGAATGCCGGAGCAGCAGCTACCCCACTTGTCGAACCTGTACGAATAGAATAGTCCCCCGTCCAATTCCAAAGCAAAGGAGAGTCAAAAGTTTCTACTTGGACGCCACTGTAGGGGGAACTATAACCACCATTTACAGGCAATGGTGTTGCGAAGTTGTAGTTAATGGTATAAGCACTGGCCCCTACTGCCGTCAGCATTAACATTGACCCTGCAAGTAGCGCGGTAATCTTTTTCATGCCTGTACTCCTCCTTATCTAGGGTTATCAGCGGTTCACGCAGCGAACAATAACAGCAAATTCTTAGCCAAATAAAAAAGTGTAATTAAAATGATCCATTGAGAGCGTTGGCCACCTTTTCGATGCCTGAATATGTAAAGGTCTCCGACATACATGGACATCACATGTAAAAAAACCTGACACCGCTTGTCCAGCGAGGAGTGAAGCCACTAGACGAGATCACGGGGGCATTCCCTTTACGAACAATTGCACTTGAAGAAAGGATTGATGTCCGCCGTGACATCTGACAAAATGTCTGGTCCCACTTGCGGGCGTCCCATCCGATTTGAGCTCTGCTCTGGCCGATGTGCTATCGAAAAGAGCCGTAACAGTCGCAGGTAGAGGATGCCCCTATGGGTAGATATTTTTATCGCTGGCGGAGATTTGATGGAAATTGTTGAGCAGGAAGTGACGCGACTTGATGGGATTCACGAGGCGATTGAGCGGTACGCGGTCGACCGCCTGCGGACGATAGCGAAACACGAAGCATACACGAAGGAACTTGAGCAGGAGCGCCTCAACGCCGTCGGGTGGCACGAGAAGAACGACCTCACCGAGAAGCTGGTCGAACACGGGCACCACTCTCCGCGCAAATACCTGCACGAATTCACCCAGCAGGCCTCTCCCTACTTCGGCATTCTCGGCATCCATGACAATGACAAGAGGATCGGCAAAAAGGAATACCTGATCGGCAACCAGACGCTCATGGACGGTCAGCGGGTCGCCATCGTCGACTGGAGGAAGGCCGAGATCACGGGCCCTTTCTACGAGGGGTACGATATCGGCGAGGAGTACGAACTCACCATCAGGGGGGTGGAGAGGGAAGGGGTGATCACCCGCAGGGACAAGGTGGCCATCAGCCGAAAGGCCCTCACCCGGATCGAGACACCTTCCGAGGTGTACGAGCTGCGCGGCGGGGAGTGGCACAAGAACGGATCGGCCTGCGAGTCGACCGCGGACACCAAGGAGCGCACCGAGGACCACCGGATGGTGGATTCGATAGCCGCCCTGATCTCACCGGAGCAGTTCCGCGCCATCACCAAGCAAAGGGAAGGGGTGGTGGTGATAAACGGCGCGGCGGGCGCGGGGAAGACGACGGTGGCGCTCCACAGGCTCTCTTTCCTCATGTTCGACGCGCCGGAGAAGTACCGCCCGGAGCGCTGCATCGTTCTCATGTTCAACCGGGTGTTGCGCGACTACGTGAAGCAGAGCAGCGACACGCTGCTTGGTCCGGTGCGGGTCGATACCTACAGCGCCTGGTCGCTGACGGCGCTTGCCGCTCTTGGTGTGCACTCGCTGAAAACGAGCTTCGATGACCCCTTCGGCGCGCAGAAAAAAAGCAGCCTGATGCCGGCCCTTCTTGCCAAGTACGTGAAGGAGACCTCCAAGATCGAACCGGTGACCGATCTCTGGCGTTTCCTGATGCAGGAGTACGTGGTTTCCACCTTATTCCAGGATTCAGGGGAGACGTTCCGGCGGGAGGCGGAGAGGAAGTTCGAAGCCAAGGAGAGGGTGCTTTCCTTCTCCGATATCAGCATCCTTTTGCGGCTGGCTCAACTGCGGCGTCCTGCCGGCACCGTCGTTTTGGGGGCGCTGAACGCCTACGACCACATCGTGGTCGATGAGGCTCAGGACCTCTCGTCGCTTGAACTGCGGACCATAGTGGCCGCTACTTCCCCGGCGCGAAGCCTCACCATATGCGCCGACGAAAAACAGCAGATCCTAAGCTTCCTCGACTCTCAAGGGTTTTCCAGCGTCATGGCCCAGCTCCACTCGCAGGGGCTCGAAAAGGAGAACCTGACGGTTTCCTACCGCTGCCCAAAGGAGATCGTCGACTTGGCCGCTCAGGTCAGCGGTCGCAAGGTCGATGCTTCAAGGGCGCATGCCGGCGTGGTCGAATTCCACGCTACCAAGACCTCCACGGAGTCGATGGCAAAGATGCGGCAGCTCGTCGAAGCGCTGGTGCAGGCCGCACCCGGTTCTCTTACCGGTGTCATCTGCAAAAAGAAAGCGGACATAAAAGCCCTCCATGCCGCGCTTGCCGGGGTCCGCGGGCTGCATCCGGAGGGGGAGATTTCCTTCTCGCCCGGCGTCCAGGTCATTCACGCCCATGCCATAAAGGGGGTGGAGTTCTCCCACGTCATCCTCTACAACCCAAGCTCGTACGACTATCGTCAGACGGATCCTGACCGTAATCTGCTTTACGTGGCGATCACCAGGGCCTGCAAGAGCCTGCACATCGTCCATCATCAGCCGCTGGCGAAGGGGCTTGTGTAAGAGCAAATCCCAAAGGGGGAGACGGTTGGCCCGTGCAGCCCTTTGTGGTTTAATTACGTCACCTGGAATTCTTTGATGACCCTTCCCAAGACTCGGAGGTGCACATGGAAATGCCTTGGTTCTCAGGCAAATCCCCCCTGTCCCCCCTTCGCAAAGGGGGGAACGTCAGGTCTGGTGCAGCGCTTCCTGGGCAAATCGCCTCGGATCCCCGGAATTGTTCGAAGAACCTTCTCAAAAGGGGGAACCTTCGGTCCCATGTACCGCTTCGAGGCAAATGTACTCAGTCCAATGAATTCTCGAAAAATAGCGTGATCGTTAGTTCTCGCGCTAACGTGCCTGCTTTGGAGAGCCTGCTGCCGCGACAAGCGCGGATGTTGCTGATATTTTCCCTGATGCTGTTGCTGATGCTGGCCGGATGCGCCGCCGGGAAAAAATGGAAATATCTGCCAGCCTCGAAAGCTGAGGAGCGGTCGGTGTACGTGGTGACCCACGGCTGGCACACCGGTATTGTATTGTCGAAAGGGGATCTGGGGCCGGAACTGGGATTCGTCCAGGATTTCCTCATTCCCGGCCAGTACTACGAGTTCGGCTGGGGAGAAGCGGAGTTCTACCAGGCGGATAAGGTCACGGCGCCCATCTTTTTGAAGGCAGTATTGTGGAGAAACCCGAGCGTCATGCATGTCGTATCCCTTCCGGCGCCTCCGGCAACATTCTACAGCGGCAAAGGGGTTATCGAGCTCAACCTGTCACAAGAGGGACTGCAGCACTTGAAAGACAGGCTGCGGGCGAGCTTCGAGTTCGACCAGCAAAACCACCCTTATCCTTTGAAGGGACGACCTACAGGGGATAACAGGTTCTTCAAGGGGGAGGACTATTACCTCATCACCAATACCTGCAACAGATGGACAGCGAAGATGCTGGAGAGCGGAGGCGTGCCGATAGATACCGTCTTCACCTTGCGCGCTGCAAGTGTAGTAAGGCAAGTCAATGAAGCGAAAAAGGAGTACTTGAGGCTACGGCGGTCAGGTGGGGTAACTGGGGCAGCACTGCACAAAAAAAGCCCCCCTGCCATCACTGGCAGGGGGTAAGAACTACATTTTTAACCAACCGAGTTTGGTTTGCTTTTTATCATGATCCGTAACTTACGTAAAGCTTAATCTGAATTTTTTTAACTGACGCACCTCGTTCAAGGTACGCCTATGCGGTAGATGGTCCCGCCGCCGTAGTCCGCCAGGTAAACTTCGCCTTGTTCATCCTCGCCGAAGGTGGAAATCCGGTATGGAGTTTCGAGCAGCAATTGGCTGACCCATTTACCGCCACTTTGGCGCAGCCCCCAGATACGGCCGCTGCAGTAGTCTCCGTACAAATAGATGCCTTTAAGCTGCTCGATCTTGCCGCGGTAGACATAGCCGCCGGTCACCGAGCAGTCCCCCTTGCCGTGGAAATATTCCGCTACCGGCGCGACCATGCCGCTTCGGTCGCACTTCTGCTTTTTGAAGCAGCGGTTTCCCTCCATCACGTTCCAGCCGAAGTTCGCCCCTTTGCCGGTCCCCGCAGCGAGGTAGTCGATTTCCTCAACCTCGTTTTGCCCAACGTCGGCAATGTAGAGGTCGCCGTTGGCGCGGTCGAAGGAGAAGCGCCATGGGTTGCGCAAACCGTAGGCCCAGATCTCGTTGCCAAATGGGTTACCCTTGGGGATCACGTAGGGAGTTCCGCCTGCCCCTACCTGTATCCTCAAAAGCTTCCCAAGGAGCGTGTCCCGCTTCTGGCCGTTGCCGTGGGGGTCTCCGCCGCTCCCCCCGTCGCCGGTCCCGATGTAGAGAAAACCGTCCGGTCCGAATGCCAACTGGCCGCCGTTGTGGTTGGCATAGGGTTGAACTATCCCCAGTATCTCCTTGCGGGTAGAGTTGTCGGCATGGTCGGTAGCGCGGTCCGTCCGGAAGCTCGCTATCACGGTGTTCCCCACACCGACCCTGTTGGTGTAGTTCACGTAGAAGGTTTTGGACGACCGGAAATCCTTCGGGAAGGCAAGGCCCAAAAGGCCTTGTTCGCCTCCGGCTTTTACCAGCCGCCGGATATCGAGGAAAGGGTCGCTGCCTGGCATGCCATTGCGCAGTACCTGCACCGTCCCTCGTTGTTCCACTATGAATAGGCGGTTGCTCCCGTCTCCTGCGTGGGCGATGGCCGTCGGCTGCTTCAACCCCTTCGCTATCGGGGTCAGGGTGATGGTGGGGGGGGACTCCTTTGCCGGAGTCGGCGGCGTGCTCTCCCTGCTGCCGGCGACGGATGAGAAGCTGAGCACCAGGGTCCAGACTGCCACGAGCCTCATAGAATGTTCCCGAAAGCTTGACATGCTCCCACCCCCTCTTGTGCACCTGATTTCGTCAAAGCGCTGATTATACCACGCCTTAGGGGAAGAGCGTGGAGGGCATCTGCCGGGTATCCGGCACGGCTGTCAAGGCATGGATGTATCACGGTAACGATCCCGTATCAAGCGCATTAGCAAATTTTCATGGCAATGAGGTTAATTGTCTACAGTATTTTTAAGTAAGTTCTGATATAAAGTATCACCAAATATTGGGAGGCTTGTTTGTGACGATTGAAGAGGCGTTCGGCATTGTTATCAGAAGACTTAGAAGGGAGCGCAACCTCTCTCAGGAAAAGCTTTCCACAGCCAGTTCCTTGGACCGCAAATTCATTTCGAACCTTGAGGGTGGGAAACAACAGCCAAGCCTAGTGTCCGTTTTCGCTCTCGCGGGTGCGCTGAATGCCACTGCGTCCAGTCTTCTCTATGAAGCAGAGTTTATCCTCAAGATAAACACGCCTGAAAAACTGAGAATTGATGGCGGTTGCGGCAAGATCGACTGGATCAGCAGTATGGAGATCATGATGAACAACGGGCATAACTGCTATCAAGGAAACGAAACCATCCTAATTGTGGACGACGAAAAGCAGCTTAGGGACATGCTGTCGGACTTCCTTGCCAGTTACGGGTACAACGTGATCCTCGCAGAAGACGGGCAGGATGCCCTGGACAAGTTCCAGCAGAATCATCAGGAAATCAATCTGGTGGTAATGGACGTGGTCATGCCGCGCAAGGACGGTATTACCTGTTTCAGGGAGATAAAGGAACTGCACCCAGGGACCAAGGTCCTCTTCATGAGCGGGTATCGTCCGGACCACCTGCATGCCAACGACGATTTCAGGATGATCCAGAAGCCGTTCTCCCCTGTGGAGATGATAAAGGCGATCAGGAAGGTGCTCGAAGAACCCGCTCCCTCCGGCGAGAAATAAGGAAGGGGCAAGCGCGGTTCAAAATTGATTTCAGACGATGGAAAGTGAAGGGGCGGTCCGTAAAGGACGGCCCCTTTTTTGATGTCGTCATCCCTTCTCGAACCAGCGACTCAGGGCCCAGGCGGTGGCGAGTGTGGAAGAAAACCAGATCAGGGCACGGGGGGTGATGTCCTTGGGGATGTCGATGTAGGGGCGCTCGCCACGCAGCGACTGGATCTTATACTCGATGGTCTGCTTGCCGTGGACGAACACGGCTATGGAGACAGGGAACCAGATGGCGCCGGTTATGCTGAAGAGCGCGCTCACCGGACCGGTTAGGTGCTCTCCTGTGGAGAGCATTACGGCGAGGCTCATACCGGACATCATGGCAGTGGTCTTCGTGGCATAGGGCAGTTTCATGGCAGGTCCCGTTCGTCTTTGGATTGGCGCCACTTAATAAAAAAGATCACACAAAGCCACATTAGCAACTTAACTGGAACCGCTGGCAGGAAGAAAATGTGGGGACGTCTGAGCAACGCACCAGGAGAGACGCATACCTGAATCTTTCTGCGTGGGGGTTGACATAGGGGGCTGCATTATGGTAGCAAGGAGGAACGTTGTTGAGATAAGTATCCGTTTTTGAGGGGATTTATTTGAAAGATACAATGCTTTGCCGCAGGATGTTTCTCAAGTCGTCGGCCTTTGTCGCCGCGACGCTCTTGGGCGCTAAGTCCGCCTTCGCCAGGGTCCTCGACGGGAACGAAGCGGGCGGTCTTCCGGAAGGTAAGCTTTCCCTGTACAACCTGAACCTTAACGAGCGCCTCACCGTGACCTACCGAAACGCCATGGGTGAATACTGCCAGGAGGCACTGCAGGCGATCAACTGGCTCTTGCGCTGCCATTACACCAACGAGATGACCACGATGGACCTGAGGGTGATCGAGTACCTGAACCGGCTCGACAACACGCTCGGTGGGAACAACGAGATCCATGTCATCTCCGGGTACCGCTCCCCCTCCTACAACGCGAAGCTGCGCAGCAAATCCAGTGGCGTCGCGAAGAACAGCCTGCACATGAAAGGTATGGCGATCGACCTTGCCATACCGAGTTTCGGGCTGGCCCAGATCCGCCGCTCGGCCCTGGCCCTCGCCGCCGGCGGTGTCGGCTACTACCCGCAGCCGGGCTTCGTCCACATAGATTCGGGCCATTTCCGGACCTGGTAGCCTGAATCCCTTACCGTAAATCCCCACCAGATCGTCAGCAGGAGCCATAACTGGAAGGCTTCAGCTGATGCGCCGCACCTTCGCGATCCTCCCTGCCGCTATGGCGATCACGCCGCAAGCGGCGCTGAACAAGGCTCCCATCTTGGCAGCACCCTGGACCGTGGGGTCCGTGAACGCCTCCCCCGCAACGAAGAGGGCCACAGTCAGGCCGGTTCCGGCAACAAGGCCAACCAACACCAACTCTTTGGTGCCGATGTGTTCAGGTAAGGGGTAGCCGAGCAGATGCCCGATCCGCGCCATGATGAATATGCCGGCGGTCTTTCCAATGCCCAATGAGGCGAAGACGAGCCAGGTAGCCGTGCCGATGCTGGCGAACTCGACGCCGGCGTTGGCCAGGCCGAAGGTGAATAGGCCGAAGTCGACCAGCACCTTCCAGTGGTGTTCGAAGGTCGAAAGCGGTGACCTGTCCTTCGGGTCCTCCTCGAAGAGGTGCATCTTTTCGCGGGAAGCGTGGGGCAGAAACGGCACGACGAACACTAGCGCCAGGGCCGGGTGCAGATGGGCGTTGTAAAGACCGATCCAGGCGAGCCCCCCCCCGACAAGGAGATAGTGCCAGTAGTTCCTGGTGTTGAACCTGCGCAATATGGCCGCCCCCGCCATGCCGCATACGACCAGAATGAGCCATTGCGGAGCGGCCGGGAAATTGGGGTCAGGGTAGAATACGGCGATGATTGCCAATCCGATGGCGTCGTCGGCGATGGCCAGCAGCAGCAGGAAGGATATTGCCGGATGCTGGCGGCCGAAAACGATGCTTGCGATGAGCCACGCCAAGGCTATGTCCGTCGCGGTCGGTATCCCCCAGCCACGTTGGAACCCGGGCCCTCCTATGATGGCGTTCAGGCAGAGGTATACCAGTATAGGACCGATCACACCTCCTGCCGTTGCCAGAAGCGGGTTGACCGCCTTGCGCAGCGGATGGAGGTCGCCTCCGGGAAGACAGCTCTGGGTTATCTCGGCGGTGGCGATCCCGAAGAAGAACACCATGAAGATGTCGTTGACGAGGAAGTGGAAACTGAGCGGGCCGAACAACGGCTCGTGGGTGAAGTGGTGGTAGCTTTGCGGTGACAGGTTGACCCAGCAAAGCGCGACGATCACCCCCGCGAGAAGGGGCACCGAAAATTCCCGCAGCATGTTGATGTGTTTTTTCATTCCCCATCCTTTCCCTGCAAAATCAAGCGCACTATAACATCTGCCGGACGGTCGAGGCTACCCGTTTTGGAAGGGCGTTAAAAAAGGCCTGTCGTTGTGACAGGCCTTTTTTATTGCCAAGCTGATAAGTCTCAATACCCCAGGGCCTTGGGAAGCCAGAGCGAGATGGAGGGGACGTAGGTGACGAGCAGCATGAACCCCAACATCGCCATGAGCCAGGGCCACACGGCCACCGTGAGCTCGGAGATCCCCATCTTTGTGATGCCGCTGGCGACGTAGAGGTTGAGCCCCACCGGCGGGTGGCACATCCCTACCTCCATGTTCACCGTGATCAGCACGCCGAAGTGGATCGGATCGATCCCCAACTGCATCGCCACCGGGAACAGTATCGGCGCGAGGATCAGGATGATGGAGGAGGGCTCCATCACGTTCCCGGCCAGAAGCAGCAGCACGTTGGTGACCAGCAGGAAGGAGACCACCCCCAGGTTGTGCGCGAGGATCCAGTCCGCCATGAGCTGCGGTATCTGCTCGTGGGTCATCAGGAAGGAAAAGAGCACCGCGTTGGTGATGATGTAAAGGAGCATGGCCGACATGCTCGCCGAGTCGAGGAGCACCTTCGGGATCTTCTTGAAGGGGACGTCGCGGTAGACGAAGACGGCGATGATGAAGGCATAGACGGCGCTCATGGCCGCCGCTTCGGTCGGTGTGAAGAGGCCGCTGTAGATCCCCCCGAGGACGATGACGATCAGCAAAAGGCCCCAGATGCTCTCCCTAAACGCCTTGAAGCGCTCGCCCCAGGTTGCTTTCTGCATGCGCGGGTAGTTCGCCTTCTTTGCCTTCCACCAGGAAACGAGCCCCAAAAGGGTTGCCAGCATCAGGCCGGGGATGACGCCCCCCATGAACATCGCCCCGACCGAGGAGTTGGTGGCGACGCAGTAGATGACCATCGGGATGGAGGGGGGGATCAGGATACCCAGCGACCCCGAGGTGGTGATTACCCCCGCTCCGAAGCGCTTGGGGAAGCCGGCGCGCACCATGGCGGGGAGCATCACGGAGCCTATGGCGACCACCGTCGCGGGGCTCGAGCCGGAAACGGCGGCGAAGAGGGCGCAGGCCATGACGCCGGCGAGAGCCAGGCCGCCGTGCCAGTGTCCCACCATCGAGGTGGCGAACTTGATCATCCTCTTCGCCACGCCGCCGTGGGTCAGGAAGTTCCCTGCCAGGATGAAGAAGGGGATCGCCATGATCTCGAACTTCTCAATTCCGGTGAAGAGCTTCATCGCCACCGCTTCGGTCGGCACTTCCGAGAAGAAGAAGAGGAAGGTAAGGACGGTGAGGCCGAGCGCGATGGAAATCGGCATCCCGGTCAGCATCAGCGCGAGCAGCAGGGCGAAGACGATCCCGGTGCTGCCAAGGGTCGCTATCAACCCGAGGACCACGGCGATACCCGCAAGCCAGGTGGCCGCCTTTTTCTTGGAGAACTGCTCCCAGCCAGCAACTGCAGAACTCATTTCGCACCCCCATCCTTGCCGTTGAACTTGTGTACTTCGTACTCCTCGAGCGCCTGCGTCGAGTCCATCGCAGGTATCTCTTCGATACCGTCGACGTGAGTGTGGTCATGGTGCGGCAGTTCTCCAGTGTGCAGAAACGCCCAGCCGACCTGCAGGAACCTGAAGCACATGAGATACGAGCCCAAGGGAACGGCGGAGTAGACGATCCAAGTGGGCCACTCGAGGTCGGGGGTGATCGGCCCTTCGAAGAGTTCGGTTACGTCCATGCCCAGCTTGTTTAAGAGCGCGTAATGTAAACCGTTTTCCCAGACGAATTTGGCGCCCAGGGTGCCGATGAGCCCGGTGAAGAGGGCGCCGCCCATGATGGCGATGATCACGGTGGTCTTGCGCCAGGAGTCCGGGAGTCGGGTCACCAGCACGTCGACCCCGACGTGGATCCCGGAACGGACGCCGTAGGCTGCTCCGAACTTGGCCATCCAGACGAACATGTAGATGCAGAGCTCCTGGGCCCAGCTCAGGTTTATGCCGAGCAGCCAGTCCTGCAGGCCGGGGATCGGCAACCCCGAAAGGTAACGATGGACGACCGCGACCGCGATGATGGCGGTCGCCGCGCCGATGAGGAAGGTGATGATGATTTCCTCTAAATGGTCAAGATACTTCATCATGATGGGCGTCTCCTGGAAAAACTCGATAAAAGGCCGCTGCGGCAGCCGCAGCGGCCCTGGTGTCGCGGTGAAACGGTCAAGCTAGCTCGGGTTGTAGCCGGTGGCAGCGTACACTTCCTTGACTATGTCGGCGCCGATGCGCCCCATGTTGTCCTTGTGCGCCTTGTCCATCGCCTTCTTCCAGGCGGCGCGCTCCTGCGGGGTGAGGCTGATCAACTGGCTGCGGCCGGATTTCTTGACGGCGGCCAGCGCCTCCTCGTTGTCCTTCTTGGCGATGTCGTTTGCGTACTTGGTCGCGTCCTTCATGCACCCTTCGAGGATGGTGCGGACGTCGGCCGGCAGCCCCTGCCAGAACTTCTTGTTGACGATGACGGCGTAGCCCAGGTAGCCGTGGTCGGAGAGGGTTACGTATTTCTGCACTTCGTGCATCTTCTGGGTGTAGAGGTTGGACGGGGGGTTCTCGGTGCCGTTCACGACGCCGGTCTGCAGGGCCTGGTACACCTCGGAGAAGGCGAGCACCTGCGGCATGGCACCTACCGCGCGCATCTGGGAGTCGAGCACCTTGGAGGACTGGATGCGCATCTTCTGCCCGCGGAAGTCGCTGACAGCCTTAAGCGGCTTGTTGGCGCTCATCACCTTGAAGCCGTTGTCCCAGTAGGCGAGGCCTAAGATACCCTTGGGCTCGAGCTTTTTCAGGAGCTTCGCGCCGACCGGTCCCTGGGTCACCTTGTGGAGTTCCTGGTAGTTGTCGAAGATGAAGGGGAGGTCGAATACCTCGAACTCCTTGACGCCCAGCGGCGCGAACTTGGCGAGGGAGGGGGCCAGCATCTGCACCGCGCCTAGCTGCAGCGCCTCCATCTCTTCCTTGTCTTTGTAGAGCTGGCTGTTGGGGTATACCTCGACCTTGACCCTTCCCTTGGTCCGCTCTTCAGCCAGTTTCTTGAAGTAGTCGGCCGCCTGCCCCTTCGGGGTGTGCTGCGCCACGACGTGGCTGAACTTGATCACGATCGGCGCCGGTGCTGCGACTGCGTTCAGCGGCAGGGCGAGCGCTGCTGCCATGGCCAGTGCTTTCAGACATGCTTTGAGACTCATAGGTGTTCCTCCTTGGGGTTTGTGCTGCCTTATCTATTCCCAGGCGACTGCCGCCTTGAAAAAATCTCGATGCGCAGGCGGTGAGGGAGAACCCGCCTTTTCGTATACGACACATCGTTTTAATGCAACAGCGATGCCATTAATGAACCATTGTAAGTGTCTGAATTAATGCATGGGTCTGAAGTGAAATATCGGTTTACTAAAGGGCGGTGGCTGAAATCCGCCACATAAGTGGCGAATTGTTGCCAGGGGGGATGGTGCGGCAGGCGGGTTATTGCATCAGGCCGTACTTCTCCATCTTGTAGCGCAGGGTGCCGCGGGGGATCTTCAGGTTGACAGCAGTCTGCAAGACGTTCCACCCCGTCTTCTGGAGGGCCTGCTGGATGAGCGACTTCTCGATGGCGCTCACAGCCTCCTCCAGTCCGAGGTCGGCGGCGACGGTTACGGGCATCTCGGCCGGCAGGGGGGGCACGGCCACGCAGCTTTTGATCTCCTGGGGCAGATGTTCCGGGAGAAGGGTCGGGCCGCTGCGCATGATGCAGATGCGTTCGATGACGTTCCTAAGCTCCCTGATGTTGCCGGGCCACGCGTATTGGGCCATCAGTAGCTCAGCCTCGGCAGAGACGTCGCGGAAGTCGCGGCCGAAGGAGCGGCTGAAGCTGTCCAGGAAGTAGGCGGAGAGGGCGGCAATGTCTGCGGGGCGCTCCCGAAGCGGCGGGATGTTGATGGGAAAGACGTTGAGGCGGTAGAAGAGGTCTTCGCGGAAACTCTTCTCTTCGATCCGCTTGGCGAGGTCCCGGTTGGTGGCGGCGATCACGCGCGCGTCTATCTCGATGTCCTTGACGGCGCCCACGCGCCTGATGCTTCTCTCCTGCAAGACGCGCAAGAGCTTAACCTGCATCGCCATGTCCATCTCGCCTATCTCGTCCAGGAAGATGGTGCCGCGGTGCGCCTCCTCGAAGAGCCCTTTCTTGCGCCCGCTGGCGCCGGTGAAGGCCCCCTTTTCGTGCCCGAAGAGCTCGCTTTCCAAAAGTGGCGCGGGAATGGAGGCGCAGTTGATGGCGATGAAGGGGTGCTCCCTGCGGTCGGATAGGTCGTGGATGGCGCGCGCCACGACCTCCTTGCCGGTTCCCGATTCGCCGGTGATGAGCACCGTGGAGGGGATGCGGGCGATCTCGCGCACCTGGGCCGCCATCTCCTGGAACGCCTCGCTCTTGCCGATTATCGGCGAGCGCCCCGGGAGGGGGGAGTTGTTGCGCTTTAGCTTTCGGACCTCGCGCTTCAAGGTCTGGGTCTTCAGGGCGAGCTTGACTATCAGCCTGAGCGCATCAGCCTTGAACGGCTTCTTCATGTAGTGGAAGGCGCCGAGCTGCAGGGACTCTACGGCGCTTTCCACCGACCCGTACCCGGTGATGATGATCACCAGCAGTTCCGGGTCCGTCTCCTTGAGCGACTTCAGCACCTCGATGCCGTCCTCGGAGCCTAGGTTCAGGTCGAGCAGGGCCAGGTCGATCTCTTCGCCGGCCACGATGTCGCGCGCCTCTTTTCCCGAGCCGGCGGCGCGGACCTCGAACCCCTCGCCGGACAGGATGCGTTGCACGTTCTCGCAGATGAAGGCTTCGTCGTCTATGATCAGGATCTTTTCCATGGCTTTTGTTCCCGCTTGCGCTGATTTCTGTACCCTGGTTTCACTGCCCGACCCCTAAGGGGGGCATAACGGCAGTTCTACGGTGAAACGAGTCCCTTTTCCCGGCGCGCTTTCAACGCGCACCTTCCCCTGGTGTTCTTCAACTATCCTCTGCGTGATGGAAAGCCCAAGGCCTGTGCCGGCCCCCTTCCTGGTGAAGAAAGGCTCGAAGATGAGCGGCAGGTCCTTCGATGCTATGCCCGGTCCGTCATCGCAGATGCTGATCACGGCGTACCCGTCCTTCGCCGAGGTGACGACGTCGATACGCCCCCCCTCCGGGAGGGCTTCCTGTGCGTTCTTGATGATGTTGAGCACGGCCTGCTTTATCTTTTCCGGGTCCAGCCGCAGCGGGGGAACATCCCCCTCGGTCAGGTTCAACTGCACCTTCTGCCGTTCGCACTGGCGCCGCATCAAAAGGACCGTGTCGCAGACCAGCCGGTTCAGGTCGCACTCCCTGAACTCGGCGCGCACCGGCGAGGAGTAGTTCAAGAGCGCGCTGACCAGCTTTTCCACCCGCTCGATCTCGATCAGGGCCCTTTTGATCAGGTCACGGTCCTGCGGGTTGGCGCTCGCCTGGTCGTGCAGATCGTCAAGCAGCAGCGAGATCCCGGTGAGCGGGTTCCTCACCTCGTGGGCTATGCCGGCGGAGAGCTTTCCCAGCGAGGCGAGCCGGTCCAGGCGCATCATCTCCTCGTGTAGGTTCTCCCGCTGGGTCTCGTTTCTCAGCGTTACGGTGAGCCCCTGTTCGGCGTCGGCGCCTATGGGGAAGAACCCTACGTCGAAGTGGGTCTTGCCATGACCGTGATCGAAGCGGAAGGTCTCGCGCCCGTACCCGGACTTTTGGGAGAGGGCCTGCGAGATCCTTTCGTTCATGACGCCCCATCCCTTGAACACCGCCGTGTAGTGGGTCTCTGCAGGGAGATCCTCGCCCAGAAAGAGCCGGCCGGTCCGGTTTATTGAGGTGATGCGCCCATCCGGGGAGAAGGTGACGATGCCGCTGGAGATACTTTCCAGCACGCTCTCCTTAAAGTTGCGCTCGTCCAGTATCTCGAGCCGCGACTTGCGCAATTGTTCCAGCGTGGAGAGAATGCTCTGTTTCCTCAGGTCGAGCTCGTCCGCCATGTAGTTGAAGGTGGATGCCAGCACCCCGATTTCGTCGTTGGAATTCACCGCCACCCTTACGTGGCTGTCGCCAGCGGCGAGTTTGCCCGCGCTTTCGGTGAGTTGCCTCAGCGGGACGCTGATGCCGCGCGACAGAAGCCAGGCCGAGAGCGCCGAGACCAGGGCCGTGGCGAGGATGATCAGGGCGCTGGTCCTGCGGTGCTCCCCAAGCTGCCTGTTGATCAGGCGGCTTCCCTTTCGTGAGGCCTCGTGGAACTGGTCCACCTGGAAGCCGATGGTCACCCCGCCGAAGACGCCGTGCTTAGCGTAGTCGCCTGTGTCGTAGAAGATGGGGGCGTAGGCCATGATCTTCTTGGCGCCCCCCACGTTGGTGATGTCGACGTACCCCTCCTCCCGGTTCCTGACCGCGGCGGAGACCATGGGGTAGCTTTTGTGGATGAAGCCGGCGTGGTCCAGGTTGAAGGGGATGCGGCCTCGCTCGACATCGTCCTCTTTCGACTGCGCCGTGTACGGGGGGACCTGCCTGCCGCTTTGGTCCACGCCCCGGATGTCCCAGAACTTCGGGTGGGTGATGATCCATCCCTCGTCGTCGAAAAGAAAGGCGTAGTTGCCGCTTTGGTAGGAGGGGAAGAGGGTGGCGAAGCCCTTGCCGGGGTCTATGTGCTGGGTGAACTCCATCAGGTGCTGGTGGTCGAGGGTCAGCAGCACAATTCCGGCGAAGTTCCCCCCGGCGTCGCAGATGGGAGAGCCGAACCGGATTCCCCCCTGGTAGTTCTTGCCGTCGTAGGCGCTTTCCGGGTCCTTGGCCCCGGCCAGTTGCTCCTGCTTCGAGACGTGGAAGCCGGCGAGATGCGAGACGTAGATCTCGCCGGGTTTCAGCGCCCGCACGCGGCGGAAGTAATCTTCGCTCCTGAACTCGGTGTTGGCCGGGTCCGCCACGTTGCGCAGCTTTTCTTTGGGGACGAACTGGCCGTTCCGGATAACCGCCTGTTCCATCCCGTCGCGGTCGATGATGGCGATGGAGCGGTAGATGGGGCGGAACTCGTGGGTCCCCTGGGCCGCGGTTGCGCTCCCTCCGCGCTGCCACACCTCGCTCAGTCGGGTCTGGTAAAAGCCGAGCAGCGTCGGGCGGTCCAGGCGGGAGCGGGAGAGGTAGAGCAGGTCGCTTTCGCACTGGTGCAGGAAGTCGCGGATGTTTTCGGCCAGGTCCCGCGCCCTCATCTGCAGCGACTGCGTCGCCTGCCGGTCGTCTGAGCGTGCTATCTCCTCGGTTAGCTTGCTGCTGATCGACTGCAGGTTCACCAGGAGGATGGCAGAGGAGACGAACAGCGGCAGCAGGGAAAGCAGCAGCGTGATGACCAGGATCTTTTTGAAAAGCGTGAGGCGTGGCAAGGGGACTCCACTCATGCTGCCGCGGGACTGGCTTTCAGGACGGCTGGCAGGTTAGCACAAAACGCCATTTCAGAACAGTTTTTCGTTTTAATGATTGATATGAGCTTCCCCCCTCCCTGTCCCCCCCCCCCCTCCAGGGGAGGGGACAAATAGGAACCCCATCCCCAGGGGGCTGTGGCAGTTGCTGATTGCAAGTGGGAGCCGGCCCATGAGCATCCCCCCTCCCTCCAACTCCAGGAGAGGGGGCAAAAAGGAACTCCCTCCCCCAGCGGGGGAGGGGCGGGGTGGGGTAGAGGAAACTCCATAGCTCTCTCGGTGCGAATGGTTTAAGGCCGGTGACTCCGCAGTCTGAAGGGGGCGTTTTGTGTTGACTTGGGTGCGGGGGTGCTTTAAAAATAAACCGGCTAATTTTCAGGCAACATCGCGGAGGCGTTGGTTGGGATACAAGAATCTGGCAGCGTGCGTGGCGGACCTGGAGCGGACCGGCGCGCTGGTGAGGATAAACGAGGAACTCTCTTCGGAGCTGGAGATAGGCTCCATCCAGCGCAGGGTGTACCAGGCGCAAGGCCCGGCGCTTCTCTTCACCCGGGTGAAGGGGTGCTCGTTCCCGATGCTCGGAAACCTGTTCGGGACCCTGGAGCGGACCAGGTACATCTTCAGGGACACCCTCAAAGCTGTGGAGTGCCTGGTGCAGTTGAAGATCGATCCCAAATCGGCCTTGAAAAACCCAGCTTCCTTACTCGGTGCGGTCCCGGCAGCATGGCACCTGCTCCCCAAGGAGGTAGGTGACGGCCCCATCATGGCCAACCGCACCACGATCGATCAGCTGCCGCAGCTCAAATCCTGGCCCGACGACGGCGGCGCCTTCATCACGCTGCCGCAGGTCTACTCGGAGAGCGCGGCCCAGCCCGGCGTGCGCCACTCGAACCTCGGCATGTATCGGGTGCAGATCTCCGGCGGGGAGTACCGGCAAAACGCCGAGGTGGGAGTGCACTACCAGATCCATCGCGGCATCGGCTTCCACCACGCCGAGGCGATCGAACGGGGAGAGCCTCTGCGGGTGAACATCTTCGTAGGGGGCGCGCCCGCCATGACCGTCGCCGCCGTGATGCCCCTCCCCGAGGGGATGCCGGAGCTCTCCTTTGCCGGCCTTCTGGCCGGTCACCGGATCGAGATGGTGCAGCGCCCCGGACAGCTCCCGATACCCGCTCAGGCCGACTTCTGCATCACCGGCGTCATTGATCCGGACAAGACCCTTCCCGAAGGCCCGTTCGGCGACCATTTCGGCTATTACAGCCTGGCCCACCATTTCCCCGTGCTGAAGGTGGAGGAGGTCTTCCACCGCGACGGGGCCATCTGGCCCTTCACCACTGTGGGACGACCTCCGCAGGAGGACACATCCTTCGGCGCCTTCATTCACGAACTGACCGGTCCGCTGATCCCGACGGTTATACCTGGTGTCAAGGCGGTGCACGCGGTCGACGCGGCCGGTGTACACCCGCTGCTTCTGGCCGTGGGAAGCGAGCGCTACGTCCCCTACGGCGAGCGCCGGACCCCGCAGGAACTCCTCACCATCGCGAACGCCGTGCTGGGACAGGGGCAGCTCTCCCTGGCCAAGTACCTGATGATCGCCTGCCACGAGGATGCTCCGCAGCTCGACATCCACGACATCCCGGCCTTCCTGCGCCACGTGCTGGAGCGGATCGACCTGAAGCGCGACCTGCATTTCCAGACCGCGACCACCATGGATACGCTCGACTACTCCGGCTCGGGGCTGAACAGCGGCTCCAAGGTGGTCTTCGCAGCGGTAGGGGAAAAGCGCCGCAATCTCGGCGTAGAGCTTCCTTCCGCGCTGAGGCTTGCCGAGGGCTTTAGCGAACCGGCTATATGCCTTCCCGGCGTCATCGCCGTCAAGGGGCCGGCCTGCACCGTCCCGAAAGGGGAGGCGGACTCGCAGATGGAGGCGCTTTGCGCCGCCCTTGAGGGAGTGGATGGGCTGGAGAGCTTCCCGCTGATCGTCGTCTGCGACGACAGCGGATTCGCCGCGAAGCACCTGGACAATTTCCTCTGGGTGACCTTCACCCGTTCCGATCCCGCAGCCGACATCTACGGGGTCGGGGCAGGGATGGTCTGCAAGCAGTGGGGGTGCAAAGGTCCCCTGGTGATCGACGCCAGGGTCAAGCCCCACCACGCACCGCCGCTCATCGAGGACCCGGCAGTCGAGAGGAAAGTGGACCAGCTTGCCGCCCCATGCGGGCCGCTGCACGGGTTGTATTAGCTGTTAAAAGCAAAGGCACTCACCACAGAGGAACACAGAGGAACCACAGAGGAAAAGCAAAAGACTGAAGATTTTGATTTTACCCAAACAGTTTGTGGTTCTCCTCGTCTCTGTTTTTCCTCTGTGAACCTCTGTGCCCTCTGTGGTGAATGCTTTTGTTTGAGCTTTAAGTTATTTTATTTGAGGTTTTTTTGAGCAAGGAAAGACTCGACAAGCTGGTGCTGGAGCGGGGGCTCGCCCCCTCCAGGGAAAGGGCCAAGGCGCTCATCATGGCCGGGCAGGTGGTGGTTGACGACCACCTCGCCGACAAGGCTGGGCTCATGGTCCCGATAGAGGCCGAGATCCGTCTCAAGGGGGAGCCGCTTCCCTACGTGAGCCGCGGCGGACTGAAGCTCGCCGAGGGGCTGGAGCGCTTCGGCATCGACGTCGCCGGGCTCTGCGCCATCGACGTCGGCGCCTCGACCGGAGGCTTCACCGACTGCCTTCTGCAAAGGGGCGCTACCCGCGTCTATGCGGTGGACGTGGGCTACGGCCAGCTTGCCTGGAAGCTGCGCGAGGACCCGCGCGTGGTGAGCATGGAGAAGACCAACATCCGCCACCTGGAGCCGGAGATGCTCCCGGAATCCCCGGACCTGGCGGTGATCGATGCTTCGTTCATCTCGCTGGACAAGGTGCTGCCGCCGACCTTGAGGCTGATCAGGCCGTTCGGCGAGGTCGTGGCGCTGATCAAGCCGCAGTTCGAGGTGGGGCGCGGCCAGGTGGGGAAGGGCGGCGTGGTCCGGGACGAGAAGAAGCACCAGGAGGTGGTGGAGAGCATCGGGGAGCTGGCCCGGGGACTGGGGCTTCTGGTGCTGGGGGTGTGCGACTCCCCCATCCTGGGACCCAAAGGGAACAAGGAGTTCCTGATCCATTTGAAGAAGCAGGGGGAACCGCAACCCGAACCCCGGAACACAGAGGTCACCGAGGAATAGCCACGGCGGTCACAGAGGAAAGACGGAAACCCCTGAAAATTTTCAAGGCTTTTGATTGAAATCTTAGTGGAGGTGTTACATGAACGACTGCCTGTTCTGCAAGATGGCGAGCGGCGCGATTCCGGTCAAGAAGGTATACGAGGACGACGAGCTTTTCGCCATCGAGGACATCAACCCCGTGGCGCCTTTACACATGCTCATCATCCCCAAGAAGCACTTAGCGAACGTGCTGGCGCTAGCCCCTGAGGACGACCGGATCATCGGCGCAGTCCACCGTGTGGCTGCCCAACTCGCGCGTGAGCGCGGCGTCGACCAGGAAGGGTTCCGCCTGGTGAACAACACCAACGCCGGAGCCGGCCAGTCCGTCTTCCATATCCATTTCCACCTGCTTGCCGGACGCAAGCTCGGGTGGCCTCCAGGGTAGTCCGGACCGCATCCCGAAAAGGATCTGCACAAGGAGACCGATATATGAAGAAGCTGATCTTGCTTTTGCTCTTGATCTATCCGATGACTGCCGTGGCTGAGACCTACGAATGGGTCGACGAACGCGGCACGGTGAACTTCGCCGAGGATCTTGGGAAGGTCCCGAAAAAGTACCGCAAGAAGGCGAAAAGGCTGGGAAGCGACGAGCCTCCAGCCGAGATCGCCCCCCCCGCTGCCGTGCCGGATACGGCCAAGCCCAAGGGGGTGGAGGAGAAGGTGGAGAAGAAGAGCTACGGCGGCAAGGACGAGCTTGCCTGGCGCCGGGAGTTCCTGCAGGCGAACTCGAACCTGCAAAGTGCCCAGACGGAGCTGGATACGCTCAAGGCGCGGCTCTCCGACACTTCCAGCATGTCCCGTTCGGAATACCTGATCATCCAGAACAGCATCAAGCACGCAGAGGCCAGGGTGCAGGCGCTGCAGAAAAAGCTGGACCAGCTGAATGCAAGCGCCGACCGCTACGAGGTCCCTGCGGAGTTCAGGAAGTAGCCCGTGAGGGCGCGCCCGCCGGCACCCTCGAAGAGAAGCCGCGCCCGCTGCCGGTGACGGCTGGGCCGGTGTTCCCATAAGAATCAAGCTTTCGGAGCCTTAAATGACCTTCCCCAATATCGACCCGGTGTTTCTGCGCGTGGGCCCCCTTGAGTTTCGCTGGTACGGGCTCATGTACATCATCGGATTCATCTCTGCCTATTTCATCATCCTCTCCGGCGTCAAGAGAAAGAATCTCCCTTTGGCAAAGGACGACGTCGCGGACCTGATCTTCACCGTCGCGCTGGGAGTCATACTGGGGGGGCGCTTCGGGTACATCCTGTTCTACAACCTCGCCTACTACCTCGCCCACCCTCTGAAGCTCTTCGCGGTATGGGAGGGGGGGATGTCGTTTCACGGGGGGCTCATCGGGGCGCTCTTGGCAAGCCTCATCTACATCCGCAAGCACAAGCTCCGCTTCTATCCCCTGGCCGATATCGGCTTTCTCGCGGCGCCGGTCGGGCTTGGTTGCGGCAGGATCGGGAACTTCATAAACGGCGAGCTCTACGGGCGGGTGACCGACGTTCCCTGGGCGATTGTCTTTCCCGGTGGAGGGCCGCTGCCGCGCCACCCCTCGCAACTCTACGAGGCGTTCCTCGAGGGACCGGTCATGTTCCTGATCCTGTACCTGATCTCACGCAAGGTGAAGCGCGACGGGGTGGTGGTGTGGTCGTTCGTAGCCCTGTACGGGTTGTTCCGGTTTTTGTTGGAGAACTTCAGGGAACCCGACCAGCAGCTGGGTTTTCTCATCGGGGGACTTTCGATGGGGCAGCTTTTGAGCCTGCCGATGCTGCTCATCGGAGGACTCATGGCGCTTTACCGCTTGAGAAAGGGTTGACAGGGGAAATGGGGATCAGGAGAGCTTTTTCTTCATCTCCAGGATGTTCTCCTTGCAGTTTTTCCGGTAGCAGACCGAGTCCATGAGGGAGCGGATCAGGAAGATGCCGCGCCCCCGGTCCTCTAGTTCCTCGAAGTTGGGGGCGGGGATCGAGTTGATGTCGAAGCCTTGCCCGTCGTCGTAGACCCTGATGGTCAGGTCGTCCAGGTGCAGGGTGATGACGATGCGCACCAGCTTCTCCGGCTCCTTGGGCCCCGCGTGCTTGATCGCATTCACCATCGCCTCGGTGAGCACCAGGTTCAGATGATAGGCGAGGACGTCCTTGTCGCCGCTGTAACGCTCCAGCTCTCGCGCTATGTCCTCCCCGATCTTACCGATAAGACTCAGGTAGCGGGTCTTGTTGGGGACCTTGATGTCGACCTCGATCGTGTTTCCTTCCATCTCAATGCCTCGCTTTATGACATGCCTTCGCTCTAGGACTGGAAATTCTCGATTGCCTCCATGGTGGACGGGAAAATCTCGAAAACCCTGTGCAGGCGGGTCAGTTCGAACATCGACTTCACCTGCGACTGCAGCGACGACAGCTTCAGGTTTCCCTGATGCGAGATGGCGTTCTTGAATCCCGAAACCAACGCACCGAGGCCGGAACTGTCAATGAAGCGTACATCCTTAAGATCTACCAAGACGTTTTTCTTTCCGTCCTCGAAAAGTTTCTGCACTGCGCTCTTAAGTTCGGTGGAGTTGTGAGCGTCCAGCCTCTCTTCTTTGACGTATAAGATAACGATGTCCTTCCTCGTCTCGCTCGCTAGGTTCATGGCGGTCTCCTTGTCTTGAGGTCAGGTCCGTATAGTGCCTGATTTATTGTGCGATAACTGCAGACATTTAGCAAGAGGCGGTCTATGCCCCGTTTTTTAACACCTTCATGACTACCATGGAAATGTCATCCTGTAAAGGATGGGGCCAAGAGTAGGTATTGACTTCGGAAAGGACACGATCGATCACCGTTTCCGGTTCCTGGTCCGCAAGTCCCGACACCAGTTCACACAGTCTCTCGACGCCGAAAAGTTCGCCCGTCTCGTGCTCCGCCTCGATGATCCCGTCGGTGTAGATGAGAAGCAGGTCCCCAGGCTCGAGCGCCATCCTTTTCTCCTCGAAGACGACCGATTGCTCGACCCCCAGGATCAGTCCCTCGGCGTCGAGTTCCTCCCAGCGGCCGGCGCGGAACAGGATGGGGCGGCTGTGCCCCGCGTTGGCGTAGGTGAGCGTGCGGGTGGTCCGGTCGTACTTGGCGCAGAACATGGTGATGAAGAGCTCGGCGCCGCTTAAGTCTTCGTAGAGGAGTTCGTTCAAAAGCCTCAAAATGTCCTTCGCCGAATGGGTTTCCTTCATCTGGGCCCTTAAAACGCTCCTGGTCTCCACCATGATCAAGGCCGCGCCCACGCTGTGCCCCGAGACATCCGCCATGATGATGTCGACCCGCCCGTCCCCCCGTTCGAAGAAATCGTAGTAGTCGCCACCCACGTGGGCCGCGGGGATGCAGCGGCTGGCGATGGTGAGCCCTTCGAGGCGCGGGGCGGATTCGGGGAGAAGCGAGAGCTGGATCTGCTTGGCGATCTCGAGGTCGCGGGTCACCCGCGCGTTCTCCAGGAGCGCCGCCTCCTTTTGCCGTCTTTCGCCCTCCCTCGCCTCGCGTTCCTCGACGATGTTCACCGCCTGGGCCAGCTGCCCGGCCAGGCTCTCCAAGAGTTCCACGAACTGCTCGGTGAAAAGGCCGACGATGGAACGGGAGAAGACCGAGAGGATACCAACCGGGGGGGCTCCGGCGCTGGCGATGGGGATGTGGGCGAAGGAGCGGATCCCTTCCCTTTTCGCGATCTCTCTGGCGATGGCCTTGGTGAGGAAGGCGGTGTCGTTGACGAATTCCGTCCTGCGACCCAGAAACGCCTCCCCTACGTGGGTGTCGATCTCGAGCGTCCTCCCCTCGCTGATGATGCGCTCACCTCCGGAACCGCGGTGGCAGCGCACCTCCAGCACCCCCTCGTCGTTCAGGAGCCTGATGACGCAGAGGTCGAGCTTGAATTCCCGCAGTATCAGCTCGAGGAGGTCCCCCATGATGATGTCGAGCTCCAGGGAGCGGTTCATGATCTCCGATGCGCGCAGGCGCACCGAGAGCGCCTCGCGGCTTTGGTCCCTGGAAGTGCGCACGGTGGAAAAGATGTCGAAGACCGGCTCCATCCGCGAGCCGATGTCCGAAAGAAAGCTTTCCACCACGGCGCCTGCGGCGGCGCCCCCCAAGGAGCCTGCCAGAGTCTTTTCGACGAAGCGCTTCAGGTTGGGAAGCTCGAACTCGGAGACCCCACCCTTGCCGTCGATCTCGCGGTCCCCGAGGTAGTCGCTGATGGCGGCGTGCGCCTGCTGCTCGCCGATGAACTTGGACATGAGGTTCACGAACTGCACGATGGTGACCGGTTTGGAAAGGCGCTTGGTCTCCCACTGAGGCTCCAGGCTCTCCGGGGAGAAGACCCGTACGAAGCGGTTCATCTGCTCGCTTTCCTTGTCCCCCTGTCCCAGGAGGATCGACAGGGAGAGGTAGGCGAGGATGTTTATGAACATGCTCCAGAAAAGCGAATGGCTGTAGGGGTCAAGCCCGGTCAGCCAGAAAAGCGCCTGCGGCTTCAACAGCTCGATGCCGAAAGGACCGTGCAGAAGCAGGTTGTCCTGCCAGCCCCCCGCCTGTAAAAGGGAAGGGAGCAAAAGCGTGTAGAACCAGACGGCGAAGCCGCAGGTAAGCCCAGCGATGGCCCCGGCTTTGTTGCCCCTGGGCCAGTAGAGCCCTCCGATCAGGGCCGGGGCGAACTGGACCGCGGCGGAGAAGGATATGAGCCCCATGTTGGCGAGCATGTAGCTCTCCCCCACGACGCTTTGGTACAGGTACCCCAAGAGGATCACCAGCACGATGCCGAAGCGCTTGAGGTTGATGAGGAGCCGGGGGAACCACCACTGCGGCTTGAACCTGATCACGACCGGCGTCAGCACGTGGTTCAGCAGCATGGTGGAGACCGCGATCGACTCGACCATCACCATCCCGGCCGAGGCGGAGAAGCCGCCGAGAAAGGCCAAAAGCGCGAGCCACGGGTAACCCTGCTGCATGGGGAGGGTGAGCACGAAGTAGTCGGCCCCGACGTTGGAGCCGGTCAGGAGGATCCCCGCCAGGGCGATGGGCATGACGAACAGGTTCATCAGGAACATGTAGGCGGGAAAGCGCCAGGAAGCGGCGTTCAGGTGCGATTCGTCCGCGTTCTCCAGCACCATTACCTGGAACTGTCGCGGCAGCAGCATGACGGCGCTCATGGAGAGGGTAAGCAGGCTGAACATCGAGGAGTAGGAGTTCTCGCCGCTCCCCCCGAGCGTGACGAGCCTGGTGAGCAGTGCCGGGTCCTTGCGGTACATCCGGCTGAAGATGTCCCCCATGCCATCGAAGACGAAGTAGGTGATGGTGACGCCGACCACGAGCATCGCCAGGAGCTTCACCAGCGACTCAAGTGCTATCGCCGCCACCAGGCCGTCGTGGCGCTCGGTCGAGGCGAGGTGCCTCGCGCCGAAGACCACGCTGAACAGGGCCAAAAGCGCCGCCGTGAAGAGCCCGGGGTGGGGGGAGGGGATGTAGACCCGCTCCATGACGCCGACGTGGAAGTCGTGGTAGCCGGTGATGATGGTGAAGGCGGTGGCGACCGCCTTCAGTTGCAGCGCTATGTAGGGCATGATCCCCATCATCGTGATCACCGTGATCATGGCTCCCAGCCACTGCGAACTGCCGTAGCGGGAGCTGATGAAGTCGGCGATGGAGGTGATGTTGTTTTCCTTGGAGATCCGGACGATCTTCTTGAGCAGGAACCACCAGGTGAAGGCGGTGAGCGTGGGGCCCAGGTAGATGGGGAGAAAGTCGATGCCTGTGGTAGCGGCCTTGCCGACGCTGCCGTAGAAGGTCCAGGAGGTGGCGTAGACGGCGATGGAGAGGGCGTAGACGGCGGGATTGGCCGTGATGCTCCTCCCTTCACGCTGTCTCTGGTCGGCGTAGTAGGCGACCGAGAAAAGGATGACGATATAGACGAGCGCCGTGCCCCAGACCCAGTTGACATCGAGCATCAGCTGCGCCCCCTGTCGTCAGTGTCCTTGCGAGCGGCGCGGCTGAAGAGGTAGACGATGAAGATTGAGAACATCCAGCCCCAGAGCAGGTAAAGGTAAAGCAGCGGGATTCCGAAGGGGAAAGCGGGTTTGTTGAAGATGCTGATGAACGGGTAGTTCATCATGATCATGCCGAGCACGAAGCAGATCACCCAGGTGTCCTTGAGCTCTAGCCTTTTGACCAGGAGTTCGCCGATGGCAGTCTTCATCACAGTAACCCCATTGCTCGCAGCACCAGGTCGGTCCCGGTGGAAAGGGGGAGGGCGGAGTCGACGCTGATGGACTCACCCGGCTGCGGCGCCTCGAATTCGGCCTGCTGCCGGTGAAAGTGCTCCCACCTGCCGTCGGAGACCTCGTTCGGGTCGCCGCGGCGCGCCTCCAGCCGCTGTCTGGTTACCTCCTCGGGGCAGCTGGTCTCAACCGTGTAGCAGGGGACTCCCAGCTTCGCGGCGAGACTACGGAAGCTTTCCCTGTCGGCGGCGCGCCGGAAAGTGGCGTCCGCCACCACGCCTTTGCCCGCCTTGAGCGCCTCTTCCGCCTGGGCGAGAAGTGCCGCGTAGGTGGCGCGGTCCATCTCCGCGTTGTAGATCCCCCCGCGGTACTCTTCGGCCACCGGCTGCAGGGGAAGGCCGGCCACTTCCTTGCGCAGCAGGTCCGAGCGCCGCAGCAGGAAACCGAGCTCCATGGCAAGCTCGCGGGCGAGCGTACTCTTGCCGCTTCCCATGAGCCCGCAGGTGATCACCAGGGAGGGTTTGACCCGGTCCCTGAACGTGTAGCCGCGGGCCAGCCTGAAATAGCGCCGCGCCGTCTCCCGCTTCGCGGCGAGTTCCTGGGGGGGGAGTGCTGGGTCGTTCAGGAGGAAGCTGGTCACCTTGCCGCGCACGAAGGCGCGGTTGGCCTTGTAGAAAGGGAGCAGCTCTCCCATCTCCCGATCCCCCGTGGCCTGCTGGTAGACAGCCAAGAGCGCCTCCGACAGATCCGGCCGCCCCGCGTACTCCAGGTCCATCAGCAAGAAGGAGAGGTCCGCGGCCGTGTCTATGTAGCGAAAGCGCTCGTTGAACTCGATGCAGTCGAAGATGGAGACCTGGTCGGTCAGGCAGATGTTGCCGCAGTGCAGGTCGCCGTCGCATTCCCTGATGAACCCCTGCGCCACCCGCCGGCGGAACTGCTCCCCGTTTTGCTCAAGGAACCGCTCCGTCCAGCTCCGGATCTCAGCAAGCTCGGATGCGGATACGGTCACCCCCGCGAAGGGTGCCGCCTGCCGGAAGTTCTCATCCCAGTTGCCGCGGATCGCGCTTGTCGAGCCGCAGGCGTCGATCCGCTCTCCCCGCTCGGCCTGCGCGTGGAAGTCGGCCACCTTCCGGGCGATCCGGGTCATCTCGTCGACGCCGGCCTCCCCCCGCTCCAAAAGGTGCACCAGCATCCGTTCCTCGGGTAGCCGTTTCATCTTCACCGCGTAGTCGAGGATCTCTTCCCCGCCGGCGAAGGAGGCACCTTGTGGGGTCAGCCGCAGTTCCACGACGCCAAGGTAGAGGTCGGGGCAGAGGCGGCGGTTCAGCCGCACCTCCTCCTCGCAGTAGAAGCGCCTGCGGTCAAGCGTGGTGAAATTGAGAAATCCGTAATCGACGGGCTTTTTCACCTTGTATACGAAGCGGTCGGTGACGAAGATGAACGAGACGTGGGTCTCGATCAGGCGCACCCCGGCCGTGGGCTCCGGATAGGCCTTTGCTTCAAGTAGCGATTTTATAAGCTTTCGAACCATTGTTTTGCCGTTAAGCCGATGATTTGACTACAGAATACTACCATAGAGCACTAAAGGCGCAACAGTATAAAATACAGCAAATGTTGTTTGACGCTTCTACCTATTTATGTTAGCTTTTCGTGTAATTAGCCGCGCCATCCCTAGGATACTGTATCCTACAGGGGTGCCGCGTTTTTTCGGTTTTTGCCGCGGAAATCTACCGACCACAGGTACCTCATGACCAAGAAGTGTCTAGCGCTCCTTTCCCTCACATTGTTAATTAACGCCTGCGCCAGCGAGCGTGCCACCGGCACGGTCCCTTCGGCCGGGCTCGAGGCTGTCGCTGCCCCCTCGGCCGGTGCTGGAGAGGGGCGCACCATGTACCTCTTCGCCCTGGCGCGGCTGCGTGCCACCGAGGGGGACCAGGACGCGGCGCTGGCGCTCTTGCGCCAGGCTCTGGAGTCCGACCCGGGCTCCGCCTTCCTGCACACGGCTGCGGCCCAGATCCTGATGCAGCAGAACAAGCCGGAAGAGGCGCTGGCCGAAAGCCAGGCAGCCATAAAGATCGACCCGGCCTCAGTTCAGGCGCAGCTTCTGTCGGGCAACATCCTTATGACCATGCAGCGCGAGAAGGAGGCCATCCCCTACTTCAAGAAAGTGATGGAACTCGACCCGGACAAGGAAGAGGTCTACCTTCACGTCGCCATCTACTACCTGAAGAGCTTCGAGTACGAGCAGGCGGTCGACACCCTGAAGGGGCTGGTCAAGGCGTCGCCGGACTCGGCGCTCGGCTACTATTACCTCGCCAAGACCTACGAGCAGATGCGCCTGCCGCGCGAGGCGCTCGGCTACTACAAGAAGGCCCTCGACCTCAAACCCGACTTCGAGCAGGCCCTGATCGAGATGGGGATCTCCCAGGAGACCCAGGGGCTGATCACCGACGCCATAGAGAGCTACAAGGGGCTTCTCGACATCAACCCTGCCAACGCGAATGTGGTGCAGCACCTGGCGCAGCTCTACATACAGCAGAAGCGGCTTCCCGAAGCGCTCGCCCTGTTGCAGGACAAAGGGGGGAAGACCCTGGAAAACTCCAGGAAGATCGGGTTGTTGCTGCTTGAGCTGGAGCGCTATGACGAGGCGGTGAAGACCTTCCAGGAGATCCTCGACGTGGAGCCTGCGGCGCAGCAGGTCCGCTTTTACCTGGCCACCGCCTATGAGGAAAAGGAGGACGCTGACCAGGCAATCGCAGAGTTCCAGAAGATCCCCAAGGATTCTCCCTACTACCTGGACGCCGCCGGCCACCTGGCCTACCTGTACAAGGAAAAGGGGACCCCGGAGAAGGGTGTCGCCCTTTTGAAGGAAGAGATCAAGGATCAACCGGAAAGGGTCGAGCCCTACCTGCACCTGGCGGGCCTCTACGAAACCATGGAGCGCTACCGGGAAGGGGTGGACACGCTGAAGTCCATGGACGCCAAGCTCCAGAGCGACCCCCGCGTCCTGTTCCGCCTGGGCATCCTCTACGACAAGCTGGGAGAGAAGGAGCAGTCGGTCGCCATGATGAAGCGGGTCATAGCCGCGAACCCCAACGACGCCAACGCGCTCAACTACCTGGGGTACACCTATGCGGAGATGGGGGTGAACCTCGAGGAGGCTCTTTCCTACCTGAAAAAGGCGGTCGAGTTGAAGCCCGACGACGGCTTCATCCTGGACAGCCTCGGCTGGACCTACTTCAAGCTGAAGCGCTACAACGATGCGGTGTCGCAACTTGAGCGGGCCGCGGAGCTCTCCGAAGGAGACGCCACGGTGCTCGGGCATCTGGCCGACGCCTACTGCGCTTCCCGTGCCTACAAAAAGGCGCTGCCGCTGTACCGCAAGCTGCAAAAGCTCGAGCCGGAGCGAAACGCCGAGTTC
Source organism: Citrifermentans bremense (assembly GCF_014218275.1). Classification (NCBI taxonomy): domain Bacteria; kingdom Pseudomonadati; phylum Thermodesulfobacteriota; class Desulfuromonadia; order Geobacterales; family Geobacteraceae; genus Citrifermentans; species Citrifermentans bremense. The sequence goes on from NZ_AP023213.1 coordinate 1,843,427, forward strand.
GCCGAGAAGATCAGGCACTGCCGCCAGGAGAGCGGGGAGAAATGACCCTTTCCCGCTGTCTCCCCCTCCTTCTTGCCCTCATGTTTTTTGCCGGCTGCTCCCAGGGTGCGCCCGAGGAAAAGGCGCGCGCGCAAGGGGGGGCGGCCGCTCGAGGCAGCTCCTTTGTCACAGGGAGCATCGGCGAGCCCTCGAACCTGATACCGATTCTCTCCGCCGATTCCGCCTCAAGCGACGTGGCGGGCCTGGTCTACAACGGGCTGGTGCGCTACGACAAGAACCTGAAGCTGGAAGGGGACCTGGCCCAGTCGTGGGAGGTTTCCCCGGACGGCCTCGGCATCACCTTCCACCTGCGCCGCGGCGTCAAGTGGCACGACGGCCACGAATTCACCTCCCGTGACGTCCTCTATACCTACCGGGTCACCATCGATCCCAAGACGCCGACCGCTTATGCGGAGGACTTCAAGCAGGTGCAGACCGCGCAGGCGGTCGACCCCTACACCTTCAAGGTGCGCTACGCGAAGCCCTTCGCCCCGGCCCTGGCCTCCTGGGGGATGCCGGTGCTCCCGGCGCACCTTCTGGAAGGAAAGGACATCACTAAGAGCCCGCTCTCGAGGAAACCGGTCGGAACCGGCCCCTACATCTTCAAGGAATGGGTCCCGGGGCAGAGGCTGGTCCTGGAAGCAAACCCTCACTACTACGAGGGGGCTCCGCACCTCTCCCCCTACGTCTACCGGATCATCCCGGACAACTCCACCATGTACATGGAGCTCAAGGCGGGCGGCATCGACATGATGGGGCTCTCCCCGGTGCAGTACCAGCGCCAGACCGGGAGCCGGGAATTCCTGGCCCGTTTCAACAAGTACCGCTACCCGGCCTCCGCTTACACCTATCTCGGGTACAACCTGAGGCTCCCCATGTTCCAGGACGTCAGGGTGCGCCGCGCGCTCACCTGCGCCATCAACAAGGAGGAGATCATCCAGGGGGTCCTGCTCGGCATGGGGCAGGTGGCGCACGGCCCCTACAAGCCTGGGACCTGGGCCTGGAAGCCGAAGGTCGACGCAGACCCGGGGTACGACCCGGCGCGCGCCTCGGCTCTTTTGAAGGAAGCCGGGTACGTGATGGGGCAAGACGGCATCCTGGTGAAGGACGGCAAGCCTTTGAGCTTCACCATCATGACCAACCAGGGTAACGACCAGAGGCTCAAGTGCGCACAGATCATCCAGCGGCGCCTGAAGCGGGTCGGCATCGACGTGAAGATCCGGGTCATGGAATGGGCCTCCTTCCTCACCAACTTCATCGACAAGGGAAGGTTCGAAGCGGTTCTGCTCGGCTGGACCATCTCTCAGGACCCCGACCTCTACGACGTATGGCATTCGTCGAAGACCGGCCCCAAGGAGCTCAACTTCATCGGCTACAAGAACACCGAGCTGGACCGGCTGATCATCGAGGGGCGCGGCACCTTCGACCTGGCGAAGCGGCGCGACTGCTACTACCGCATACAGGAGATACTGGCCCAGGACCAGCCCTACACCTTCCTGTACGTTCCGGACGCGCTGCCGGTGGTCTCCTCAAGGATCAAGGGGATTGAGCCTGCGCCTGCCGGGATCAGCTACAACCTGATCAAGTGGTACGTAGAGCAATGAACCAATTGACGTCGAGAACCAATTGAGAATTGACAATTGACGATTGACAACTAAACCCGGCGGGAGAGACCACCCGCCGTAACTTCAAGCGTAACCTGCGACAACTATGGCCAATTACCTGATAAAACGCATCCTCATGCTCTTTCCGCTTCTGCTCGGGATCACGCTGATCACCTTCACGGTGATTCACCTGGCGCCTGGCGAACCGGTCGAGATGCAGACCGCGATGAGCCCCAAGGTCTCGGCGCAGGCAAGGGCCAGGCTGCGCGAGTTCTACGGCCTGGACAAGCCGCTCCACGTGCAGTACGGCATGTGGCTCTCCAACCTGGCGCGCCTGGACTTCGGGCGCTCCTTCGCGCCTGACAACCGCCCGGTGCTGGACAAGATCAAGGAGAGGATCCCCATCACCATCTCGCTGAACGTGATCGCGCTGATTCTCGAGTTCGGGCTCGCCCTTCCCATCGGCATCCTCGCTGCGGTGCACCGGGACACGCTTTTGGACCGCGCCATCTCGGTCTTCGTCTTCGCCGGGTTCGCGGTGCCGACCTTCTGGCTCGCGCTTCTCTGCATGTACTTCTTCGGGGTGAAGCTGAACTGGCTCCCCATCTCCGGGATCCATTCGCTGGGAAGTGACGCGCTCCCGCCGCTGGCCCGTTTCTGGGACCTGGCGAAGCATCTGCTGCTCCCCATCTCCATCGCCACCTTCGGAAGCCTAGCCGGACTTTCCCGCTACATGCGCTCAACGATGCTCGAGGTTCTCTCCCAGGATTACATCACCACCGCCCGGGCCAAGGGGGTCAGGGAGCGGGTGGTGATCTACCGGCATGCCCTGAAGAACGCGCTTTTACCCGTGATCACGCTGCTCGGCTTCTCGCTTCCCGCCCTGATCGGCGGCAGCGTCATCTTCGAGACCATCTTCTCCATCCCCGGGATGGGGCAGCTATTCTACCAGGGGGTCATGGCGCGCGACTACCCGCTGGTCATGGGGATCCTGGTCATCGGCGCGGGATTGACGCTCGTCGGCAACCTGTTGGCCGACCTCTTTTATGCGGTAGCCGACCCCCGCATCAGGCACGGGAGGGGGTAGCCCATGAACGGACCCTTTCGCGAGTTCTGGGAGCGTTTCAGCACCAACCGCTTCGCCCTGGCGGGCCTTGCGGTGATCGCACTGTTGTTTCTGCTCTCCTTCGCCGCCTCCTACCTGACCCCGTACGACCCGGACGCCATCGACGCCTGGCACGTGCTGCTCCCCCCGTCGGCGGAGCACTGGTTCGGCACGGACGAATTGGGGCGCGACGTCCTTACCCGGGTCATCTTCGGCGCCAGGGTGTCGCTCAAGGTCGGCTTCGTGGCGGTCGGCATCGCCGTCGTGGTCGGGACCGTGGTCGGGCTCTTCGCCGGGTTCTACGGCGGCTGGATCGACTCGCTGCTGATGAGGATCGTCGACATCATGCTCTGCTTCCCGACCTTTTTCCTGATCCTTGCCGTGATCGCCATGCTGGAGCCTTCTATCTGGTACATCATGGTCATCATCGGGCTCACCGGCTGGATGGGGGTGGCGCGCCTGGTGCGGGCGGAGGTCCTTTCGTTAAAGAGCCGCGACTTCATCTCGGCGGCGAGGGTGCTGGGGGCGTCGGACAGGCGCATCATCTTCCGGCACATCCTCCCGAACGCGCTCTCCCCGGTGCTCGTTTCCGCGACCCTCGGGGTGGCCGGAGCCATCCTCACCGAGTCGGCGCTCTCCTTTTTGGGGATCGGCGTGCAGCCACCGACCCCCAGTTGGGGCAACATCCTCACCTCCGGCAAGGACTACATCGAGTTCGCCTGGTGGCTGTCCCTGTTTCCGGGGGTGGCCATACTGGTCACGGTCCTTTCCTACAACCTGGTGGGGGAGGGTATCCGCGACGCGCTGGACCCGAGAAGACAAAGATAGCAATCGCAATAAAGACGAACGATTTTTCGACATGAGGAGCACCATGGCAGAGCTTTGCGAAGAGGCATTCGATGTGCTGAAGGTAGACAAGAAGGATTACGTCCCCACGACCCTTGAAGACGAGGTGAGGGTGGACAAGCTTTGCAGCGAACTGCTGCACCGGTTCTACACCGAAAGCCAGATGGCCGGGCTTTCACCCGAGGACGCAACCGCCCTTGCCGGCGCCGCCGACTACTTCGTCAGGGACTTCGTCGTCTCCATCAAGGGGCGCAGCCTCTTCGACGAGCGTCCCGGCATCGTGCGCCAGTTTGCTGGCAACTGGTACATCGTCAACACCATGGAGCCGCTCGCCTCCGAGGTCGAGGGGTATTTGGCCGGCATTCGCGAATTCTACCGTTTCCTGTACGGACACCAGCTCATCTCCCTCAAGTTCCTGCAAGCGATCGAGGCGGAGTGCTCGCAGCTCGACTACTACGCGCAGCGCATCGAATCCTTCTGGGACATCAGCGGCGATGGCTACTTTGATTGGGAGAAGGAGTGCACCCTTAAGGACTAAAGCAAAAGCTTTCACCACAGAGGACACAGAGGACACAGAGGGTCACAGAGGGGCACAGAGGGTCACAGAGGAAAAACAGAAACAGGAAAGACAGAAACTTTTTTCTGGGAAAACCAAAGCCTCTAAACCTTTTTCGCAAGAAACTCTGTGAACTCCGTGCACCTCCGCGACCTCTGTGTTCCGGCTTTTTTCGTTCTGTGGTTCTGCTTTTCCTCTGTGTCCCTCTGTGGTGAGTGCCTTTAGGAGTCTATTGAAGACCTTAGTTGCCAAAGTACGTAACCTGAACCTCTTCCATCCGGGCGAGACCGTTGTCGTGGCGGTCTCCGGAGGGGCCGATTCCGTGGCCCTGCTCGACATCATGTCGCGGCTCGAGTGCGGTCTGCACCTGGTCGTCGCCCACCTGAACCATTGCCTCAGAGGCACCGAATCGGACGCCGACGAGGCGTTCGTCGCCTCCCTCGCAGACAACTATCACCTTCCCTTTGTTTCCCAAAGCTGCAACGTCGCCGGTCTTGCGCGCCAGGAGCGGCTCTCCCTGGAGGACGCCGCGCGCCGGGCGCGCTACGCCTTTTTGGAGCAGACAGCCGCCAAATACGGGGCCGCCAGCATCGCTTTGGCGCACCACCAGGACGACCAGGCCGAGACCGTGCTGATCCGCCTCTTGCGCGGCTCCGGGGGGGCGGGTCTCTCGGCCATGGCCGGTGCCGCCGGCGAAAAGCTGAAACGCCCACTCTTGCAGGTCTCCCGGATGGAGCTGGAGCAGTACTTGAAACAGCGAGGGCTAACCTTCCGCACCGACTCGACTAACGCCGATACCGCCATCCTCAGAAACAGCATCCGCCACGAGCTGATCCCGTTCCTGAGGCGCTACAACCCCAGGGTCTCGGAGCGTCTGGCCGCAACGGCGGAAATCCTGGCCGGCGACGAGGAACTGCTGGACGGCCTCACCCAAGCCTCCTACCATAGGCTCGCTGCGAGCGAAGATGGCGAGGTCCGCTTCCAGCTCGAGCCGCTCTTGAAGGAGCCACGAGCTCTCCGTCTGCGTCTTTACCGGAGCGCGCTGGTCGAGTTGCGCGGAGACCTGATGCGGATCGGCCTCGCGCACCTGGAGGCCATCGACCGCCTTGCCTCCTCGCCTCGCCCCAATGCAGAGGCAAAGCTTCCGGGATCATGCCGGGTATGGCGCTGCTACGACTCCCTCTTCTTCGGTCACGCGACCGCCCAGCCATCTCTCCCGTGGGAACTGGTGGTGAGTGGGGAGGGGCGCTACCCCTTACCGGGGGGAGGGGTGCTGCTGGTGGAGCGCATGACTCGTCCGCAAAGCCTCGATACAGGGTCGCGCTGGAGCGCTTTCCTCTCCCCGGAAGCCGTTCCCTTCCCGTGGCTTTTGCGCGGTTTCAGGCCCGGCGACCGCTTTACCCCCCTCGGCATGAGTGGCGCGCAAAAAGTAAAGGATGCTTTCATAAACGAAAAGGTGCCGCCTGAGTTGCGCAGACGCATACCTCTTTTGCTGAGCGAGGGGGAAATTGCCTGGGTCCCGGGGGTGAGACTTGGCGAGCGGGCTCGGGTCACATCCTGCATTGACGCGGTTTTACGGGTGGAAATTCTTGAAATTACACCTTAAAGCTCTTGTCAACCATCACCCTTTATGGTAATCCTTTTGTTCATTTGAATGCGTTTTTTTGTTTCTCATAAATGGCCCTGAATTGGACCTGAGACAACCTTGGCATCCCGCGAAGCTGGCAGGAACTTCATCGGCAGTTTGCGGGCTTGCAGCATACGAAACAAACGGGAGGAATCTTGAATCAATTTTATAAGAACTTGGCGCTGTGGCTTGTCATCAGCCTGATGATGATCTTGCTGTTCAACCTGTTCAACAAGCCAAAGCCGACCCAGGAGAAACTCGACTTCAGCGAGTTCATCTCGGCTGTGGAAACCGGCAAGGTGAAGAATGTCAACCGTCCGGTCCAATCGGTCGTGATCCAGGGTAACGAGATCATCGGTAAGTTCGCCGACGGCAAGGAGTTCAGAAGCTACAAGCCGGCCGACGCCAACCTCACCGACAAGCTGATCGCCAAGGGGATCGCGGTTTCGGCCCGCCCCGAGGAGGAGCGCTTCTCCTGGTTCTCCCTTTTGGTCTCCTGGTTCCCGATCATCTTCCTGGTGGCCGTGTGGATTTTCTTCATGCGCCAGATGCAGGGAGGGGGGGGCAAGGCGATGGCGTTCGGCAAGAGCCGGGCGAAGCTTCTCACCGAGGCCCAGGGACGCGTCACCTTTGAGGACGTGGCCGGCATCGAGGAGGCCAAGGACGAGCTGGAGGAGATCATCAACTTCCTGAAGGACCCGAAGAAATTTACCAAGCTGGGCGGCCGCATTCCGAAGGGGGTGCTCCTCATGGGCCCTCCGGGCACCGGCAAGACCCTCTTGGCCCGCGCCATAGCAGGCGAGGCGGGTGTTCCCTTCTTCTCCATCTCCGGTTCGGACTTCGTCGAGATGTTCGTCGGCGTGGGCGCCTCCCGCGTGCGCGACCTCTTCGTGCAGGGGAAAAAGAGCGCGCCCTGCATCATCTTCATTGACGAGATCGACGCGGTAGGGCGTCACCGCGGCGCGGGACTTGGCGGCGGCCACGACGAGCGCGAGCAGACCCTGAACCAGCTCCTGGTCGAGATGGACGGCTTCGAGTCCAACGAGGGGGTTATTCTCATCGCCGCCACCAACCGCCCGGACGTTCTCGACCCGGCGCTGCTCCGCCCCGGCCGTTTCGACCGCCAGGTCGTGGTGCCGCGCCCGGACGTGAAGGGGCGCGAGATGATCCTCAAGGTGCACACCAAGAAGACCCCGCTCTCCCCGGACGTCGATCTCGGCGTCATAGCCCGCGGCACCCCCGGCTTCTCCGGCGCCGACCTTTCCAACGTGGTAAACGAGGCGGCCCTCATCGCTGCCAGGAAAGAGAAGAGCATGGTCGAGATGATCGACTTCGACGACGCGAAGGACAAGGTCCTCATGGGTGTCGAGCGCCGTTCCATGGTCATCTCCGATGAAGAGAAGAAGAACACCGCCTATCACGAGGCGGGGCACACCCTGATCGCGAAGCTGATCCCGGGCACGGACCCGGTGCACAAGGTCTCCATCATCCCGCGCGGCAGGGCCCTTGGTGTAACCATGCAGCTTCCCATCGAGGACAAGCACAGCTACTCCCGCGAGTCGCTCCTGGACCGCATCGCGGTGCTCCTGGGCGGGCGCGTGGCCGAGGAGGTAATCTTCAACTCCATGACCACCGGCGCCGGCAACGACATCGAGCGCGCCACCGAGATCGCCCGCAAGATGGTCTGCGAGTGGGGCATGAGCGAGAAGCTCGGCCCGGTCAGCTTCGGCAAGAAGGACGAGCAGATCTTCCTCGGGCGCGACATGGCGCACCAGAAGAACTACTCGGAGGCTACCGCCATCGAGATCGACCACGAGATCAGGCTGATCGTGGAGCAGAACTACGCAAGGGTACAGGACCTGCTCAAGGCGAACCTCGACTCCCTGCACAAGATCTCCCTGGCGCTCATCGAGCGCGAGAACCTCTCGGGCGAGGAAGTCGACCGCATCATCGCCGGGGAGCAGCTCGCGCCGGAACCGGCCGCCGCCGAGTGATGGCGGTACCCGAAGTGTGGCAGCTTTCCCGCCGCGCCCTTTCGCTTAAGCGCCCGCTGATCATGGGCATATTGAACGTGACCCCCGATTCCTTTTCGGACGGGGGTCGCTTCTTCTCTCTCGACGCCGCCATCGAGCGCGCGCAGGAGATGGAGCGCGAGGGAGCCGACATCATCGATATCGGGGGCGAGAGCACCCGCCCCAACGCCCCCGCTGTGGGAGTGGCGCAGGAACTGGACCGGGTGGTCCCAGTTATCGAGGCGCTTTCCCGCCGCATCCAGGTCCCCATCTCCATCGACACCTACAAGGCCGAGGTCGCCCGCGCGGCGTGCGCCGCCGGGGCCGAGATCGTCAACGACGTCACCGGACTGATGTTCGATCCCGATATGGCCCGCGTCGCCGCCGAGGCTGACGCCGGTGTGGTGGTGATGCACACCCGCGGCATGCCCGACACCATGCAGGCCGATACCGGCTACGAGGACCTCGTCTCGGAGGTGAAAAGGTACCTGGAGCAAAGCGTGGCCCTGGCGCGACAGGCGGGCGTCGCCGACGCCCGCATCGCCGTCGATCCGGGGATAGGCTTCGGCAAGAGCGTCGAGGGGAACCTGGAGCTGATCAAAAGGCTCGCCGAATTCCGGGAACTGGGATTTCCCGTCCTGGTCGGCCCCTCCCGGAAGTCGTTCGTTGGGGCGGTGACCGGCAGGGTAGGGGGAGAGAGGATTTTCGGCACTGCTGCCGCGGTCGCTATGTCCGTCGCGCACGGAGCCTCCATCATCAGGGTGCATGACGTGGCTGCCATGAAGGACGTCGCCGTCATGGCGCGGGCGCTCATGTAGCCCCGGCCCAAACCAGGAAGCCTTGCCGCTTCCCGACTGGTGCGGATGAATTTAATCCTTCAAAACATAGCCTTGCTGCGGGACCTGGTGGACCTGTCGCTTGCGATTCTGATCGTCACCCGGCTCTCGCGGCTTTTGAAGGGGGTCCTGGCGCTGCGCATCCTCTCGGTGCTGTCGGCGCTGGTCGCTGGCCACCTTCTGGCGCGCTTTTTCTCCCTGCACGCGGTCCGGCTCCTCATCGACCTCTTCCTCGCCTCCTCCGTCGTCATGCTCGCGGTCGTTTTCCAGACCGACATCCGCAAGGCCTTCGCCACGCTGACCAGGAGCCGGACCGAAAAGGACGTGGAGATGTCCGACGTCATCGACGAGTTGGTCTTCGCCGTGGCCGGGCTAGCCCAGAAGAAGATCGGCGCCCTCATCGTCATCGAGCGCGCCATCCAGGTGGACAGCTATCTGGCCGTGGGGACCGACATCGACGCCAAGGTGACCAGCGAGCTAATCTCGTCGATATTCCTCCCTTACTCGCCGATACACGACGGCGCGGTCATCATCCAGCACGGCAAGCTGACCAAGGCGGGGTGCTTTTTGCCCCTCACCCAGAACCTGGAGGTCAGCAAGAGCCTCGGGACCAGGCACAGGGCGGCGATGGGGTTAAGCGAGCTGGTGGACGCAGTTGTGGTCGTGGTGTCGGAGGAGACGGGAACCGCCTCGATCGTCGTCGGCGGCAAGAAGACTGACATCGTGGACATGCCGTCTTTGGGCAAGACGCTGAGAAGACTGGTGGAACCGAGGTGGCTTAAATGACGCAGCCCAAGGCACAGGAATGGTCCAAGGGGGTGAAGGCGCTCTCCGTGCTCCTGGCGGTGCTGATCTGGTCCTCCGTCATCCTGGAGCGTCCGGCCGAGATGAAGCTCAACGTCCCCGTTTCGTTTCAGCGGGTGCCGGCGGGGTTGTGGGTCGACTCGCCCCCTCCAGGTGACCTGCAGGTGATCGTTTCCGGGCCGCAGATCCTTTTGTTGCTTCTCCCGCTGCGCCCGGTCAGTTGCGAGATCGATCTCTCCACAACCGGGTCGGGTGAGTTGGTCGTCACCCCGACGCAGGGCTCTTTCGGGCTCGACCCGGAGCTGAAGGTGGTCCGGGTCTACCCCGAGTCGATCACGGTGGTGCTGGCGCAGAGAAAGTAGCTTTACTGCAAATCCCCCCTGTCCCCCCTTCGCAAAGGGGGGAACGTGAGTGCACGTGCGGCGCCAGGTGGCCAGTAACCTAGCTTTTCCTACGTTTCCGTGGAATCTTTCGCAAGGTGGGGCAATAAACTCGCTCTCCTGGGTCCACTGGGTCCACTGGGTCCACTGGGTCCACTGGGTCCACTGGGTCCACTGGGTCCACTGGGTCCGCCCGAGGGGACAAAAATGCTGGCTCCCATGGGGAGTGCAGCACCCACAGGTGGTAGAACAAGCCGCCTGAGCAGGAAGGTAAATAACAAATTCATCGAATGAGGTGATCTATGAAGAAGCTTTTCGGAACCGACGGGGTCCGCGGTGTGGCCAACGTCTATCCGATGACTGCAGAGATGGCGATGCAGATCGGCCGCGCGGCCGCCTACATCTTCAAAAACGGCAAGAAGCGCCACCGCATCGTGATCGGCAAGGATACGCGACTCTCCGGCTACATGCTGGAAAGCGCGCTCATGGCCGGCATCTGCTCCATGGGAGTGGACGTGCTCCTGGTAGGGCCGCTTCCCACTCCCGGCATCGCCAACATCACCTCCTCCATGCGCGCCGACGCAGGCGTCGTCATCTCCGCTTCCCACAACCCCTTCGAGGACAACGGGATCAAGTTCTTCTCGCGCGACGGCTTCAAGCTTCCCGACGAGACCGAGCTGATGATGGAGGAGCTGATCTTCTCCAAGCGGATCGACTCGCTGCGCCCGACCGCCAAGGAGGTGGGTAAGGCGTACCGCATCGACGACGCCCAGGGGCGCTTCGTCGTCTTCTTGAAGAGCACCTTCCCCAAAGACCTCGACCTCTCCGGGCTCAAGATAGTGCTCGACTGCGCCAACGGCGCGGCCTACAAGGTCGCTCCCGCCGTCTTCGAGGAGCTGGGCGCGGAGGTGATCTCCATCGGCGTCAAGCCCAACGGCACCAACATCAACGCCAGCTGCGGCTCGCTGCACCCGGAGGTGATGAGCCAGGCGGTGAAGGAGCATGGCGCCGACCTTGGCATCGCGCTCGACGGCGACGCCGACCGCGTGATCTTCGTGGACGAGTACGGCAACGTCGTCGACGGCGACCGCATCATGGCGATCTGCGCCACCGAGATGCTCAGACAGGGGACCCTGAAGCAGAACACGCTGGTGGCGACCGTGATGAGCAACATGGGGCTCGACATCGCCATGAAGCGCGCCGGAGGCCAGGTGATCAAGACCGCCGTCGGGGACCGTTACGTGGTGGAGGAGATGCTGAAGGGGGGCTACAACCTGGGTGGCGAGCAGTCGGGCCACATGATCTTCCTGGACCACAACACAACAGGCGACGGCGTCCTCTCCGCGCTGCAGGTGCTCGCCATCATGCAGCGCCACCAAAAGCGCCTCTCCGAGCTTGCTCTCGTCATGGAGCCGCTGCCGCAGGTGCTCGTCAACGTGCGCCTGGCCGAGAAGTCGGACATCATGACGGTCCCCGAGATCGCGAAGATGATCAACGAGGTCGAGGAGAAGCTGAAAGGTGAGGGAAGGGTCCTCATCCGCTATTCCGGCACCGAGCCGCTTCTGCGCATCATGCTGGAGGGAAGCGACGAGGGCGATATCCGCTGCTGGGCTAACGATATAGCTTCCATCGTGGAGCAGAAGCTTGGAGGTGAGGCACGTGGCTAGACTGGGAGTGAACATAGATCATGTGGCGACGCTCCGGCAGGCGAGGGGGGGGACGGAACCTGACCCGGTCGCTGCCGCCGCCATTGCCGAGTTTGCCGGCGCCGACGGCATCACCATCCACCTGCGTGAAGACCGCAGGCACATCCAGGACCGCGACCTGAAGATCCTTCGCCAGACGGTGCAGACCAGGTTGAACCTGGAGATGGCCGCAACCGAAGAGATGATCGCCATCGCGCTTTCGGTGAAACCTGAGGCCTGCACCCTCGTCCCGGAGAAACGCGCGGAGCTCACCACCGAGGGGGGGCTCGACGTGCGCATCCACCAGGAGGCGCTCAAGGTCGCCATCGAAAAGCTCCAGGCCGGGGGGATCATCGTCAGCCTCTTCATCGATCCGGATCCGGACCAGATCAAGGTGGCCAACAAGATCGGAGCCGACTATATCGAGATTCACACCGGCTCCTTCGCTGAGGCGAAGAATTGGAAGGAAGAGGAACTGGAACTGATCAAGATCGAGAACGCGGTGAAGCTCGCCCGCAAGCTCGATCTCGGCGTGAACGCCGGGCACGGCCTCAACTACACCAACGTGAAGAAGGTGGCGGCCATCGGCGGCATAGAGGAATTCAACATCGGGCATTCCATCATGTCGCGTGCCATCATGGTGGGGCTGGACCGCGCCGTTCGCGACATGTCCGAACTGGTGAGATACGCCTGAGTTTCAGGTGGGATGAACGCAAAAAAAGGAGAAGCAGATGTCAAAAGCTAGTGCTCGTCACATTTTAGTGTCCAGCGAAGAGGAGTGCGTAGCACTCAAGGCCAAGATAGAAGCAGGGGCCGATTTCGGCGACTGCGCCCGCGAGAACTCCCTCTGCCCCTCGGGGAACCAGGGGGGGCGTCTGGGCGAGTTCCGCCCGGGGCAGATGGTGAGGGAATTTGACGAAGTGGTTTTCAGCGGCGAAGTCGGCAAGGTCCTCGGGCCGGTGAAGACCCAGTTCGGTTACCACCTGATCGAGATCATGAGCCGCACTGCCTAAGGGTGCCTTTGGCAACTACCAGGGAAAAAGGTGAACCGATGGCAGAAAATAAAGAGAAAAAGTCCGTCTTTGATCTGATCTTCAGCGCCCCCTTTCTGCTCGGCCTGGTCGGTGTGGGGTGCATGGTCTACGGGGTCGCCGACGGCTTCAGGGTGATGCAGTTCTTCTTCGGCGTCTGCATCGTCGCCGGCAGCTTCATGCTCCACTTCATCAGGAAGAAGGATTGGGACGCCCACTGGGCGGAGATGGAGCAGGCCCGCGAGGCCCACGAGAAGCGCGCCGCTGAAGAGGCGGAAAAGAAAAAGTAGCTGCTACCGGCAGGAAACCAAAGAAGGCGGGGTGAGAGATCACCCCGCCTTCTTTTTATTTCAGCGGCGCCCGTTCGGATCAGTGCGCCGGCGGCGGCAGGTGCTTGGCTGGCTTTTTCAAAAGAAACAGAAGCGGGATGATGATGAGGAAGGCAAGCCCCACGATGAAGAAGATCCTGTTGTAGGATAGCATGTAGGCCTGCCGGTTCACGGTGCCGTAGATGACGGTCATGGCGCCTTTCTCAGCCGCGACGGCGTCGAGCCCGCGCCCCATGAGCGCTCCCTTCAACGTCCCGAACTGGGACTGGAACACGGGGTTGTACGGGGTCACGTGTGCGACCAGGCTCGTCTGATAAAACTGCGAGTAGCGCGCCAGCATGGTGGCGGCGATGGCTATGCCGACGCTCCCGCCGATGTTCCTCAGCAGGCTGAAGATGCCGGTCGCGTTCCCCATCTCCTCCTTGGAAATGGTCGCCAGCGTCACCGTGGTAAGAGGTACGAAGATCATGGCGAGGCCCACCCCCAGCACTACGCGTGGCCAGACGAAGTCGCTGTAGGCTGCCTGCAGCGTGAAATGCTGCATGATGAACATCGAGATGGCGCTTATGATGAGACCGATGAAGACCACCTTCCTGCCGTCGTAGCGCTGGATCGCGGCCCCGACGAAGGGCATGCAGATCAAGGTGGCGACGCCGCCCGGAGCCAGCACCATCCCCGCCATGGTGGCGTTGTAACCCATGAGAGTCTGCAGGAACAGCGGGATCAGCATGATCGAGCTGTAAAGGCAGAATCCGACTGCGAACATGATCAGGTTCCCGGAGGAAAAGGAGACGTTCTTGAAGAGCCTCAGGTTCACGATGGGGTGGGGGTGGGTCAGCTCGACGTAGACCAGCGCGGTAAGCGTGATCGCTGTGATCACGGCGCAACAGACGATGAAAGGGGAGTTGAACCAGTCGTCCTGCTGCCCCTTGTCGAGCACTATCTGCAGGGCCCCGAGCCCCACGGTGAGCAGGGCAAGGCCCCAGTAGTCGATGGCGACGCGGGTCCGTTTCAGGTAGCTCGGGTCGTAGATGAAGAACGAGGCCATGATGACGGCGACGACCCCGATGGGGATGTTGATGTAGAAGATCCAGCGCCAGCTCATGTTGTCGGTGATCCACCCCCCCAGGGCCGGACCTATGATGGGGCCGAACATGGCGCCCACGCCGAAGATGGCCATCGCCATTCCCTGCTGGTAGGGGGGGAAGGTCTCCATCATGATCGCCTGGCTCATGGGGATCAGCGCGCCGCCGGCGGCCCCCTGCAGGACGCGGAAGAAGATCAAAAGCCCAAGCGAAGGGGCGGCGCCGCAAAGAAGCGAGGCGAGCGTGAAGAGGGTGATGCAGGTGATGAGAAACCGTTTGCGCCCGAACATCCGGGCGAGCCACCCGGTCATGGGGAGGACCACCGCGTTACTGACCAGATAGGAGGTGAGGACCCAGGTGACCTCGTCGGTCCCGGCGTTGAGGCTTCCCTGCATGTGCGGGAGCGCCACGTTGGCGACCGAGGTGTCGACGATCTCCATGATGGCCGGCAGCATCACGGTGATGGTGATGAGCCACTTGTTTACGTTCTTTTCTTCAGCGCTTTTCATGGGGCCGCCAGGGGGTGTCCTTCAACTCGCAGCGTCAGGGAGAAAAGGTGTGTCGAGGGATCTCAGGAAACGGTTCGGTAACGCATCTGTTCAGCGGCCGAAACCGACCACGTCGCCGAAGCTCTGGCCGGTGAGGATGGTGGGGACCACGCTCATCCCGACCCGCAACAGGTGCTCGGGATCGCTGCCGCGGTCGATGGCGATCCGGATCGGGATCCTCTGGGTCACCTTGACGTAGTTCCCCGTGGCGTTTTCGGGTGGCAGCAGCGAGAAGGCTGCCCCGGTTCCAGCCATTATGCTTTCGACCTTCCCTGTGAATTTCCGTCCCGGGTAGGTGTCCACGGTGAACTCGACGCGCTGACCCGGCCGCACCTTAGCCAGCTGGCTTTCCTTGTAGTTCGCCGTGATCCATGCCCCCTCCAGCGCAACCACGGCCATGAGCGCCTGGCCCGGCTGCACGTAGTTTCCCGGCTCTACCCCCTTCCTGGTCACGAAGCCGTCGCTGGGGGCGACGATGCGGGTATAGGAGAGGTTCAGGCGTGCGGTCTCAAGTTCAGCCTGCTTCTCGGCGACCCTGGCATCCTTGGAGCCGGTGCCGGAAATGCCGATCATGGCCTTCGCCTTTTTTTCCGCCTCCTGCGCCTCCTTGAGCTGCATCTGCGCGACCCGGTGTGCCGTGCGCTGCCGGTCCAGCTGCTCGCGGGGAATAACTTCCTTGGCGAAAAGCGCCTCGGCCCGTCTCAGGTCCAGGTTTGCCTGCTCCAGCCGGGCAGTTGCCAAACCGACGTTGGCCCGTGCGCTCTCCACCTGCGCGTAGTCGCCTGAGGTCTCGTTCTTGGCCATTTCCACGGAAGCCGAAGCGCTTCCCTCGCGCGCCCGGTAGTCGGACGGGTCAAGTTCGACCAGCAGGTCGCCCTTGTGCACGAACTGGTTGTCCACCACCGCTACCCGCTGCACCAGCCCCGGAACACGACTGGCGATGGAGTGGACATGCGACTCGATGAACGCGTTGTCCGTTTCGATGTGGGTCTTGCTCCGGACCCACCGGTGCACACCCAAAAGGGCCCCGATTATGACGATCACAAGGAGGACGATGCCGCCGCGCTGCTTCTTGTTCAGGCCCTTCCGCTCGCCAGTCGGCGCCGGATTTGCCCCGTTATTTTCGGTAGTCTCGGTCGTATGTTCAGCCATTTATATGAACCTCAAGAAAGTTGCTTGTCGTGGATAACTGCTGCCCGGTGATCAAAGCTCTCCGGTCGCCCTTTTCACGCGGGCGGCGGCAACCTGCAGATCGAAGACGCTGCGAAAGTAGTCGGTCCTGGTCTGGGTGAGGAGGGTCTGTGCGTCGATGACCTCGGTGGCGGTGCCTACTTTTTCCTGATAGCGGTCGCGGGTGATGCGTAGGTTTTCCACCCCCTGGGCTATCGCCTTCTCGGCGACCTGGAGCCTTGTGAGCGCGACCTTCATGTCGTTTTGGGCCGTGGAGAGTTCGAGCCTGACCCGGTCCTCCAGGTCCCTCATCCGCTCCTCGTCCCTTGCCCGCGATTCGACCGCCTGGCGGATCCTCGCTTCCTTGGCGGCACCGTCGAAGAGGTTCACCTTGAGCCCGAGCGTGGCCGCATAGATGGTCTGTTCGCGGACCTTGCTGTTGTCCAGGTAGTCCAGGCCGAACTTCGCGAAGATCTCGGGGTAGTAATCGCTTTTTGCCTCTTTGACGGTCTGTTCGTCAGCACTGACCACGGCCCTGAGGGCCGAGATTTCGCCGCGCCTGGAGAGGTCCGGTGCCGCCTGCTCGTCGGGAAGGGGGGGGATGTCCGTCTGTTCCTGGAGGTCGGCGCGGTAACCGGCCGGGGCGCCGGTGAGGTAGTTCAGGTAGAGCCAGCCGTTTTGGACCTGGTTCAGGGCGCTGTAAAGGTTCTGCCTGCTGGAAGCCACGCGCACCTCGGCCTGCAAGAGGTCGTTTCGCGTCACCACACCCTCCTCGAACAGCGCCTGCGCCGTCTTCTGGTGGGCGGTCATCTGGACCACCTCGTCGTTGGCTGCGCCGACCAGCTTATCCGCGGCGAGGATGCCGAAGTAGGCGCGCACCACCTCCAGGAACAGGTCCTGCTCCTGGCCCGAGTGGGAGAACTGCGCCGCATCGCGCTGCAGACGGGCTCTCGCCTCGCGCGCGCCGGTGCGGCCGAAATCGTACAGGGTGTTGTAGATGCTGAGGTTCAGGAAGGGGTAGCGGGGATCCTGGGTTTCCTGGACGACGTTGCCGAATTTCACGGCCTGTGCGTCAAGCTGGGCGGTGTAGCCTGCCTGCAGGTCCACCCGGGGGAGCCTTGCGCTGCGGGCGATGGCGATCTGTTCCTGGGCGATCGCGACATCATGGGTGTTCGCCTTGAGTCCCCTGCTGCTGGCAGCCGCCTTGTTCAGGCACTCCTTCAGCGTGAGGGTCTCGGCCCTTGCCGCGCCTGTTCCAGTGAGGGCCATCAATGCCAGTATGATCAACGCTCTTCGCATGAAAGCTCCAGGATCAGCTGCGGATCTTTTCCAACAGCGACTTCAAGGTTTCCTGTTCTTCAGGGGTCAGTTTGGCTACCAGCTTCCGCTGGGCTTTCAGCGCCAGCGGCGTAAGTTCCGGCTGCAGCGCCTTCCCCTTTTCCGTGAGGCAGATGCGATAGGCGCGGCGGTCGTCCGGGTCCGCCTGCCTTGCCACGAGCCCCTCCTTTTCCAGCCTGTCGATCAGCCCCCCCATGGTGGTCCTGTCGATCTGGCTCCTGGCCGAGAGCACAGACTGGCTCAGGCCGTCCTCGCGCCACAGAAAACCCAAGAGGCCGAATTGCTGCGGAGTTAAATCGTAATCGTCGAAGTGCTCCTTGAAGATGAGGCTGGCGCGCTGATAGGCCTTCGACAGGAGAAACCCCAGAGTCTTCTCTATCTCGATCGGTGTTCTTGCTGGCATGTAAAGCCCCCTTCTCTCGAAGCGGTTACCCCGGCGCGCAAGCGATGCGGTGTTGCTGTTATAGCAGCTGCAAAAAACGGCAGTATACCACAGCCCTGCGCGGCAGGTGTGCCATTATGCATATAATCAGTATGCTGTCAATATATCTGGCAGGCACAGTGCTGCTTCTGTTGCAGTACCGTCTATGCTGATCCAGTAGGAAAGACTCATATCGTGCGACCATTATCTTTACCTCTGCGAATCTTCCTATACCCTCCTGTTTTTGCTTGACACCATTATGGTATTAAAGTACCTTTTTACCCAAATTGTAGCGGTGAACCCGGCAGGAGCCGGAACCGCAAGGAACGCTGTCTTCTGCTCAGGGTCGTGTAACTGTCCCGGAAGCTTATTTAGCGGCGGAAAAATCTAAACAACAGTCTCCGAGCCGTGGCGCCTAAAAGGGATTTCCCCTCAGGGCGGGCCGGCCTACGGGTATCGCTGGAAACGGCGGTGCCTCCCTTTTGCAAAGGAGACCCCAACGGCCGGAGTGCGTCCGGAGCCGTCAAGGGGCCTCTCTATCCAGAGACGCCCCTTTTGCGTTTGTTGTACTAGAAGCCGCACCCGCAGCGAGGGCGGGTTTGCTGCCACAAAAATCAGAAAAGCAGTCTCCGAGCCGTGGCGCCTAAAAGGGATCTCCCTCAGGGCGGGCCGGCCTATGGGTATCGCTGGAAACGGCGGTGCCTCCCTTTTGCAAAGGAGACCCCAACGGCCGGAGTGCGTCCGGACCGTAAAGGGGCCTCTCTATCCAGAGATGCCCCTTTTTTCGTAGGAGGCGTCCAACCTCGCTCACCGGGCGCCGGTCGCTGGCGACTATCAACAGACGCAACAGCAAAGATCGACATCATTGGCTGATCACCAAATCAAAAAACAGGGAGGAGGAAAGGAAAATGAAATACACAGAGGCTGGATGTTATCTCGAAGTAGACATCATGACAGGAAACATAGATCGGGTGGCGGTCGACCCTAAGGTGATGGAACAAAATCTTTGCAGGCAGGGAATCAGCATCAATGAACCGTGCGGAGGCTTTTGCCAGCATTCAGTCAGGACCTGCCTCCGGGTGGAAGAGGGTGAATGAAACGCGGAGAGTCCAAGGAGGGACGATACGAGCGCATTGGTAGATAAAACCGACATCAAGACATGGAATGTGAACATTTAAAGAGAGGTAAAAATGAGATATGCAGAGGCAGGATACTATCTGGAAATCGACCTGGCGACGGGAAATATCGAGCGTGTAGCGACCGACCCCAAGCTGATGCAACTTCATCTTGGCGGGTTGGGTACCAGCATCAAGGAACACTGGGACAGGGTCCCGCCAGAGGTTAAGGCCTTTGACCCTGAAAATCACCTTATCTTCAGCACCGGTCTTTTAAACGCTACGCCTGCTTTCAGTGCCAACCGTTCTGTCGTCACCTTCGTTTCGCCGCAGTCTGGAACCTTGGCGTACCCGATGATGGGGGGATTTTTCGCAGCTGAACTCAAATACGCCGGCTATGACAAGGTGATCTTCAAGAACAAGTCACCCAACTGGGTGTACCTGTACATCAACAACGACAAGGTGGAGATACGCGACGCCTCGCATCTGCAGGGGCGAGGCGCTGTTGAAACTCAGGAACTCATCCGCAAAGAACTGAATCTGCCCAAAGCCCAGGTCGCAGCCATCGGCCTTGCCGGGGAGAACCGCGTCTTCACGGCTTCCATCGAGCAGTCCAGGTCGAGCGCCAGCAGGCTCGGCGGCGGCGCTGTCATGGGAGACAAGAAGATAAAGGCAATTGCCGTTCGCGGGACAAAGGACATCTATCTCGCCCGGCCAGATGAGTTTATGGAACAGATGAAGGGGGTGACGGACTACATCAAGTACAGATGGGCCAACCCCATCAAGGACGTGATGACCATCTTGTCCGGCATCGGGTCTCCGCAGGAGATGCTGCACACGGACGAAAAGTGGCACACAGAGAACTTTGCCTGGGGCAATGCACGCACCCGGAGAAGAGACTTCTGGACCGAAGAAATCGACGAGTCCTGGTCGAAGTCACAGCACGCCGCGGTAAAGCGGTTGATAAGCTGCTTTAACTGTCCCACGCATTGCGGGGCTCTGATATCCCACAAAGACACGCCGAGATACATGGCGAAGTGCTTCGGGAAACTCACCTATGCAATGGCGGCCTACGTCGATGACTTGGACTTTTCCTGGAAAATACTTCAACGCGCCACTGAGTATGGCGTCGACTCCTTCTCTACTCCCCAAATTCTGGCCTTCGCCGTTGAACTTTATGAAGCCGGCATCCTGACGGACAAGGACTTCGCCGGCTGCCCGTCGGATAAGGAGGGGAGATTCTTCTGGCTCCTCGACAGGGTCGTGCGGCGGGAAGGAATCGGCGACGTGCTGGCTGACGGCGTCTATTTCGCCGCCCGCAAGATCGGCAACGGCGCCGAGGCCTTCGATCACAACACCATCAAGAAGCACGAGCAGCTCCCGGTCAAGCTCGGAACGCTGGATCCGCTCTATTTCCTCATGTACTCCACCAACGAGAAGATAAGCATCACCCAGATGGAAGGGCAGTGGCCCCAGTCTGCTTTTCCGACCATGGAGCAGAGAGAGGAGTTCGTAAGGGATTGGCCCCAGATTCCCCACGAAGGGTTCAAGCAGTATGTGCTGGACTGGGAACTGAGGGGAGAAAAGTCGATCCCTTATTATCCGACGCCTGACATGTGCTCCGAAATCGTCGACTGGATGGAGATGATGCACAACATCGACGATGCGGTAGGTATGTGCTGCGGCATGTCGTCGTTCTGCCTGAAACCTCCCTACCACATTCACAACTACCCCAAATTGATCTCTGCCGCGACCGGAATGGACCTGGACGAGGATGGGCTGAAAGAAATCGCCAACAGGAACCGGAACCTCCACAGGGCATACAACAACAGGAAAGGGATCAGAAGGGCCGACGAGAAGCCGCCACAGGATCACTGGAAAAAGAGATTCCCGGAACTGGAAGAAGAACTGTTGTCGACCTATTACAAATACAAGGGATGGAACGAAGACGGTATTCCCACTAGAGAAAAGCTGGAAGAGCTGGGTCTGGGCTACGTCGCTAACGATTTGGAAATGAGGGGGATACTGAAAAATGGCGAAAATTAAGAAAAAGATCAGAACTATCACTGTCAATGCGGACAAGTGCAACGGTTGTCGGACCTGTGAGGTGATGTGCTCGGCTTTCCACGCGGTTCCGCCCTACAGCAGTAACAATCCGGGACGGTCCCGCATCCAGATCATCACCGACCGGCTGGGGGACATCTGGCTTCCCGTTTTCGCCGGCGAGTATACCGAAGCCGAGTGCATGGGGAGAAACAAGTACATAATCGACGGCAAGGAATACCGGGAGTGCGATTCCTGCAGGGCTTCCTGCCCGGCAAGGGACCTGTTCAAGGAACCTGACTCCGGCCTTCCTCTCAAGTGCGACATGTGCGATGGCGAAGATGAGCCGATCTGCGTCAAGTGGTGTCTGGTCGACGCCCTGAGCTATGAGGAACGCGAAGAGGAAGTGGAAGAGGAAAAACCGAATATGACCCAGATGGAGATCGGCCTCGAACAATTCGCAAAGAAACATGGG
Organism: Citrifermentans bremense; assembly: GCF_014218275.1. Taxonomy (NCBI): domain Bacteria; kingdom Pseudomonadati; phylum Thermodesulfobacteriota; class Desulfuromonadia; order Geobacterales; family Geobacteraceae; genus Citrifermentans; species Citrifermentans bremense. Next base: position 1,864,476 of record NZ_AP023213.1, read on the forward strand.
TTGCAAACGGTAATAGACACCGTCACCCGCATGGCAAAGAAGGGATAGCTTCGGGTTGCAGAACCGTTAATACAACACGAGCCCCCCGGCTAACGCCGGGGGGAGATGCATCTGGATGAAAGAACCTATGAACTCTTATGAGCAGATTGTTTTAGATGTCTCCGATGAGGGTGAGCGCCTTTTGGAGGATCGCCTGATCCAGAGAGGCGACGTGCAAAGAGTCATCCATCACGCCGAGGCGACCGGGAAGAAACTGGTCCACCGTGGCACTGGCCGTGCTCTCGCCTTCTACCGCCCAAAATCGGTCACCTATTGGGTGGAGTACAGCCAGAACGGTGAGGTCTTTCGTGTCTTCACCGCCTATTCGCACAGGATGGTGCTGAAGTCGAGCGGAAGCACGAAAGAATGGGTCAAGTCCGGAGCCGGGAGCGACTGGCATTGCGACCAGTGCCGGACTCCCCTCGAAGTTCAAACAGTCAGGCTTCAGTACATGCAGTCTATATTCCCCATCAATCTTCCGGCCTGCTCGGGCTGCGGATTCATACTCATTGACGAGGAACTGGCTATAGGCAAAGTGGCTGAGGCAGAGCAGGCGCTGGAAGACAAGTAGCGACCGCCGGGAAGGTGACAATGATGCACGATGCTGCTTTTGACTGGAAGGAGATTCATGACGCCGTGGGGCAATGCCTGCGTCCCGGAGGCCCACTGCTGACCGATAGGGCGTTGGAGGTCTGCAATCTTCCAGCGGGCTCTGTGGTCGCCGATATAGGCTGCGGCGCTGGAGGAACCCTGCAGCACCTTGAACGGAGCCGCCTTTTCAGGCTGGTAGGGGTCGACGCTTCACTGACGCTTCTTGCGGTGGCTGCCACGAGACTGGAAACCGCTCGACTCGTCTACGGCCGGGCGGAAAAACTCCCCTTCGAGAAAGAAAGCATCGAGGCCCTCTTCTGTGAGTGCGTCCTTTCAATCGTTGGCGACAAGCTGGCGGCTCTCGATGAGTTTGCGCGGGTGGTGAAGGACGGAGGCTTTCTGGTCTTAAGCGATGTATTCAAAAAAGCCGGGGGGGGCGAAGCGGGTGGGCTCCTGTCGCGAGCGGAGCTCATTGACTCACTATCGAGGCGCGGGTTCACCGTTTTGCTTTGGGAAGTGCATGACCGGTTGCTTAAGGAGTTCGCCGTCCGCATGATCTTCGCCGGTAAATCTCTGCCGCAGTTATGGGGATGCGGCCAGGAAAAGAAAGAAGTAATGAACAGAGGAATCAGCTACTACCTTCTGGTTGCCGGAAAAGGGGGGGCGTCTTTTGACGCAGCCGGAAATGGAACGGAGGGACCATCATGAACGACGTATTCCTGCAACTTATAAAGCTGAAGCCCAAAGGGTACTGCTGCGCACAACTCATCGTAATGCTCGCCCTTAAGGCCCAAGGGAAGACTAATGACGATTTGGTAAGGTCCGTCGGGGGACTCTGCTTCGGCAACTGGAGCGGCGAGTTCTGCGGAGCCCTGTCGGGGGGAGCCTGCGTCATCTCCCTTTATTCGGGCAAGGGGGGTGAAGAAGAGGCGCCGGACGAGCGGCATATGACGATGATGGGCGAACTGGCAGGGTGGTTTAGGGAGGTGGCCTCCCGCGAGTACGGCGGGACGCGCTGCGATGAAATTCTTGAGAAGTATCCCAGTCACGGCAAATGCGGGCAGATTGTGGCTGAAACCTATGACAAATGCATGGAAATTCTGGTGAGCCACGGGTTCGACCCCGCAGTGGGCAGCAAAGGATGATGTCATGAAAATAACCAGTTCCGATGCAACCGAGAGCGTCTGCCCCGTCTGCCTCGAAAGAATTCCGGCCGAACGAGTGCTGGCAGGCGACGAGGTGTTCCAGGTGAAGCGGTGCGCCGAACACGGCTCTTTCAAGACCCTCATCTGGCGCGGAGAGCCATCAATGGCCAAATGGCGCAGACCTAAGACACCTGTCCATCCCGATATCTGCTATGGAACCCTCGACAAGGGGTGCCCTTTCGATTGCGGCCTCTGCAGCGACCACCGGCAGCTCCCCTGTTCGGTCCTGCTTGAAGTGACGGACCGCTGCAACCTGCAATGCGCGGTCTGCTTCGCCGATGCCGGCCCTAAGGGCGCAGAGGATCCTTCTCTTGAGCAGATCTCGTGGCTTTTGGAACGGGCCATGGCGGCGGCAGGGGCGTGCAGCCTGCAGTTGTCGGGGGGCGAGCCGACCCTGCGGGACGACCTTCCGGAGATCGTGGAAACTGCGCGGCGGATCGGGTTCTCGTTCATCCAGTTAAATACCAACGGCCTGCGCCTTGCCAGTGACAAAGATTACGCGCAACGGCTGCGGGCGGCTGGGCTTTCGTCGGTCTTTCTCCAGTTCGACGGGGTCGACGACGAGATTTATCTAATCTTGAGGGGGGAGGCGCTTCTGGAGCAGAAACTTTTGGCCGTCAGAAATGCAGGAGAGGCCGGCCTCGGGGTTGTCCTGGTCCCGACGCTGGTGAGAGGGGTAAACACCGAAGCTGTCGGAGCCCTAGTGCGGCAAGCTCTGCAGCTCGCGCCAGTCGTTCGGGGCATCCATTTTCAGCCGGTCAGCTATTTCGGCCGATTCCCCGAGCAAGAGTGCGGTGCAGACAGGTTCACCCTTCCCGAGCTGATGAGGTGCCTCGAAGAACAAAGCGGGGAACTGCTCAAGGTCGAGGATTTTTCTCCCCCCGGTGGTGAACATGCCCACTGCTCCTTGCACGCCACCTACGTTTACTCGGCCAACGGCGGACTGCGCCCGCTGGGGGCGGCGGGAGGCGACTCCTGCTGTACGACCGATTGTGGCAGCGGGGGCATCAGGCAAACCGTGGATACGGTATCTCGCCGCTGGAAGCTGCCCCCCGGAGCCAAATTACTCAATGCACCTTTGTCTTCCGGATCGGGCTGCTGCGGCGGGACCGGACCTGCAGCCAACCGGGTCGAAGGCCCGGTCGACTTGGACGTTTTTATAAAGGATGTCTCCGCCAGGAGTTTCACCATTTCCGCCATGGCCTTTCAGGATGCCGAGAACCTCGACCTGGAACGGCTCAGGGGATGCTGCATCTCGGTGATATCCCCGGACGGGAGGCTGGTTCCCTTCTGCGCCTACAACCTCACCAGCCGGGAGGGGAAAAGCCTCTACAGAATAAAGCCAGGAGGAGGATTATGAAAAAGACGCCGCTTGAGGAATGGCTCCGCGGAAAGGTGGCCGGCAACCATGACGGCACCCTCGCTGAACAAATCGACCGGTATCAATTGATGAAACTGAGGGAAACCGTCGCCTACGTCAGGGAAAAAAGCCCCTTTTACTGCGATCTCTTCTCCGGCATCGACTCGGGCTCTGCCATGGACCTTGAAAACTTCTCCCGGCTTCCCTTCACGACCGCCGACGACCTTCGGGAGCAGGGGAGGAGGATGCTCTGCACGTCGCAGGACGAGATCGAAAGGGTGGTAACGCTGCATAGTTCGGGGACCACCGGCCAGCCTAAGAGGATTTTTTTCACCGCTGAGGATCTGGAGGCTACCGTTGACTTCTTCGCTCACGGGATGGCGACCTTGGTGGATCCGGGCGCCACTGTGATCGTCTTTCTCCCCGGGGAGTTGCGGGACAGCGTGGGGGACCTGTTGGCGCGGGCCCTGGTCAGGACAAAGGTTAACCCGGTGGTCTGGGGACCGGTGCGTGACCCGGCTGCGGCGCGAGCGGAAATAATGAAGCACCCCCGCCCCTGCCTGGTCGGAATTCCTACCCAGATGCTGGCCCTTGCACGCGGGGACCTTGAGGGGGCGATTCCGAGGGGGTGGGTGGAGAGCGTCCTTCTTTCCACCGATTACGTTCCTGAGGCTATCGAACGTGAGCTGGAGCAGCTTTGGGGCTGCCGGGTGCTGACGCATTACGGCATGACCGAGACCGGTCTGGGAGGAGGTGTCGAATGCCAGGCAGCGGAGGGGTACCACTTGCGCGAGGCGGATCTCTACACAGAGATCATCGATCCTGGCACCGGACTGGCGGTGGCCAACGGGGAGGAAGGGGAGGTGGTGTTCACGACCCTCTCCCGCCGCGGGATGCCGCTGGTGCGTTACCGGACCGGTGATTTGGCACGCCTTATCAAGGACCCATGCCCCTGCGGCACCGTATTGAAACGTCTGGGACGGGTGCAAGGGAGGATCGCCGCGGAGGTTTCCCTCAAGGATGGGAGGCGTCTTCGAATGAGTGACTTAGACGAGACGCTCTTCGCGATTCCGGGTGTGCTGGACTACATGGCTGAGCTTGAGGTGAGGGTAGGGCGGGACCAGCTTCGACTCTGCTTTCAAACGGTTGAAGGGGAGGAGGCGCAGGTAGCCCGAAAGGCAAGGTCGGCCCTGCTCAGCCACGATGCCACGAGTGCGCTTTGGCGGGACAAGGTTCTGGCATTGGGGAGCATCGGGTTCTCTCCGGCCGGATGGCCGGGGACTGGCGTCGCCAAGCGCCAAATCCTGGACAGGCGCGGAGACTCGTTCACCCTGACGGCTAGCCGTCATATCCACGCTTCCCGGTTGAATGAGGGCAAGAGGATAAATAGATGAAAAATTCGACGACCAAGCTGCTGTGTCTTTTCACCCTTCTGCTTTTGCCGGCGCAGGTATTGGCTGGCGAGGTCAAACTGTCCGTCGCCGCCAGTCTCAAGGACGTTGTGAATGAACTGACCGACGGTTTTGCCGCAAAGAATCCGGGCGTCAGGTTTCTGAAGAATTACGGCGGGTCCGGCGCTCTGGCAAAGCAGATAGAAAACGGTGCGCCATCCGACATGTACATCTCGGCAAACCTTGAGTGGATGAGCTATTTGAAGAACAAGAAGCTTATCGAAGCGGCGAGTATCGGCACCTTCACCCACAATACGCTCGTTCTTATAGGCTCTTCCGGCAAGAAGGTGTCCGGCATGCGTGACCTTTCCAAACTGGAGAGGATCGCTATCGGCAGTCCAAATAGTGTGCCCGCTGGAGCATATGCCATGGAGGCTGTCAGAAGATCCGGAACGGACAAAGAGGTGGAGAACAAGCTGGTCCTGGCAAGGGACGCGCGTGACTGTCTCAATTACGCCGAACGGGGAGAGGTGGACGGCGCATTTGTCTACCGGACCGATGCGCTGCAGGCAAAGAAGGCGGCTGTACTCTTCACTGTTCCCCAGGGCTTTATCCGCGGGTGATCTATCCCATGGCTTTGACTGTAACCGGAGCAAGAAACGCTGACGCAGCCACGTTTTACAGATTCCTCCAGAGTGCAGAGGCCAAAGTCGTTCTGAGAAAATACGGCTTTGCCCTGAAATAGCGCAGGCAACCTGAATCGAAACTCCCGTTTTTATCCTGGAGATGCAAATGCTCGCGCTGACAAGCACCGATTACGATGCCATATGGCTCTCCATAAAGGTGGCCGCGGCCGCTATGGCCGTATCGCTTCCTTTTGGGGTTGCCTTCGCCTACCTGCTTACCTTTCGTCATTTCAAGGGAAAAGTGCTGCTTGAAGTGATGGTTAACCTGCCGTTAACGCTCCCTCCCGTGGTAATAGGCTACTTACTTCTTCTGCTGCTAGGCAAGAACGGGTGGCTCGGTTCGCTGCTGGATGCAGCCGGCATCCGTCTCATCTTTACCTGGAAGGCTGCGGTTATTGCGTCTGCCTGTGTCGGATTCCCGCTGTTGGTAAGGTCCATAAGAATCGGGATGGAGTCCATAGACATGCAACTGATTCAGGCATCGCGAACTCTCGGCGCCCCGTGGCATGACACGCTAGTCACCGTGATTCTGCCGCTTTCTTTGCACGGGATCGTGGCCGGTTCCTCCCTCATGTTCGCCCGCAGCCTGGGAGAATTCGGCGCGACAATCATTGTGGCCGGCAATATTCCTGGCGTGACCCAGACCATCCCACTGGCCATCTACGACTATGCCAGTTCTCCGACAAGCGAAACACTTGCACTTTCGCTTTGTGCCGTGTCCATCGCCATCTCAGTGGTAGTTCTCTTCTGTCATGAAGTCTTCGGCAAGAAGCTGGCAAGGAGGAGGTGAAATGGAAATCCGGATTGCAGTAGAGAAACAGCTGGGAAGCTTTTCGCTGCAGGCCGATGTGACAATGGCAGGTGAACGGATAGGCATCTTCGGCGCATCGGGTAGCGGCAAATCGACCCTGGTCGGATTGCTGGCGGGGTTGCATCAGCCGGACCGGGGGGAAATCAGCGTCGATGGGCACTGCTTCTTCAGCAGCAGCAAAACGATCGATGTTCCGCCGGAACAACGCAGGATCGCCATTGTATTTCAGCAACACTGTCTCTTCCCTCATCTGGACGTGAAGGCTAATCTGCTGTATGGATACAGGCGCAGCAAGCCGGAGCATCGCAGCATTGACTTCGAAACCCTGGTAGAGGTGCTCAACCTCAGGGAGCTTCTGAGCCGTGGCATCAACAACCTTTCCGGTGGCGAGAAACAGCGGGTGGCGCTGGGGCGGGCTTTGCTTTCGAATCCCCGGCTTCTCCTTATGGACGAGCCTCTGTCTGCGCTTGACGATACTCTCAGGTTTCAGATCATCCCCTATCTCAAGAGGGTCAGTGAGCAGATGCGGATTCCTTACCTCTTCATCTCGCATTCTCTGGTGGAGACGCGACTTATGGCAGAGCAGGTTGTTGTTGTATCGGGGGGCGCGATCGTCGCACAGACGACATCCGAGCAGCTTGCCCGTTCCCGCATGGATGAAAGTCCGGTAGGCTACATTAATCTGTTAAAACTCACCCGCCGTCGCAAGGCAAATGACCTGTACGCTTACAGTTGGGGCGCCGACGAGCTCCTTATCTCCGCCGGCAGTGATCAGCCTGAGGCGCTTTTCGAACTCTCATCCAAAGACATCATACTGTGCAAGAAACACCCCGAGGTAATCAGCGCGCGGAACCTGCTGAAATGCAACGTAATCAATACCTTTAATTCCGGTAACAAAGTTGGGGTGGAACTGGCCAGTGGCGACGGACGATTGGTCGCAGAGGTTGTTAATCAGGCAGCAGACGAACTCGATATTGGTGTCGGCAGTGAGCTTTATGTGGCAATCAAGGCTTCTGCTTTTCGAAGAAGAGGTTAGCTTGATGTCGGTAATGCATCGGTTCCCCAGAGTCTGTTTTGGCTTAGCGGTTTGACCGTCCTCCCGGTCACGATGCCACGAAGAGCGGGACGCTGGTCCCCAATCCGTGGACCACGCTGGTGAAGGCGTTCTTTTGCTCCAGCTTCTCTGCGCCGAAGCGCTCCTCGAAGAGCCTGCGGATCATAGGGATGCGCGAGGTCCCGCCGGTCAGAAAGACGGTGTCGATACCGCGGTGCGGGACGCCTGATTTCCTCACCACCTCGTCCACACAACCGGCGATTTTCGCCAGGTTCTCTTCGTTCATCTCCTCGAAATCCCGCCTCGTCACCGGTTCGGCGATGCTTAGGTCGCGCTCGCTGAAAAGGACGTGGCTCAACTCCTCCTCGGAGAGCTCGCACTTCGCCTTTTCTATGGCTTGGAACAGGAAGAAGCCGTAGTTGTCGCCGATCAGGTGCTCTAGGTTCTCGATCGCCTTCTTGTCAGTCGCGGCATGTTTGATCAGCCTGATCTGTTCCCTTGTTTTCCTTGCTCGCAAAAGCGGAATCCTGTGCCACTGGCACAGGGTCTGGATGATGCTGAGGGGGATGTCGAACAGCTCGTCCTTTCCCATCGCCTTGTATCTGACGCCCCGGCCGAAGTACTTGGCAACCCGCTCCCACATTATCTGCGAATCGAACTTGTCCCCGGCCGTGTAGACGCCTCCCAGCGAGAGGACGTCGCTGCGGCGGTCGGAGCGGGCGAAATCGCCGCCGCGCACCTTGATGACCGTGAAGTCGGAGGTGCCCCCGCCGAAGTCCCCGATGAAGACGAGCTTTTCCTGGCCCGCTGCCAGAGATTCCTCGTAGGCAAGAGCTGCCGCCACCGGTTCCCACTGGAAGAAGATCTGTCTGAAGCCTGCCTTCCTCGCCGCCTGTTCCAGGCGCCTTTGGGCCAGCGAGTCCTTGGCAGCGTCCTCGGAAAAGAGGACCGGCCGCCCCAGCACTACGGTGTCGACGCTGCAGCCGGCGTACTGCTCCCCGGCCTTCTTCATCTTCCGCAGGATGATCGCTACCAGATCGTCGATGCCGTACTTCCTTCCGAAGACCTCGGTGCTTTCAAAGCTGCTGTTGGGGAGGAAGGTCTTGATCGACTGCATGAACCTCCCTGCTGCCCCTTCGCTGATGTAGGTGCTGATCGCCTCCTGGCCGGCGAAGACCTCCTGGTCTTCGGTGAAGTAAAGGACCGAGCGCATCAGCGCGCTGCCGGCGCCCAGCTCGTCGAGGTTCACGACTTCGACCTGGTTGTTGCGGTGAATGGAGAGGGCTGAATTGGTGGTGCCGAAGTCGATACCGAAAACTGTCTGCATGGGTTTAGCTGCTCCTGATGGCGAAGAATCGTTGAACCATCTGTTTTACTAGCATTGTTTGAGGATGTGATTTATTTTAGGTGCGCTTTTTTATTAGCGCGGCGCGGAAGCAGCGGGGAACCCCCCAGGAGTACAAGGCTTGTCTGGATCTCCAGGACGACTTGATGCATCGGCGGCTGGCCCTCGACGAACACGTATCGGAAAACAACAACACCGTGGCGCTGTTGCAGGCTGAGGCGAAGGAGCTTGTCGGCAAGGACACTCTGGAATACAACCGTAGATGCGCGAGCCTGGTGGTGGACCTGAACGTGCGGGACGCGGTAATAAGCGAGCGCAGCGGCGAGGCAGGCGGGCTTTCTGCAACAGCCTCGGCCGCTCCCCCCGCCGATAAGTAACCCTACCCGCCGGTAGCAAGCCGCAGCTTCAGGGCCAGGAAAAGAAAGGCTCCCTCACCGGTTAAGGTGAAGGGAGCCTCTTTTTTTGATCATCTTTCCACTCTTGCCCGTCTTCTACGGTATCGGTACGGCCTGCGCCACTTTCTGCTCGCCGGGCTGTTCGCCTGCCGGCCGCACCTTCTTCTGTAATTCCGGCTGCTGGAATGGGGGAAGGCGGTACAGCCGCTGGTAGATCTCCATGCCAGTCACCACTTTCTTCACATACTCGCGCGTTTCCTTGAAGGGGATGCTCTCCACGAATTCGTCCTGCGGCAGGTGGCCATACCCTTTCTGCCATCTGTTCACGTTGCCTGACCCGGCGTTGTAGGCGGCGATCGCGAGGGTGAGGTTGCGGTCGTAGCTTTGCAGCAGGTCTTTGAGGTGCCGCGTGCCGAGCCTTATGTTCAGCTCCGGGGTGGTCAGCCGCTTGGAGTCCCCCTTCGACATCGCTTCTGCGGTGGCGGGCATGATCTGCATCAGCCCCACGGCGCCGACGGGCGACAGGGCCGCCGGGAAGTAGTTGCTCTCCTGGCGCATCACGGCGTAAACGAGGCTTTCCGGTACGGCGTTGGCGGCGGCGTGGCGCGCAACATCCTCTTTGAATGCAAGCGGATAGGTGACCCCCCAGGTGGTGGCGTTGTCCTTGTCGCCTCGCTTTGGCTTCTCCTTGGACATGGCGTGGTAGGCGCCGTTGAAGTTCTCCATCTCCAGGTAGAGTCGGGCGACCCCCGCCGCGCTCCTGTTCTTCCTGCTGATCGAAAGCTCCTTGACCGCCTCGTCGTAGAGTCCCAGCGAAATAAGCGCCTTCTCACGCTCGAACCCGGAAGGCATGGGGAGGGCGTCCATGATGCTCTTCGGCGGTAGCGGCAGCTCTTCGCCCGCGTGGTTGTTGCTGATCAGGGCGTAGTACCCCAGCGGGAATTCCGCGGCCAGGATCGCGTATGCTTCCTGGGCGCCTTTGGTGTCGCCGGTGGCTGAGAGGGCCTTGCCCAGCCAGTAAAGAGCCTTTTCCCGCAGGTCGTCGCGCTCGCTGAGCTTTTTGAATTGCGCGGCGGCGGCGTCGTAGTTGCGGGACTGGTAGCTGGCCCAGGCAGCTTCCCAGAGCACGCTGGAAGGCTTCTGGTGGACGGCTGCCAGGTACTGCTGGAAAAGCGGCTGGGCCTCGCTCCATTTCCGCTGGAACCTTTTCAGGTACGCCGCCTCCAAAAGCGCCTCATGCGAGACGTCGCCGCATTCGCGGTCCTGCGCCAGCTGCATGTAGAGCTTGAACGCCTCATCCTGCTCCCCGGTCTTGTCCAGGGTCCGCGCCAGCCAGAGGTCAGGCTCGTGGCGGGCGCCGGAGATGTTGGAAAAGGTTGCCTGCGCCTGCTGGTAGCGCCTTGCCTTGTAGAGCGCCTGTCCCTTCTTCAGCTTGAGCTTGGCGACGAATTCAGGGCTCTCCCCTGCCAGAGGTATCCCGGCGTAGGCCTCTGCCGCCTGCAGGTAGCGCCCCAGTCCGTACAGGGTGCCGCCGCGCTTTAGGAGCTCGGCGCTGGTGTAGGGTTCGATCTTGGTCCCGGCGCTGCCAAGCCGCTGCAGCTCGCGGGCGGATTTGTCCGAAAAAGGCGACGCGGGGTAGTTGAGATAGACGCGGCGTAGCATGGCAGCAGCCCCGGCTGCGTCGCCGAGCTTCTCCTTGCAAAGGCCGGAGCCGTAGAGCGCTGAGATGGAGTCGTTGCCGGACGGGTAGCGTTCGACGAAGCTGGAGTAGCTCTGCTGCGCCTCACTGTAATGGCCAGCCGCCGCGAGGGTGTCAGCGTACAGGATCAGGGCGGGACGCACCAGACGGCTGTCGGGGTGCTGCTTGAGGAGCCGGTACAAGGGGGTGAGGGCCTCGTCGTGCCGCTCCAGCTTGGCTAGGGAGAGCCCCTGGTAGTAGAGCGCGTAGTCCGAGAGGATCGGGTAGTCGTCCGCCGCGGTGGCAAGCTGGGCCGCCGCCTCTTCCCACAGCTCCAGGCGAGCCGCCGCGAAACCGGCCATGAAGCTGCGGACCCCCCTGTCGTTTACTTTCAACGCGGCTTCTCTCGCGGCGCGGTAATCCTTGGCCTGCATGCGGGAGGCGGCGCTTGCCAGTGCTTCGTCGGCAGGCTTGAAGGTCACTGCTGAGGCGGGAAGGGCGGTTAAGAGAAGAACTGCGGCTGCTGCAATGGCGGTGCGGTTAAACATCATTTCTCCCTTGGGTGCGGCAAAAAAGCTCGACCCGTATTTTTACCGAAGCGAAGGCGAAAAGGCAATGGGCAATTGAGAGGGGAAAGCAGTCGCAGTGCGCCTCGTCAATCGGGCGGCCCTTTCACCCTGCGCTTCTTACCGTTTCTTGACTTTCACCGAACGCTTCTGCATTATCCATAACTATGATTTTTTACATATGCTTTTTTCCCGAAGGGGGTTTTCATGCGCAAGGGTAAGGACGCGGTGATGAGGCTTCTGGCCAAGGGGGAGCCTGTACCGTACCGGCAGATGCTGAAGGCTCTCAACATATCCCGGCGCGACCGTGACCAGCTGGACCACCAGCTGGACTACCTGGTCGAATCCGGCGAGATCGTCAAGATGCCCGGCCGCATCTACGCGCTCGCCGGCTCCGGCGGGAGCGTGCGCGGCAAACTCTCGGTCCACCGCGACGGCTACGGCTTCGTCATGCCGGAAGACGGGGGTGAGGATCTCTTCGTGCCGGCGCGCTACCTCTCGGAGTACATGCACGGCGACATCGTGGAGGCCCAGGTGGTCTCGACGCGCCGCGACGGCAAAAGGGAGGGGAGGGTGACCGCCCTGGTGCAAAGGGGGGTCACCGAGATCGTCGGGCGCTTCGAGGCGATCGGCAAGGGGGGACGGGTGATCCCCGACGACCCGAAGCTCGGGCGGGATCTCTTCGTTACCCCGGGGGCTGCCGGAGGGGCGTCGAAGGCCAAGGACGGGCAGATCGTCCTGGCGCAGATCACCGCCTACCCCGCGGGCGCGCGTCCCTTGGAGGGGAGGATAACCGAGGTCCTGGGCGAGGCGAACGACCCCGAGGTAGAGGCGCTCACCGTGATCAAGAAGTACGAGCTCCCCTACGTCTTCGACGATAAGGTGATGGAGGAGGCGCGGAAACAGCCGCAGCAGGTGACCGAGGAGGCGCTCTCCGGCCGCACCGACCTGCGCGAAAGGCTCACCGTAACGATCGACGGCGAGACGGCGCGCGATTTCGACGACGCAGTTTCGGTCGCACGCGAAGGGGAGAGGATCCGGCTCTGGGTCTCCATCGCCGACGTCTCCCACTACGTCACCGAAGGCTCGAGGCTCGATACCGAGGCCTACCTCAGGGGGACCTCGGTCTATTTCCCGGACCGCTGCATCCCCATGCTGCCGGAGGAGCTCTCCAACGGCATCTGCTCGCTGAACCCGCAGGTGGACCGCCTCACCATGACGGCCGAGATGCTCTTCGACGCCTCGGGCGAGCGGGTCGACGCCCGCTTCTACACGAGCGTGATCAAGAGCGCCGCGCGCCTCACCTATACCACCGTCAAGCGGGTCCTCGTGGATCAAGACCCCGAGGCGACAGCGCAAAACGCGCATCTGGTGGGGGACTTGAAGGTCATGGAGGAGCTCTCGCTCAGGCTGAACGGGCTGCGCCGCCGCAGGGGGAGCATCGACTTCGACCTCCCCGAGCCCCAGATCATCCTCGACCTGCAGGGGGAGACCACGGCCATCGTGAGAGCCGAGAGAAACCTCGCCCACCGGATCATCGAGGAGTTCATGCTCGCCGCCAACGAGGCGGTGGCCGGTTTCCTGGAGAACACGCCGGTCCCCTCGCTTTACCGGGTGCACGAAAACCCGGACCCGCTTAAACTCCAGGACCTCGCCGAGTTCGTCTTCGGCTTCGGCTATACCCTGAAGCTGCAGGAGGAAAAGGTGAACCCGCTGGAGCTGCAGAAGCTCCTGGGCGAGGTGGAGGGGAAACCGGAGGAGCGCCTCATCAACGAAGTCCTCTTGCGCTGCATGAAGCAGGCGCGCTACAGCGCCGAGAACCTCGGGCACTACGGCCTTGCGGCCGAAAGCTACACCCACTTCACCTCCCCCATCCGGCGCTACCCAGACCTCGTGGTGCACCGCATCCTGAAACGGGTGCTCTCCGGGAAGATGAAACAGGTGGACAAGGACCGGCTCGAGGCGAGGCTCCCGGAGACCGCGGCGCATACCAGCAAGAGGGAACGGGTCGCCATGGAGGCCGAGCGCGAGATGGTGGACCTGAAGAAGATGCAGTTCATGCGCGACAAGGTCGGCGAGGAGTACGACGGCTACATCACCGGCGTCGCCCCCTTCGGCCTGTTCGTGGAGCTGGTGGAGCTTTTCGTGGAGGGGATGATCCCGGTCGCCACGCTCCCGATGGACTACTACGTGCATCTGGAGAAGAGCCATGCCCTGGTGGGGGAGAGGACCCGCGCCATGTACCGTATCGCGGACAAGATCAGGGTCAAGGTCGCCTCCGTGAACGAGGCGCGCAAGCAGGTGGAGTTCTCGCTGGTGGGGACCCTGGAAAAGCGCCCCATAGAGCCGATTCAAGACGTCAGGAACAGCTACGAGCGGATACCGGTCAAGGGGAAGCGCCCCAAGCCCCGGCGGCGCTGAAAGCTGTTGCGCTCGCTTTGGCCGCTGTGCTATAAAATTTGTTTGAGCTCTACGCGGCTTTAATTAGGAGATATAGGGTATATGGTTGAAGAAAAAGTTCTGCCGTTCATGGAACACCTGGTCGAACTCAGGAAGCGGCTCATCGTCTGCGTGGTCGCCATCGTGATCGGCATGGGGGTCGCCTGGAACTTCTCCACCGACCTCTTGAAGTTCGTCGAACAGCCCCTGACCGGCAAAACCTACCTGACCGACATAAAGATCAGCCTCTACGAGAAGGTCAAGGAGCGCTACCCCCAGGCTTACCAGCAGTTCAAGCTGGGCGAGCAGCACGACGTGGCGCAGAAGCCGCGCATGCTGAACTACAGCGCCCCCCTGGAGCCGTTCTTCGTCCAGTGCAAGATCTCCATGCTGGCCGGGTTCGTCATCGTGCTCCCGGTCCTCTTCCACCAGTTCTGGCTCTTCGTGGCGCCGGGGCTTACCCGCAAGGAAAGGCGGCTGGTGGTCCCCTTCGTCACCACGGCGTCCCTGGCCTTCTGCGTCGGCGCCATGTTCTTCCTGGTCATCATCTGGCCGGTGATCATCAACTTCTCGCTCTCCTACGAGGCGACCGGGCTGCAGAGCTGGTACAACATCTCGGCCTACATCAATTTCTGCCTGCGCCTCATCCTGATGTTCGGGCTGATCTTCGAACTCCCTATCCTCGCGCTGCTTCTGGCGCGCTTTGGCATCATCAACTACAGGATGCTGGCCACGCGCAGGAAGTACGCCCTTTTGGCGAGCGCCATCGTCGCCGCCTTCCATGCCGACCTCATCACCATGTTCGTGATCATGATCCCTCTGTACTTCATGTACGAGGTAAGTGTCTGGGTGGCCCTCATCTTCGGGAAGAAGAAGGCGCCGCAGGTGGAGGCGGAACCGGCTGAGGCTTAAGGAATCGCATCGCACATGGTTATCTTCAGAAGCATCTCCGACATAAAGGAAAAACTGCGCCACCCCGCGGTCACCATCGGCAATTTCGACGGCGTCCACCTGGGTCACCGCGAGATCTTCCGGCGGGTGCGGGAGCGGGCCGAAGAGATGGGCGGGGTCTCCGTGGTGGTGACCTTCGTGCCGCACCCGCTGAAGGTGGTCCCCTCCCACAAGGAGGTCCGGCTTATCACCACCCGGCGCGAGAAGGAGTTCCTCATCGAGTCCGCCGGGATCGACTACCTTCTGGAGATCCCCTTCGACCGGGAGTTCGCCGCCGTTTCCGCCGCGGATTTCGTGCAGAAGGTGCTGGTCGACGCCATAGGGGTCGAGCGCCTCGTCATCGGCTACGATTACGCCTTTGGCCGCGGCAGGGAAGGGGACGTGCAACTGCTGCGCGAGATGGGTAAGCGCCACGGCTACAGTGTCGAGGTGCTGGAGCCCATCTCCAACGGCGCCACGGTTTACAGCTCCACCAAGGTGAGGGGCATGGTGAGCGCGGGGGATGTGGAGGGGGTGGTCGGCGTCCTGGGACGGCACTACGCCATCACCGGCACCGTGGTCCACGGCCACCAGCGCGGCCGGGGGCTCGGCTTTCCCACCGCGAACCTCGCCACCGAGAAGGACCTCCTTCCCGCCGGGGGGGTCTACGCCGTGAAGGTCTGCATCGGGAGCGAGCTTCTGGACGGCGCCTGCAACATCGGGACGAACCCCACCTTCGGCGACGGAAGCCTTTCGCTGGAGGTGTTCCTCTTCGACGTCGACCGCGACCTTTACGGTCGCGAGATCACCGTGTTCTTCATCGCGAGGCTTCGGGAGGAGCGACGCTTCGACGGGCTCGAGGCGCTCAAAGAGCAGATCGCGCTGGACGTAACGCGCTGCCGGGAGATCCTTGAGGACGCTGAGCCCGTGGGGGCCGGAGACTGGGGCCCCCTTAAGTGTAGTAAGTAAGAGACAGCCGCCGCTAAGAGGAACCAACTTGTTCAAGGAAAAACCAGATAAAAAGCTCTTGGTCGGCTTGGCGGTCAGCGCTGTCTGTCTGCTGCTGCTCTTCAGGAAGATCGACTTCGCCAAGATGGCGGCAGCCTTTGCCGGGATGGACACCCGCTACCTGGCACCCGCCCTCCTCCTCACCTTCGTCAGCTACTTCCTCCGGGCGCTGCGCTGGAAGTTCCTCCTGGAGCCCATCAAAAAGACCCGGCTCTCCAACCTTTTCCCTGCCACCCTGATCGGGTACATGGCGAACAACCTGCTTCCGGCAAGGCTCGGAGAACTGGTGCGCGCCTACGTCCTGGGGCGCAAGGAGGGGATCGAGACCTCCGCCGTCTTCGCCTCGCTGGTGGTGGACCGGCTCTGCGACGGCTTCACCATGTTTGTGGTGCTGCTCTCGGCCTTCTTCACGGTGCGTCTTCCGGCCGGGAGGGAAGGGATGCAGCAAGGGCTTGTCACCGGCGGTTATCTCACCTTCGCCCTCTACCTCGCGGTCCTCATGTTCCTGACGCTCCTGAGGAGGCGGACGGACTGGACCTTGAGCATCGTCTCCCGGCTCCTGGCCCCTTTTTCCGCCAACGCATCCCTGAAGGCCTCGGCACTTTTACGCTCCTTCATCTCCGGGATACGAGTCCCGGCCGGCGCGGCCGGGGCGGCGGCGACCGCCGCCACCTCGCTGCTGATCTGGGCCACGGCCATCTGGCCGCTGGATCTGCTTTTGCGCGCCTTCGGCGTGGAGCTCCCGCTGCCGGCCTCCATGTTCATCATGGTGTTCCTGGTCTTCGCGGTGATGGTTCCTGCGTCGCCGGGATTCGTCGGGACCCATCACCTTGCCTGCGTCACGGCGCTCTCGGCCTTCGACATCGCGGGCGAGCGAGCCCTCAGCATCGCCATAGTGGTTCACGCCATGGGCTTTTTGCCGGTGATCGCGGCCGGGCTTCTCTGCCTTTGGCGGGACAAGCTGTCCCTGAAGCAAATCAGCGAAAACAACGAATCAGGAGCGCGTACGTGAACCTTTCCGGAACCTTCAGAAGGCTAGACCCCTTTTCCATCGCGGCCTTCATCGTCCCTTTGTTCATCTACCTTTTGACCCTGGCTCCGACGGTAACCTTTTTCGACAGCGGCGAGTTCATAACCGCCATCGCCTCGCTTGGGACCGCGCACTCACCTGGCTACCCGCTCTTCATCAACTACGCGAAGCCCTTCACCTTTCTCCCCTTGGGGAGCATCGCCTTCAGGGTCAACGTGGCCACCGCCATCTCGGCTGCCTCCGCCTGCTACGGCGTCTTCTTTCTGACCCTGTACCTGCTCAAGGACGAGCAGGGGGCCTGGGAGGCGCGGCTGGGCAGGCTCTCCGCAAGACTCTGCGCCCTGAGCGCCGCGCTCACCTTCGCCTGCACCGCGAGGCTCTGGCTTCAGTCCAACCACGACAAGCCGTACCCGCTCCTCGCCTTCATCAGCGCCATCGTCTTCTGGCTCATGCTCCTTTGGCGCGAAAGCTACCTGGAGGGGCGCGAGCGCCCAAGCTACGTCTACCTGGGGGCTTTCCTCGTGGGGCTTGCCACCGGGGCGCACCAGATCATCGTGCTGATGATACCGACCTACGCCTGGCTCCTCATCTCCGCTGACCGGCGCGTGGTCTTCCGGGTGAAGGAGTTCCTCATCGCCTTCGCCTTCGGCTTCCTCGGCTTCGGGATACATCTGCACCTGGTGGTCCGGGCGCTGCAAAAGCCGCTGCTCAACTGGGGGGACTCGAAGAACCTGACCCAGTTCCTCTGGAACCTGCTCAGGAAGGGTTACCCGGTGGAGAAGCCCCCCCGCGACCTTGGGCTTTTGTGGGCCCAGGTGAACGCCTTCAACATCCCCTACGAGTTCACCATCGTCGGCATGGTGCTGCTGGTAGCCGGGCTCGCCGGTTTCGCCGTCACCAGGAAGAGGTACCTGGTCTTTGGGTACCTGATCGCGCTCGCCTCCTTTCTCCTGGTCATCGTCGGCTACTTCAACACGCCCGGCGAGCTGATCTTTCTCACCGAGGAGTTCTTCACCCCGCTCTACCTTCTGAGCGCCGTCTTCATCGGTGTCGGGCTCTTCGTGGTGCTCCGCGAGGTAGGGAGCCATCTTCCCGAGCGTTCCGCGGTCAGGGGGGCGCTGCTGCTGCCTCTCTTCGCGCTTCCGGTCGCAGTCTGCGCGATGAACTACCGCGAGAACGACCAGCACCAGAACTACATCGCCTTCGACTACGCCTCCAACACGCTCAGGTCGCTCCCGCAGAACGCGGTGATGTACACCTGGGGGGACTCGGGCGCGTTCCCGCTTTGGTACCTGCAGGGGGTGGAGCGGATGCGCGAGGACCTGGCCCTGCCGCACACCCCGCACCTGGTCTTCGACTGGTACCTGGACAGCATGCCGGTCCTTTTCCGCGGCTCGCGCCTTTACACCCTCCCCATGGACCAGCGCTACCCGGAGAACACCCTGTTCCTGTCGGTGATGGAGCAGTACGCCAAGCGCCCTGTATACATAGACTTCTCCACCAGGTATTCGGTCGCGTTCCAGAACTTCCAGCTGCACCAGCGCGGCATCATCTACCGCCTGGATCCCCCTGACTTCCCCTCAGCCACCCTGGACTCCGACGTCTGGGGGCTCTACTCCACCCGCGGCATCCTTGGGGGAAGCGACATGTTCTTCCGCGACCTCGACACCGGCAAGGCGATCCTCATCTACGGCGCGGCCCTGGTCGAGTCGGGGGAAACGCTTTTGAAGCTCGGGGAAAAAGAGGCGGGGACGCGGGCGCTCGACCTTGCCGGGCGGGTCTCGCCCGAGGCGGGACAGCAGGCGCTGCAGATTCTCAGAAGCTACGGGGTGCGTTGATGAACATCACAGGAAAGACCAGGATCACCGGGATCATCGGCTGGCCGGTAGCCCACTCCCTTTCGCCCCCGATGCACAACGCGGCCTTCAAGGCGCTGGGGCTCGACTTCGCCTACGTCCCGTTCCCGGTCGCGCCGGAGGGGCTCGCCGCAGGGGTGGCCGGCCTTGCCGCGCTCGGGGTGGCCGGCTTCAGCGTCACCATACCGCACAAGGTGGCGATCCTGCCGCTTTTGGACCGGATCACCCCCGAGGCGGAGCTGATCGGCGCGGTGAACACGGTCCAGGTGGAGGACGGGCGCCTCACCGGCTACAACACGGACGGGATCGGGCTTCTCTCCGCCCTTCGCTCCAAGCTTGGCTTTCTCCCCGAGGGGCGCCAGGTGCTGGTCCTTGGCGCCGGCGGGGCAGCCCGCAGCGCCGCCGCCTCGCTGGGGCTTTCCAGTGCCGGCAGGGTGGAGGTGGCAAACCGCTCGCCGGAGGCGGGGCGCGCCCTGGCAGAGGCGATGCAGGAGCGCCTTCCCGGGACCGCGTTCGCCTCTCAGCCGCTGGACCGGATTGCCGACCGGGGGTACCTTGCCTCCTTCGACCTCGTCGTCAACACCACCTCGGTTGGGATGGCCGGGGACGGTTTCGCCGGGCTCGACCTCGCCGCCCTGAAGCCCGGAGCCTGCGTCTACGACATGGTCTACGCCCCGCCGGTCACCCCCTTTCTGGCGCAGGCCGAGGCCCTGGGCGTCCCCTGGGCGAACGGGCTCGGTATGCTCGCCGCGCAGGGGGAGGCCGCCTTCAGGATCTGGACCGGGGTCGCCCCTCCCGAAGGGTGCATGGAACAGGCGCTTGCCGCCTGCCTCCCAACCCCAGGTAACCCTTGACATTACTGTCATTACAAAATACCATTCACAGGTTCTTTAACCCCTTGAGGTACCTATGCACGTAAGCAGACTGGGTGAGCTGCTGGTCAGCAACAGCCTCATAACCAAGGAGCAGTTGAAGCAGGCCCTGGCCGAACAGAAGGCGGCCGGAGGGCAGCTGCGGCTGGGCTCCATACTGGTCAGGGATAGCCTGATCAACGAGGCGGACCTCACCTCCTTCCTCTCCAAGCAGTACGGCGTGCCGACCATAAACCTCGCGGACTACGAGGTGGAGCCCTCGGTGGTGAAGATCATCCCCGCCGAGATCGCCCACAAGTATCAGATCGTGCCGGTGAACCGGGCCGGCTCCACGCTCATCATCGCCATGAGCGACCCGTCCAACATCTTCGCCATCGACGACATCAAGTTCATGACCGGCTACAACGTAGAGGTGGTCGTGGTCGCCGAGAGCTCCATCAAGGCCGCCATCGACAAGCTCTACGACCAGTCTGCCTCCCTGGCCGACGTGATGAACGACCTGGAGATCGACGACCTGGAGGTCGTTGGGGACGATGAGGAGGTGGACGTAAGCTCCCTGGAGCGCGCCACCGAGGACGCGCCGGTCGTCAAGCTGGTGAACCTGATCCTGACCGACGCCATCAAGAAGAAGGCCTCCGATATTCATATCGAACCCTACGAGAAGTACTTCCGGGTGCGCTACCGCATCGACGGCGTGCTCTACGAGGTGATGAAGCCCCCCCTGAAGCTGAAAAACGCCATCACCTCGCGCATCAAGATCATGAGCGAGCTTGACATCGCGGAAAGGCGCCTGCCCCAGGACGGCCGCATCAAGATCAAGCTTGGGGGGGGCAAGGACATGGACTTCCGCGTCTCGGTGCTCCCCACCCTCTTCGGCGAGAAGATCGTTCTGCGCCTTCTGGACAAGTCGAACCTGCAGCTAGACATGTCGAAGCTTGGCTACGAGCCGGAGGCGCTGGTGCACTTCCAGCGCGAGATCCACAAGCCCTTCGGCATGGTGCTGGTCACAGGCCCCACCGGCAGCGGCAAGACGGTCTCCCTCTACTCGGCCCTCTCCGAACTGAACAAGGTCACCGAGAACATCTCCACCGCCGAGGACCCGGTCGAGTTCAACTTCGCCGGCATCAACCAGGTGCAGATGCACGAGGACATAGGCCTCAACTTCGCGGCCGCACTGCGCGCCTTCCTGCGACAGGACCCGGACGTGATCATGATCGGCGAGATCCGCGACTTCGAGACGGCGGAGATCGGCGTGAAAGCCGCGCTCACCGGCCACCTGGTGCTCTCCACGCTGCACACAAACGACGCCCCCTCGACCATCAACCGCCTGCTGAACATGGGGATCGAGCCGTTCCTGGTCGCCTCGGCGGTGAACCTCATCTCCGCCCAGAGGCTCGCGCGCCGCGTCTGCAGCGAGTGCAAGCAGGTGGACGAGGTCCCCGTCCAGGCGCTTATCGACGCGGGGCTTCCCCGCGAGCAGGCGGAAGGCGCGGTCTGCTACAGGGGTGGCGGATGTCCCAAGTGCAACGGCACCGGGTACAAGGGGAGGGTCGGTTTCTACCAGGTGATGCCGATGCTGGAACCGATCCGCGAGCTGATACTGAACGGGGCCAACACGGCCGAGATCAAGAGGGAATCGATGCGGCTTGGGATCAAGACCATGCGCCAGTCCGGTCTCACCAAGCTTGTCGAGGGGGTCACCTCCTTCGAGGAAGTGCTCAGGGTTACGGTTGCTGACGACTAACGGGACGAGGTACTCATGATCAATTTTCACCAAATGCTCAAGGAACTGGTGGAACGTAACGGTTCCGACCTGCACATAACCACCAACACCTCGCCGCAGATCCGCATCGACGGCAAGCTCACCCCGATGGACATACCGCCTCTGACCCCCATCGAGACCAAACAGCTCTGCTACAGCATCCTTACCGACTCGCAAAAGCACAAGTTCGAGGAGGAGAACGAGCTAGACCTCTCCTTCGGCGTCAAGGGGTTGTCGCGCTTCAGGGGGAACATCTTCGTGCAGCGCGGCGCCGTGGCCGGGGTCTTCAGGGTCATCCCCTACAAGATCCTCACCTTTGAGGAGCTGGGGCTGCCGCCGGTGGTGAAGATGCTTTGCGACAAGCCGCGCGGCCTGATCCTCGTCACCGGCCCTACCGGCAGCGGTAAATCCACCACGCTCGCCTCCATGATCGACCGGATCAACCAGGAACGCCACGACCACATCGTGACCGTCGAGGACCCGATCGAGTACCTGCACCCGCACAAGGGGTGCATTGTGAACCAGCGCGAGGTCGGCGCCGACACCAAGAGCTTCAAGCACGCGCTCAAGTATGTGCTGCGCCAGGACCCGGACGTGGTGCTTATCGGCGAGCTGCGCGACCTGGAGACCATCGAGGCGGCGCTCACCCTGGCCGAGACCGGGCACCTGTGCTTTGCGACCCTGCATACCAACTCCTGTGCCCAGACCATAAACAGGATCATCGACGTGTTCCCCCCGTACCAGCAGACCCAGGTACGCACCCAGCTCTCCTTCGTGCTCGAAGGGGTAATGTCGCAGACCCTGATTCCGAAGGCAAACGGCGGTGGGAGGGCGCTGGCCCTTGAGGTGATGGTCCCGAACCCAGCGATCCGGAACCTGATCCGCGAGGACAAGGTGCACCAGATCTATTCCCAGATGCAGGTCGGCCAGGAGAAGTTCGGCATGCAGACCATGAACCAGTGCCTGATGAGCCTTCTGTCCAGGCGCATCATTACCGTGGAAGACGCCCTCGGGCGCTCCTCCGAACCGGACGAGCTGAAACAGATGCTCGCGCCGGGAGGCGGTGCCGGGCAGATCAGGCGTCCCCCCCAGAGGTAAAGGTAGCCAGTCCCTCCCCGGGGCTGGAAAGGAGCAAGTAAATGCCTAAGTTTGATTGGGAAGCAAGGAGCAAGGCCGGCAGCACCCAGAAAGGGGTGATGGAGGCCGGCAATGCGGCCCAGGTCGAGGCCCAGCTCAAAAGATACGGTTTCACCGGCATCACGGTCAAGGAACAGGGGAAGGGTTTCAACATGCAGCTCAAGCTCCCCGGCTCCGGCGCCAAGAAGATCGAGACCAAGGAACTCGTGGTCTTCACGCGCCAGTTCGCGACCATGATCGACTCCGGCCTCCCCCTGGTGCAGTGCCTGGACATCCTGTCTGGGCAGCAGGAGAACAAGACCTTCAAGGAGATACTGATCAAGGTTAAGGAGAGCGTAGAGAGCGGCTCCACCTTCGCCGATGCCCTCTCAAAGCACCCGAAGGCGTTCGACCAGCTCTACGTCAACCTGGTCGCCGCAGGCGAGGTCGGCGGTATCCTCGACACCATCCTGGCCCGGCTCGCAGCCTACATCGAGAAGGCGATGAAGCTGAAGAAGCAGGTGAAAGGCGCCATGGTGTACCCGATCACCATCATGTCCATCGCGGTCATCGTGGTCGGCGTCATCCTGGTCTTCGTCATCCCCACCTTCGCCAAGATGTTCGCCGACTTCGGCGGGGAGCTACCGGCACCGACCCGGATCGTCATCGCCATGTCCAACTTCCTGACCAAGTACATCGTGGTCATCATCGCCGTCCTCTTCGGCATCAAGTTCGCCATCGGCAAGTACTACAACACCCCCGGCGGCAGGAAGAACATCGACCGGCTCGCGCTTCGGGCCCCGGTCGCGGGACCGTTGATCCGCAAGGTGTCGGTGGCGAAATTCACCCGCACCCTGGGGACCATGATCAGCTCCGGCGTCCCCATCATGGACGGGCTCGAGATCGTGGCCAAGACCGCCGGGAACAAGATCGTCGAGGAGGCGATCTACAAGGTGCGCCAGTCCATCTCCGAAGGTAAGACCATCGCCGAACCCTTGTCGGAGAGCGGGGTGTTTCCCCCCATGGTGGTGCAGATGATCTCCGTAGGCGAGGCGACCGGCGCCATGGACGCCATGCTCAACAAGATCGCTGACTTCTACGATGACGAGGTCGACGACGCCGTCGGCGCCATGACCTCGATGATGGAGCCTTTGCTGATGGTGTTCCTGGGAACCACCGTCGGCGGTCTGGTCATCGCCATGTACCTGCCGATCTTCAAGCTCGCCGGCGCGGTCGGCGGTTGATTGGATGATCGACAGGAAAAGGGTTTTCTGGTTCATACTGCTCAGGTTGCTGGTGGTGTCCGTCTTTCTGGCCACCACCATCTTCCTCGACGTGCGTACCTATGACGTAGGCACCGACATAGCCCAGAAGGTGCTGATCCGGCTGATGGGCGCGACCTACCTTTTCTCGCTCGGCTCCCTGGTGGTCCTTTACCGCTCGCGCCGGGAGATCCGCACCCTCACCTACGCCCAGATCGTCTGGGATCTGATCCTGGTCACGGTGATGATCCTGATCTCCGGCGGGGTGACCTCGCCTTACGCCTTTCTCTACTTTCTCTCGATCATCAGCGCCAGCACGCTTTTGGCCCGCTCGCAGGCGTACTACACCGCCTCGCTCTGCGTCATCCTCTACGGCGCCATCCTCGATTTTCAGTACTACGGCAAGCTCGCCCCGCTGGGGCTTTCCGCCTACCCGGCGCAGCAGTACGGAGCTGCGTACCTTTTCTACCTGATCTTCCTCCACTGCGCGGCGTTTTTTCTGACGGCGACCCTTGCAGGCCACCTTTCGGAGAGGGCCAGGCGCTCCGAAAGCGCCTTCCAGGAGAAGGCGATCGACTACGAGGAGCTGGAGCGTCTGAACTCCTGCATCGTCTCGACCATCGACTCGGGGCTGCTCACCATCAACCCGGATGGGCGGATCCGCGTCTTCAACAGCTACATGGAGCGCTTGACGGGGCTCTCGCAGCAGCAGGCCTACGACCGCCCGCTCTGCGAGGCGATCCCGGGTCTCTCCCCCTTCGAGCGCCGTTTCTTCGACGGTGGCCAAGGCGAATTTAAGCACCAGGCGCCGGACGGGGGACAGCTGCTTCTCTCCTTCAAGTCGGTGCCGCTCACCGGCAAGGAGGACGCCACCGTGGGGGCGATCTTCGATATACACGACCTGACCGAGATGAAGCGTCTGGCCGCCGAGCTCAAGCGCGCGGACAGGCTTGCCGCGGTCGGGGAGCTCTCCGCCCGCATGGCGCACGAAATCAGGAACCCGCTCGCCGCCATCAGCGGTTCGGTGCAGTTGGTGGCTCTTAGGCCCTGGGTAGACGAGAAGGACAAACGGCTTTTCTCCATCATCCTCAGGGAGACCGACCGCCTGGACGGGCTCTTGCGCGATTTCCTCTTCTACGCGAAACCCGCCCAGCCCACCAAGATCCCCCTCAAGCTGCACCGGGTGATAGCAGACCTCTGCGCGCTTTTGTCCACCGACCCGCGCCTTGAGCGGGTGACCATAGAGAACCGCGTGCCCGAGGACCTGGTGGTCGTCTTCGACAAGGACCAGTGCTCGCAGGTCTTCTGGAACCTGGTTGTGAACAGCGCGGAGGCGATAGCCGGGGAGGGGAGCATCGTGATCGAGGCCTGCGCCGTCCGCAGCGGCGACAAGAAGGAGGCCCGGATCAGCGTCAGGGACAGCGGTTCCGGCATGAACCAGGCGGAGGTGAGGCGGGTCTTCGAGCCCTTTTTCACCACCAAGAAGGGGGGGACCGGCCTGGGGCTCGCCACCGTCTACCGGATCGTGGAAACCCACGGGGGGAGGATGGTGGTGGACAGCGAGGAAGGGGCGGGTACCACGGTCACCCTTTTCCTTCCGGCTTGAGCCGAGCCTGCAGCCGGGGGGAGGGCAAGTGAAGGTAAGTAAACAACGGGTTGTCGCTGCGAACGTGCGACCCTTTTTGTCTGAGAGGTAACCAGATGCGCGCCAGGATACTGGTAGTAGATGACGAGCTGAGCATGAGGGAATTTCTCTCCATCCTGCTGGAGGGGGAGGGGTACCAGGTCGACCAGGCGGAAAATGCCGAGGAGGCGCTGCGCCTGATCGGGGAGCAGCGCTACGAGATGGTGATCTCGGACGTCCTGATGCCGGGGCTTGGGGGTATCGAGCTCCTCTCGAGGATCAAGAGCGAGTCGCCGGAGACCGCCGTGCTGATGATCACCGCCTTCACCACGGCCGAGCAGGCGGTGGAGGCGATGAAGCTTGGCGCCTACGACTACATCGGCAAGCCCTTCAAGGTGGAAGAGGTGAAGGTGCTGGTCAAGAACGCCCTGGAAAAGCAGAGCCTGGTCCAGGAGAACAAGCGGCTTAAGGCCGCGGTGCAGGAGCGGTTCAGCTTTTCCGGCCTGATCGGCAAGAGCAAGCAGATGCGCGAGGTGTACGACCTGATCGCCAAGGTCGCCGACAGCATGGCCAACGTCCTCATCACTGGCGAAAGCGGCACCGGCAAGGAGCTCGCGGCCCGCGCCATCCACTACAACAGCCCCAGGAAGGGTGCCCCCTTCGTGGCGGTGAACTGCGGCGCCATTCCCGAGACCCTGATCGAGAGCGAGCTCTTCGGGCACTCCAAGGGGGCTTTCACCGGCGCCTTCGCCGACCGCCCCGGCCTCTTCGAGCAGGCAGAGGGGGGGACGCTGTTTCTGGACGAGATCGGCGAGGTGCCGCTGCAGCTGCAGGCAAAGCTTTTGCGGGTGCTCCAGGAGCGCGAGTTCCGCCGGGTCGGCGGGGCGACCTCGCTCAAGGCGGATGTGCGCATCGTGGCCGCGTCCAACCGCAACCTCGAGGAGCAGGTGCGGGAGGGAACCTTTCGGGAGGACCTCTTCTACCGCCTGAACGTGGTAATGCTGCGCATGCCTTCGCTCAAGGAGCGCGCCGAGGACATCCCGGCCCTGGTCGAGCACTTCTACAAGAAGTACTCCCTTTGGTCCGGCGCCGACGAGATCATCACCCCGGACGCCCTGAAGGCCCTGTTCAACTACCCGTTCCCGGGGAACGTCCGTGAACTGGAGAACCTTGTTGAGCGCTGCGTTGTGCTCGGCAGCCGGGTCATCGCGCTTGACTGCCTCCCCGCCAGCGTCCGCGAGCACAGGAGCGTGATTCCGGCAAGCGGGGAGACCGAGATCCCAGAAGAGGGGATGGACCTGCAGGCATACCTGGACAACCTGGAGCAAAAGCTCCTGGTGCAGGCGCTGGACAGGTGCGGCGGCGTGAAGAAGCGGGCGGCGGCGCTATTGGGGATGACCTTCCGCTCCTTCCGTTACCGGCTGGCGAAATTCGGCATGGACGAGGAGTAGGTGACGAAAAACGTCACTTCCTTGGGACCAAAATTGTCGCAGTGCCGCTTTTGGAAAAAGATGTCGTTTTAATATTGCTGGGGGATAATGCCGATGATCCGGGTGTTTGCGAGGTTTTTGCCTCATTGGCCTGTTAATTGCTAACGAGATGACGTCTTGAGCGGTTACAGGTTTTTACCTGAATCTTTTAGAGTCGGCAACCCACCAACGAAAAGGAGAAACAGATGTTAAACAAACTCAGAAGCAGCAAAGGCTTCACCCTGATCGAACTCTTGATCGTCGTTGCGATCATCGGTATCCTCGCCGCCATCGCGATCCCGCAGTTCTCCGCTTACCGTGAGAAGGCCTACAACGCCGCCTCCAACTCCGACGTTAAGAACTGGAAGACCGGTCAGGAGGCGTTCAACGCTGATTTCCAGACCTACCCGGCTAACTACAACGAGCGTTAATACCAAACTTACTTAAATAGTGGAGATAATTATGAAAAAGATCATCGCAGCAAGCCTTTTAGCGCTGTCCTTTTCCTCGTCGGCCTTCGCCGCCGGCACCGTTCTCGCGACCAACACCCCGAGCAAAGAAGGGGCACAGATTTTCGGCGGCACCACTGCTGACGAGGCTGCCAGGGCAGACATCAATCCGTTGGTGAAGCTCTCTACCGGCGTCATCGGCGTCGTCAACTTCGCTGCTGAGGCAAGCAACGCCAACCAGAGCATCTCCTACGCCGTCTTCGCCAAGCACACCAAAGGTTCCAAGATCTTCGGCACCTCCAATGACTCCACCAACGTCTACTGGAAAGCTGAAACCCCGGGTGCGCTTACCAATGCTAACCTTCCTTCCGAGACCACCAATGCTGGCTTCGGCACCGGTTGGACCTCGTACTAAGGTTTAGTTCCCCCGGCAGGATTGTAAAAGCGGGATGTTCAGGCATCCCGCTTTTTTACGTAATCGAACGGAAATTAATTACCGGAGTGGTTGAATGGGTGCGATAGTCTGCATCACGCTGAAGGGAATTCTGCGCGATCGTGTTTTCCAGGGCATCATGGTCCTGGCTGTTCTCTTGTTGCTTGTTCCTGCAGCGTCGACTCTTTCCATGCGACAAGTGACGGAACTCTCCATGACCCTGTCGCTTTCACTGATCTCGTTCATACTTTTGCTTCTTTCGGTGTTCCTGGGGTCCACTTCCATCTGGAAGGACCTTGAGCGGCGCTATAGTTACAGCGTTTTGAGTCTCCCCATCAGCAGAACCTCTTACCTGCTCGGCCGCTTCTTCGGGGTGGCGCTGTTTCTGGTGCTGATCTCGGTGATCCTGGGCGGCCTTTCCTGTGTCGCCATCTCCATGGCGTCCGGGCTCTACCCTCCCGACCGCCCGGTGATCTGGTCCCTTTTCCTGTTGGCCGTAGCCTATACCACGATGAAGTACATCCTTGTTGTGGCCATCGCGCTTTTGCTGTCCACGGTGAGTACCTCGTTCTTCCTCCCGATCTTCGGAACTATCTGCGCCTTCATCGCCGCCGGAATCACGCAGCAGGTCTACGAGTACGTCCACTCCGCCGCCGCAGCGACCAAAGTCACCCCGTTTTTAAAGAGCGCCGTATCTGCGGCCTATTACGTCTTGCCCAACCTCGCCGGCTTCGATCTCAAGGTGAATGCCATCTACGGCATCGCTCCCAATACAGCCGGGGCGGCCCTCACTGCAGCGTACTTTTGCGCCTACACCGCCATTCTACTGGCTTGCGCCACTCTCCTGTTCAACCGGAGGGAAATGAAGTGAGGCAGCGCTCCGGTCTCATGATTTTGCTGGCGGGCCTTCTTGGCTACGCCCTGCTGATCGGCCCCTTCACCTCCTACATGGCCCACAAGCCCATGGTGGAGAAACTGGGTTACGTGCCGAGCGTAAAGGTACTGAAACCTCTGAGCGCGGATCAGAAAGAAGTGGTAGCTGCGTCCCTGGTGTTCAAGGTGATGATGTACTACGGTGACGTTGTCGGGCGGATGATGGCAGGCGACCAGACCGCGGCTCCCGCCGACCTGAAGGGGATGTCGCGCCTCTTGCACAACACGGTACAGCTCGACCCGTACAATATGGACGCCTACTACTTTGCACAGAGCTTTCTGACTTGGGACGCGAAGCAGTACCAGGTAGCGAACGAGATGCTCGAGTACGGCATGAAGTACCGCACCTGGGACTGGAACCTTCCCTTCTTCGCCGGTTTCAACAGCGCCTTCTTCATGCACGACTACCAAAAGGCCGCCCAGTTCTTCCAGAAGACCGGCGAGCTGAGCGGGGCGCAACTCCACATCCAGCTTGCCGGGCGCTACCTGCAGCAGTCCGGCCAGACCGAACTCGCCATCCGTTACCTTACCGGCATGGTTCGCAGCGCAAAGAATTCGGCGGTGCAAAAGACCTATCAGATCCGCCTGGAAGCCTTCCAGCAGGTGCAGCGCATCGAGGTCGCCGCCCAGCGCTATCTGAAAGAGAAGGGGACGCATCCCGCGACGGTTGAGCAACTGGTGCAGGGAGGGTATCTCTCCCCGGCGCCGGTCGATCCCTACGGCGGGCATTTCTACTTCGATGAATCCGGCAAGGTGGCCACCACCAGCAAGTTCGCCTTCGCCACCAAGACAAAGTGAGGACGCATGTACGCCTTAGAAATCCAGGGGCTTAGCAAGAGCTACAAGGGGAAGAAATTCCAGACGGTCGAGGCCCTTAAGGGACTGGATCTTTGTATCGGAAAGGGCGAGGTGGTCGGGTTCCTGGGCCCCAACGGCGCAGGGAAGAGTACCACCATCAAGTGTGTCATGGGGTTGATCCGGCCCAGCGCCGGGCGCGCCACCATCATGGGCCTTGACGCGACACGGGCCGACGCCCGCCAGGCCGTGGGCTACCTCCCCGAGAACCCCGCCTTCTACGACTACCTATCCGCCGAGGAATATCTGAAGTTCGTGGCGAAGGTTTTCGGCATGCCGGATGACCAGGCGGAGCAGCGCTGCCAGGAGATGTTGCAGATCCTGGAGCTGTGGGATGCCAGGAAGAGGCTGATCCGCAGTTACAGCAAAGGAATGGTGCAGCGCGTCGGCCTGGCCCAGGTGCTGATCCATGACCCCGACGTCTACATACTGGACGAGCCGATGAGCGGACTCGACCCGCTGGGGCGCGCGCTGGTCAAGGACATCATCCTCGACCTCAAGAAAAAGGGTAAATCCGTCTTCTTCAGCACCCACATCACCGACGACGTGGAGAAGGTGTGCGACCGCGTGGCGGTAATCGACAAGGGGAACCTTCTCGCCTTCGACAGCGTCGACAGCATCCTGCAGCGCGGCATAGAAGGGTACACCCTTTACCTCGTGACGCCGCAGGGTGAAAGGGAGGAACTCTTCGCGCCCAAGGACGACCTGCAGTCGGTGATCCAGCAGACGGTCGCCGACCATAAGTCCATCGAGAAGATAGAACCGCTGCGCAAAGACATGGAGGCTTTCTTTCTTGAGATGCTATCCAAGTAAAGAGCCGCTTCACCCCCTGCTTGTCCCCGTGCTGTTGCTCGTCTCCGTGCTCCTTGTCTACTACCCCGCCCTGCTTAGCGGCCTCCACAGCATAGACGACCCCGGGATCATCTCCCGCTACGCCGCTTCACCGCCCCTCTCCCAGATCCTGCTTCCCGGGGGGAGCTACTACTACCGGCCGCTGGTGGAGCTCTCCTTCTGGCTGGACCAACGGCTCTGGGGGCTTGAGCCTGGCGTCATGCATCTGGAAAACGTGCTGCTGCACCTTGCGAACGCGCTCCTGGTGTACCGCATCGCCTCACGGTGCCTGACAAAAACCGGTTCGGACGTCCTCTGGCTCCCGCTTTGCGCAGCCCTGCTGTTCGCCCTGCATCCGCTGAACGTGGAGGCTGTGGCCTGGATAGCCGGGCGCACAGACCCTATCCTCGCACTTTTCGCCTTGTCCGGTTGCCTCTTTCTGCTCCGGTGGCTGGAAGAGGCGCGATGGCGGGACGCGCTTTTTGCAGTATTTTTTTTCACGCTGGCGGCGCTCACCAAGGAGACCGCGGTCGCACTGCTGCCGGTGTCCATGCTCCTGGTTCTTATGTGGCCTGCCGGTCCCGGCTCCCCGTCCCGCAGTACCAGGGTGCGCATCGTCGTCGGCACCCTCCTCGCCGCCGTTCTTTTCGCCCTGTCGCTGCTTGCTTTCAAGCAAGAGCTGATGGCGCTTCGGCGATTTCTGACAGCTGACGCCTTTACACCGCTGCAAGCCGCCATCCAGTTGGCGACTGCCCTTGGTTTCTACGTCAGGAAAGCGTTTTTCCCGTTCCCGCTGAACTTCGCCATCACCGAGGTCTCTCCCTGGCACGCGCTTGTGGCGCTTGCAGGAGGGGTGGCGCTGGCGCTCGCCCTGAAGCGCCGCTATTTCCCGGCGCTCTTTTTCGCCTGCGCGGCGCTCTTGATCGCTCCGGCTCTGCTTTTAGCGGTAAAAAACATCTCCTGGACCCCTTACGCCGAGCGTTACCTGTACCTCCCTACCGCCTTCATCTCCCTTGGCGTTGGCTCAATGCTCCCTTCCCCCTGCCAAAAAGGGCGGCTATGGATCGTCCCGCCCCTGGTGGTCCTGCTCCTTTTCCTCGGCGTGGCGAGCCGGCAGAGGGCTGCGCTTTGGCAGGACAAGATTGGCTTTTTCCAGGATGCTATCGTGAAATCCCCACGGTTCGGTTCGCTATACAACGAAATCGGGGTGCTCCTTTTACAGGACAACAGCATCGACGCCGCCGCCCGGGCCTTTGCCTCTGCTGAGCGGCTCAACCGGCGGCCGGCCATGGACTCTCTGATCAGGTTCAACATCATGAGCACCATCTTGGCGAAAGGGGACTACATTGGCGCCAGGAACTACTTCACGGTGCTCTTCCCCGCCAAGGAGAAAGCGCCTGTAGCCTTCCTGGAGCTACTGCAGAAGGCAGACGGCTTGAGGCTCGCCTCTCTTTCAGCTGCGGAGCGCGCCGGGTTGTCGCGGGACATGATGGAAAGTTTCGCGCTTTTGTACCGGCAGACCAAGGATCCCTTCTGGCTCTACCGCGAAGGGCAGCTTGCGCGCGAGCTGAAGCTGTACCCGCAGGCGCTGGAACTGTTCCGCAAGGCGTACCAGGAGGCGCCTGCCGACGCTTCCTACAGGCTCGCGACCCAAAAGCAGATCTCTGGACTGGAAGGTATGAAATGATCGGCTACCTCACCATACTCCGCCCCACCCAGTGGTTGAAGAACCTGATGCTGTTCTTCCCCCCCTTTCTTGGCGGGCAGCTGCTGTTGCCGGGACAGTTCGGCCGCGGCCTGCTCCCGCTTGTGTCTTTTTGCCTCGTCTCAAGTTCCGGTTACGTCCTGAACGACCTTTTAGACCGCGACCGCGACCGGAGCCATCCCGGCAAGAACCTGCGTCCCATCGCTTCTGGCAAGGTCAGCACCCAAGGTGCGATACTGCTCTGTGTGCTGCTGTTAGCGGCGGGACTTCTCCTGGCCAACATCTGTTCCAAGATTTTCCTGGCGCTGCTTCTGTGCTATTTTGGCGTCACACTTTCCTATTCCTTCGCGCTCAAGGCGTACCCGATCGTGGACCTCTTCTGCATCTCCGCGGGGTTCCTGCTTCGCCTCCAGGCCGGCGGCGAGGTTTTCGGCATCGAGATTTCCCCCTGGCTCTTCATGAGTGTTTTTCTCCTCTCAGTTTTCCTGAGCACGGGAAAAAGGCTCTGCGAGTACCGCCTGCTGGGCGATAAGGCGGTGGAGCACAGGGAGAACCTGGCGCACTACCCGCCGGGATACCTGGAGGGGATCATGTACATGACCGGTGGCGCCGTCCTGGTCACCTACGCCATGTACACCACTATCAACCGGACCACGCTGGTCTATTCCGTGCCGCTTTGCTGCTTCGGCCTGTTCCGCTACATACTGCGCGTCCAGTCCGGGCAAAGCGGCGACCCGACCGAGTCGCTTTTGAAGGACCGCGCCCTCCTCTTCGTAGGGGTGGTTTGGGTCGCCCTGGTCGGCTGGAGCATCTACTGGTGAAAAAGGTATATATCGTCATCGTAAACTGGAACGGGTGGCGGGACACCGTCGAGTGCCTGGAAAGTCTCCTGGCGCTCAACTATTCCCCCTACACCGTGGTCATCTGCGACAACGGCTCCAGGGACGAGTCCCTTCACAAGCTTAGGGACTGGATGGAAGAACGCGAGATAGACTGGGCCGAGTACACGGCCGCCGAGGCCGAGACCGGCGGCATCCCCTCCTGGGACCACCCCTTCGTCTTGATCAGAACCGGCGAAAACTTGGGCTTTGCCGGGGGCAACAACGTGGCGCTGCGCTACGCTCTCTCTCGCGACGACTTCGGCTGGGCCTGGCTTTTGAACAACGACACGGTGGTCGACCCCGGCGCGCTTAGCGCCCTGGTGCGCCGCATCGACGAGAAGCCGTCGGCAGGGATGTGCGGATCCACGCTGCGCTACTACGGCCGCAGGGACAAGGTGCAGGCCTACGGCGGCGGCCACTACTGCAGCTGGGTCGGGCTCCCCTGGCATTACGGCCGCTTCGCTCCCCCCTGGTTCAAGGCTGATCCGGCTGCCGCCGAGCGCTCCATGAACTACGTGGAGGGGGCCTCGCTCCTGGTATCGAGGGAGTTTCTGCGCGAGGTCGGGCTCATGTGCGAGGACTACTTCCTCTATTTCGAGGAGGCCGACTGGGCCAACCGCGCCCAGGGGCGCTTCACCCTGGCCTATGCGCCTGAAAGCGTCGTCTACCACAAGGTCGGAAGAAGCATCGGCACCCGCAGCAACCCCAGGAAGAAAAG
Organism: Citrifermentans bremense; assembly: GCF_014218275.1. Taxonomy (NCBI): domain Bacteria; kingdom Pseudomonadati; phylum Thermodesulfobacteriota; class Desulfuromonadia; order Geobacterales; family Geobacteraceae; genus Citrifermentans; species Citrifermentans bremense. Next base: position 1,897,770 of record NZ_AP023213.1, read on the forward strand.
CTATACCTGCGACTACTTCAACGTCCGCAACCGCATCCTTTTCACCCGGCGCTACTACCCGAAAGCGCTACCGGCCGTCTCCCTGGTGCTCCTCGGGGCGATGCTGCTCCGCGTCCTTTTGCTCAAATTCGACCGGGCCGCGATGATCTGGAAGCTTCTCTTCGGCGAGGGGACCGGCGGCCTCCCCTCCGCCCGCGAGCCGAGGCGCTGACGGTGCCGCGCATCTGCGTCATCACCGTGGTGCGCGACGGTGCCCAGTTCCTTGAAGGGACCATCCTGAGCGTGCTGGAGCAAAAGGAGAGGGTGGACCTCGACTACATCGTCATTGACGGCGGCTCCACGGACGGCAGCGTCGACGTCATCCGCCGTTATGCCGACCGGCTCCTGTATTGGGTGAGCGAGCCCGACCGCGGCGTCTACGACGCCATGAACAAGGGGTGGGCTGCCGCCGGGGATGACAGCTCAATCCTCTTTCTGGGCGCAGGCGACCGGATCGTCTCGCTCCCCGACCACCTGGAACGGTTCGGTGACAAGGTGATCGTCTATGGGACGGTGCGGATGGGGGAGGACCGGGTGTTCCACCCCCGGTGCGACTTTCACCTGAAGCTGTACAACTCGCTGCACCACCAGGCGCTGCTGGTACCGAAAGCGCTCCATCCCGCGCCACCCTTCGATCTTCGCTACCGGGTCTACGCGGACTTCGATTTCAACCAGCGGCTGGCCAATTCCGGCGCGCGTTTCGTCTACGCGCCGCAGCTGATCGGCTACGCCCGTCCCGGCGGGGTGAGCGATAGGGCCGGATTTGCCGAAACTTTGCGGATTGTTTACCGAAACAGCGGATTTCTCTGGGCGGCGCTGGCCGTTTCGGGTTATTATGCCATGAAGATTTTCCCGCTAATGAAGCGGCTGCGTCCCATACGCGGCATCTGAAGCAAGAGGCCATGGCAAGAGAAGAAACCCCACAAGAAATCCTGATCGAGCCCGACGCGCCTGCGCTGCATTACTGGCGCGACCTCTGGCGGTACCGGGAGCTGCTCTGGTTCCTGGTCTGGCGCGACATCCTGGTGCGCTACAAGCAGACCGCCGTGGGGGTGCTCTGGACCTTGCTGCGGCCGCTGCTCGCCATGGCGGCCTTCACAGTTGTCTTTGGCGTCCTGGCCAAGATGCCTTCCGGGGCGGTCCCGTACCCCCTGCTGGTCTTCGCCGGGCTGCTTCCCTGGACCTTTTTCAGCAACGCCCTCTCGGAGAGTTCCGCTTCGCTCATCGGCAACGCCAATCTGCTCACCAAGGTCTACTTCCCGCGCCTGATCGTGCCCCTGGGGAGCATCCTGGCAAGCCTGGTCGACCTCGTCATCTCCTTGCTCCTGATGGTGGGACTGATGCTCTGGTACGGCTTCCTGCCGGACTGGCGCATAGCCGCGCTCCCGTTGTTCCTGTTTCTTTGCTGTCTCTCCGTATGCGGTGCGGGGCTATGGTGCGCCGCGCTCAACGTGAAGTACCGCGACTTTCGTTACCTTGTCCCCTTCCTGCTCCAGTTCGGGCTCTACGTCTCCCCGGTTGGATTTTCCACCACGGTGGTCCCCGGTTCCTGGCGCCTTCTCTACTCGCTCAACCCCATGGTCGGGGTCATCGATGGCTTCCGCTGGGCGCTTTTGGGCGGCAGGGGAGAGATATTCTGGCCCGGCGTGGCCCTCTCCACGCTTCTCTCCCTACTTCTTCTATGCACCGGCCTGTGGTTCTTCCGCAGGACCGAGCGCACCATGGCGGACGTGATATGACCATGCCCGCGATCTGCGTTGAAAACCTCGGCAAGAAATACCTGATCTCCCACCGGCAACGCGAGCAGTACCAGGCGCTGCGCGACGTCATCACCGGCGGCTTCTCCTCTGCTTACCGACGTCTGGTGAAGGGGGCGGTTCCGCCCCCCCGGGAAGAGGAGTTCTGGGCCCTCAGCGGGGTCTCCTTCGACGTGAAGCCGGGGGAGCGCGTCGGCATCATCGGGCGCAACGGCGCCGGGAAATCGACCCTGCTCAAGGTGTTGAGCCGCATTACGGAGCCCACGGCTGGTTCGGTCCGCATCCGGGGCAGAGTGGCCAGCCTTTTAGAGGTTGGGACCGGCTTTCACCCAGAGCTGACCGGCCGCGAGAACATCTTCCTGAACGGGGCCATTCTCGGGATGCAGCGCGCTGAGATCAAGCGCAAGTTCGATGAGATCGTCGATTTCGCCGAGATCGAGCGTTTCCTGGACACCCCGGTCAAACGGTACTCTTCGGGGATGTACGTGCGCCTGGCTTTTGCGGTGGCCGCCCACCTGGAGCCGGAGATCCTTGTGGTGGACGAGGTGCTGGCTGTCGGCGACGCGCAGTTCCAGAAGAAATGCCTGGGCAAGATGGAGGCGGTGGGGCAGGAAGGACGGACCGTCATCTTTGTCAGCCACAACATGACAGCGGTGCAGCGGCTTTGCCGAAAGGCGGTCTGGCTGGAAGACGGCCGCGTCTGCCGGCAGGGGGACGCGGCCGCCCTGGTCGCCGGCTATCTCAAGCATTGCTGCGAGTTTGCCAACCGCAGGGTCTGGGAGGACCCGGCCCTGGCCCCCGGAAACGAGCACGCCTCGCTTAAGTCGGTGACCCTTCTCGACGCTGCCGGCGAGCTGCTGGAACTGGCGGATCTCGCCGCCCCCGTCATTGTCGAGGTCGAGTATCTAGTGCATCGGCCGGGAGCTGTCCTTAACCTCTCCCTTTCGCTTTACAGCCAGGACGACGTCTACGTCCTCGCTTCCCCGTCCACCAGCGATCCCAACTGGTACCTCAAGGGGCACCCGACCGGGACGTTCAGGAGCAGGTGCCAGATCCCTGGCTCCCTTCTCAACGAGGGGCGTTTCAGCCTCAGCGTGCTCCTGGTGCAGGACGGGGTGCAGGTCATCGGCCTCGCGGAGCGGGTGGTCTCTTTTGACATGGTCGATTCGGGCGCCGGCAGGGGGAATTTCTTCGGCACCTGGGGCGGCGTGGTGAGGCCCCCCCTTCAGTGGCACACCCAGGTAGCCGCCGGGGTGGGTGGGGAGCAGCCGGCGCCATGAGCATCCCATCAGGCATATCCAGGCGCATAGGCGAGGTTTGCCGGACATTCCTGGCCCGCACCCGGCCGGCGACCGCCGCCGGCAAAGGGGGCAAGGCGGTGCCGTCCCTGGTGATCGTCGACGACATCTTCCCCAACTTGGTCTCCGCCTTCCGGGTGGCTGAGTACAACTACTACCTGGAGCAGTTCCCCGACGCACAGGTGCGCTCGGCCGCCGCCCTGGTCCCTTTCAGCGCCAACTGGCGCAGGTTCAGGGGCTGGATCGAGGAGTATGAACGGCAGTATCCCGGCTTCCGCGGCAGGGTCACCCTTCTTGGCGGCTTCGGGAAGATCCGGTGCCGGCTCATGTACCTGATCTTCATCAACAACGCGTACCGCTTCATCGAAGAGATCGATCAGGCGGGGATCCCTTTCGCGTTCACCCTCTACCCCGGCGGAGGGTTCCACCTGGGGCAGGAGGAGTCGGACAGGAAGTTGCGCAGGGTCTTCTCCTCGCCCAACTTCAGGAAGGTGATCGTGACGCAGAAGGTCACCAGGGATTACCTGTTGCAGGGAGAATTCTGCCTCCCCGAACAGGTCGAGTTCATCTACGGCGGCGTGTTGCCGTCGGAGCTTCTGCAGGCACGGCAGCTTCCCCGGAGGCGCTACCCGACTGAGAAGGGCAGCTTCGACATCTGTTTTGTGGCGCACAAGTACATGGAAGGGGGAATCGACAAGGGGTTCGACGTCTTCACCGAGACAGCGAGGCGCCTTGTGGCCGTCTGTCCCGACATCCGGTTCCACGTCGTCGGCACCTTCGGCCCAAGCGACCTCCCCTCGGGGGGGCTGGAAGGGAAGGTCACCTTCTACGGCACAAGGACTACCGACTTCTTCCCTTCCTTTTATGCGGGAATGGACATCATCTTGTCTCCCAACGTACCGTTCGTCCTCGCCCCGGGGGCCTTCGACGGTTTTCCCACCGGGTGCTGCATAGAGGCAGGGCTTTGCGGCGTCGCAGTTTTTTGCAGCGATCCGCTGGATCTAAACCCCTGCTTCGTCGACCGCGAAGACATCGTGATCGTTCCGAGCAACCCCGCGCGGGTGACGGAAATCGTCCTGGAATACTACCGATACCCGGACCGGCTCTACGAACTGGCTGCGCGCTGCCGAGACTCCTTCCTGAGAGTTTTCGACATCCGCCGGCAGATGCAGCCCAGGCTCCAAGCGCTGCTGTCCTGCATGGACGGTCAAGGGGAGAAGGAAGGCGCGGCTGCCCTGGCGCAGGAAAAGGGTGAAGAGGTGACGGCATGAAGAAGTTCAACGTCCTCGTGTTCCCTGGGGGAACGGAAATAGGGCTGGAGGTCCACAGAAGCCTTCACCTCTGCAAGGAGGTGACGCTTTTCTCGGCCGGGACGGCCGTCTCGAACCACGCCCCCTACGTGTTCGCCAGGCACGCCACGATCCGCAGCATCTTCGAGCCGGGGTGGATCGACGACTTGAACCGGGTTATCGCCGAGTTTGCCATCGACTACATTTTCCCCGCCTACGACGACGTCATCGTGGCCCTGGCTGAAAACGCGGCGAAGATCCAGGCAAGAATCGTCACTTCCCCTCTCGACACCTGCCTGGTCGCGCGCTCCAAGTCGAGGACCTACAACCGCTTGGCCGATGCGGTCCCGACTCCGGCGCTTCATGCCGGCCCCGAATCGGTGTCCTCCTACCCGGTCTTCGTCAAGCCGGACCAGGGGCAGGGGGCGCAGGACACGCACCGTGCCGACTCCCCGCAGCAGCTGCTGCGGCTTTTGCAGGAGAGGCCCGGGCGCATCGCGCTTGAGTACCTTCCCGGCAGGGAGTACACCGTGGACTGCTTTTCCGACCGCGAGGCCGGCCTTCTTTTTTGCAGCGGGCGCGAACGGGTGAGGATGAAAAGCGGCATCGCCATGAGCAGCAGGGTCTCCAAGGAACAGGAGATCTTCGCCGAATACGCCGCGAAGATCGCATCGCGGCTTGCCTTTCACGGTGCCTGGTTCTTTCAGCTCAAGGAGGACCGCGAAGGAGTGCTGAAACTGCTCGAGGTCGCGCCGCGGATCGCCGGGACCATGGCCCTGCACCGGGTGTTGGGGGTGAATTTCCCGCTTTTAAGCCTTTACGAGCAGGAGCGCATGCCGCTTACCATCATGACCAACGGCGGCGAGGTTGAGATCGACCGCTCGCTGGTCAACCGGTACCGGCACGACGTCGACTTCAGCACCGCCTACATAGACCTGGACGACACCCTGATCCTGAACCACCGGGTGAACCTCCAGGTGGTTGCCTTCATCTACCAGTGCCTCAACAACGGCAAGAAGGTGGTCCTTCTTACCAAGCACGAGGGCGATCTTGCCGCGACCCTAGCCAGGCACCGTCTCGCCGGGCTTTTTTGCGAGATCGTCCACCTGAAAAAGAACGATGCCAAGGCGGATTTTATCAGGGAAGGGGACGCCATATTGATCGATGACAGTTTCAGCGAGAGGAAGGTGGCCACGGAGCGGCTTGGCATCAAGACCTTTGATTGCAGCATGCTGGAGATGCTTATGGACGGGAGGAACTGAGAATGGCCGAGGTCGTGGTCAGCGAGATGGACCGGGAATTCCTGGCGCTCATCCGCAGCAACATCAGGACTTTTTTAACCGGCGCCGCGCGGCGCCATGCGGTCGAGCCCGCGCTTTTGCTCGATATAGCGCCGCAGGTTCACGAGGGGGCCCGACCCTTCTTCCCGGCAGGGATAACCGTCGAGAGCTTCGACATCGATCCCGGCTCCGGATGCACCTACATCGGGGACATCTGCCGTCGAAACGATTTTATCGCGGACGGGACTTTCGACTACGTGGTCTGTACCGAGGTGCTCGAACACACACTCCAGCCTTTCGACGCGGTGGACGAGATACTGCGCATCCTAAAGCCTGGGGGGATGCTTTTTCTCAGCGTGCCGTTCAACTTCCGTATCCACGGGCCGCTGCCTGACTGCTGGCGTTTCACCGAGCACGGCCTGCGAGCCCTGCTGAAAAACTACGACATCCTCGAGTTGGACCAGGTGGAGACGGCAGGGCGCCCCCTGATGCCGGTCCAGTACACCGTGGTAGCGCGCAAGAGGTAGGGATGACAGTTATGCCAGGATCCGATAACGAAGCCGGCGCTTTGGCGCTCTTCTCGGCAAAACCCGCTTTCAATGAAACGCTACATGTCGGCCGCCCCAACATCGGTAACCGCGAAGAGTTCCACCGGCAGATAGACGGCATCCTCGACCGCCGCTGGCTGACCAACAACGGCGAGTGCGTCCAGGAACTCGAGGCAAGGCTCGCCTCGCTTTTAGGGGTGAAGCACTGCATCGCCATGTGCAACGCCACGGTCGCCCTCGAGATCACCATCCGGGCCCTGGGGCTGAAGGGGGAGGTGATAGTCCCGTCGTTCACCTTCGTTGCCACCCCTCACTCGCTGCAGTGGCAGGAGATAACCCCGGTCTTTTGCGACATCGACCCCCTGACCCACAACATCGACCCCCGCTGCGTGGAGAAACTGCTTACGCCGCGCACTACCGGGATAATCGGCGTCCACCTCTGGGGGCGTCCCTGCGACGTTGAAGCCCTGAGCGAGATAGCGCAAAAGCACAATCTCAAGCTCATGTTCGATGCCGCCCACGCCTTCAACTGCACCCGCGGAGGGCGCATGGTGGGGGGATTCGGCAACGCCGAGGTCTTCAGCTTCCACGCCACCAAGTTCTTCAACACCCTGGAGGGGGGGGCGGTGGCGACCAACGACGACGATCTGGCGCAGCAGATCCGGCTTATGAAAAACTTCGGCTTCGCCGGCTACGACAACGTCGTCTACATCGGCACCAACGGCAAGATGAACGAGGTCTCCGCCGCCTTCGGCCTGGTCGGGCTGGAAAACCTGGACCAGTTCGTGGCGGTCAACCGGGCGAACTATCAGGTTTACCGCCAGGGGCTTGCCGGTGTGCCCGGCATCTCCCTCATCGCCTACGAGGAAGGTGAGCGGAACAACTACCAGTACATCGTCTGCGAGGTGGACCACGCTTCGGCCGGGATCAGCCGCGATGCTCTGATGGAAGTGCTGCATGCCGAAAATGTGGTCGCCCGCCGTTATTTCTACCCTGGGTGCCACCGGATGGAGCCGTACCGCTCCTACTTCCCCCATGCCGGGCTCCTTTTGCCTCACACCGAAGCCCTGACACAAAGAGTCCTGCTGCTGCCGACCGGAACCGCCGTCGGTCCGGGGGAAATCGAAAAGATTTGCCGCATCATCAAACTGGCTGTAGAGCACGCTCCGGAGGTGATGCGGAAGGTGACCACCGGGTGAGAGGCCGATGAAGCTAAGCGTTCTGATCATCACCTACAACCATGAGAAATTCATCGCGCAGGCGCTAGACAGCGTCTTGATGCAGACGGTGAATTTTGATTACGAGATCGTTATTGGGGAGGACTGCTCCACCGACGGCACCCGCGACATCGTGCTGGCTTACCGGGACGCGCACCCCGACAAGATACGCCTGCTCCTGCCGGAGAAGAACCTGGGGATGCACCGTAACTTCGTCGAGACCTACCGCGCCTGCCGTGGAGAATACCTCGCCTTGCTGGACGGTGACGACTACTGGAGCAGCAGGGATAAATTGCAGCAGCAGGTCGATTTTCTCGACGCCAATCCCGGGTGTGCCATCTGCTTTCACCCGGTCGCCATAGCCACTGCCGAAGATCCGTCGGCGTCCGTCACCTTCCCCGAGGGGTTCGACAGGGCGGTGTCGACCCTGGAGGACCTGGTGGTCGAGAACTTCATCCCGACCTGTTCTGCCGTGACGAGAGGCGGGCTCATAACTGAATTCCCCGAGTGGTTTTTCTCCCTGCGCCAGGGGGACTGGCCTTTCCACGTACTGAACGCACAGCACGGGGACATCGGCTTCCTGAACGACACCATGGCCGTCTATCGCGTCCACGCAGGCGGGGTCTGGTCCGGCGAGAAGCTTGCGCCGAGGCTTGAGGCGATCGTCGAGGCTTACAGTGCCATAAACGACCACCTGGGGCGCAAATACGACCACCTGGTGCGGCGCGAGATGGCCCGGTACTACTACAGAATTTCCCGGTGCCTGGAAGAGATGGGGGCAGTCGGGCCAGCCAGAGAGGCGTTTTGGAAAGGTCTCCGCTCGTCTTTCAACGCCGCCAGCGGCAGGGAACGGGCCGTTTTGGCCCTGAAGCTTTACGCACCGCGGCTTTACCGGTTCATCGCCGGAGCCATGCAAGCTTGCGGGGGTGGAGCTGGAAATGGATAGGGAAGACCTGCTCTTAAAGCTCAGCGGCAAGAAGGTGATCTTCGTCTTTGGAAACCTGGAGCTGGGAGGTGGAGAGCGCCAGGGGCTCCTTCTGGCCCGCCGGCTGCGCGACCTTTGCGGCTGCGACGTGCAGGTCTGGGGGCTGGGCGCAGCACCGGGAAGGGTGTCGCAGCTGTGCGAGGCGTCTGGGATACCCTGGAAATGCCTGGGGCTGCAGTGGCGCTTCGGGGTAAGGCACGCCCCGGCCAACATCGCCCTCCTTTCCAGGTTGGCCTTGCTGTTAAGGCGCGAGAAGCCCGACTTGCTGCTTCCTTACACCTTCCTGCCCAACCTGCTGTGCGGGCTCTCCTGGAGGTTTACCGGTGCGCGCCTTTGCGTCTGGAACCAGCGCGACGCCGGCTTCTTCCTGGATAGTGGGTTGTGGCACAGGCTCGCGGTGCGCCTTACCCCGCGTTTCATAGCCAACTCGGAACAGGGAAGACAGGCGCTGCAGGACGCGTATGGCCTGCAGGGGCGCCCGGTGGCGGTGATTGCGAACGGTGTGGTGCTGGACGCCCCCCAGGCGGCACGCGAAGAATGGCGGACGAGGCTCGGGGTGCCGAAAGACGCCTTTCTCGCCTGCATGCTGGGCAACATCCACGGTTATAAGGACCATGCCACGCTGCTGAGGGGGTGGAGGCACTTCCTTGATAACGTCCACCCTGACGCCCGGGGCAGGGTGGTGCTTGTCCTTGCGGGACGGCACGACGATGGGTACCAGGCGCTACAAGGCCTGGTGGAGTCGCTTCGCCTGCAGGATAGCGTCCTTTTCGCCGGGGCGGTAAGTGACGTGGCCGGGCTGCTGTACGCCTGCGACCTGTGCGTTCACAGCGCAGTGAGCGAAGGTCTTCCCAATGCCGTGCTGGAGGCGATGGCTGCCGGACTGCCGGTCGTCGCGTCCGATATCCCGGGGGTACGCGAGGCGGTGGGGCCCCAAGGGTATCGTTTCCTAGCCCCCAGCGGCGATGCGGAACTCCTTGGGGAGCGGGTAGCTGAACTTTTTTGCGACGAAGCGTTGCGCTCCCGCCTGGGGGAGGCTATGCGCAGGCGGGCCGAGGGGGAATTCTCCGTTTCCCGGATGTTCGACCTCACCACCGGTTTTATCGGTGAAGGGTGGCCTGACCCGTGAGAGATGCCGTGAAAAACATGCTGGTCCATCTAGGAACCTTGCTCTATCGTCTGCGCCCTAGCAGCCGGGTCCCGGAGGTCTTCTTCCTGTTCCCGTTCTTCCATGTGGGGGGGGCTGAGCGGGTACATGCGGAAATAATCAAAGAAGCGGCGCCAAGAAGTCCCTTGGTCTTCATCACTCACCGTTCGCAGGGCGACGCCCTCCGTGAGACCTTTGCCGAAAACGCCCGCATCGTGGAACTGTCCAGGTGGACCGGCAATCCCGTGTCGGCCGCGGTCGTGGTGGGGTACCTGGCTGCGGTCATCAACAGCTCGACCAGACCTCTGGTGTTCTCTTCCAACACGCCGCTTTTCTACACCCTATTGCCCTACCTTAAGGAGGATGCCTTCGTTGTCGACCTAATCCACGCCTTCGGGGGGGGCATCGAGTCGATTTCGTTGCCGCTTGCTGCCCGGCTGGACCGGCGCATCGTCATCGACTACCACACCTTCGAGGATCTGAACCGCCAGTACGCCGACTGCAACATGCCAGACGACCTCCTGAAGCGGATCGACGTAGTCGAGAATGGTGTCGCTGTCCCGGTTGTAAAGCCAGAGAGGGTGGCAACGGAGCCGCTCCGGGTTCTTTACGTGGGGCGGGGGACGGAAGAGAAAAGGGTGCATCTGGTAGGCCGCATCGCGAGGCTTTGCCATGAGCTAGGGGTGCCGGCCGATTTCACCCTTGTCGGAGCGCTCATGCATGCCGTTGATCTGGCTGACCATCCCTATTGCCGCTTCACGGGCGAACTGCAGGACCCGGAAGCGGTCGCTGCCGTGTACCGCGCCAGCGACATCCTGCTGCTCACTTCGGAAAGGGAAGGCTTCCCGATGGTTGTGATGGAAGCCATGGCCAACGGCGTCGTTCCGGCGACGACAGACGTAGGGGGCATCAGTCACCATCTCCGCGACGGCGAAAACGGTTTTCTCCTCGGCGATTGCCGCGATGAAGATGACTTGGTCCGACGCTTTGCGGCCATCGTAGAGCGGCTGCACCAGGACCGGCCGCTTCTGCACCGGTTATCCGATGCAGCCTACGCCCATGCTGCTGCCAACTTCTCCGGAAAAGGATTCGAAAGTTACTACGGAAAGCTCTTTGCCACCCTACCTGCCGTAGCGGGGGAACCGATGAGACCGCTCCTTTCCGTGGTGGTGTGCACCTACAACAGGGAGGCCCTGCTGAGGCACTGCCTGCAGTCGCTTGCCGGGCAGACCCTGGATAAGGAGCGCTACGAGGTCCTCGTCATCGACAATAATTCGACGGATGGGACCCGCACGGTCGCCTCTTCCTTTGCGCCGCGCATCCCCAATCTCAGGCTGGTGCTCGAGCCCCGGCAGGGTGTCAGCCACGCCCGCAACCGCGGCTGGCGCGAAGCCCAGGGAGAGCTCGTCGCTTACATCGACGATGATGCCCAGGCATGCCCGGAGTGGTGCGAGCGTATCGTCGCCGCCTTTACTACCATGTCGCCGCGACCGGTAGCCGTAGGTGGGGAGATTCGCCCCTGGTACGAGGCCACTCCACCTTCCTGGTTTTGCGACGACTTCGAGCTGCGCAGTTGGGGAAAGGGCGCCGGTTTCCTCAAGCCGCCCCGCGCCAAGCATGGGTTTTCCGGCGCCAACATGGCTTTCGCAAAGAGTGCTCTTGAGGAACTGGGCGGGTTCTCACCGAGGTACGGATGCGCAACTGGTGAAAGCACAGGGCCAGGTGAAGAAACTGATTTTGCCCAAAGGCTCTACTCGAAGCACCCCCTGTTTTGGTACGATCCAGCCATCTTTGTCCGGCACTGGACACCGGCGCGCTTCACCACGGTATCTTTCATCCTGAGGCGCAGCTACAACTCCGGCCGATCGCTCGCCGTGATGCAGGGGAGGCGCATCTGCTCTGCATCCTACCTCATGGCTTTTTCCGCCGCTCTCTTTCTCATGGCGGCAACGCCTTTTGCTTTGCTGCGCCCCTCGCGTCCCCTGAAGACGGAAATGGTCAGGAGGGCTGAGGATCTGGCCGGAAGAGTGGGATACCTTCTGGGCAGGGCGCCCAAGACGAAGAATTGAAGGAGGTTGGACCTGGACGGAGTGAAACTGCTGCTCAAACAGGGGCTGGAATTTGCGCGCGGACATCGCCTCCCCAAAGCGCCCGAGCTATCCTGCCCGACATTGACCCTTGGCGACCCGAGCTATGGTGCCTGGACCTTCTGTCCACAGGGGCTCACACCCGGCGGGATCGTCTACTCCTTTGGCGTCGGAGAGGACATAAGCTGGGACCTCGCCATCATCGAGAAGTACGGCGTCGCCGTCCACGCCTTCGACCCCACGCCGCGCTCGGCTGAGTTCGTGAAACGGCAGAGCTTACCCGGCGAATTCGTTTTCCACCCCTACGGCCTGGCGGACTACGACGGGACAGCGCTTTTCTATCCCCCCGAAAACTCGGAGTGGGTGAGCCACACCCTGCTCAGGCGCCGCGCGACAGCGGGAAAGGCTATAGAGGTCCAGGTGCGACGCCTGGAGACCATCATGTTGCTTTTGGGCCACGATAAGATCAACCTGCTCAAGATGGACATCGAGGGGGCTGAGTACGGCGTCATCCCCGACATTCTCAACAGTTCCCTCGTGGCGGGCGGGGCGGAGCAGCTGCTGGTCGAGTTTCACCACCGCTTTCCCGGCAAAGGGGTTAAAGACACCATCTTTTGCATCGAGGCGCTGGAAAAAGCAGGCCTGCGCTCCTTCCACATCTCACAAAACGGAGAGGATTGGGGATTCGCACGGGAAGACGGGAAGGTGGCTCCTTGAAACTGCTGATCGTCACCTCATCCTATACCACCTATCTGCAGGCGTTTTACGGCTCGCGTCCGGATCTTCGTGCCTCCTGCTATGACGAGCAGAAGGCGGCTTACGAGGCGGATGCATTCGGCTGGTCTGCCTGCTGGCGCGATGCGCTGCTTCCCTATGGCTGGGAGGTCAGCGACATCGTCTGGAACGTGGAGCCGATGCAGCGCGCCTGGGCCAGGGAGCGGGGGATCAAGGAGTGGGGCGAGCTCGACTTGAAACAGATCGCGCTCCTGCAGGCAAAGGAGTTCCAGCCCGACCTCGTCTGGTTCGACGATCATGATCCGGCCTTTCTGAAAGCCCTCAGGCATGAGATTTCTGCCATCAAGGCGGCCTTGGGTTGGGTGGGGAGCGCCATGCCGAAGACTCCGGTATGGCGGGACCTAGATCTGGTCCTCTCATGTGCGCCGGAATCGGTGCAGACCCTGAAAGACGCCGGCTATCCTGCTCTCGTCTTTCCGCACAGCTTCGATCCAGCCGTTCTCCGCCGCCTTGAGCAGCGGCAAAAGAGCGCGCACATCTCCTTCGTCGGTCAACTGCTGCGCTTCAACGACTTTCACCTGCGGCGGGACGAGATTTTGGAGCTGCTGGCCGGGCAGGTGCCCTTGGCTATCCATTCCCCGACTTCTTCGGGGTCGGGTGTTGAGGAACTGAGGTCGCTGGTGAAGGTAGCAGTGAACCTTGGCATGACGGGGCTCACCCACTTAGGCATATCTGAAAATACACTGCGGCGGTTGCCGCTGCTCGGAGCGGTTGCGGGGCTTACGCCCGGGCAGTGCCGGCCAGTCAACCCGCGGCTGCGCCCCTTCCTGAAACCGCCGGTATTCGGCCTGGAGATGTTCCAATTGCTCGCAGACTCGCTGCTAGCCCTCAACATACATGCCGACTCCTCGCCCGAGTTCGCGTCCAACATGAGACTCTACGAGGTGACTGGCGTCGGTTCCTGCCTGGTGAGCGACTGGAAGAGCAATTTGCACGAGATCTTTGAGCCGGACAGCGAGGTGGCGGTTTTCCAATCTGCCGAGGAGTGCGTAGAAAAGGTGAAGTGGCTTCTGGAGCATAAAAGCGCGGCCGAAGAGATGGGGAGGGCAGGGCAGCGCCGCACCCTGGAGAACTACACCTTTGCCCATCGTGCGCCGAAGCTTGCTGAAATCCTCGAGCGGTTGGTGCGGATCCAGGCGCCTTCGTCTGGCAAGGGGGCATGATGCTGCTGGAAGCGATCCGCATGGGGGGATCCCCGCTGCTGATGGCGGCAAGGCTCGTGCAAAACCGCCTGAGTCCGCCGACCCTGATCCTGCTTTACCACCGGGTCACCAACCTGGAAAGCGACCCGCAACTATTAGCCGTGTCGCCGCGAAACTTCTTCGACCAGATGCGCTACCTGAAGGAGAACTTCCCCCTGGTGCGGCTTGAGCAAGCGCCAGTCGATAAGCCTGCGGTGGCGATCACCTTCGACGACGGCTACGCCGATAACGCGCTGGAGGCGCTTCCCATACTGGAAGAACTGCAAGTTCCAGCAACCTTCTTCGTGGCCACCGATCTCATCGGGACCGACCGCGAATTCTGGTGGGACGAGGTGGAAAGGCTGCTCCTCTTGGAGCGTGAGTACCCTACGTTCCTGGAACTGACGGCAGGGGGGGAGGGTGGGCGTTGGGAAACCGCAACTGTGGCGCAGAGGGCCCGCTGTTACCGGGAGCTGTTGCCGCTGCTGCGCCGAGATTTGCCGGAGCAGCGGGAGGAGCACTTGGCAAGGCTGCGGCTTTGGGCAGGGACGGGGGCCGTCGGGCGGGAAACCCACCGGGCCCTCTCGGTGGAGCAACTGCGCAGGCTTGCGGCAAGCCCGGAGGTGACTCTCGGCGCCCACACCCTGAGCCACAGCTCACTTTCGGTGCTGCAGGTGTCGCGACAGCGCGAGGAGATCGCCGGGTCCAGAGCGCGGCTTGAGCAATGGAGCGGAAAGCCAATTGAGGTTTTTTCCTACCCCTTCGGCACCAGAGACGATTACACGGCCGAGACCCTCTCACTGTGCCGCGAGATGGGGTTCGCGCGAACCTGTTCCGCCTTCCCGGGCCAGTGGCGCTCCGGCACCGATCCGCAACAGTTGCCTCGTCAGGTCGTGCGCGACTGGGACCTCCACACCTTCAAAAAACGACTCTCAAGGTTCTGGCTCTCATGAAAGTGCTGCACCTCTCTACCTCCGATAGCGGCGGCGGCGCCTTTAACGCCGCGAGGCGGTTGCACCAGGGGCTCCAGGTTCAGGGGGCCGAGTCCGGAATGCTGGTGCAGACGACTACGGGAAGCGACACGCGGGTCACAGCGAAGCTCCCCCGCCACGGGCAGCAGTTCGCCTTCCTGAGATACTTCCTCGATGCGCTCCCCGCCTTGGCCAGCCGCCGCGGCAGGGGGGGCACCTTCACCCCGGCGTTCCTTCCCGATTCGCTGGCGGGGGATGTGGGCCTGGCCGCTCCCGACCTGGTGCATCTGCACTGGGTGGCGGGAGGGTTCCTGAGGCTTGAGACCCTTGCTCGCCTCAAGCGTCCCCTGGTCTGGACCCTGCACGACTCCTGGCCCTTCACAGGGGGGTGCCACGTGCCGCAGGAGTGCCGGCGCTACATGGACTCCTGCGGGGCCTGTCCGCAACTCTCTTCCCGCCACGAGTTTGACCTCTCCCGGATGGTTTGGAACCGGAAGCAGAAGGCGTGGCGGCAGCTCTCGCTGGCACTGGTCGCGCCCAGTCGCTGGATGGCGCGGTGCGCCGGCGACAGCTCCCTGTTCCGTGAGCGCAGGATCGAGGTGATCCCCAACGGGCTGGATTTGGAGTCGGTCCACCCGGTGGACAAGGTGGAGGCACGCCGCGCGCTGGGACTCCCCGAGGACCGACAATTGGTGCTCTTCGGTGCTGTGCGCGGCCTGAGCGACAGCAACAAAGGCGCGCAGTACCTGGTGCCGGCGCTGGAAAAGCTGGCACGGGCGGGGTTGGGGCAGAAGGTGGAGCTGCTTGTCTTCGGTCGCGACGTCCCGGAACAAACGCTCGACCTTGGGCTTCCGACGCGGTACCTTGGCTACTTTGAGAATCAGCAGGATCTGAACCGGCTCTACAGCGCGGCCGACCTCTTTCTCGCCCCTTCGCGGCAGGAGAACCTTCCCTGCACCGTTATGGAGGCGATGGCCTGCGGTACCCCCTGCGTCGGGTTCGACATCGGAGGGATGCCGGATCTCATTACCCATGGTGTTGACGGTTACCTCGCCCGTCCCTTCAGCCCGGAGTCGCTAGCGGAGGGTATGGTGTGGTTGCTTAGCGCGGCAGAGGGGGGTGCCCCACTACGGAAGGCCTGCCGTCTCAAGGTCGAGACACAATTCGATATCAGGCTCTGCGCGCAACGCCACCTCGACTTTTACCGGGATATCCTCGCTGGAGGCACCGCGGGATAAAGGCCGTTCCACATCTGTTTTTTGAGACACGGCTAACAGCATCAACAAGGAGATCAACAGGTGGATTTCGCTTTTCTCATCAAGCGTCTTGCCCGCGCCTTCGGCGTCGACATCCGCGCCTACCGCCCGGCGCGCTCCGAGGCGGCGCGGCTCGCACGAATGCTGGAGCATCACCGGATAGATACGGTCCTGGACGTCGGCGCCAACACTGGCCAGTTCGCAAGGCACCTGCGCTCCATCGGCTACCGGGGGAGGATCATCTGCTTCGATCCACTGAGCCAAGCCCATGCTGCTCTTATTGAGATCGCGCGCCGGGACCCTGCCTTGATTGTCGCCCCGCGGCAGGCGCTTGGGGAGGAGACGGGCGAGATCGAGATCAACGTCTCGGCCAACCTGGAAAGCAGTTCCCTGCTCCGCGTCTCTGATGCTCACCTGCAGGCGGAGCCGCGCGTCAGAACCGTTGCAGTGGAGAAGGTCCCCCTAAACCGGCTCGATGATGCCGCGCTTTGCTACCTTTCTCCAGGCAACAGGGTCTTCCTGAAGATCGATGTGCAGGGGTACGAGCTTCCGGTGCTGCACGGTGCCCAAGGTATCCTCCAACAGGTGTGTGGCCTACAGCTCGAACTCTCTTTGCACCCCTTGTACGACGGCGAGCCTTTGTTCCGCGAGGTGATCGACACAGTCGAGACCCTTGGATTCACCCTCCACGACCTCAACCCCTGTTTCTCCGACGACGCCACGGGTAGAACGTACCAGGTCGATGGTGTCTTCTTCCGGACCGAATAAGAGCTCCCATGACAATTCCACTCTTGCCATAATTACACTTTCCCTCATACCGCAGCGACCCTCATCCCGCCCGGCTCGCGGGTGGGCGAGGTCGTCACCGGCGTCTGATCTTCTCACTTACGTTTACTTGACCTGCATCAAATCCTTAAGCTCTCGCTGCGCTTATAGTTCAGTCACTGAAAAGAACGCTTGCCAAAGCGGTTGCAGCCGCCGCGCGGCGCGTCGAATGACAGCTCAAAGGAGAGGTGACAGATGGCGAGATTGATAGACGAGCTGAAAAAGGACCATGTCGAGATCGATGCGATGCTTGCCAAGGTGAGGGACAGCAAGGTCACCAACCAGGAGGCCCACAAGATACTGATCGCGGCCAAGGGAAAACTCCTGGCCCACCTGAAGAAAGAGGATATCCAACTCTACCCGGTCCTTAACAAGGCCGCGGTAAACGACGCCACGCTGAAGCGTTCGGTCGATTTTTACGCCAAGGACATGCAGGAGATCACGGCGGATGCTATCGCCTTTTTCGACAAGTATTCTCCGGCGGACGCCGCCATAGACATAGAGTTCGCCAGAGCGTTCGGCAGGTTGTACTCCATCCTAGCCAGAAGGCTGCGCAGCGAGGAGAGCACGCTCTACCCCGCCTACGAGAAGTTGCACCCGCTCTAACCCTCGCTTTCGTCTCCCTGCAAACTATGGGGCTTAACTCCCTTGCGCCCGCGCTTTACATGCCTCGCTGTCTGGGGTATTTTATGCGACTGATTCTAAGCCCAAAAGCGGGCTACTCAGGGAGTTCCAGTGAATGTATTCGAGGCAATAATTCTTGGCATCGTCGAGGGACTCAGCGAGTTCCTCCCGATTTCCTCCACCGGGCACCTGATCCTCGCCTCCACGCTGATGAAGCTGCAGCAGTCGGACGCGCACAAGGTGTTCGAGGTGACCATCCAACTCGGAGCCATGCTGGCGGTGGTGCAGATCTACCGCAAGCAGCTCCTAGCCCGCCCAGAACTCCTCAAGAAGGTCTGCTTCGCCTTCCTTCCCACCGGCGCCCTGGGATACCTGCTCTACAAGGCGGTGAAGTCCTTCTTCCAACCCTCGCTGGTGAGCTACACGCTCATCGCCGGGGGGATCGCCTTCATACTCATCGAAATCTGGATGAAGAACCGCCCCGCCTCCACCGCCAGCCTCGACCACATGAGCTACCGGCAGGCCTTCGCCATCGGCGTGATCCAGAGCCTTTCCATGGTCCCCGGGGTCTCGCGCTCCGGCGCCACCATCATGGGCGGGCTTGTCATCGGGATGAACCGCAAGGATGCGGCCGAGTTCTCGTTCCTGTTAGCGCTCCCCACCATGCTGGCCGCCACCTGCTACGACATATACAAGAATTACGCGGTCTTTCACCTGGGGGACTGGCAGAACATCGCCGTCGGCTTCGTCACCTCGTTCATCTTCGCCGTCATCGGCATCAAGGCGCTGCTGAAGATCATCACCAGCCACACCTTCATCCCGTTCGGCATCTACCGCATAGCCGTCGGCATCGTCTTCCTGATTTTCCTCACCTAGCCGTCTTCAGCGGCGCCGACCATTGAAAGGAACCGTTGCATGGAGAAGATCCGCGTCTGCGTGAACGACCTGATGCAGAAGAACTACGTCTACTACCTGACCGAGCCTGTGGGGGAGAATTTCCATCCGGAGTTCAAGCCTGAGCTGACCCCGCAGGAGATGCTGGAGCTGGGGGTCTTCGGCGGGAAGTATCTCACCGACTGCACCGGCGAATTCCCGAAGGAATGGTTTGCCAACGCGAGGCTCTGCCATGAGCGTCACGTCCCGGAGTACAACTTCTTCGGCGTCAACGCCTCGAAGCCGCTTTCCTACTGGCGTGAGAAGGGTTGGATCTACAGCGTCGATCCGAGGGGATGGTTCCAGTGGTACTGCAGGTACTACATGGGGAGGAGATGCCCGGACGACCAGCGGCAGATCAAGAGATGGAAGGCGATGGTGCGGCACATAGCACAGATCCGGCACAACTGCCCGGAAGGGGTGCTGACCTGCCGCAGGAAGCAGCGCCAGGCCCTGCTGCATTGGGCCTACGACAGCCGGAAGATCTGATCCCGCCGGTCAAGCTTGCGCATTTCCAATCAAAGGCGCTCTACAGGCATGGAGTGGATAAACTGTAAGATATCTTTTGAGCTGCTGTTGGTGAGGTTTACTGCTTTTCCTTCTTGATGATGAACAAAGCACTGAATTCGGCGATCTTCGTGTCGCCGTTGAAGAGCTCGGCCTCTCCCATTATCTTCCTTTCGCTTTGCCTCATTGCCCTCGCTTCAGCCCGCACCACGCCCTCGTGTACCGCGGCGAGGAACTTCAGGTTCATCTCCACGGTTACGAAGTCGGTTCCCTCAGGCACCATGCTCTTGATCGCCATGGCAACGGCGGTATCTGCTAGGGCGGTAACCGCTCCGCCGTGCATAAGCCCCTTTCCCTGGGCGAGCTTCAGCTTGAAGGGCATGGTCAAGATTGCCCGGCCGTCCTTAGCCTCCTCGATGCGCATGCCTAGGTACTCTTCGAAAGGCGCGCAGGCGATCCACGTGGGAAGCTGAAACTGCGGGTGATCGATAATCATGTCGTCATCGTAGTCGTACATGGGTCCCTCTTGCTGAGCACAATGGAAATGGTGGCGACGCGACAAGTTACTACCAACTCACCCATTGGTGCAATGTTTTTGCTTTACTTAATTTTCGACAGCTGTGTGATAACGACGTCAGTTTACGCCCTGTTGGCACTTGCTCAGCATGAAAAGAATTAAACCCAATCTTCAGGAGCAGAAGGATATACTGATCGAGACGGTTAGGTTCACCCCAAGGCGATGGGAGTGTGTCAGCAATAAAGAGGAATAAAAGTTATGGCAGTCGGGTGGTCCCGCGATGGGGCGGTGCAGGAACAAATAGATGCTACGGTGGAATCGGCAGTCCAGTTGGCTAAAAGCCGGCTCCCTGCCGGCAAAAGTGCAACTCACTGCGAGGAATGCGAGGCTGCCATACCGGAAGCGCGTCGCAAGGCGGTTCCCGGAGTCCGATTTTGCGTCAGCTGCCAATCAGAGATCGAAAAGAAGCTGAAGTCCGAGTCACTTTACAACCGTAGAGGGAGCAAAGACAGTCAACTTAAGTGAATCTGCCCCTTCTTGATGCAAGCCACTAGATCGTGCCTGTTGAGCTAAGGCTTGCGGTTTTCCAGCTCCATGTCCAACCTCTTTAACTGTTTCAGCTTGTCGGCAAGCTCATGGGGAGCGCGGTTGCGGTAGGTACCGTCGGCGTTAACATCCTCGTCGCTTCCGCCGTCGCCTCGCTGCACATTCAGACGGCATCCCTCGCCAGGGTCGTTGGGGTGGGGTCCTTTTCGGAGTAGGGTTGGCGATCTTCGGGCTTTGTCCCGGCACAAGCGTTGCCGCTTCGGGGGAAGGGCACCGGGATGCCATGGTCGGGGTCATCGGAATGTTATGCGGGGCGGGTCTCTACGTAGCTCTCTTCCCGAAGCTCCAGCCGTTCTTCAAAGCTTTTCCAGATTTCGGAAAGCTGACACTACCGCAGGTATCGGGGACTCCGACCGGCCTTTGGGTGGTGGGGGTGGCAGCTCTTTTAGGAATTGTGGTGACTCTTCTGAGGAAAAAGGGAGACGAAACTCGCTAGGGCGGCTGGTGGTGGGAAGGGCTACAGCGGTATTCCAAGCCTGCGCATCTTCTCTACCAGGGTGGTCCTGTTGATGTTGAGCATGACGGCGGCGCGCGCCTTCACTCCGCCGGCCAACTGCAGCGCCTCTCCTATCATCCGCTTCTCTATCTCGTTGATGGCGGCTACCATGTCTATGCCGGCGGGGGTGACGCTGGTGGGGGTCCCTTCGACGTAGTTCTTCACGATGTTCGCCGGCAGGTCCCTGAGCGTGATCAGGTCTCCCTCGGTCAGTGCCACGATCCTCTCGATGATGTTCTCGAGTTCGCGCACGTTCCCGTTCCAGGGATACGCCTCAAGCGCCTCCAGCGCTTCCTTGTCGATGTGCATGATGGGGCGCTGCATGGAGCGGCAGTTCTTCTCCAGGAAGTGCTTGGTGAGGGGTAGTATGTCCTCGATCCGCTCCCTCAGGGGGGGGATCACGATGGGGATTACGTTGAGCCGGTAAAAGAGGTCCTCGCGGAAATTGCCCCGCGCGACTTCCTCCTCCAGGTTCACGTTGGTGGCGGAGACGACCCGGACGTCGAGCTTTATCTGCTTGTTGGAGCCGACTCGCTCAAGTTCCTGCTCCTGCAACACGCGCAAGAGCTTGGTCTGCAGATGCATGGGAAGGGTGCCGATCTCGTCGAGGAAGATGGTGCCGTAATTCGCGGCCTCGAATTTGCCGACCTTCTCCTTGACGGCGCCGGTAAAAGCCCCCTTGACGTGCCCGAAGAGCTCGCTCTCCAGCAGGTTTTCGGGGATGGCTGAACAGTTGACGGCTATGAAAGGCTTGTCCTTGCGGTTGCCGTTGAAGTGGATCGCCTTGGCGACGAGCTCCTTCCCCGTTCCGGATTCTCCCAGGATGAGGACGGTGGAGTCGGTCTTGATGATCCTCTTCATCCTGGAGAAGAGCTGCTGCATCGCCTGGGAGTTCCCGATGATGTTGGCGAACTCGTACTTCTCCCTGAGCTGCTTTTTCAGATAGACGTTTTCACTGACGAGCTGCCCCTTCTCGAGGGCCTTGTCTATGATGATGCGCAGCTCTTCTATGTTCAGGGGCTTGGTGATGTAGTCGTATGCCCCTTTCTTCATCGCCTGCACCGCGGTCTCGGCGGAGCCGTACCCGGTCACCAGGATCACCTCGGTGCGGGGGGAGCTCTCCTTGACCCGGCTCAGGATGTCGATCCCGTTCAGGTCGGGGAGAAACAGGTCGGTGATGACGATGTCGAACGGTTCGCCCGAAAGCACGGCCAGACCGTCCTGGCCGCTGCTGCATCCCTTCACCGTGAAGCCGATCGACTTCAATAGGATGAGCAGAGCCTCGCGGCTGCTGTCGTCGTCTTCAATCACCAGTATCTTTATGTTCTGCTTCATACGATGGTTCCCATTGTTAGAGGTTTCTTCAATAACACGGATGGCGCTTTTTGGCAAGCCGCCAATTTGACTGAAGTGTTTGCTCAGCTATACTTTGGCGGGCCTTTGTGCCTACAACTTTTTCCCGGAGGGGATCATGAACGTGTTCGATCTGTTCCCGTTTTTGTTCGTTCTTGTCCTGGTGGTGGGTTTTCTGGCCAATGCCATTCGCATACTACCTGAATACGAGAGGGGGGTTCTCTTCAGACTGGGGCGGGTGAAGAAAGTTCGCGGCCCCGGGATCGTGCTCATCATCCCGGGAATCGACAGGCTGGTTCGGGTGTCCCTCAGGATCGTGGCGATGGACGTCCCTTCCCAGGACGTTATCACCCACGACAACGTCACGGTTAAGGTGTCGGCGGTGATTTACTTCAGGGTTGTGGATGCTGTGCGTGCGGTGGTGGAGATGGAAAACTACCTCTACGCCACCAGCCAGCTGTCGCAGACCACCTTGCGCAGCGTGCTGGGGCAGGTGGACCTGGACGAGCTTCTGGCCAACCGGGAGAAGATCAACCGCGAACTGCAGGAGATCCTCGACCGGCAGACGGAACCCTGGGGGGTGAAGGTTTCGACCGTCGAGGTGAAGAACATAGACCTGCCGCAGGAGATGCAGCGCGCCATTGCCAAGCAGGCCGAGGCGGAAAGGGAGCGCCGCGCCAAGGTGATCCACGCCGAAGGGGAACTGCAGGCCTCGGAAAAGCTGGCCCAGGCGGCCCAGGTGATGGTGGAGCAGCCGATGTCGCTGCAACTGCGTTACCTGCAGACGCTGACCGAGATTGCGGCCGAGAAGAACTCGACCACCATCTTCCCGGTCCCCATCGACCTGATCAAGATCTTCATGGATCGCTGGGACCAAGTTAAGAAGAGCGATTAACTGGGGTAGGAACTCCGGTAAAGGCAACCGCATATTTGTAGCCGGGGACGCTAACTGACACTGTATACGTATTTGTATTGATGAACCGATGAGATATCATTGCTATAAGCACTGATACTGTTTGAGATGCAATAAAAGGGGGATTTACCATGCTGAGCAAGAAACTGTGCAACGCCTTGAACAAACAACTCAACAACGAGCTCTACTCTGCCTATCTCTACCTTTCCATGTCCTCCTATGCAGCCTCGATCGGGCTCAAGGGAAGCGCCAACTGGTTCATGGTGCAGTACCAGGAGGAGATGGTTCATGCCATGAAGTTCTACAACTTCATAAACAGCCGCGGCGAACACACAGAGCTTGCCGCCATAGCGGCGCCACCGACCGAGTTCAAGAACCTTTTGGAGATGTTCGAACAGACCCTGTCTCACGAGCAGTTCATCACCTCGTCGATCAACGAGCTTACCGACCTTGCGCTTTCCGAGAAGGACCACGCCACGGTGATCTTCCTGCAGTGGTTCGTCACCGAGCAGATTGAGGAAGAGGAGAACGACCGGGACATCATCGGGAAGCTGAAGCTGATAGGGGACAACGGGCAGGGCTTGCTTATGCTGGACGCCGAGCTTGCCGCGAGGGTGTTCGTGCCGCCTCCAGCTACGGCCGCGCCGTAAGGGGAACAGGGGAGGGTACTGCAACAAGAGGGGCCTGCAGCTGCGGGCCCCTCTTGTTTTTAGCCGTTGCCGCTACGGTCGCATCTTGACCATCTCTATCTTCGCTGTCCAGCAGGGCGCAGGTCGCGAAAAAACGGTTCTTCCTCAAGCAAAAGATGCATATCTCCTTCAGCTTTTGTCAGTACAGGCGATAGTATCATCTAACACCGTTGCATTCTGAAAAGAAAAATCGCGGCGGTACAGGTTGGGGGTTTTATTGCGTCGCCGAATGTGATAAGAATATCTGCAAAATTTCCGGGTGGTTAACTTCCAGAACCAAAGGAGCGATACGTCATGTGCAAAAAAAGCGAACAGGCCGCACTGCTGGCCTTCCTGGCTGGGGCCGCTGTGGCTGCAGGCGCCGCACTCCTCTTTACTCCTAAGACGGGCCGCGAGGTTCGCGAGAAGCTGGGTGAGGCGAAGGAAGAGGCGCTGAACAAACTCAAAGTGTGCGTCAAAAGAGGGAAGGGGGCCAACAACGACCTCAACTACGACGGCGGGGACTGCTGGATCTAAACTCAATTGACAATTGACGATTGACAATTGACAATTGACGACGCAGAACCGACCTTCCTTGTGGAGACAGCAGCCGGGGACGGGATTCTATATCCTGCCCCCGGCTGCTGTCTCCAGCCTACAACCCCAGTTCGCGCTGTACCGCTTCGAGGTAGCTCTTGATGGAAAGGGCGCTTTCCATGCCGAGTACCTGCGCGGCTATCTGTTCCGCCTGCGCGAGGGATATGGAGCGGATGGCCTCCTTCACGCGCGGGATGTTCGGTGCTGAGAGACTGAAGCTGCGCATCCCAAGCCCCAGCAAAAGTACCGCGTTGATCGGCTCTCCCGCCATTTCGCCGCACAATGACGCAGGTTTCCCCGCGCCCGCAGCCGCTTCCGCCACCTTCTTGATCGAGTGCAGCACCGCAGGATGGTAGGGGTCGTACCACTTCTTCACCCGCGGGTTGTTCCTGTCGCAGGCAAGGGTGTACTGGATCAGGTCGTTGGTCCCGATGCTCAGGTAGTCTACCTCCCGGGCCAGCATGTCCGCCACCAGCACCGCCGCCGGGAGCTCCACCATCACCCCGAGTCCTATATCCCCCGCGAATTCCTTACCGTCGTTTCTAAGCTCTTCCTTTACCTGCTCCAGTATCCCCTTTATGCGGCGCACCTCGTCCACGCCCGAGATCATCGGGAACATGATGTTGCACCTGCCGCTGGCCGACGCGAGGAGCACCGCCGCCAGCTGTTCCCGGAAGATGTCCTCGCGGTCTAGCGAGATGCGCATGGAGCGCCATCCCAGGAAGGGGTTGTCCTCCTTCGGGTGGGGGAAGTAGGAAAGCTCCTTGTCGCCGCCTATGTCAAGGGTCCTGATGGTGACCGGAAGCCCCGGGAACCCCTCAAGCACCTTGCGGTAGATGGCTGCCTGCTCGATCCGGCCCGGAAACGTTTTGCGGCTCATGAAGGGGAACTCGGTCCGGTAAAGCCCGACCCCCTCGGCGCCATGCGCCTGCGCTACCTTCAGGTCACTCAGAAGGCCTATATTGGCGAGAAGAGAGACGGTGCAGCCGTCGGTGGTCACTGCCGGGAGCTCCCTGATCCCTTCCAGGGCGCGCTGCTTCTGGTCGAACTCGCCCTGCAGCCTCTGGTATTCCTTCTTGATGCGCTGCTCAGGGTTGACGTAGACGCAGCCGGAGTTACCGTCCACCACCATCTCGCAGCGCGCACCGGTCTTTTTCAGCAGACCCTCGACACCGAAGACGGCCGGGATGCCAAGCGCCCGGGCCATAATCGCCGCGTGCGCGTTCTGGTTCCCCTTCTCGGTGGCGATGCCGATCACCTTGGCGTGGTCCATGATGGCGAGGTCGGAGGGGAGTAGCTCACGGGCGATGATGATCCTGGGGTCGCGCAAGCGCTCCCTGTGCTTGTGGTTGCCGCCGTTTAACGCCAGACAGATCCTGCGCCCTATGTCCTCCATGTCGGCGCTGCGCTCGCGCAGGTAGGGGTCCTGCATCCGGGCGAAGGCGGAAACGTAGTTCTCCACCACCTGGCTCACCGCCGTATGCGCCCCCAGCCCCTGATCGATGAGCGCGGTGATCTTGCCGATGAAGCCGCGGTCCTCAAGGATCATCAGGTGGCTGTGAAAGATGGCGGCGTCAGCTTCGGAGAGGATCTGCCCCACGCGCTTTTCCATGTAGAGGGTCTGGATGCGCGCCTTCTCCAGCGCGTGCAGAAAGCGCGTCTGCTCCTCGCCGCGCGGGCGCGCCTGCTCCAGGACCGCCTCTTCGCTCGCCCCCCGATGCAGAACCGAAACCTTCCCCAGCGCAAAGCCGGGCGAGATCCCGATCCCGGTCAAAACTCCCGAGCCGTGCTCTTTGCGGCTCGCGCGGCCGGAATCCTTGAGCTCACCGCTTTTGCGCAGCCGGTCCACTTCGGCCGCGTAAAAAGCGCGCTCTTCTTCCTTCTTCCGGATCGAGTCGAGGAGCTTTGCGTTGGAGACGATGCTGGAGATCTGCCAGGCGATGGTAGAGACGGCGCTTATTTCCTGGGAGGTGAAGGTGCGGGCGTCGCGGTTTTGTATGACGAGGACGCCGATGGGGTTGTTGCGCTCGAAGAAGGGGACGCCCAGGAAGGAGAGCACCTTCTCCTCCTTGGTCTGCCTGAAGTACTTGTAGCGCGGGTGCAGCGGAGCGTTGTCGGTGGCAACGACCCCCCGCTGTTCCATGGCGAGGCCGGTGAGCCCCTCCGAGGTCTTCATGGTGATGCCCACGGAGAGCCTGGAAAGGCCGCGGGTTGCATGCAGTCTCAGTGTCTCGCCATCCTCTTCCAGGAGATAGATGGAACAGACATCCGAGGACATCCTCTTAGCCACCAGGTTGACTATGTTATCGAGGGTCTCCTGAAGATCGTGGGAATGGAGGATCAGCATGCTGATGTCCTCCAGTGTCCTCAGTCCCAGTTTTTCCCCAGTCTCCTCAGGCATTCCCATCCCCTCGCGGTGTCATCCCGGCAGTATATATGAGAAAAATGATATGTGAAGCGTTTTAATCGTATTTTAACGGGTATTTAAGATGGCCAACCTTGGTCAACTCTGTTATAGTGTGCGCCAATGAAATCAGTTGCAGATGCGGAGGTGGCAATGGGAACGACTTTTGACGAGAAACTGGCGGACGGGATAGCCCTGATGGAGTCGGGGGAATATGCCAAGGCCGTCGAAGCCTTCAAGGGATGCATCTCGCTTGAGCCGGACAACGCCGAGGGTTACTTTTACCTGGGCGAGGCGTACTCGGAGCAGGCGAAGACCGATGATGCCATCGCCGCGCTCAAGAAGGGGTTGGAACTTGCCCCGGAGGACCTTGACGGGCTGACTGCCCTGGGGGACGTGTATTTCGAATCGGGCAGGCAAAAGGACGCGCTTGCCTGCTACCGCAAGGTGACGGAGCTGCAGCCGAAAGAGTGCGACGGCTACGTCAGCATGGGGCTTGTCTACAACGCCATGGAGCGAGCCGACGACGCGCTGAAGGCCTTCCAGAGGGCGCTGGACCTGGACCCCAAAAACGTCTTCGCCTTGAACGCCATGGGCGACCTTTACTACGGGCTCGGGGAGAACGAGAAGGCGATCGAGGCGTACCACAAGGGGATCGAGATCGATCCCGCCGACGCCACCGCCCGGTTCAACCTGGGGGAGCTCTACTACGACATGGACGACCTGGAGTCGGCTGAGCGCGAGACGCTGGAGGCGGTCCGTCTAGACCCGGATTTCACCATGAGCTACCTGACCCTGGGGAACATCTGCATTGACCAGGACCGGACCCAGGAGGCGATCAAGTATTTCGAGAGCTACCTGGCCCGCGAGCACTCCCCGCAGGCGCGCGAGATGATCGCCGAAGTCAAGGCGGTGATCGAGGGACTCAAGGAGGAGCTGAAGTAAAAAAAGGGGGCGTTTCCCTTCCGAAGGGGGAGACTGCCTGTGGCGCCTGTCACATAAACATCCCAATCCCGTCGGCCCGCGCGGCCGTCGGGATTTTTTTTCGGGCGGACTTCTTGCGACCGCCTGTCCTGCCTCCCCCCCTGAAGCCCCATCCCGCGTGTCTGTGCGCGCTCGACGCCTGCGGCTTCGATGCACGGTGAGCCGTGAAATAATATAAAATATTAACTAATAAAATCTATTTAAACTAATGCTTGTTGCAGCTGACACAGCTCATACGTTT
Source organism: Citrifermentans bremense (assembly GCF_014218275.1). Taxonomy (NCBI): domain Bacteria; kingdom Pseudomonadati; phylum Thermodesulfobacteriota; class Desulfuromonadia; order Geobacterales; family Geobacteraceae; genus Citrifermentans; species Citrifermentans bremense. Next base: position 1,925,288 of record NZ_AP023213.1, read on the forward strand.
GGCCTGTATCAGTCGCTGTTTGACATGTTTACACTTTTTTTACATCTAAGTGTAAGCCTTGTTTTTTATGTCAATGAGTTTCTTGACAGATAAAAAATTAATGTAAGTATTTTTGCCAGAACTGACAATTGTGCAACTGAAAGGAATGAGTATGAGTCGACTTGTGAGATCTCTGTCATTACTGTTTGCCTTTGCAGTGCTGCTGGCAGCCCCTTCCCAGGCCATAAGTGAGGATCGTCCTGCCGCGTCCGAGGGGAAGGCCGCAGGGAGCCCGCTCCCGGCCCAGCCAGTCGGCGTGAAGCCGCGGGACGAAAAGCCGGCAGTAGACAGCGCCGCGCTCTTCGAGCAGGGGGGGGCACTCACCCCGCGCGGCCAGCTCGTGTTCGAGCCGTCCTTCCAGTACTCGCACTCCTCGACCAACCTAGTTTCCGTAGTAGGCTACACCATCATCCCTTCCATCACGGTCGGCCTCATCAATATCAAAAACGTCGAGAGCAACACCCTGGTGGGGTCGCTCGGCCTGCGCTACGGATTGACGAGCAGGCTGGAGGGGGAGGTCAAGGTCCCCTACGTCTACCGGACCGAGTCTACCTCGACCGACTCCGCCGGCACAGGCGGACAGAACGTCACCAGCGTCTTTTCAGCGGACGGCAATGATCTGGGCGACGTCGAATTCGGCCTGCGCTACCAGTTGAACCGCGTCGGCCCTAGCTACTGGCTTCTCGGCTTGCGGGTCAAGTCCAACACAGGAAAGGACCCCTTCCAAATGCCAGTGGACCCGGTCACCGGATTTTACACCGAGCTCCCGACCGGCTCGGGGTTTTGGGGCATACAGCCAGGCCTTACCCTTATCGTCCCCTCCGACCCGGCTGTTTTCTTCGGCAGTGTGAGCTACATGTTCAACATACCCCGCAACATCTCCGGTGTCGGCGATGTCGATCCCGGCGACATCATAGACGCCAATTTCGGCCTTGGCTTCGCCCTCAACGACAAGACCTCCATCAGCCTCGGGTATGACCACAGCATCGTCGGCCGGGTGAAGCGCGACGAAAGCTACCTCCCGGGGACCATGGTGACTCAGTTGGGGACCCTGCTCATCGGCTTTTCCTTCCGAGCGAGCGAAAGTATGAGCTACGTGTTTTCCCTGGGGGCGGGCCTCACCCAAGCCGCGCCCGACGTGCAACTTACCATAAAGGTGCCATTCACCCTCTGACCGCGAAGCCGCGGCAGGCGGGCGATCCGCATACCCTGCGACAATATGCCGAGTGGCCCTGGCGCCGTAAGAGAAACAGGAGAAACCGCAATGCGCATCGACATACGCGTCAAGACCCGCCTGAGCGGACGGGCGGTCTACTTCTCGGGGAAGCGCCGCATGGAAGAGACCGTGGTTGTGAATGAACTCAGCCTGAGCAGCGCCATGGTGAGCGGACTGGGCTCTGTCGATAAAGAGACTTGCACGCTCAACATAAACCTGTCCCCCAATAGCCGTGTGGAACTACCTGCGCAGCTGCTGCGCAGCACGCACAAGAACACGGTGTTCAGGCTCTATTTCCCGGAGAAGCAGGCTCTGGACGCGATCTGGGCCTTTCTGCGGCGGCAGGCCCCGGACAACGGCAGCTGCCCTTACTGCGGCATGGCTTTGCAGTCGGACTGCTCCCTTTGCGGCACCTGCCGCAGCCCCCTTGACATCATGGACAGCGACTACCTGGAGCGCCACCTGCAGTCCACGTTCCTGACCCGCCTTGAAAGCAGACTTCCCCGGTGCGACTCCGGACTGCTGCTGCGACTTCTCAGCACGGTGGACCAGAGCATCGTTGGGGCCCCCCCCGCTCTCGTCGACGATGAATTCGTCGGCACCGCCCCGGCCCTGCGAGAGGTCTTTGCCATGATCCGTAAGGCCGCGAGCACTGACATGAGCATCCTGGTCCTTGGGGAAAGCGGAACGGGCAAGGAACTCACCGCACAAGCGATTCACGAGAGGAGCCAGCGCCGTGACCAGCCGATGGTGGTGGTGAACTGTGCGGCCATTCCCGGGCAGCTTTTGGAAAGCGAGCTGTTCGGCTATGAGAAGGGAGCCTTCACCGGTGCCTATGCGAGAAAGGCGGGACGCTTCGAACTGGCAGACGGGGGCACCATATTCCTGGACGAGATCGGCGAACTGCCCCCCTTGCTCCAGGCCAAGCTGCTCCGCTTTCTCGAAGACCACACCGTGGAGCGGGTCGGCGGCAAGCACGGCGTGCACGTGGACGTCCGCATCATCGCAGCGACCAACTGCAACCTTGCCGCCATGGTGGAGCAGGGAACCTTTCGCCGCGACCTCTACTACCGTCTGAACACGATCAGCATTACGCTCCCCCCCTTGCGCGAGCGTGGCGGCGACATCCTCGTTCTGGCAAAGTTCTTCCTCCAGCGCTTCGGCGCCCAGGAACAGAGCGAGCTACACGGCTTCTCTCCAGCAGCCCTCGCCGCCATCAGCGCATATGACTGGCCCGGCAACGTCAGGGAGCTCATCAACAAGGTGCGGCGGGCGCTGGTGATGGCTACCGGAAAGTTTATCGAGCCAGAGGACCTGGAACTGGCGAGGGTTGCCCCCTTCGCCCGCCATAAGCAGTCCAGCGCGCTTTCCTGCAGCCGTGAACAGATCCTCGACCTCCTCGAGCAAAACGGCTACTGCGTTACCCGTGCCGCACGCGCACTCGGGGTGAGCAGGCCTACCTTTTACGCTTCAATGCGGCGCCACGGCATCGACCCCAGTCGCGCAAACAGCGTCCCATACCTCCCCCTGTCCGCCTCCTGAAGCAGCGGTTAGAGGCCCTGGCCGTCTAGCCGCTGCACCATCTTCACAAAGTCTTACACCGCTTTACAGGCAAGTTGTTGAAATCCCGCGTTTTTATGAAAGATGTAAACAGGAGTAATGAGATCCTTTTTACAAACAGAGGTCTGCTGCACGCCGTAACTTGCTGAAATTGCTAGATTGTGTTTTTGGCACAGAAAGTGCTGAGGTAGTGGGTGTGGATGCATGAACCAAAGTGGCGGAGGTAGCCATGAAACGATTCACGCTTACGCTTGCCCTGCTGCTGGTGGCGGCAGCGGCCCGTGCAGAGACGAACTCGACAGGTTCTACGGCTCCTACGGACCTGGTCGCACTCAACCTCTGTCAGGCTCCGGCCGAAGCTTTGCAGGCGCCGCCCGGAAGAACAGCGCTGGCCGCCAGGCAGCAGGGCTTCACAGCGATGGAAACCGCACCACTGAGCGCAGAGGAGTTGAATGTGGTGCACGGCCGTTACCTTCTGGGCGGGGCACCCCTGCAACCCTTTGCGCATCAAAGCGACGTGAAACTGTGGGACGAGGGAAGGGCGGTTGCACGGCCCCAGCAGTCGCACTGATTTGTCTCACGAAAGGCGCAGCAAAAAGAGTTTGACGCCGGGGCCATGGCCCGGCGGGTACTGGCACAAGGAGCAAAACCTTCATCAATGTGCAGTCAACAAATCAAAAGGAGGAAGTCATGAAATCACGTATCGTCTCCATTTTTGCCGCCGCAGCACTCGTATCGCTTTCCAGCTTCGCCTGGGCCATTGAAGCCTCTAATGACGGTGCTCTGGGTGCCGCCGTAGGCGTAGATGGCAGCACCGCCACCAGCACCACCAGCAACAGCAACTCTTTGAGCTCCACCGATAACGTCTCCGTCAGCAAGGAGAACGGCAACACCATCGCCTCGGGCAACACCTTTACCAAGTCCGAGACCGAGACCTTGAACGTGAGCAAGGAGAACGGTAACACCATCGCCTCGGGCAACACCTTTACCAAGTCCGAGACCGAGAACCTGAACGTGACCAAGGAGTCGGGGAACTCGATAGCCTCGGGCAACACCAAGACTGTGACCGTAACTCCGACCGACAACTCCACCACCAACAAGGAGTCTTTCAACACCTTGACCAAGACCGAGACCGAGAACGTGAGCGTGACCAAGGAGTCGGGGAACTCGATCGCCTCGGGCAACAGCGCCACCAAGACGGTGACCATCACGCCGACCGACAACTCGGTCAACACCGAGGATTCGAACAACACCTCGACCGAGAACGTGAACGTGACCAAGGAGTCGGGAAACGCGATTGCCTCGGGAAACACGAAGACCGTTAACGTGACTAAAACTGACAATTCGAGCGAAACCGAGGATTCCTACAACACCGACAACTCGGTTGCCAACAAGGAATCCGGCAATACCGTCGCCTCGGGCAACACCAAGAACGAGACCGAGAACGAAGATTCCTTCAACACCACCAACGTGACCAGGAGCGACAACCGCAACTTCAGCAACACCGAGAATGAGAGCAGCACCGAGACCGAATACGAGGATTCCAACAACACCATGACGGTCAACAAGTCCGAAAGCGACAGCGACAGCCATGACCTGAGCATCACGATCGGTGATGTTGCGGTTGCCGTTGCGAGCACCCAGCTCTCGGGGACCGTTTCCGCCAACTCCGTCGACCTGGCCAAGCGCGCCTACATCTCGACCGGCAACAACGACATCTCCGGCTCCGCATTCCAGGGCGCCACGGGGATCACCACCGTGACCCAGAACAGCGGCGTGAATTCCCTGATCCAGCCGTCGGTAAACGTTCAGTCTAACCTGAGCCTGAACCCGGGGCAGTAACAGGGGAGCGGACCTTTCAGTCACACCGTGAGAGCCCCGGCGTCAGCCGGGGCTCGTACTGCGTACCGTTATGGGCTCACCGTAGCCCAGGAAAGGAAGCGGCCATGATACGCAAGCACATCATTACCTTTGCAGCGATGCTTGGCATGGCCTTCGCCCTGCCGGTTGTTGCCTCAGAGCTTGAGCAGGCTGATTTGGGCGCCCCGCTAGCCGACGGCGCCATGGCCCAGCAGAGCGGGCGGCAAGGGGTGCAGGTCGAAGAGATGTTGAACACGATCAACAGTTCCGAGGCGAGCGCAACCGTGGCGAGCAACCTGCTCACCTCGACCGGCACCGGGACCAACGTGGTCGGTGACAACGCCTTCGGTGCCACTAACGGCGTTGCCACCATTATCCAGAATTCGGGAAACCAGAACGTGATCCAGAGCTCCTTCATCCTCAACCTGAGCGTTCACTGACGGGAGGCGCCATGCAACGGCACACTATCGGGACCGTGCTATTGGTTCTCGCCATGCTCCAGTCAGCTCCCACGCCGGTCATGGCAGGAAGGGTCCTTGTGCCCGGCGCGTTCCTTGGGGGCATCAACGTTCCCGTGGCCAGCATGAAGGAGCTCCGTTTCAAGCGCACCGTGCAGCAGCAGTACGACTTCAGCTGCGGTTCGGCCGCCCTCGCCACACTGCTGACCTACCACTACGATGACCGGGTCAGCGAGGATGAAGTCTTCGTCGCCATGTTCGATCACGGCGACAAGGAGAAGATCCGCCGTGAGGGGTTTTCCCTGCTCGACATGAAAATGTACCTGGAGCGGCGCGGCTACCAGGCCGACGGCTACCGCATCGGGCTGGAAAAGCTGGAGAAGGTCGGGATACCAGCCATCGCCCTGGTCAACATCCGGGGGTACCGGCACTTCATAGTAGTGAAGGGGGTCACAAAGCAAATGGTGCTGCTGGGCGACCCCGCACAGGGAGCCCGAACGGTGCCACGCGAGGAGTTCGAGCGGTGGTGGAATGGTCTGGCTTTTTTGGTGCGCAGTAAAAAGGACATCGCGCACAGGCACTTCAACGATCCGGGTGAGTGGCCGGCCAAGTCCGGGCGGGCTGGGATGGAGCCGCTTACCGCAGTACAGTTGCTTGATCCAACCCTTTACCTGACATCCCGAAGAGGGTTTTGAGCCAACAGGATGATCAAAAGGGGTAAAGCCATGAAAACCAACGGTATCCTCACTATAGCGTCCCTGGCGCTGCTGCTTCTCGCCTCGGTTGCCGGGGTGGCGCCAGCGCAAGACCAGATAACGGCGTCCCAGGTGCCTGACGCAGAGCTCGCGACAAGCCGGGGCGGCTACCTTGGCCAGGACGGACTCCTCGTTTCCTTCGGTATCGAGCGTGCCGTCTACGTCAACGGGGTTCTGAGCGCGTCCAGCAGCTTGAATTTCTCCTCCGCTGGCGCCTTGAAAAGCGGCGCACCCGGCACCACCCTGGTGCAGATAGGGCCGGATGGGAGCAACCTCTTCCGCGCCGCGCAAGGTACGGGTGCACTGCCAGGTGGCCTGACTGTGATACAGAACACCCTCGACAGGCAGGTCATCAGCAACCATCTGGCCATCAACGCCCAGCTCGCCAATATGTCGATTTTCCGCGACATAAGCCTTCAGTCGACGCTGCGGCAGCAGATGATCAATGCCGTGAGGTAGCGCGGGCCGCACCTTGTGAACCGGCAAGGCCGGTGCAGTACATAGCTGGAATGTCGGCAGTCCCCGCGAAACGGGCCCCTTTAGCGGCCCTGAACCGCGGGAGCTGCCGTTGTCGCTTGCTACGCAGGCCGGCACCAACGGGTGCACAGGTTGCGTATTTTCTTGTTTTAGCCGCAAAGGCCTCAATGCGATCTCCAGGTCAGGAGGGATGAAATTATGCACTACGGCAAGTTGCGTATGGTGGTGGAAGCGCTGACTCTGATTATCCTGATTGCGACCTCTGTTCCGGCATGGGCCGCACTCACCATCGATCCACTTTCTTCTCCCTCCACTAACACGAACGTTGCCATTACCGGTACCTGTGCCGAGGGGGCAACCGTCACCCTTGATGTCCCTGGAGCGGTAGTCGGTCCGGTCAGTTATCCATCCCCGACTGCGTGGAGGGCAGCCGTTTCCGCCCTCGCCGACGGCGATCATACGATTACCGCCACGAGCGACATGGACGAACCCGCTTCTGTGAGCGTCGAGTTCTACGTCGATGCGAGCGCCCCCGTCCTAACCGTCTCCACCCTGCCAAGCGGAGCCGTCACCAACGTCTCCCTCCTAAACATAGCCGGCAGCGCGACTGACGCCGCCAGCGGCCTGGCCCTGGTCACCATCAACGGGGAGGCCGTCGAGCTCCAGCCCGACGGCAGGTTCAGCGGCGTGGTAACCCTTGTCAGCGGCCCCAACGACATCGCGGTGGCCGCCACGGACAGGTTGGGCAACAGCACGACAGACAACCGCGTCATCCGACTCGATCTGACGGCACCGCACCTTGCCATCACTTCGCCCGCTGACAATACCGTGACCTCGCAGGCCGTCGCCACCGTCACCGGCACCGTCGACGAGGAATCCGTGGTTGTCGTCGCCCTCGGTGCAGGGGGGGGGGAGGCGGCCGAGCAGAACGGTACATCGTTTTCCGCGGATCTGGCGCTCCAGCCGGGGCTCAACACGATCACGGTCACCGCAACCGATCTTGCCGGAAACAGCACTGTCGCGAAGCGGAGTGTGCTGTACGACAGCAGCATTCCAAGCCTGCAGGTGACCCAGCCGCCCCAGGACCAGGCGACCAACAACATGACGCCGGTCATCGCCGGTAGCGCCAGCGATCCCGACAGCGCCGTTCAGGTCACCATCGCCGCAGGGGGGCAAACCCATTCGCCCCCGCTGGAGGGCGGCTCCTTCAGCCAGCAGCTTTCTCTTGGCGGCGACGGTTCCTACCCCGTGACGGTCACCTGCCAGGACGAGGCAGGAAACCAGGCAACGGTGGTACGGACCCTGCTCCTCGACACGACATCCCCGGCAATCACGATGGTCACGACGACGGCGGCCCAGGGGCGCTATGGCGAAGGAGCTCAGCTCCCCTTGACCCTATCCTTCAGCGAGCCCGTGTCCGGCGAAGGTTTGACGCTGGTCCTCTCCAGCGGCGGCAGTGCCCGTTGCGGCGCCCTGGCCGGGGTCGCGAGTTGCACCGCGGTGTACACCGTAGCCTTCGGGGAAAACAGTGAAAAGCTTGAGGTGACCCAGGTAAGCGGCACGATTTCCGACAGTGCCGGCAACGGGGCGGTCGATCCTGCGGTCAGCGCGGCAGCGAACCTGGGCGCCGCGAAGATCCTGGTCATCGACACGGGAGCACCGACTGCCACCATCGCTTCGCATCCAGCCGATCCGACCTCCCAGCAAAGCGCCACCTTCTCCTTTACCAGCGACGAGGCAGGCTCCGGTTTTGAATGCAGCCTGGACGCCGGTCAGTACGCCACCTGCAGCACACCGGTGGTCCTGGACCTCACGGGAAGGCCGAATGGCCGGCATACCTTTGCCGTACGGGCTGTCGACCTTACCGGCAACGTCGGTGCGCCGGCCAGCTGGAGTTGGACCATCGATACCATTCCCCCCGCGGTAACGGTTGCCCCCGCACAAAACCGCTCGGGGAGCTACCTGCAGACCGCCACCGCCACCGATGCCTCGGCGGTCAGCGTGCAGTGGAGCATGGTGGAAGGAAGCGGGCAGATCACGTTCAGCGCTCCTTCCTCCTTGCAGACGGACGTCACAGCTTCTGCAGACGGCGGCTACGTGCTGCGTCTGACCGCAACAGACGCTGCAGGCAACAGTGCCTCCGCCAGCACCTCCCTTGTCTGGGACTCGACGCTTCCAACGGTGAGCGCCGGGGCGGGACGCACGGCAGGGAGCGCCTTCACCCAGACCGGGAGCGTGTCCGATGCCACGGCAACGACCCTTTCCTGGAGCAAGGCGAGCGGACCTGGGACGGTCAGCTTCGGCTCCCCGGCGAGCGCGGGGACGACCGTGTCGATGGATAAGGACGGCAGCTACGTGCTCCGCCTGACGGCAACCGACGCGGCCGGGAACAGCGCGTCTTCAGATGCCACGGTGGTCTGGGATACGACGCTTCCAACGGTGAGCGCCGGGGTGGGACGCACGGCGGGGAGCGCCTTCACCCAGACCGGGAGCGTTACCGATGCCACGGCAACGACGCTTTCCTGGAGCAAGGTGAGCGGACCCGGGACGGTCAGCTTCGGTTCCCAGGCGAGCGCGGGGACGACCGTGTCGATGGATAAGGACGGCAGCTACTTGCTTCGCCTGACGGCAACCGACGCGGCGGGGAACAGCGCCTCTGCGGACGTTACCTTGATCTGGGACACAACGCTCCCGACTGTAAACGCTGGGGCGACCCGTACTGCCAACCGCGCCTTCACTCAGACTGGGAGCGTGTCCGACGCCACCGCCACCACCTTTTCCTGGAGCAAGACGAGCGGGCCTGGCACCGTTACCTTTGGCTCCTCTGCCAGCGCCAGCACTACGGTATCGATGGATCAGGACGGCAGCTACGTGCTGAGGCTGACCGCAATGGATGGAAGCGGCAACACGGCCTACGGTGAAGTCGTCATCGTCTGGGACACGACGCTTCCAACGGTGAGCGCCGGGGCGGGACGCACGGCAGGGAGCGCCTTCACCCAGACCGGGAGCGCGTCCGATGCCACGGCGACGACCCTTTCCTGGAGCAAGGCGAGCGGACCCGGGACGGTCAGCTTCGGCTCCCCGGCGAGCGCGGGGACGACCGTGTCGATGGATAAGGACGGCAGCTACGTGCTCCGCCTGACGGCAACTGACGCGGCCGGGAACAGCGCGTCTTCAGATGCCACGGTGGTCTGGGACACCACCCCCCCGTCTGTGACTGCGGGTACAAGCCGTACTGCAAACACCACTTTCACCCAGACCGGGAGCGTTACCGATGCCACGACAACAACGCTTTCCTGGAGCACGGTGAGCGGACCCGGGACGGTCAGCTTCGGTTCCCCGGCGAGCGTAGGGACGACCGTGTCGATGGATAAGGACGGCAGCTACGTGCTTCGCCTGACGGCAACTGACGCGGCGGGGAACAGCGCCTCTGCGGACGTTACCTTGATCTGGGACACAACGCTCCCGACTGTAAACGCTGGGGCGACCCGTACTGCCAACCGCGCCTTCACTCAGACTGGGAGCGTGTCCGACGCCACCGCCACCACCTTTTCCTGGAGCAAGACGAGCGGGCCTGGCACCGTTACCTTTGGCTCCTCTGCCAGCGCCAGCACTACGGTATCGATGGATCAGGACGGCAGCTACGTGCTGAGGCTGACCGCAATGGATGGAAGCGGCAACACGGCCTACGGTGAAGTCGTCATCGTCTGGGACACGACGCTTCCAACGGTGAGCGCCGGGGTGGGACGCACGGCGGGGAGCGCCTTCACCCAGACCGGGAGCGTGTCCGATGCCACGGCGACGACCCTTTCCTGGAGCAAGGTTAGCGGACCCGGGACGGTCAGCTTCGGCTCCCCGGCGAGCGCGGGGACGACCGTTTCGATGGATAAGAACGGCAGCTACGTGCTCCGCCTGACCGCGGTTGATGCGGCCGGCAACAGCAGTACCAGTGACGTCGCCGTAGTCTGGGATACCACGGCGCCTACCCTGATTCAGCCACCGCCGGTCAGTACCGCCGCCTCGGTTAACCTGACGGTACAGGCAAGCGATGCCACTTCGCTCACCTACCAGTGGCAGCAGCTCTCCGGTCCGGGGACGGTGACCCTGGGGCAGCCAGTGAGCCCCACCACGAGCGCCAGCGCAGACCTGGACGGCGTGTACCTTCTGCGGTTCACCGCGACCGATGCCGCCGGCAACGGCAGCGCCACTGAGGCCTCCTTGACCTGGGACACCACGGCGCCCCAGGTGGCTGCAGGCGGCAGCCGGGTGGTCAACGCACCCTTCACACCCGCCGCTACTGCCAGCGATGCCACTCCTCTCAAATACGCTTGGGAGCAACTTTCAGGGCCGGGGAACATCGCCTTCTCCGATGCAACCGCCCTGGTGCCGCAGATATCTGCCACCGCCGACGGAAGCTACTCGCTTCGCATCACTGCCACCGATGCAGCGGGCAACAGCTCCAGCGACACCCTGGCGCTCTTGTGGACCACGCAGCTTCCGCTGGTAAGCGCAGGACCTGACAGCGCCCACAATGTCAGTTTTACCCAGTATGGCTTCGCGAGCGGCACCACGCAGCTCACCTTCAAGTGGAGCCAGGCGAGCGGACCGGGCACGGTGTCCTTCGGTTCTCCGGACGCTCTCGCCACCACGGTGAGCGCCGACCAGCAGGGGACCTATCTGCTCAGGCTTACCAGCACCGACCAGGCCGGCAACGTTTCAAGCAGCGACGCCAGCCTGATCTGGGATCTAGACCCCCCGGCGCTCTCCGTAGATCTCCCCCCCGATCACAGTTACACGAGCATCCAGCAGCTCGCGTTGTCCGGCAAGGTCGTCGACAGCCTCAGCGGAATTCAGTCCCTGCAGTTAAACGGCGCCAGTTTAGCCCTTGACACAAATGGGAACTTCAGCCAGACCGTCCAGCTTTCCACCGGCACCAACGTGATAACGGTGGTAGCCATCGACCAGGCCGGCAACGCCACCCATTCGACCAGCAGTGTCATCCTCGATCAGGCGGTGCCGGTAATCTCGCTCACCGCCCCGGCTACGAACGAGTTCAAAACCAACAAGTCGCAACTCATGATTATTGGGAGCGTCGACCACGACTGCGTCCTCACCATCCACGTTAGCGGCCCTGCAGGAGCACGCGATTTCACCGCTTCACCGCTCGCCGGCACCCTGTTCAGCCAGCTTGTGGACAACCTCGCAGTCGGGGTAACTACGATCAGGCTTACGGCCACCACGCAGGCAAATCTCTCGTCGACCCGCGTCATCACAGTTACTTACCAGACGGAGTCACCCACCCTGACCCTGACCTCACCGCAGGGCGATGTGCGACCGGGGCAGAACACGCTTGTGGTGGCAGGCACGGCAACGGACAAGATGACTGCGGTTAAGGTCACCATTTCCGTCAATGGGCAGTTCTATACACCGGCGGTCGTTGACGGCGCGTTCAGCCAGTCTGTCCCTCTCACGGTCAAAGGGCTCTACCCCGTGACCGTGACCGCAACCAACGAGGCAGGTGGTGCCACGGTCGCCACCAGGAGGGTCATCTACGCCACACCGACGGGAGACCTGAACGCCGACGGAAAAACCGACATAAGCGACGCCCTGCTGGCCTTGCAGGTTTCGGTCGGCATGCGCCCGCAGCTGGACGGGTTCCTGGTCTCGGGGGACATGGCACCCCTGGTGGACGACGTTCCTGCCCCCGACTGGATCATAGACATCGGGGATGCGGTGCTGATCCTGCGAGTCATCGTCGGATCACTGGAACAACCGACCTAGCACGGGCAGGGACGAGACAGACGGGCAGAAAATTTGAAAGGGGAGGGGAGGCATGGTAAACGGATCGGGTGCGTGCGCACTGCTGGTTTTGGTTATGACGGCTCTGCTTTCGGGATGCGGTGAGGGCGGTTTCCAGGGGCCGGAAAACAACACGGGTGGCAGTACTCCCCCAAATGCGGTGCTTAAGCGGGTCGGCGGCACCGCCTCAAAGGGGATCATAGATAAAGGCAAGGTTGATATCTACGCCCTTGCCAGCAACGGTGCGGTGGGGGCGCGGCTTGGCGGAACGACCACCAGCCGCTTCGGCCAGTACACGACCAGCGTCAACATCACCGGGGCGGCTCTCTTCAAGGTGTCCGGAGGGAGTTACCTCGACGAGGCCACCGGCGAACAGCGGACCATTCCGGCTGGGGCGCCCCTGCGGGCTGCAACGACAACGGTCGCCGGCACGATGCAGATTGCGATCACCCCTTTGACGGAACTGGCGGTGCGTGCCGCAGGTACGTCGCTGATCGCCACCCGCATCGACAGCGCAAACAAGCTCATTTCCAAGCTTTTCAAGGTCGACATTCTGACCACGCAGCCCGTCGCGCCTACGGCAGGCGATTTCGCCGAGGTTGGCACCGGTCAGCAGCAGAAGGACTACGCCCTGGCGCTCGCCACCTTCTCCCAGATGGTGCACGACTACTACGGCGACAACCTGGACACCTGCCTGGCGGCGTATGGCGCCGACCTGGCCGGGGACAGCGCCCTCTCGCCCGAGCTCGGCCAACGCTTCCAGAGCTCCCTGTCTGCGTTCCTTGCCTCGCCCTCCAACCAGACAGGGGTAACCGATGCAGCCTCCACCAACCTTGCCAATGCCGGCGGCGGCACGATGACCCTGCACCTGGCCACCGCAGGTACCCTAACGCCCGGGACCTCTATCTATGGCATGACGGTGCGGCTTTCCTTTCCCGCGGGGGCGACTGTAAAGGTGGCTGATTTCGTGTACCGGCAGGCGGATGCACAGGCTGTCGTGGCGAGTGGTGTCTTCCCGTCCGACCTCTTCACGATCGGCGTGTTTCAGCCGGCAAGCGGCACGGCGCCGGCGACCCTCACGGTCTCAATTCCACAGGCAACAGGATCGCCGACCGGGGAGTTTTTGACTGTAGTCTGCGACACCCCGGTGGGGCGTACCTATCTCCCCTCGGATTTCAGTGTGGCTTCTTTCAAGGCAGTGGATAAAAACGGCTTAGAGATAGCGGGGCTTCGTGTTGAGATCAGCCAGTGACTCATAACCTGCTTCCTGATGCGGCAAGGGGAGCCGATCGGCTCCCCTTTTTCGTGGATTATTTCTTTATCTTCTTTAGGATCGCTTCCACAACGTGGTGGGCGTCGTTGACCGCGGTGTAGATCAGGTTCGGGTGACGCTCCTCGTGGATCGCCCCCTTGCTGATCCGCATGTAGGAAGGGGAGATGGCCCCACCGATCACGTAGACCCCTTTCCTGGTCGACTCGAAGTCCGTGGTGAGCAGAAGCAGCCGGTCCCCTTCCTTGGCCACCTGGCACACCCCCTCGGCGCAGGCGATGGTCTGCACGCCGATCCGGTCGTAGATGGAGGTGGGACCCTGGCTCCCGATGCAGGCGATCACGTTCTTCATGGGAAAGCTCATGGCGTGGTAGCGCTCGATGCCGCCGGGGATCTTGTCCTCGCTTACCCTGATCACCAGGCGGTCCACCCCCTCGTCGTCCACCTCGCCGATCCTGGGGGTAGCGCCGGGCAAAAGCCTTATGTTTCCCCCCAAAAGGATCTCCTCGCCCAGCCTTTGGGCGGTCTCCTTGTTCACGTCGAAGGTCTCCGCCACATGCGCCCAGTAGACCGGCTCCGTGTCGTTGGCGTTGCGCTTCTCCTTGAGGATCGAGATGATCACGTCGGCCGCGCTGTTCCCCCCGCCTATCACCAGGGTACGCACCCCGATATATTTCTTAGGGTCGTCCAGCCCCTTGGCGACCATCTTCGCATCCCCGTAGACGGAGAGCTCCTTCGGGATCGAGCTGCCGAAGGCGAGCAGGACCCTCTTCGCCTGGAAGGTCCCGCGGGAGGTGAGGACCTTCAAGTACTCCCTGCCGTCCTCGATGTTCTCGAACTGGGTGTCGGTGAGCACGTTCAGCCCCTCGTGCTGTACGAAGTGCTGCACGTACTGGATGTACTTCTCCACCGTAACCGGCTTGTCGGGAGGGCGCAGTTCCTCTACCAGGAAGGGCTCCGGGTTCTCCTTGGGCTTGGAGGGGTAGACGTTCTTTCCTTCCGGGTAGGTATTGGCAATGCCCTGGAAGATGGCCTTCCCCGATTCAATCAGCAGATGGGAAAGACCGACCTTATGGCAGATGTAGGCGGCGGCGACTCCGCCGGGGCCCCCACCGACTATCAGTACGTCGTATTTTTGATCCATGGTTTACCTCAGGAACAGCGTATTTTGAAGTGTGCGTAACGTCTTAACTATACACGCAGAGACCTCTGCTTCAAAGTAATAATGAGAACAGCCCCTTGGCAAACCGAGCGCTTCGGGTACTATATTGTGCAGTTGAAATCACACCCGGTGAAGAAAGGAGGACCGTTATGCAGGACAAACAAAACAACGTGATGGTCGGGGCGCTCATGCTTTTGGCAGGAGGCATCATAGGCGCCGGAATCGCGCTCCTGTACGCGCCGCAAAGCGGCCAGAAAACCCGCAAGGAAATGGGGCGATACGCGAAGAGGGCGCGCCGCAAGGGGGAAGAGGCCCTGGAAGCGGTGGAGGATTTCACCGAGCAGGTGGCCGAGATGGCCGAGGCCGTAGGCGAGCGGGCCTCTGAGATCCTGGACCGTGGCAAGGACATGGCCTACGACGCCAAGAAGGGGGTGCTGAAGGCGCTCGAGGATGGCGAGGCGCGCCTGGTGAAGCAGAGGTCGAGGCTGGCGAAGCTCTTAGGTTAGATTATCACTCCGAGCGGAGGGTGATGTCGCCGTACCAGGCGGTGGTCTCCTCCCTGGTGTCGTCGGTATCGGTCATGACAGCGATCCCCCCCAAAAGGGGGGGATCCTCCCCGAAGATCCTCTTGTAATCCTCGTAGACGTTGCGCTCCTCGAACACCCAGTTTCCAGCCTTGGCGTCACCGCTTTCCACCGCCACCGATACCGCGTTTGCCGTGTGCGGGCTGGGCACGTGGCTACCCTTGGGCAGCTTCGAGCTCCAGACGTAGTTGATGGCCCGCATGCGCCAGAAGAAGGTGCGCGGGAAGATGACGTAGACACGCGCGGCGAAGTCGTCGCCGCTTTTGCGGGCGATGTCCTCGTGGCGCAACGTGTGGTCGATGCGCCAGCTCCAGGAAAGCTTCGGGTAGTTCCTGGTGTCGATGGAGATCTTCTTTATCTTCCCGCTCGCCCCCTTGGCGCTGTGGGCCTTCAAGCCGCCGTCGGAGAAGCTGTATTCGGTCTTCCCCTTGAAGGCCTTGTCGCTCCAGCCGGAGAGGTCGGACTGGGTAAAGCGTGCCAGCGGGATCTCGGCGGCGCCGCTTGAGCCCGCGGTGAAGGCGAGGAGTAACAGCAGGGGGAGGGTATGCTTCAGCATCGTCTATTCCTTTGCTGGATCGACAGGTTCAAAAATAAAAACGCCCCACCCCCTGGAGAGGAGGCGGGGCGTTGGCATATCAACTAGATCCCTTTGCCGGTCAGCTTCACCAGTGCTTCCATGTACTTCTCGCCGGTCTTCCTGACGATCTCCTCGGGAAGCGGCGGCGCCGGCGCCGTCTTGCCCCAGTCGAGGGTCTCCAGGTAGTCACGCAGGAACTGCTTGTCGAAGGAGGGCTGCGGCCCGCCCGGCTTGTAGCTCTCTTTGGGCCAGAAACGGCTGGAGTCGGGGGTCATGCACTCGTCGATGATGATCAGCTCCCCTTCGTAGATGCCGTACTCGAACTTGGTGTCGGCGATGATGATACCTTTCTCGTCGGCCAGGTCGCGCGCCTTCTCGTAGATGGCGAGGGTCACGTCGCGCACCTTGGTGGAAATTTCGGTGCCGCAGATCCGGCACATCTCCTCGAAGGAGATGTTCTCGTCGTGGGTTCCGAGCTCCGCCTTGGTGGAGGGGGTGAAGATCGGGTGGGGGAGGCGGTCGCTCTCCTTGAGCCCTTCGGGAAGCTTGATGCCGCAGATGGCGCCGGTCTTCTGGTAGTCCTTCCAGCCGGAACCGGAGATGTAGCCGCGCACGATGCACTCGGCGGCCAGCGGCTGCGCCTTCTTCACCCACATGGAGCGCCCAGCAAGGACGTCGGCGTAGGGCTGGCACTCCTTGGGGAAATCGGCGACGTCGGTGGAGATGATGTGGTTCTTGATGATGTCTTCCATTTGACGGAACCAGTAGGCGGAGATCTGGGTCAGCACGTACCCCTTGTGCGGGATCCCCTCGTTCATGATCACGTCGAAAGCGGAGATCCTGTCGGTGGTGACGATGAGCAGCGTCTCTCCGAGGTCGTAGATGTCGCGCACCTTGCCGCGGGCCGCGAGCTTCAGACCGGGGAAATCAGTGTTGAGTACCGGTGTAGTCATTTGAGCATTCTCCTTTTATGGATCGCGTTTGAAGCGTTAAAAGTGAAAGGTGAAGAGTACACCTGCACCCTCCACCTCGCACTTGAATAGCTGTTCGATCTGCGCCTTTGCTTCGCTAGTCCTTGATCGTCGGGTTGATCTCGATCTTAGCCTTGGCCCTGAGTCCCTTCATCCACTTGTCCAGCTCCTCCTGCTGCTTCTTGGGAAGCAGGGCCTGCTTGATGCCGGCGGAGGCCTTGGCAAAGTCGGTGGTCGGGGCTTCAACGCGGTTTTTCAGCTTCACCGCATACCAGCGCTCGCCCACCTTGACCGGCTGCTTCGCTACCGGGTTCGCCGGGGTGAGCGCGAAGGCGGCCTCCATCAGTTCGGGGGAGGTGCCGACGGTCGGGATGGCGCCGGTAGCGGAATAGCCGAAGTTGCCGCTCTCTTTGGCGGCCGCGCCCCCTTTGGCCAGCTGCTGCAGCGCCTCTTCAGCTTTCTTCTTGGCTACCTCGGCCCCTTTGACCTCCAGAAGCTTCTGCTCGACCTTCGCCCTTACCTGCGCCAGCGGCGGCACGGCGGAGGGCTTCTTGTCGATGACCTTCAAGAGGTAGATCCCCTTGGCGGTCTCGACCGGTCCACCCAGCTCGTTCTGCTTCAGCGCAAAGGCGCGGGCGACGAGCTCGGTCTCGCCGGCGATTGCGGCGGCAGGCGCCTGAGCCGTGAAGAGCGCGGTCTTCTCGACCTTGCTTCCCAGCGCCTGGGCGGCTGCGTCGAGGTTACCCTGGGCGCGGAACTTGTTGGCGGTCTCGGCCACCTTCTCGTAGGTCTCCCTGGCGGCCTTGGCCTTCTGCGCATCGGCGGTGGCCTGGTCCTTCACTTCGGCAAAGGGGAGGATCCCACCCTTGCCCTGGTAGCGGTCGATGTTCTTCTGGTAGTAGTTCTGCGCCTCCTCGGGGGTGACGCTCACCTTGGAGGCGAGCGACGCCGGGCTCACCAGGGTGTAGGCGATGGATACCTGTTCGGGGGTCTTGAACTCCGCCTGGTGATCCTGGAGGTACATGTCCAACTCCGCGTCGGTGAGCTTGATGCTTCCCTTAACGTCGGCGGGAGAGAAGGAGACGTACTGCAGGTCAACCTTGTCGTTTTGCTTCTTGAACTCCTGCATTACGTCGGCGTCGGTGACGGTCGCCTTCTCCTTCACCTTGTTGCGCGCCTTTTGAATAAGGATGTCCTGCTCCTGAGACTCCTCGAAATCCTTCGGGGTGACCCGGTTCGTCTTGAGGGTCTGCTGGTACAGGTTAAAGTCGAAGACGCCGTTGTTCTGGAAGGAGGGGACCTTTGCGATCTCGGCGGCGACCTCGTCCTTGGTCACCTTGACCCCCATATTCTTTGCTTCTTTAAGGGCGAGGATGCTTTCCACCATGCTCTCGATGGTGGCCTTCTTGATCCCCATCTGCTTTTCCATTTCCGGGGTGAGCGAGCGGCCGTAGATCTGCTCGTAGAGGTTCCTGGTGCGGTAGTAGTTCTTCTGGAAATCCTCCATCGAGATCTTGGTGCCGTCAACCATTGCGGCGTAGCCAGCAGGACCGTTGGCGGACTCGTCGCCGCCTCTGCCCCAGACGAGGAAGATGGTCCCTATGAAAGAGAGTACGATCACGACGAATACAATCTTTATAAGTATCGATTGTTTGTACTTCCTCATTATGCCTAGCATTCTGGTTCGGCTCCTTTGCGCAGATAGAGTGGTCTCTCATGTATCACAAGAGTTGGGAATAATAGTATGATTTAATCGCAAAAGCAACACCAGAATGATCCGGCATCTGTCCCTTCTTTGTGTGCACTGTGACGACACTGTGGCTTTTCTTTGTTGCAAGGGTGCGGAGTTTTTGCTATATTTCCACCTTTGACGCCGGGCCTGGTCCCGGTAGCGCAATAATCAAAGGAGTTATGAATGATCAAGATTTTCGATGCCCTTTTCGGCATGTTTTCTAATGATCTGGCCATAGATCTCGGCACGGCCAACACCCTTGTCTACTTAAAAGGTAAGGGTATCGTGGTGCGTGAGCCGTCGGTGGTCGCGGTACAGAAGATGCCCAGCGGCCAGCAGAAGGTGCTCGCTGTCGGCATGGAGGCCAAGAAGATGCTTGGCCGCACCCCTGGGACCATCACCGCCATCCGTCCGATGAAGGACGGGGTCATCGCCGATTTCGACATCACCGAGGAGATGCTTCGCTACTTCATCCACAAGGTGCATAACAGAAAGACCCTGGTCCGTCCGAGGATCGTCATCTGCGTTCCCTCCGGGATCACCCAGGTGGAAAAGCGCGCCGTCAAGGAAAGCGCCGAGTCGGCCGGGGCCCGCGAGGTTTACCTGATCGAGGAGCCGATGGCGGCCGCCATCGGGGCGGGGCTTCCCATCACCGAGGCCAGCGGCAACATGATCGTCGACATAGGCGGCGGCACCACCGAGGTCGCCGTGATCTCCCTGGCCGGCATCGTCTACACCAAGAGCGTGCGGGTCGGCGGCGACAAGATGGACGAGGCGATCGTCCAGTACATCAAGCGCAAGTACAACCTGCTCATCGGCGACCGCATGGCCGAACTGATCAAGATAGAGATAGGCGAGGCCTACCCCGGAACCCAGCTCTTGCACATGGAGGTCAAGGGGCGCGACCTCGTGTCCGGTATCCCCAAGACCACCGAGATCGACTCCAACGAGATCCGCGAGGCGCTCTCCGAGCCGGTGACCGCGATAGTCGACGCGGTGCGCAACTGCCTGGAGCGGACCCCGCCGGAGCTTGCCGCGGACCTCGTAGACAAGGGGATCGTGCTGGCGGGGGGCGGCGCGCTCTTGCGCAACCTGGACGTGCTCTTGCGCGAGGAGACCGGCCTTCCCGTGGTCACCGCGGAAGACCCGCTTTCCTGCGTCGTCCTGGGCTCGGGCAAGGTGCTCGACGAACTGGCGCTGCTGCGCAACGTCGCCGTCAGCTCCTAGTCCGCCTTTTATAACCTAACTGCTTGTCAGCCTGAGGGGATTGTCATGACCGACGCCACCATAGACGTCATCATACCCGTTTGGAACAGGCCCGACGAGACCCGGAACTGCCTGGTCACCCTGATCAACCACACACCCGGCGCCCGATTCATCATGGTGGACTGCGGGTCCGAGCGGGATACCGAAAGGCTCCTGCAGGAACTCGCCGACAGCCTGGACGACCGCGCGTTGTTGATGCGCGATGACAGCAACATAGGCTTCGTGCCTGCTGCCAACCGCGGTTTCGAGAGCTCAGAGGCCCCCTACCTCGCCCTGGTGCGCAACACCACCCTGGTGAGCCCGAAGTGGCTGGAGCCCCTCTTAGCCTATGCCGGGGAGCATCCGGAGGCTGGGATCTTACTGCCGTGTCTCGATCCTGGCGAGGAGTGCAGCGCACCCAAAGAGCTCGAACGGGGTTCCTTCGCCGCCATGGTGGTCTCCAGGGAGCTCTACCGGCGGATCGGCGGCTTCGACGAGGGGATGGACGGCGGCGCGTGGTGCCTCAAGGACTACACCCGGCGCGCCAATGCCCACGGCTTCATCACGGTGCAGGTGCCGACCCCGGTGGTGCACCACCAGGAAGAGGTGCAGCTCGGCTCGGAGCAGAGGCGGCGTGAGACCCAGCAGCGAAGCATCGCCCTTTTCCGGGAGCGCTGGGGGGTGGGTGCAAGCTACGTACTTCACGTCCCCAAGGGGGTGGAAGTAGAGCTGCTTGGAGAAAAACTGGAGTGGCTGGTAAAAGGGGCGCGGCACGACGACCGCTACACCGTGCTGCTGCCGGCCTCCTTGAACCAGGCTGCCCAGCAGGCGGGACTTGCGACCCTGCACGAGCACGTCACCCTGGTGCCGCTGCCCAGGCTCGCCTGGGACGGCATGAAAAAGCGCCTCTTCGAGAAGATCGCCTCCGAGAAACCGGGGACGACGCCGGTCACCGCGGTGGATGGCATCCCCTTCCCCTGGAGCGACCGCTACCTCTCCTTTTCAGAGCTTTGCGAGAGGATCAAGGCCCGCTACCAGTAGTCGCGCTTTGGCGCTGTACAACTAATGCAGGAGTAACTGGATGCTTGCAGAGATAAAGGCCCAGCTTAAGGCCCATTGCGAGGTGATGACGGCGCTCGGAGGGGAACTATCCCCCGCCATACAGAGCGCCGTTTCGTTTGTGGTTGCAGCCTACAAGGCCGGCAACAAGCTTTTGGTCATGGGCAACGGCGGGTCGGCAGCGGACGCCCAGCATTTCGTGGCCGAAATGGTGGGGCGCTTCAAGCTGGAGCGGCGCGCGCTTCCCGCCATCGCGCTGCACACCGATACCTCCATCCTTACCGCCGTAGGCAACGATTACGGCTTTGACCGGATTTTCTCGCGCCAGGTCGAGGCGCATGCCGCGCAGGGCGATGTCGTGGTGGGCATCTCCACCTCAGGCAACTCGCCGAACGTCCAGCTCGCACTCGAGGCGGCCCGCGGAATGGGATGCCGCACCATAGCGCTTCTGGGAAAAGACGGTGGGAGCATCAGGTCCGTCGTGGATCTCCCGCTCGTAGTCCCGAGCAACGACACCCCCAGGATCCAGGAAGGGCACATAACCATCATCCACATCATCTGCGACCTGGTGGAGCGGCAGCTTTTTGTGAAGGGCGAGTAGGGCGGGGGTCACATGGCGAAGCAGCGGGCGGTCTTTCTCGACAGGGACGGGACCATCAACGTAGAAGTGCAGTACCTGAGCAAGGTGGAGGAATTCCAGCTCATCCCCGGGGTCCCCTTGGCGCTCAAGCGTCTCAAGGATGCCGGGTTCCTTCTGGTAGTTGTGACCAACCAGTCCGGGATTGGGCGCGGTCTCTACGACGAGGCGGCGCTTAAAGAGATCCAC
Organism: Citrifermentans bremense; assembly: GCF_014218275.1. Lineage (NCBI taxonomy): Bacteria > Pseudomonadati > Thermodesulfobacteriota > Desulfuromonadia > Geobacterales > Geobacteraceae > Citrifermentans > Citrifermentans bremense. Next base: position 1,946,878 of record NZ_AP023213.1, read on the forward strand.
GACCACATGCACGATGACCTGGCCCAGTACGGGATCAACATCGACGCCTGCTATTTCTGCCCGCACCACCCCGAGCACGCCACCGGCGACTACCGCAGGGAATGCGCCTGCCGCAAGCCCCTCCCCGGCATGCTGGAGCAGGCCGCCGCCGACCTCGACATCGACCTCTCCCGCTCCTACATGATCGGCGACAAGCTTGGGGACGTGCAGGCGGGGCTGAACGCCGGGTGCACCTCCTTGCTGGTACTCACCGGGTACGGGAGCAAAGAGGTGTCGCGCCTGCCGGCCGGGGTGGAGTCCTTCATCGACCTGGGGGCTGCCGTCGACGCCATCCTCGTGAGGGAGGCAAACCTTTAGCCACGGGGAAAATCTGGGAAACACTCCACATGAAGCCATATCGCGAGATATTCCCCAACGCGGAGCAACAGGAAGTCACCCTGGAGCTGCCGCGAAAGACCGGACGCATCCCCAAGGGGAACTACAGTTTCCTCGAATATTATTGCACCGAGCCTGACGACGACTGCCGCCAGGTCATGGTCTCGGTCATCAACGAGAAGTCGCGCCCCAAGGCGACCATCCGCTTCGCTCTCGATGCCTCAGGCGCTTTCACCGGACCTTATCTAGACCCTGCCAGCTACCAATCCCCCTACGCCCAAGACCTCGCCCAGACTTTTACCGACCTGTTGAACGCACGCCCGGAATGGCAGCAGCGCATCCAGCGCCGCTACCGGGAGGTGCGCGAACTTGCCGACAAGAAGCCCTACTCAGGGAGCCCCTTCCCGAAACCTGGCCAGATCTGGTACCGATTGACGTCCCCTCCCGAACTCGAGGACGTGCTGGAGGAGTCGCTCAAGCATGGCCGCGCAGGCGCATCGCCTTCCTCTCCCTCGGTCAAGCAACCCGGAACGGGGCCTGCGAAGGGTGTCGCAGCCACCGGGATGCAGCGTTTCGTGGATCTCTACGCCAAGGCCCAGGCCGGGCCGGTGGGGGCAATGCTGGCCGTCCAGGAAGAACTGCGGCGTCACCTTTTGGCGGACCCTTTCGCCGGGGAAGAACTGGCAGCCCTCCTTCCGCCTCTGTGCAGGCGCTCGCCCCAGGACGACGAGAAGATCGACGCCGCGCTCAGGCTGCTCCACGACATGCTTGATTTCTACCAGGTGGAGATCGAGGGGGGAAGGGCTGGGGCCAAAAGCCAGATGGAAAGGTTCCAGGGGGCGCTGGCGCGACGAGTGATGATGGAGAACCAGGACATCGACCTCTCTTTGACGGTGGCGCGCATCCTGTCTGAAAGCAGGGTAGAACTGATCGCCGAGCTGCGGGATGCGGATAAGAGGCTCCTTCGCACCGGGACCGACCGGACCGATCTGCAGGCGCCTGAGGAAGAAGATCTTCTGACCGGCATCGCCCGGAGCTTGAAGGATATGGGGATGGTCTCCCCCTTCGCGGGGGCGGACGAAATCCTCCAGCTCTCGGCGGCAAGCGACGCCGAGTTGCGCGCCCCGGTGATCTCGGAGCTGATGACGGCGGACGACCCTTTCCTGCGCGAGATCGCTGCCCTGATGCTTTTTCACCCCGACCCGGCGCACGCTTTGGAGGTGTCCCGGCTGCTGGTAGCCATCGAGGGGGGCAGGATCGGCCATGAGACCTTGCGGCGGCTGATCATGGCGCGCAACTGGTTCCCCGCCGACGTGAGGCGCAACGTCGACCAGGCCATCACCAACGCGCGCAAGGCTCGGATTGAATGCGCGCCGCTCCCCAAACCTCTCCCCCTGACCGTGTACGCCTCTTCCATCGACGGCTCCGGCGCCCAAAATTTCCAGTTGCTGCTTCAGGAGGACGCCGGTTTCAGCTCCTGCTTCATCCTTTTGAAACAGGGAACGGGCGTAGCCGCTAGTTCGGTGGAGCAGATCAAGTCGCGCCCGGAAAGGGATAAACTCGTCGTCAAACTTGCACACGGCTCGTCGTACCTGGAATCGTCCCCGCAGTATCTCGACCTGCGCGTCTGCCAGGCGCTCGCCGACGGGGTCGCCAACGGCGTCACCCCCAATCACTGGTTCGTCAGGATAGCCGAACTGCTCGGGCGCGACCGGTGGAAGGGGACCCCCCTCGATGCCGGGAACGAACTGCTTCTTTTGCGCGACGAGATCGACTCCCTCAGCCCGGCCCTGCTTGAAGAAAGCGAGTACGTCGGGGCGCTTGAAGAGTCGGGACGATGGCTGCTGGATTTCCCCGCGTTTTTCGGCAGCTGGGCCGAGACCGGGGATGCCGCAGCGGGCGAGGTAGATGCGGCGATGACGGGAAGGGGGAGGGGTGTGGACGCCTCGGTCATCGCGCGGGTTTTCACCAACCTGCTGGAGCCAAAGCGCGACGCGTGGCTGGACCGGCTGGTCGTCGAGACCCTTTGGCTGCGCCACGCCCGGAGCGCCCCCCTGAAGTGGCAGCGGATGTACCACGTCGCCCAGGCCGTTGCCGACCGCACCGTGGCTCTCAAGGAGATCCCGCTGATGACGGCCGTCGCCCACCGGACGGTGGAGCTGTACCGCGTATCCCGCAAGGAGGGAAAGGGCTCCAAGTGATCTCCATTCCGCCCGTATATCTCCCACTGCTTTTCATCACCGGAGCAGCCGCTGGTCTCATCGATTCCATAGCAGGAGGAGGGGGGCTCATCACGGTCCCGGTGCTGCTCGGGCTGGGGCTTCCGCCTCAGGCTGCGCTCGGGACGAACAAGCTTCAGGGAAGCTTCGGCTCCTTCAGCGCCATGGTCCACTTCGTACAGGCGGGGACGGTGAAGCTCTCAGACGCCGCCCTTGGTGCGGCCTGGACCGCCGCCGGCGCTGTACTCGGCACCTACACGGTGCGGCAGCTGGACCCGGGCTTCCTGAAGAAGGGAATACCCTTTCTGCTCCTGGCCATCCTCTGCTACACCATCTTCACCCCCAAGCTCGGCGCCGAGGAGGTGCGCCCGCGGTTCCCCAGGGTGCTCTTCTATGCGGTCGCCGGGTTGGCGCTTGGTTTCTACGACGGCTTTCTCGGGCCGGGCACCGGATCCTTCTGGGTGGTGGCCCTGATGCTCGGCCTGGGCTTCGACATGCGCAAGGGAACCGGCTACACCAAGGTCTTCAACTTCGTCAGCAATATCGTGTCGCTGGCGGTGTTCCTGGCGGGGGGAGAGGTGCTGATCCTGGCGGGGCTAGTGATGGGGGCGGGGCAGGCTGTGGGGGCTAGGGTAGGGGCGAGGCTCGTGATTAAGAAGGGGACCCGGCTGGTGCGGCCTGTGTTCATCTGCTCCGTGCTCGCGGTGACGGCGAAGCTTTTCTGGGACAACTACCTGCGGTAAGTTAAAAGCATTACCACAGAGGTCACTGAGGTACACGGTGGTCACAGAGGAAAACCAAAAGAAGCTGGGTTAAATCTTAAAGCCTTTAGTCTTTCCTCTGTGCCCCCCCTGTGATCCCCTGAGTCCTCTGTGGTCATGCTTTTTACGCTTTTCAGATTTAAATGGCGCGGATGCTGCCGGCTTCGTCTTCGCTCCCTACGTTCGCGGCTTCCAGCTCCTGCTCCAGGTGCGCGATCATCTCGGACACCTGCTCCAGATAAACCGCGGGGGCGCTCTCCATGGCGCGCAGGGCGGAATCTAGCCTTCTGGCTGCGGAGATGCCGGCCTTAAGAGGCGCCAGCGGGTTCACCTCTTCCCTTAACGCCGCCACTTCCTTGAACTTCTTCAGCACGGTCGGGTGGCTGCGGTCCTCCTCGACTACGCGCTTTCTCAGATCGCCGTACTCCTCTTCAGTGAATCCCTTCTCTTCCTTTGCCTGGCGCAGCAGGTCGATGGAGCGGTAGTCGGGAAGCGGCTTCAATTCCTCGCGCCGCCCAATCAGCTGCGGCTCCTCCTTTTCCATGAAGCGGTAGGCCATGGTGAGCTTCTCGGCGGTCCCCCGCTTGATGCGGATCTCCTGCACGCAGTACTCCTCGAAACTCCCGTACCCCCACTCCCGGAAGCTCGCCCTCTTGCTCACGTCCAGGAGTTTCTCGCCCAACTCAACCCAGGACGACTTGAAGCGCTTGGCCCGGTCCAGCACCTCATAGCGCTCGGTTCCCGGCTGCAGGTGCTCCATTATGGTTTCGATGTGTCTTTCGCTGCTCGATTTCGGCGTATCCGACATCTTTTTCCCCCGTAGCCCCAAGAGCCTTTGCCGGCTCAAAAGGGCAGCTGGAAATTATCAGAATCCGTCCGCTTTTTGAAGTTTTTTATCTTGGCTGCGGAAAGGAATCGCGTTAAACTTTGCCAGCTAAAATAGCCAAGCCGCCCTCCCTGAAGTCTTTGACCGCATCGGAGTTGGCAGTCTATGGCATTAAAAGGAGATACACATGGAACAGCGTCTGACTGATATGGAGATGCTGATCATGCATCAGGGTCGCATCATCGATCAATTGAACGAGGTCGTTACCGGGCAGCAGACCATGATCGACCACCTCACCCGGGAATTGAAACTGGTCAAGGAACACCTGCGCGGCTTGGCCGCCTCCGACACGAGGCTTCCCTCCGAAGAGGAGCCTCCGCCGCATTACTGACAGCCCCGGTTGGGGTTGACTGAACCGGGACAGGTTCGCTGTACGAGCTAGCGCATCACGTGAAGGGATGACAGGTTTTATGAACAAAGTACGCCTTGGCTGCACCGGTTTGGAGATCAACCCCCTCGTTTTCGGTACTCTCCCCTTGGGTCCCTTGCAGGCCGCGCTTTCTCCCGAAGAGGGGGGGAGGCTGATCCGCTACGCCCTGGAACGGGGCGTGAACCTCTTGGACACCGCCGAACTGTACCAGACCTACCCGCACATCCTCTCCGCCTTATCCGGGTTCGAGGGCGAGGTTCACATCGCCTCCAAGACCCACGCCAACACGGCCGAGCAGGCACGCGCCCACGTCGAGCGGGCGCTGAGCGCACTGGAGTTGGAGCGGTTGGACATCGTTCATCTGCACGGCGCCAGGGTCGCGGACCCGTTTGCCGAGCGCCCTGAGGTGATCGAGACGCTGCTCAGGATGAAGGAGGAAGGTAAGATCGCCCACGTCGGTCTCTCCTCCCATTTCGTGAGCGCCATCAGGAAGTCAGTGCAGCATCCGGAGATCGAGGTGGTGCATCCGCTCATCAACCGGGCGGGCATGGGGATCATAGACGGCACGCAGGCGGAGATGGCCGACGTGATTGCGGCCTGCGCCGACGCCGGCAAGGGGGTTTACGCCATGAAGGCCTTGGCCGGCGGCAACCTCATCTCCTCCGCGCGCGAGAGCCTGCGCTACGTGCTCGGGCTGCAGGGAGTGCACGGCGTGGCGCTGGGGATGCTCTCGGAGGCCGAGATCGACGGGAACCTTGCCCTTTTCCACGATGACAGCGCCGACGAGGCACTTTGGGAAAAGCTGGAGGGGAGAAGGCGCAAGCTCGCCATCATGGAGGCGTTTTGCAAGGGGTGCGGCGCCTGCGTCCCGGCCTGCACCAACGACGCGCTGAAACTGGTGGACGGCAAGGCCGTCGTCGACGAGGAGCAGTGTATTCTCTGCGGCTATTGCGGCGCTGCCTGCCCGGAGTTCATGATCCGGGTGGTATAAGAGCCAGAGGCACCCCGGAACACAGAGGTCGTGGAGGTAGCCAAAAGGCTTTCACACGGATCAAACACGGACGAAATGAAGCGCATGGAACGGATACAACCAAAACAGCTTCTGGTTTAACCAATGAAGCTTTTCGTCTTTGAAGTTATCCGCTGGGTCCGCGTCATCCGTGTGCGACGCTTTTTAAGATTTGGTTTTCCCTCTGTGTCCTCTGTGGTGCATGCTTTTGGGGTTTTGTTTTTTGGAGTTTAGCTGTTTATGATTCACGGAACGGTTTTCAATCTGCAACGCTACTCGCTGCACGACGGCCCCGGCATCAGGACCACGGTCTTCCTGAAAGGATGCCCGGCGCGCTGCTGGTGGTGCCACAACCCCGAGAGCCAGTCACCCCTGCCTGAAATCGCCTGCTCCCAAAACCTCTGCATCGCTTGCGGCGCCTGCCGTTCGGCCTGTCCCGAGTCACTCTCCAGACAATCCTGCCGCGGTTGCGGCGCCTGCGCCAGGGCCTGCCCGACGGGTGCGCGCGAGGTGGTGGGGAGGGTGATGACGGTCGACGAGGTGATGGAGAGCGTCCTGAAAGACCGCTTCTTCTACGAGGATTCCGGCGGCGGGGTCACCTTCTCTGGTGGCGAGCCCCTCTGCCAGCCGCAGTTTCTCAAGGAGCTCTTGGCCGCCTGCCGCGAACACGAGATCCACACCGCCGTCGATACGGCGGGGATCTGCGCCCCCGACACCCTCGCCGACATCGCGCCGCTGGCGGACCTGTTCCTCTTCGACCTCAAGTGCGCCGACCCGGAGAGGCACCGGGAGGGGACCGGCGCAGATCATGCGGCGATACTCAAGAACCTGGAGTGCCTCGGCCGTGAACAACGTCCGATCTGGCTCAGGATCCCGGTGGTTCCCGGATTCAACGACTCGGTGCAGGAGATGGAGGCGCTGGCTGCACTTGCCTCGCGGCTACACGGGGTGCGCCAGGTCTGGCTCCTCCCTTACCACGGGAGCTGGGGAGCGAAGCCTCAGCGCTTCGGAAAGGAGGCGGCGCTCCAGGCAGCAGGGGCGGCGGCGCCCTCTTTGGAGACTTTGGAGCATTACGCCCGACTGTTCAGGGACAGGGGGCTCGATACGCGTATAGGGGGAGCTTAGATGACCGGAAGAACTGAACGCCTGCGGCAGGAGAGCCTTGACGCGGAACCTGCGATCTCGGAGGAGCGCGCGCTGCTTTTGACCGAGTTTTACCGCGAGAACGAAGGGCGCTGGTCCGTCCCGGTGCTGCGGGCGAAATCCTTTTACTACCTCTGCGAGAAAAAGACCATCTACCTGGGCGAGGGCGAACTGGTGGTGGGGGAGAGGGGGCCTGCGCCCAAGCTGGTTCCGACCTACCCGGAGCTCACCTGCCACTCCCTGGAAGATCTGCGCATACTGAACTCGCGCCAGAAGACGAGCTACCGCGTCGACGACGCCTGCCTCAAAGCATACGGCGAAACGGTGATCCCCTACTGGAGCACGAGGAGCCTGAGGGACAAGATCTTCCAGGAGCTCCCCGAGGAATGGCACCAGGCTTACCAAAGCGGGATCTTCACTGAGTTCATGGAGCAGCGCGCCCCGGGGCACACGGTCCTGGACGACAAGATCTACCGAAAGGGGCTCCTCGACTTCAAGAAGGAGATCGCCGACGCCATCCGCGCGCTCGACTTCGGCACCGACCCTGATGCCTGGGCCCGGCGGGAGGAGTTGAAGTCGATGGACATCTCCTGCGATGCCGTCATCCTCTTTGCCGAGCGCCACGCGAAACTGGCCGAAAGCATGGCCGCTGCCTGCTCCGACGCCGTCCGCAAGCAGGAGCTTTTGAAGATCGCCGCCAACTGCCGCTGGGTCCCGGCGCACGCCCCCACCGATTTATGGGAGGCGCTGCAGTCCTACTGGTTCTGCCACCTGGCCGTCATCACCGAGTTGAACGGCTGGGACGCCTTCAGTCCCGGGCACCTGGACCAGCACCTCTACCCCTTCTACAGCGATGGGATCGCGAACGGGACCCTGAAAAAAGAAGAGGCGCGCGAGCTCCTCGAATGCTTCTTCGTGAAGTTCAACAACCACCCTTCGCCGCCCAAGGTTGGGGTGACTGCCGCTGAGAGCGGCACCTACACCGACTTCGCAAACATCAACCTGGGGGGGCTCCTCCCGGACGGCTCCGACGGCTCAAACGAGGTGTCGCACCTGCTCCTCGACATCATTGACGAGATGCACCTCTTGCAGCCATCCTCCAACATCCAGCTCTCCCGCAAGTCTCCCGACCGCTTCTTGAAGCACACCTTGAGGGTGGTGCGCAAGGGGTACGGCTTTCCTTCGATCTTCAACGCGGACTCGGTGGTAGAGGAACAGCTGCGCCAGGGTAAGACGCTAGCGGACGCGCGCGCCGGCGGCTGCAGCGGCTGCGTCGAGGTGGGGGCTTTCGGCAAGGAGGCCTACATCCTCACCGGCTATTTCAACCTGGTGAAGATGCTGGAGCTCGCCCTGCACGACGGCGTCGATCCGGCGACCGGGGCACAGCTCGGCCCGCAGACCGGAAAAGCGGCTGACTTCACCAGCTTCGACGACGTCTTCGCCGCCTTCTCCGCGCAGCTCGCCCACTTCATAGACATCAAGATCCGCGGCAACCGTCTGATCGAGATGATCTACGCCCGCCTGATGCCGGCGCCGTTTCTGTCGGTGTTGACCGACGATTGCATCAGCCGGGGGGTGGATTACAACGCCGGGGGAGCGAGGTACAACAACAGCTTCATCCAGGGGGTGGGGATAGGGAGCATCACCGACTCGCTCTCCGCGATCAAGGAGCACGTCTTCGAAGCGAAGTCGGTCTCGCTCCCGGAGCTGGTGGCGCAGCTCGACGCCGACTTCGCCTCAAGCGAGCCCCTTCGGCAGCGTCTCTGGAACCGGACCCGCAAGTACGGCAACGACGACGATTTCGCCGACGACCTGATGCGCCGGGTCTTCGACGCCTTCTTCCAGATGGTGGACGGCAGGCCCAACACCAAGGGCGGTATGTACCGCATCGAGATGCTTCCCACCACCTGCCACGTCTACTTCGGCTCGGTCACAGGCGCCACCCCCGACGGCAGGCGCCGCGGCGCCCCCCTTTCCGAGGGGATCTCACCGGTGCAGGGGGCGGACCGTAACGGCCCGACGGCGGTGATACGCTCGGCCGGGAAGATGGACCACATCCGCAGCGGCGGAACCCTGTTGAACCTCAAGTTCTCACCCACGCTACTTTCCGGAGAGGGGGGGATCGACGGACTGGCGGCTTTGGTGCGGAGCTACTTCAGGATGGACGGGCACCACGTACAGTTCAACGTGGTGGACGTGGAAACGCTCAAGCGAGCTCAGGCGGACCCGGGGGAGTACCGGGACCTGATCGTCAGGGTGGCAGGCTACAGTGATTACTTCTGCGACCTCTCCGAAGCGCTGCAAAACGAGATCATCGCCAGGACCGAGCACGCGTCTTTGTGAGCGGCGACAGCCGCAAGGAGGGAAGTCATGGCCGTGGAGCCCGGACGCTACCGGCATTACAAGGGAAAGTTCTACCAGGTGATCGGCACCGCACGCCACAGCGAGACCGACGAACTCATGGTCGTCTACCGGCCTCTGTATGGGGAAGGGGGGCTCTGGGTGCGCCCGGAGCCCATGTTCCAGGAACTGGTCGAGGTGGACGGCGCGCGGGTGCCGCGCTTTGCCCGCTGCGACGAGGAGTAGCACAGCTCCATGTAGTCGGATTTGCATCTCTAAGGAATATTGTACGATCTCTTCGACATATCATCCCTGCCTTGAAAAACTGCCACCTGCTTCATCTCCCTTTTAACCAACCTGCCTAGCATTCCCGCCTGCCTAATAAAGCACTGCAATATCTCACAAATAATTCGTTTTAATTGACTTTGTATAGTGAAACGGTGTAATAGGAAAACATTTCTTAAGTTTCTATGGTAATAGCCGAAGAGAGCAATGACTTTGAATATATCCACTCTCTTTCTCAGTCATGGTCTGTATTGGTTATTGCTAATATAATGCCCGGCACCGGTACACCGCTGGATGTAGTTTTGCAATGACAGTTGTTACGGTTTTTCTTCACGCAGTGTTCCGGAGGCGACGTTGAGCGATACGGTTGCCGAGATTCTACGTTTACTGACGGAGCATTTTGGCCAGGACTTCCAGAGCTACTCCCATAACCTTGCGGAGAAAAGGATCGCGGAACGGGTTGCCCAACTCCGTCTTCCAGACATCGCCTCGTACTGCCGACTTTTGCACGACGACGCCACAGAAGCCCCCTTTCTTGCCCGGATGATGCGCATCCGTTTCAGCAGTTTCTTCCGCGACCCGCTCCAGTTTGAACTTCTCGGCTCGGTCGTCGTTCCCTCCATGCTCAGGACCTCCCAAAGCGGGTTCTTCCGGGCCTGGTCCGCCGCCTGTGCCGGCGGAGAAGAAGCATGCTCCTTGGCCATCATAGTCGACGAGGCGATGCAGCTGCTCAACCTGAAAACCCGGGTGCAGATCTTCGCCACCGACATCGCGGAGGATGCGCTGGCAGAAGCCGAGTACGGCAGGTACGCGCCAGGGGCGGTCGCCGGAATCACGCTGCAGCGGCTCAACAAGTATTTCATCTACGACCGCAGCGGCTACCAGATCTCGCCCAGGATCAAGGAGATGATCACCTACTCCCGGCACGACCTGCTCGACCCAAACACCTACGCGCCTCCGGAATCGCTTTTCGGCGGGTTCGACCTGGTGTCCTGCCGCAACTTCCTCATGTACCTCGATCCGCAAGGGTATCTGCGGGTGTTCGACAACCTCTTCCGTGCCCTGAACCCTGAGGGGGTGCTGTTGTTGGGAAAGGCGGAAACGGTGCCCGAGAGATACGAGCCTTTTCTGGAGCGGATCTTCGACTGTGGCAACCTGTTCCGGAAGAAAGCCGTGGTCTGGAGAAAATGATGAAGATGGCGCGCCCCTTGGTCCTGGCATTGATAGCTTGTCTCACCCTTTTCGGCTGCTCGCAGCAGCCCGGCTCCGGACAGGGCTCGCCCCCAAATGCCTCCTCTTCGGCCGCGCCGGCAAAACCTGTCAAACACGACAGCTACCGCTTCAACACCGCGCAGGGGATCGACATCGGGATCCAGCCTTTGACGCTCCCCGAGGGCTCGGTCGCCGAGCTCATTTCGCGCGATCGCGTGCTGTTCAAGCGTCTAAGCCGCAGCGGCATGCAACTGCAGCTGCTTCCTTTCTACAAGGGGAAAGACATCGGCGATTTGATCGCCACCGGGGAACTGGAAGGGGGCTTCTTCGCGGACATGCCTGCCTTGACCGCCGCGGCTACCGGGGACGTCGTGCTGCTGGCCATGCTGAAGCAAGGTGCTGCCTCCATCGTGGCGCGGCGCCCGATGCTGGTAAAGGAGCTGGAGGGAAAACGGGTGGGAACCGCCATCGGCAGCGCCGCCCACTTCACCCTTTTGAGGGCGCTGGGGAACGAGGGGCTGACCGAGAAGGACGTCGAGATCGTGCCTATGGAGGTGAGCGAGATGGCGCGGGCGCTCGCCTCGGGAAGGATCGACGCCTTCTGTGCCTGGGAGCCGACTCCTTCCATGGCCTTTGCCTCCTACCCGGACTTCCACCTGGTCCACAAGGGGCTCAATTACGGCTTTCTCTGCCTGCGGCGCGACTTCGTGACCCGGCATCCAGCTGAAGCCAGGGAGATCGTCGCAGCGGTCGCCAGGGCGTGTTTGTGGATGCGGGAACCGGGGCAGCTGGAGCAAGTTGCCCGGTGGACCATCGAATCGGCGACGAAGTTCCAAGGCGAACCCTTTTCCCTCAAGCCTGAGCAGATGATCTCCATCACCCGCAATGACCTGCTGCAGGTCCAACATTCTCCGCGCATACCGGAGACGCTGCTGCGCGAGCAGGAAGTGCTGTATCAGAAATTTCTATTCCTGAAGAAGATCGGCAAGATACCGGAAAACGTCTCCTGGGCCAGGGTACGTGGTTCCATTGACATTTTCATGTTGCGGGGGGTCATGGCTGAATCCGACAGGTACGACCTGAGGTGGTTTGACTACCGCGGTAATAAGGGGACGGGCGGTTCAAGATGAAGAAATGGGTCCAATTGCCGACGCTCAAGGCGAGGCTTGCTTTCTGGTTTACGGCGATCTGCCTGGTGCCGTTGTTCCTTATGACGACCGTCATCTACATGCAGCGGGTCAAGGTGGCGCGGGCGCTGCTCTTCGACAAGCTGAACGCGGTCATCTCGCTACGCCAGCAGCAGATCGGCAGCATCCTTGACAACATAGTCGTCGATGCCTCCACCATCGCCTCGGACCACTCGGTGCAGGCTGCGGCGCAGCAGCTTCTGTCAGGCTCCAGGGCTCAGGCCGGGATCTCGACCGAAAGCCTGACCCTGTTCAAGGGGTACAAGAGCAGCAACGGGTCGGTGGCCGACGTCTCCCTGGTCTCTTTGGACGGCACCATCGCGCTTTGCACCAGCGACAGCAGGGTAGGGACGCGTATTGCCCGGCCTGAGATGGTGGCCGACGCGATGCAGGATCTGGCGCCGACCTTTGGAGAGGCCTATCTCTCCGGCAGCGGCGGGATCCCCAGCATCGACGTCGCCGTCCCGATCCGGGCAGGCGTCGGCTCGCGGGTCAGCGCCCTGCTGGTGGTGCACCACAACCTGCATACCCTGCTCTACGACATAACCGGCAACCGCACCGGGATGGGGGATACCGGCGAAACCGTGCTGGTGAACCGGGAGGTGATGCCCCTTAACGAGCTGCGGGCCATGCCCCAAGGGGTCCTGAGGGTGCGGCTCAAGGGGAAACCGGCACAGATGGCCGCGCGCGGCGAAAGCGGCATCGCGCAGACCACCGACTACCGCGGAGTGGAGGTCCTTTCCGCCTTCGTTCACATCCCACGCACCGGCTGGGGGCTTGTCTGCAAGCAGGACACCAGCGAGGTGCTGGCGCCGATCCGCAGCCTGCTCTTCATAACCTACGGACTCGCCTCGCTCATCTCCCTTATGGCCTGCGTGCTCGCCTTCAGGCTGGCACGCTCCATTGCCGAACCGCTGGTGAATCTGGCCGCCTCCGCCAAGGAACTGGAAGAAGGCGATTTCGACGCCCGGGCCGTCCCGGAGGGGACCTACGAGCAGAAGACCCTGGCGGGAAGTTTCAACAGCATGGCGCAGACGCTGCAGGTGAAGATGGAGGGGCAGCAGGGCTTGTCGCGGCTCTCCCAGCACCTGGTAGTGGCCGAGGGGATCGACGATTTCTTCAGCAAGCTCCTTCCTGTCCTTCTGGAGGTGACCGGGGCCAAGATGGCGATTGCTTACGTGGAAGAGCGGCAGAGCGGAGAGTTCGCTCCCATGCATGCCATAGGGCTCCATTCCTCCTTGCTGCGCCGCTTCAACCGCCGGCACCTGGAGGGGGAGCTGGGTGTCGTCCTCTCCAGCGGCAAAGTGTCCTGCTTGACGCCGCAGGAAGGGACGCCGCTGCGCTTTGCCACAAGTTTCGGCGACATACTACCGGCCGAGATAGCCACAATCCCCATCTCGGTCGACGCCGAGATTCGAGCCTTCATCTCTATTGCCTCGGAGCGTCCCTTCTCACCGACGGTGCACGAGATCCTGGAAATGGTGCAGATGCCTTTCGGGTCCGCCTTCGCCCGGATACTTTCCGGCGAGGACGTACGGTTGCTGGCGAACGAACTGGCGCTGAAGAATGCCGAGCTGACCCAGCAATCCGAGGAACTGGTGCAGCAGTCGACCGAGCTCGCCCACCAGTCGGAGGAGCTTTCCCGCCATAACCGTGTGCTGGACCTGCAAAAGCAGCAGCTGGAAGAGGCGACCCGGCTGAAGAGCGAGTTCCTCTCAAACATGAGCCACGAACTGCGCACGCCGCTCAACTCGATGCTGGCGCTCTCGCGCGTGCTGGCTGTGCAGGGCGGTTCCCGGCTCACCGAGGACGAGAAGGGGTACCTCGCCATAATTGAGCGCAACGGGAAGCACCTGCTCTCGCTGATCAACGACATCCTCGACCTTGCCAAGATCGAGTCGGGCCGCCAGGAGGTCTTCCTGGAGACGGTCTCCCTGCCGCAGGTCGCAGCAGAGGTGGTGGACGGGCTCTCAGTCCTGGCCCGAGAGAAAGGGATCGCCCTTTCCCTGGAAGCGCCCGAGGGGCTGCCCACGCTGCTGACCGACGTGAAGAGGCTGCGCCAGATGTTGCAGAACCTGGTGGGGAACGCGGTGAAGTTCACCGGCGAGGGGGCTGTCACCGTGAGGCTTGCCGCCGAGGGGGAAGAGGTTCTGATCAAGGTGGAGGATACCGGGATCGGCATAGCGCCGCAGTACTTGGAGACCATCTTCCAGGAGTTCCGCCAGGCGGACGGCAGCACCTCCCGTTCCTTTGAGGGGACCGGACTCGGCCTTGCCATCGTGAAGAAGACGGCGCGCCTTCTTGGGGGGGACGTTTCGGTGCAAAGCGAAGTGGGCAAAGGCTCCGTCTTCACCCTGCGGCTTCCGGTGGACGGGATGGCGGCAGCCAAGCTAACCCAGGCGCAGGGGAGCGTCGCCGTGGCGGGAGAAAGCGCCAAGGCCCCGTCGCAGGGGAGGTCGATCCTGGTGGTTGACGACGACCCGGATGCCGTGTCGCTCATCGCGGCTCACCTAAGCCAGGCCGGGTTCGAGACCCTCACCGCGCTAAACGGCGCCGACGCCCTGAGGCTTGCCCGTGCCAAGAAGCCTTTCGCCATCACGCTCGACATCATGATGCCGGACATGGACGGCTGGGAGGTGATGCGCGAGCTGAAGGATCACCGCGAAACAGCCGACATACCTGTCGTCATCGTGTCGCTGTCGGACGACCGGGCGACGGGGATTGCCCTGGGCGCGGTCGGGGTGATCTCCAAGCCGGTGAGCAGGGAACAGCTGATGGAAACCTTCAAGAAGCTTACCGGCGCCGGTTGCCGCCTTGTGCTCGTGGTCGACGACAGCGAGTACGACCGGTTCTTCATCGCCTCGCTCTTCAAGGAGATGGGGATGGACGTGCTGATGGCGGAGGACGGGGCGCAGGCCCTGGAGCTTGCGGCAGTGGACCAGCCCGACCTGATCACCCTTGACCTGCTGATGCCGGGGATGGACGGAGCCGTCGTGCTGGACAAGCTCAGGTCCAACCAGTCCACCGCGGGGATCCCGGTGGTGGTGATAACCTCCAAGGAGCTGAACGCGGCGGAACAGGAACGCCTCTCCTCCGGGGTGAGCGCCATCCTTTCCAAGGGCGGGCTGGTGCGCGAGGCGGTGCTGGACGAACTGGTGCGCAGCCTGGAGAGGATAGGCTGGCGCCTTCCCGAGCAGCAAAGCGGAAACGGGGCGAGGATCCTGATCGTCGAGGACAGCGAAGCGGCGACGATTCAGCTTCGCTTCGCGCTGGAATCCGCCGGATTCTGCGTCGACGCGGTCTCCGGGGGAAGGCACGCCCTTTCCTACCTTAAGACCCATGTTCCCGACGGAATAATCCTCGACCTGATGATGCCGGAAGTAGACGGCTTCGACGTGTTGCAGGCTGTGCGCACCTCGCGGCTGACCGAAAGGGTGCCGGTCATGGTGATGACGGCGAAGACGCTTTCCCCGGGTGAACACGATCGGCTGCGCGCCCTCGAGGTGAACCACCTGGTCCAGAAAGGGGACGTGGAGCAGCACGAATTGCTGCGAAGAATCTACGAGATGCTGGGGGCCTTCTCCCTGTTCAAGCCGGACGTGGAGCCCGCGGCACCTCCCCTTGCGGACGCAAGTTGGCAGGGTGACGGATCGGTGCTGGTGATCGAGGACAACCCCGACAACCTGGTTACGCTTCGAGCGGTATTGGGGGAAAGCTTCCGACTGGTGGAGGCGACCGACGGCGAGTCGGGCCTTGTTCTGGCGCAGAAAGGGTCACCTTCGCTGGTACTTTTGGACATGCACCTCCCCGGCATGGACGGGCTTACCGTGTTGAGGCACCTGAAAGAGAACCGTGCCACGGCCGCCATCCCTGTGGCGGCCCTTACCGCAAGCGCCATGGCTGGCGACCGGGATAAGCTTATGCAGGCTGGCTGCGTGGCCTATCTCTCGAAGCCTTACCAGCCTGAAGAGCTGCAGGAACTGGTCTCAAAATTCGTGGCAGCGGGGGCTGCGCAGAGCGCCTGAGCGCGGTTTTTTGCAGTCGAGGAACTTCCGATATGAAAATTCTCGCCATAGACGACAACCACGACAATCTCCTCACGCTCAAGGCGTTGCTGGATATTTTCATGCCCGAGGCGAGGCTCATCACCTCCCAGTCTGCCCAGGACGGCATGCGCAGGGCCTTGCTCGAGGCGCCCGACGCCATCTTGCTGGACATCCAGATGCCGGGCATGGACGGGTACGAGGCGACCCGCAGGCTCAAGGGAAACAGCTCAACCCAGCACATCCCGATCATCCTGGTCACCGCGCATCGCACCGACCCCTCGGGCAAGGTGCGTGGGCTTGAGTGCGGCGCCGACGCCTTCCTGTCCAAACCGATCGACGAGGCGGAACTCGTGGCCCAGATCCGGGCCATGGTGAGGATTAAGCGCTCGGAGGACGCGCTGCGCCAGGAGCGTGACAACCTCGAGGCACTGGTGCAGAAGCGGACCTCGGAACTGCTGTTGATGAACCAGGTGCTGACGGAGAACCTGGCCCGGCTGGCCGAAAACGAGGAGCGTTATTCCCGGGCGGTGCGGGGGACCACGGACGGGCTCTGGGATTGGAACATGGTGACCAGTGAGTGCTATTTCTCCCCGCGCTGGAAGGAGCTTCTGGGCTTTGCCGACGACGAGCTGGAAAATCAGGTCGACACCTTCTACTCCCGCCTGCACGCTGACGACGTTGCCCTGGCGCAGGAGGCGCTTGAGGCGCACCTGGCAGGCAAGGCGCCGCTGGACGTGGAACTTAGGCTGAAACACCGCGAGGGACAATACCTGCGGTTTCGCATCCGGGGGCAGGCGGAATGGGACAGCCTGGGGGCGCCGGTCCGCCTTTCAGGTGCGCTTTCCGACGTAACCGAGCGCCAGCTCATGGAAGAGCAGCTCAGGCAGTCGCAGAAGATGGAGGCGGTAGGGCAGCTGGCCGGCGGGGTCGCCCACGACTTCAACAACATCCTCACCGTGATCGCCGGCTATGCCAACATGCTCAGGATGGACCTCCCCCCCCACGGGAACGAGGTGAGGCTCGCGGAACAGATCGCCCTCGCCACCGAAAAGGCCGCCGAATTGACCAAGGGGCTTCTTGCCTTCAGCCGGAAGCAGCCGATGGCACCTCAGAAGCTCGACCTGGGAGAGGTCGTGCAGCGCGTGGAGAACTTCCTTGTCCGCGTCATCGGCGAGGACATCCAGCTGAAGACGCGTCTGCTCCCGGACTCGCTCCCGGTGTGGATCGACCCCGGGCAGATAGAACAGGTGCTCATCAACCTGGCCGCGAACGCGCGGGACGCCATGGGAAACGGAGGGACCTTTACCATCGCGACCGGGCTTTTAGAGGCGGACGGCTCGCTCCCCTCCTTCTGCGGCCCCAATGGGCGCTATGCCGTCATCATCGTGTCCGATAACGGCAAGGGGATGGACGCCGAGACCAGTAAGAGGATCTTCGAGCCTTTCTACACCACCAAGGAGGTGGGGAAGGGGACCGGCCTCGGCATGGCCATCGTCTACGGGATAGTGCAGCAGCACAAGGGATACATCGCCGTCAACAGCAAGCCCGGAGAAGGCACCTCCTTCAGCATCTATTTTCCGCTCGCCGAAGACGAGGTCGAAATGTACCGGGAGCCTGCTGCCGACCTCGAGCCGGAACAGGGGACCGAGACCATCCTGGTTGCCGAAGACGACCCGAGCGTGCGCAACCTGGTGGACATGGTGCTCACCAAGTACGGCTACCGGGTGATCCTGGCAGAGAACGGGCAGGAGGTGGTGGATCGCTTCACCGCCCACTCAAGCGACATCGGGCTCATCCTGATGGACATCATCATGCCGCGCAAAAACGGCATCGAGGCGTTCGCCGAGATCAAGAAGCTGCAGCCAGAGGCGAAGGTCCTCTTCACCAGCGGCTACACCTCCGACTTCATCGAGAGCCGCGGCATGGAAGAGGGGGTCGAACTGATCATGAAGCCGGTGCAGCCGGTACAACTGCTGCGCAAGGTGAGGGAAGTGCTGGAGAGATAAGCTGGGGCTTTCGGGAACAGTAAAGGGCAGCGCCTGGTCATTGGGCGCTGCCCTTTTTGTTGCCGGCGTTTACCTTCTTGCTTCAGGTGAAGTCCCGGGCGTTTATGACCAGGCCGCTGCGGGCGCCGTGTATGCTGGCCCAGTAAGCCTGCGCCACGTCCTGGGCGGGCATCCCCGCTGAGCTGTCCATGTCCAGCGCTTCGAGGGTCTCCTTGACCCAGGGAGGGCTTACCACGTTGATCCTGATTCCCCGCGGCAGCTCGAGCGCGGCGGCGCGGACGAACCCTTCTAGCCCGGCGTTGATCATGCTGATGGAGGAGCTCCCGGGCATCGGTTGGTGGCTCAGGACCCCGCTGGTCAGGGTAAAGGAGCCATGATCGCGGATGTAGTGCATCCCCACCCGCACCAGGTTGACCTGGCCCATCAGCTTTCCCGTGAGCCCCGTCTGGAAGTCATCGTCGGTCAATTCCGCCAGGGAGCCGAACCTTGCCACCCCAGCGGCGCAGACCAGCGCGTCGAACTCTCCGGCCTCCCTGAACATCGACTCTATCGACTCCTTCTGCGACATGTCGACCCTGAAATCGCCGCTTCTGAAAGCGACCCTGACGACTTCGTGCTCGGTAGATAGAAGCCTGGCCACGGCTTTCCCTATGGTTCCGGTTGCTCCGACGACGATGATTCGCATAAGCAGACCTCCCGTATTGGCGCTTTTTATGGCTCCCGACCCAACGCAGGGGGAGCTGGCGCCGCCCTACAGGCCGAGGTACAGGGTGAAGTATACTTGGTTTTCGCCGCCGCGGTTGAAGCCGTGGGCGAAACCTAGGGCGGGGGTGACCTTGGCCCAGTAGCCGATGGTCATGTCGGCTCTGAGCTCGGCTCCGGCGCCGACCCTGGTTTCGTTGGCGTGAAAGCTCCTGTTGTCGTCCCAGACCTGGCCCGCGTCCGCGAAGAGCGCGCCGTGCACCTTCTCCAGGAAGGCGGGAGCCGTTCCGGGGCCGGTGAAGGGGTAGGCGAGCGGGGCGCGGTACTCGACGGTTCCGGTGGCTACGTACTTTCCGGTCATGGAGCGGGTTGGGTAGCCGCGCAGCGGGTACTGGTTGTACTCCGAGGGGGCGCCCCCGATCTGGAAGGCCTGCTGACCGTACTGCAGGTCCCCGTCGGCGAGAGCTGCGGACAAGCGCAGGTAGAGCACCGGGTGCGGCAACTGCGTCTTCGACAGGCGCAGGTACTGTTCGTAGCGTGCGCTGTATTCGGAGAGGTTTTGATCGGCTCCGATGTCGCGACCGAAGTATCGGTACAGGAAAGTCAGGTCGCACCCCTCCTCTGGACTGATGGAGTAGGGGTACTTGAGGGCGCTGCTGTAGCTGATCCCCGCGAAGAGGTTGTTCCTGCGCCCCTGGAACACCGGGATCCCGCCGAAGGTGCCGTCGCTACTCAGGCGGCTCAAGGCCTTCTGGTCCAAAAGCTCGTATCCCCCCTTGATGCGGTAGGAAGACTCCAGGAAATTGACAGGTATGGATGCTTCCAGCTCCGCCCCGCGGTTCACCTCCCAGAAGTCATAACCTTTCTGGTACAGGTCGCTGTAGACAAAGGGCTCGTTATGCGCCCGAAGCGACAGGGTGGGGTAGAAGTAGTCGTTCAGGTAGGTAAGGTTGAAATAGCCGCGCTTTCTACCCTCGCTGTATGCGGCACTGATGGCGTAGGAGTTGTAACCCAGGACGTCCGCGCCGGCGGTGAAGGCGCCGATCACGGACTGGTCCGAGCCGTCGCCGTAGATCTTAGGCAGCCAGAAGCGCGGCAGCAGCGTTTTGGCCGCGCTGTAGCGCGAAGGGGAGGGTGCCGCGGCCGAGTCCGCCTCTGCCTCCGTTGCCAGGGATGCGGTACGTGCCGAGGGAAGCGAAGGGCCGCGTGTGAGGCTCCACCTGGAGCGGTCGATTTCCATGCGAGCGATCTTGAACCCCTTGGAGCTGTAACTTGCCAACAGCAGCGAAGAGCCGTCCGGGGCGGGGGCGGGCTGAATGGCACCGGCCAGAAGGTGGCTTACCTGGTAACTCGAGCCTCCCTTCAGATCGAAAGCGAAGAGGTTGAACACCCCGGTCTCGTCGGAGATGTAGTAAATGGCGGAGCCGTCCGGCGCCCAGATGGGGAAGGCGAAGGTGTGGCTGGCCCTGAAAAGGGCGCGGTCGGTTTTCTCGGCCGTATCGTAAATCCGGAGCGCGCTCATGCCGGTGTTGTCGGTAAGGATATAACAGATGCTGCGGCCGTCGGGCGAGAAGCTGGGGGAGGAGACCCGTTCCAGCGTGTAGCCGGTAACCGGGAGCGGCTGCGCCTTGTCCCCCAGGCTCAGGTCGAAAAGCGCCAGGTTCTGGCTTCCTCGCGAGCTGACGACGGCGGCTGCTGTCCTGCCGTCCGGCGCCACCTGCGCGTTGCCCAGCCGCTCTCCCCTGGTGAGCCTTTTCGTCTCGCCGCTCTCCAGATGGTGGACGTAGAGGTCCTGGTACACGTTGAAGCCGCGCTCGATTTCGGCCTGGGTGAAGTAGAGGCTCTTGCCGTCGGGGGACCAGCTTAGGCTTCCGTCCGAGAGCTGGCGCCGGAACTGCGCCAGCACGTTCTTCCCCGAGGCGTCGGTTACTACGACCGAGGTGTGATCGTTGGGGTCGCGCCTGGTGAAGGCGATTCTGCTCCCGTCCGGGGAATAGCGCGGGTTGGTGAGGTTCTCACCCTGGTCGTTGACGACGGTGAGCGGAGTAAAGGGGACGCGGGAAAGCTCCTTGATCCTCGCTCTTTGCTCCAGCTTCAGGGCGACGATCATGTCACGGTAGATGTCGCTGTAATCCTTGCCGTTGAAAAGATCCTCCGGCGGGCTGTTGATCAGGTAGGGGAAGCGCCCGGAGTGTGCGATGGCGAGTTTTCCCGCCGCTTCGGGGCCGTAGGTCTCGGCGATGTAGCGCTGCAGGCGATAGCCGTACATGTAGGCCAGGTGGCCGGATGGCCAGTAGGGCACGTCGCCGTTTATCTGGTCCACGGAGGGGAGGTCGTCATCCGCTACGGCGGAGCGGAACACCATGTCGTAGTAGGTTCCCTTGCCGCGGCCGACTCCCGTGTATTTCGACTCGGCCCAGGTCGCCATCCCCTCGTGCCACCAGCGCGGCAGGAAGGTATTGGGGGGCGCTGTGGCGATGAAGAAGAGAACCGACAGCGGGTCGAGGCTGGGGAAGGGCTTGCCGAAGATGGCCCGGGTCACCTTGGAATAGCCGCGGGCTGGATCGGCGGAGAGTATGTGCGCGTATTCGTGGGTGAATAGGACCCTGAGCCAGTCGTCGTATTCCCCGAGCGTGGAGGCGACTGACGGCGGGACCACCTGCAAGTACACCGCGTTGTAAGGGATGGTGACGGCAAGCCCGTTTATGAAGTCGGAGTCGTCGATGAGCACCACCTGTGTTTTTCCGGCCGGCTGCCACCCGAATTCCCGGGCCAGCAGGGGGTGCGTCTCTTCGGCGATGGCCGCTACCTTACGGGAAACCTCTTCCAGCCCCTGGTGGTAGTGGATGGAGAAGTGTTCGGTCTCGATGGTCGAGTAGGAGAAGGAGGTGTCGAATTTCGCTGCAAATGAAAGGGAAACAGTGCACAGCACCAGCGTTGCCGCCAATAGTAACGTTCTCATAGCATCCTTTCTTTCAAGTTGGTGACGCTATTCTACTCCCACCAGTTCGCGCCCCTTGGGGTACTCGATGACGATATCGTAGGAGACCTTCTTCTTCTCACCCGGTGCCAGGTTCAGCTTCCATTCCAGCGTCCCGTCTTCCTTGGCCTCGGAGGGAAGAGGGTCTGCGTCTTCCAGCTTCACCTTGATCTCCGCGTTGGAGGGAAGCGGCTGCTGGTCGAGCAGGGTAAGCGCGACCTCTTTTTTCTTGAAGTTTTCCAGTTCGATCGTTACATGGTAGGTCACGTTGTTGCCGCTGATGAGCCCCGCCTTTTTCGCCACCCGGGCCGCTTCCCGCTTCACCTTCACCTGATCGTCGGACCCGAAGTAAAGGTCGAACTCTTCGCCGGAGCTGACGGTTTTTACACGGCTTTTGCCGACGAAGGTTGCGTCGTTGAAGATGTTCACCTCCCCGGCCAGAAGAGGATAGGGGGTGTTGTTCAGGACCTTGGACTTGAGGTAGACGCGCGGCGAGAGCTTCGGGACGGTCAGGTACTCGGCGTTTACCGGGACCTTCTCGCTCGCTATGACGCTGCCGGCGCGGGTGCCGTCGGCCGGGACGTCGACCGGCCGCGCCACCTGGAAGAGCACCGAGGTCTGCCCCTGCGCCACGTCCGAGGTGAGAGGCTGCGCTTCCTCGACCCGGTCGGCCGCAGACCCCACCGGGTAGGCGCCAAAGGCCGGTTCAGGAGCAGGGGCTGCCATTTCCTTCATGGCGCGCGGAGCGTAGGCTATGGGGCGGGGAGGCTCGTAGAAGGAGACGTGCCAGGGGGAGAGCTCAGGCGCGCCGCCACCGACCTCGGGAGCCGCGGTCGACAGTGAGAGCTTCACGCCAGGCCACGCCTCACCTGTTTTCTGCGCCACCTGGGCGCGGTACACGAGTTCGGCCTCCTTGCCGTCGGCGCCCAGGCGCACGTCGTACAAGGGCTCCCAGGTAGCCTGGCTCACCAGGTAGGAGAGGTCGAGGTCGAATTTCAGGTCCCGATCCGCCTCGATCGCAACCTGCGCCGATTTCACTTCTCTGTGCGTCTCGGCGAGGTGTTGCTCCAGCTCCTTCCTGAGTGCCGCTATCTTGTCGTTGAGCGGTTTCTTCGCTGCCTCCGCTTCGTTGAGCTGCTGCTCCACTTTGCCGACGTTGTCGCCTACGAAGCGTACAGCTTCCCCTAACTCGGCGGTGGTCGGCTTGCCTGCGGAAAGCTCCTTGGAGATCCGCTCCGACCAGCCTACCCGGATGGAATCGATGAAGGCCCTCTGGGAGGCGAGCGCCTTGCGCTTGGCCTCTATGCTTTCCACTTGGCGGGTGAGGGAGGCGATCTCGTCCTCTATCTCGCGCACCCTTTGGTCCCGCGAGCGGTCCAGGAAGACCCTTTTCAGCGTGATTCCCGCGATGCGTGCCGGGGCCGTCCCCTTGCCCACCGCGCGAAGCGAGTCCTCGTCCAGCACCTGGGGGAGGTCCTCGAAGTTGACCAGGTTGGTCCCGGCCTTGAGCGAAAGCGTCGCCCTGCGTGTCACTTGGGCCCGGTCCGAAAAGACGGTGACGGATTGAATTGACGACCGGGCTTCCATCCTGGTGGTCTGCGCCGCGAGTGCCAAAGGCGAGCAAAGGACGAGGATGACGCAATAGAGCATTGTTCGAGTATTCATTGAGGACCTCGATGGCAATAAGCCGTTGTGATTTTGTTTTTCATGACTGGTAGTCGGTCAAGGGGTCTTTTTCTTCGCCGCGTAGCTGTAGTACTTGAGCCTGATGTTTTCCCACATGACAAGCCGCTGCTCCATCATGGTCATCACCCGCACCTCCCCGTCCTGTGACACCACGAACCCGATGCTGCCGGGGTTCTGGGAACAGTACCTCATCATGGAGCGGTGCCTTGTGCCGAAGTGGTTGTAGGCGGCCGGGCGCAGCTTTGCAGGGGTGGCCAGACGGTCGGTGGCGATGAAGAGGTTGTCCGGCTCCTGCCAGTTCTTGATCTCGACGCCGTACCCCTTGACCGCCAGGTCCGGGTCCATCACCACCAGCCCGTCAACCCGGGTCAGAAGGGCGACGAACCAGATCACGCCGTCGATCTCGTTCTTGTTCGCCCTCAGGTCCTTCTCCAGGCGCCTGAGCTGGAAATACTGGCTGGAAAGGATCTCCTTGGGCTTGGATTCCGAGAGCCCCAGAAGGTGTTCCTCCAGGTAATCGGACTTGATCTTGGTGACGGCGTTGGTTTGCAGCGAAGTGGGGAGGCGGTCGTAGTCGATGCCGTATTTCACGTTGAGATGGGCCGGATCGATCTCCTGCGTGATGAGGATGGCACCGCCATTTCTTATCTTCTGGATCCTGAGCAGAATCCGGCATAGCGCGGAAATCCACTGCTGGGTGTGGAATTCGTCCATGCCGGCATCGGTCATGTAGACGTCGTCGGGGAGGTGGCTGCGCACTTCACGCAGGTAGCGCTTGATCCCTGGGTCCAAGAGGTCGCGGACCGGCCCTTCGCGGAAGATGTCGAGCGAGAAGCGGATCAGCTCGTTCACCCTGAGCTCGGCCACCTTCTCGTAACGCATGTAGACTACGATGTTGCCGATACCCTCCACGCTGGCCTGGAAGATGCCGGGGCGCTCCGGCTCTATCTCGGCGCTTCGGTTGAGGAACTTGTGGAAGCGGTTCTGCTGGTCCACCAGCCCCCAGATGAAGAGCTTGTGCTCCTTGTCGGGCCAGATGACGAAGGAGGAGGTGCGCAGGTCGGTCGACTTGGCGATCTTCACCACGTTGGAGACTGAAAATGGGATCGGCTCGGCGAAGGGGATATAGCTCCAGCGGTCCCGTACCGGGTTGCGCGGCGGCTTGGGGTCGGGCTGCTCGGGGTCAAGGTAGACCATGTGGAAGATCACCGGCTCCGATTCCTCGGTCCTGAGGCTGGAGTAGTACATGGTCTCCATGAGGTCGACTATGATCTTCTCGTCCGGCACTGCAGTGCGACGCCTCCTGAGTTCCGAGCAGACGGTTTCGGCAAGGTTGCGCGGGGTCTTGTTCCTGCCGCTCATGGCCGGTACCCCCCGAGGTAAGGCCCGAGGATGGGCTCCAGGTGGCGTTTTACGCCGTCGAAGAGCTGCAGCGTGAGGTCCGTGGGGTTTTGGCAGTAGTAGCTCGAGGGGGCGAAGTTGTAAAAGATCCGGCATGCGAAGGGACGGACGCCGTAGATGCCGCAGTTTCGCTTTTTCAGGTTGAAGAAGGGGCAAAAGCCGCTGTCGTCGGAGCGCTTGGGCAGGAGGTCTAGAAGCTCCTTTTCGTGGGCGAAGACGTCGGGGCTGCACTTGCAGCACTGGCCGGTTTTGCAGCCGGCGCCTTCGCTTTCGCTGCGGCATAGGGAGAGGCCGAAAACCCGCCGGCTGAAGCTCTCAGCCGCGCGGTAAACGAAGGAGACCTGGCGAGCGCGGTCGGCGCCGGCGCGGTCCGCGTTTATCAGGTGCTTCTTCAGCCGCTCCAGTTCCCGCGCGACCTGCTCATTAATGGTGAGGGGGTGGGCTGCAGGCATTGCCACTCCGTTTCATGCTGGATACTGGGCAAACTCAAGGAGAATGCCGTCAGGACCGTGAAAATATATCAGCTTTTTGCCGGTCTTCTGCCAGGTCTGGATCTCGCCTATGAACTGCACCCCGAGGCCGCGCAGCCTCCCGACCTCGGCCTCGATGTCGCTTACCGCGAAAGCCAGGTGCCGGAACCCGATCCTGTTTGCCTCGCCGTTCTCATCGCCGCCGGAGGCGGCGGAGTCAAACTGCAGCAGTTCGATGGAAACGTTCGATCCCGGGTGCTGCAGCGCCACGAAACGGCCCCCGGCGCAGCGGATACCGGTCAGCTTCTCCAGGAATTCCAGATCCAGTTCGGAACTGATCCCCTCGGTGCAGCCGAGCAGTAGGAAAAACTCCTTTGCCTTCTGCAGGTCGCTCACCACGATATTGATGTGGTCCATCTTCATGATCATCTGGTCAATCCCCCCACTTTATCTCGCTCCTGTCGAAACTGATGTGGTAGCGGAGTTCCCTGAGGAAGTTCATGCCGAGAAGGCCGTCAGCACCGCCGCCCTGGATGATGAGAAAGTCGATGCCGTATTTCCGGTTAGGCCCTACCAGGACGTAGTCCATCTCGGCGCGGCTGGTCACATGGTAACCGGTGCCTATTCCCTGGGCGACGGCCCTTTTTGTGTCGTTCGGGTTTATGTTGAGCTTTTCGGCAAGCTGCGGAGTCATGGTGGAAACCTCCGCGCCGGTATCGAGGACGAAGCGTGCGGTGACTTCATGCCCCCGGTAGCTTAGGGTTACCGGAAGCAGCACGCGGTTTCCCTTTATGGCCACCGGCATGACAGAATTGTCGGAACTCTCTTGTTCCCGTTTTGCTTTTTTCTTGTTCTTCTTGGGGATCTTCGCGGGGTTGTCGGTGAAGGTGATGGTGCCGTGTTCATCTTCGTACTGGTACATTTCGCTGTGTACCGGCACTGCGACCAGCAGGGTGGCCAGGCTGAGCAGGGTCACACAGATTATGGCTCTGTTAATGATCAAATACTCCTCCCTCAGAACCCGTTATCGCTGCCGCAGCCTTGATGCCGCTTGCTCCGCCTCCTGAATGGCGTCTTGCGCAAAGAGAACTTATATTAATACGCACATGTTGTAAATTGAAATGCGCAGTGGAGAGAAACGGGTCAGTATGATTAACCTACTTTTGTGGTAGACAATATATATTCTTTTCTTGACTGATTTAATTTTATTTTGTACCTTACCTAAAACTCCCATGGGAGTGGGGTATTTGCCCCCTGCATCACGTGTTGCGGTATCTGGAGAGGGAGGCAGCTTTGAAGATCGATCAGAAGAAATTACGGGAACTCCTCTTAGCTCCGGCTTTTTCCCTGTCTCCGGACCAACTCAGACGTGAAGGCAACGTTTTCCTGGTTGGCGGCAATCTTCCTGAACGCCAGACCCTGGAAACGCTTTACGACAGTCACTATCAAAGCAACGCAGCCCTGTTTCACCTCACCTTCGGCAAGGTAGACCAGTTTGGGAGCGGCGAGGCACTGGCCCGGGTCATCAAGAAAAACTTCAACGTGCACCTGGCGGCGACGCTCGATTTTCCTGCACCTTCCCACCTCATCGAGCGAGCTTACGCAGCCGGCGTCGACATACTGGATATACCTTTGCCCGCCCCGGGCATCGCAGCGGAGCATGCAAAGGAGCGGTTCAAGGCCCTCAATATCGCCCGTTCCGTATTCCCGCGCTGGTCGGTGGTTTCGACACTGGTTGCCGGGGAGGAGCCTCCTGCCGTGACCATTGCCGGCATCGACGCCCTCCTGGCCTCGGAGGTAATACCGCTGGTGGTCCTGTCGCAACGGGCGGCCAGGCACCCAGACGACGAGATCGCTCGCATCTTCACCCATCTGCAGGCCGGCTGGCGCAGGCACAGGTGCGTTCTCAAGCCTTTGCTGCCGCTGATCCGGTTGACCACCCCGCTGGTCCCGGCGGCGCCGCGCAACATGTTGCGAGGGTTCATCGACAGCATCGAGGACCGGCGCTTGCTTGCCGCCTCCGACCTGAGGCGGATACTCAGGGTGAAAGAAGTTGCGGAATCATTCGATTCCGCAGGCCTATAGCGAATTGCTTCAATAGGATCAAAAGGGGCAGCCGACCGAATGAACCACGACGATTTCCTACAAAAACCACTGAAGATCGACAACCGCCCCATGTGGCTGATTCTGCTGGATCGCACCGCCCGCTACCAGGTGATGGCTGCGGTGGTACTGGTGGTCGGCTTTCTTATCCGCCTTTCACCGCCCGACGGTCTTTCGGTCGAGGGGTACCGCTCCCTGGTGCTCTTTGGCGGGACCATCTTCTTCTGGGTTTCAGGGCTGCTCCCCATCGCGGTGACCGCGCTCCTCTCCATGGTGATGTTGCCGCTTCTGGGGATCATGGATGCCAAGAAGACCTACTCGATGTTCGGCAACGAAGCGGTATTCTTCATCCTTGGCGCCTTCATACTGGCGGCGGCGATGACAGGAACCGGGATCTCCACCCGTCTTGCTCGCGCCATGCTCGCGAAGTTCGGCAGGACCCCCAAGAGCCTTGCGCTCACCGTATTCCTGCTTTCAGCGTTTCTCTCCTTCATCATGAGTGAACATGCCGTCGCCGCCATGCTCTTCCCGGTGATCACCGAGATCACCGTGGCGCTGAACCTGGAGAAGGGCAAAAGCAAGTTCGGGCAGCTCCTCTTCATGTCCATGGCCTGGGGCTGCATCATAGGCGGCATCGCCACCTTCCTTGGAGGCGCGCGCGCCCCGCTTGCCGCCGGGCTTTTGAAGGAGTCGACCGGCCTTCATTTCAGCTTCATCGAGTGGAGCTCGGCCGCCTGCCTCATCGTTTTCCCGCTCTTGTTCATAGGCTATCTCGTGCTGGTGAAGTTCTTTCCCCCGGACCTCGTGGACGTGGAGGTGGGAAGGAAGTTCCTGAACGGCAAGCGGCTGGAGACCGGTAAGATGGGGTACGACGAGATGCTGACCGCACTGGTCATGGTGGCGACCGTGGTCGGCTGGATGTGGCTGGGAGAGAAAACCGGGCTCGCCGCCATCGCGATACTGGGAGCGGCGGCTTTGTTCACCTTCAAGGTCGTCAGCTGGCAGAAGATCGAGGAGTACGTGAACTGGGGGATCATCCTCATGTACGGGGGGACCATAGCGCTTGCCTCCGCCATGGAGAAGACCGGTGCTGCGGTGTGGCTCGTTGACAAGGGGCTCGGGAACGCGCAGCACTCGCCTTTGGCCATCGTCGCCGTAGTCTCCCTGGTCGCCATCGTACTGACCGAGTGCATCAGCCACGCGGCCGTGGTCGCCATACTGATGCCGGTCGGCATGGGGCTTTGCCAGAGCACGGGGATGGACCCGAAGGTGATGACGCTTTCCATCGCGCTCCCCGCGGGTCTTGCCTACTGCCTGCCGATGGGAACGCCGGCAACGGCCATCGCCTATGCCTCGGGTTATCTCAAGAGCCGCGACATCATTGTCTCAGGCTGCGTGATCATGTCTATCTCGTGGCTGCTGTTCATGGCGTCGGTGCTTTTCGTCTGGCCCCTGATAGGTCTGAAAATTTAGCGTGGCAGATGCCACCGAAAAACTGTATAAGCAGGAGGTGCGTTAGGATAATCCGTTTCAAGGTGAAGCCATGATTTCAAAGAAGACCAAGTACGGGCTGAAGGCACTTATCTACCTGGCCCGCCAATATGACAAAGGCCCGATCCTTATCGCCGATTTGGCGCGTGATGAAAATCTCCCCAAGAAGTTCCTCGAGAACATACTGCTTTCCCTCAAGAACAATGGCATCCTGCAAAGCCGGAAAGGGAAGGGTGGGGGGTACTACCTGGGGCGGCATCCCAGCAAGATCACCTTCGGGCAGGCGATCCGGGTGATGGAAGGGCCGCTGGCGCCGGTTCCCTGCGTCAGCGAGACCGCCTACGCGAAGTGCACCGAATGCGAAAACGAGGTCACCTGCGGCATCAGGCTGGTGATGAAAGACGTGCGGGAGGCGATGGCTGCGATCCTGGACGGGACTACGCTCGCCGACGTTTTGGAGAAAATCGACACCGCGGAGCAGGGGCAGCGCGGCGTGTTGGACTTCTGCATCTGATTTCCCGGCCCAGGAAGGTAGAACATGCGTTTTGACGTCGTCGGTCTCGGGGTTTCCACTGTCGATCTCATCTTTACCGTGGATGAGCTTCCCGGCAGGGAAGTGGTGCAAAGGGCAGGGGAGAGCGTCATCGCTGGAGGCGGGCCGGTGGCGACCGCCCTGGTGACCCTGGCAAGGCTCGGTGCTGCGACTTCCATGCTGGACAGCATCGGGAGCGACTTCTTTGGCAGCTTCATCCAGCGTGAATTCACCGCGGAGGGCGTAGATACCGGCGGACTCGTTGTCGCACAGGGACGGACCACTTCCAAGGCGTCTATTCTGGTGCGAAAAAGCGATGGTGCCCGGGCCATAACCTTCTCCCCCGGCGACGCACCCGAGCTCACCCCGGACGAGGTCCGGGTCGACATCATCCGCGCCTCGAAGATATTGCATTTAAACGGCCGTCATTGGGACGCCTGCCTCCATGCCGCAAGGCTTGCCAAGGAAGCGGGCGTTCTAGTTTCCTTCGACGGCGGAGCCCACCGCTACACCAATCAACACCTCAGCATCCTTCCCCAGGTAGATATCTGCATCGCGGCCCATGACTATGCGGCCGCCTTCGCCGGAACCGAGGACGTGGCACAGGCGGCTAAAGCCCTTTTGGAGGCCGGCCCGTGCGTGGTCGTAGTAACGCAGGGAGCAGCGGGAAGCCGTGTATTCTCGAAAGATGGGCTCGACTTCCAGCAGCAGGCGCACCGTGTCGATCGCGTGGTGGACACCACCGGGGCTGGAGACGCCTATCATGGCGCCTTTCTCTATGGCCTTGCCAGAGGCTTCTCGCTGGAGGCATCGGCCAGCTTTGCCAGCGCCGTCGCCGCCCTCAACACCCGCGCCCTCGGCGGACGCGCCGCGCTCCCCAGCCTTGCCGAAACTGAGATGTTCCTGCAGCATCCCCTCTGAATCAACTCCCCACGCAGTTCGCTACGAATTCCACTCCTCCGCTCCCCCTTGAACCTCTCCCTCCGGGGGCGGGAACTTTCACTACACGCACACCCTGAGCGTTAGTTTGTTCAGGGAAAGGGGGCGTTGGTAAATGACCGCGGCGCTGAGCCGGTGCCCTGATCTTGGAGTAGTACAGATTTCGGGGGAGGCCACGCCACAGTAGTATGCCCTTCATAAGTCAGCCAGAAGTTTTCAGGCGCGGTCAAACTAACAAGTCAGGTTTGGTTACTCATTCATCACTTGACCTTTGACACGGATGAAAGATGTCTATATATTGCGTTGTCTAAGTTGCGTCAAATGAATATACATATAGGTGGCTGGTATGGCAGACTGTGATGGCGGGGTTTTGTGCCCATCGGGGGATGAACAGAAAACTGTCCATTCCTCCTCCCGTCAAATGACGGTCCCCGCTGCGCTCAGCCGCTGACGCCTAGACTAAATCAGCCGATGTATGGAATCGGTCCTCCCCATTCCCATCAACAATGAGCATGAACAAGCCGATTTCTACCCCGCAACGGAGGTCTTTTGAAACTGCTGCATCTCATCCCCTCATTCCTTTTGCTTTCTTGCCTCACCCTTATGGCTTCACCCGCCTTTGCCGCAGACCATCTCACCGCCCTGGACCAACGCCTCAGTGAAGGGGATCGCTTACTGGCGGCGGGGAAGCCGGTCGAAGCAATTCGCACCTGGCGCAGCATCTGGGATCTCGATGCCGTGGATGTGGCGGGCTTGGGAAAACAGCTCAGCACCGTCGGCAAGTACGTGGATGCCTATGAATCCATGGGTCAGGAAGGGCTTGAAGTTGCAGCCGATTACCTCGAAGTTATCGCCGGCACGTCCGTTGAGGAGCGCAAACCCGCGCAGTATGTGCGGCTCGGTGATGTCCTGTGGAAGGGTGGACGAAAGGCCGAGGCGGCAGAAGCTTACCAGCGGGCGCTCGATCTACAGCCGGCCCGTGCTGATGCCGCGCAGCTGAAGGAGCGGATTGTTTCTGCCCCGGCTGTCGCTTCGAAGAAAAGGGACCTTATCGGGACACAGGTTTCCGCACCGCGTGCGGTCCCGGCCGAATGCATCAACCCTCCCCCCTCCCGGCTCTATCCCCTGAACGGCGGCCGCTCCCTCTGTGTGACCTTCAACGAGTTTGGCAATGAGCCGGGATACTGGACTCCGCGGCAGTCCCTCGGGGGGGCGCCGAATCTGACCATACAGGTTGAGGGGACGACCGCTGAACCCCGGGGGAAGGATAGTTTGCCCATCACTGTCTATCTCAACGACGGGAAAACCTGGCGCAGGGTGCTCGACGTCCGCGGTTACGGCTTCAGGTTTGTCCGGTCAGGGGGAAGAGATCTCCCCGACCTGGAGATCCATTGGGACCCCTTGGAAAAAGCCGCCGACGACGTGGCTCGGGTCCTTGGCGAGAAGCGCCGGCAGCAGCGAACCGTGTTCGCCTGGAACGGGAAGCGCTACGGTAATGTGGTGCTCGCCTTGGCCCAGCGCCTGAACGCAAAGGCCCTGGCACTGCAGGGGAAAAAGGACTACAAGGGAGCGCTGGCTGTGTGGCAGGAGGCGCTGAGACAGGCCATGTCCCCCGGTTCCGCGCTGCCGGTGGATGCCGAGATTCTTAATAACTACGGGTTTGCCCTGCTTCGGCATTCTCAAGGGGAAGCGGAGATATTCCTCGGGCTCGCCCTGCAGGTGGATCCCGCCCGCTGGCAGGCCCATCTCAACCTCGGGGACCTCTTGTGGGATCAAGGGCATTATGACCGGGCGATCGAGTCATACCGGGCGGTGCTCCGGCTCTACCCCTCCTACCGCCGCGCCAGGACTATCCAAGAGAGGATCACCCTGAAGGAACAGGCGATTGCCGAACTTAGGGAGGATGCTGCGCCCGTGATAGAGGCCAGGGAACAGAACTACCTGCCGTGTGAAGGTGCGTTTTTCGTCTCTGCGGCGGAATACGCCCGCAAGTCGGGGCTCGACACCGCCCGGATCGCTGCGGCACTGAACCTCGAGGCGCGCGATCTTGATGATGGCGACGCCTTCGAGACTTCGGGATTCTCCAGCGACCGTTACCGGAGCCACTGCACGTCGTTCACCCTACGGGTGGTGGAAATCGTGGGATTTTCCACCACCAGGGGGCGGTTCATTGCCGTCCTCTACTGGGGGGCAGCCCCGGGGGGGACAGATTCGCAGTGGCGGCTGGCACTGCTGCGGCGGGGGAACTACGAGATCGAGAAGGTCATCCCTCTCTACGAATCGGCTGCAAATCCGGTCGAGGAAACGAGCTTCGTCTCCACCGATCTGAGTATCGACAGCGGACGTCTGATAGCCACGGTCACAGGAAGCGAGCGGGGCGTCCCGCCGCAGGTACGCCGCCTCATCGTGCAACCCGCTGCGGACGGCAGCTTCGAGACTGTCTCTTCCAAGTCTTGGGAAGAGGGGGAGGAGTGAAAGGTTTTTGAGGACCTTTTGGGGGAGGGTAGGAAAGGATGTTCCGGGACACAATACCTATAAGTTTCTGACACATGTGGTATAAATAGCGCGCGATCCCAATCAGAACGGGTGGAGACGGACAGCGCGAGTCAATAGGAGCGAAGAGGAGCCTGTGTGAGCCAGGTCCCCGCCGCTCACCAGCACCCTTTTGGACGAGGGATTATATGATACATTTTTTTTTACTCTTTCTTCTTGGAATAGCTTCCTATGTTCAAGCTGGACAGCTACCGAAGTTGTTGATCGAACGTGATCAGTCTTTTAAAGCCATAAGTGGTCTGAATATCCCAAATCTTGATGAAATATGCGAAGATTTTGAGTATCCAAATGGAGTAACGCCTCAAGCGTTCCGTCACGATTTAAACGGTGACAAAGCCTACGAAATCCTGATCCAGTCCTATAGAACTTTATGTGGCACTGGAGGATGTGAATACATCCTTATTGATGGGAAATCGAAGAGGAAAATAGGCAATTTCATGGGCAGTTCACTAGCAGTACAACAAAAAAAGGAAGGGCAACAATTTCCTGACATCAAGACATATGCTTATATGGGCTCAGGTGAAGGAATTTTGGAGACGTTTACCTACAGCAACGGGAAATACAGATCAGAGTCTTTAGTTAATTTATCGGCGAGAGAGTCGGTAAACTATTTAAAAAAACAAGAAATAGTTCCGACTGCAACGAGTAAATAGTGTTATTAGTTGCACTGAGGTAAAAGGGGATAGGCCACTTTTACCACTACAGATGGCGGAGGGGAGACCCCAACAACGTCCTTAGACTCGGACGGCTAGCGCCGCCGGTCAAGGGCGGCCCCGTTGGTGAAATAAAACGGAGAAAATGTGAAGAAAAGGCTACTTCAAATCTCACTCCTGATTTGCACCGGAGTAAGCATAACCGGCTGTGCCACTATCCTTAGCCTTTCAACGGCTGATGAGCAAACAAAATGCGGCAGCGACTGCAATGTGCCGAGAATTTTTAGCGGCACGGCAGTGGATATTTGTGGACTGGCAGCTGATAACCTTGGGATCTTTGCGCTTGTTGATTTACCGCTGAGTCTAGTGGGCGACACATTGATGTTTCCGTACACATACTACACACAATCAAAATATGGAGACATTTCAGTTAAGACACCCTGTGCATCAAAGAGTGGCACCTAAGTCAAGGGGACTGCCCCAGCAGGAAGCCTCCGCTACGGCTCCCGTGTCCGAGAGAAACAGAATAAAATCTAAAAGATAGACTACCGAAGAGAACTGGACGTATACGGAAAATCATTCATGCCGTAATTGTCTCATTTTATGATTAGCTGCCCAAGGCTGGGCAGCAAGGGGCATCTGAATGGCCACCGCTTCGCCAGACGCGCGGCTCAGTGACGACGACGTGAACCGAAAGGGATCTACAATGGAAAATAAACCTAGAAAACCTTGGGTTGCAGGATTACTGAGCCTGATTCAGCCAGGACTTGGACAAGTTTATAACGGTGAGGTTCGAAAAGCATTGCCTATTTACATTATTCCAGCTTTGCTTATCCCAGCAATGATATTATGCCTGCACAGTGGGTTTATCCGTATATTCCTTGCAACCTACGCCATTTTAGGCTTCGCTTATTATACATTTGTGTTTGTGGATGCAGTCAGAACAGCAAGGCAATTCAAAACTCAATATGCTCCCAAAAAATACAATAAGCTGATCACATACATTGGCATCTACTTCCTAATCGCAATTTTCAGCATGTCCATATCAACAGCAGTTAAAACAAATGTGATTCAAGCTTACAAGTTTCCATCCGGAAGCATGGAACCAACGTTGCTTATTGGGGACCATATTCTGGTAGATCGAACTCAGTCTGCAAAAAATCCCAAACGAGGCGACTTAATCGTATTCGAGTATCCTGAAGATTCATCTAAAGACTTTATCAAAAGGGTTGTAGCTGTTGGCGGAGATACGGTTGAAATCAAGGATAAGGAACTGTTTGTAAATGGGAAAACAGTTAAAGAACCCTATGCCGTCCACAAAGAAACGGACCTGATTCCAGCAACCATAAATCCACGCGATAATTATGGCCCTCAGGTGGTTCCGAAGGACTCTTATTTCGTACTGGGTGATAATCGCGACAGGAGTTATGACAGTCGATTTTGGGGTGCTGTCACAAAAAATAAAGTCAAAGGTACTGTAAAAAATCTGTATTGGTCATGGGATAAGAAAAACCTTTTGGTGCGGTGGGACAGGATAGGAATGAGAATCCTGTAGTCCAACTATTAGCTGTAGATTGTTTTATGCTCTTTCTTCCGGAGTACAGAGAGGTTCACAACATAATATCGACTGATAATTTTTTCATGCGCGACTCAAGGGGGACGTCGTTCACTTTGTTAAGTATCCCCCATTGCCCAATGACCTCCGCCCCAATTATGCCCTCAGTGATCTCACTCCCACTGGTTACATGA
Source organism: Citrifermentans bremense (assembly GCF_014218275.1). NCBI lineage: Bacteria > Pseudomonadati > Thermodesulfobacteriota > Desulfuromonadia > Geobacterales > Geobacteraceae > Citrifermentans > Citrifermentans bremense. The sequence continues at coordinate 1,981,976 of NZ_AP023213.1, forward strand.
ACCGCTGCACCAGAAACTCTACCTATGAAATGTCTGCCTGACCGGGGAGCTTACACCCAATAACTGGTGCCCCCCCAGGACTAGCATCAACCGCAGTGCAATGTTGCTCTCGTCAGGGAGGTTCGATGACCACTTCCACCTATCGTGACATATACGCCGTTGTTTCACGGATCCCGAGGGGGAAGGTGGCAACTTACGGGCAGGTAGCGCTGTTGGCGAACCTCCCCGGCAGGGCGCATCTTGTCGGCTACGCCTTGAGCGCACTTACCGATCCATCCGTCCCTTGGCATCGCGTCATAAATGCCAAAGGAGAGATCAGTCGCCGTAATGGCGACAGTGACGCGGACGAAGTGCAGCGGCACCGACTTGAGGCGGAAGGGGTCTTTTTCGACCCCCATTGGCGCATTCCGCTCGAGCTTTTCCGATGGTGCCCCTATGAGGACGAATAAGGCAAAAAAGGGGACCGGTACGAGATAGTGTCCGGACACTGCGCAAAAAACACGAGAGTGCAGGAATGTCTTTGACGGAAAGTTATAATTTATATGTTCCCGTGTTCCCAAAGACAGTGATATGGGGCGGTGGGAACTCTGGCCACTGTCGCCTTTGTTAACGGCCAGATTCCAACAAGGAATTTTGGCCAGCCGCGCAGGTCACGCCGCGGCCGGTTATCGGGTCGAAGGAGAATGGACATGCGAAAACTCATAGTTGTTTCATTTCTTACCCTCGACGGGGTCATGCAGGCGCCGGGGGGGACGCAGGAGGACACCGACGGCAGCTTCAAGTATGGCGGCTGGGTTGTGCCATATTTCGACGAGCGAGGTGGAACCATCATGCACGAACAGATGACCAAGCCGCTCGATCTTTTGCTGGGAAGAAAGACCTACGAAATATTCGCCTCCTACTGGCCGGAGCACGAGAACGATTGGCCGGGCATCAATTCGGCGACGAAGTACGTTGTTTCGGCCTCGCGTACAGAGTCGCTTTGGGTTAACACGGTCTTTATCAAAAATAACGTCGTGGATGAAATATCGAGGCTGAAGCAGCAAGACGCCCCCGATCTTCAGGTGTACGGCAGTAGCCGGCTTATCCAGACGCTTTTCAAGTACGACTTGGTTGATGAACTGTGGCTCAAATATTTTCCAATTACCCTCGGCGTGGGCAAACGCCTTTTCGCCGAAGGCACAATGCCGGCAGCGTTCAAGCTCACCTACTCGGAGGCAACGCCCAGCGGTGTCATTTTTGCCAGTTATGAGCGTTCTGGTGAGGTGAAGACGGGATCGTTTTGAGAATTGACCTTGCAACACAAGAGATACCGCAATGATATCATGTCAAAGGCAGCTAAAATGAATCCAAAAGAACTCGGCAAAAAATACGACAAGATCGCCCAGTGGTGGAACGAGAAGCATCAGGATTCTCAATACGGGTTGAAACAACTTGAGCTATCTCTCAGGTTCGTATCAGGCGGCAGGTCAGCACTTGACGTTGGTTGCGGGGCAGGCGGGAGAATCATCCGAAAACTGGAAGATCAGGGATTTGCCGTATCAGGCGTAGATGTTTCTGAAGAGATGATTACTTTGGCGACTCAAAATCATCCGAACGGTACTTTCTATCTGGACGATATTTGCAGTTGGGAAACCGAGGAAAAATTCAACCTTATCATTGCCTGGGATAGCATCTTTCACCTGCCGTTGCAAATGCACCGGCCGGTCATTGACAAGCTGTGCTATCTACTGAAAACTGGTGGTGTCCTCATATACACGTTTGGCAATGCGATCGGTGAGCATACAGATAGGTGGCTGGAGGATGAATTCTACTACAGTTCAATTGGTATAAATGAGAATCTGACAGCACTGATAAACAATGGACTGACCATAATGCACCTGGAGTTAGATCAGTTCCCGGAAAAGCATGTTTATGTCGTTGCGAAAAAGCCTTAACCAGGTGGTGGAGTAGTTACCCCTACCCACCATCTGAGCCGGATTACACCATTTAACAGGCCGGCAGAAAGGTCGGTTCATGAAAGTACACAGCATCAAAGAAGTGCAGTTGCTACCTCTTCCAGTCCAGAAGGCGTGGGAGTTTTTCGTAAGCCCGGCCAATCTTGCCCTCATCACCCCGCCTGACCTTGGCTTCACTATTACATCAGAAGTACCAGCAGAGATGTACGAGGGGTTGATCATCACCTACACCGTCACGCCATTTATCGGCATTAAGGCAAATTGGGTGACCGAGATCAGCCACATTCAAGAACCGAGATTTTTCGTGGACGAGCAGCGCCTGGGTCCCTACCGCCTCTGGCACCACCAGCATTTTTTTAAAGAGCACCCAACTGGCACGGAGATGACCGACTTGGTGCATTACGCTCTTCCCTTCGGTGCCGCTGGAAACCTCTTTGCGCCCATTGTCAAACGCAGGCTCGCTCAAATCTTTTCCTACAGGAGAAAAGTTTTGAACGACCTTTTTCGGTAAGGATACCTCTGAAGTAGGTGATGATTCGGCTGACCGGTCCGTAGAGAGGAGAGCACGATGAACAACGAACAACTGGCTCTTGAGACGAAAGGTGTTACGGTGAAGTTACTTTCAACGGTTGACCTTGGCGCTGAGATCGAGGGAATGGCAGGGCGCCAACTTCGAATGCGCATGGTGACCATCGAGCCTGGAGGCGTCTTTGGCCCTATTCACGATCATAAGGACAGACCAGGCGTAGTCTACATACTGAAAGGCACGATCACTGACCATCGCAATGGAGTGGCTACCGACTATGGGCCGGGTGTTGGCTGGCCCGAGGATAGGAATACCACGCACTGGCTTGAGAACAGGGGGACGATTCCCGCTGTGGAGATCTCGGTCGATATAGTTAGGCAAGAGTAAGCTCTACTGGATCTCAGAGGGCAATTTGGCCTAGAAATCCCAGAAGCCGGGAGAGGCATGATGGCGAGAGGAAGGTTTTTCGGTTTAAAGGAGAGATGACATGACCAAGCCAGCAAAGAACACAATTTGCCTTTGGTACGATGGCGACGCGGAGGAGGCGGCGCGCTTTTATGCTGAGACTTTTCCGGATTCCTCGGTCGACGCGGTGCACCTCGCACCGGGCGACTACCCGTCGGGCAAGAAGGGGGATGTGTTGACGGTCGAGTTTACCGTCATGGGAATTCCTTGCCTGGGACTCAATGGCGGGCCGGAGGTTAAGCACAACTGGGCCTTCTCCTTTCAGGTCGCAACGGTTGACCAGGATGAAACGGACCGCTACTGGAATGCCATCGTCGGCAACGGCGGGGAAGAGAATGTGTGCGGATGGTGCCAGGACAAGTGGGGGGTGTCTTGGCAGATTACGCCGATTGCGCTGACCAAGGCGATAACAGATACTGATACCGCTGCGGCCAAGCGCGCATTCGATGCGATGATGCAGATGAAGAAGATAGACATCGCTGCAATCGAGGCAGCGCTTAAAGAATCAATTGACAATTGACAATTGACAACTAGAACCATAGGCAACAGGCGTAATCTGGAGGTCGCTGAGTCCAGGTAGCAAAGGCACTTACCACAGAGGGGCACAGAGAAAAACCGAAAAAGGGACAGGCACTTTACTAGCGGAAGTGCTTGTCCCTTTTTTCAACCTTTATCGGTTGTGACTGTTGTATCCCAAAAACGATTTGTGATATTCCTGCTTTTGTTTTTCCTCTGTGCCCCTCTGTGTCCTATGTGGTGAGTGCATTTGGTTCTACTGATCTGGAGTTCTTATGGCAGATGTTGCGGAAGAAACGACTGTTGCCGCTGTCCGTGTTGACGACGTATGCTTTTCGCGCCGAAACGCCGAAGGGACGACGGTTAATCTTCTGAGTCATGTCTCGATTTCGGCCCGAAGCGGGAAGATCACGGCGGTCATCGGGCCGTCTGGTGGAGGCAAGAGCACCTTGATCCGCCTGATCAATCGCCTGGCGGACCCCGATTCGGGCTCTCTCTACCTCGACGGGAGCGATATCAAAGAGATCGACCCACTGGAACTGCGGCGATTGGTCGCGCTGGTGCCACAAAAACCCTTCATGTTCGAGGGGAGTGTGCTCGAGAACCTGCTGCGTCCTTTCGTCTACCGTCAAGAGAAGCTGCCGCCGGCCGATGGCGAGGCGGTGGTCCGGGCGCTCGCCCTGGCGAAACTGGACCAGGGGATGTTGCCCAGGGACGCTCGCTCCCTTTCCGTTGGCGAGCAACAGCGCGTTGGGCTCGCCCGGGCGCTGCTGACGCATCCAAGGGTGCTGCTTCTAGACGAGCCGACCAGCGCCCTCGATCGCAGGACCGCGGACAGCCTGGCGGCGACGCTACAGGAGGTATGCCACGCGCAGAATCTCACCCTTATCATGGTGACCCACGATCTGCGGCTGACGGAGCGGGTTGCCGACTACTGTTACTACCTTGAGGCTGGGCGGATCATGGAGGAGGGGAGGGCGGATGAAATGCTTGCTCGCCCCCGGACCGACGCGTTGAAGCGTTTTTTATCCGAGCCCACTGAATAGTAGCGTTGCAGAAGTTTCATAACCGGGAGGAAATGACGTGGCGAACCAGGAACTAGTGACGCTGGGAGTGTTGGATCTGGCGCTTGCTTTCGGGCTGGTGCTTGTTGCCATCGCTTTAGCGCGGCTGCAACGGATAGGTCAGGAGGGGCAGATGCTCTGGGCGTCGGTGCGGATGGTCTTGCAACTGCTCGCCGTCGGGTATCTGCTGCATTTCCTGTTCGCGGTGCAGAGCCCGTTGCCGGTGCTTCTCATTCTGCTAGTGATGGGTGCGTTCTCGCTCCAGGTGATGGGGGGGCGGATCAAGCGCAAGGTGCCGCGCTTTTACCAGGTGGTGGGGACCTCGCTTCTGGTTGGCTGCGGTGGGGTTACCCTCTTTTTCTGCGCCTTGGTAGTTCACTACTCCCCCTGGTACGACCCGCGCTACCTGATACCGTTGGCGGGGATGATCATCGGCAACTCCATGAACGCGGCAAGCCTCGCTGCGGAGCGGCTTGCGGCGGAGATGCGGGAACGCAGGGACGAGATGGAGACTGCCTTGTGTCTTGGGGCCAGCGGGCGGCAGGCATGCCAACCGGCGCTCAAGAATGCTTTCAGAGCTGCTGTGATGCCGACCATGAACACCATGGCTGCCATGGGGATCGTTTCCCTGCCGGGGATGATGACGGGCCAGATCCTCTCCGGGACCGAGCCGATGGTTGCGGTCAGGTACCAGATCGCCATAATGTGCGCCATAACCGGCGCGGTTGCCATAACCTCTTACCTGATACTTATGCAGGGGGCCCGTCACTACTTCACAAAAGCCCACCAACTGGAACCACAGGCGGAATAAACGAGAAGGCGGATCGCGGAGGTCCACGGAGCAAAGGCACTCACCACAGAGGGGCACAGAGGAACCACAGAGGAAAAAACAAAAAGGGGACAGACACCGCATGAAGCGAGGTGACTGTCCCCTTTGTTTTTTCAAAAAATCGGAACACAGAGGTCACGGATGTGGACGCAGGTCACAGAGAGAAGCAAAAGACTTGGGGGGAACCAGAAACCTTTCATTTTTCCGTTCCTCAGATTTTCCTCTGTGCCCCTCTGTGTCCTCTGTGGTGAGTGCCTTTTGGGTTTATACCGAGGCCTTGATGTCGGCTACCAGGTTCGCCACTTCTGAAATGTCGGTATCCCAGGAACACATGAACCTGGCGCCGCCGGATCCTATGAAGGTGTAGAAGTGCCAGCCGCGACCGCGCAGCGCCTCAAGCGCCTCGGGCGCCATCTCCAGGAAGACCGAGTTGGCCTGGCTCGGGAACATGACCCGCACCTGCGGTATCTTCTTGATCTCGCTTTCCAATAGCCTCGCGCAGTTGTTGGCGTGCGCGGCGTTTTTAAGCCAGGCGCCGCTTTCCAGCATGCCGATCCAGGGCGCGGTGAGAAACCGCATCTTGGAGGCGAGCTGTCCCGCCTGCTTGCAGCGGTAGTCGAACTCGAAGGCAAGTTCCTTGTTGAAGAAGACCACCGCCTCCCCCACGGCAAAACCGTTCTTGGTCCCACCGAAGGTCAGGACGTCGACGCCGGCCTGCCAGCTGATCTCTTTCGGGGTGACGTTCAGTGCCGCTACTGCGTTCGAGAAACGAGCGCCGTCCATGTGCACCCGCAGCGAGTGCTTCCTGGCAAGTTCCCCGATCGCCTGCAGTTCGTTCACGCTGTAAAGCGTCCCCAGTTCCGTGGCCTGCGTGATGCTGAGCGCCCTGGGCTTCGGGTAGTGGATATCGCTGCGCTTGTGTATGGTGTGCTCCACCGCGTCGAGGTTTATCTTGCCATTTTCTCCTGGGACCAGGAGCACCTTGGTGCCATTGGAGAAGAACTCGGAGGCGCCGCACTCGTCGGTCTCTATGTGCGCCATCTCGTGGCAGACGATGGAGTGGTAGGACTGGCACAAGGAGGCGAGGGCGAGAGAGTTGGCGGCGGTGCCGTTGAAGACGAAGAAGACCTCGCAGTCGGTCTCGAACAGTTCGCGGATCTTCTCGCAGGCCTCGGCAGTCCAGTAATCGTCGCCATAGGAGCTTGCCATGCCCCGGTTGGCCTCAGCCATGGCCGCCCAGGCTTCCTTGCAGATCCCCGCATAATTGTCGCTTGCGAAATGGTGCTTCAGCTCGCTGTATCCGCTTTCCTTTTTCTGGTTCATCTATCCCTCGCCTGTCACTTTGTGTGCTCAAGTCGTGCTTCGACCTGACGTTATCTCTATACAGGGATGAAAGCGATGGAAGCAGTTATCCCCTTCATCCCTTGCGCCAGTTTTCTATTACACGCTATGAATTATGTCAACGCGTAGCTGTCTACCCTTCCGCTGTAACGGCGGCTACTTCCTCTCCTTCTTTTCCCTCATCCGGCAGCAGCTCGGAGACGATCATCCCTGCGAGGATCAACGCTGCCCCTGTGACACCGAAGAAGCCGAGCCGCTCGCCTGCGGCGTAATAGGCGTAGGCTGCGGCGAATACCGGTTCGGTGCAGAAGATGAGGGCGGTGTGAGCGGGGCTGATGAACTTCTGCATGGTCGTCTGCACCAGGAAGGCGAAGATGGTGGCGATCAGCACGCAGACCACCAGGGTCCATAGAAGTTCCGGGTGCCAGACGAAAACCTCCTTGCCGCGCACCGTAGCAGTCGCCAGGCTCAGGAGCCCGACCACGGTGAGCTGCAGGGTGGTCAAAAGGTAGACGTCGCTTGTGGCCTGACGGGAAAAGTGGCTCGTGTATAGGAGGTGCAGCGCGACGCAGCCGCCGCAGACAGCGGCCAGGATGTCGCCGTAGTTGAAGCTCAGGCTGCCGTTGCCGCAGAGCAGGAAGAGCCCGGGAGCCGCGAGCCCCACGCCCCAGCGTATGCCGGGTCCTGCAGGAAGCCGGAAAAGGAGAGCGCCGAACAGAGGGACCAGGACGACGTTCAAGCCGGTCAGAAAACCGGTGTTGGACGCGCTCGTGTACTGCAGCGCCATGGTCTGGAATGCATAGGACGCAAAAAGAAGGACGCCGAGCACACAACCGTTGACGAGAAGCCGAGGGTTTAATCTACTAGCGCGGGCCAGAGCCAGGGGAAGCATGATGGCGGATGCAATTAAAAATCTTTGAGAAAGAAATACAAAGACATCAACCTGATTGACCGCATCTTTTACTATGGTAAAAGTTACACCCCAGAAGAACGTCGTTATCAGAAGCAGTATACCCGCCTGAATTTTTTTAACAGATCTCAACGTTGTTTGACCTCATAAAACCTTGATTTCACTTAGTTGTGGTATGACAACTTAACATGAGCTTACTGGTCGTGCAACTGCTTATTTATTAAGTGGTTGACAAGAGTCGATTTTATCTTTAAAAGTATGCGCGAAAATGTTAAAAGGTGTGTTCTGTTTAATATTAACTAGAACTAAGGAGGAAGTATGAAAGCTATTCGTATCATGGCAGCCGTTGTGGCATTCGCAGGTCTTTTTGCCACCGCAGCCCTGGCCGCACCGAAAACCGTAACCGTCGCCACCGACGCGACCTGGCCTCCGATGGAGTTCGTGGATGCCAACAAGAAAATCGTCGGCTTCGATATCGACTTCATGAACGCAGTCGCCAAGGAGGCCGGTTTCCAGGCCGCCTTCAAGAACACCGCCTGGGACGGCATCTTCGCGGGCATCGCCGCCGGCCAGTACGACGCCATCATCTCCTCGGTCACCATCACCGACGAGCGCAAGGCCAAGTTCGACTTCACCGTTCCCTACATCAGCATCGGACAGATCCTGGTGGTGCCCAAAGCTGAAAGGGGGACCAAGATCGGCGACCTGAAGGGCAAGAAGCTCGGCGCCCAGATCGGCACCACCGGCGCCATGGAGATAAAGAAGGTTGCCGGCGTTGAGCTTAAGACCTACGACGAAGTCGGCCTCGCTTTCGAGGACATGGCTGCCGGCCGCATCTCCGGCGTGGTTTGCGACCAGCCCACCGCCGTCACCTACGCACTGGACAAGAAGGAATACAGCAACAAGTTCAAGATCGTGGGCCAGCCCTTCACCAAAGAGGCTTACGGCATCGTGGTCAAGAAGGGTAACAAGGACCTGGTCGCCCTCTTGAACAAGGGGATCGCAGGCGTCCAGAAGAAAAAGATCGACCAGCAGCTCAAGAAGAAGTGGCACCTTAAGTAGGTGCTGAATTGGCTCCTGCAGGAGCGGCAAGCAAGGGCGCTGACACCGCCGAGGCCACCTGCAGGAGCCGTTTTTTGGCCAGAGAGCGTATACGTAAAAAGGTGAAAAATCAAAGCGAGCCGGCAGGTTAGGTCGGACAGGACGGTATGAATAACTGATGAGCATTGAAGCAAAGAAGCAGATCATCGACGTCGGGGACGGCGCAGCCATCCCCCGCAAAAGCGACCGCGGACTCTTCACCGCGTGGCGCATAGCCTTCTTCGGGGCCATCGGCACCCTGGTCTACCTGGTACAGACCAAACCCGACCCGTACCTCAACATTATCAAGTTCGTTCCCGACGGCATCCTGGTCACCTTCCAGGTGACCCTCGGGGCGATACTCCTTGCCATCGTCTTCGGTCTCTTCACCGGCCTGGGGCGCATCTCCAAGAACCGGTTCTTCAACGGCGCAGCATCGCTCTACGTCGAGATCATCCGCGGCATCCCGCTTCTGGTGCAGATCTTCTACATCTATTACGCCCTGGGGCGTTTCGTGCAGGTCCCCCCGATCCTTTCCGCCATAATCGCCATGGCTGTCTGCTACGGCGCCTACATGGGCGAGGTTGTGCGCGCGGGGATCGAGTCGATCCACAAGGGACAGAGGGAAGCGGCGCTGTCGCTCGGCATGAACGGGCGCCAGACCATGATCCACGTCATCCTGCCGCAGGCGGTGAAGGTGATCCTTCCCCCGGTAGGCAACGAGTTCATCGCCCTTTTGAAGGATTCCTCGCTGGTCTCCATCATCGCAGTTGCCGACCTATTGCGCCGCGGCCGCGAGTTCGCCTCGGAGTCTTTCACCTATTTCGAGACCTACACGGTCATAGCGCTGATCTACCTGATCATCACCTTGTTCTTCTCGAAGGTCATCGGCGTCATGGAGGAGCGTGTCAGTGTCAACAAGTAAGCGCAGAAAGATGGTAGAGGCGACCGAGATCGTGAAGATCTACGGCTCATTCCGGGCCCTGGACCGGGTTTCACTGGACATCTATGACGGCGAGAAGCTGGTCATCATCGGCCCCTCCGGTTCCGGCAAATCGACGCTCCTCAGATCCATCAACAGGCTCGAGGAGATCGACCGTGGCAAGATGATCGTCGACGGCATGGATATCATGGACCCGAAGACCGACATCACCAAGGTGCGCGAGGAGGTGGGTATGGTTTTCCAGTCCTTCAACCTCTTCCCGCACAAGACCGTGCTGGAGAACCTCACCCTGGCGCAGATCGTGGTCCGGAAGCGCTCGAAGTTCGAGGCGGAAGAAAAGGCGATGATGCTCCTGGAGAAAGTGGGGCTGGTCGCCAAGGCAAAGGCCTACCCGGGGAACCTCTCCGGAGGGCAGCAGCAGCGCGTGGCCATCGCCCGCTCGCTCGCCATGGACCCGAAGATGCTCCTTTTCGACGAGCCCACCTCGGCACTCGACCCCGAGATGATCGGCGAGGTGCTGGACGTGATGAAGGATCTCGCCAAGGACGGCATGACCATGGCGGTGGTAACGCACGAGATGGGGTTTGCCCGCGAGGTGGCGGACCGGGTGATCTTCATGGACGCCGGAAGGATCGTGGAGGAGGGTACGCCGGAGCATTTCTTCACCGCGCCCTCCCATGAGCGCGCGAAGCTGTTCCTGAGCCAGATACTGTAACTGCTGCCGTGGCGCCTTGTGGGTGTGCCACGTTGAGCACCAAATCGGCTTTTGCATCGTTTTTATCTTCAGTTGGAAAGGTGGTGGTCGCTTTCCCCGGCGTTATCAGTGTTCAGTTGTACCAGCAGGACCTGCAATAAAATAACCAAACCGAGGAGGATGTAATGAAGAAGAAGAACAAAAAGCTTTTGGTAGCAGCAATCGCAACAGCGCTGTCCGCAGCGTCCGCAGTACCCGCCCTGGCACTGGAAAACCAGTTCAACGGCGCCTTCACCGCTTTCTACGACATGTCCAACTTCAGCGGCAGCGGCGTTACCCAGAAGGACGCACCGAGCGAAAACTACTTCGTGCAGCGCGTGCGCCTGGGCTACACCGCCAAGGCTGACGACCATGTGAAACTGGTCACCAAGTTCGAATTCGACTACAACTACTGGGGCAACAGCTCCTATACCTCGGGACCGGGCACCGGCGGCGCTATCGGTGCTGACTCCGTGAACATGGAGACCAAGCACCTCTACCTCGACCTGGCCTACCCGCAGCTCAACACCAAGATCGGTATGATGCCCTACAACGACTCCTTCAAGGGCATGGTATTCGACACCGACGTCGCCGGTATCCTCCTCTCCCACGACTACGCCAATGCCAGCGTCTCCGCAGGCTTCTTCCGCCTGATGGATTCCAACAACGTCGGCCCGCAGGATACCACCCGCCTGGGCAGAAACACCAACGACATGTTCACCCTCGACGGCAAGTACAGCGTATCCAAGGACCTGACCGTCGGCGCTGCTTACTACTACATCAGTGACGACAGCAACGACTTCACCTCCACCATCCAGAGCGCGAAGGTCCATAACCTCGGCATCAACGCTGCCGGCAACGTCGGCCCGGTTGCCCTGAACGGCTTCTTCCTGAAGCAGTTCGGCGACCTCTCCAAGGACACCGACGCCAAAGGCTACACCTTCAACGTCGGCGCCAAGATGCCCCTGGCCGGCGGCACCCTGCGCTCCGAGTTCCTCTACGTAAGCGGCGGCAGCGATCAGTTCTACATCGCTCACAGCAAGCCCGGCTGGACCGAGGGCGGCCAGTTCTACGACGCCGAGATGACCATGCTGAACCGCGACAAGTACCAGACCACCATCGACAACGCCATCATGTATGACGTCGCCAACAACGGTCAGGGTGTCATCGAGGGTACCGTAGGCTACGACTACACCTTCAACGACAAGGTCTCCGCAAGCGCCAACGCAGGCTTTGCCGCAGTTGCCAAGAACACCTCCGGCGCAGGGAGCAGCGACTACCTCGGCACCGAGGTCAACGCAGAAGCTTACTACAAGCTGACCGCCAACGTGACTCTCGGTGCACGCGCGGGCTACCTCTTCCTTGGCGACTATTTCACCAACGAAGACAACCCGTACGACGTGAAGCTCATTGCCAAGTACAACTTCTAATCTCCAAACGATCTTCCCCGGTACTGTCTGTACCGGGGAAGATAAATTACGTTGGTGGCTGTCTTGACATTAAATGTCTGACAATTAAAATCTGCTGACGTGGTGATTCTTGACTTTACAATGTGACCAACATCCTAAGGAGGTAGTCTGCATGAGCTTTAAGAAGATCAGTGCATTGCTCTTGGTAGCGATGCTCGCAACCGGCGCTTTCGGCTGCAAGAAGAAGGAAGAGGCCCCGGCCCCGGGTGAGGCTGCCAAACCGGCCGGCAACACCGTCAAGATCGGCTTCCTCGGCGCTCTTACCGGCGACGTGGCGATGTTCGGCAAGCCGACTCTCGAAGGCATGAAGATGGCCGCTGCTGAAATCAACGCAGCCGGCGGCATTCTCGGCAAGCAGATCGAGATCGTCGAGGCCGACAACCGCGGCGACAAGCAGGAAGGCGCCTCGGTGACCCAGAAGTTCATCTCCCGTGACAGCGTGACCGCCATCGTCGGCGACCCGACCACCGGCATCACCAAGGTCGCAGCTCCCATCGCGCAGAAGGCAGGCGTGGTGCTCCTCTCCGCAGGCGCCACCGGCCCGGGCGTTGTCGAAGTGGGCGATTACATCTTCCGCGACACCCTGCTTGACTCCATCGCAATTCCCGCCGTCATCCAGTACTTCGCGAAGGACCTCGGCTTCAAGAAGGTGGCGATCATTACCTCCGACAACAACGACTACTCGGTAGGCCTTTCCCAGACCTTCCGCGACGCGGCCGCCAAAGTTCCTTCCATCAAGATCGTAGCCGACGAGAAGGTGAAGGACGGCGACAAGGACTTCTCCGCACAGATCACCAACATCAAGGGACAGAAGCCGGACGTAATCCTCTTCTCCGGTTACTACACCGAGGGCGCTCTCATCATGAAAGAGGCGCGCAAGCAGGGGCTCAAGGCTCCGATGTTCGGCGGCGACGGACTCTTCTCGCCCAAATTCATCGAGCTGGGCGGCCCCGCCGTCGAGGGCTCCATGTCCGCTCTGGGCTTCTCCACCGAGCAGGCAACTCCTGCGACCGCGAAATTCATCGAGGCGTTCAAGGCCAAGCACAACGGCGAACTCCCGGGTCTCTTCGACGCCCAGGGCTATGACGCAGTGATGCTCTTGGTCGACTCCATGAAGCGCGCCAACAGCGTAGATCCCAAGGTCTTCAAGGACGCCCTTGCCAAGACCAAAGGGTTCGAAGGCGTTTCCGGCACCATCAGCATGCAGGCCAACCGCGAGCCGATCAAGAGCCCGCTCTCCCTTCTCTACGTGAAGGACGGCAAGTTCGTGCTCAAGGCAAAAGTCCCCGTCAAGATGGACTAAAGCCTGAATCCCGCAGTATCAGCGGCCCCTGTTTAGGCAGGGGCCGTTTTTATTTGTGTGGCAGGCCTGACAGGACTGACAGGTCGATGTTCGCCCGGTCTGTCTCACATTTTCACAGTTGCCAGTTGTTTCCCCCTTGACAAGAGCAAGGGGAAAAACTATATTACAACTCGTTAAAGGGGAGTAGTTATCGGCCGGAGAAATGGCCGACCCGGTTTCCGTCAATACGGTCTTTGGACCCGGAGCCGGGGCAGATATCCTGTCAACAAGACCTTTATCCATGCAAACGTCGTGGGTAGAGGTCTTTTTATTTACCCACGGTGACAAAAAGAGGTCCAGAAACGGACTTAACTACAATCGTCGAGGTAAATACTATGCAAAGACTAAAGACAACCTTCCTACTGGCTCTTCTCACCGTTCTCATGGTTACCATGGGAAGCGCCCTGGGCGGCAGGACCGGCATGGTGACCGCCTTTGTCATGGCGCTCGGCATGAACTTCTTCTCCTACTGGTTCTCCGACAAGATCGTCCTCAAGATGTACGGCGCCCAGGAGATCGGAGAGCAGGACCACCCCATGTTCTACAACATGGTGCGCCACCTGGCCTCCCGCGCCGGGCTCCCGATGCCCAAGGTCTACATCATCCCCTCCGACAGCCCCAACGCCTTCGCCACGGGGCGAAACCCTGAGCACGCCGCGGTCGCGGCCACGGAAGGGATCCTGCGCATCCTCTCTCCCGAGGAGCTTGAAGGGGTGATGGCGCACGAGCTCGCGCACGTCCAAAACCGCGACATCCTGGTCGGCACCATCGCGGCCACCTTCGCCGGCGCCATCTCCATGATCGGCAACATGCTCCAGTGGGGCGCCATGTTCGGGGCAGGGCGGGGCGACGACGAAGAGGGGGGCGGCATCGGCGGACTCGTCGGTTCGCTCGCCATGGCCATCATCGCTCCCATCGCAGCCATGCTGATCCAGATGGCGGTCTCCCGCTCCCGCGAATACCTGGCGGATGCCTCCGGGGCCGAGATCTGCGGGCGCCCCTTGGCGCTCGCCTCGGCGCTCAGGAAGCTCCACATGGCGTCGCAGGCGCTTCCGATGCAGGAGGCGCGGCCGGCAACAGCCCACATGTTCATCGTGAACCCGCTGACCGGCGGCGGCATCGCCTCGCTCTTTTCGACTCATCCCCCCATGGAGGAGCGGATCGCGCGGCTGGAGCAGATGGCGAGGTACTAATTTCATTCCGCTGCTAACCCCCCCTCCCAACCTCCCCCCGCTGGGGGGAGGGGACGGAAGGCTCCCCACCCCCCGCTCCTTGGCGAAAGACGAAAGGCTCCCTAAAACCCTCTCTTGGTGGGCGACGGAAGGCTCCCGAAGCCCCCTCTTTTTAGGAGGGACGGACGGCTTGTCCCTCCCCTGGAGGTGGAGGGTCAGGGAGGGGGGATTCACCTTGTCTGGGGAGAAGACGCGACGTCAGGCTCTGTTGGAACAGGGCCATCTACTTAATTTTCAGGAGAACCGCTAAATGGAATGGTTTACCGACCCGCAGGTCTGGCTGGCACTGGTCACCTTGAGCGCACTTGAGATAGTGCTTGGGATAGACAACATCATCTTCATCTCGATACAGGCAAGCAAGCTCCCAGCGGACCAGCAGGAAAAGGCGAGGCTCACCGGCCTCGGGCTGGCGATGTTCATCCGGGTGGCGCTTCTTTTCTCGCTCAGCTGGCTCATGGGGCTTACCGATCCGCTCTTCTCGGTCTTCGGCAACGAGATCTCCGGGCGCGACCTGATCCTGATCTCGGGCGGCTTGTTCCTGCTCTGGAAGAGCACCATGGAGATCCACGAGAAACTGGAGGGTGAGGAGGTGATCGCCTCAGCCAAAGTGGGGGCTACCTTCGGCGCGGTGCTGGTGCAGATCCTGCTCCTGGACATCGTCTTTTCCCTCGACTCCATCATCACCGCCATAGGGATGGCAAGCCAGCTCTTCATCATGATTGCCGCGGTGGTCATCGCGGTGGGCTTCATGATGCTCTTCTCGGGCAAGATCAGTGCCTTCGTGGAAAAGCACCCGACCATCAAGATGCTTGCGCTTAGCTTCCTGCTCATGATCGGCGTGGCCCTGATCGGCGACGGCCTGGACATGCACATCCCCAAAGGGTACATCTACTTCGCCATGGCCTTCTCTGTGATGGTCGAGATGCTCAACCTGAGGATGCGGAGAGGGACGCCGGTCAAGCTGCACGAGCCGCGTCTCGACACCGCAGCCGAAAACAAGTAAACACTACTTGCCGTCAAGCTGCCCCGAACAGAAACTTCACCCGTGAAAGGGGACGCCGATGCTCAAACAAAAATCGATGCTGGTTCTTCTGGCGCTGCTGTTTCTTCTCCCCTTCGCCGGTTACCTGCTGAACTTTTACAGCGACTGGTTGTTCTTCAATGAGACGGGGTACGCCTCAGTCTTCATTACGACCATGTACGCGCAAAGCATAGCCGGCCTTCTCTTCGGGCTGCTGCTGTTCGCCTTCCTGCAGCTGAACCTCAGATACGCCAACAGGGGCGAGTTTCCGGCGCCTGGCGTCCACATCGTCGGCGGGCGCGACCTGCGCTTCAACGGCAGAACGCTGGGGCAGGTGCTGCGGCCGCTGGGGGTCCTGGTCTCGCTGGTCCTTGCCTTTTTGGGCGGCACCTGGGGCTCGTACCGCTGGGAAAAGCTCCTTTTGTTCGTGAACCGCTCCGATGTAGGGATGGCAGACCCGGTTCTTGGCAAGGACGTCGGCTTCTACCTCTTCACCCTTCCTTTCCTGGAGCTGCTGCAGCTCTTTTGCGGGTTCATGGTGCTGGCGGCCCTGATTCTCACGGCGGCCGTCTACGTGGTCAAGGGGGGAATCCTTCTCCGTGACAGCGGGGCCGGCATCGACCCTATGGCCCGCCGTCATCTGGCCGTACTGATCGGCTGCTTTTCGCTCGTAGTCGCGGGTGGGCTCTATCTGGAGAGCTTCCGGCTCTTTTTCGCCAACAATGGCATCTTAACCGGCGCCGGATACGTCGACGTCCACGCCAGGCTGCCGATGTACCGCATAGTCACCTTCCTCACCCCAGTTGCCGGCGTGCTATTGGCTGCGGGGATCTGGAAGGGGAACTGGCGCCTCGCTCTCATACCTGCCCTCGTGGTGGCGGCGCTTTACCTCGCTGGGGTGCGGGTATATCCCGGTCTTTTGCAGAAGTTCAAGGTAGCCCCCAACGAGCTGACGCTGGAGACCCCGTACCTGGAGAACCACCTGAAGTTCACCCGCTACGGCTACGACCTCGACAAGATCGAGACCATCCCCTTCGACGTGGACGCGAAGCTCACCGCCGCAGATATCGCCAACAACGAAGCGACCATGAAGAACATCCGGCTCTGGGACCACGCGCCGCTTCTGAAGACCTACAGCCAGCTGCAGCAGATCCGGACCTACTACAAGTTCTTCGACGTGGACAACGACCGCTACATGGTGAACGGCAGCTATGCGCAGGTGATGCTATCGCCGCGCGAGCTTTCCTACAGCGACCTCCCCAGCAAGAACTGGATCAACGAACGGCTCATCTTCACCCACGGAAACGGCATCACCTTCGGGCCGGTGAGCCGCATCAGCAAGGAAGGGCTGCCGGAGTTCTTCGTCAAGGACATCCCGGCGGTGAGCCTGGCCGACATAAAGGTGACGAGGCCCGAGATCTACTACGGTGAGCTCTCCAACGACTACGTGGTCGTGAAGACCAAGGTCCCGGAGTTCAGCTATCCCACCGCCGCCGGCAACGTCAACACCACCTACGCCGGCAAGGGGGGGGTGCCTCTCGACTCCTTGCTCAGAAAGGCGCTCTTCGCCGGGAGGTTCAAGACCGAGAAGATCCTCCTTTCCTCGGACATCACCCCGCAGAGCCGGATCCTCTACAACCGGAACATAAGAGAGCGAGTGAGCGCTATCGCCCCGTTCCTCAGTTTCGACAGCGACCCCTACCTGGTGGTGGACGAGCAGGGAAAGCTCAAGTGGATCATCGACGCCTACACCTTCTCTGACCGTCTACCTTACTCCAGGCCGATCAAGGGAGGTGGCAACTACCTGCGCAATTCGGTCAAGGCTGTGGTGGACGCCTATGACGGCACGGTCGCTTACTATGTGAGCGATCCCGGCGACGTTATGGTCAAGGTCTACTCCCGTGTCTTCCCCGGGCTGTTCCAGCCGATCGACGCCATGCCCGCTGACCTCAGGAAGCACGTCAGGTACTCGCACCAGTTCCTCCAGGTGCAGGCGGCCCTCTACGCTGCCTACCACATGACCGACCCGAAGGTGTTCTACAACAAGGAGAACCTCTGGCAGGTCCCGGCCCTTGGGGAAAAGCCGATGGAACCGTACTACACCATCATGAAGCTCCCGGGCGAGAAGAGTGAGGAGTACATCCTGCTGCTTCCCTTCACCCCGTCCAACCGCGACAACCTGGCCGCCTGGCTCACGGCGCGCTGCGACGGTGAAAACTACGGGAAGGTCAGGGCGTACACCTTCCCACGCGACCGGTTGATCTACGGTCCCAAGCAGATCGACGCGCGCATCAACCAGGACTCCTTCATCTCGCAGCAGCTCACCCTCTGGAGCCAGCGCGGCTCAGAGGTGATCCGGGGAAGCCTGCTGGTGATCCCCATCGAAAAGTCGCTCCTCTACGTGCAGCCGCTCTTTCTGGCAGCCGACAAGGCAGGGCTTCCCGAGCTGAAGCGGGTGATCGTGGCCTTCGGCGACCAGGTGGTGATGGAGGAGAACCTGGAAATGGCGCTGCAGCGTCTTTTCGGGACGGGAAAGGGAGCGCCGACTCTCCCCGCAGCTTCCTCTTCCGCGCCGTCCGGTGCGCCCGGCCCGGCTGCGGGAACCCCCGCTGGTGGGCTGGCCAAGGAGGCGATGGCGATCTACGAAAGGGCTATGAACCTGCAGCGCCAGGGAGACTGGGCCGGTTACGGCGAACAGTTGCGCAAGCTGGAGCAGGTGCTGAGGCGGATGGCGGCACAGTAACAGGGAAAACCGTTGGCAAAAGGGGAACAAAACCAAAAGGAGGACTTATCATGAAGTGTCCGGTATGCAACACGGTGAACCTGGTGATGGCTGAGCGTCAGGGAGTCGAGATCGATTACTGTCCGGAGTGCCGCGGCGTCTGGCTTGACCGTGGCGAACTCGACAAGATCATCGAGCGCTCCTCGATAGGTGCTGCGACTCCTCAGCCGCCGCAACCGCAGTACCAGGGGCAGCAACCGTACGAGGGGGAGCCCCAGCATCATGGCTACAGGCATGACGACCACGGACACGGCCACGGTCACAAGCCTTACCGGAAGAAGTCGTTCCTGGAAGAACTCTTCGACTGAAAACGGTGATTAGTATAAGGTGGTTTCTCTTGACACGATCGGCATTCCTTCGCTATATTCGCGCCAGCTTATGAGAGAGAAACCACTTTTTAAATACGTCTCCTGGTTCATACTCGCCTCCGTATTCCTGGTGCTTTGCAACGGGGTATGCAGTACGGCGCACGCCCTGGAGTCGCAGATCTCGAGCTTGCAGGATTACGCAGGCACGGACGTCGCCGCGAGCGTCGGCGCGCCCTGCTGCCCTGACGATCACCACGACTCCGACAGCCCTGCATGCGACGACTGCGTCAACTGTCTGTGCCACGTCACCGTTGCGCCCCAGCTGTTCCGACTGAACTACTTACCTGTCTTTTCAGATCTCTCTAGCTTTACCTCTTTCAGGCTTATACCCGAAGTCTATCTGCCCAAGTTCATCCCACCTCAGAATCTCGCTTAATCCTCAGAACCTTTTTCACTGACCCGTTGGCGCGGCTTGGCCTCGCCAGCACCTTGTCGGCCGGATTGCAGACGCCTTAGGCACCGGTGCCGCTGCGCGTCGAGCTATGCACGCGTTTGTGCATCCAGGCACAGGTCCATTCCCTGCGGTTTCTGCACCCTCCAAGCATGAAGGAGCGGCGCCAGGGGATCTCTGCCAGCGGCATCCGGCCTGACTTTCAAGGAACAACTGATAACTACTATAGGAGGTTGGTACGTGTTCGATGTGCCGCTGATGAAGAAAAACGGCTCGCTGTTCGCCGGAATCGCCCTGCTGCTGGGTGCGTTCGCAGGGAACGCCCGGGCCGAGGAGATGTCGCTGCAGCAGGCAGTGGAGATAGCACTACAAAACAACGCAGAGTTGCAGGCTTTCCGGGATGAGAAGGGGCTTCGCGAAGCTGGAAGGATCAGGGCTGGGCTGCTCCCCAACCCGTCCCTGGAGGTAAGCCTCGAATCGGGCGCGCTTACAGGCAACAGCGGCGAGAACGCCTTCTCCGTCGGGGTGTCGCAGGAATTCCTACTGGCGGGAAAGAGGGAGAAAAGGGTCGCCCTGGCGCAGAAGGAGCTGGAGGTCTACCGCTGGCAACTGACTGACCGGGAGAGGCTGCTTAGGCTCGACGCCAAGTCGCGCTTTTACCAGGTGCTTTTGGCGGTCAGGAAGCTGAAGTTGACCGAGGGGGCTATCGAGCTGAACCGCCACCTTTACCAGGTGGCGAAGGAACGGTTGGCCGCAGGTGACATACCTGAACTGGAACTGAACCTGGTGCAGGTCGAGCTGGCGAGAAGCGAGGGGGCAAGAAGCGCGGCGCTTGAGGGTCTTCTGGCCAGCCGGGCCGAGCTCTCCTTGCTCTTGGGGGGAAAGGAGGTCGAACCGGCGCTCCCCACCGGGTCGCTGGAAGCAGGCGGCGCGGTAAAGCAGGCGCAGGCGGAACTTCTCAGGCTCGCCCAGGAGCGGCGCCCTGACCTCATGGCGCTTCGGGCTGAGGCGGAGAAGGGGAGCGCGGAGCTTTCCCTGGCAAAGGCCGAGGGTATCCCCAACCTGACTGCGGGCCTTGGGCTAAAGCGCGACACCACCGCCGTCGAGGTGGCCGGGCTGGAAGGGAAGGACACATCCTATACCGTAGGCCTTACCCTCTCTATGCCGATACCGCTCTTCGACAAGAACCAGCCGGGGCTCCGCGAGTCAAGCGCCAGACGGGACAGCGCCGGCAACAGGCTGGCAGCGGCGGCAAGCCGGGTGGAGCGCGAGGTGGCTGCGGCGTATGCCAGCCTCTCGAACGCGGAACAGGTCCTCTCCCTGTACTTCAGGAACATCATGCCCCAGATGGAGGAGAACCTGAAACTGACCCGCGAGGCCTACCAGTTGGGCGAAGTCCCAGTCCTGACGGTCTTCGAAGAGCAGAAGAAGTACCTCGAGGTGAACCAGGGGTACCTGGATGCCTTGTACCAGCGCCAGCTTGCGCTTTTTAAACTGGAAGCTGCGGCGGCTGTCGAACTTACCGGAGGTGTGCAGTGAGCAAGAAAGCAAAGATCGTTGGAATAATCCTGGCCCTCGCCCTGGCGGGAGCCTTTACCTATCGCCTGGTCCAGATGAACGGCGCCGGTTCGGAACAAGGCGAGCATGCCGGCGAAGCCGGGCATGCGGAAGAAAAGCATGAGGGAGAGGGGCACGCCGGGGAAAAAGGGCACGAGGGGGAGCATGCCGGGGAATCCGGTCATGACGAACACGGCGCCGCCGGCAGTGTTACCATGGCTCCCGAGGTCCAGAAGCAAAACGGCGTGGTGCTGGCGGCGGCGAAGCCGCAGCAGCTGGCGGGAGTGATACGGGCCACCGGCAAGGTGGAGGTGAATGCGGACCGGATCGCCCATGTGGCGCCCCGCATCCCCGGGAAGGTGGTTTCGGTGCGCGCCTCCCTTGGCGACAGCGTTTCGGCCGGGCAGTCACTGGCCACCCTCGACAGTGTCGAGATCGGCGAAGCGATCAGCCGCTACCGCCAGTCGAAGACTAGGCTCGCCCTGGTCCAGGGGAACATGGACCGAGTGAAGGCGCTGGTGGACAGGAAAATCGCGGCGCGTAAGGACATCCTGCAGGCTGAGACCGACTACAAGACAGCCCAGACTGAGCTTGCCACCGACGAGGAGCGCCTCTCCCTGTACGGGGTTTCCCTCGCCGAAGTAAGGGCGGGAGCCAGGAAGCCGCTGTTGCCGGTCCGCTCGCCTATAAGCGGGATCGTAACCGAGAAGCACGCCATCGTGGGCGAGCTTGCCGATCCGTCGAAAAGCCTCTACACGGTCGCGGACCTCTCCTCGGTTTGGGTGCTCGTGGACATAAACGAAAAGGACCTGGCGAAGGTGCATAAGGGGCAGGGGGCTGTGGTCACCGTCGGCGCCTTCCCCGACCTGAAGCTCAAGGGGCGCATCACTTACATAGCCGACCTGGTGGACGAGTCGACCCGCACCGTGAAGGCGAGGGTCGAGGTGAAAAACCCCGCAAGGAAGCTGAAGCCCGAGATGTTCGCTACCGCCGAACTCGCCCTCGCGGCCGACGCTCCCCCGGTGCTCGCGGTCCCCGAAGACGCGGTCCAGGACCTGGACGGGAAGAAGGTCGTCTTCGTCGCCGAAGAGGGGAACCGGTTCGAGGCGCGCCAGGTGCAACTGGGAAGAAGCGCGGCTGGCCTGGTGGAGATCGCCTCCGGTCTGAAGGCGGGGGAGACTTACGCCGAGAAGGGGGCTTTCATCCTCAAGTCCGAGGTGAAAAAAGGGGAAGTGGTCGACGAACACGGCCACGGGAAATGACCTGCTGCTCTTAACGGGGGATTTCCAGCTGGTGTACCAGAGCTAAATCCCCCCTGTCCCCCCTTCGCAAAGGGGGGGACGCGAATTGTCGTGCAATGCTTGGTGCGCGACCTCCCTGAGACTTCCTTGATGGGGGGGAGATGCCAGCCAATCTGTTAACGATTTATAGCGAGGGACCATGCTTGAGAAAATAGTTTCCTACACATTGCGGCACAGGGCGATGATCCTGTTCCTGTCGCTCTTAATCATCGCGTTCGGGCTCTACTCGTATTACCGACTTCCCATCGACGCGTTCCCCGACGTAACCAACATCCAGGTCGAGGTGGTGAGCCACGCGGACGGACTCTCCGCCATCGAGATCGAGAGAAACGTCACCTACCCGATAGAGATGGCGATGCGCGGCCTCCCCGACATCGAGCAGATGCGCTCGGTCACGAAGTTCGGCCTCTCAATCGTCACCATCGTCTTCAAGGACAACGTGGACATCTACTTCGCGCGGCAGCTCGTCTTCGAGCGGCTGGCGGAGGCGCGGGAGAAGGTCCCCAAGGGGGTCGAGGTCGCCATGGGGCCCATCGGCACCGCCATGGGGGAGATCTACCAGTACACCCTCGAAGGGAAGATGCCGCAGGACCCGCAGCAGAAGATCGCCTATCTCACCAACCTGCGCACGGTCCAGGAGTGGATCGTCACACCGCAGCTTAAAAACGTGGCCGGCGTGAACGAGATCAACTCCTTCGGCGGCTACTTCAAGCAGTACCAGGTGCTGGTCTCGCCGGAAAAACTGCTGAAGCACGCAGTGACGGTCGAGGACGTCTACGAGGCCATCGGGAGCAACAACGAGAACGTCGGGGGGAACCTTCTTGAGCGGGGGACGGACCAGTACATCGTCCGGGGCGTTGGGCTGATCCGGGACACCGCGGACATCGAGAACATAGTCCTCAAGTCGGCAGGCGGAACCCCCACCTACCTGCGGGACGTGGCCCAGGTCAAGGTAGGGGAGGCGGTCCGGATGGGGGCCGCCATGAAAAACGGCAAGGACGAATGCGTGGGCGGCATCGTCATGATGCTGCGCGGCGAGAACAGCCGCGACGTGGTGCGGCGGGTGGCGGCCAAGGTGAAGGAGATCAACGAGAACAACGTCCTTCCCGACGGCATGAAGATCGTCCCCTTCTACGATCGCAGCGACATCGTCAAGGCGAGCGTGGGCACGGTGAACAAGGCGCTCGTCGAGGGTGCCATCCTTGTCCTCATCGTGCTCTACCTGCTCCTGAACAGCTTCAGGGGGAGCCTCGTGGTCCTGATCGCCCTGCCGCTGTCGCTTCTGGCCACCTTCATCGTCATGAAGCTCGCCGGCATCAGCGCGAACCTGATGTCGCTCGGCGGGCTCGCCATCTCCATCGGCATGATCATCGACACCACCATCATCCAGGTGGAGAACGTGCAGAGGCACCTAAGCGAGGAGGGGGGGAAGCATCCCAAACTGACTACCGTGCTGAAAGCTGTGATGGAGGTGCGAAAGCCCAGCATCTTCGGAGAGCTGATCATCGCGCTTACCTTCATCCCCATCATCTCGCTGGAGGGGATCGAGGGGAAGATGTTCAGCCCGCTCGCCATCACGGTCGCCATCGCGCTTTTGGCTTCGCTGTTCCTCTCCATCTTCGTGATCCCGGTGCTCTGCATCCTGTTTCTTAAGCCGCAGCCGGAGAAGGAGAGCTACCTGATGCATCAGGCCAATCTCCTCTATCTGCCGCTTCTCGACTGGGCCATGAGCAGGCGCAAGGCGGTCTTGGCCGGCGCGGGGGGACTCTTGTTGGTCTCGCTGCTTTTGGTCACAAAGCTCGGCACCGAGTTCATACCGACCATGGATGAAGGCTCTTTCGACATGGACGTGGCCCTGCTTCCGGGTGTGTCGCTGGCGAAGGCGATGGAGGTGAACCAGCGGGCCGCGGAGAAGCTGATGCAGTTCCAGGAACTGGAAACGGTGGTCTCAAGGACCGGGCAGACCGGCGTGGCTCTGGACACCCGCGGCTCCGACAAGACCGGGTACGTCGGGATCTACAAGCCGAAGAGCGAGTGGAAGCGCGACATCAGCAAGGAAGAGCTCACCAACGAGATGCGCGAGTCGCTTGAGTCCATCGCCGGGATCAACTTCGGCTTCAGCCAACCGATCCAGTGCCGCATCGACGAACTGGTGGCCGGAACCCGTGCCCAGCTGATCGTGAAGCTCTTCGGCGAGGACATAAACGTTTTGAGCGAGAAGTCGGCGGAGATAGCCAAGGTGCTCTCCACCGTCAGGGGGGGGACGGACCTGAACGCGGAGAAGGTCTCCGGCCAGCCCTACCTCACAGTAGACATAGACCGGGCCAAGATCGCGCGCTTCGGGCTCAACATAAGCGACGTGCAGAAGGTGATCGAGATCGCCGTCGCCGGCAAGGCCGCCTCCCAGCTCTACGAGGAAAACCGCAGCTTCGACATCACGGTGCGGCTCCCCGAGGAGCAGAGGAACTCTCTTGACGCCATCAAAAACCTCCTGGTCACCACCAAGACCGGGGTCAACGTTCCCCTGGAGCAGCTGGCCGAGGTGAAGATGGTCGAGGGGCCGGCGCAGATCAGCCGCCAGGACGGGGTCAGGCGGATCGGGGTCGAGATGAACGTCACCGGCCGGGACATAGGCGGCTTCGTCGCCGAGGCAAAGCAGAAGATAAAGGAAAAGGTGCAGCTTCCGCCGGGTTATTACCTGACCTGGGGTGGGCAGTTCGAGAACCAGCAGCGGGCGATGAACAAGCTGATGATCATAGGTCCCGTGGCCGTGGCCCTGATCCTTCTCCTTTTGTACGTGACCTTCAGGTCGATCAGGCTCGCCCTTTTGGTCATCTCGAACCTCCCCTTCGCCCTGATCGGCGGGGTCTTCGCGCTCTTTCTTTCCGGCCAGTACCTCTCCGTCCCCGCCTCGGTCGGGTTCGTGGTCCTCTTCGGCGTTGCGGTCCTGAACGGACTTGTGCTGGTATCGCGCATCTCGCAGCTGCGCGAGGAGGGGATGGAGCTGCAGGAGGCGATCAGGAAGGGGAGCCTAGACCGGCTCCGCCCGGTGCTGATGACCGCCGCCATCGCCATCTTCAGCCTGATACCGATGCTTTTGGCCAGCGGGACCGGTTCGGAGATCCAGAAACCGCTGGCGACGGTCGTGGTTGGGGGGCTCGTCACCTCGACCCTTTTGACCCTGCTCATCATCCCGTCGGTTTATAGCTGGTTCGAAAAGAGGGATTCTCAAGAGGAAGCTTAGCCGCAGGCTGCTGCGGCCGGCATTGTTGTTATCAAAAAGGAGTAAAGCATGAAAACACTACGCTTATTGGCACTGGGTACCATGTTGGTGGTTGCTGGTGGGTGCGCAGGGAGCTCCCGCTCGGCGCTGAAGCAGGAAGGGGACAAAGGGGGTGCACTCTACAGCGAAACCGCAAGGGGTGGGATCACGCCGGAAGGGTTTGCCGATCTCACCGTCACAGCTTCCATCAAGACCCACAGACTGCGCCCGTCTTTGGTGCCGGACAGTCACGGCAGCGCCAACTACACCTTGCTCGTATCGATTGACGGTCAGCCTGTAGCGGTGCCTGGAGAGGCCCGGCTGGAGAAAAGGGACGCCGCCCCTTTCGCCGACCCGGAGGCCGGTAAAGGTGTCAGGTACCTATTCGCCAAAACGCTGAGGCTGCAGGCAGGTACCCATAACGTGAAGGTTTCCTTGCCGCAGGACTCAGTCGGCATCGCGCACGACATCACACTCGCCAGCGGAAGCGCGAACCTCCTGGTGCTGGAGCCTGTGTACGCGCCGGTCGCGGGCAAGCAAAGACCGGGCTTCTATGGGGCTACCTCCTATAAAGAGGGGATCTCGCGCATCCGGACCGCCTTGAACGGGGAGCGGCTTTGATCTTCTTCCCGCGGCTCACACCGGGGTGACAAGTCTCCCCGCAAAGGGGTGCCAAAGCAGGAGCTTGAAATAAAGGTAGAAGGGGCAGGCAACTTTTTCGTGGAAAAGCAGCCTGCCCCTTTTTTTATGCGGGAAGTCAGGCAGTTTCCGTGAAGGTAAAGTTGGAGGCGGTCTGGTAGATGCCTATACAACTTTTTTGGTAGGCAATCAAAAGTTTAAGATTGCGAAACAGTAACAGCTGTTGTACAGTGTCGCGCTGTCAACTCCAGCTAGCTCATTAAAACTCACGCCGCAGGCGATCATCCTTGAATGTGGACTGACAAGTGACGTTGAAACCCTGCGTTTTATTTTTGCGCTGGCGGCTTTCACTAGCGGACCCTCATGACAGCAAAGACTTGCTTGGGTTAAGGAGTTTATGGTATACGTGACTGGCATCTGTTGTTCTATTTTGGTGAATTAGTGATCATTTAAGCTGGCTCACCGATTTTGGTAATACCGCAGCACGCATCTCTCTCCGGTAATCCCGGTCGAAGGAAGTCGACATGTTCCTACAACAGCTTGTCAACGGCGTCGCCCTCGGAAGCGTATACGCGCTGATCGCACTGGGCTACACCATGGTCTACGGCATCATCACCCTGATCAACTTCGCCCACGGCGAGATCTTCATGGTGGGGGCCTTCATCGGACTGCTCCTGGTCTCTTTCTTCAAGGTCAACGTATTCGTCGCCATCGTGGGCGCCATGATCTTCTGCATGATCATGGGGGTGCTGATCGAACTGATCGCCTACCGCCCGCTGCGCAAATCCTCCAGGCTCTCCGCGCTCATCTCCGCAATCGGCGTTTCCATCTTCCTCTCTTCGCTGGCACTCATGGTCTTCGGGGCCGACGCCAAAGGGTTCCCTGAAGGGGCCTTCCCGGTGCAGCAGATCCAGGTGGGAAGCGCCGACATCTCCACCTTGCAGCTTCTGATCATCGGCGTCTCGGCGGTCCTGATGCTGGGGCTGGAATTCATCGTCCAGAAGACCAAGATCGGCAAGGCGATGCGCGCCACCTCCGAGGACTACAACACCGCGGCTCTGATGGGGATCAACGTGAACCGGGTCATCTCCTTCACCTTCGCCCTCGGCTCCGCGCTGGCCGCGGCCGGCGGGGTGCTGGTAGGGGTCCTTTTCAACGCCGTCTCCTTCAACATGGGTCTCATGGCGGGCCTCAAGGCGTTTGCCGCCGCGGTCCTCGGTGGGATCGGCTCCATTCCGGGCGCCATGCTGGGAGGGCTCCTGCTTGGGGTCTCCGAGGTCTTCGGTGTCGCCATCGGCTACTCGTCCTACCGTGACGCGATCGCCTTTACCATTCTCGTGCTCGTTCTCCTGGTGAAGCCGACCGGCCTGCTGGGACAAAAAATTACTAAGAAGGTGTAGATTCGATGGCAGATTTTCTTAATAGCTTGGTCGGCGCCGTCGACCCGTACATGATGCAGATCCTGGTCAACGTCGGCGTGGCTATCGTGCTGGCGCTGGGGCTCAACGTGATCGTCGGTCTCACCGGCCAGCTGTCGCTGGGGCACGCCGCCTTCATGAGCATAGGGGCCTTCACCAGCGCCATGGTCACCATCAAGACCGGGCTCCCCTTCAGCCTGAACCTGGTTGTCACCGGCGTGGTCACCGCCATCGTCGCAGCAGCCATCGGCTTCCCGATCCTGAGGCTTACCGGCGACTACCTGGCCATCTGCACCCTGGGATTCGCCGAGATCGTCAAGGTGTTCTTCCTGAACTTCGAGCCGACCAACAAGGCGCTCGGCCTCACCGTCCCCCCGGCAAAGACCCTGATCCCCATGCCGATCTACGTCTGGGTGGTGGCGATCCTCTCCATCGTGCTGGTCACCTTCGTGCAGTCCTCCCGGTTCGGGCGGGCGCTGAAGGCGATCCGCGAGGACGAGATCGCTGCCGAGGCGATGGGGATCAACACGGCGCGCTACAAGATCCAGGCCTTCGCGCTCGGCTCCTTCTTGGCCGGGGTCGGCGGCGGCCTCTACGCCCACTTCCTGAGCTACATAAACCCCTCGGACTTCGGCTTCCTGAAGTCGGTCGACATCCTCGCCATGGTGGTCTTGGGCGGCCTGGGGAGCGTCCCGGGCACGGTGATCGGCTCGTCCGTGCTTGCCTCGGCGCCCGAGTTCCTGCGCTTCATGTCCCAGTACCGCATGCTGGTTTACGGCGCGCTGCTGGTCTTCTTGATGGTGTTCCGCCCCAACGGGCTTCTCGGGGGCGTCAACTTCACCGAACTGCTGCTGCGGGCCGTCGGCAAGAAACGTAAATAACTTCATCAGCGAGAGATAGCATGTCGATACTTAAACTCGAAGACGTCACCATCCGCTTCGGCGGCCTGGTCGCGGTGGACAAGGTAAACCTCACCGTCGAGAAGGGGAACATCATGGCCCTGATCGGGCCCAACGGCGCCGGCAAGAGCACCATGTTCAACCTGATCACCGGGATCTACACCCCGACCGAGGGGCGGATCTCCTTCATGGACGAAAGCATCTCGGGGAAGACCCCGTTCCACATCGCAGCCGCAGGTATCGGCCGCACCTTCCAGAACATCAGGCTATTCACCCAGTTAACCGTGCTGGAAAACGTGCTGATCGGCGCCCACACCAGGGGTAAATGGGACCTCACCGGCGCGGTGCTGAAGTTCCTCCCGTTCGTGCGGCGCGAGGAGGCCCAGTTGAAGGAGCTGGCCCTTGCCTGCCTGAAGCAGGTCGATCTGCTGCACAAGGCGGACGAGCTGGCGGGGAACCTCCCCTACGGCGAGCAGCGCCGCCTGGAGATCGCCCGGGCGCTTGCCATCAAGCCGCAGATCATCCTCCTGGACGAGCCCGCCGCGGGGATGAACCCGCAGGAAAAGCAGGTCCTGGCTGAGATGGTCAAGGCGATCAGCAAGACCGGCGTGACCGTGTTCCTGGTCGAGCATGACATGAAGTTCGTCATGGGGATTTCCGATCGCATCGCCGTCCTCGATTACGGGGTGAAGATCGCCGAGGGGACTCCGGAGGAGATCCGGTCCAATCCCAAGGTGATCGAAGCGTACCTCGGCAAAGGAGCAGCGCATGCTTAAGGTAGAGAACATCAGCGTGAACTACGGCGCCATCAAGGCGCTGCAAAACGTTTCCTTCCAGATCAACCAGGGTGAGATCGTGGCTCTCATCGGCGCCAACGGCGCCGGCAAGACCACCATCCTCAACACCATCTCCAACATCGTTCCCTCCGTCGCCGGGAAGATCACCTATCTGGACCGCGAGATCACCAAGCTCCCGCCGCACGAGATCGTGAAGCTCGGCATCTCCCAGGTTCCCGAGGGGCGCCGGGTCTTCGCCAAGATGAGCGTCCTGGAGAACCTGGAGATGGGGGCCTATACCCGCAGCGACAACGAAATCGGCTCCGACATGGAGAAGATCTTCCAGCGCTTCCCGCGCCTCAACGAGCGCAAGAAGCAGGCGGCCAAGACCCTTTCCGGCGGGGAGCAGCAGATGCTGGCGATGGGGCGCGCCTTGATGTGCCGTCCGAAGCTGCTGCTGCTCGACGAGCCCTCCATGGGACTTGCCCCGATGCTGGTGGAGCAGATCTTCCAGATCATCCAGGAGATCAACGCCAGCGGCACCACGATCCTGCTGGTGGAGCAAAACGCGAACATGGCGCTTTCCATCGCACACCGCGCCTACGTCCTGGAGACTGGCGAGGTGGTGCTGCAGGGGGATGCCAAGGAGCTTGCCTCCAATCCCGAGGTGAGGAAGGCGTACCTGGGAGAGTAGGGTGTCCGAATCCGCCACAACCAAGCCCTGGATCAACCCCTACCTGGCCATCCTGGTAGGGGTTTTTGCTGTCTCCTTCTCGGCAATCCTGGTGCGGGTCTGCTCCGCGCCGCCTTTGGTGATCGCCGCCTACCGGCTCCTCTTCACCTTTTTTTTCCTGGCGCCGGTAACACTTTGGGGCGGCGCCCCGACGCTCAGGGGGATGACGGCAAGGCAGGTACTTCTTTCCGCCGCGAGCGGTATCTTCCTTGCCTTTCATTTCGTCACCTGGTTCATCTCTCTCAAGTACACCTCCATCGCCAGTTCCGTGGTGCTGGTCACCACCCAGCCGCTCTTCGTTGTGCTCGGGTCGTGGATCTTTTTCAAGGAGCGGGTGCCGCGCCTGGCGCTTTACGGCGGGGCGCTCGCCTTCGCCGGGAGCGTCGTCATCGGCGCTACCGACTTCCAGCTGGGAGGGAGCGCCTTCATCGGCGACCTTTTGGCCCTTTTCGCCGCCGTGATGGTCTCGGGGTACCTTCTGATCGGGAGAAAGCTCAGGGGGGACGTTCCCCTTACCGGATATACCTTCGTCACCTACGGGTCGAGCGCCGCGGTGCTGACCGCGACCGCCCTGGCTGCGAAATACCCCATGTATCCCCATCCCGCCCGGGACTGGCTCATCTTCCTGGCGCTGGCGCTGGTCTGCACCATCCTGGGTCACACCGTCTTCAACTGGGTACTCCGCTACGTGCAGGCCTCCGTCGTTTCGGTGAGCGTTCTCGGCGAGCCTTTGGGGGCGATACTTTGGGCCGCGGTTTTCCTCGGCGAGAATCCGACGCCGCGCCAGGCGCTGGGGGGAGCCGTCATCTTCTCCGGGCTCTTCCTCTTCACCAGGGTGACGGCTAAGGCAGGGGCTAAGAGGCAGGGGCTAGGGGCTAGGGGCTAGGGGCTGAAACCCCTCGCTGTAGGGCCTTCGGGGCAGGGGTGAGGGATGAAACTATGCGACAGGAGGCGGGTATGGATTCCAATTTGAGCGCAAGCGCCAAAAGGGTGCAGGACGCGCTGCATGGCTTCGGCCTGGATTGCAAGGTGAAGGAACTGGCGGAAAGCACGCGGACCGCAGTCGATGCGGCCAACGCGGTCGGGTGCGACGTGGGGCAGATCGTCAAGTCGCTGGTGTTCAGGGGCAAGGCGAGCGGCAAAGCGATTTTCGTGGTCGCAAGCGGCGCCAACCAGGTTAACGAAAAGAGCCTCGCCTCCCTCGTGGGCGAAAAGATTGGGAAGGCCGACGCCGACTTCGTCCGGGAGCAGACCGGGTTCGCCATCGGCGGCGTATCTCCGGTTGGGCACCCGGCCCCCCTGCACACCTACGTGGATGAAGATCTCCTTGGCTACGACGAGTTGTGGGCTGCGGCGGGGACGCCTCACGCGCTCTTCTCGTTGACCCCGGAGCAGCTCTGCCTGATCACTTCCGGGGAAGTGGTGAATATCAAGAAAGTCGCGGCGCCGTAGTAAGGCTTGGCTAAGGGGATCTGCCAACAAGAGCAAATCCCCCCTGTCCCCCCTTCGCAAAAGGGGGAACGTTAGGTCACGTTCAGCGCTTCGTGGGCGGGCTGACTCCCCAGTATTGCGTGATGAACCTCCGCAGGGGGGGGACGTGATAGCCTCGCCTGATCTTCGGGAGGAACAGAAACGCTGGCTCCACGGCTTTCTAAGATGAATCTCCGCTAGGGGGCGTTAGGTCTCCCGTAGCGCTTGATGGCAAATTTTTTCCAACCCCCGATTAACCTTTTTTAAACGGGGAGAGTGCAACACGAACGGCAGATAAAGGATAAATAGAAAGAATGGAAACACCCAAGGCAGTAAAGGCACGCGACAGTTTCACCACGGGTTTGGGCGTCATCGCCGCTACTCTCGGCTCCGCCGTAGGGCTCGGCAACATCTGGAAGTTCCCGGCACTGACCGGGCTGAACGGCGGGGCGGCGTTCATCGTCGTCTACCTCCTCTCCACGCTCATGGCCGGGCTCCCGGTGATGATCGCCGAACTGATGCTCGGACGTCGCTCCAAGTCCGACGCGCTGACCACGTTCCGGGTGCTGCACCCCGAGCGCGAGAGCTGGTCTCTGATCGGCGCAGCCGGGGTCCTTTCCGCCTTCCTCATCCTCGCCTTTTACACCGAGGTGGCGGGGTGGGTCTTCGCCTACATCTTCAAGGCGGCCTCGGGGAGCATCCTCTCGGCCGATCCCAAGGTCACCTCGGCTGCCTTCGCTAAGCTGATCGCCGACCCGGTGCAGTCGGTGTTCTGGCAGTGCGTGGTCATCGCGTTCGTCGGCGCCATCATCGTCATGGGGGTCTCCAAGGGGATCGAGAAGACCACCAAAAGGCTTATGCCGGTGCTGTTCCTGATCCTGGTCATGATCGGGGTGCGCAGCCTGATGCTTCCCGGCGCGGCCCAGGGGCTCGATTTCCTCTTCCGCCCCGACTTCTCGAAGGTTACCGGCGCCGTGGTGCTCACCGCCATGGGGCTAGCCTTCTTCAAGCTTTCCGTCGGGATGGGGACCATGATCACCTACGGGAGCTACTTCAGAAACGACCAGAACGTCCCCATGACCGCCCTGCGCGTGATGCTGGCGGACCTCACCGTATCCATCCTGGCTGGGGTCGCCATCTTCCCGGCGGTCTTCACCTTCGGCTTCAAGCCCGAGGCTGGGCCGTCTCTCTTATTCATCACCATTCCGGCCGTCTTCTCCCAGATGCCATTCGGCAACGTCTTCGTGGTCCTCTTCTTCGTCCTCGGGGCCATTGCCTCGACAGGCGCCATGCTCTCCATCATGGAAGTGCCGGTGGCCTACCTGCACCAGCGCTTCGGCGTGAGCCGCTTCAACGCCACGGCAGCAACTGGGATCCTGCTGGCCTTGATCGGTTCGACCGCCGCGCTTTCCAACAGCGTCCTCGCGGAGTTCAAGCTGTTCGGCATGACCATGTTCGACCTGTACGACTTCCTAACCTCCAACCTGCTCATGCCGGTCGGGGGGCTCTTCATCTGCATCTTCGTCGGATGGGTTTGGGGTGAAAAACAGGTGAGGGCGGCATTGTCCAACGATGGACAGCTGCAAAACGGCGCAGTCATCCGCATCTTCTTCTTTATCGTGAGGTACGTCGCGCCCGTCACCATCGGCGTCATCCTGCTGCGCGGATTGAAGATCATCTAGATATTCGCACCCCTCCCGCCGGGGTGATTTACCGGAACCTGATATGACCAAACCTATCGACAGCTCGGAGCACGCAGCGCTCGAGGCCCGGCGCCTCGGCGTCATCTACGGCCTCGCCGCCTACCTGTGCTGGGGATTTTTCCCCGTTTACTTCAAGTCGGTCAAGATCGTGCCGCCGCTGGAGATGGTTTCGCACCGGATCGTCTGGTCGCTGGCATTCCTGCTTTTGCTCATCACCTGGAAAAGGGCGTGGCGGAGCATGCTGGAACTCCTCGTCCTTCCCAAATCCTTGGCGGTGCTCTTCGCCACCACCTTGCTCATCGCCACCAACTGGCTGGTCTTCATCTACGCCATAAGCGTAGGAGAGGTGCTGCAGTCGAGTCTGGGCTATTTCATCAACCCGCTGGTGAGCGTGCTGCTCGGATTCGTCTTTTTGCGCGAGAGGCTGGAGCGGGCGCAGTGGATCAGCCTGGCCCTGGCGGTCGCCGGCGTCCTGTACCTCGCCATTGAGTACGGCAGCGTCCCATGGATCGCCCTGGCGCTGGCTCTCTCCTTCGGGCTTTACGGCCTGATCCGCAAGGCGCTCCATGTCGAGCCTTTGGTCGGCCTCACTGTCGAGACGCTCCTGCTCGCCCCTATCGCGCTTTATTACCTGTTCCACCTGAACCAGACCGGCGCCGGAATCTTCCTGACCCACTCGACGCGCCTCGACCTGCTCATCCCCATGTCCGGCATCGTCACCGCGATACCGCTGCTTCTCTTTGCCGCCGCGGCCAAGAAACTGAGGCTCGCCACCATAGGCTTTCTGCAGTACATAACTCCGACCATGCACTTCCTGCTCGCCATCACCATCTTCGGCGAGACCTTCACCCATACCCACCTGGTGAGCTTCCTCTTCATCTGGAGCGGCCTGGCCCTTTACTCCTGGCACGCCTATCGTTCGGTCAGGCGGCCGCAGATACAGTAAATAGTTGGAGCTGAATCCCTTTACCTGGTAGCCGCTCGTGCCTCAATGCGCCGCCTGTTATTCTCCTTTCTACGGCGTCCCCCTCCCTGGGCCCTCCCCCTGCAGGGGCGCGGACTGTAGCGGCACCGTGGACGCTGCTGTCCCGCCTTTTCAAGAAGATGAACTAGAACTTCACGCTCATAGCCCTAAGTTTTCTATTTCAAGCACCGCTTTTCCTGACATAAGTTCCGACAGTCCCTCTTTACTTCTCTCAAAGCATCTTTCTCTTATCTCATTCACACCCTCGCTGTAGACAAATTTCATATAAAAACCTAAATTTCTCTGCAAACAATCCGAAAAGACTATGGAATCGCTGCCTGTATAGATTTTGAGCATGTGGAGGTAAGCACAGCAGGAGTTGATGTCATGGACCCTTCATCCCAAGTCAAGAAGATCCTCATAGTGGAAGACGACGATTCCCACGCGGAACTGATCAGGAGAGGTTTCTGCGAGAATTCCGAGCTGTATCAGCTGACGGTAGCCACCAGTTTGCAGGAGGCGCTCGCCTCAGTGCAGAGCCAGAATTTCGACATCGTGCTCACCGACTACCTCCTTCCCGATGGCAGCGGCGTGGACCTGGTGCAGAAGTCGGCGCGGATCACGCCAGTGGTGATCATGACCTCCCACGGCAACGAGCAGCTTGCCGTGGATGCCATGAAGGCGGGTGCGCTGGACTACGTGGTCAAGATGCCGGAGGTCTTCGGCGCCATGCCGCGCATCGTGGAGCGCGCCCTGCGTGAATGGGAGCTGATGCTCGAACACAAGCAGGCCGAGGAGGCGCTTTTGTTGCAGACGCGCCGCCTGGAACACGAGGTGGCCGAGCGGCAGTTGGCCCAGGAAGCGCTGCAAGCCCAGGCCTTGCTGCTGCAAAACGAGATCGCGGAGCGCCGCCAGGCCCAGGAGACCCTGCGGCTCTCCGAGGAGAAGTTCTCCAAGGCCTTCGACAACGCTCCCATGATCATGACCATCACGACACGGGAAAGCGGCACCTTCCTCGACGTCAACAACCGGTTCCTGGAAGTCTCCGGTTGGGACAGGTCGGAGGTCATCGGCAAGAGCACCACCGAGGTCGGCTGGATCAGCAGCGCCGACCGCGCCCTCCTGTTCGAGAGCCTGAACCGGGACGGGCATATTTCCGGCATGGCGCTCAACCTGCACCCGCGCGGGGGACGCACCATCAAGGCCGAGCTCTACATCGAGACCATAACGGTGGACGGCCGCGAGCGCCTCTTGGGGATCGCCATCGACGTCACCGAGCGGCATAAGCTCGAAGAGCAGTTGCGCCATTCCCAGAAGCTGGAGGCGGTAGGCCTGCTGGCGGGAGGGGTGGCGCACGACTTCAACAACATCCTCACCGTGATCGGCGGGTACTGCGAGATGCTGAAGCTGGACCTTGCTCCGGACACCCCACTGCGCGAAAAGTTGATGCAGATATCCGCCGCCGCCGAGCGCGCCTCGAACCTTACCCGGAGCCTGCTCGCTTTCAGCCGCAAGGGGGAGGTAAAGGCGGCCCCGGCCGACCTGAACCTGCTGGTGCGCGGGGTGGAGAGGTTCCTGCAACGCATCATCGGCGAAGATATCACCCTCTCCACCTCTGTACCCGAGCGCTCCATCTGGGCTGTGGTGGATTCGGGACAGATAGACCAGGTGTTGATGAACCTGGCGGCCAATGCCAGGGACGCCATGCCCAAGGGGGGGCGCCTGTTCGTGGAGCTGCAGCACCAGGAGATCGATGCGGCCTTCGTGCACGCGCACGGTTTCGGCACCCCAGGCGAATATGCGCTGCTAACCGTATCCGACACCGGGGAGGGGATGGACGAGGAGACCAGGAACCGGATCTTCGATCCCTTTTTCACCACAAAGGTGGCGGGGAAGGGGACCGGCCTGGGGCTCGCCATCGTCTACGGCATCGTTATCCAGCACAAGGGGTTCGTCAACGTCTACAGCGAGCCCGGGGTGGGCACGACCTTCCGCATCTACCTCCCCCTGGTGCAGCCGGAAAAGGACTGCCGCAGCGAGGCCGTCGCCGTCGAGCCTTGTGTGCGGGGGAGCGAAACCATCCTCGTGGCCGAGGACGACCCGCACGTTCTGGACCTCGTGACGAGCGTCCTCGGGCAGTACGGCTACAGCATCATCCATGCGGCCAACGGGGCGGAAGCGGTGGAGAAGTTCCGGGAAAACGACCGGATAAAGCTGGTGCTGATGGACATCATCATGCCGGTTATGAACGGCAAGGAAGCCGCGGACCAGATCAGGCGCCTGCGGCCGGAGGCGCGGATCCTGTTCACCAGCGGCTACACGGCTGAGATCATCATGAGCAGATGCGATTTGGAAGAGGGCGCGGAACTGATCATGAAGCCGGTGAAACCTGCCCTGCTGCTCAAAAAAGTGCGGGAGATGCTGGACCTGACGGCTCAGGAATCAAGCAGGGGAGGGGGAACATGATCAAGGAGAAAAACCGGATCCGCAGCTTCGCGCTGTTATTGGCCGGTTTTTGGACCATAGCCATCGCGGTCTCGTTTGCCTGGCTTTACCATCACGAATCTGAAAAAGTGGTGGAAGTGGCACGGGCCGAGGCGCGGGCCGCCTTCGATAAGGACGCGCTATTCCGCAGCTGGGGCAACAGGCACGGCGGCGTCTACGTGGAGGTGACCGAGGCCACGCCCCCGAACCCGTACCTCGCCCACGTCCCCGACCGTGAAATCACCACCCCCTCCGGAAAGCGGCTCACCCTCATGAACCCCGCCTACATGTTGCGGCAGGTTTTCGAGCTTGCGGATGGGCAAAAGGATCTGATCCGCGGTCACATAACCAGTCTCAAGCCGCTGCGCCCGGCAAACGCCCCGGACCCATGGGAGGCGAAGGCGCTGCGCCAATTCGAGAACGGGGCAAAGGAGGTGAGCGAGGTCCAGCAGATGTGGGGGCAGGACCATCTGAGGCTCATGCGGCCCTTCCTGATGGAGCAGGGCTGCCTCAAGTGCCACGGGGGCCAGGGATACAAGGTCGGGGACGTGCGCGGAGGTGTCAGCGTCTCTGTCCCGCTCAACGTCAAAAAGGGCCTTGCCAACAGCGCCGTCGCCGTCGGGTTGATCAGCTACGGCCTGCTCTGGACCTTCGGCATAGGGATAATCGTGATTGGGAGCATGGTCCTGTCCAGGAATCTGAAGACCCTGGAGGATAGCGAGGAGCGCTACCGCACCGTGGCGAACTACACAGCGGACTGGGAATACTGGCAGTGGCTCGACGGCTCCTTCAGGTACATCTCCCCCTCCTGCAAGGAGGTTTCCGATTACAGCCACGAGGAGTTCCATAGCGACCCTGGGCTCATGCAGCGGATCATCCACCCTGACGACCTCGCTGCTTTCGTCGACCATAGCCATGCGGCCAAGAAAGGGAAGGCCGTGGCCATCGATTTCCGCATCGTCAGGCGAGACGGCGAAGTGAGGTGGATCTCCCACGTCTGCCAGATGGTTTACACCAGCGAAGGTGCCGAAAACGGCATCCGCGCCAGCAACCGGGACATCACCGACCGCAAGAAGGCGGAAGCGGCGCTTAAGGAGCAGGCGCTTCTTTTGGAAAACGAGGTGCGCGAGAGGATGGTGCGCGAGGTGGAGTTGGAGGCGAAAAACGCAGAGCTTGAGCGCTTCACCTACACGGTGTCCCACGACTTGAAGAGCCCGCTCATCACCATCAAGGGTTTCGCGGGGGCCGTGCTGAAGGACATCGAGGCGGGCAACCTATCGCGTCTGGATTCCGACGTGAAAAGGATCATGGGGGCGGCGGACAAGATGGCTGCGCTTTTAAGCGACCTCCTGGAGCTCTCCAGGATCGGCAGGATCATGAACCCTCCCAGCCGCATCGAGATGAACCTCCTGGCAGAGGAGGTTCTGGCGCAGCTTTCCGGCCCGATCTCGCAGGGTGGGGTGAAGGTGGTACTGCAGCCGGGGCTCCCCGCCGTGTGGGGCGACGCCCCGCGTATCGCAGAGGTGCTGCAAAACCTGGTCGAAAACGCGGTGAAGTACATGGGGAACCAGCTGCAGCCACTGGTGGAGATCGGCATGCGGGAAGTGGAGCAGGAACAGGTGTTCTGGGTGCGGGACAACGGCATGGGCATCCCGCAGCAGTATCACGAAACCGTGTTCGGACTCTTCAACAAGCTCGACTCCCACTCCGAGGGAACCGGGATAGGGCTCGCGCTCGCGCGCCGCATCGTCGAATTCCACGGCGGAAGGCTCTGGGTGGAATCGGAGGGGAGGGGGCTTGGCAGCACCTTCTGCTTCACCGTGGGGAGCAAGCCCCCCGATGCCGATGACACTGAGATAAAAGGAGGGACATCATGAACGGCGAACCGCTTTGCATCCTGCTGGTCGAGGACAACCCCGATCACGCCGAACTGGCTATGCGCAACCTGAACGACGGCAAACTCGCCAACAAGATCTTCCATGTCGAGGACGGCGAGGCCGCGCTGGATTTTCTGAACCACAGGGGGATCTATGACGACCC
Source organism: Citrifermentans bremense (assembly GCF_014218275.1). Taxonomy (NCBI): domain Bacteria; kingdom Pseudomonadati; phylum Thermodesulfobacteriota; class Desulfuromonadia; order Geobacterales; family Geobacteraceae; genus Citrifermentans; species Citrifermentans bremense. Next base: position 2,020,192 of record NZ_AP023213.1, read on the forward strand.
GCGGCAGTTTCCGCGCCCTCACCTGATCCTTCTGGACCTGCGCCTGCCCAAGGTGGACGGCATAGAAGTGCTCAAGGCTGTGAAGGGCTCGGAGGAGTTGAAGGCCATTCCCGTGGTGATACTCACCACCTCGGCTGCCGAGCGCGACCTTGCCCAGGCCTATCAGAATTACGCCAACAGCTACCTGACCAAGCCGGTGGATTTCGATTCCTTCAGCGAGCTTTTGCGCGACATGGGGTTCTACTGGCTGGCCTGGAACAAGCGCCCCTGGTAACTGAAAAGCTCCCCTCCAACCACGACCGGTAACGGCTGCCGCGCACCCGCCGGCAGCCCTCCCGCCGCACCCCCCTCTCTATTTCCTGTCGGAATAACTTGAGTTTTCTCGCCAAAACCTATATATTTCTGCGATTCCGATTAAACACCAAACCAGTGGGGATCGGGGCCTTCCGCGTCGACTTCCCATGTTGCTTTCGTAAAAACTCTCCAATTTCGGCAGGTTAACCACATGCTCCTGATGATAGACAACTACGACTCCTTCACCTACAACATCGTCCAGTACCTGGGCGAACTGGGCGAAGAGGTCCGGGTGTACCGAAACGACAAGATCACCCTGGCCGAAATCGAGGCTATGGCGCCCGATCGCATCGTGATCTCGCCGGGGCCGTGCTCGCCGGAGGAGGCAGGTATCTCGGTAGAGGTGGTGCGTCACTTCGCCGGGCGCATCCCGATCCTAGGCGTCTGCCTCGGGCACCAGTCCATCGGCTACGCCTTCGGCGGCAGGATCGTCAAGAGCGCGACGCTCATGCACGGCAAGACCTCGCCGATACTGCACGACGGCAAGGGGCTCTTCGCCGGCCTTCCCAACCCGTTTGCGGCCACGCGCTACCACTCGCTGATCGTCGAGCGCGAGTCCCTTCCCGCTGAACTCGAGGTGACCGCGTGGGTGGCCGAGGGGGAGATCATGGGGATGCGGCACCGCACCCTCCCGATCTGGGGAGTACAGTTCCACCCAGAGTCCATCCTTACCGAGGGTGGTATGGAGCTTTTGCAAAACTTTCTGCAGATGACGAAGTAATTTCACGCCCCCAGGGACCCGCAGGCCTTGTGCCCGGGCCCGGTTCCCTGGCTGGCGGCGCAAATGCATGGCCAGGCAAGGAGAACGTCCCGCACCGGATCACCCCGTCTTTCGCTGTTTTCCCCAGTGCTGCCTTTCTTTTTTATTTGGTGATGCTTTTGATCTTTGGTTGAAAAGGAGCGGCTATGATTCGCAAGGCAATCGCACGCGTGGTGGAGAGGCAGGATCTTTCTGAAGCCGAGATGATCGAGGTGATGGACCAGGTGATGTCCGGCGGTGCCACACCTGCCCAGATCGCGTCTTTCATCACCGCCCTCAGGATGAAGGGGGAGACGGTCGACGAGATCACCGGCGCCGCGCGCGTGATGCGCGACCGGGCGCTTCCCATCCGGGTCGGCAAGAGCGTGCTCGGCATCGACCGCGACGACATCAACCTCGACCGAGAGACCATCCTCGACACCTGCGGCACCGGCGGCAGCGGCACCAACAGCTTCAATATCTCCACCACCGTGGCCTTCATCGTATCCGCCTGCGGCGTCAAGGTCGCCAAGCACGGCAACCGCGCGGTCTCCTCTTCCTGCGGCTCGGCCGACGTCCTGGAGGCCCTGGGGGTCAACCTCGACGTCACCCCCGAGGTGGTCGAGCGGAGCATCGCCCAGATCGGCATCGGCTTTCTCTTTGCCCCCGCCCTGCACGGCGCCATGAAGCACGCCATCGGCCCCAGGCGCGAGATCGGCATCCGCACCATCTTCAACATCCTTGGCCCCCTTACCAACCCCGCCGGCGCGGACTGCCAGGTGCTCGGCGTCTACCGGGAGGACCTGGTGGAGAAACTGGCGCTGGTCCTGAAAAAGCTCGGCTGCAGCCGCGGCTTCGTGGTGCACGGCTGTGACGGCATGGACGAGGTTACCCTGACCGGGGAGAGCACCGTCGCCGAGATCTCCGCTGACGGCGTCAAGCTCTACAAGGTCGCCCCGGAGCAGTTCGGACTGGAGCGCGCCCCGCTCACCGAGCTCCACGGCGGCGACGCGCAGGGAAACGCGGTGATCGTGAGGGACATCCTCTCCGGCAAGGACGGCGCCAAGAGGCGCATCGTCCTCTTGAACGCTGGGTACGCCCTGGTCGCCACAGGGAAAGCGAAGGACGTCGCCGAGGGGATCCGTCTCGCCGCCGAGACCATCGACTCCGGTGCCGCCATGAAGCAGCTGGAGCGGCTGGTCGCGCTCACCAACGAGGCGGAATAAAGCTTCCCCCACCCCGACCCTCCCCCGCTGGGGGAGGGAGAACTGAGGGAATAGAAGAGGGTCGCAGGATCAGGAAGGATTTATCTCTATGACGCAGCTCCCCGATGTGCTGAAGAAGATAGTCGATTACAAGCAGGGCGAAGTCGCCGCCATGAAGGCGGAGGTGCCGCTCATCGAGATCATGGACCGGCTCGCCGAGCTGGAGGACCATCCGCGCGGGTTCCAGGCGGCTCTCATCAACTCGCTTTCTTCCGGCTGGACCCCCATTATCGCCGAGGTAAAGAAGGGGTCCCCCTCCAAGGGGCTGATCCGGCCGGATTTCGACCCGCTGCAGATCGCCCGCACCTACCAGGAAAACGGCGCCACCTGCCTCTCCGTCCTCACCGACGAACACTTCTTCATGGGGCACCTGAGCTACCTCGCCACGATCCGGGAGGAGGTCTCGCTCCCGCTTTTGCGCAAGGACTTCATCTTTGACCCTTACCAGATCTACCAGGCCCGCGCCGCCGGGGCCGACGCCATCCTCTTGATCGCCGCGATGCTGGATCTCCACCAGCTGCGTGACTTCTCCGCGCTGGCCCAGGAGCTCTCCATGGACGTGCTCCTCGAGGTGCACGACGAGAAGGAGCTGGAGACCGCCCTGCAGACCGACTGCACCCTGATCGGCGTCAACAACCGGGATCTCAGGAGCTTCGTGGTGGACATTGCCACCTCCGAGCGGCTGGCCGCGCTGGTGCCACAGGGACGTCTGGTGGTTGCGGAAAGCGGCATCAACAGGCGCGAGGAGATCGTGCACCTCATGTCGAAGGGGCTGCACGCCTTCCTGATCGGCGAGTCGCTGATGCGCGAGGAAGATTTCGGCGCTAAGCTGCGCGAACTGCTGGGTTAATTACGACAATCCGTCCAAAGGAGTGGCTATGAATACCAAGTTTATGCTCGATGAATCCCGCATCCCTAAACAGTGGTACAACATCATCCCCGACATGCCCGGGCCGCTGCATCCTGTCGTCAACCCGCAGACGCTTAAGCCCGTTACTCCCGAGGACATGAGCGCGATCTTCCCCATGTCGCTGATTGAACAGGAGATGTCTACCGAACGCTGGATCGATATCCCCGAAGATGTGCGCGAGAAGTACCGGCTCTGGAGACCGGCCCCGCTGTTCAGGGCCAGAAGGCTCGAGCAGGCGCTGCAGACACCGGCGAAGATCTACTACAAGTACGAGGGGGTCTCGCCCGCAGGCTCCCACAAGCCCAACTCCGCCATCCCGCAGGCCTACTACAACAAGCAGGCGGGGATCCGCAGGCTCGCCACCGAGACCGGTGCCGGGCAGTGGGGGAGCTCGCTCTCTCTGGCCTGTTCCATGTTCGGCCTGGAGTGCACCATCTACATGGTGAAGGTCTCCTGCACCCAAAAGCCTTACCGGAAGAGCATGATGCAGCTTTGGGGCGCGACGGTGATCCCGTCCCCCTCCGAGTTCACCAATGCCGGGCGCTCGATACTGGCGCACGACCCGAACAACCTGGGGAGCCTCGGCATCGCCATCTCCGAGGCGGTGGAGGACGCCGCCACCCATGACGATACGAACTACGCTCTGGGGAGCGTGTTGAACCACGTCTGCCTGCACCAGACCGTGATCGGGCTGGAGGCGAAGGAGCAGATGGAACTCGCCGGGGACTACCCGGACGTGGTCATCGCCTGCTGCGGCGGCGGCTCGAACTTCGCCGGGCTCGCCTTCCCCTTCCTCTCCGACCGCGCCAACGGGAAAAAGGTGCGCTGCCTTGCCGTGGAGCCCGCTTCCTGCCCGACCCTGACCAAGGGTGTCTACGCCTTCGATTACGGCGACACGGCGAAGCTCGCCCCGATCACCATGATGTACACCCTGGGGCACGACTTCATGCCGCCGGGAATCCATGCGGGAGGTCTGCGCTACCACGGCGAGTCCGCCCTCATCTCGCAGCTCTACCACGCCGGCGAGATCGAGGCGAAGTCGTACAAGCAGAACGCCTGCTTCGAGGGGGCGCTCCTCTTCGCCAGGAGCGAGGGGATCGTGCCGGCGCCGGAATCCTCGCACGCCGTGCGCGCCGCCATCGACGAGGCGGTGCTGGCCAAGGAGGAAGGGAAGGAGAAGACAATCCTGTTCGGGCTCTCCGGTCACGGCCAGCTCGACATGATGGCCTACGACGCTTACCTCTCTGGGGCGCTGGAGGACTTCGAGTACCCTGAGGAGATGATCCGGCAGTCGCTGGAGCGGCTTCCGAAGGTGTCGTTCTAGGTAAACCGGGCTCCCCGGAAGGATCGCGTCCATCCCTTCTCCTTCTGAGAGAAAGACCCCGAAGGGGCGGATGAGGGAGCCCTTGCCAAAGATCGGCCTGCTGGAATGGATGTTTCTTCAGCCTGAAAAGATGGCCCGCTTCGAAGCGGTTTTCCCCGTTGCGAATGGGAAATTGAGTAATTTTAAGGGTATACGCCGATGACAAAGGTCAAGATATGTGGCATAACATCGCTTGATGATGCTCTCATGGCGGTTGAGGCCGGTGCCGACGCCCTCGGTTTCGTCTTCTTCGAGAAGTCCCCGCGCTGCTTGGGTCCGGATGCCGCCGCGAGGATCATCCGGGAGCTCCCCCCTTTCATCCAGGTAGTGGGGCTCTTTGTCAACGCCGAGCTCGATTTCGTCAACCGCACCGCCGACACCTGCGGGCTCGACCTGGTCCAGTTGCACGGCGAAGAAAGCCCGGCGTACTGCGGCCTCGTGCGCAGGAGGGTGATGAAGGCGTTCCGAGTGCGCGGCCCCGAGACTCTCGCCGCACTTCCCGATTACAAGGTCTCGGCCTACCTCCTCGACGCCTACTCCCCGGTTTCCCACGGCGGGACCGGCGAGCGCTTCGACTGGGAACACGCCGTGGCCGCCAAGGAACAGGGGAGGATCGTCCTGGCCGGCGGGCTCAACCCGGAAAACGTGGCCCAGGCTGTAGCCCAGGTCGCCCCCTACGCGGTGGACGTCTCCAGCGGGGTGGAGCTTTCGCCCGGCCGCAAGGACCACGACAAGGTCAGGCGCTTCATCGCCGAGGCCAAGAAAGTTGCCATACCGTGAGTCAATTCCTCTCCCGCCTCTCCCACGGGGCAGGGGAGTATGCATATGAGATCGTAGAACCTTTAAGCAAGAGCGGTTTTAACCCAAACCAAAGGAGTGGCAATGAAGATTATCGTAACCGATGAAGTGGCTCAGGAAGGACTGGCACTTTTGCAGCGCGACCCGCGCGTGCAGATGGACATCAAGCTGGGACTGAAGAAGGAAGAGCTTTACGCGATCATTGGTGATTACGACGTTATCATCACCAGAAGCGGCACCACCGTGGACAAGCCCCTGCTTGACGCAGCGACCAAGCTGAAAATGGTCGCGCGCGCCGGCGTCGGCGTCGACAACGTGGATGTCGACTATGCCTCCGCCAAGGGCGTCATCGTCGTCAATGCACCTTTCGGCAACACCAACAGCGCGGCGGAACACGCCATGGCGCTGCTGCTTTCCTTCTGCCGCAACGTCACCAAGGCAAACTCGTCCCTCAAGGGAGGCGCCTGGAAGCGCGCTCCTTTCACCGGCTACGAGCTCAAAGGGCGCACCGCCGGCGTCATCGGCCTAGGCAAGGTAGGGGGGAGGGTCGCCACCCGCCTCAAGGCCTTCGAGTGCGAAGTCCTTGCCTGCGACCCGTACATCGCCGAGAAAAGGGCGCATGACCTTGGCGTGAAGCTGGTGTCTCTGGACGAGATCATCCGCGTCTGCGACATCATCACCGTACACACCCCGCTTACCGCTGAGACCAAGGGCATGATCGGCAAGAAAGAACTCGCCGCCATGAAGGAAGGGGTCATCGTCATCAACGCGGCGCGCGGCGGCATCATCAACGAGGAGGCTATGCTCGAGGCGCTCGATTCCGGCAAGGTGGCCGGCGCGGCCTTCGACGTATGGAGCCAGGAGCCCCCCGACACCGAGACCCTGAAGAAGCTGATCGGCCACGAGAAGATGGTGGTCACGCCGCACCTTGGGGCCAACACCTTCGAGGCGCAGGTGAACGTGGCGGTGGACGTCTCCCGCGAGATCCTCCATTACCTCGACGAGCAACCGCTGGAAAACGCGATTAACATCCCGAGGTTCGACGCGGCGCTCATGGGGCAGATGCGCCCCTATCTGAACCTGATGAACGTCTTGTCCGACTTCGTCATCCAGCTGGCCGACACCAACCTGAACAAGATCACCTTCACCTACACCGGCAACCTGGCCCAGTACGACTGCACGCCGATCACGGTCCTGGGGCTTGCCTCACTTTTGAACCGCAGGGTCGAGCAGGACGTGAACATGGTCAACGCGCAGCTCGTGGCGGACAGCATGGGGATCGTGGTCGAGGAGGTGAAGTCCAGCCAGACCGAGGCCTTCTCCAACATGATCACCATCACCATCGAGGGGCCCGGCGAGAAGAGGCTCATCAGCGGCACCCTGTTCGAAGGGGTCCCGCGCATCGTCAAGCTGCGCGACTACCAGATGGACTTCCGCCCGGAAGAGCACATGCTGCTCATGGCCTACGGAGACCGTCCGGGGATCATCGGCAAGATCGGCACCATCCTGGGCGCCCGCGAAATCAACATCGCCTCGATGAACCTAGGGCGTCGCGAGAAGAAAGGGGAGGCGATGGTCATCCTCTCTCTCGACTCCGCGGTTTCCCCTGAGGTGGTGGAAGAGGTGAGGGCCGCCACCGAGGCGACCTTCGTGAAGCCGCTCTACCTCGTGACCGCGAAGTAGCAGATCAGAGACAGCGAAAAGAAAAAGGCCCCGGCGAAAGCTCGGGGCCTTTTTTTTAACCTTTAGAGGTGGATCAGAGAGGACTCAGAGGTGCGCGGAGGTCACCGAGGTTAAATCAGGGGGGACTGCAGAACCGTTTAGTTTCCTCCGTGACCGCCTTGGCTTTTCCTCTGCGTCCTCTGTGATCCGCCTTTTCTTTTTAAGAGATCTTCCTCCCGCCGCATGCCTTAAGCCTGCGGTGCGCTTCACGCAGGGTGGCTTCGGTGGTCTCCCAGCTGATGCAGCTGTCGGTGATCGAGACGCCGTAGGCGAGGGACGAGGGATCGCCGTCCTTGGGCATGGGCTGGTTCCCTTCCTTCAGGTAGCTCTCGATCATCACGCCGGAGATGCTGCGGTTGCCGGCGACGATCTGGTCGATCACGCTCTTCATCACCTCGGGCTGCCGCTCGTACTTCTTCTCGGAGTTGCCGTGGCTGCAGTCGACCATCATGGTGGGGGAAAGACCCGCCTTGGCAATCAGCTCCTCGGACTTCGCTATGTCCTCGGGGGAGTAGTTCGGCTTCTTGCTTCCGCCGCGCAGCACCATGTGCACGTCGGGGTTCCCCGTGGTCTGGATGATAGAGGTCAGGCCGTCGCGGTTGATGCCGAGGAAGCTGTGGGAGTGAAGAGCCGCCTTCATGGCGTCGATGGCGATCTGGAGGTTGCCGTCGGTGCCGTTTTTGAACCCTATCGCGAAGGAGAGGCCGCTCGCCATCTCGCGGTGGGTCTGGGATTCGGTGGTGCGGGCCCCGATGGCGCCCCAGGAGAGGAGGTCGGCCAGGTACTCGGGGGTGATCGGGTCTAGCATCTCGGTTGCGACCGGAAGCCCCATCTCGGTGATCTTGCAGAGAAGGCCGCGGGCGATGCCGAGCCCCCTCGAGATCTGGTGGGTGCCGTTCATGTCCGGGTCGTTGATGAGCCCCTTCCAGCCGATGGTCGTGCGCGGCTTCTCGAAATACACGCGCATGATCAAAAGCATTTCCTCGGAGACTTCCTTGGCAAGCGCGGCGAGCTTCTCGGCGTACTCGAGCGCCCCCTTGGGGTCATGAATGGAGCAGGGGCCGACGACCACCATGAGCCGCTTGTCCTCCCCCTTCAAGATCCTGGTGATGGCCGCGCGGCTGTTGCTCACGCAGGTCCCGGATTTCTCGGACATGGGAAAAACCTGTCTGAGGTCTGTAGGTGCAATGATCGGAGTGATGCTTTTTACCTTGAGGTTGTTGGTCTTGATCATCTGAGACTCCCGCGCTAGCAGTTTTTAATGTGCCGTAATCTAGCGCGTTTCTCATGACGTGTCAAAAAAAAATACCCCCGGCGTTCTGAATTTTGCCGAGGGTATATTTTTGTTTGCTATCCGCGTCCATGGCGCGGCGGTGGCGACCGGTCCCAGACCACGGCGGCGCCGATGGAGGCGAGGGTGGTGACGTCGGCGCCGGAGTGGACCATCTCCGCCACCGCCCGGTCCGAGTCCCCCGGCCTCAGGTCGACCCCGCCGATGGCGTCGGTGAGAAGGGTCACCGAGAACCCTGCTTTCAACGCCTCCAGTACCGTCTGTCGGACGCAGAAGTCGGTGGCGAGCCCTCCCACGTAGAGCCGGTCCAGCTCCATGCGCCGCAGCAGCATGATGAACGGGGTGCCGTTCTCGGTCACCCCCTGCATGGCGGAGTAACCGTCGTCCCAGGGCGCCATCCCCTTGGAGATGACGATGGTGTCGCCCGGGAGCATGAGGGCCGGGTGAAACTCCGAGCCCAGGGTCCCCTGGACGCAGTGGGCGGGCCACTCGCCGCCGTTTTCCTTGAAGTGCTTGCTCTTTTTCGGGTGCCAGTCGCGCGAGGCGAAGATCGGCGCGCTCCTTTGCTTGAAGAGATCCAGATAGCGGTTGAGCGCCTGGACCACCAGGTCGCCCTGGGGGACGGGAAGCGCACCGCCGGGACAGAAATCCACCTGGGCATCTACCACAAGAAGTGCTCCTCGGCGTTGCATGGTCGCCTCCTATGCCGTATCCCCGGCGTGCTGCTCGGTCGCATAACGGTCTTGAATCTGGGACATGAGTTTGAGCCGCAGGGTGTTCAGCCCCTGGCTGATGGAGACCTTGTAGAGGTGGGGATTGACCAGCCGGTGACACCCCTGCGGGAGCAGGGAAAGCTCCCGCGAAGCGAGGTCGGCGCAGGCGTCAAGTGTGGGGGAGGGGGCGCACCTGACCCCCTCGCGCATCACCATGCTTCTCACCTCCACGAGCCTCGCGTTTGCAGGGAGGCGGATATGCTGTAGCGGGTTGGCCGGGTCGAACACCCGGTCCCCTGGCTGCAGCTCCTCGTTATACAGGGTGATCACGTCCTGGATGAAGGAGCCGTCCGGGGATACCGCACGCAGCACTTTTTTCCGATCGGGAAGGGTGGCCTTGGCCAGGTCGCTGGTCAGCTTAAGCTTCGGTTCCTCCCCCATCCGGACCAGCTTGTAGACGCCGCCCAAAGCGCCTCCTCCCTCTCCTGCGCAGGTGGCGAGCCTGGTGCCTACGCCGTAGATGTCGATCCTCCCCCCTTCGCCGCGGATCGACTCGATCACGTACTCGTCGAGCTCGTTGGAGGCGACGATCTTCACCCCCGGAAACCCTGCGGCGTCGAAGGCGGCGCGGACCTTGCGCGACAGGTAAGCCAGGTCGCCGGAATCTATCCTCACTCCCACCATGTCGTGCCCTTTTTCCTTCAGCTCGCGGGCTACGATGAGCGCATTGGGGAGGCCGCTTTTCAGGGTGTCGTAGGTGTCGATCAGCAGGATGCATGAGTCGGGGAAGGTGCCGGCGTAGTGGCGGAAGGCGGTAAGTTCGTCGGGAAAGGCCATGATCCAGCTGTGCGCATGGGTACCCCGCACCGGGATGCCGTAGCACTTGCCGGCCATGACGTTACTGGTTGAGCGCACCCCACCTATGTAGGCGGCCCGCGCCTCGGAAAGCCCTCCGTCGGGACCCTGGGCCCGGCGCAGGCCGAATTCGAGGACGATGCCTCCGCTGGCGGCAAGCGTGATCCTCGCCCCCTTGGTGGCGACGAGAGTCTGGAAGTTGATTATGTTCAGGAGCGCCGTCTCGACGAACTGCGCCTCGGCGAGGCTTCCTTCCACGGTGAGGAGCGGTTCCCGGGCGAATACTACGCTCCCCTCCGGCGGTGCGGTGACGCTTCCCCGGAACCGGAAACCTTCCAGGTACGACAGGAACGCGGGACGGAAGATCTTGAGACCGTCCAGGTAGCTCAATTCCTCGTCGTTGAAACGGAGCTCCTCCAGGTAGCAGAGCGCGCTCTCCAGCCCGGCGAAGACTGCGTAGCTTCCGTGGAAGGGAGGGGTGCGGAAAAAGAGGTCGAATACGGCCGGTTGGTCCTGCATCCCCTGGTCCAGATAGCCGGCCAGCATGGTCAACTCGTAAAGATCGGTGAGAAGCGGCGAATAGCGCATGGGGTCCCTCCATTCAAGCTACTGAAACCCCTGTATTATAGCGTTTCTAAGTTTTTCTGCCAGTTCGGGGTCTACGATCTTTAGCGTGAGGTACTCGGCCTGCGCCTTTCCTGCCTGATCCAGAAAAAGATGCGCCAGACCCAGCTTGTAGAGGGCGTTGGCGTTGTCGGGCCAAAGCGCGAGCAGCGAGGTGTAGGCCTCTACCGCCTCCTGGTAGCGATCGGCCCGGAAACAGACCTCCCCCAGGTTGGAAAAGGCGAGGGCAAGCTTTGGGTCGAGAGCCGTGGACTTCTTCAGGGATTCGATGGCGCGCGGGTAGTCGCCAGTCAGGGCCTGTGCGGTTCCAAGGTTCAGCCAGGAGACTGAGTTGCCGGGAGAGAGGGCTATGCTCTTGCTGAAGGCCAGGGCGGCGTCTCCGTACCGCCCCTCGCTGTTCAGCAGCACCCCCGCCTCGAACCAGTCGTCCGCTTCCAGGTACTCCTCCTGGTCGATCGGCTCCCGCTGCGGCTTCGGTTGGAGATCTCCCGTGGTCAACCCTGCCATCAGGAGCAGCATGACGTAGGTCCCGGTCGCATGTTTCATCGCCGTCTCCTCCGCGAAAAGCTAAACCTTAACATGTTAAAATATTTTTAAAAGATACACGGGTAAGGAGGCAGGACGGTCAAACCGGGCAATTTTGCTGGCCATAGGGGAGTCTTTTCTGATAGATAGAGAGGGCCGACAGACAGTGATCAGCGATGGGCCGGGCCGGCGGATCTCCTCCCGGAACAGCACGGACAGCGTGATCTGTGGTGGCAAAGGTGCTGCTCATCGCTTTTTAAATTTGGAAAGGGGCTCGATACATGGAACATCTGCTGATAGTTGGATGCGGCGCCATCGGACGACGCGTCGCAGAGCTGGCGCTAGGGCGGGGTCTGAAGGTGTCCACCTTCAGAAGGAACGAGGAACAGGTAGCAGGTGCAGCGTCGTACCAGGGTAACCTGGACCAGCCGGAGACGCTTTTCGGGCTGCCGACGAAGGGGTCAGGGGTGATCTACCTCGCCCCACCTCCTGGGGGAGGCCACGAGGATACCAGGATGCGCAACTTCCTCGCCTCCATCCCCACGGGAGAGGAGCCGGAAAAGATCGTTTACATCTCGACCAGCGCGGTCTACGGCGATTGCGGCACGGCGACGGTCACAGAGGAGAGCGAGACGAACCCGCAGACGACCAGGGGCAAGCGCCGGCTGCACGCGGAGCGCCTGGTAACGGAGTGGGGGAGGGAGCGCCGGGTTCCCGTGGTGATCCTGAGGGTGACCGCCATCTACGCTGCCGACCGCCTCCCCGTCACCCAGCTCACCACAGGGCAGCCGGTGCTGCGCGAGGAGGAGTCCCTTCCCAGCAACAGGATCCATGCCGACGACCTCTCCCGCATCTGCCTTGCCGCGCTGGAAAAGGGAAAGGATGGCGCCGTGCTCAACGTGAGCGACGGCTGTTCCACCACCATGACCAGCTATTTCAACGCCGCGGCCGACCGGCTCGGGCTCCCGCGGCCGCGCCAGGTGACTATGGAGGAGGCCCGCCGGGTGATGACACCGCTGATGATCTCCTACTTCTCGGAGGGGCGGGTGGTGTCGAACCGCAAGATGCTTGACGAGCTGGGGATAGAGCTCCTCTACCCGGACCTTGAGTCGGGGCTCAAGGCGTAAAGGATCCCGCGGCGCTCCCGCTTGACTTTCTCAGTCGCAGAATTAAGGTTTTCTGATCTTAAAATCAACCTGGATCGGAGGACTGCGAAATGCTCGAAAAAGAACGGGATATTCTCAGACGGGACGAACGTCCGCAAAGCGAAAGACGGCAGTTGGAGCGGGAGAGCGAGAGGGGAGATCTGCAGGGGCGGCACTCGACCTCGCCGATGGCGCAGATGGAGCGGATGTTCGACGAGGTGTTCAAGAAGCCTTTCTTCTCACTCTGGTCGCAGCGCATGGCGGGGGGGGAGATGGAGGAGCTCTACCTGCCGGTGGACGTTTTCGAAGATGGCGACTCCGTGGTGGTCAAAGCCGAGATACCCGGCATCCGCAAGGAGGACATCGACGTGCAGCTCTCCCCGGACAGCATCACCATCTCCGGGAAGAAGAGCAAGGAGGAGCGGGTCGAGCAGAAGGACTTCTACCGGGTGTAGCGCTCCTACGGCTCTTTCATGAGGACCTGCCGGCTCCCGGTGGAAACCATCACCGACACGGCGCGCGCAAGCTTCAGGGATGGGGTTCTTGAGGTGCGGATACTGAAGAGCGAGGCGGCTACGCAGAGGGTCAAGAAACTGAACGTGGAATGACCCCACCTGGGAGGAAGGTAAAATGGCTGCGGCGAAAACCGCGGCCATTATTTTTGCCGCCTCCGATTTTAGCTGCTTAAAATTTAGGCAAAATGCCAGTTCGGGCCGATTACTCAGAGATTTATTTTCCCCGCCACGGCTTTTCCCACAGAGTTATCCACAGTTTTTGTGGAAGACTAGCCTCTGGAATTCTCCACTGAATATAACTAGTTGAATTGATGGGAGGAAGCGGGCCCCGCAGGGAGGCTTAAAAAGGGGGACGATGCGGGCGCGGATGCTGCCTGGCCCGCAAAAAAAGGCCACTGGTTCCGGGACCAGTGGCCTTTTCTTTTGCATTGGCGTTGAGACGGGACACTTTCTACCAATCCGTCAGTGGAACCTTCCCCGGTGATGCCGTGCGGTGTTGGCGACCGTGCGGTTGACCCGGTTGCGGTTCCCCTTTTTGAGGCGGGTGAGAGGCCGCCTGGCGGATGAGACAAGTCGCGTTCAGCGTTGCCCGAATAACGCCAATCTTGTTGGTGCTCCGGGATACCGTGGCGGGAAGTATTGAGTTACTGACCTCAGTCGCAACATCGCCCGGTGAGGCGCTTCAGGCTTCCCTCTGCTGTATGAGGGCTTGCTCACCACGTCCGGAACCGGGAACATTTTGATAAGGAAAGGTAGTCAGGGACCCAACGGGATGCGCTACGAGTATCCCAGAGCTGCTCGCAGTGAATGCGAAACTTGTGTGCAAGTCTATCAACGTCGTTATGAGTGTCAAGATAGAGATGAGATTAAATTCATCTGATATAACTATGCGATAAATAGTTATTTTCCCTTTTGGGCCATTCGGCTCAACCGCAAATCATTTCAAACGCTTTGGCTGCCAAAAGCCAGGTAGACAGCAGTCTATTACAGCTCATGGCACAGCTTCTGGTATGACAGTTGCGAGGCAATAAACGTTGCAATCAGGTTCATGAAGTCGCGGGGCCAACACTCAGTGCCAGTGTAGCCGACAGCCAAGCAAGTCGCGAAAGGGGTAGTCTCAGGCTTTGAGCACGTGCACGGAGCAGGAGATGCAGGGGTCGTAGCATCTTATCATCCGTTCCAGTGCCATGGTCATCTTTTCCGTATCTTCACCTTCCATCCCACGCGCCAGCGCCAGCAGATCGCGCGCCATGGCCCCCTGGTTCAACGCCGTCGGGGTGACCACGTCGGCGTAGGTGCAGATGCCGTCTGCATCGAAGCCGTAGCTGTGGATCAGTAGGCCGCGGGGCGCTTCGCAGGCGGCGCTGCCGCTACCCTGGCACGGCACAGGGGTCACGTTGCCGAGCGCGCCTGGTGCTTGGTCGAGGAGACGGTCGATGAGTTCGAGGGCGCGCTCGGCGGCGTCGCAGAGCTCTATGGCCTGGGCGAGGCTGTTGCCCCGTATGTCTTTGTCGAGGATCTCGTGCTTCACCTCATCGAATATGGCCTGGGCCTGCGTGCTCAGGCTGACTCCGAGGCAAAGCCTGGCGAGCGACCCCACCGTGGCCTCTTTTCCCATCACCTTCGAGTATTTCGCGTTGGAGTACGGGAGGACGCTCTCTTCCACCGCTTCGCGGTATGCGGCGACGGCAAAAGAATTCCCCCCGCCCATCCGGCACCGGGCCGAGGTTACCTGACCGTTTTCGCATGGCTCCAGCGCCAGCGCGTTCGGGGACGGGAGCTCCGGGAAAGGGAAGGGGGTGCGGAACAGCCGGTAGGCTTCGCGGCAGGCAGGAATCACCGACAACAGCTCCTGGCGCAGGCGCAGCAGCTCCTTTTTTCCCACCTGCAGGCCCAGGCCGCCGAGCCGTATGTTGACGGGGTGGATCAGGCGGCCGCCGACCGTCTCCTGGATCATGTTGCCGACCCTCTTGACGGCAAGCCCAGTTTTGAGGAGTTCGGGCGCCTTCTGGGCCAGCCCGGTCAACCCCGGCACCCCCAGGAGATCCGGAAGCAGCAGGCAGTAAAGGTGCAGCGCGTGGTCCTGGATCATCCCCCCCTGCATGATCAGCGCGCGGGTCAGGGCAGTCGCCTCGGAGACTTCGACGCCGAAGGCGTTCTCGACTGCCAGGAGCGCGGCCACCTTGTGCACGGTCGAGCAGAGGGAGCAGATGCGGCAGACGATCTCCGGCACCTCGAGGTAGCTCTTGCCGACCAGCAGCGCCTCGAAGAGCCTCGGCGAGTCGGTCAGGCAAAGCTCGACCCGCTCCACGCGCGACCCCTCGCGGTAGACCTTGACGCTGCCGTGCCCCTCCACCCGGGTCAGGTTCAACTCAACGACGCTGCCCATAGTTCCACTCCGGTCTGAATCGTCTCAACCTGCGCTCGACCTCGTCCCTGCCGAAGCCGCGTTCAAGCAAAAGTTCCAGCTCCTGCGCCACGTTCGCTTCGCGCACGGGCCCGCGGCAACCCTCGCAGACGATCCCCGTAGCCGGGCAGCGCGCGTGGCACCCCCCCCGGATGACGGGGCCGAGGCAAAGCTCCTTTCGCTCCAACAGCAGGCAGAGATTCTCCCTGCTGCGGCACTCGGTGCAGACCGGGTAGGTCGCTAGCGGGGGAAGCGTCCCGGACAAAAGGGCTGAGAGCAGGGCGATGACCTCGTGCTTTTCCGGCGGACAGCCGGTGATGGAGAAGTCGACGCTGACGAAGTTCTCGAGGGGGGCAGGTGCGAAGCTTTCCCCTTTCTTCTCCCCCTTTCCGTAGACCGCCGCGACCAGTTCTTCCCTGACCGAGACCACATTGTTCATCGCGGCGACCCCGCCGAAGATGGCGCAGGTGCCGAGCGCCACCAAGAGACGGCTGGAGTTTCTGAGCCGGAACAGGTTGGCAAGGTCATGCGGGGTCGAGACGGCCCCCTCCACGATGGCCGCGGCGAAGGGCTCACCACCCTCGACGCTTTCCGCCATAGGAAAGGAGACCAGCTCGAAACGGGCCGCGACCTCGGCCAGATCCTCCTCGCAGTTGAGAAGTGTCAGCTGGCACCCTGAGCAGGCGGTGAGCCCGGCTATGGCGAGCCTTGGGCGGTTCATAGCGCCTCCGGTATCTGTTTCAGGTCGCTCAGAGGGAAGACCGGCCCGTCCAGGCAGCAAAGTTTCTGCCCCAGCGCGCAGTGGCAGCAGCGCCCGATGCCGCAGCGCATCCTGCGCTCCAGGCTCAAAAGGATCCGCTGCGGCGCCACCCCGGCCGCCTCCAGGTCGGCCCCCAGGCAGCGGTAGAGCGCGGGGGGGCCGCATACCGCCGCGTAGCTGTTGGCGGCATCGAAACTGAACCCCCTCAAGAGGTCGGGGAGAAGCCCGACGGCGCAGGAGAAACCTCCACAGGGCTCTTGGGGCGCGAAGTCGACCGTCAGGTAGAGACGCAGCCCGCGGCGTGCTGCGAACTCGGCCAGTTCTTCTCGAAAGAGCATCAGCTTCGGCTGCTTGGCGCCGTACATCAGCGTGATCTCCCCGAAGCGGTCGCTGTTGCGCAGAAGGTGCATCAGCAGGGAGCGCAAGGGCGCGATGCCGAGCCCCCCTGCCAGGAGCAGTACCGGGTGCCCCTCCATTTCAGGGAGCGGAAACCCGGTGCCGAATGGGCCGCGAAGACCGAGCCGGGCTCCCTCCGGCGCCTGGTGCAGCGCTTGGGTCACGTGCCCCACACGGCGCACGCAAAGATCCACTGTGCCGTCTTTTTGTGGGAGGTCTGCGGGGGAGATGGGGATTTCGCCCGCCCCGGGAACGGAGAGCTGGACGAACTGCCCGGGTGTGAAGCTTGAGAGGAGGGGTAACGCCGCATCTTCCGGGGCGACAGTGAAGAGGGCTGTGTCCTCACTGAGGTCGAGCCGCCGTAAAAGCCGGGCTGCGAAGGGGGTGTCCGAATGATTCTCTCTGGCGGTCATGGCGTGCTCCGGCAGGCGGTGGGGGCATCCTGGAACAGCTCGCGCAGGTCGATGTGCACCGGGCAAAATTCCTTGCAGCGGCCGCAACCCACGCAGGAGGTCATGCCGGTCAGCGGCGTGAAGCCGCAGTACTTGTGCAGGAAGCGATAGCGCAGCCGCTCCAGGCGGGTGGCCCGGAAGTTCCCACCTGCCACTTCGCCGTGGGTTACGAAGAGGCAGTTGTCCCACTCGCGCACCCTGGTACCCCCACCGGAAAGAGAAGGGTATTCCCTCACGTCGAAGCAGTAGCAGGTGGGGCAGCAGACCGAACAGGCGCCGCAGGAAACGCAGGTTTCCTCGAATTTGTGCCAAAGCGGATGGTCGGAAAAACGCAGCTGCGGGTCCTGCGGGAGAACGTTGCACGACCCGCACGGTGCCGGCTCCATCTCCTCAGCCGTTTCGGCCATAAACTCCGCCGCAGCTGCGCTTATCGCCTCTCCCTTTGCGCTGTGTGCGCTGAGGCTATAGCCATCTTCTTTTGCCTGCAGGAAAAGGTCGCAGGCCGCACTTGCGCGCGGACCTGAGCAGAAACAGAAATCGTCCGGCTGGCAGGAGATGCCGATTAGGGTAACGCTTGCGCGCCGGGCCGAGTAGCAGGGGTCCGGCTGCTCGTTGAGAAAAACCTGGTCCAGATACGCGATCCCGTCCAAATCGCAGGGATGAACGCCGAAAAGGACGGTCTCGGAGCCGTGCGTGATCGCCTGCCGGTAACTTCCCTTTTGGTATTGCAGGAGCTCTTCCCTGAATGGAAAGAGGTATTTCTTGGGCGGGATCTGGGTTCTCGAGTAGTTAAGCTGCAGCTCCGAGGTTGAGGCGAGAGGCGCAAAGCAGAGGACGCCGTGCTCGTTGAGCATAGGTCCATGCAGTTCGCCGAAGGCGCGAAGGAGTTCCAGGAAGTGAGGCAAATGTGTGTTTTTTAACGTTGTTTTTGCCAATTTTCCCTCCGGACCGACAAAGCACTATTCTACCGGGGAGGCGGCGGATGGCAAGCGGCGGGAGAAGGGAGAGGGGTGGGGAAAAAGGCAGAGCCTGTAAGAATTTTTGACTTGGAACTACTTAGATGTTAGAGAGATGTACATGAAAGAGATGATCGACTACCACTGCCACCTGCTTCCCGCCCTCGACGACGGAGCCACTGACCTCGACGAGTCCCTGAATATGGCCCGCATCCTCCACCAGTTCGGCTTTTCCACCGTTTACTGCACCCCACATCTGATCAGTGGCTGCTACGAGAACGACCCGCCGCGGGTGGGGCGCGCCACGCAGATCCTGCAATGCCTGCTGAACGAAGCCGGCATCCCGCTGAAGCTTATGCCCGGGTGCGAGCACTATCTGGACGAGTCCCTCCCCGGGCGGCTCAGCGGCGCCTTCACCATCGGAGCGGAGAAAAGAATCCTCGTGGAAGTCCCGTTCCGGTCCGGCCCGGAACTGTTGCGCCCGATGGTCGACGCCTTTACCCGACTGGGCCTGAGACCGCTCATAGCCCATCCCGAAAGGTGCCGCGCCTTCGAGCCCGCAGTCGCGGAGCACGGTTTGCGCGGAGCTCTCTCCGTCATGCTTGGACGTCAACCTGCAGTGGATTTCGAGGAGTGGGAGGTGGCCGCGATGCTGCAGTGTGGTTGCCTGTTCCAGGGGAACCTGGGTAGCTTTGCCGGGTTTTACGGCAGCGAGATCAGGGAGCGGGCGCTGCTGTTCCTGCGCCACGGCGTCTATGCCTGCATCGGAAGCGATGCCCACAGTTCTGCGAACCTGCAGCGGATGCTCGATGCCGGTTTTGCCGCCGTCGCATCCGAAGTAGGAACAGATGCCGCGTGGGGACTTTTCAGGGCTGTCCTTTAGTCCAGCCGGCTCGGCGCTTCGGCCCATCTCTCCCACACAGTAAAAGAGCCCCTGCTGCCAGGGGCTCTTTCTTTTTTCACGGCCAGTTTCTCCCCCAGCTGACTACTCTATCCAGCCGCCGCCGATGACTTTCTCGCCCTGGTACAGGACGACCGCCTGCCCCGGGGTTACGGCGCGCTGCGGGGTTTCGAAATCCACCTGCATGCGTCCATTTTCGAGGAGCCGGGCCGAGCAGGGGACTGGCTTCATCCGGTAGCGGATGCTGCAGCTGCCATGAAATGTGCCGCTTATCGGCTTGTCCGTCCAGGTGAGCTCGCCGGCGACGAGGCCAGCGGTCTTCAATTCTTCCTCCGAACCCACGACGACCTGTGAGCTTGCGCCGTCTACCGCGGTGACGTAGAGGGGCTCCTTCCAGGCGATCCCCAGGCCGCGTCTTTGCCCTATGGTGTACTTGTGGATGCCGCTGTGGCTTCCGAGCCTGTTGCCGCTTCGGTCCACGATGTCGCCCTCCTTGGGCGTCACTCCGGATTCTTCCAGGAACCTGACGTAGTCGTTGTCGGGGATGAAGCAGATCTCCTGGCTTTCCTGCTTTTGGGCCACCGGAAGGTTGAACCGGGCCGCGTGCTCCCGTACCACGCGCTTCTCCAGGTTACCTACCGGGAAGATGATGCGGGAGAGCTGCTCCTGGTTCATCCCGAACAGGAAGTAGCTCTGGTCCTTGCCGGGGTCGAGCCCCTTGAGCAGGCGGTAGATCCCTTCGCCGTCCCTTTCGATGCGTGCGTAGTGTCCGGTGGCGAGGAGATCCGCGCCAAAGGAGGCGGCCATCTCCAAAAGCAGGCCGAACTTGATCCTTTCGTTGCAGCGGGCGCAGGGGTTGGGGGTCCTGCCCGCGGCGTACTCGGCTGTGAAGTTGTCGATCACCAGCTCCTTGAAACGCTCCCTCAGGTCGATGACCTCGAACGGGATGCCGAGCCTCTTGGCTACCCTCGCCGCGTCCATGACGTCGGTGAGCGAGCAGCAGGTTTTCCCGCCGCTCGGGGTCGATTCAGGGCGCTCGTAAAGCTGCAAAGAGACCCCCATGACGTCGTGCCCCTGTTCCTTCAAGAGGGCGGCGGTAACCGATGAATCGACCCCGCCGCTCATCGCCACCAATATCCGTTTTTTCCTTTCCTTGTCGCTCATCCTTTAAAGCTTCTCCCGAGCTGCAGCTGGATAACCAGCTGCGATAATTGCTCCCCCCTCATCCCCTTCGAATCTGTTCAGTTGCCGTTTCCTTAAATTCAGTCGTCGCCTTTTTCGAGGGTCAGGACGTAGTAGCCGTCCACCTCTTTGAGCCCGAGGAGCTTGTGCCCCTCGTCCTTGAGGCTGCGGGGGACGTTTTTGACCGGCTCGCCATCGTCCAGGAGAAACTCCACAGTGGTGCCGGTTTCGATGTCTTCCAGCTCCAGCTTGGCCTTCACGAAATTGGTGGGGCAGGAGACGCCGCGTAAATCTATGGTTTCCATTTTCTCTCCTTCAAAAGTCCAAAACGCGTCCCGGGCGGGGGAGCAGGATACCGCTTACCAGGGCTTGCCCAGCGGCAGTTGGGTGTTGATGATCTGCGGGTCAAGGGTGCTTGCCACCACGACCTCGGGGAAACCTTGGCGCAGGTGGTCGAGAAGCGACCGGTTTCCTTCGCGCAGGATGATATCGCCGATGCGGACCCTTCCCGCACCTTCGGCTTTTTCCTGGTACCAGGCAAGGACCGACCCGATGAAGTCGACCACCCGCTCCTCGGGGAGGAAGGTGGCGTACACCGTTCCGACCAGCGGGCGCCGTCCCCACTTGCCGCCGATGCGCGCGGTATACCCTTTCTTTTCCGTCTTCCAGGCGTTGGTCGGGCAGACCTTGATGCAGTCGCCGCAGTAGATGCATTTGGCGTCGTCGAAGACAGGCTTGTCATCGGCGCCCATGCTGAGCGCCCCCTCGGTGCAGGACTTGGCGCAGAGGCCGCAGCCGATGCAGTCCGAGGCGTCGAGCGCAGGCCAGACGGCCCCCTGGAGGCCGACGTCGTTGGTGGCGGATTTGGGGCAGTCGAAGGGGCAGCCCGCGAAGCCGACCTTGAACTTGTGATGCCCTGTGGCGGTGCCGAAGAGCTTCTCGTCGACCTCCAGCGCCGATTTCTGGGTGTCGACCAGGCCGTTTGGGTTGTACTCGCAGCCGCCGCAGGCGGTGGGGACCCGGACCCGCGCGCCGCAGGAGGCGACCTTCTGCTGCTCTTCGCCAAGCTCGGCCACCACCGCGTCGAAATCGGTGAATTTGATGTTGATCAGCTCGATGGACTGGCGCACCGAGAGGTGGACGTACCCCTTGCCGTATTTCTGCGCCACGTTGGCGATCTTCGCCAGACGGTCCACCGACATCCTGCCGCCGGGGACGCGCAGCCGCACGGTGAACATGTCTTTGCCGCGCTCCTTGATGAAGCCGCCGGCCTTGAGGTTCTTCAGGTCTATTTTCTGGTCTGCCACGAGTCTCTCCTAAATTTCAAAGCAATGCCTGAACTAGCGCGAGGTAACAGCGGGGAACCACAGCTTTTTCTCTGTGACCGCAACTGTTTTTCCCCCGGGACCTCTGTGTTCCGCTTTGGCTTGTGTTTTTAAATCACCGACAGCTCCACCGGCTCGACCACGCCTGCCTCGATCCGGAACGCCCTGGCGACCGGCTTATCCCGCTCTTGAAGCGACACGATCAGGTGGTGCACGTTGGGGGTCAATGCCAGCCTGATGTCCTCCTGGGAGGGGCGGGCGGGGGACTCGGGGTGTGAGTGGTAGATCACCAGCATCTCCTCCCCGCTAGCCCGCAGCGCCTTGACCACGGCAAACTGCTCCTTCGGGTCCATCATGAAGTGGTCGTTGCTGGCGTCGGTGTTGGTCATCGGGTAGTGGCTCGCCACGACCTTCCCGCTGCCGCCCAGGATGCCGCAGACTTCCAGCGGAAAGCCGCCCTGCGCGTGGCTCACCACCGCATCGAGTATCTCCTTGGGGATCTCGACCATGTCAGTGCCCCAGGTCGCAGACGGTCATCGCGTCCAGCTCGTCCTTCAGTTCGGTGATGGTCGGGTGGTCGCCGCAGATCGGGCACCTGGCGTTCTTCTTCACCGGAACCTCCCTGAAGCGCATCCTGAGCGCGTTGTAGGTGAGCAAGCGCCCGGTCAGAAGGTCGCCGGCTCCCAAAAGGTACTTGATCGCCTCGGTCGCCTGGAGGGTGCCGAGGACGCCGGGAAGGACCCCGATGACGCCTGCCCGCGAGCAGGTAGGTATCACGTCCTTCGGCGGGGGCTCCGGGAAGATGCAGCGGTAGCAGGGGGATTCCCCAGGTTTTACCGTCATTGTCTGCCCGTCGAATTGCAGGATGCCCCCGTGGGAGTAGGGCTTGCCGGCGAGGACGCAGGCATCGTTGATGAGGAACTTGGCCGCGAAGTTGTCGGTGCCGTCGATGACGAAGTCGTAGTCGGCGATCATGCCGGCGATGTTTTCTGCGGAAACCCAGGTCTGGTAGGTGTTCACCGTGAGCTCCGGGTTTATCGCCAGCATCGTTTCCTTGGCCGAGAGCACCTTTGCCTTGCCGAGATCCGGCGTGGTGTGGATGACCTGGCGCTGCAGGTTGGAGAGGTCCACCTCGTCGGCGTCCGCGATGCCGATGGTGCCCACGCCGGCCGCCGCCAGATACAGTGCGATCGGGGAACCGAGGCCGCCGGCCCCGATGATCAGCACGCGCCCCTCAAGCAGCTTCTTCTGCCCCTTCCCCCCGACTTCCTTCAAAAGGATGTGCCGGGAATAGCGGGTGATCTGTTCTTCGCTGAGCTTCACTATCTACCTCCACCCATGAAATAGAGAAATTCCACGTTGTCGCCATCCTTGACCGTTGCGTCGAAGTCGCCGCGGTCGAGGATGGCGCCGTTCAGCTCGACGGTGACGTATTCGCGCTGCTCCACCTGGAGAAGTTCAAGCAGTTGGCTGACCGGGACCGGGTTTTCTTCTGCGATGTTGGCTGGTTTGCCGTTGACTGTAAGGTTCATTAAGAACACTCCTTTTAGTATCATAGATGATTGGTAAAGAACAGAGGCTTTCCCTCAGGCAGTTTCCAGCGCGGCCGCGAAATCCTCGAGGATGTCCTCTATGTCCTCGATCCCCACCGAGACCCGGACCTGCTCCTCGCTTACTCCCATGAGCGCCTTGACCTCCGGGGTGTAGTCGGCGCAGATGGTGCTCGCCGGATGGATCACCAGGGTCTTCGTGTCACCGATGTTGGCGAGGTTGCTGGCCAGCCGCAGGTTGTTGATGACGCGGAAGGCGGTGGCCCTGTCCGCAAGCCCGAAGGTCAGAAGCCCGCCGAACCGGCCGGCGAACTGGCGCTTCGCCACCTCGTGGAAGGGGGAATCCTCGAGGCCGGGGTAGTTGACCCAGGCGACCTTTTCATGCGCCTGAAGGAACCGGGCCACTTCCATCGCGTTGCAGCAGTGCCGTTCCATGCGCAGGGCCAGCGTCTCCAGCCCCTCGCCCGAAAGGAATGAGTTGAGCGGCGCGGCGCAGGCGCCGAAATCCTTGTGGATCAGCTTGCGGACCCGTGCCGTGAAGGCGAAGGAGCGGTATTTGCGGTGAAACTGCTCGAAGTGCGGGAACTTCGGGTTCTGCCAGTTGAAGCTGCCGGCGTCTATGATGGCGCCGCCTATGGAGTTGGCGGTCCCGTTGATGTACTTGCTGGTGGAGTGGACGATGATGTCAGCCCCAAGGTCCTTCGAGCGCGCGAGGTACGGTGTGGAGACGGTGGCGTCTACCATGAGCGGGATGCCGTGCTTTTTCGCTACGGCTGCGAACGAAGCGATGTCGGGGACGTCCATCTTCGGGTTGCCGATGGTTTCCACGAAGATGAGCCGGGTTTTGTCGTTGACGCCGTCTTCGACCGCGGCCAAGTCGACGGGATCGACGAAGCGCGTGCAGATCCCGAAGTTGGCCAGCGTGTCATGGAAGAGCGAATAGGTGCCGCCGAAAAGGGATGAGGAGGAGAGGACCTCGTCGCCGCTTCTCACCACGGCCATGACCGCGGTGGTAATCGCCGCCATGCCCGAAGCGGTGACGATGGCTGCGATGCCTTCCTCCACCGCGGCAAGCCTCTTTTCCAACGTCTCCAGAGTGGGGTTGCCGATCCTGGTGTACACCTGCCCTATGGCTCTCCCCCTGAAGATGTCCTCCAGTTCTTCCGCCGTGTCGTAGGCGAAGGCGGATGCCTGGACTATGGGGGTCTTGGTGGCGCCGTAAGGCCCGGGCGAGGTCCCGCCGTGGATCAGTTTGGTGTTGAATCTCAGCCTTTTCTCTTTCTCTTTCAAAACCCCTCCCGATTCCATCTATAAATGCCGCTGCCGCTCTCTTGCCTGATCTGCAGCGGCCCCCCCGGCGGGTACTGTAGCACTTTTGGGTGGAACAGTAACGGGGCAGAGGGTAATATTTGATACTTTGCTTGTCAAGAATATTTTTTATTTTATACAGTGATTAAGTGGTGAATGCAATGCACGGCATCCGGCCGAATTGGTCTCCTTTTCGGCGCGCCTGGCTCCGCCAGGGCCGTTTAATGGTGCGATATCCGGCCCTCTGCTCCAGCACGGCGCCGCTTTTAGCTTTAAACAAAGCCGTGTGGTCAAGAACAGGTAAAAAATAGTTGACAGCGTTGCAGGATAAATATAAAAATACGAACCATGTCAGCATCCAGCGCCTGAGTTTGAGGCGTTGCGCAATCAACCCAAAGGAGAACCTGCCATGTCCCGTATCTACCTAGACAACTCCCAGTCCATCGGCAACACGCCGCTCGTGCGGCTGAACCATGTAACCAAGGGGGCCAAGGCGACCGTGCTCGCCAAGGTCGAGGGGCGCAACCCCGCCTACTCGGTGAAGTGCCGCATCGGCGCCAACATGATCTGGGATGCGGAGGAGCGTGGCGTGTTGAAGCCTGGGGTGGAGATCGTCGAGCCTACCAGCGGCAACACCGGCATCGCGCTTGCCTACGTGGCTGCGGCCCGCGGCTACAAGCTGACCCTCACCATGCCCGAGACCATGAGCATCGAACGCCGCAGGGTGCTGGCCGCTTTGGGGGCTAACCTGATCCTCACCCCCGGTTCCGCCGGGATGAAGGGGGCGGTTGCCAAGGCGGAGGAGATCGCCGCTTCCGATCCGGCGCGCTACTTCCTGCCGCAGCAGTTCAAGAACCCGGCGAACCCCGCCATTCACGAGAAGACCACCGGCCCCGAGATCTGGGCCGACACCGACGGCGCCGTCGACGTGATCGTTGCCGGCGTAGGGACCGGCGGGACCATTTCCGGGATCTCCCGCTACCTCAAACACACCAAGGGGAAGCAGGTCGTCTCGGTGGCGGTCGAGCCCAAGGAGAGCGCGGTGATCTCCCAGAAGCTTGCCGGGCAGGAGTTGAAGCCCGGCCCGCACAAGATCCAGGGTATCGGCGCCGGTTTCATCCCCGAAACCCTTGATCTTTCGGTCATCGACCGGGTCGAGCAGGTCGACAGCAACGAGGCCCTCGAGTTCGCCAAGCGCCTCACCAAGGAAGAGGGGCTTTTGGTCGGCATCTCCAGCGGCGCCGCCGTTGCGGCCGCCGTTCGCCTGGCCAACCTGCAGGAGTTCGCCGGCAAGACCATCGTCGTGGTGCTTCCCGACCTCGCCGAGCGCTATCTCTCCACCGCGCTCTTCGAAGAATCCTAAACTTTCACTGGTTTCTACGCTATAGAGGCCCCGGGTTCGCCCGGGGCTTTCTTTGTTTCCGCGCCTTTTCCCGCCGGGGGTTGACACCCCGCACGCTCTACCCGTACACTGCACCCCTGTTTCTCATCCTGCTGGGGGATCCATGAGCACCGACAGCCTGAGATCGGACCCGGCAAGGGGCCCGCTCCTCACCAACTCCTTTTTCGTCCTTTTGTTTCTGTCGCTTGCGGGCCTTTTCTTCGTCGGGGTCCGCTTCGTCAAAGGTATCGGCGCCGTCTCCAACCTGAGCGACGGCTACCCTTGGGGGATCTGGGTGGCCTACGACGTGGCCATCGGCACCGCTGTCACCTGCGGCGGCTTCGCCGTCGCCCTGTTGAGCTACATCATGCACCGCGGCGAGTACCACTCGCTGGTGAAGTCAGCCATCCTCACCAGCCTCTTCGGCGCCTTCCTTGCCGCCTCCTCCATCGTGGTGGAGATCGGCCGCCCCTGGAACGCGCATGGGGTCTTCGGCCCGACCAGCTGGCAGCCTAGCTCCGCCTTCTTCGAACTCGCCCTTTGTGCCGCGGGGTACCTCGTGGCCGAGGTGATCGAATACCTTCCCGCCATCGTCCCGGTCCTTGGGCGCGGCAACCCGACCTCGCTGCGGACGCTGCTGTTCAATTTCCTGGAGGCGCGCGGGATGGTGCAGGTCTTGCCGGAAAAGGGGGGCGCTCCCACCGCGCTTCTGCGCAGAAGGATCAACCAGCTCCTCATCCTCATCGCGCTGGCGGGGATCGTGCTCCCCACCATGCACCAATCGGCTCTCGGCTCCTTGATGCTCATCGCGCAGACGAAGCTGCACCCTTTGTGGCACGGCCCCTTTTTGCCGCTGCTTTTCCTGATCAACTGCATCTACATCGGCTACGCCATCGTGATCTTCGAGTCGATCCTCGCCTGCTTCGCCCAGGGGCGCCCCTTCAGAAGCGGCGAGCTGGCCTCGGCTGCTGCCCTCATCCCCTGGCTCAGCGCAGCCTGGCTCGTGGTGAGGCTTTGGGACCTGGTGCACCGCGACCAGATAGAGGCGGTGTTCCATGGGGATTTCTACTCCATCTTCTTCCTGGCCGAGTGCTTCTTGATGACCATCGGCTCCGCGCCGCTTTTCAACCGCGACAAGCGCCGATCACCCCGCCGGCTTTTCATCTCGGCGAGCATGATGCTCCTGGGCGGGGGACTCTACCGCTTCAACGTCTACCTGATCGGTTTCAACCCGGGGAGCGGCTGGCATTACTTCCCGTCTTTCGCCGAAGTGACCATCTCCGCCGGGATCGTCTCGCTGGAGATACTCGCCTACCAGGTGCTCATAAAGCTCCTCCCTCCCATTCCCGAAGAGTCCGCTGGGTATTGAAGATTGCTTTGCGGGAGCAGTTTTGTTAACATGGCGCCCCGGACCGCACCCCTGACGCCGTGGCGCCGAGAAAGGAGAGGCTTTTTGAGAATCGCCTGCAGCATCATAGCCCTTTGCTCTTACTGCCTGTTTTTTCTGGCCCTGCCGGTACAAGCTCAGCCCGCTTCACCTCATCATGTAAGCGTCCTCGAAGGTCTCGTGGTCGGAGTCGCCGAGGGTGACCGGATCACGGTCAATTCCTTCGGCACCGAGATCCCGGTCCGCCTCTACGGGGTCGCCGCGCCCCAGATCGCCAAGGTGGACAAGTTCACCGGCTGGTACAAGCCTGGGCAGCCTTACGCCGAGGATGCCTTCCGGGCCCTGTCCATCAAGGTCCTGCACCAGCAGGTAAAGGTGGAGATCCGCACCACGCTTCTTTCCAAGAGTGAATCGGCGCAGATCGCCTTCGCCGTGGTTTACCTCGACGGGCGCAACATAAACCTGGAGATGCTGAACGAAGGGTGGGCCTGGGCGGACCGCATGATCCTGAGCAGGAACGACCATCCCCGCTACCTGACTACGGAACGGATCGCCCGCAGCAAAAAACGCGGGCTCTGGGCCCAGGAAAACCCGCAGCCCCCCTGGAATTTCAAGCCGCAGATAAAGATCCGGGCCAAGCAGAACTGACCTTCCCCCTCCACGCACGATTCCCCTGCAATTCGATGCCATGTTTACAGCTGAATAGAATGCGGCCGCCCCGCTGAGAAAAAACGCCGCCTGGAAAAGCCGCTCGTCTCGAAGCGGCTGCGCCGGTCACGGAAAAACGGGCGCTTACCGAGGCACCCTGCCGTCCCGGCGCATTTTCTCTGTTCCAATTTGATACGGTTATCTGTTACATTTGGTGACAGTTGTGCCGAAACGGAACATCTGTTGTCCGGTGCCGGCATGTGGGAAAGGAAGCCCGGGCCGGTACTTCTGCCGATGGTATAAAGCTGTCTCAACATATTGTATTCAACCCATTACCGCTGCTCTTCATTAAAATATGGCCGCGGCGTCGTCCGGATGCCGTTCATTGGTACCGATCTTGCCTGATGTAAACAAAGTCATTGCCGGCGCAGCGCCGGTTTAGGGAGTTGATGAATGGAAATCAGCAAGTTTGTGGCGCCTGAAATCATCTTCGGGCGGGGCTCTTTGAGCCAGATCGGCGAGAGCGTGGTGCGCCTGGGCGTTTCCAAGGTGTTCATGGTCTCCGACGAAGACGTGATCCGGGCGGGGTGGGTGGACCAGTCCGTCGACTACCTGCGCGCCGCAGGGCTGGAGACGGTGATCTTTTCCAGCCTCACCACCAACCCCAAGGACCGCGAGGTCACCGAGGGGGCTGCCAAGTACCTAGCCTCGGGATGCGACGGCATCGTTTCCGTCGGTGGGGGGAGCCCGACCGACGTCGCCAAGGCGATCGCCATCATCGCCTCCAACGGCGGCAGGCTTCAGGACTACGAGGGGGTGAACAAGATCAGCGTGCCGCTTCCCCCCATGGTGATCGTCCCGAGCACCGCAGGCGCCGGCTCAGAGGTGAGCCAGTTCGCCATCATCGTCGACACCGACAGGAAGCTCAAGATGTCCATCATCTCCCGGTCGCTCATACCCGACA
Source organism: Citrifermentans bremense (assembly GCF_014218275.1). Taxonomy (NCBI): domain Bacteria; kingdom Pseudomonadati; phylum Thermodesulfobacteriota; class Desulfuromonadia; order Geobacterales; family Geobacteraceae; genus Citrifermentans; species Citrifermentans bremense. The sequence goes on from NZ_AP023213.1 coordinate 2,048,628, forward strand.
TCGCCATCGTGGACCCGGAGCTCTTGAAGACCAAGGACGCGAAACTGGCCGCCGCCACAGGGGTCGACGCGCTCACCCACGGCATCGAGTCCTACGTGTCGCTCGCCGCCACCCTTTTGACCGATATCCATGCGCTCAAGGCGATCCAGCTCATCTCGCAAAACCTCAGGCGTGCGGTAGCCGAGCGCAGCGACATGGACGCCAACACCAACATGGCCATGGCGAGCCTCACCGCGGGGCTAGCCTTCTCCAACGCCATCCTGGGCGCGGCCCACGCCATGACGCATCAGGTGGACGGCCTGCTGGACCAGCACCACGGCGAGACCAACGCCTCGATCCTGCCGCACGTGATGCGCTTCAACCTCATGGCTTGCCCTGAGCGCTTCCGGGACATAGCCGTCGCCATGGGGGAGGATGTTGCCGGGCTCGACCTCATGGCCGCGGCCGAGCGCTCCATCGCCGCGGTGAAGGCGCTCATCGCCGACATCGGGCTCGCCCAGGGGCTCTCGGAGCTGGGACTCAGGGAGGAGTTCATCCCGCTTCTGAGCGAAAACGCCACCAAGGATGCCTGCCTGCTCACCAACCCGCGCAGCGCCACCAGGGAGCAGATCGAGGAGATCTACCGCAACGCGATGTGAATGCGGCCGGCGCCGCGAAGGAAGAGAAAGTGAAGAACAGGGGCAAACTGCTGGAGCAGTTGACGGGGGTCGATTCCTCCAAGCTCAACTACTACGTCGAGCTCAAAAAGAGGAACCAGGACGTGCTGAAGCAAAACAGCCGCCTGGAGATCCTGCAGCAGCTCACGCGCGACATGAACATCGACATGTCCATCGGGGACATCATCGAGAGGGCTTTCAAAAAGCTCCCCGAGGCGCTTCCCTGCGACTTTCTGGGGCTGGCCAAGCTGAGCGAGGGGAAGCTGAAGCTGATCGCCGTCGCCCCCAGGGAGTTTTCCACCCTCGGTTTCATCCCCAAGCAGTCCGTCCTCTGGGACGCGTTCCGCGACAAGGGGGCGACGAGCTACAAGCCAGCCGACGACCCCCTTTGCTTCGCCCAGATCGCGGCCGAACATCCCCTTACCCTGCGCTCGCTTGCCGCGGCCCCGCTTTTCGAGCGCTCCTCGGTCAACGGCCTGTTGCTCTTGGGGAGCACGCTCGACAGCGCCTACGAAGGGGCGGAGCTGAACTTCGTGCAGCACCTGGCCGACCAGCTCGCCATCAGCATGCAGAACGCGCGGCTCTACAAGCAGGTGTCCCGCGCCAAGAAGGAGTGGGAGGCGACCTTCAAGGCGGTCACCGATCCGATCTTCCTGGTCGACACCGACTACAACGTGCTGCTGCATAACGACCGACTTCCCCCCGGTATGGCGGAGATCTGGAACAGCTCCATCAGCAAGAAGTGCTTCGCGAGGATGCGCGGCGAGAAGGAGCCCTGCCGCAACTGCCCCATAGAGGAGATCAAGGAGACCGGCAACCCCGTCTTCCAGCAGTGGAACACCCCGCAGGGGGAGTGCCTGGAGATGTCCTACTACCCGGTCTTCAACGAGGAGAAACAGCTCTCCGCCGTGACCATCATCATGAAGGACGTCACCAAGAAGCTGAAGATGGAGGCCCAGCTGGTGCAGTCGGCCAAGATGGTGGCGCTGGGGGTGATGGCGGCCGGGGTGGCGCACGAGCTTAACAGCCCGATGACGGTCATCATCGGCACGGCGCAGATGCTCGCCAGGGAGATGCAGCAAGGCGGCGATCCCGAGGGGGCCGAGGCCTTGTCGGACATCATCAACTGCGGCCTGCGCTGCAAGAGGATCATCCAGAACCTACTCACCTTCTCGCGCCAGGACCAGGTGCCGGTCACCTCCATCGACCTGAACGCCGAGGTGGAGCGGGTGCTGGACATGATCCAGTACCAGATCAACCGGAACCAGATCGCCATCTTCGAGCATTTCGACCGCGACATACCGATGATGAACGCAAACGGGCCGCAGATCCAGCAGGTGCTGACCAACTTCCTGATCAACGCGCGCGACGCGCTGACGGACGTGGAAGGAAAGGAGAAGGTGATCGAGGTCTCCACGGCGCTGCGCGTCGAGGGGGAGCGGCGCTTTGCCGTGCTGAGCGTCGCCGACAACGGCGTCGGCATCGCCAAGGAGAACCTCTCCAAGATATTCACCCCTTTCTACACCAGCAAGGAAGCCTCCAAGGGGACCGGGCTGGGGCTCTCGGTGAGCCTCGGCATAGCTGAATCGCACAACGGCCGCATCGAGGTCGACACCGAGCTCGGGCAGGGGAGCTGTTTCAGCCTGATCCTCCCCATCGACCAGCCGTAAAGAGTTACACATATATGGAGCAACCATGACGGACTCACCGACGAAAATACTTATCATCGACGACGAGAGGGATGTCTGCACCTTCTTCAGCCGGCTCTTGTCGCGCAAGGGGTATCAGGTGGTCACCGCTGCCAGCCAGCCCGAAGCGCTCTCAGCCCTTCAGGCGGAGCAGTTCAGCGTGGCGCTCGTGGACCTGAAGCTGCCGGATACCGACGGGATAACGCTCCTGGAGATCATCAAGTCGCGCCAGCCCGCCTGCGAGGTCATCATCATGACCGGGTACTCCACGGTGAAGACGGCCGTAGCGGCCATGCAGCTTGGCGCCTACGAGTACCTGGAAAAGCCCTTCGACGACATCGACCAGATCGAGCAGCTGGTGGGGAGGGCCGCAGGTTCCGGCGCGAACCTCCTCAAAGGGGACACCTCCCATGACGAGTGGGCCGAAGTGGCCCAGGGGGTGGGGTTTCGGGTCGGGAGCTCCCCGGCCATGAAGCGGATGGTCTCGCTTGCCTACAAGGTGGCAGGCAAGGACATCAGCGTGTTGATCCAGGGGAAGACCGGCACCGGGAAAGAGGTGCTGGCCCGCTTCATACACGCAGCCTCCTGCCGCGCCGGCCAGCCCTTCATCCCGGTCAACTGCGGCGCCCTTCCCGAGAACCTGTTGGAGAGCGAGCTCTTCGGGCACGAGAAGGGTGCCTTCACCGGGGCCAACCAGACCCGCCGGGGGATCTTCGAGCTCGCCAACAACGGCACGCTCCTTCTGGACGAGATCGGGGACGCGACACCGCAGATCCAGGTCAAGCTCCTGCGCGTCCTTGAGACCGGAGAGTTCATGAGGGTAGGGGGGGAGCGCCCGATCAAGACCGACGTCAGGGTGATAGCCGCGACCAACGTCGACCTGGAGCAGGCCATAGCGGAGAAGAGCTTCCGCGAGGACCTCTTTTACCGCCTGAACGTGGTGCGGCTGGAGATCCCGTCCCTTAGCGCGCGCTCCGAGGATATCCCGCTTCTGGCCGAGCATTTCGTGCATCAGTTGAACCGCGAACTGAAGCTTGCCGCGGGGACCGTCCGGATGCTGCAGGGTTACGCCTGGCCCGGGAACATCCGTGAGCTGGCCAACGTGATGAGGCGGGCTGTGGTGATCTGCAACGGCGACACCATCCTCCCCGAGCACTTAGGTGGCACCTTTCTCGCTGGCCCCACCGCGCCGGAGCGCGGAACCGTAATTAAAGCGGTCCAGCAACCGGACCGCGGCGGGATGCAGGGGGCACTCCTTGAACAGTGCGGCGCGCCGGAGGAGCTGGAGCGGCTGGATGCCGACGAGCTGAACCGGCTTTTGGACTCTCTGCGCCAGGCGCAGTCAAACCTCCTGGGCGTGATGCGCAAGAAGAAGATCGTTCCTGCCCTGCACGCGCTCAAGGATTCGGAGGCCGAGACCATCAAGGAAGCGCTGGCGCAGTACGACGGCAACATCACCGAGGCAGCCAGGGCGCTTGGGATCGCCCGCAACACGCTCTACCGGAAGATCAAGGAGCTGGGGCTCCCTGGAAGGTAGCCGTAGCGGAGGCCGAAAAAGCCGGCGTTGCAATAAGCCCGCTTTTTCTGTATAGATGAACCGCCCCGGCCCTTTCCCACGCGCCGGGTCCTGTCCTGGAGGGAGTGGCATTGAAGGCAACCCTGTTGAAACGGCTCGACGCCGCTGTCGGCCCGCTGCTGACCTGGCTCCTTCCCAAGAGGGGGTTGCCCGATTCCCTACCTTCCCCACTGCGTTTCCTGGTCATCCGTCCCGGCGGCATCGGAGACGCGGTGCTCCTCATCCCGGCGCTGAGGGCGCTGCAAGAAACCTTTCCCGGCTGCAGCATCGACCTTCTCGCCGAAAGCCGCAATGCCGCGGCCTTCCAGATGTGCCCGGGGCTGAACCGGGTGCTGCGCTACGATTCCCTCACCCAAGTTGCATCAGTATTGCGGACCCCTTACGACGTGGTGATAGACAGCGAGCAGTGGTACCGTCTCTCCGCAGTCCTGGCGAGATTAGTCCGTGCGCGGCGCTCCATCGGCTTTTGCACCAACGATCGCGGCAGGCTCTTCACCGATCCGGTCCCTTATACCTTAGATGATTACGAGCTCCTCTCCTTCTTCAGGCTCCTTGCCCCGCTTGGTGTGCAGCCTCCCCGGGGTACGTCGGCTCCCTTTCTCAAGCTCCCGGCCGGTGCGAAGGAGGGGGCGCGGCGTCTCCTGGCCCCTCTGGAAGGTAGATCCTTCGTGGCAGTTTTCCCGGGAGCGAGCGTCCCCGAGAAGCAATGGGGGGAGGATAATTTCCGGCAGGTGGCCGAGGGACTCGTCGCCGCGGGTATCGCCGTGGTCGTAGTCGGCGGCGACGACGCCCGCGCCGTGGGCGAGCGCCTGGCCAGAGGCGGGGTGGCGCTGAACCTGGCGGGGAAGGGGGGGCTCATGGAGAGCGCCGCCGTACTTGCCGAGGCGGGGGTCCTTTTAAGCGGCGACTCCGGGGTTTTGCACCTAGCGGCTGGGCTTGGGACCGCGACTGTCTCGCTTTTCGGTCCCAGCGATGCGGAGAAGTGGGCCCCGAAGGGGGAGCGGCACGTTAAATTTACCTCTTCGCTTTCCTGCGCCCCCTGCTCTAGGTACGGAACCATCCGCTGCAGCGCCGGCGCATGCTGCCTGGATGTCGCGCCGTCTGAAGTGACCGCCGCCATGCTGAGGCTGTGTGAGAAGGATCGCCGGCCCTGAAACCGGAAATGACGCTAAAACCGGTGCTTGCACAGCTGGATCCTGAAGCTTCACCCTGGGAAGCTGCTCCAATGAGAAATTTTCCTTTTTCTTAAACAAAAAGCCTTGACTTTGTTTTGGTGAATTGGTACAAAGTCCGAGTTCCACAGCAGCAAACAGGCGCGTAGCTCAGGGGTAGAGCACTAGCTCGACACGCTAGGGGTCGGCGGTTCGAAACCGCCCGCGCCTACCAATCAAAAGAGACCTTCAGTACGAGGTTCGACGGAGGCATCGAGTTTCGATGCCTCTTTCTGTTTGTCTTAATGATTTTTCAAAAGGGGCTTTGCATGAACGAGATAAACGTCACGCTACCAGATGGTTCCCAAAGACCCTTACCCGCAGGTGCATCCATTTTCGACCTTGCCGCTTCCATCGGAGCGGGGCTTGCCAAGGCGGCCATCGCCGGGAAGATCGACGGCAACCTGGTCGACCTCAATACGCCTCTTAGCGACGGCGCCCGCGTCGAGATCATCACCGAGAAAAGCCCGGAGGCTCTGGAGATCATCAGGCACTCCACCTCGCACCTGATGGCGCAGGCGGTGAAGGCGCTCTTCCCGCAGGCGAAGGTGACCATCGGCCCCGCCATCGAGACCGGCTTTTACTACGACTTCGACGTCGACCACCCGTTCACCCCGGAAGACCTCGAGAAGATAGAAGACAAGATGCGCGAGCTCGCCAAGTCCGATCTCAAGATCGAGCGCAAGGAGCTCTCCAGCGCCGACGCCATCGCCCTCTTCAAGGGGATGGGGGAGGACTACAAGGTCGAACTGATCGAGGACCTCGGCGCCGACAAGGTTTCGCTCTACAGCCAGGGTGACTTCGTCGACCTCTGCCGCGGACCGCATCTGCCGAAGACCTCCTACATTAAGGCCTTCAAGCTCACCTCCATCGCCGGCGCCTACTGGCGCGGCGACGAGAAGCGCGCCATGCTGCAGCGCGTCTACGGCACCGCCTTCGGCGACAAGAAGGAGCTGGAAGCCTACCTGGCCCGCATCGAAGAGGCTAAAAAGCGCGACCACCGCAAGCTCGGCCGCGAGCTGGATCTTTTCTCCTTCAACGACGAGGTCGGCGCCGGGCTCGTGATCTGGCACCCCAAAGGGGCGATGCTGCGCACCATCCTCGAGGACTTCGAGAGGAAGGAGCACCTGAAGCGCGGCTACGACATCGTCCAGGGTCCGCAGATCCTCAAGACCGAACTCTGGCAGCGCTCGGGGCACTACGAGAACTACCGCGAGAACATGTACTTCACCACGGTGGACGAGCAGAGCTACGGCGTGAAGCCGATGAACTGCCTGGCCCACATGATGATCTACCGCTCGCAGCTCCGCTCCTACCGCGACCTGCCGCTGCGCTACTTCGAGCTCGGCACGGTGCACCGCCACGAGCGCGCCGGCGTTCTGCACGGCCTTCTGCGCGTGCGCGGCTTCACCCAGGACGACGCGCACATCCTGTGCACCCCGGACCAGCTCGACGCCGAGATCAAGGGTGTCATCCAGTTCGTCACCGAGGTGATGGGTATCTTCGGCTTCGAGTTCGAGATGGAACTCTCCACCCGTCCCGAGAAGTCGATCGGTTCCGACGACGCCTGGGAGCTCGCCACCAGCGCGCTTCTGAACGCGCTCAAGGATTCCGGCCGCCCCTACGAGATCAACGAGGGGGACGGCGCATTCTACGGTCCGAAGATCGACATCAAGCTCCGTGACGCGCTTGACAGGCGTTGGCAATGTGCTACAATCCAGTGCGATTTTACCCTCCCGGAGCGTTTCGATCTCACCTATGTCGACGCAGACGGTGAAAAGAAGCGCCCCGTCATGGTGCACAGGGTCATCCTGGGCGCCATCGAACGGTTCATCGGTGTCCTCATCGAGCACTTCGCTGGAAACTTCCCGACTTGGCTGGCACCGGTTCAGGCGACCATCGTTACGGTCACCGACAACCAGATTCCGTACGCGCAGGCGGCGTTCGACAAGCTGCGCGCGGCCGGGATCAGGGTGCAGAAGGATTTCAGGAACGAGAAGCTCGGCTTCAAGATCCGCGAAGCCCAGCTCCAGAAGATACCGTACATGCTGGTGGTAGGGGACAAGGAGGTCGAGGGAGGCCTGCTGGCGCCGCGTTTCCGCGACGGCAAGAACCTCGACTCCATGACACCGGAGCAGTTCGTTTCATTTATCGAAAACGAAGTCAAGAACTACAAATAATAGATAGGAGGTGGCGTCATAGCTAAACCTACAGTCAACATCAATCAGACCATCAGGGCCAAAGAGGTAAGGGTAGTAGGTGCCGATAGTGAGCAGCTTGGTATTCTTCCGCTTCGGGAGGCCTTGGCGCTGGCTGAGAGCCAGCAACTGGACCTGGTAGAGGTTTCGCCGACAGCCGTCCCCCCCGTCTGCCGTATCATGGATTACGGCAAGTTCAAATATCAGCAGGCCAAGAAACTGGCCGAGGCCAAGAAAAAGCAGGTCCAGGTGGAGTTGAAGGAAGTCAAGCTCCGTCCCAAGACCGACACGCACGACCTGGAGTTCAAGGTGAAGCACGTGCGCCGCTTCCTGGAAGAAGGGAACAAGGCGAAGATCACCGTCGTCTTCCGCGGACGCGAGATCACGCACCAGGAACTGGGTATGGCCGCTCTGGAGAAATTCGCCGCCGAACTCGCCGACATAGCTCTGGTCGAGGTAAGGCAGAAGATGGAAGGCCGCAGCATGTTCATGATCGTGGCCCCCAAAGTAAAAGCAAAATAAACACCACCACAAAGGAGTAGTAAAACAATGCCTAAAATGAAGACCCATAGGGGCGCCGCCAAGCGTTTCAGCAAGACCGGCACAGGCAAAATCAAGATGGCCCACGCTTTCACCAGCCACATCCTGACCTCGAAGACCAGGAAGACCAAGCGCAACCTGCGTAAGGGCGGCATCGTCGCAGCTTCCGACCACAAGAACATCAGCTGCCTCATCCCCTACAAATAATCAGGGGCTAGGGACTAGGGGCTAGGGGCTAGAAAATCAAGACCTAGGAACTAGAACCGGAGACTAAATAGCTAATGACCAGGGAATAGGACAGGCGGTGCAAGGATGCTGTGATTTAACCAGCCCCTGGCCCCCAGCCCCTAGTCCCCGGTTTACCAAGTCCGAGAACCGTGAGGAAACGTCTCCCCTTGCGGATCCGGCTAATTTAAAAACCAGAAGGAGTATGTATGCCAAGAGTAAAGCGCGGTTTTAAAGCGAGACAGAGAAGAAACAAGGTGTTGAAACTTGCCAAGGGTTACCGCGGCGCCAGGAGCAAATTGTTCAGGAGCGCCACCGAAGCGGTGGACCGCGCACTGAACTACGCGTTCAGGGACAGAAGGGTGAAGAAGAGGGACTTCAGGGCTCTCTGGATCACCAGGATCAACGCGGCAGCGAGGATCAACGGTCTCTCCTACAGCAAACTGATCCACGGACTCAAACTTGCCAACGTAGAGATCGACAGGAAAGTGATGGCCGACCTGGCCGTTTCCGACCCGAACGGTTTCGCGGCAATCGCGGCGGCAGCCAAAGCAAAATTTTAATACATACCGCGGGCATAAAAAAAGAAATGGGATAGCGATGTCTCATTTCTTTTTTTTTCCGCAATAGGGCATTGCACATGAAGGCTAAACTGGAAGCACTTTTGGATCAGGCACTCTCCGAGCTGGCGCAAGCATCCACCGAGGAGGGCGTGCAGGAGTTGCGGGTCAAGTACCTGGGGAAAAAGGGTGAACTCACCTCCGTGATGAAGGGGCTGGGAGCGCTCACCCCGGAGGAACGTCCCGTGATCGGCCAGGTGGTGAACACGGTCAAGGGCAAGCTCGAAGAGGCGTTCGAGGTCCGCGCCGGTGAGATCCGCGAGGCGGTGAAGAGCGCCCGGCTCTCCGCAGAGAAGATCGACGTGACCCTTCCCGGCCGTCGCCGGCCGCTGGGCTCCAAGCACCCCATCACGCTTGTCACCGAGGAGATCACCTCCATCTTCGGCGCACTGGGGTTCGCGGTCGCCGAAGGGCCCGAGATCGAGCTCGACTTCTACAACTTCGAGGCGCTGAACCTCCCGAAGGACCACCCCGCCCGCGACATGCAGGACACCTTCTACTTCGGCGAGAGCGTCCTTCTTAGGACCCACACCTCCCCGGTGCAGATCCGCACCATGCTGAAGCAGCCGCCGCCGGTACGGATCATCGCACCGGGCACCGTGTACCGCTGCGACTCCGACGCCACCCACTCGCCCATGTTCCACCAGGTCGAGGGTCTCATGGTGGACAAAGGGATCACCTTCGGCGACCTGAAGGGGATCCTGACGCTGTTCATCAGCCAGCTCTTTGGCTCCGACATCGGCGTGAGGCTCCGTCCCTCGTTCTTCCCGTTCACCGAGCCGTCGGCCGAGGTTGACATCGCCTGCGTCATCTGCCGCGGCAAGGGTTGCCGGGTCTGCAAGGAGACCGGCTGGCTCGAGATCCTGGGAGCCGGCATGGTCGACCCCGAGGTTTACCGCCACGTGGGGTACGACTCCGAGCTCTACACCGGCTTCGCCTTCGGGATGGGTATCGAGAGGATCGCCATGCTGAAGTACGGCATCGCCGACATGAGGCTCCTTTTCGAGAACGACCTCAGGTTCCTGAAACAGTTCTAAAAACAAGTCAAAAGCACGCACGCGGAAAAGGCAAAAACTGACGGATAGTAACAGATCAAGCTTCAAGAAATGGTTCAAGCTTGGAACCCAAGCTTTCTGGTTTATCTGAAGTTATCCGTAACAATCCGCTTAATCCGTGTGCAAAGCCTTTGACTCTCAAACGGATGGAATAGACATGATAGTTACCTATAACTGGCTCAAGGAATTCGTCGATTGCGACCTGCCCGCGGCGGAACTCTCGCACCTCCTCACCATGCTCGGCCTCGAGGTCGAGCGCATGGAAGAGCTGGGCGGCGGCATGGACGACGTGGTGGTGGCGAAGGTGCTGGAGAAAAACCAGCATCCCAACGCCGACAAGCTCTCCCTTTGCAAGGTGGACAACGGCAAGGAGATCCTGAACGTCGTCTGCGGCGCGCAGAACTTCAAGGCCGGCGACAAGGTCGCCCTGGCCCAGATCGGCGCGACGCTCCCCGGCGACTTCAAGATCAAGCGCTCCAAGATCCGCGGCGAGGAGTCCTGCGGCATGCTCTGCTCCGAAAAGGAGCTGGCGCTATCCCTGGAGTCCTCCGGGATCATGATCCTCCCCGAGGATTTCAAGATCGGCACCCCGCTCTTCGACGCACTCGGCACCAAGGACACCGTCTTCGAGATAGGGCTCACCCCCAACCGCGCCGACTGCCTGAGTGTCGTGGGCATCGCCCGCGAGATTGCGGCGAAGCTTGGGAAGAAGGTACACTACCCCGGCCTCGAGGTCGCCGAGACCGGCGCCCCCATCGACGGCATCGCCTCGGTGGCCATTAAGGCGCCCGAGCTCTGCCCGCGCTACACCGCGCGCCACATCACCGGATGCACGCTCGCGCCTTCGCCGGCCTGGCTCGCCAACCGGCTGCAGGCAGCTGGGATCCGCTCCATCAACAACGTGGTCGACGTCACCAACTACGTCCTCCTCGAGTACGGCCACCCGCTGCACGCTTTCGACTTCAAGCTCGTTTCCGGCGGGAAGATCGTGGTCGCCGCGGCAGGCGAGGGGGAGAAGTTCGTCACTCTCGACGGGCAGGAGCGCGTCCTTACCTCGAACGACCTCACCATCCGCGACGCCGAAAAAGGTGTTGCCCTTGCCGGCATCATGGGCGGCGGCAACTCCGAGATAGGGGAGGGGACCACCGAGGTGCTTCTTGAGAGCGCCTACTTCAACCCCTCCGCCATCAGGAAGACCTCCAAACGCCTGGGGATCCACACCGAATCGTCGCACCGCTTCGAGCGCGGCACCGACGTGGCCGGCCTGACCCGTGCGCTGGACCGCGCGGCTCAGCTCATCGCGGAACTCTCCGGCGGAAATATCGCCAAGGGGGTCATCGACGTTTACCCGCACCCCGTTAAGCCGCGTACGATCAAGGCGAGGCTTGCCCGCATCAACGCGGTCACCGGCCTTTGTCTGAGCGCCGCCGAGGTACAGGACATACTGGAGCGCCTGGAGTTCGAGGTGACGCAGACCGAGCCCGGCGTGTTCCAGGTGACGGTGCCCCTTTTCAGGGTGGACCTGGAGCGCGAAATCGACCTGGTAGAGGAAGTGGTAAGGCTGAACGGCTTCGAGAAGGTCCCGGCCACCTTGCCGCAGGCCTCCGTCTTCTCGGACCTCCCCTCCGATGCCCAGCACCTCGCCGCGCGGCTGAAGGGCCTCCTGGTCTCCCAGGGGCTTTCCGAGGTGATCAACTACAGCTTCGTGGCTCCTGCCTCCTGCGAGAAGATCTTGCTACCCGCCGACGACGTCAGAAGCAACGGCATGGTCCTCTTGAACCCCATCTCGGACGAGCTCTCCGTGATGCGCACCACCATGCTGCCGGGGCTTTTGGACACGGCCGTCAAGAACATCAGCTTCAGGACGCTGAACCTGCGCATCTTCGAGATGCGCCGCATCTACCTTCCCGCTCCTGGCAAGGAGCTTCCCGAAGAGCCCCTCTACGTCTCGGCACTGCTCACGGGGAACCGCGACCTCGAAGGGTGGAACCAGCAAAAGGGTGAGATCGACTTCTTCGACGTGAAGGGTATCGCCGAGAACATCCTGGCCGACCTCTCCATCCCCAACGTGACCTTCTCCGCGGAAAGCCTTGACCCGTACTACCACCCGGGGAAGGCCTGCCGCATCCTCTGCGGCAACAGGGTACTGGGCTCCTTTGGGGAGCTGCATCCGACCGTGCAGGAGAACTACGGCATCGGCACGCCGCTTTACTACCTGGAGCTCAATTTCGAGGCGCTTCTTGCCTCCAGGAAGGGGAAAGGCGCGGCCCAGGTTCCTTCGCGCTTCCCCTCCACTTTCCGCGACATAGCGATGCTGCTTCCCAAGGAGTTCCCGGTGGCGGACGTGCTTTACTGCGTGAAGGGTGTGAAGGCTCCCGAGCTCGAAGGGGTGGATGTATTCGACGTCTACACCGGGGGGAACATCCCTGCAGGGGAGAAGAGCGTCGCCATACGTGTACGCTACGGGTCCAAGGAGAGGACTCTTACCGATGACGAGGTAACTCGACTGCACCAGCGGGTCACCGATGCCCTCAGTAAGAAATTAAATGTTTCCTTTAGATAAAAACGGTTGCGAAATCGAAATCGCTATGGTATTAGATTAAGCCGCTGTTGAGAAGCACACCAATGAAATGTTGAAGCTGTTGAGGGGGTTATGACCAAAGCAGACATAGTTGAGAAGATTTATGAGAAAGTGGGATTCTCCAAAAAAGAGTCCGCTGAACTCGTAGAGACGGTCTTCGACCTTATCAAGACCACTCTTGAAGAAGGTGACAAAATAAAGATTGCCGGCTTCGGCAACTTTGTAGTTAAAGAGAAAGCTGACCGTCGCGGCAGGAATCCCCAGACCGGCGAAGAGATCACCATCGTCGCCAGGAAGATCCTCACCTTCAAGCCGAGCCAGGTGCTGAAGAGCGCGATCAACAGCCAGTAGGGATGACGACCGGGATTCCGGATAAGCTGTACCTGAGGATAGGCGAGGTTTCCAGCATAACCGGGCTTCCAACTTCGGTGCTACGGTACTGGGAGACGGAATTCCAAAAGCTGGCTCCTAAGAAGAGCAGCAGCGGTCAAAGGCTCTACAGCAAGCAGGACGTGGAGCTGGTATCAGAGATAAAAGAACTCCTTTACGCCGAGAAGCTCACCATAGAGGGGGCTAGGAAGCGGTTGGAGGGAAAGAAAAAGTACCGAAAATCTGAGCTTTCCAGTGAAACACTCGCAGCCCTCATCGAGGAAGTGAAACTGGAGTTAACAAGCTTGAGGGATCAGTTGTAATTATCAGGTTTAATCGGTGCGTAGCGCAGCCTGGTAGCGCACTAGACTGGGGGTCTAGTGGTCGCTGGTTCGAATCCAGTCGCACCGACCATTTCAAATCAGCCGCTTGGGAGACTTCCTGGGCGGCTGATTTCGTTTGGCGGTCAGATTTATCGGGCAAGTCTGTTGAACGTGGAGCAGAGTTTGCCCACGAAGAACTGCACGAGACTGCGTTCCCCCCTTTGCGAAGGGGGGGCAGGGGGATTTGCCTCTGTGACTTTCGTCTTCTCGTCAAAGTCTTAAAGGCTGCTAACTGTGCGGTATGAGCGGACTTGCCGCAGTTATGGTATGTTTTCTTCCGGCACCGCTTCCCGTACCAGAGCCGGTTCCATCCCACCGACCGGCCGCGAGCATTGGAGCTTGTGAGTTTATGGCTGACCGACCCGCACAACTTATCGCCTGTCACGAGTGCGACCTGCTGCAGCGCGACATCCCGCTCAACCCCGGTTGCACCGCCAGTTGCAGGCGCTGCGGCGCAGTCCTTTACCGCAACGCGACCGACAGCATCAATCGCACCCTGGCGTACACGCTTGCAGCCGGGATCCTCTTCGTGGTCGCCAACTCTTTCCCCATCTTCAGTATCGAGGTATCCGGGGACCGCAGCGCCATCACCCTTTTCGGCGCCGTCCGAGCACTCTGGGAGCAGGGGGTGCGGACCATCTCCGTCATGGTCTTCATCACTGCAATCCTGGTCCCCTGCCTTGAGCTCTTTTCGCTGACCGCACTCCTTTTGCCCCTGAAACTCGGCCTCGTTCCTCCGAAGTACACCCTGTTCATGCGCACCTTGCAGTTCATTGAGCCGTGGGGGATGGTCGAGGTGTTCATGCTCGGGGTGCTGGTCTCCCTGGTGAAGCTGACCAACAACTTCAGGGTCATCCCCGGTTTCGCCCTTTACTCCTTCGGCCTTTTGACCCTGCTCATAGCGGCGGCCGCAGCTTCCTTCAGCGCGCGCGACATCTGGAACAGGCTCGACGAGATGATGAGACAGGAGGGGGCGTGACTCAGGTGAATTCCGGCATACCGAGTGCGGCAAGCAACGGGCTTTGCTCCTGCCACGTCTGCCGCCTGGTCTCGCGGCGCAGCCGCTTCTCGCGCCGCGAACACTGCCCCCGCTGCGGGGCTACGCTTCATTTTCGTAAGCCTCGGAGCATCGAGCGCTGCTGGGCCCTGGTGATCGCCTCCTATATCCTGTACATACCGGCCAACCTGCTGGTCATGATGGAGACCGGCTCGCTGATAAACTACCGCAAGGACACCATAGTAAGCGGCGTGGTGCACCTTTGGAAAACCGGCTCCTGGATGATAGCCGTCATAGTCTTCATAGCCAGCGTGGCGATTCCGGTCTTGAAGCTGTTCTCGCTCACCTTTTTGCTGATCAGCGTGCAGCGCCGCTCGACTTGGCGCCCGAGGCAGCGCACCCGCCTGTTCCGGCTCCTGGAAGCGGTGGGACGCTGGTCCATGCTCGATATTTACGTGGTCACCCTCCTTGCCGCGCTGGTGCAACTAGGCTCACTGGCTGTGGTGAAGGCGGGGCCTGCCGCGGTCGCCTTCGGCGCCGTGGTGATCTTGACCATGTTCGCCACCATGCAGTTCGACCCGCGCCTGATCTGGGACCCCCTGCAGAAAGAGGAAATTCATGACTGATACACCTGAGAAAAACGCCCTCGACGACATCCCCGAGGCGGTCAGCGAGCCCAAGCGCCGTTTCAGCATCCAGCTGGTCTGGATCATCCCGATCGTCGCCGCGCTTATCGGACTCTCCATCGCCGTCAAGGCATACATCGACCGCGGGCAGGTCATCACCATCACCTTCAAGACCGGCGAGGGGCTGGAGGCGGGGAAGACCAAGCTCAAGTACAAGGACGTGATGATCGGCGAGGTGAAGTCGATCGCCATATCCAACGACCGCTCCCACGTGGTGGTGACCGCCGAGGTGACCAAGGACGCCCGCGGCCTCATGGTCAAGGACACCCGTTTCTGGGTGGTGCGGGCGCGGATTTCCGGCGGCAACGTCTCCGGCCTGAACACGCTTCTCGGTGGATCCTACATCGGCGTCGAGGCGGGAACCTACACCGAGCCGCGCGAGGATTTCGTAGGGCTTGAATCGCCTCCCGCGGTATCCGTAGATGTCCCCGGGCGCCAGTTCGTGCTGCACTCAACTGAGGTCGGCTCGCTCGACACCGGCTCCCCCATATTTTTCCGCCGCATGCAGGTGGGGCAGGTGGTCGGGACCGAATTGGACCGCGACGGCAAGGGGGTCACGGTCAAGATCTTCATCCGCTCCCCTTACGACAAGTTCATCAAGGTCAACACCTACTTCTGGCATGCCAGCGGCATCGACCTGACCTTGAGTGCCAGCGGGGTGAAGGTCGACACCGAGTCCATGGTGTCGATCCTTCTGGGGGGGATCTCCTTCGAGGAGCCTGAAGGGAAGGGGGATGCACCCCCCGCGCCTCCCAACACCATATTCTCCCTCTACGCGACCAGGGACGACGCCGCCAAGCATGCGGCGGCCGTGGAGAAGTTCGTGCTCGTCTTCAAGGAATCGGTGCGCGGGCTCGCCGTGGGAGCGCCGGTCGACCTTCGCGGGGTGACGGTGGGCGAGGTTACCAAGATCGACGTGGCGCTCAACGCCAAGGGAACGGATTTCACTGTCCCGGTCGAGATACAGTTCTACCCCAACCACCTCCTTCCCAAGGCAAACGGACAGGAGAAGGCGCCGGAGACAGGCGACCGGATGCTTAGGAGGCTTTTGGACGACATGGTGGCGCACGGCTTCCGCGCGCAGATCAAGAGCGCTAGTCTTCTCACCGGTCAGCTTTACGTGGCGCTCGACTTCGTGCCGGGGACACGACCGGCGAAGATCGACTGGAAAGCGGACCCGCCGCGCTTCCCGACCGTCCCGGGGTCGATGGAGAAGCTGCAGAAGAACCTGATCGAGATCGTGCAGAGGATCGAGAAGCTCCCGCTTGAGCAGATCGCCGGCGACGCGGGGACCACCATACGCTCGCTCGATTCCACGCTGAAAAGCGCCGACCAGTTGCTGAAGAACATGGACCGCAACCTGGTCCCGGAGGCACGCTCCGTCCTCATAGAGTCGCGACAGGCCATCGACGAGGTCAAGAAGACCCTTGCCGATGCGCGTCAGACCCTGGGAGGGGCCAACGGCGTCCTCGCCCCGGACGCCCCGGTGCAGATCGACCTGCGTGACACCATGCGCGAGGTGTCGCGCGCCGCCCAGTCGCTGAGGGTTCTGGGCGACTACCTGGAGCAGCACCCCGAAGCGCTGATCCGAGGTAAAAAACAGGAGAAATAGCCATGCGCAAGCCAGCCCTATGCCTGATATCGCTCGTCCTGGTACTGTCGGTTTCCGCCTGCAGCAGGTCGCCTCGATCAAACTTCTACACCCTTGTCCCACAGGCGTTGCCGCCCGGGCAGGCGCTCTCAGCCGCGGCCCCGTCGGTCTCCGTAGGCCCGGTCACCATCCCCGAAGTAGTCGACCGCCCCCAGATCGTCTTGCGCGTTGCCGAAAACAGGGTCGAGGTCCTGGAGAGTCACCGCTGGGCTGAGCCTTTGAAGAGCGAGATACCGCGCCTGATGGCGCAGGATCTGGGTCGCATGCTTGGCTCCTCCCGTGTTTCCAGCTACGGGCAAAGCGCAGGCGCCGACGCGACCTACCGCGTGCTGGTCGACATCGCAAGGCTGGAGGCGGTTCCCGGGGAGGCGGCCACAGTCCAGGCGCTTTGGACCGTGCGCCGCGGCAGCGCCAGGATAAAGGGGGAGTCGCTGGTGCGCCAGAAGGTTTCTGGCCCCGGCTACGACCAGCTGGTCTCGGCCTGCAGCCGCGCGCTGGCGGGGGTGAGTTCCGACATTGCCAAGGCGATCCAGGCCGACGCCGCGGCGCTCCCCTGATATTCTGAACCGCCGGGTCCCGTCCTGTGCAGTGGGCGGGTGGTACAATATTGGCTTGTTGCCGTCGAACTGAAGAAACAGAGTTCATCAGGAGGGGTCATGGTCATTCTTGCTGGAGATGTCGGTGGAACCTCTACGCGGCTTGCCTACTTCGAGTCCACGCGCAACGGTCTGGTCGCGCTTGCCGAGGGCCGTTACCAAAGCCAGGAGCACAGCAGCTTAGCCGACATCGTGCGCCGCTTCGCCACCCAGTACCGCATGGACGCCCAAAAGGCCTGCTTCGGCATAGCAGGGCCGGTGATCGACGGCAGGGTGCGGACCCCGAACCTTCCCTGGAACATCGACAGCGGCGAGCTTGCTGCGGCAGTCGGCCTTAAAGAGGTGCGCCTGATCAACGACCTCGAGGCGAACACCTACGGCATCGCCGAGCTGAAGGCGCAGGACCTCTTGACGTTGAACCCCGGAGTGGCGGACCCTACAGGGACCATAGCCGTCGTCTCCGCCGGCACCGGCCTCGGCGAATCCCTCGCCTACTGGGACGGCGCCGCCCACAGGCCGCTTCCCAGCGAGGCGGGTCACGCCGATTTCGCCGCCAGAAACGAGGTCGAGGCAGACCTTTTGCTCTACCTTCAGGCGAAACACGGCCGGGTCAGCTACGAGCGCGTCCTCTCGGGCCCGGGGCTTCTCGATATCTACCGGTTTCTCAGGGACAGGCATTACTTCCAGGAAGACGAGGCCATCATAGCAGCCATGAACGCGGGGGACGCCCCTGCGGTCATCACCCGCGCGGCGCTGGATGGGAACTGCCCCATGTGCGAGAAGGCGCTCGATATCTTCGTTGCGGTCTACGGCGCCGAAGCAGGCAACGCGGCCCTCAGGTTCCTTGCCACCGGTGGCGTCTATCTCGGTGGGGGGATCGCTCCCAAGATCTCGGAGAAACTGCGTGGGGCTTCCTTCATCGTCGCCTTCACCGCAAAAGGGCGTCTCAGCTCTTTGGTGCAAACAATACCGGTGCATGTCATACTAAACGAGCGAACCGCACTGCTAGGTGCGGGCAGGGCTGCTTCAATCTCATCCAGTTGACCTTTGTCACTCGTACTTAATCCATTCTTGTCCTCTTTGTTGCCCAGCAACTGGCCTCAAAACCTTCCATGCTGACATCACAGCCACTGAATCTGCTTTTTTCTTCTAATAAACAGTCCTGCCTTTGTTGATTTATACTTTATCGTTGACAATATCTCTCTGTCTGCTATTAATCAGTCAATATATTCACAAAGGAGGATAATAGATGGCGACTCTGGTAGAGATAGCAGCGCAACTCGTGTCATCGCATGCTTCCAGCACTCCGATGACTTCGGACGAGCTTCTCGCAGAAATAAGCAAAGTACATGCAGCACTGAAGAACCTCGAAGCAGGTCAAAGCATAGAAGGAATCGACGAATCCAAGCCTTCCGTCAGCATGAAGGAAGCCTTCAGGAAGAACGAAGTGGTCTGCCTGGTGTGCGGCAAAGGGGGCTTCAAGACCCTTGCCCGCCATCTCTCCACAGCCCACGGCATGAAGCCTGGCGCCTATAAGAAGCAGTTCGGCATCTCCAGCAAGCAGGCGCTCTCGGCAAAGAGCTACTCCGAGGCGCGCAGGAAGATGGCCCAGGACCGTGGACTCGCCGACAACCTCGCCAAGGCGCGCGAAGTCCGCATGGCCAACATCGAAGCCAAGAAAGAGGGCGGGGCCGCCAGCGCGAAGGCAGCCAAACCCGCCAAGCCTGCAAAGGCTGCAAAAGCTGTCAAGGCGGCCAAGCCCAAAGCCGCTGCCAAGGCAAAGAAATAGCATAGCGGATTGGCACAAAAAAAGGCCCCTCTTTACGAGGAGCCTTTTTTTGTCTACTCCCCGCTTTGAACCGATTATCATAGAGTGCGCAGGCCCGACGAAAGATCAGTGCTGAAACAGTGATGACATTGGAAAAAATGTTGGTATAGTTTTGCCTGTTTCTCAAAATTTCACTCCGGAGGCATAACCCATGCGGAAACTGTTAGTTGTTGCTCTTGTTGTATTGACAGCTGTACCGGCCCTTGCTGCAGATGAAAAGAAAACCGACGAGTTGAAGACCTTTTATGCCATAGGGCAGGTCATGGCCCGCCAGCTCGGAGTGTTCAGCCTCGCCCCGGACGAATTGACCCAGGTGAAGAAGGGGCTTGACGACGGTATCGAAGGGAAGTCCCAGATCGACATCGAGGCCTACAAGATGAAGATCCAGCAGCTGGCCGTGGATCGCCGCAACGCGCAGGGCGAGAAGCTTGCTGCGCAGTCCAAGGAGTTCATCGAAAAGGCCGCTAAAGAGAAGGGGGCCGTGAAGACTCCGTCCGGGCTGGTCTACAAAACGATCAAGGAAGGGACGGGGGCAAGCCCTGCCGCCACCGACAAGGTGAAGGTCAACTATCGCGGGACGCTGATAGACGGCAAGGAATTCGACAGCTCCGCCGCGGCGGGCAAACCTGCCGAATTCCGCCTGGACCAGGTGATCAAGTGCTGGACCGAAGGGGTACAGAAGATGAAAGTCGGCGGCAAGGCTCAGCTCGTTTGCCCTCCTGACCTGGCCTACGGTGAGCGCGGTTCCGGGCTCATCCCTGCCAACGCCACCCTGGTGTTCGAAGTGGAGCTCCTCGACGTGACGAAGTAATGGCTTCTGGGCAGGGCTCTTTCCAATATGAAAAATTTCTAGCAGAATTTTTCGTTGACAAAAGAGGGCGGCTGCACTATAAAGGGAAGCTCTTGAGGCGCAGTAATCGGGCGGCTCGCAACGCAGTAGCTATTTGACATCATTAGCAATTTTAGAGCTTGGCGGTGTAGCTCAGCTGGTTAGAGCACACGGCTCATATCCGTGTTGTCCGGGGTTCAAGTCCCTGCACCGCCACCATTATATCTAAGTAGTTGTTATTGCTACTTAAAAACAGATCGCCCTTCATCTGACACACAACCTGACCCACAGTCGGGGGAGTGCTTATGAAGGGCTTTTTGCGTTTAAGGGGCAACACGTATTACTTTCGCTGTCGGGTGCCGCAGGACCTCCACGGGACGTTCTTCCAAGGGCAGGAGATACTGAAGTCCCTGCACACGAAGGACAGGAAACAGGCTAAGGATGCCGCCGCAGAATGGTACTGTCGGACCAACAGGATTTTCCACCTCTGCCGGTTTAACGCCTTGCCCATGAGTCAGCTTCAGGCGCTTGTCCAATCGGAGCTATTTCCTCCTAAGACTAAACCGGTTCAGCCTGCCTCACCGTTCCTCCGTAACCTCTTCGATACCTTTATAAGCGCGCACCGGGTGAACTGGCGAGAGAAGTCCTATGATGAGGTTGCGTATTCCCTTGAACTAGCTGTTGACGTTATCGGCAACATCCAGATTTGTCAGCTAACCTCAGATGTAATCAAATCCTACCTTGCGACGATACTGTTGCTTCCTGCCAACCACCGGAAGAAACAGACCCTCCGACACTTGAAGATCACCGAAATCATAAAACTTCCGGGTAACATCCCTATGTCCCGCAAGAGCGTATGTAAACACATGCAATGGCTAGGGGCTGCCCTGAAGCACGCAAAGATGGAGCACCTTCTAGACGGTGTCGTTCTGCCTGCTATCACAAGGAGTCCGCATGAGGAGAGGAGTGTCTATGCCCCGGAGGAGTTGCAGCGGATACTCGATAACCTAACATGGGATGAGAGGCACCCGGATCGGCTCTGGGTTCCCTTGATCGGGCTGCTTCAGGGGATGCGATTGAACGAGATTTGCCAGCTTCATGTTAATGATGTTAGTGCTGACGATGTCCCTAGCATCTCCATCAATGACGACGTGGATAAGCAGGTGAAGAACTCTGAGAGTTATCGGAGGGTTCCGATACACCCTAAGCTGCTGCAACTCGGCTTCCTCGACTTTGTCCACAGAGTGAAGCGGAGAGGGGAGGCTAGGCTGTTCTGGCAGTTGAAGCCGCACCGGGGAGCATACGCCCACTACACCGGGAAATGGTTTCAGACCTTCAACAGGAAGCACGTCACCTCTGATCCCAAAAAAGTATTCCATAGCCTGCGGCACGGCTTCATAGATTATCTTGCCAACAGCACGGAAGCGAAGGAGCATCAAATCGCATGGCTTGTTGGGCATACTAACCGGAAATCGCAGACAACAGGGCGATACACGAAGCCACCGACACCGGCTCAACTCATGCCGATACTACAGATGTTCGACGTTTCTGAGGTCCTTGAGTGGAAGGTGGTGGAGGCTGAAATCCAGAGGTCTTCCACGTAATCTTAAGAACGGCCTTGTATTGTGTTTTAAGATCGTCTAAGTTATTCGTCTTGTAATCTTAATGGTTTAGCACAGGAGGGTGCATGCTTCGGAAGGTCGTTGGTTTCTTGGTCGGTTTTGTAGGTTCTTTTGTTCTGATTGTCGTGGTTGTTTCCGCCATTAGCGTAAAACCCATGGGACCAGGTTGGCTTTTTCTGATGGTCGGTGCTGGCGTCTGGTGTTCCAGATTGTTTGCTCGTCCGAAAGAGGTTGTTGCTGCTTCTATTGAGAAGGTGTCGGAGTCTACCTCTCGGCCTAGGATGGTGGTTAGTCGTGTGTGGTGGTCACTTGATCCAAAGTTAAGATTGGCCCTTGTAGCAAGCACAGTGTGGATAGTCGCGGCCTACAGTATCCAAGATGACTATGAGCGGAACGTTAAAGTGGTGCTGCTACCGGCCTTAGCGGTTATTGCTTTCTACTTTGGGCACCGTTTCCTTGTTCAGGAAAAATCGTAACATCTGCACTTCCGAATGTTGAAGTGGGGCCGCTGATCTGCGAGGGTGTTCTGACAAACAGCGCGCACGGATTCTCCCCCAGGGCCACCTGTACCAACAGCGGGAGCAATGACGCGCATGACGGGGCGAGACAGCGATCGAGGATGCCCTGTGGCGGGTCTTTAGGTCCCGGTCAATACCTGTGGGTCGGTTCCTGCTGAGCTTGGACAGGCACGGTTTGACGGGGCAGGTGGGTACCCTGTCGGTGCCTACCCGATCACGCCACGCACGCGCGTTTACTTTAAAGGTTGCAGTTATAGAACAAGCCCGGTGATCGGTTGCACCTACAGAACGACAGACACCAGTACCGACAGAGCCACAGGTTCAACGGTCCCCTTGCCTATCTTTAGGCCATGCCCTTGCGATAGTTCCCAAAAAGTGGCCGTCATGCTATCACAAGAGTTGACAGTGTGATTTTGATAGGTTACTGTCACAGCGTCTTTGATCCTAGTGATAGTACGCAAGGGGGAGTTATGGCAATCATCGGATACGCACGGGTGAGCACACTTGACCAAGACCTGACAGCGCAGTTAGCACAACTGAACGCCGCAGGGTGTGACCGGATTTACAAAGAGAAGGCTTCAGGAGTTAAGCAGGATCGCCCTGAGTTGGCAGCTATGCTTGATTACGTCCGCGAGGGTGATACCGTCACTGTCTGCAAGTTAGATCGTGTTGCTCGGAGCACCAAGCACCTGCTGGACATTGTTGATACCCTCGAAGCAAAGCGGGTTACGTTCAAGGTGCTAAACATCAACCTTGATACCAGTTCACCGACAGGAAAGCTCATGCTGTCGATGCTCGGAGCCATCGGCCAGTTTGAACGGGAGATGATGCTTGAGCGTCAGCGTGAAGGTATCCAGCTTGCCAAGGATGCAGGAGCCTACAAGGGCCGGAAGCCTACTGCACGGGAAAAGGCCGCAGATGTCATGCAACTCCTAAGTGAAGGACTGACCAAGGAGGCGACAGCAGAACGCCTAGGCATCGGGGTTGCGTCAGTGTACCGTATTGCCAAGGATGCAAGAACCACCGCGACGCTACCCACCAGCATTTAGTTCCACTTATAGAAAACACCTCCCGCACTCCCTCCCGGCGAATCTAAAACCTCATAACGAACATCAAGGGCACCCCGCAAAGGTGCCTTTTGTTGTTTCAGCTACACGCACAGGCACCGCAGATGAAACGGGTTCCACTAGATGAAGCAAGGACGCCCTCGGCGTTGCTCGCGTTCACCCGCGTATCTGTTTTTCGTGACATAGCCGACAACCACACACCTAGTCCGAGCCAATACACCAGCGGACTACACCACCAAGGAGTAATACCCATGAACCAGCAGCAGACTCAGAAACGTTCCGGCAGTCAGTATCACCTTAACCTCGACCCTCTCACCTATGCAGCTCTTTGCGGATGCAAGCAGGCGTACCACAAGCACGGACAAGATTTCAGCAACTCCGTTATCGTGCGTCGTGCTCTTAGGGCACATCTTGAGCAACTTGAAGTGATGTCACCGCAAGCCATAGGGCAAGACATCATCAAAGCGAAACGAGCAGCAAAGGGGGTGCTGTAGGATGCACTCAGACCTGACGCAGCGCGCGCTTCAGCTCCTGAAGGGCAGGTTCAAGGAGATAGGGCATACACCATCACTTGAACAACTTGCGGCACTCCATGAGATTCAACACACCCTGTCCCTTATGGCTAAAGGGAAGCTAGAGCAGAAGATGTACCTTTCCTCGTTGCACCCAGGTATCGGAAAGTCCACCGCAGTAATCACTGCGATACAGGCTTATGTTCAATGCCATGAGATGTACGGGGAGCAGGGGGTAATCATGTGCTTTGACAGACATGAGGAAATCGTGCGGATGGTCAAGGACATGAATCTCCCTAGGCACCTGTTCGCTGTAAAGGTTGCAAACCACAGCAGTAACCGAGAGCTGAACGAAATGGGGCTAGGTAGCACCAGAATCAACGAGGCTCTTGTATTGCTTACAACGAAGCAGCAGATTACACGATTAGGTCAACGGGGGCAAAGGTACAGCGACATGTCCAGGTTGTTCTACCTTGGCAAACCTAGGACTATCCGGATTGTGGACGAGAGCATGACATCTGGCATAGGGCTTAAACTAGTAGTCCGGAAGTTCGCAAAGCTTCCTGATGAACTCTCCGATTCACATCCGACCCTCGCATCCTCCATCGAAGAGCTAGTACAGGAACTCGTAAGATTTAAGAATGGAGCAACTTTCTATGTTCCCGACTTTGGAGAAAAGGCAAAAGCGAACTTGTCCTCCTTCAAGTGGAGTTCAGCAGAAGTAAAAGATGTAGCCGACACCTTTTTGCGGATACTAGGTAGGGAGGTAACGGTGAAGGCTACTAAGTACGGGAACGTAGCCATTGACTGTGACGACATCTTACCTGATGACTTCTTGCCCTGTTTGGTAACTGATGCTTCTGGTGACGTTCGGGGCACCTATGCTTTCCAAGCGAAGTACCGGAAGAACCTAGTTAGGTTGAAAGGAGCCGACAAGGACTACAGTAACTTGACCGTCAACGTATGGCGCCAAGCCAGCGGGAAGATAGCGTATCAAACAAACGGAAACAAGCTCTATGTAGCCGAGATTGTTAAAGCAATCAACTCTCGACCTGATGAGCAGTTCCTTGTGCTGCGCTTCCTTAGTAACCCTGAGCTTGAAGCCGACATCATTGAGAAGGTGATACAACCGGAACGTGTGAAGTTCACGCACTACGGCCTACACACCGCTACCAATGAATACCGAGATATACCCAACATGATAATCACAGGGATTCTGAGCTATAGGTCCGAGGACTACGAAGCTCTGGCAAGAGCAGCAGCAGGGCTCAGGACTGGCGACGGAGTTTTACCACCAGAGGTGATTAACGACCTTCGACACGGAGAACATGCGCACCATCTGCTTCAAGCAGGGTGCCGAACAACACCCCGAAAGTCCGAGGGGGCAGGCTGTCCCGAAGCTAGATTGTGGCTTATCGCTCCTAAAGGCATCCTACCTGATAATGAGATAGCTCGTATCTTCCCGGGTTGTGCAGTTCAGCGATGGGTCACAATGCCTCGCTCGCTCAAGGGACCTTTGCAAGTAGCCTTGGATTACCTTATGGACAAGTTCAGTAACGGCATCAACGAAGTACCCGGCTCGGAGGTGCGGACCTTCATCGGAGTAGCAAAACAAAACTTTAAAAGGGACATCATACAGAATGTTGACTTCAGCGACACACTACAGAATCGGAACATTTCTATCGAGAAGCGCAGCAATGGGGCCTACATTTTCCGTGATACCAGTTATTTGCGAGAGCTTGTGGAAAGCCTTACCAAAGGTAATCAGACTCCTATAGGTATTTCTCTTTAAGGAGATTGAGTACCCTGTCCGCCCCGTGAAAACCAAGGCCTACCCCTTGGCGAGTAGCGGGGTTCGGTTGTGCCGGTCATACATGTACTGACAATGTACGGACATGATTTGATTGCGTTCATCGTGAAAGCATCGTATGTTATGCCGTTGTCTGCATCTATCTGTTTTTGAGGAGTAGAAATGCCCACGCTTGACTGGATCGGTAAGAAGGCTGTAGTCAATCATCACAATGAAGTGCCGTTTCACCTCTTGAAGTGCAATGACAACCTTTCCGTAGGTGATCCCGGTAGCGGTAACTTGCTTGTCCAAGGAGATAACCTGCTAGCTCTGAAGGCGCTCCTTCCGTACTATGCCGGGCAGGTGAAGTGCATTATTATTGACCCTCCCTACAACACTGGTGTGCAAGGGTGGACTTATAATGATAACGTCAGTTCACCAGAAATGAAAAGCTGGCTTGGGAAAACTGTAGGCAAGGAAGCAGAAGACCTGTCTCGTCACGACAAGTGGCTCTGTATGATGTATCCACGGATGCAGCTTCTTGTGAGGTTCTTGCGCTCAGATGGTTTCTTGTTTGTATGCCTTGACGAGATAGAGATTGCTCGTTTTAGACTCATGATGGAAGAGATACTTCCCCCTAGATGCTATATAACTACACTGATTTGGAAATCTCGGAGAAATCTTGATAATCGCAGCTTGCACAATGTATCTTCAGATCACGAGTACGTTGTGGCTTATCGAATGGGGACCAATGGCTTTAGAGGGCAAGAAAAAGATATGAACAAGTACAGCAATGCTGACAATGATCCACGCGGCCCTTGGATGTCAGATAATCTTGTCGGTCTAGCAACTAAGGATAGGCGTCCTAATCTTCACTACGACCTTGTTAACCCAGCGACGGGGCACGTTTATCCTTGTCCGCCTAAAGGGTGGAGGTACTCACAGGATACTATGGCTCAGAAAATAGAAGAAGGGCGGATTCTTTGGCCAGCTACCAGGACAGGAAGACCTAGACATAAGAAGTTTGCAGCCGACCTAAGAAGTGACTACGCCGGTTTTTCCTCCTTTGTCGAGTGTGGCAACACTAATGAAGGTACAGAAGAGGTGTCACGGATTATGGGCGGAGAACAGTTCATTTTTCCTAAACCGCGGACCCTTATCCAGACACTTTTAAAGCAGACCACCTCTGGAGATGACTTAGTTCTAGATTCGTTTGGTGGAACAGGGACAACAGGTCATGCAGTCATGGCGCAGAACGTAGAGGATATGGGTACTCGGAAGTTTATCATTGTTGAAATGGATAACACTATCTGCGAAACCGTAACAAGAGAACGTCTGAAGCGTGTTCTTACTGGATACGATTACACAAACAGCACTGGCAAAGAGGTATCAGTTAGGGGTATTAACGGTGGCTTCCGCTATTGCGAACTTGGACAGCCACTCTTCACCCCTGAAGGCCGTATAGAGGATACGGTGGTTTCGTTTAAGGACCTAGCACACCATGTTTTCTTTATCGCTACAGGCGAACCCTTGCCGCATGAAACGGAGTTGACCACCCCGCTTATTGGTTCGGCAAATGGGGTCGCTGTGTACCTTCTCTATAACGGCATACTCGGCGACGAAACAGAAAACGGTGGTAACGTGTTGACACGTGAAATACTTGCCTTGCTACCAGCCTATGATGGTCCCAAGATTGTCTACGGTAACGGTTGCATGATAGCACCTGATCGGCTCAGACGGGAGAACATCACGTTCCGCCAAGTACCTTATGAAGTGAGGGTTTCCTGATGCTTACACCGAAGGAGTACCAGACACGCACGCTAGAAACTTTGAAGCAATACTTCGCTACTTGCCAAAAGCTAGGAGATGCTGACACAGCCTTCTACAATCTAACCAAGCAAATACACGGCATAGGTATTCCGTATAGAGAGGTTAAGGAGCTTCCCGGCTTGCCTTATGTGTGCCTTAGGATTCCTACAGGTGGCGGGAAGACACTTGTTGCTTGTCACTCCATAGGCATTGCAGCTAACGACCTGCTACACGCTGATGCTCCGGTGGTCTTGTGGCTTGTTCCATCTAACGCAATCAAAGACCAGACTATTTCCGCCTTGAAGGATCGGAAACATCCGTATCGGCAAGCGCTTGAAGAAGCAAGTTCATCCGTGTCGGTGCTCTCAGTCCAAGAGGCGCTTTATGTGACTCGTCCGACACTTACAGCAGGCACTACGGTTATCGTGTCAACCATGCAAGCCTTCCGAGTGGACGAGACGGAAGGACGTAAGGTGTATGAGCAGTCGGGTGCGCTCATGGATCACTTCACCGGTATTGAGCCGGCGTTACTGGCGTCATTGGAGAAACACGAAGACGGGAAGCCTGTTACGTCCTTAGCTAACCTCCTGCGGCTGCATCGTCCTGTTGTGATAGTAGATGAAGCCCACAATGCCCGGACTACACTTTCCTTTGAGACGCTAGCACGATTCAACCCTTCCTGCATCTTGGAGTTTACGGCAACGCCAGACACGGAGGCCAGCCCGAGTAACGTGTTGCACTCCGTTTCTGCTGCTGAACTCAAAGCGGACAACATGATAAAGCTCCCGATCCGCCTTGAGACGCGCCCTAGCTGGAAAGAGCTTGTTGGAGATGCGATTGCACTCAGGCAGCACTTAGAGGAACTGGCCGTAGCTGAGAGGAAAGCAACCGGTGAGTACATACGGCCTATTGTGCTGCTTCAGGCCCAACCTCAAGCACAGCACCAGGATCGTCTTACGGTTGAGGTTGTAGAGCAGTGCTTACTTGAGGACTTCGCAATACCGGCTGAACACATAAGACGAGCCACCGGAACTGACAAAGGGCTTGAAGGTCTTAACCTGTCCCTGCCTTCTTGTGATGTGCGATACATCATCACGGTACAGGCTCTCCGGGAAGGGTGGGATTGTCCCTTTGCATACGTACTGTGCTCTGTTGCCGAAATGCGTTCTTCAACCGCTGTTGAACAAATCCTTGGGCGGATCATGCGTCTTCCAAGCGCCAAGAGGAAGTTGCGTGAAGAACTAAACATGTCCTATGCTTTTGCTGCTAGTCAGAACTTCATAGAAGCTGCGAACGCCCTAGAAGACGCGCTTGTTCAAAACGGTTTCAATCGACAAGAGGCAAAGGACCTTATTGGTAAGATGCCCGAGAAGCCGCAAGGGGGTCTTGAGCAGTTCTGGACAACCTCAACGGAGACCGTCAAAGAGGTTCCTAAGCTGGACACCCTGCCAGCAAGCCTAGCCCAAAAGGTAACGTATGACGCTCAAAAGGGTGAACTTACCTTCACTGGCGTAATGGACGAGAACGAGAAGGTAGCACTTCAAAGCTGCGTCACCACACCAGAGGCCAAGGCAAGCATTGAGCGCGTGTTCAAAAAATCTCATGGCCTTGGTACAGAGAAACCTAAGTCACCCGCTGAACGTGGTGAACCATTCTCACTCCCTGTGCTGTCCATCAAGCAGGGCAACTTGTTTGAAGCCTTTGAACAAACGCACTTCTTGGAAATGCCGTGGAAGCTCTCAGAGTGCGATCCTCGTTTGACAGAAGCAGAGTTCTCAGAGAAGCACTTTGACGGGAAGGTAGTAGAAATCGACATAAGCGACAAGGGGAAGTTGGCTCAGAGGTTCATTCCCGAGTTGCAGAGCCAAATGTCTCTCATTGCACAGGAGAAGACTCAGACCGTTGCGAACCTTGTGTACTGGCTAGACAGAACGATTCCGCACCCGGACATCACACCTAGCGAGACAGGGCCGTTCCTGACAGCAGTTGTGCTTTATCTTGTAGAGCAGCGGGGCTTTAAGCTCAGCCACCTGTACCATGACAAGTACACCCTCAGGCAGAAGGTAACGGAGAAGATCGAGCAGCACAGACAGCAAGCACAAACACTAGCCTACCAGTCCTTACTGTTGCCAGAGTGCCCGACTCCGCTTGTCGTGAATCCGAATGTCTGCTTCTCGTTCATGCCTCATGAGTACCCGTATAACACCCGCTATGAGGGAAGCTATCAGTTCAAGAAGCACTACTACAAAGAAGTAGGCAACCTGAAGCACACAGGGGAAGAGTACGATTGTGCTGTATTCCTTGACACTCTACCTGAAGTTAAGTTTTGGGTCCGCAACATCGAGAGACGTGAGCGGCACTCCTTCAGCCTTCAGACGACCACTGACAAGTTTTATCCTGACTTCGTCGCCATGTTGACGGATGGCCGGTATCTCGTGGTGGAGTACAAGGGGCAGGACAGGTGGTCTAATGACGACTCCAAGGAGAAGCGCGCTCTTGGTGAGTTGTGGGAAAAACGTAGCGGTGGTTCATGCCTCTTCATCATGCCAAACGGGAAGGACCTTGAGGCAATCCGAATGAAAGCGCAAAGCTGAAACCCCTCCCGAAAAGCTGACCAGATAACGCCCCTGAGCCGCCAAGGATGCCCCGCTAGAGCATCTGAGCCACACGACAGGGCTATGCCCTTGGCGGCTCGGTTTATCCCGCACAGGAAGCCCTCAGGCGTTCGGCGTCGTGCGAGTGACAATAAAACTGACAGACGAATCAAGAGCGTTGTCCTGAGTCGCCACAGGATGTACAAGGTTAAACAGTTGGCAACGCTCTTATCCAATCTTCGACTTCTGAACGTAGCCATGCTACCCGACCTCGTGATACCTTCCGCCTAGCAGGGAACTTGCCCGCTTTCTCCATGTTGTAGATAGTCGTGTAACATAAGCCCAACATAGCTACTAACTCTTTACGCTTAAGTAGCTCGCCTACTGCTACTATGTCGTTATCCACAACAACATGTGTTACATCTGACATTGACATTGTTGTATTACCTCCGTAACAACATTAACCTTCAACCTGATAGACAGTGTTACCTGTTCAACACTGTGCGCATTGATACAATACTTCAAGCTACTAATACAATAACTATTTCACTTGTATCTAGCACAGTTACCATCTAGATGCAACAGTCACGAAAACATCACCTCTGGACCTGATTTCTACGTTGACTTACCTAGCCCGGCCTGCTAGTTTTGCCACACAGATTGACACACAAAACTGACACACAGAGGACAACTGGAATCGGGTTGTGTTCGATGACAACGTGGTCTGTTTAGTGGTGAGGATGTGCACAAAAGCTAGTGATTCTAACGGTGTAGCTCGTCTTCTGAGCCAGCTGGTTAGAGCACACGGCTCATATCCGTGTTGTCCGGGGTTCAAGTCCCTGCACCGCCACCATTAATAGAAAAAGCCTCCTGATTCCGATCAGGAGGCTTTTTTGCGTTCAGGTGGCGCGTCCTTTTCGCAAGTTGCAGCCCATCTGGAGTTGCACCATGAACATGAATAAAGATCCGGAGATACCTGGATTAGAAAGTGCTACGTTTGAGCCTCGAACCGTGCTATACAGGTGCAGGCTTTAGGCAACAGCCAAGAGTCGGATGAGCAGCAACAGCTGATGGCGGTCAAACTTCCTCATAGGAGCGAGACAAATGATAAAGACACTGACTTTGTATCGACCTGATGGAATGTTGATATCATGCTGGGAGGACTGGACACGCCCCAAGAGAGAGTACCACTGGAAGGAAGGCCGTAGCGCTATGGAGCTTGCAAAGGCATGGTTCCGGGGAGAGAAATTATCGGTTCCCACGGAACTTCAAACGCTACTGTTCTCGACTTCTTTGCTTCGAGAAGTAAAACTGCTGAATGGTGTTCCGGAGAAAGTGACCCGCCTCCCCATGCGTGGAGAAGGGCGAAATCATGATCTCGCTCTGATAGGTGAAACAGGTGACCATCGGGTCACGGTTTGTATCGAAGCCAAAGCAGACGAAGCGTTTGGAAATGAAACCGTATCTGAATACTGGCAAAGGGCGATGAAACGACGCGAGTCTGGGATTTCTACCAAGGCTCCTGAGAGAATACAGGCTCTTCTTCAGATGGTGGGACACCCAGAAATCCCCACAGATAAATTGCGGTGGGGTGCAGTGAGGTACCAGTTGCTCGCCGCTATGTGCGGAACTGCACTACAAGCAAAAATCGACTCGTCATCTCTCGCTCTTTTTGTCGTTCATGAGTTTCACACCGACCTAACGAACGAAGTGAACGTGATTCGAAACCACGGGGACTTGGAAAGGCTTGTTCAGACTTTATCTTCTGACGCGATCACCGTAGAACCGAATAATCTGTACGGCCCTTTCCTGATTGACGGGGTGGCATGCTACATAGGAAAGATCGTAGCGGCATGACGCAACCCGGTAGAAGCGAGGCTGCTTTACGGGTGCGCTTGGAGCTAAACCTGTTCATGGCGGTGATGGTGATGTACGGTTTCGATTGCTTGGGGTGCCTCCACCGGTCCAGCCGCAAATCCACCCTGAGGGCAGCTCTGAGTAAATGTTGGAAACTTCAGTAGGAGACCAGTTAAAACCATGGAACCAGGAAGGACTGAAAAGAGAGGATACGTCTATATTTTGGTGAACCCTTCTTTCACCGGCTTCGTGAAGATCGGCAAGACCATTCACGAACCGGAGGTCCGAGCACGTCAGTTGTCTGCTGTGTCTGGTGTTCCAGCCCCCTATGCAGTTGCTTGGGATGTGTTGGTCAATGACTGTGACCATGTGGAGCGACTCATCCACCAGCATCTGGCGGAGACTCGATCACGGAGAGACCGAGAGTTCTTTGCCACTCCTTTGAAGAACGCCATAGCAGTAGCATCTACCATCGCCGCACCATTTTTGTGCGAGCCTGAAAACCTTGCCTCGAATGTCCCACTTCAGCCCTTGGCGGTTCCTGAGCAACCTGAAGTCGCAAGTCGCCCGAAAAGGGTTCGCCGAGAGGGCCCGGAAGAGCTGATCGCAGTGGCTGAGGACTGCCCCGTGAATCGGGCAGAGGCTCCTCCAAAGGGAAATCCCAAAACCATTGCTCGACTAGGTTATGAGATCCTCATCGAGCACCCTTACAAGTACACCGAGCGTGAATTCTTCTATGAACTCCATGCCGTGAGAAGGAAGCGGCCTGATCTGAATTACGAGTCGTACAACATCAAGCGAGCGCAGATAGTGAAAGTCCATGGATGGGGAATCCACCGGGACCAGGATGGCAAGCTTGCCCTGGTTGCGATGGAATCACCGAGGTACAAAGAACTTCAAGCGACCATCAAGACCAGTAAAGCCTATAGGACAAACAAGGCTCCTTCGGGTCTTGAGCTCGAGTGACTGAAGTAGGAAGACGAAGGGCTGAACCGCAGCCGTTCATCTAACCAAAGGAACACCATGCCGATCAAGAAATCCGAACTCTACTCTTCTCTCTGGTCCAGTTGTGATCAGCTCCGGGGCGGGATGGACGCCTCTCAGTACAAGGACTATCCCATATCGGATCTGACGAATCCAGATCAGATTTGAGGAATCCAGTTCGGATTCGACGAATTGAGATTGGATTCGATGAATTGAAATCGGATTCGACGAATTGAGATTGGATTCGATGAATTGAGATTGGATTCGATGAATTGAGATTGGATTCGACGAATTGAGATTGGATTCGATGAATTGAGATCAGATTCAACGAATTGAGTTCGGATTGACGGAATTGAATCGGATTTGAACGTAGATATTGGATTTGACGATTTGCGGTGGTTAAATTTCGGGGGGGCGGTAGGCCCCCCCTGATGGCACCATGGGTTGGATCTTCAATATGAGCTCACACTGGAGGTAAGATCACCATGTTGGACCAGGGGCCAAGCTCGTTGCCGCGCTTGCCCCTAAGTTTAAGGTAGTTGGTCCTGGTCCGGTTCAACCCAGTAAGGTAGATCCCCTGGCAACTGCTTGACCATGTCAATAATTTCCAGTTGCTTTCAACGCTGGGTTCCCCTTCACAAAACCACAGGTCATACCCTTTGGCGCCGGCCAACCTGGTGACCGAGCAGTAGGGCTGGTCGTTCTTGTCGAAGAACAGCCTCAAATCCTTCGCAGCTGTCAATGCCGCTGAGGACGAAGAGGCTTTTTGATGGACGATGCCGAGTTTCTCCTGCACTGTCGGGTCGACAACGCTCACCGCTTTACCGATACCCTGCACGATGGACATAGCCTTGTTCAGTTCGATACGTGCCTCTTCGCATTGCTTCACCATTTCAGGATCGCCCTTCAAAAAACCTGTGACACTCCCCTCGAACCGCTCATGCATCGCGGCATACTTCTCGGGCGTAGGGATGAGCGAGAGCAAGTACGCGAACAGCTCAGGCGTCAACACCTGGCGGAACTCCTCCGACCTTGTGATCATATCCGGATGTGGAAGGTTGTTATGGGGCATGGCCGATCTCCTTTTTTTAAAAACCGTTGGATTCGTTAGAGTAAGCTAACCTTACCACGGTTCGCTTGGGTGGCAACTCTTTCACCTCGGGAGCTGCGACTGTGGTTTCAGGCTGCGCGGTTGGTGGGGCTGCTTCTGAACCTGGTGCTGCAATGCTATGTTTTCTCTACTTCTTGGAAATGAACAGCCTGTACATGCTGTAGGTTCGCCAGAAAAGCTCTCTGAAATGGTCTGAGACAATGGCTGGATGTTTTGTGACAGGTCCAACAATTCAATTTCCCTGATCAGAGTGTACAATTGCCTCAGTCTTTGCAGCCTCTCTCCTTCAGGAGCTAAGTCGTAGCTCCAAGAGCAAAAGGTGCAGACTAATGTCCGCTCGGGCCGTTTCCCGACAAGGAGGCACGATGAAAACGCTGCTCACGATGTTGATGCTGCTGTTGACGGTGCAGGCTTTTGGATTCGACGCCAAGTCACAATGCGTGATCTGCCATGGAGACAAGGCCAAGATGGAGTCTCTTGGCGCCGCGTCGATGTACCTGGACCCGGCCCAGGTCGATCGTGAAGTGGGGATGGAAGGAGCCAACTGCGTGGATTGTCACCTTGGGGACCCTTCCCAACCCTCAAAAGAAGCGTCTCACAAGGACATGCTGCGCCCCTTCCTGGTAGGGGTGGGGCCCAAGGTCAAGGGGCAGGCGGTTTCACGCGCCGACGCAGGGGCACTACAGCCGTTGGTTCCTGCCGGAGACGGGATGGACCGGATGATACCGGAGGGGGATCCCAAGCGGCTGGAGGCGCTGGGGGTAAAGGTGCTGTCGGGAATCGAGTGGCACGACCGCGATCCCGAGACGCTCGCCTATGCTCCCAAGGTCGCCGAACAGACCTGCGGCAGGTGTCATGCCAAAGAGGTGAAGGACTACAACAGCTCGGCGAAGGGGCTATTGAAACATCAGCGCGCCTATCGTAAGTGGTCCGAGACCCTTCCCGGGCCGCAGAACTGCGGCATGTGGTTCGGGCAGAACTACGAAAACATGAAGAGCCAGACTTCAGTGCCTTTTACCGCCGCACAGAACGCTGCCACGGATCGCAGCTGCAACACCTGCCATCCCGGCTGCAATGACTGCCACTACAAGCCATTCACAGGAAAGGGGCGGCATTCCTACGGTCAACCGGACACCGACAGCTGCTACGGCGGGGGGAGGGCGAGCATCTGCCATGCGGGGCCAATGGATAGGAGGCGCGGCGCCGGATATGTCCGCGGCGAATACGCTTTTCCGAGCAACCTGCCGAGAGGGGCCCATATAAAGGCCGGAGTACAATGCCTGGATTGCCACAAGCCGGTGAACCATCAGTTCGGCCACCTGGCCGCCGACGATGCGAGGGGGGCCTGCGCCAAGTGCCATGCCGACATCGTGAAAGCGGTGCAGGCTTCTTCGCACAGCAAGGTCGATTGTGCCGCCTGCCACATAACCGTCTCAGGCGCCTACCAGTACACCTTCTGGGGTAAGGGAAACTTTGCCGGCGTGGAAACGCCCTACGGGAAACACAAGGAATACTACGGCACCCGCGACCTCCCGACCCTGATAAGGAATGCCTCGGGCCGCTGGATCGCGGTTAAACCGTATCCGATGGCGGTGCTGAACCAGACGATAGAAGCCGGGCCCACGGGACTTCTGTTCCGCTCGATCCCCAAGAGAAGCGTTCCCGGCAACGTCAGGATAGGGGAGCCTCCCGCTTTCGAGGTCTCCCGCGGCGCCACCGACGTCAACGACGCCTTCATCATCGTCGGCACCCGGAACGATCTCCCTTCCGGCAACAAGGCGATCCTCTGGGTGCAGATGGACAAGCTGAGCCACGCCCTGGGGCAGCCGAGAGGTTGCGGAACCTGCCACGACTCCCACGCGCAGGTCGGCAAGTCCGAGTGGAGCTATTTCGAGGCGAAGGACGTAGCGAAACGGTTCAAAGGTAGCTACACGGTGACAGCCGACAAGAACGGGATCAGGTTCACCGATACCGTCTACGAGACCCCCGTGATGGCAGCCAATCGGAAAGTGGAGGACATAGCGCCTTTCGCCGTGCTGCCGAAAGACGCCTGGGATGTGAAGGGGGTAAACCTCTCCATTCCCTTCAACGAGAAGAAGACAGCGAAGGCAAGGCAGGAGCTTGACAGGTTCCTCTCCGAGCTCGACAAGCGGAAGGGGGGCGAGGAACTGCGGAAGATCAGAGTGATCGCCTACCACAACCTGGCGATGGCAAAGAAGATGCTGAAGGCAATGTAGCATGCCTGTCTTTTCCCCTTGACCCGTCTACTGCTTCACACTTTAGTCTTGTTTTTGTCACGGCCATGACAAATACACGGCAAAAGGAGTGAAAGATGAAACACAAGGTAACGGTAGAAGAATGGGTGAAAAGATTCCGGGCCATCGGCCTGGACGACGCAGCGATGCACAAGTGGCATGAGCTCTTCGAGAGCGAGGACCCGGAAGGTCATCAGAGTTTCCTGGAATGGCTTGGGTTGCCACCTGAGAGGATAAGGGAAATTCGTCAGAGATAGGTCTCAACCCGGAACGCCTCCAACTTCACTGGAGGCGTTCACTTTTGTAAATCGAGGATAAGAGATGTTTCGAGTTACAGAACTTGCACGGATGTTTGGCCTTTCGCGCAGCACCCTTTTGTATTATGACCGGATCGGGCTGTTGACGCCATCGGGACGCAGCGAGGCCGGTTACCGTCTTTATTCTCAGAGCAACCGGGACCGGTTGTCGACCATCTGCAGCTTCCGCCAGGCAGGGTTGAGCATCGAGGACATTCAGCGGGTCTTGTCGATGGAGGAAGACCGCAACGCGGCCGTCCTGAACCGGCGCATGCGTGAGCTCAGCGAGGAGATCCGGGCCTTGCAGGCCCAGCAGCATCTACTGGGCAAGATGCTGCAGGTCCAGTCGCAGGGAGAGTTGCCGGTAAAGGTCGACAAAGAGGCGTGGGTCGAGATGCTTCGCGCAGCCGGGATGGACGAAGCCGCGATGAGGAGATGGCACATCGAGTTCGAGCGCCGCGCCCCCGAAGCCCACCACCAATTCCTTCTTTCACTGGGGATAACCGAGGAAGAGACGCTTTCAATCCGGAAGTGGTCGGTAGAAGGGTGGGACGGCTAACCTTGGAAAAATTGACAGCTGTTCTCATATTTGCTAACCTCCCACAATGAATTACATCATCGAATATTTCCATGCTCGCGTTCTTGACGAGATTGAATCCTGGCCTGACGGCATTCTTGCCGATTATGCAAGGATCCTCGAACTGCTGATGGAATTCGGGCCTAATCTCCGGATGCCTCATTCACGATCGATGGGCGGTGGCATCTTTGAGGTGCGTCCGCGAGGTCGTGAAGGAATCGGTCGAGCATTCTATTGTTTTCAAATTGGGCAACGGATCATCATACTGCATGCATTTATTAAAAAGACGCAAGCCACACCGGAGCAGGAATTGAAGCTAGCCCGGAGAAGATTGAAGGAGGTTCAAAATGGCTGACCTAAAATATCGACCGGTTGCACATGACCATAAGGCTTTCCTCAAAAAAGCAAACAAAAGAGATGGTTTCAAAAAAGCTTACGATGAATTAGAAGAAGAATATGCCTTGGCAAAAGAGATGCTTGCTGCCCGGGCAAGAGTAGGGCTATCACAGGAAGCCGTCGCAGAAATTATGGGAACAACAAAGAGTGCAATCTCAAGACTGGAAGCAGTCGGTAAGCACGCCCCTTCTTTGACTACACTCAAGAAATACGCACAGGCAGTCGGCTGCCATCTTGAGATTAAATTTGTTCCTGAGCATGCCCAACCGGAATAGCTAGCTCTTGAACATATAGCTAGTTTTGAAACGACTATATTTGTGCACTTCTGCTTGAAGCAGCTAGCTTTATTCGCCGTTATCTCATAAAACCCTTAAGGAGGGGCCGCAAGCTGCCTGCTTTTTCCGGACAGATCTTCGCAATTCTCTCTGCCGCGCTCTTCGGCGTGTCGCCTGTCTTCTGCAAGATGCTCATCGGCGGCATGTCGCCGGCTTTGCTCGCGGGACTCCTCTACCTCGGCTCGGGCCTCGGCCTGCAACTGGTTCTCTGCTTCCAGCGCAAGAACTCCCTCCACGAACTGGCGCAACTCTCGTCGCGCCACCGGCTCAAGCTGATCGGCGCAATCTTCTCGGGCGGCATCGTAGCGCCAATCTGCCTCGCCTTCGGCATCAAGTACGGCTCAGCCTCTGAGGTTTCGCTGCTCCTTAACCTGGAGACGGTGGCGACGACCATCATCGCCTGGCTCGTCTTCAAGGAGTACATCGGCCCCTACGTCTGGACCGGAAAGGCCCTGATCCTGATAGGCGCCTGCCTGGTGGTCCTCAAAGCCGACGGCGGCATGACCTTCTCCCTCTCCGGGGTCCTGGTCATCTGCGCCTGCGTCTTCTGGGGTATCGACAACAACCTGACCCGGGACGTGGAGGAACTTTCCTCCACGGTGCTCGCCTCGGTGAAAGGGCTGGCCGCGGGGCTTTTCTCCATCTTCCTCTCGCTACTTTTCACCGCCGGAGCCGCAACGCTGCCGCAGATCGCAGGCGCCTTGACCATCGGCGCCCTCAGCTACGGTCTCAGCCTGGTACTCTTCGTCGAGGCCCTGCGCAAAATCGGCGCGGCCAGGACTGCAACCTTTTTCGCCGTAGGTCCTTTCTTCGGCACGCTCCTCTCGGTGGCGCTTTTGGGAGAGCGCCCTCCTGCGGCTTACTGGCTTGCCACGGTGCTGATGCTCGCGGGCATCGCCCTTTTGTACCTTGAAGTGCACCGGCACCGCCACGTGCACGAGGAAATGGCTCACGCACACCCCCACATCCACGACGAGCACCACGACCACGAACACCCGGAAGGGGAGGGCGATCTCTCTCACGACCATTACCACGTCCACCGTCCCATGAGTCACTCGCACGTCCACTGGCCGGACATACACCACCAGCATCATCATCACTGAACGCCGCCTGCTTCGCCTTGACAAACCCCGCAGCTTTAGGACAATTTTAAGGTTTTTTAATCAGCCTAATCCTGTCTCAGCGAGGCCTTTCATGGATGATCTGCTTGCCGCACGCGCCCTTATGGGCGTTTCCCTTGCCTTTCACATCGTCTACGCGACCATAGGGATAGGTCTTCCGCTGTTGCTGATGCTTGCCGAAGGGTTGTCCCTCAAAACCGGCGAGGAGGAGTGGCACGAGATCGCACGGAGCTGGATCCGGCCAGCCGGGGTCCTCTTCGCCATCGGCGCCGTCTCAGGCACCATCCTCTCTTTTGAGCTCGGCCTCCTCTGGCCCAAGTTCATGGTCTTTGCGGGGCCCATGGTCGGGCTTGCCTTCTCCATGGAGGGGTTTGCCTTTTTCACCGAGGCCATCTTTCTCGCCCTTTACAGCTACGGCGAGCGCCGCCTGTCCCGCCGGGCCCAATTCCTCTGCACCATCCCCCTGGTCCTGGCCTCCGCCATTTCAGCCGTTTTCGTCATCAGCGCCAACGGCTGGATGAACACCCCAGGGGGCTTCCGCATGGTGAACGGCGTCGCCTCGGACATTCGCCCGCTGATCGCCTTTGCCAACCAGGCCTGGCCGCACCAGGCGGTGCACGGAACCTTTGCCGCCTACGTGGCGACCGGCTTCGCCGTCGCGGGTTTTTACGCGGCGGATCTGTTGCGCGGCAGGAAGACGTCCCAGGTGAAACGCGCGCTCACCCTGTCGCTTGCCGTCGGCACCCTTTCCTTGCCGCTGATGCTGATGAGCGGGGATTGGGCGGCGGAGGCGCTGGCGGAAAACCAGAAGGCGAAACTGGCTGCGGCCGAGGCGCACTTCAAGACGGTGGCTGCGGCGCCTCTTATCATCGGCGGCTGGCCCGACCCCGAGACCGGCACCGTCCGGTACGCCATCAAGATCCCCAAGCTTCTAAGCTACCTTGCCAACGGCGATGCGAACTCGGTGGTGCAGGGGCTCGACGCGTTCCCCCAAGGGTCGACTCCGGACCCACGGATCGTGCACCCCTTCTTCGATCTCATGGTGGGTTCGTTCTTCATCATGGCCGCCGCGGCCGGCTGGTTCTGGTGGCTGCGCTGGCGCCAAAAGGAAGTGACGCTGAAACGGGGCGCGCTGGTTCTCGTCATCATCGCGGCACCGTTCGGCATGATCGCCCTGGAGAGCGGCTGGATGGTCACCGAGTTCGGCAGGCAGCCTTGGATCATCCAAGGGTATCTCCGCACCTCCGAAGCCGTGACGCCCAACGGCGGGCTCCTTTTGATATTCGCCACCTTCCTTTTCGTCTACCTGGCACTGTCGGTCGGGATCCTCAAGCTGTTACTGCGCCGGCAGGGTAGGGTAGAAGGTGGGAAGGAGGTGCTTCATGGCTGATCCGGTAACTCTCGCCTCCATTATTCTCGTTGCCGGACTGCTCATGTACGCCCTCTTCGGCGGGGCCGACTTCGGCGGCGGCATCTGGACCGCTCTCGCTTTCGGACCCCGTGCGCGGGAGCAGCGTGAAGCGCTCTTCAACGCCATCGGCCCGGTGTGGGAGACGAACCACGTATGGCTCATCTTCGTCGTCGTCACCCTTTTCACCGCCTTTCCTGCCGGCTTCGGAAACTTGTTCGTCGTGCTGATGACCCCTTTGGTGCTGGCCCTGGTAGGGATCAACTTCAGAGGAGCCGCTTTCGCCTTCCGCCATTTCGGCAGGGAGTCAAAGCGAGAGACACCTCTGAGCGCCCGCGTCTTCGAGATCGCCAGCGTGCTCACCCCTTTCACCCTGGGGCTCGCTGTATCCGCGGCCGCCGCAGGGCGCATCGTCATCGCCGGGTGCATCCCTACCGAAAACGTCTCCGCCTGGCTCAACCCGTTCACCATCCTGGGCGGGGTGGTAGGCATGGCGATCTGCGCTTATCTTGCGCCCGTTTACATGACGGTGCGGGTCACCGGGAAGCTGCAGGAGGATTTCAGGAAGGAGTCGCTCGCGGCTGGGCTGGCGCTGGGGATACTCACCTCGCTTATGATCCCGTTGGCGCACTACCAGGCGCCGCTTTTCGCCAAGAGGCTGTTCAACTCATGGCCCATGCTGTTCGTGATGCTGGCGGTCCTGGCTGGTATCGTCACCGAGACCCTCCTCTGGCTGCGCCGATACTTCTGGGCCCAGCTTCTGGCCGGCGCGACCATCGTCTTCACCATGGCGGGCTTCGCCGCGGCGCTCCACCCCGACATACTGATCGGGCAACTCACGCTGCGCGCAGCAGCGGCGCCCTATCCGACGCTGGTCGCCTTTCTTGCCGTTTTGCCTATAGGGGCGCTGATCCTCGTCCCTTCACTTTTTTACCTCTACTGGACCTTTCGGGGCGAGCCCTCCTCAGATCTGCCGCCCTAAGGAAAGGCCGGGAGAGGGTAGGGACGGGGGATTCCCCCTCCCTGACCCTCCCCCTCCTGGGGCGGGAACCTGAGCGCCGAGCCCGGTTCCTTAAATGGAAATAACTCACAGGGGACTTTCAATAAGGCGGGAAATGGCGTATTCAGTACTGAAACCTTCAGCCTATTTCACCATTAACACCCCTCCGAGGTGCGACCATGGCAGAACTGACTACAGAGATAACCCTTGAGGCGCCTATAGAAAGGATCTGGCAGCTTTTGATCGATTTCGGCCTCTATCCTGAATGGAACCCTCTCTTCACCAAGGCGACTGGACCTGTGACCCCCGGCGAAAGATTCGACCTCGTGGTGAAGCTCCCCGGTATGGATCCTTTCCCCATCAAGCCGGTACTGCAGGAGGCGGAGCCGAAATCCCGGTTATCCTGGCAAAGCAGCATGCTCTCCAGCGCGGTCCTCAGTTGGACCTTCTGCTACGAGCTTCACAGCCTGTCCCCCGACCGGTTGAGGCTGACCCAGCGCTCCTCGTTCAAGGGGCTTCTTTCACCGCTTTTCTCCTTCGCCATGAAGAAACCGGTCACCGACGGCATGAAGTCCCTGAACGAAGCCCTCAAGCGCTGGGGCGAGAAGGGTAAAGTCAGCTGCATGAAGTGTTGAAACTTCCCATTCCTCTCACATCCCGCTGGCGCTCCGCTGCAAAAAAGGGTATTATCGCCGACGCTCCCTCATTAGGGAGCCGTGCGCTTTACCACTTCCCCTGAGGAGCGACCGATGCAAGATTTTCCCGCTGTCCACCTTCCCGAATCCATCACCGACCTGCCTCAGGTGCGCGCCCAATGGCCCGGCACCTGTTTCGTCTGTTCCCAGGGGCATCCCCACGGGCTGCGCCTTCGCTTCCACCACACCGACGTAGGCGTCGCCTGCGCCTGCCGCATCCCTGCCGGCTACTGCGGTTTCGACGGCATGGTTCACGGCGGCATCATCTCCGCCCTGATGGACGAGGCTGCCGCCTATTCGCTCTTCGCCCGCTACGGCAAGCTGGGCGTTACGCGCGAGATGCAGACCCGCTTTCTGAAGCCGGTCCCCACCGAAACTGAAATCCGGGTGGTAGGGCAGATCGTTTCCTTCGGCCCCACCCAGGCGGAGGTCTCCATGGCCATCTTCGACGCGGCAGGCCAGCGTCTGGCTGAGGGGCGCACCTTCTGGGCTTTCCCGCGGCTTTCCCGGATCGCGGCCCTGGCAGGGGTGGAGGAAGCCGTCCTGCAGCGATTTCTGGACGACTGCCAGGTAGTGGGGTAGGAAATACCCTGAAGCCGCCAGCAGCGTAAAGGTGGCGACTACTCCCATTCCCTAAACCCCTCCCGCAGCGCTTCTGTCCGCTAAGGCGGGAGGGGGGACTTCTTTAATGACCCGCTTTAATTGATACAGGAGGCTCATTGATGAGCGATTTGCTGATCCCCCGCACCGCGTCCGCCTACAACTACCCTTTGCTGATCAAGAACCTCTTGCTGTACCCGGTGGTCGACAACCCCGACCAGGAGATCGTCTACCGCGACCTGTACCGTGGCAACTACCGGCAGTTTAGGGAGCGGGTGC
Organism: Citrifermentans bremense; assembly: GCF_014218275.1. Classification (NCBI taxonomy): domain Bacteria; kingdom Pseudomonadati; phylum Thermodesulfobacteriota; class Desulfuromonadia; order Geobacterales; family Geobacteraceae; genus Citrifermentans; species Citrifermentans bremense. The sequence goes on from NZ_AP023213.1 coordinate 2,091,142, forward strand.
ATCGGCTGGCCAACATGCTCACCGACCTTGGGGTGCAGCCCGGGCAGACGGTCGCGGTTATGGACTGGGACAGCCATCGCTACCTGGAGCTCTTCTTCGCCGTGCCGATGATCGGCGCGGTGCTGCACACCATCAACGTGCGCCTCTCCCCGGAGCAGATCCTCTACACCATCGATCATGCCGAGGACGACGTGCTGCTGGTGAACAGCGAGTTTCTCCCTATCATGGAGCAGATCCGCGGCAGGATCGATAACGTCCGCACCTATATCCTCATCTCTGACGACGGCGTGACCGAGTGCAGCACCATCCCCGCCTGCGGCGAGTACGAGCAGCTCCTGGCCAAGGCATCGCCGGAGTTCGACTTCCCCGACCTCGACGAGAACACGAGGGCCACGACCTTCTACACCACCGGGACCACCGGGATGCCCAAAGGGGTCTATTTCAGTCACCGGCAGCTGGTGCTCCATTCCCTGGGGCTCTTGGCGACGCTCGGTTCCTCCACCTCGCACGCCTGCCTGCACCGCGACGATGTCTACATGCCGATTACCCCGATGTTCCACGTCCACGCCTGGGGCGTCCCCTATATCGCCACCATGCTGGGGGTGAAGCAGGTCTACCCCGGGCGCTACCTGCCGGATACGCTGCTGGAGCTGAAGGAAAAGGAAGGAGTAACCTTCTCCCACTGCGTCCCTACCATCCTGCACATGCTCTTGAAGCACCCCCATGCCGTAAGGATCGACCTGCGGGGGTGGAAACTCATCATCGGCGGCGCGGCGCTGTCGCGCAACCTCTGCGTCGAGGCGCTGAAGCTTGGCATCGACGTCTTCACCGGGTATGGCATGTCAGAGACCTGCCCGATCCTCACCATCTCGAAGCTCTCCCCGGAGATGCTCGAACTCTCCCACCCCGAGCAGGCCGAGATCCGCTGCAAGACGGGGCTCGCCCTTCCTTTTGTCGATCTGCGCGTGGTCGACAACGACTTCAAGGAACTTCCCCGCGATGGCGTCAGTGCGGGCAACGTCGTGGTGCGCTCCCCCTGGCTCACCCAGGGATACCTGAAGGACCACAAGGCTTCCGAGCGGCTCTGGGAGGGGGGGTACCTCCACACCGGCGACGTGGCGGTACGGGACGAGCGTGGCTATCTGAAGATCACCGACCGGAGCAAGGACGTGATCAAGGTAGCAGGGGAGTGGGTTTCCTCGCTGGAGCTTGAGGACATCGTCGCGCACCATCCGGCTGTTGCCGAGGTGGCGGTGATAGGAAAGCCCGACGAGAAGTGGGGCGAGCGCCCCCTGGCGCTGGTCGTTCTCAAGCCGACGGAGGGTGCGAAGGTGACCGAGAAGGAGATCGCCCACCATGTGAGGGAGTACGCCGACAAGGGTGTGGTGAGCAAGCAGGTCGTCCTGGTCAAGGTGAAGCTCGTCCCCTCCATCGACAAGACCAGCGTGGGCAAGATCAACAAGGTAGCACTGCGGGAGAAATATCTCCAGGACTGAGACAGGGTGGGAAATGAAGGGAGCTAAGAAGAGAGAATCGGGCATGAACGCGCTGGAGATAGAGGTGGCCATCGCCGCGCTTCATTCCACAGGGGACTACCTGGTGTTGCGGCGCCTTAACCTCGCGCGCGATTCGCGCCTCGCCCGCAAGGCCCCGGAGCGCTGCCACGTAGCCCTTTGCCTCGACACCGAGACCACGGGGCTCGACTACAGGCGGGACAAGGTGATCGAGCTCGGCATCGTCGCCTTCGAGTTCGATCCCGAGACCGGGGAGATCTTCAGGATCTCCGAGCGCTACTCCGGCTTCGAGGACCCGGGGTTCCCTATTCCGGCAGAGGTCGTGGAGATCACCGGCATATCCGACGAGATGGTGCGCGGGCAGGCGTTTGACGACGCCTTCGTAAACCTCCTGGCGCAGAAGTCCCACCTGGTGATCGCCCACAACGCCGCCTTCGACCGGAAGTTCGTCGAGGCGCGTTTCCCCGCGTTTGCAAAGCTGCCCTGGGCCTGCACCGTGTCCCAGATCGACTGGGGGACGGAGAGGGTTTCCTCGCGCACGCTGGAATACCTCCTCTTCAAGACCGCCTCCCTCACCATCAACGCGCACCGTGCCCTCGACGACGCCGAGGGGGTGCTGGGGCTGTTGCTGGAGCGTCTTCCGGTCACCGGCGCGCCCATCTTCCGCACCCTGTTGAAGCGGGCGCACGAGGTCACCTCTCGGCTTTACGCGGTATCCGCCCCCTTCGACAAGAAGGATCTCCTCAAGGACCGCGGCTATCGCTGGAGCGACGGTTCCCAGGGGGGGAGCAAGGCCTGGTGGCGCGATGTGCCGGCGGAGGCGGAGCCGGAGGAGCTGGCCTATTTGGCGAGCGAGATCTACCCCAGGGGGAACACGAGCGCAGTGCAGATAATGAGGTGCGACGCCTACGCCAGGTTCTCCGTCAGGGAGTAAAAAAACAAAGTCAAAAGCTCGCACACGGAAAAGGCAAAAAAGGCACGGATAGAGACAGATCAAGCCTCAAGACTTGAGACTTTCATACTTCAGATGTTATCCGTGCTGTTTCCGTTTTATCCGCGTCATCCGCGTGCAACGCCTTTGACTTTCAAGGAGGTTACCTCATGGAGTTCGACAAGGCCGGAATACTGATCGTCGGCGGGGGGATAATCGGCCTCACCATCGCCCGCGAACTGGTGAAACAGGGGCACGGCGACATCGTCATCATCGAGAAGGAACCGGAACTCGGCGTCCACGCCTCGGGGCGCAACAGCGGCGTGCTCCATGCCGGCATCTACTATTCCCCCGACAGCCTCAAGGCCAAGTCCTGCCTGAACGGCAACTTCCTGATGCGGGATTACTGCAAGGAAAAGGGGCTGCCGCTTCTGGAAAGCGGCAAGGTCATCGTCACCCGCACCGCGGCGGAGCTCCCGGTGCTGGACGAACTGCACCGAAGGGCCACCGCCAACGGCGCCAAGGTGGAGATGATCGACGAGCGGCAACTGGCTGACATCGAGCCGAACGCCCGGACCGTCGAGCGCGCGCTCTTCTCGCATTACACCGCTGTGGTGGACCCGAAGGCGGTGCTGAAGAGTGTGAAAAAAGACCTGGAACAGACGGGACGGGTGAAGCTCCACCTGGGGTGCAGGATGACGGGGCTGAAGGGCAGCTCTACGGCTCTGACCGACAGGGGTGAGATAAGGTTCGAGAGGTTCATCAACGCCGCCGGCGCCTACTGCAACAAGGTGGCGGGCTTCTTCGGGGTGGGCTCCAAATACCGGCTCATCCCCTTCAAGGGGGTGTACCGGCTGCTGAAAAAGGACGCTCCCTTCACGGTCAATTCCAACATCTACCCGGTGCCCGACATCCGGAACCCGTTTCTCGGGATCCACTTCACCCGCAGCGTGCACGGCGACGTCTACCTGGGGCCTACTGCCATCCCCGCTTTCGGGCGGGAGAACTACGGCATCCTGTCGGGGATCGACGCCGAGGCCTTAAGCATCGCCTTCCAGGACCTGGTCCTGTTCCTGGTGAACCGTCCTTTCCGCAACGTCGCACTCACCGAGCCGCTCAAGTATTTCCCCTCCTACTTCTTCCGTGACGCCGCCAAGCTGGTGAAGGAGCTGGCACCATCCGACGTGGTGCACGCGTCCAAGGTGGGGATCCGTCCGCAGCTGGTCGACTGGGAGAAGAAGGAGCTGGTGATGGATTTCCTGGTGGAGGCTGACGGATCCTCGCTCCACGTGCTGAACCCGATTTCCCCCGCCTTCACCTCGTCCATGGATCTGGCGCAGGGGATGGTGGCGGAGCACTTCTCGTTCTGATCCCGCTCTTACTACCCCTGCAGCTTCAGCCGCTTGTTGAGGGTCTGCCGCCCCATGCCCAGGATCTTCCCGGCAAGCCCCTGGTTACCCTTGGCAAGCTTCATCGCCTCGGCGATCATGTACTGCTCCACCTCGTCCAGGGTCGGGAAATGCCCGAAGATGGTGCAGAGCGGGTTCTCGCCGGCGGCGGCCGGGGTGGAACAATCAAGCGTCGGCAATGGACGCTCGTGCCCGATGACGCTTCGGAAGGTCTCCATGGAGAGTATGCCGGAGTTGTGCCGCAAAACCGCGTCGAAAACCAGCGCCTCAAGCTCCCTCACGTTCCCCGGGAAATGGTACAGCGCGAGCATGACGGCAAGCTCCGGGGGAGGGGTCGGCTTCTTCTTCCCCAGGCACTCGGCGGCGCTCCCCAGAAAGTGGTCCAATAGGAGCGGTATGTCGTCCAGCCTGTCCCTGAGCGGCGGGAGATGTACCCGGTGCCCGCAGAGCCGGTAGTAGAGGTCGTTTCTGAATTTCCCCTGCCTGATCAACTCCTGGAGGTCGCGGTTGGTGGCGAGGACGAGACGGGCGTCGCTCTTCTTGATGAAGTCCGAGCCGACCGGGTAGTACTCCTGCTCCTGCAAAAGCCTCAAAAGCTTGATCTGCGACATCTCGTTCAGGTCGCCGATCTCGTCCAGAAAGAGCGTCCCGCCTGAGGCGCGGGTGATCAGGCCGTCGCGTGCCTGGTCGGCGCCGGTGAAGGCCCCTTTCCTGTGCCCGAAGAGGGTGTCGGAAAACATGTTGTCGTCGAGCCCCGCCACGTTCAACGCCACGTACTCGCCGCTGCAGCCGCTCAGGTTGTGGATCGCCCGGGCGACGAGCTCCTTGCCTGTACCGGTCTCGCCGGTTATCATCACCGCCTGCCTGGTGCCGGAGATCACCTCAAGATACTGGAAGATGGCCCGCATCGCCTTGTTGCCGGTGACGATGTTCTGGAACGCCTCGGGGTGGTCCAGCCGGTCGGTGAACATGTACTGCTTCAAGGCGGTGAGCTCGTTGGCCAGCGAGCGCATCTCCAGGGCCTTGCGGACCGAGGTGATCAGCCGCTTCACGTCGATGGGCTTCACCAGGTAGTCGAAGGCACCCTCTTTGATGCAGTTCACCACGGTTTCGACGTCGTTGTTGGCTGTGGCGACTATTATCTTGATCTGGGGGAAGTGCGAGATAATCTGCGGCAGGAGCTCGAAGCCGGAGAGGTTAGGCATGCGCAGGTCGAGGACGATGACCGCGAACTCCGACTTCGCGAGAAGCGACATCACCTTGCAGCTGTCGTTTTCGATGACCACATCGGCGTGCCCGGCGTTGTTGAGGCAGCTGCGGCAGGTTTCCAGTATCTGCGCCTCGTCGTCGACAAGCAGAATCCGTTGCGTGTGCTTGATTTGGTTGTTCACTTTTGCGCTCCTCGTGCCTCGCACGGTGGGGGGCTCAGTACCCCTTGATATCGTCTCGCTGCGCCGCTTTCTATGCCTCAGCCGGCGGGGGGAGGGTGAAGTAGAAGCAGGCGCCGAGCCCTACCTCTCCCTCGGCCCAGATCCTGCCGCCGTGGCGCTGGATGATGCGCTGCACGGTTGCGAGCCCGATGCCGAACCCCTTGAACTCGCGATCCGAGTGGAGCCGCTGGAAGGGGCTGAACAGCTTGTCCGCCTGCGCCATGTCGAAACCGGCGCCGTTGTCGCGCACGAAGAAGATGCGCTCCCCATCTTCCTCCAGGGAGGCTACCTCGACCACGGCGTCTTCCCGGTTTCCCGAGTATTTGCAGGCGTTGGAGATCAGGTTCTGCAGCACGACCTTCAAGAGGTCGGGATCCCCCATGGCCGTCATCCCAGGCGCTATGCTGAAGGTCAGCCGCCGCTGCGGCTCGCTCAACTGCTGCGCCGCGCAGACCAGGGAGGCCAGCTCGCTTAAGTCCACCTCCGAGCGCGTGATCTCGGCGCGGCTCACCCGCGAGAACTCGAGCAGCGTCTTGATCAGCTGGTTCATGTTGACGGTTTCGGACAGGATGATGCCGATGAAATCCTTGCACTGGTCTTCCAGGCTCGCGCCGTAAAGCTCAAGTATCACCTGGCAGTAGCCGTTTATGTTGGTCAGCGGCGTGCGCAGGTCATGCGAGACCGTGTAGCTGAACCCCTCCAGGTCCCGGTTGGCCAGCTCCAGTTCCTCGGCGCGGGAGGCGAGGCTTCGGTTCAGCGCCTCGATCCTGCGTTCGGAGAGCACCCTTTCGGTGATGTCCTCCTGCACCGCGACTAGATTGCTCAGAGCGCCGGTCTCGTCGTAGACGGGGGAGAGGGAGGTCGATTCGTAGAAGATCTCGCCGTTTTTCTTGACCCCCTCAAACTCGCCGTGCCATTCCTCGCCTGCAGCGATCCGGGTCCAGACCTCGGGTTTTCCCTTGAGCGACTTCAGGCTCTTTCCCAGCACCTCGCAGGCCTCGTAGCCGGTCAGCGTGGTGAAGCGGGGATTCACGTACTCGATCACCCCCTCGGGGCTCGCAATCACAATGCTGCTGGCGCTTTGCTCCACCGCCCGGGACAGCCTGCGCACGAACGCCTGGTGGGCCTGCAGCTCCCTTTCTCCCTTGAGCGTCGCCAGCGCGCCTTCAACCGCCGCGAAGAGCTTGGAGCTCTCGATCGGCTTCAGGACATAGCGGCTGATGCCGAGCTCTATCGACTCGATCAGGTAGTCCATGTCCGAATGCGCGCTGGTGACGATCACCGGCAGGGACGGCTTCAGCTCCATCATCTGCCGCGCCATGTCTATGCCGCTCAGGGCCGGCATCTTGATGTCGGTCACCACCAGGTCGGGCGCGTGCTCCCGGAAAAGCGCCATCCCCTCGGCGCCGTTTTTCGCGCTGAAAAGGGTGAGGCCTGGAAAACGACGCCGCAGGAGGGTGAGCACCGTCTCCCTGGTCAGCTGCTCGTCCTCCACGTACAAAAGGGTGAAGCCGGGATCTGTTGCGGCGAATCCGCCCATGCTACACCTCGATCCTGAATTCGGCCCCGCCGTCGATGTTTCTCGCGGTGAGGGAGCCGTTCATGCTTTTTTCCACGATGTTTTTTGCCATGTAGAGCCCTATGCCGGTCCCTTTTCCCTGCTCCTTGGTGGTGAAGTAGGGCTCGAAGATCCGTCCCATGACGTGCTCCGGTATTCCCCCGGCGTTGTCTGCGATGGTGACCACCACCCGCCCATCCTCTGAACCTATCTGCACCAGCAGTTTGGCCTGGGTGGGCTTTCTCTCGCCGAAGGCGTCCATGGCGTTGGAAAGGATGTTGAGGAGCACCTGGGAGAACTCGTTGGGGTGCCCGGTTATGTGCGGGGCCTTGCCGCAGACGACCTCGAACCTGATCCTCTTGTCGTTGAGGCTCCCCTCGATGAGGCTCAGGGTCTTTTCCACCACGACGCACGGGTCGAAGCTGGTCTTCTCCTTGTCGGGGGTGAAGAAGTTCCTGAAGTCGTCGATGGTCTGCGACATGTGCCTGACCATCTGCATGATCTTGTTGGTGCTCGAGTCGAGGTACTCCTTGCTGAAGTTGCCGTACTCGTAGCTTAGGGTCAGGTCCTGCACCAGGAGTCCCACCGCGTTCAGCGGCTGGCGCCACTGGTGCGCGATGTTGCCGATCATCTCCCCCATCGCGGCCTGGCGGCTTTGCTGCATCAGCACCTCGTCCTTCTTGCGCAGCTCCTCCATAGCCTGCAGCCTCTCGGCCGTCTCCTGGGTGAGTGCCGCGGTCCGTTCTTTCACCCGCTGCTCCAGCTCGCGGTTCAGGTTGGACAGGGACGCCTTGGCGCCCAGAAGCTCCTGGTTCTTCTCGGCTGCGAGCTCGTAGGTCGCAAGCAGAAGCTCTATGGTGTGGGCGCTGTCGGCCTGCACCCGGTAGTTCTTGCCGTGGTAGCTGATGGCGACTTCTCCCTCCTTGTCCCCGACCCTGCAGGCCCGATCCCCCTGCAGGATGGCGCGGATCCTGTTGAGGAGGAGCTTGTTGCTGTAGGGCTTGGAGACGAAGTAGTTGGCGCCAGCCTCCAGGCTGTGCAGCACGTCCGAGGGGTCGTTCAGGTGGGTGAGCAGTACGATGGGGGTATCCTTGACCCCTTCGATCCCCCTGACCCTGCGGCAGAGCTCGAAGCCGTCCATCTCGGGCATGAGTATGTCGCTGATCACTAGGTCCGGGTGCAGCTCCTCGATCTGCTTGAGCGCGTCGCTGCCGTTTCTGGCGATGGCTACACGGTAGCCCTCGCTGGATAAAAGCTGCTCCAGGAGTTTCGCCTGGGTCGGGCTGTCGTCGACGATCAGGATCAGGTGTGGTGTCGTTTGGCCGTTGTTGCTAGTCTGCATGAAGCTCCTTCCTCACTTTGACGCTTCCTGCGCGCCCTTCTTGGTAACCGCCGCAAGCAGGTTGATGATCCCCTCCGGGGAGAGCACGTGCTGCACGGCGTCGATCTTTATCGCTTCCCCGGGCATGCCGAACACAAGGGAGCTCTCCCGGTCCTGCGCGATGCAGAGCCCGCCGCGCTCTTTCAGGGTCTTCAGCTCCGCCGCGCCGTCCTTTCCCATCCCGGAGAGGATGATCCCGGCGGCGCTGGAGCCGTAGCTCTGGGCGACCGAGCGGAATAGGGCGTCGACGGAGGGACGGACCCCGTTTTCGGGGGGGGCGCAGGAGAGTGAGATCCTTCCCGCCGGCGTGGCTTCCATGTGGCAGCCGTCGGGCGCCACGTAAACCTCTCCCGCGGTGATGACCATGCCGTCGGCGGCAAGACGCACCGGCATCCGCGAGTGGTGGTTCAGCCAGTGCACGAAGTTTTCGGTGAAGCCGACCGCCATGTGCTGCACCACCAGCACGGCGGCCCCGAGCTTCTCGGGAAGGGCGGCGAGGATCTGGCGCAACAGCGGCGGGCCGCCGGTTGAGGCCCCGATGGCGATCACCTTGATGGAGCCGCTTTCCCTTACTGGCGGGATCTTTGGCCAGGGGGCGGGGACGCCTGCTGGAAATACCCGCCGCACCACCTTGATCTCGGACATGAGCTTTATGTGGTGGATCAGGCTTGCCACCGATTCGCGGTAGCCGGGAGTCCCCACCGGGGCGGGCTTCGGTAGCACCATCAGGACCCCTGCCTCCATGAAGCGGAACAAAAGGTCGGAGTCGCCGGTGTCGATCTTCCCGGAGACGATCACGATCGGGACCGGGGAGCTGGACATGATGGCGCGGGTTGCCTCCAGGCCGTTCATCCCGGAGAGGTGCAGGTCCATGGTGATCAGGTCGGGCTTCAGGTTCGCGGCGGCTTCGACCGCCTCCTCGCCGCTTTCGGCGACGCCTACTACCTGAAGCTCCGGGTCCGCCTCAAAGGCGGCCACCAGGGCCTTCTGCACCGTTTTAGAGTCCTCCACCACAAGTAGTCTGATCATGTGGTCCCCTGTCAGGTCAGTTTTCTTATCACGTCGATGAGGCCGCTTTGGTCGAAGCTGCTTTTCACCAGGTAGGCGCTGGCGCCGACGTCGATGCCGCGCTCGCGGTCGGCGCGGGACTCAAGCCCGGTGACGAGGATCACCGGCAGCGCGGTGAAGCGGCCGTCGGCCCTGATGGCGGCTGTGAGCTGGAAGCCGTCCATGCGCGGCATCTCCACGTCGGAAACCACGACGTCGAACGGCTCGGTCTTCAGCTGGGTCAGAGCGTCGAGGCCGTCGATGGCGGTGCGCACCCGGTATCCGGAAGCCTCCAGGATGTTCTTCAAGAGCGTGCGCGAAGTGATGGAGTCTTCCGCAACCAGCACAGAAAGCCGCGCCGCCTGCACCTGGGAAGCGGCCTCCTCTGGAGCCTGGAGCGGCGCCTGGTCCGCGAAGGCCGAGCGGAACAGGTCGGCGATGCTCAGGACCGGGACCACCTTCCCGTCGCCGGACATGGTTCCCCCCGCCACGTTTCTCACCCGCGACAGCTGGCTTCCCAAAGGCTTGACCAGGATCTCCTGCACCCCGACCACCTGGTCCACGGCGCAGGCGATCCGCTTCTCGCCTGCGTGCAGCAGCACATAGCTCAGCATGCGCTCCGGGGCGGCCGGCGCCGGGACCCCCAAAAGGCGCGCAAGCGGGACGAGCGCCAGCACCTCTCCTTCCACCAGCACCGTGTCGCGGTTTTCCACCCTCTTTACCTGCTCCGGCGCCACCCTCCCGCTTTTCTCGATGCCCGCTGCCGGCAGGAAGCAGTCCCGCCCGGCGACCTGCACCTGGAGGGCCCGCATCATGGCGAAGGAAAGGGGGAAGTAGAGGCGGAAGCGGGTTCCCGCCCCCGGCGCGCTCTCGACCGCCACGTGTCCACCCAGTCTTTCCAGCGCCTCGCGCACTATGGCGAGCCCCACCCCGCGCCCGGAGATGCTGCTGACGGTCCTGCTGGTGGAGACCCCGGATTCGAAGATGAACTGGAGCAGCTCCTGGCCGGCCGTCCGCTCCAGGGTTTCCCTGGGGGCGAGCTCCTGCCTTAGGGCCGCTTCCCGCACCTGTTCGAGGTCGATGCCGCAGCCGTCGTCGCTCACCGAGAGCTCGGCGCGGTTGCCGTCTTTGAGCTTCATCTCCAGGCGCAGCTTCCCTTTCTCCGGCTTCCCTGAGCGCCGGCGCTCGGCTGGGGCCTCTATGCCGTGGTCGAGCATGTTGCGCACCAGGTGCAAAAGCGGTTCCTTCAGCTCAGCCAGGATGCGGCGGTCCAGCTCCAGCTCGCTCCCCTCGCAGTGAAGCTCCGCTTCCTTGCCCAGTTGCCGGGCCAGGTCGCGCACCATCTTGGAGAAGGGGTCGGCAAGGGAGGAGAAGGGGAGCAGGTGCAGTTTCTTCACCTCGTCCAGCAGCGGGTCTATCATGCTGCGCAGCGCCCAGAGGTTCTTCTCGGCCCCCTTCTCCAGGCGACGCAGCGTTGCCTCCAGCACCTTCTCGTTTTGGCAACCCTGTTCGAGCTGCTGGGCTAGCGCCTTCTCCTGCGGCGAGGACCCTTGCTTGAGCGACTTCCTGGCCATTTCCAGAGCCCGCGAACGCTCGGCGGCGCGCTCCGAAACTTCGGCGGCCAGCGCCGCTATTTCCTCGTGCAGCGCCGCTGCGGAGAGCTTCGCCGAAACGAGCTCCTCTGACTGCAGCAAAAGCGACTCCAAAAGGCGCGCCGAGACCTTCACCGTTTCCTCGGCCGCGCCGCGCGGGGCAGGGCGGGGTGCAGGGGCAGCCGCAGCGTGAAGCTCCGATGGCTCCCCGGCAGCGGCAAACGCCTCGGTGGAGGTTCTGCCGGGCCCAGCGCCCGAGAGGCTGTCTCCTCGCAGGGCTTGCTCCCCAGGCGCCGCTTCCGAGGACGGGGCCGCGGCGGGGGGCGGAGGGGGAGACAGGCTCGCCCGTGCGTGCGCGATCCCTGAGGCCACGGCGTCGATGTCGCGGTGCAGCCTGTCGAAGAGGTCGAGGTCGAGCGCAAGCTCGCCTCGCTTCAAAGATGCCAGGAGGGTCTCCAGTTCCTGGCACCCCTGGGCCACGGCGACCAGGTTCACCGCGTGCGCCGCACCCTTGAGCGTGTGCACGCGCCTCAATACGGTCTCGACCAGGCGCGCCTGCTCGCCTTCCTCGTTTTCGCGCTCGAGCGCGACGAGGAGCGTGGCGAGCGCGCCCACGTGCTCCTGCGCCTCCAGTTCGAAGGTGTCGAGGAGCTCCCTCATCAGGGCTTCGGTGTCACCCATGCAGCCCCCTTTTGCTTGCGGGGGTGGCCGCGGTGCTCGCGCGGGGGCTTTGCGGGTAAAGTGCGATCATGCGACCTTGTACCCGCTCACCAGCGTCTGGAGCTTCTGGTTCAGCTCGTAGAGGTTTCTGGCCGCCGCCTCGATCTGGCGCGAACCCTCGACGTTCTGGTCGCTCGCCTGGTTGATGCTGTGTATGGCGATGGCGATCTGGTCCATGCCGATCGCCTGCTCCTGGGTCGAGGTGACGATCTGCAGCGTGGCGTTGGAGGACTCCTCGATGCTCAAGGCGAGCGTGCGGATCGACTCCCCCGCCTCGCTGGACTGCTTGACCCCCGCCTCGACGGCCTTGCTCCCCTGTTCGGTGGCAAGGACCGCGGCCGTGGTCGCTTTCTGAATCTGCCCGATGATGTTGCGCACCTGGCTTGTCGCCTGCTTCGACTGGGTGGCCAGGTTCTTCACCTCCTGGGCCACGACGGCGAATCCCTTGCCGTGCTCGCCGGCCTTGGCGGCCTCGATGGCTGCGTTCACCGCCAAAAGGTTCGACTGTTCGGCGAGGTCGGCCACGGTGGCGATGATCTCTCCGATCGCCTGGCTCTGCTCGCTCAGGTTCACGATCCGCTCGGCGATGAAACCCATGCGCTCGTCGATCCCCTGCATCCCGTCGATGGCGCTGGAAACCGATTCGCGCCCCTCCTTGGCGACCTGCACCGCGCGGCTGGCGCTCTCGTAGACCTGCCTCGACTTCTGCGAGGTGAGGTCGGTGGTCTGGCGGATCTCCTGTACCGTGGCGTTGGTCTCGGAGATGGAGGTTGCGGTCTGGGCGGAGCTTGAGGCGAGCTGGCTCACCGTGGTCATGATTTCAGCCGCCGACCCGGCGAGGACGTTCACCACCTCCCGGATCTCCAAGCTCAACTCCCTCAGGTTCCTGGTCATCTGGCTGAAGGAGTGGCCGAGGCGGTCCTTCGGGGAGGCGGGGACCACGTCGATGGTGAGATCGCCCGCGGCGATGCGGTCGGCGCTGGCAGCAAGGCTTTTGAGCGAGGCCACCATGTTGGACATGGCCAAGCCGAATACGTCCCGCTCGGAGGCGGGGACCACCTCGGTGTCGAGGTCCCCCAGGGCTATCTGGTTCGCCGTCTCCCCCATGCGGCGCAGCGACTGCACCATCTTTTCCATGGCGCACAGCAACCGTCCCAGCTCGTCCTGCGAGCCGCCGTGGATCTCCACCGACACGTCCCCCTGGGAGAGCCTTTCCGCGGCGTTAACCGCCTGGTCCAAAGGACCGGTGATGGAGGAGGTGATGGCGATCGCGGTCCAGGCGGCGAGCCCCGCGGCCAGAAGCACCAGGAGTGCTGTGACGGCGAAGGTGATGCGCTGGTTATTCTGCGACCGGAGGACGAATTCTTCCGCCTTGTTGGAGGCGAACTTCAGCACCTCGTTTACCTGGCTGTCGATCCCGGTGACCAGGCGCCTGGCGTAGTTCTTGTGGAAGGCGACCGCCTCGGGGACCTTCCCCTGGCGCACGAGTTCGATGGTCCGGGCGCGCACCTGCTTCCACCTGTCCATCGAATCCCTGATCTGGTCGATCTTCCCCTTGTCCCCCAGAAATCGCTCCCTGACCAGGGCCAGGTCCCGGTAGACGATCCGTTCGCTTGTATCGATGTCGGCAAGAGAGGCTTCCAGGTCCTCCGGGTTCTTGGCGTAGAGCACCACGTCCTTCATGGACCTGTGTATCCTGACCACGTGGGCGTCGACCGACTGGATGGCGTTGGTCACGGTGAAGGGGTGCTCGTGGAACTCGGTCATCAGGTCCCCCTGGGCCTTCAGGTTTTTCAGGGAGAGCGCCCCGATCAGGACCAGGAACAGTACGATGGCGCCAAAGCCTGCGATGAGCCTGGAGCGTATGTTGAGATTGTTCAGCATGGAACCCCCGTTGGATGATTTCTTTACCGAATTCAAGTTCACCTAAGCCACCTCCTCGTGCACCAGCAGCCGCGGATCGGACATGATCTTTCCCAGGTCCAGCAGGGCGAGCCGCTCCGGCGAGATCCCCGCCACGAACTCCTCCCGGATCCCGGTGAAGGTCTCCGGCGTCGGCTTGAGCGACCCCTTTGCGAGCTGCCGCATCCCCACGATGCCGTCCGCGAGGATTCCGAACTCCATGCTGCCGTTACTGACCACTATGACCCGGTTCAGGTCGGAGAGGCCGATGGCGGGGAGGTCGAAGAAGCGCCGCAGGTCGACGATGGAAACGATGCGGCCGCGCAGGTTGATGACCCCCAGCACGAACGGGGGGGTGCAAAAAAGCGGGGTGAAGTCGCCAAGCGGCAGCGTCTCCAGGACGAAAGAGGTCTCTACCGCGTAGCATTCGCCGGAAAGGACGAAGACAAGGAGGTCGAGGGTTTCGCCCGCGTCCCGGTCCGCTTCCCTTCTCTGCGCCAGAAGGCGTGCGCGCTCAAGGAGGATCGCCTGCTCCTTTTCCGGGGCGATGGCGCCGGCGCTCGCTGCGGAAAAGGCCGCCTCCTGGCGCCGGACCAGGTCCTTCCAGTCTATCTTGCAGGCTGCCATGGCTGTTTCTCCTTAACTCATCTAGACTCTTTGGCCCGGTTGCGCCCCGGCAGGCGGCCAGGCGATGTCCCTGATCAGCTGCATCAGCCTCCCCGCGGTCATCCCCTCGGCTTCAGGGAGCACCTCGTGGGGGTCGCGCTGCTGCAAAAGGCGCAGCGCGTTGGCGAAGCTCTGCTCGGCCTCTTTCTGTTCGCCGCGCTGCCGGCATAGGTTTCCCAGGGCAAACCAGGCGAGCAGAAAGTCGTGGTCGATGTAAAGCGCCTTTCTCAGCGCTCCCGCCGCCCCCTCCGCATCCCCAAGCTGCTCCAGGATGATGGACAAAAGGTAATGGTTGGGGGCGTTCAGCCGGTCCAGCGCGAGGGCTGCTTCACAGCATTCGCGCGCCGGCCCGAAAAGCCCGATGTCCGCGAAGGCGCGCGCCGCAAGCGCCAGCGCTTCCCCCTGTTCCGCACCCGCCGGGGCTAGCATCGCCGTCTGCGCCGCTTCCCGGTAGCGGCCGGCACGGTAAAGCGCCCGCGCCCGATGAAGCGGTGTCTTTGCTTCGGCCGCTTCCCCGGCTTCGGCTGTGGCGGTCTCTCTTTCCGGTTCCTCCTCGGGGTAAAGCGGGGAGGGGGGCACGAAAGCCCCGGATGCAGGAGCAGGTTGCGCCGGTGCCGGGATGGCGGGTGGCGCGGCAAATTCCGCCGGTCGCAACGGCTTCCTTTTATGCAGCACCAGGGCCCCGTCGCAGTGCAGGCAGGTGAACCCTTCCAGCGACTGGTGGTCCACCTCCGTCGGCCCGAGAAAGAGCCAGCCGTCGTCGTTTAGCGCCGCGTGCAGCCTCGCGACCGTCTCCCGGATCTGCTGGTCCTGAAAGTACAGCATCACGTTGCGGCAGAAGATGAAGTCCATCCCCTGGGCCAGGGACCAGGTCTCCTCGCCCGCGTCCACGAGGTTCAGGTGCTCGAAGCGCACCATGTCGCGTATATGCCGTGCGATCCGGAAGTTGCCGTCCGCAAGCGGGGTGAAGTACCCCATGAGCCAATCGGGGGCGTTTCTAAAGGACCATTTGCTGTAGATTCCGCTACGGGCCCGCTTGAGCGCCTGCGGGTTGATGTCGGTCCCGAGCAGGGTCACCTTCCAGTCGGCCAGGTCGGCAAGGGCGCGGGTCAGGATGATGGCGATGGAGTAGGGCTCCTCCCCGGAGGAGCAGCCGGCGCTCCAGATCCTGATGGTTTTCTCCTCCCCCCTCGCCGCCAAAAGCTTCGGGAGCAACTGCTGCTCGAAGGCCCTGTAGCTTCTGGGATCCCTGAGGAAGTAGGTCTCGCCGATGGTGAGCGCCAGGGCCAGCGCCTTGGTCTGCTCCTTGGAGAGGGGCTGCGCCATGAGCCGGAGCAGGTAGCTGTCCAGATCCTGGCAACCTGCGCCCTCGGCCAGCGGCGCCATCTTCCGGGCCAACTCAGCGAGACGCTCGGGTGGAAAGTGCAGCCCGAGTTTTTTGGAGACCAGATCGGCGAATTTCTTGAGCGCGTGGCGCTCATGCGCGCTCACGCGAGCGCCTCTGCTATCTGCAGCTCTTCATCGGGGAAGAGCAGGGTATCGAGGTCGTGGATCAGCACCAGCCCGTCGGCATGGCGGGTCACTCCGCAGAGATGGCCGGTCCCAGGGACGATGGCTTCGGGCTTCACCACGGCTTCCGGGGACAGTCGCACTACCTCGTGGGTGCTGTCCACGGCGAGCGCCACCGGGAACTTCGCGGTGCGGGCGACGAGGAACTGGTCGTCGCATCCGATGGGGCGCTCCGGCAGGCGAAAGCGTTTCCTTAAGTTGATGACGGGAATTATCTCCCCCTGAAGGTCCAGGACACCCAGTACGATTTCTGGGGCCTTGGGTAGGGGAGTGAGGGCCGCAGCGCGGACTACCCGGTCCACGGCGGCAAGCGGCAGCGCGTAGCGCTGACCGTCTAAGGCAAAGATGAGCAGGTGAGTTGGATCGATCGTTTCCTCCATTAAAAGCACAACATGACGCCGCCCATTAATTTACCTCGTCAACGCGCCCTATTCAAGTCGTTAAATGCGCCACTGGCCTGTGATTGCGGTTTTTTTTGCGGTGTGGGGGCTTCTGCGCCCGCCATCGGCACATTGCCGCATGCGCCGGGTGGAAACGCAGCTCTAGAAGCGGCCGGAAAACCTCCCTTTTCGGGTCGGCTTGCAAATGGAAGTGTCATGGATAGTATTTGTGCTGCTTAATAGATCAACGGTTGTTTTTTCACACGTTGAGGGGGCGCGAAGCTCCATGGAGGCAAGAAGAAAAAACGGCGCGAAGGAGGAACCCGGATGCATGAGATCGGTGACATGATCGCGGCAAGAGTCAAGGAAGCCCTCCCCGAAGCGAAGGTCGTCTGGGAAAGGGAACCTCCCCCCGGGGGGCTCCGTGGAGGGGTTCTGAGCGCGGAGCTGAAAAACAGGAAGTTGACCATGCAGTTCGAGGGGCCGGCGCACGAGGTGGCGGCCGAGAACCTGGAACCGTCCCTGGTGGAGCAGGTGGTCGACGATTTCCTCGACTTCTTCGCCAGGTCGATCTATCCCAAAGAGAAGTTCACCAGGATCATCTAGGGGGCGCGGTTCTGAGCCTCTCGGCGTAGGCCTCAACCGAGGGGAGGAAGCCCCGGAAATCCTCTTGCAATGTGAGGTAGTGGCGGGTAAGCTCCTCTCCGCCCCCGGAAAGCGGGTTGGACCTGGTGATCCTCCGGGACATGCGCGAGAGGGCTTTCCCCACTCCTTCCACGCTCAGGTACGAAGGGATCAGCTCCTCGAAGATGACCGGAACGAGGTCCCTAAGCCGCTCGGGAAGGTGGCGGCGGTTTTGCTCCACGGCGAGCCTTGCCCGCTCAAGGTAGCGCGGCAGCGGCTCCGCCGTCAGGCTCTCCCAGCCAGCGGCCAGGAAGTGATCGTAGTAGAGGTCGACCAGGATGCCGCGGTAGAGCCCGAAATGGGGCGAGAGGGTCTGCCTGCTGCGGGTGAAATGGAAGTCGTCCTGGGCGAAGGAGTCGATGCGCCGGTGCAGCTGGATGCCGCGGGCGAGGGGAGGGGGGAAGCGTCCATCCAGCGGCCCCTTTACGAAGTCGCCCATGAAGTTCCCGGTGAGGATGCCGGGATCGTCCCCGGAAAGGTAGAGGTGGAACAGGTAGTTCATGGCTTTGCATGATAACAGAAACGAAAGCGCCAGGGGGGCGAAAAGATGCTGGGAACCCTTACCGGCGACATAGTCGGCTCCATCTACGAATGGAACAACATCAAGACCACGGAGTTTCCCCTGTTCCAGGAGCAGTGCCGCTTCACCGACGACTCGGTGCTGACGGTGGCGCTCGCCGAGGCGATCCTGACCGGCGAGGCGTACGCACAGGTGATGAGGCGTTATTGCCGCCGCTATCCGGACGCCGGGTACGGCAGGAATTTCCTCAACTGGGCGCAAAGCGACGACGCCCCCGCCTACTATAGCTATGGCAACGGCTCCGCCATGCGCATAAGCCCCGCCGGCTGGGCCTTCGACGACCTGGAACAGGTGCTGGAAAAGGCGAAGGAGTACAGCGCGGTAACCCACGACCACCCCGAAGGTGTGAAGGGGGCGCAGGCGACTGCCGCTGCGGTCTATCTCGCGCGCACGGGCGCGACGAAACGGGAGATCGCGGCCTTCGTGGCCGGGCGCTTCGGCTACGACCTTTCGCGCAGCTGCGACGAGATCCGCCCGGGGTACAGTTTCGACGTTTCCTGCCAGGGGACGGTGCCGCAGGCCCTGACCGCTTTCCTGGAATCCACCGACTTCGAGAGCGCCATCCGGCTCGCCATCTCGCTCGGCGGCGACTCCGACACGCTCGCCGCCATCACAGGCGGCGTGGCCCAGGCCTACTACGGCGGGGTGCCCGCAGCCATCGCCCGCGAAACGCTGCGCTTTCTAGACGAGCCTTTGCGCAAGGTGACCCTGGAGTTCGAGGCGCGCTTTGTTTCGGGGAGGGGCGAACAAAAAAGGGGACAGGCTACCGTCTAGAAAAGTAGTCTGTCCCCTTTTGCTCTCACCCTTCATGAAGGGCTCTACGCTCCGGCTTTTTCCCGCTCCCATTTCTGCACGGCAGACCGGTAGTCGTCCTGCATCTCGTCCCTTATCAGGTACGTCGGCATGGCTTCGATCGAAGCTTCCTCGCCGTCGCTTTCCGAAAACTCCTCGGCGCTCTCGTCGAGGCAAGCCTCCGGCAAGGTGGCAGAGAGGAGCTCGATGATCTGGTCCAACCGGTTCAGCAGTTCCTTCTTGAAGGTCTCGTCGTCCATGTTCTCATCCCTTGAGTGGAAGCTTGGAAGATTTCCGGAAACGATTATACCGCATCACCCCGGCGCCTTCAGCGGAGACCGGTTCAGGTCCGTGTTACTTCATGAACTGCTTGCCGATCTCGAACCCCTGGCCGACGACGGCGCCCAGGCCGTAGTAGGCCCGGTTGGTCGGGCTGTAGACCAGCGGGAGCACCTTCGCAGGATCGACGTTCCCCTTGTCGTCCAGCACCTCCTCGTCGGCTTTTACGTCCACGATCTCCCCGATGAACTGGGTATGCACCCCGATCTCGACCACCTGCAGCAGGCGGCATTCGAGCACCAGGGGGAACTCGGCGACGTAAGGGGCGTCCACCAGGTCGCTTTTCACCGCAGTGAGCCCGGCGGCGGCGAACTTGTCAGCGCTGCGCCCAGAGGCGATGCCGGCGTAATCGGCTGCGGCGACGAAGGCCTGCGAGGGGATGTTGACCGTGAAGGCCTTGCGCTGCATGATGGCGTCGTAGCTGTGGCGCGATTTTCTAAGCGACACCGTGACCGCGGCCGGATCCGAGCTGCAGACCCCGCCCCAGGCGACCGTGGCGAGGTTTGCTTTCCCTTCCTGGTCGTAGCTCCCTACCAGCCAGACCGGCGTCGGCATGGCGTGGGTCCCTTTACCTAGACTCTTCTTCATAATCCCCCCTGTAGATCGGATGTTATTTCATGATGTCGGAGAGAAGCTTCCCGCCGACCCCGATGTTGTCCCGCTCCAGTTCGTGTATCAACACGATGAATTTGTCGGCGGGAATCTTCGTCACTGCCGCCGCCGCGTCGGTGAGGGCCCTGGTGAGTTCCGCCTTCTTCTCTTTGCCTTCCATTGCGCCCAGTTCTATGGTGATTACCGGCATGCTCTCCTC
The DNA here is from genome assembly GCF_014218275.1 of Citrifermentans bremense. Classification (NCBI taxonomy): domain Bacteria; kingdom Pseudomonadati; phylum Thermodesulfobacteriota; class Desulfuromonadia; order Geobacterales; family Geobacteraceae; genus Citrifermentans; species Citrifermentans bremense. Next base: position 2,110,447 of record NZ_AP023213.1, read on the forward strand.
CTATCCTTGGTCCCGCTCCCTTCGATGCGAAGGAGCCGGGTGGGGGGCCACTCTAGCAAATATTCACCCGCACTTCAACCGCCGGACTCGGGTTCGAGCACGGTTAGGAACAGAGGCTTTGAACTGCGTTGAAGCGGGGTGAGGCCGAAGAATTGAGGCAGGCTGCGGGAAAAGCTGTGCTATACTGCCGGCGGTTGGAACTCAAATGGGGAAAGGTGCTCGTGGAGATAAGGGACGTCGACATAAAGGTGGAATTTTACCGTGCCTCGGGGCCGGGGGGGCAGCACCGCAACACCACGGATTCCGCGGTGAGGATCCGGCACCTGCCGACCGGGGTTGTGGCACAGGCGAGCGAAAGCCGCTCCCAGTTCGAAAACCGCGAGAAAGCCATGGAGCGGCTGGCCGAATTGCTGCGCAGGCGGGAGCAAAAAGCGAAGAAACGCGTGGCGACCAAGGTGCCGCGCCGCGCCAAGGAGAAGCGCCTCACCCAGAAAAAGGCCCATTCGGACAAAAAGAAGCTACGCTCCTCCCTTGAGTGAGGCTTCGGCGTAGATCTCCATCATGATCTCCTTGAAGGCGACCGCCGCAGGAGACAACTCCCTTCCTCGCCTTTCAACCAGGAAAAACTCCCTCTTGATCTCCACGTCAGCCACCGGCACCTGGATCAGCGCCCCCTGTTCCAGTTCGCGCTGCACCGACAGTGCCGAAACGTAGGAAACCCCGATCCCGGCCATCACGGCGCGCTTGACGGCCTCGTTGCTGCCCAAATGTACCGCGACCTTGAGTATCGCCGGGTCGATCCCCGCTTGCCGCAGCGCCTTCGAGACAGCTCTCCCCGTGCCAGATCCAGTCTCGCGCAGCACGAACGACTCCGCCAGGAGTTCTTCCTTGGTGATCCCGCTCATCCGGGCCCAGCGGTGCCCGGCCGGCGCGATCAGCACCAGTTCGTCCTGGGCCAGCGGCGTGAAGACGAGGCTTTCCTCCTCGAAGCGCCCTCCGACCACGCCGAACTCTATCTCTTCCGCCAGAAGCTTCCCCAAAACGTCGCGGCTGTCCCCTTGCAGGAGCACGATGGTCACGCCGGGAAAACGGCTGATCAGAAGCGGCAGCGCCGCGGGAATCATGTATTCGCCGGGGATGCTGCTCCCCGCGATGGTCAGTTCGGCCTCCTCGATCCCCTTGAAGCGCGCGAGCGCCACCGGAATCTCCCTCGCGTACTCAACCAGCTTGCGCGCCCGCTCCAGGAGGATCTTCCCTCCCTCGGTGGGCAAGGCCCCCTTGCCGGTGCGGTCGAGTAGTTTCAGGCCGAATTCGCTTTCCAGTGCTGAGATGTGCTGGCTGACGGTGGATTGGGTGATGAAGGCCGCCTCGGCCCCCTTGGAGAAGCTGCCGCTCTCGGCAACCTTGATGAATACCTCCAGCTGTTTCAGGTTCATCCTTCCCTCCATTAGAAAATGCGATCCCAGGTATTCGTTTTATCGAATTTATCAATTTGACTCCTGAGGGTCAATCGATTATTCATTACAGGCTTTTGGCAAACTATTTAACTTGCTTCGGTAGAAGCAGCGAAGAGGCGGACATGCTCGCAGCAGGCATTGACATAGGTTCAACCGGTACCAAGGCCGTTCTTTTCGACGGCGAAGTGAGGGGCGTCTCTGTCGTCCCCACCGGATGGGACCCGAAGGGCGCCGGACTTTCCGCCTTGCGGCAAGCCCTCGACTGCGCCGGTGTCCCTGAAAGCGCGCTTAATTGCATCGTCGGCACCGGCTACGGGCGCGTCTCGCTTCCGATTTTCGACAGGAAGGTAACCGAAATTACCTGCCATGCGCGGGGCGCCTACCATCTTTTCCCCGATACCGGCACTCTCCTCGACATAGGCGGGCAGGACTGCAAGGTCATTTCTCTCGACGCGCATGGCGGGGTGGTCGACTTCGTCATGAACGACAAGTGCGCAGCTGGAACCGGCCGTTTTTTGCAGGTTATGGCGGGTGTGCTTGAAGTGACGCTTGAGGAAATGGGTCTGCTGGCGGTCGGCGCTGAGCCCGCCCCGATCTCCAGCATGTGCACAGTTTTCGCCGAATCGGAGATAGTCGGGCTCCTGGCCCAAGGGGTTGCCAAGGGAAGCATCGCCGCCGGCATCTTCGAGGCTATTTCCCGGCGCATGCAGGGGCTGGCCGGCAAGGTCCGCATTTCCAGCACAGTGACTTTCAGCGGAGGCGTGGCCCTCAACCCGCAGATCTGCCGGGTCATCGGCGCCGGTCTCGGTGTCGAGATGCGCGTCCCTGCAGCGCCACAGTTTGTCGGCGCGCTGGGAGCTGCACTCATCGGGTTTGAAGGAGACGCAGCATGCTAGCGGGTGAAACGGCAGCGGCCGGTAAGGCTGCCGCATATGAAGAGATCGCTACCCTGCGCGAGAGAAACGCGCTTGCCCTGAAGGAGGCGAAGGAATCCGGCGTCAAGGTGGTGGGGACCTACTGCCTCTACTCGCCTACCGAGCTCATCGTCGCCGCAGGGGCTGTTCCCGTCTCGTTGTGCGGCACCAGCCAGAACCCTATCGCCGCTGCGGAAAAGGTTCTGCCGCGCTCGCTTTGTCCGTTGATCAAATCCAGCTACGGCTTCGCCCTCACCGATACCTGCCCGTTCTTCCACTTCTCGGACCTGCTGCTGGCGGAGACTACCTGCGACGGGAAGAAGAAGATGTACGAGCTTCTCGGAGAGTTGAAGCCGCTGCACCTGATGCAGCTGCCGCAGATCCAGGACGAGGCGGCGCTGGATTACTGGATGGTCGAGCTGAAGCGGCTGGTAGCCCGCCTGCAAGAGGAGTTCGGCGTCGAGATAACCGCCGAGGGCCTAACTTCAGCCATTAACCTGGTGAACGAGGAGCGCCGCTCGCTAAAGGCGCTGCAGGACGTCTGCAAGCTAAGGCCGGCCCCCATCAGCGGAAGTGACCTCCTTGCCGTCCTGCACAATCGCGGTTTCTGCATCGACAAGCGGCAGGCGATCGAACTGCTGGACCGCCTGACTGCAGAGCTGGTGGAAAGGGCAGAGAGCGGTGTTTCCCCTTTCCACGAAAGGACGCCCAGGGTCCTTCTGACCGGGGTCCCGGTGGGGCTTGGTTCGGACAAGGTGGTGCGGCTGGTCGAAGAATCCGGCGGCTGCGTGGTCTGCTTCGAGAGCTGCGGCGGGTACAAGAAGGTGGACCCGGTCGAGGTGACGGGAGACCCCTTGCGCGCCATTGCCGAGAAATACCTGAGGATCCCCTGCTCGTGCATGTCGCCCAACCAGGGGCGGCTGCAACTTCTGGATACTCTGGTGCGCGAGTTCCAGGTGGACGGCGTAATCGATCTCACCTGGCAGGGGTGCCACACCTACAACGTCGAGTCGTACCAGGTGAAAACGCACCTGCAACGCGAGGACCAGATCCCTTTCCTGCAGATTGAGACCGATTACTCAGAGTCCGACACCGAGCAGCTAAAGGTAAGAATAGAGGCGTTCCTGGAGATGATTGGGAGGCGCCGCAAGATGCCGGAAAATGCATTGCCGTAAATCCAAAACTCAATCGGAGGTCACATGAAGAGCTTTTGTCGTTTCCTGAAGGCTAATGCTTTCGCCGTCCTCGCCATCGCCCTGGTGCTCGCTGCAGCTCTGCCGGCACTCGCATCAGAGCCGCAATTCCAGATCATATCGACAGAAGCGCTCAAGGACATGATCGACGAGAAGGTGAAGTTCACGCTTGTCGATGCACGGACAGCGGACGAGTACGACGAAGCTCACATTGGGGGCGCCATCCACATCACCGACAAGGATTTCGCCAAATCGGCGGCGCTGCTTCCCGCTGACAAAGGCGCGAAACTGGTCTTTTACTGCAACGGCGTCAAGTGCGGCAAGAGCAAGAAGGTCGCCGCCAAGGCCAAGGAGGCCGGTTACACCAACATCTTCGTCTACAACGACGGTTTCCCCGTGTGGGAGGAAAAGGGGATGCCCATCGCAGCCGGCCCCAAGTACTCTAAGAAGGTGGAGACGACCAAACTGTCCGCGCGGGAACTGGCAAAGGCCCTGCAGGAGAAAAAGGACGCCTATGTCGTGGTCGACGTCCGTGACGAGTTCGAATTCGCCGAAGGGCACATAGCCGGGGCCATCAACATACCCGCGGAGACCTTCGCCACCAAATCGGGCGTCCTTCCCAAGGAGAAGGCGATCGTCGTCTACTGCAACAGCGGCGGCAGGAGCTACACCGCCTACCGGAAACTGATGAAGCTTGCCTACCCGACCATCTACCAGAGCACCCTGGCCGACTGGAAAGAGGCTGGCTTACCGGTAGTCAAATCGCAGTTGTAAAGGTAGTCAAAGCGCATTTGTAAAACTCTGTAAGACAAAACAACCGGCCACGGAGAAGATCTGAGATAGTTCTCAGGTTTCCTCCGTGGCTGACGTTTAAACCAGCTGTCGAATCAAAGGAGATGAAATGAAAAGGTTGTTGCTGTCCGTAGTTGCCCTCTCACTTAGCATCACACCGGCTGCCTGGGCCAAAAGCCGCAGCGGCGTCGTCACGGTGGAGGTGGACCTTTCCAAACAGCAGGCGGGGAAGGAAACGAAGCTCTGGATACCGTACGCGGTCTCCGGAAAGCACCAGTCTGTCACCGACGTCAAGGTGACCGGCGATTTCGCCGCTTCGGCGGTCTACACCGACAAGGCCAACGGCACCCCGATCCTCTTCGCCCAGTGGGGCAAGGACGCGGCGAGCCGGAAGCTGACCTACTCCTTTGCCGTTGAGCGCGAGGAGGTGCAGGTGCGCGACCTTTCCGCCAAGGAGACCCCCTGGAGCAGGGAGGAATTCGCCCCCTACCTGCAGCCGACCTCCCTTGGGCCGGTCGACGGCGAGGTGAAGAAACTAGCCGACTCCATCACCAAGGGAAAGCGCACCGTCTTGGAGAAGGCGAAGGCGATCTACGACTGGACCTGCGAGAACATGTACCGCGACCCCGCTACCGTAGGCTGCGGCAAGGGGAACGTTTGCGAACTCCTTAAAAAACCCGGCGGCAAGTGCACGGACATCTCTTCGGTCTACGTGGCGCTGGCGCGCGCTGCCGGCGTCCCTGCCCGCGAGATCTTCGGGGTGAGACTCGGCAAGAAAGCGACTGAGGACATAACCACCTGGCAGCACTGCTGGGTGGAATTCTACCTCCCCGGTACCGGCTGGGTGCCGGTTGACCCGGCCGACGTGAGAAAGGCGATGCTGGTCGAGAAGCTGGAGCTGAAGGATGCCAAGACCCGCGAGTACCGGGAGTACTTCTGGGGCGGGATCGACCCGTACCGCTTCCAGGTCGCAACCGGCCGCGACGTCGTCCTGAACCCGCCGCAGGCAGGCGCTCCGCTCAATACCTTCGGCTACCCCTATGCCGAGGTGGGGGGTACAGCCCTCGACTTCTACGATCCCAAGAGCTTCAGCTACAGGATCACCTACAAGGAGCAGTAGCAGGATCAAAGGCATCGCACGCGGATTTAACGGATGACGCGGATAAAGGCGGATTGATCCGTAGTTATCCGTTTTATCCGCGTAATCCGCGTGCGATGCCTTTTGCTTGTTTGCCGGCCGCGTTTGTTGTATCTTTGGGCTGTTTGCGTCCATTAACGTAGTCGGAGAGCGTCTTTGCAAGTCAAAACCGTCGTCGCTTTGTCCCTTCTAGCCTTAACCTTCGCATCCCCATCTTCTTATGCTCAAGATGCTGCTCCCGCTGCGGTAGCACCTGTCGTCGCTGGACCTGAGGCTGCCGTCCCGCCGGAGCAGGTCATCGCATCGCTCACCAAAGAGAACGCGCTCTTGCAGGAAAGGCTGAAGACCCTGGAAAGCTGCAGCATCACCTCGACCGAACTGGCTGCGAGAAACGGCAAGCGGCTCAAGGATATTGCCGGAGACGTACGCGCCCAGCGGCAGGGACTGGCCGATTTCGAGGTGTACGTAAAGTGGATGTCGGGGCACGTGGCCGGCTACTCCAAGTACCTGGCAGCCGGTTCGGTCGCCGCGCGCTTTGCCAAGGTGCTCCCCATCCCCTACGCGGGACAGGCCTCGATGTTCACCAAGTTCGTTTCCGATGCCGCCGTTTCTCTTGGCGCCTCTTCGGTTTCACTCAACAAGTACCTCGCCACTTCGCAGCAGTTCGTCGCTCGGGTCGACACCCTCGACCCCGCGCGCCCCAACCACGCCCAGGAAGTCTCCGACCTGGTCCGCTTCGCCGACCAGGACCTTTTGAAGGGGATGCTGGAGGTCCAGGACCGCCTGGTGACCACCTCGCAGCTGACCACCTCGTCCCTTTCCTTTCTGGAGAGCCTCAACCACTACGTCGGCTCCACCGACGAATACTGGGCCAAGACCAAGGCGCTGCTGAAATCCGACGACAAGGCTGAGAAGAGTTTCCTCTCGGAGAGCACCACCGCGCTGCGGAACAAGGCGCAGGCTTTCAACGCGAAGTTCATCCTTTTTGACGCGACCGTGAAGAAGGCCGCGCCGCAGATAAAATCGCTGGTTGCCTATGACGACCTGGTCCGTTCACTGGATCCGAGGTTCGCCAAATTGAGGTGACGATAGGGAGGGCGCATGGAACTCGATGCAGAACTTGTCGGTCAGTTGAAGAGGGTGCTGGCGGCTGCGGAATGCCTGCTGCCGAAGCCGTTTCCAAGCATCGACTGGAGCGTTTGCCATGCGGCGAACTGGAAGCGGCACTCTTTTGCGGGGTTTCTTGAACAGATCGACAGCATCGAGGGGATAACCCTCGAAGACCTTCTGGGGATCGACAAGCAAAAGCAGGTGATCGAGGAGAACACGCTGCAGTTCCTGGCAGGTCTTCCCGCCAACAACGCGCTCTTGTGGGGGACCAGGGGGACGGGGAAGTCGTCGCTGGTACGGGCCCTGTTGACGCGTTACGCGCCGCAGGGGCTGCGGGTGATCCAGGTGGACAAGGACGACCTGGTGCACCTTCCCGACATCGTGGACCGCCTGAAGGGCGAGCCGTACCGCTTCATCATCTTCTCCGACGACGTCTCCTTCGAGATAGGCGAGTCGAGCTACAAGATGCTGAAAAGCGCTCTCGACGGCTCCGTCTACGCCCCGCCCAAAAACGTGCTGATCTACGTCACCTCCAACCGCCGCCACCTGATACCTGAGTACGAGAGCGACAACAAGGGCGCCATGATGGTGGAAGGGGAGATACATCACGGCGAGGCTGTGGAGGAGAAGATCTCCCTCTCCGGCAGGTTCGGCATCTGGGTCGCCTTTCATCCCTTCAGCCAGGACCAGTACCTGGAGGTGGTACGGCAGTGGGTGGAGCGGTTGGCCGAGGAGCAGGCTGCCGTCGTGCCGTGGGACGAGGCCTGCCGTGAGGCGGCGATCCTGTGGTCGCAGAAGAAAGGGGACCGAAGCGGCCGCATAGCCAGCCAGTTCGCCAGCAACTGGGTAGGGCAGTACCTGCTTTCCCAGAAAACCAAAGCGAAAGCCTGAACCTGAAAAGGCGGAACGCAGAGGTCCCGGAGCAAAATCAGAGGCACTCACCACAGAGACACACAGAGGAACCACAGAGGAAAAACAAAAGCCTGAAGCCTTTGGGTTTTAACCAAAAGCTTCAGGCTTTTCCTGTTTCTGTATTCCTCTGTGTCCTCTGTGGTGAAAGCCTTTAGAACTTGTATCCGACCGACAGTGCCACCAGGTGCGCGTCGGTCTTGTACTTGCCGTTTGCTTCGGCTGAGGCGGGGAAAGCGGCGGGTATGCCGTTGTCCTTGTGCCTGTTCTCAAGCAACTGGTAGCCGTAGGAGAAGGCGACCGTCAGCGGGTTGAAGTTGAGGTCGGTGCCGGCACAGAACACGTGGGTCTTGGCGTCCGGGATCGACGGGTCGAAGGTGCTGTCGGGGACCGGGGTGTCGCCGTAGACGTAGCCGGCCAGAAGGGCGACGGTGTCGTTCATCTGGTACCTCCCCCCCGCGTTGGCCCCCCAGGCGTCTTTCCAGTTCCTAGGTGTTGCGGCGATCTGGCCGTTGTCCATGTGGACCGCCAGCTCCTTGAACTTGGACCACCCCTCCCAGCGAACTCCTGCTTCCAGTACGAGCTTGTCGATCCCCTTGAAGGCAGCGCCCGCGGTGAACTGCGGCGGCAGGGTGAGGTCCGTGTTTCCCCCGATGGTCATCGGGAGCGGCGCGCCCCCGGCGCTAAGCGCTGCATTGGTGAGTGTGGCGTTTCCCGACACGTCGATCTTCACTTCGCTGCGGTAGGAGGCGCCCAGCGAGAGGTGGTCGCAGACGTCATAGGCTACGCCGACGTTGAAGCCCACTCCCTTTCCGTCCCCCTTGAACTTCTGGTTCACGTCGAAGTTGGCAGGGAGGCCTAGCGCCTGGGAGGGAACCTTCTTCTCCAGGCTGGCGTCGAGCAGTATCACGTCGATCCCGGCTGCGACTGCCAGCTTCGGTGTCACCTGGAAGGAAGCTGCAGGGTTGATGTTGAAGGTCTTAAGCGTCGATTTGGTGGCGATATAGCGGCCGTCCCACTGCTCGCCCCACTCGGTCCCGAGACCGAAGGGGTTGAAGATGCCAAGGCCTACGCTCACCTGGTCGTTTACCTTGTGCGTCGCATAGAAGTGGCTCGGGAAGAAGGACGTGTCGCTGGAGGTTTCGTTGCCGGACGCTGCGGGCTCGTACGAGCGGGAGGAGAGGACGCCGGTGGTCCCGAGCTGGACCTGGGTCCCCGGGAGCTTGTTCATCAGCGCCGGGTTGTAGAAGATGGTGCTGGGGTCACTGCTGTGCGCCGTCACCGCGTTCCCCTGTCCCAGTGCAGAAGCGCCGTGCGTGAATACCGCGTAGCCGGAAGCCTGCGCGGTCGCCGCCGCGCCGCCAAAGGCGAGCATGGGTGCCAGCAACGCGACCAGCACTCCCTTCTTTTGTCTCATATCCCCTCCTTGGAATGTTCAGAACTGTTACATCATTAAAAGGGCGCCCGAAGGGGTGTGGTCCCCTTCACCGCGGGCCGCCAAGCGCTCATTAAATATCACATTGTTAGCTCCCTGTAAAGCTTCCTTCGTGAAAATAGACACTTCGGCATGGTTGACGGCGGAGGCGACGAATTAGTAACATGGGCGTTGCCGTGGTTGCCTAATCTCGGCTTTTGTGCTAAAACTCAAGGCTCATTAAAACCGCGAAAACGGAGTAATTTCAAGTATGCAGGCACAACGCTACCTTATGGAGCACGGCGACGAGTCTCTCAGGCTCGACATCAAGACGGACAACGAAGTGACCGCACGGCAGGCAACCTGGGCCGGCATAGCCCCGGGCATGCGGGTGGCGGATATAGGGTGCGGTTCTGGCAAAACCACTTCGAAGCTGGGTGAACTGGTGCAGCCTGGGGGTACCGCTCTTGGCATCGATATAGCGGAGCAGAGGGTGGCTTTCGGGCGCGAGCACTACCAGAACGAGTACGTGAACTTCCTGCACCGCGACGCCCGGCCGCCGATGACGGATCTGGGGGCGTTCGACTTCGTCTGGGTCCGTTTCCTGCTCGAGTACCACAGGGCGAACAGCTACGACCTGGTGCAGAACATCTCTGATATCGTGGAACCGGGGGGGACGCTGGTCCTGATCGACCTTGACTACAACTGCCTGACGCATTTCGGCCATTCCGACCGGATGGACAGGGCGCTGGCAGCCATCATGAAGAGCCTGGAGGGGAGGGCGAATTTCGACCCGTACGTGGGGAGGAAGCTTTACTCGTACCTGTACGATATGGGCTACCAGGACATCAGCGTGGAGGTGGGGGCCCACCATCAGATCTTCGGAGCGTTGAAGCACGCCGACGACTTCAACTGGACCAAGAAGGTGGAGGTCGGGGCGAGGTTTTCCGGCTACGACTTCGCCGAGTATGAAAACGGGTTCGAGGAGTTTCTTGACGAGTTCAGGACTTTCTTCGCACATCCGCGCAGGTTCACCTACACCCCGATCATCGCGGTCCGGGGGCGCAAGCCCTAGGCGGAAAAGCCGCATTAACAAAAGCTTTGCGGCACCGATGGCTGTTGCAATGAAAAATCCCCGCTGTCCCCGGCCCATGGAAATGGGGGGGCAGGGGGGATTTCTCTTTTGGGTCTTCTCAAGCTGAGAAGGGTTGAACCGCGCGGGTTCCGCTTTCCTCGGCCAGCGCATGCTTGCGGCAGTTGATGAACGCCTCCACTATATGCCTTTCGAAGTGCGATCCGCTCCCTTCCCTCAACAGCCGGAAGGCCTCATCCATCTGCATGGGGTCCCGGTAGTGCCTCTGCGAGGTGACCGCCTCGAAGAAATCCGCAACCGCGATGATCTTCGCCCCAAGCGGGATGTCCTTTCCCTTCAACCCCTTCGGATAACCGGTGCCGTCGATCTTCTCGTGGTGGGCGCCCGCTATCTCCGGCACCTGCCGGTAAATCCCCTCGAAGTTGACCTGTTCCAGGATGTCCCGCGTCTTGTGGCAGTGCGTCTTGACGATCTCGTACTCGAGGTCGGAGAGCCTGCCGTTTTTTTTCAGGATGGCGTCCGGAACCCCGATCTTGCCGTAGTCGTGCAAGAGCGCTGCGACCCTGATCATTTCCACCTCGTCCTCGGCAAGCCCCAGCTCGTGGCAGATCTCCTCGCAGTACTCGGTGACCTTTTCCGAGTGCCCTGCGGTGAGCGGGTCCCTGGCGTCGATGGAGGCCGCCATGACCTTCAAGAAGGAGCTGAACTGGGTCGATTTCGCCTCATGCAGGTTGGCGTTGTAGATGGCGATGCCGATGACCGGGGCGATGCTCATCAATAGCGTCACGTCGCTTTGCACCAGGGGGCGCTTGGACTTCAGGTTGTCGACGGCGATGATCCCCAGCGATTCCCCCTCGCAGATGATGGGGCAGCAGATGAAGGTCTGCGACAGGAGCTGCTTGGCGAAGTTCTGGCTCTTGCCGGAGAGGTTCCCGCCGATCTCGTTGATGTCGCCTACGAGGAACGGCCGCTGCTCGCGGAAGGAGACCACGAACACCCCCTTCGCCTCCGGGCGGTCCAGTTGGAACGTGGTCTTGCTGAGAAAGCTCAGCTGCTCGTCGAAGTAGCCGAAGCCGGCGTGAAAGACCAGCTTCGTCTTCTCGGGGTTGGCCAGAAGGATCAGGCCGCGGCTGTAGTCCAGGCGCTTTTCCAAGACCTGGACCACGTTGTCGAGGATGTCGTGGAGGCGGGTCTGCTTGCTGATGACCTGGCCGATGTCGTTTGTGACCAGGGCGTTGTTGTAGTTGATCTCCAGCTGCTTGAACAGGTTGTCGGAGAGGTCCTTCAGGTTCAATTGCCCTGCCAGGAGCGCCTTTTTCTCGCTGTGCAGCGCGATGACGCTCAAGAGCAGCACGGCTAAGGCCGAGGCCGGCAGCACCCTTTCCAGCCCCTGATGCGGGCTGATGGTGATGGAGGCGGCAGTGAGCAGGGAGAGGAAGACGGCGGTGTAGTTTCTCGTGTACTCCCAGAAGGTATGGCTCGATTTCTCCCACGAGACGATGTAGCGGCAGACCTGCCCCCCCTGGAACATGCACTCGGTGTGCTCGATGCGGGGAAGCTTGACGTCGAAGGCGGCGGCTACGGCCTCGAAAAAACCGATGCGGTTTTGGCACTGGAACGGCTGCTCCTTGGTGCCGGGACGCGGGGTGACGGTGATCTCCACCTTGTTGGCGGCGAGTTTCCTGGAGGTGTAGACGGAGGAGCGGACGAAGTTGTTGTTGGTGGCCTTGCCGATCATCTCGTAGGCCCTGGCGGGGCCGACGAGCCCCAGGAAATACTGCCTCATCATCCCGATCGCATCGGGAGAGGCTGCGTAGCGTCCCGCCTCCCTGGCGAGGTTCTCGTTCCCGGTGAGTTTCAGAAGCCGTTCGTGGAAGCGGTTCACCTGCTCCTGGGTGAACCAGTGCCCCTGGTCCGCGACCTCGTACGGGCTCATCCCTGCGTAATCGAGGAGCTCGGTGATGTTGACAAAGCTGTACTTGTTCTTGATCAGCTTTATGTAAGTATCCGTGATCCGGCTGTTGTACAGCGGCGCATCCGTCATCTTCGCTATCCTTGCCTCACTGGGCCACTGCTTCGGCTGTCTGCCTCTTGCTCTTGTTCCTGGTGACCAGCGTGGTCAGGTACTTCAGGAACTTGGTGCCGCTGTTTTGTACGTTGAGGCACCAAAGGGCGTATTTCTTGTCGAACGGGATGCCGGCCGCCTCGACGTAGCTGACCGGGTAAACCAGCACCGGGATGTCGTCTTGCTGGTACTTGTGCGTAAGTATGGAAAGCGCCAGGTTGATTATGTCCTTGGGGAGCAGCTCCGGGTCCATGATCAGCACCTGTATGCAGTTGGTGAGATCGGATAGGTTGAGCCCCGCGTCGGAGAGGTTGACGGTGAAGACGGCCTTTATGTTGCCGAGCTTCTTCAGCGTGTAGCAGTGCCTTTTCAGGCTGAAGCCGAGGCGCTCGTACTCCTTGGAAAGTTCCTCGTAGTGGATCATCTCCGGCTCCAGGTTGAGCGCGTGCAGCATGAGCCCACCCGACTCCTGCTCGTAGAAGCTCTCCAGTTCGAAGAGGTCCTCCGCGGTGGAGCGCGCCAGTTCCCAGGGGCCTGAGAAGTTCCAGTTATCCGAAAAGCTCCTTTTGTAGTGCAGGTAGGCGAAGGTGTCGATCGAGCACCCCTTCTGGTCGGCGATCAGCTTCGCCGCGGTGCCGAAGACGCGGTTGGGGAACTTGTTCTCGGGGCGGTAGTAGCAGATGACGTAGTTCATGTGCGCCGAGTGCAGGTTGTAGCAGTCGTTGATCGAGTGGGCCAACTGGTTCAGCACCACCAGCCCCGCTGTGGACGACTCCGCCCTGTTAGCGGCGTGGTGGTGGATGAGCCAGCTGTTTTCGTAGAAGCGCAGCATCGCCATGTGTCCCAGGATGGAGCCCTTCTCGTGATAGATGAAGTGCCGCGCGATGCTGGGGTTCTCTGTGTAGAGCTTGTCGTACATCTCCTTCAGCTGCGTCTTGTTGGCCTGGACGAAGGCGTACTTCTCCGGGTAGATGAAGCCGGTCTCGAAGAAGAACTGCCAAAGTTCTTCCGTGTTGGCGCGGTTACTGATGTAGGCGTTCTTGTCCTTGGCGAGGTAGAGCAGGCCCAGGAGGTTCACGTGCTCCCTGATGTCCATGTCCAGAAAGCTCAGCCCGCACTTCACCTTGGCGGAGCCGTCCGCACCCTGGAGCACCTGGCGGTAGATCACCTGGGCCATGCATTTTGTGGTGAAACCGTTGGCGATGCGCAGCTCGAGCTCGGGGATGATCATGCCGGGAAGGAGCACCGAACGCTCCTGCTCCTCGTTCACCGAGAAGCCGGAGCCGGAGATGTCCACCACCTTGAGGTCGACGCTCTTGCCGCTCAACGGGTGCTTGAAGAAGGCGTTGGGCAGCGGCAAGAGCTCATGGCGCACGCTGCGGATCTCCTTTGCCTTGAAGCGCTGCATCTGGTCTTGCAAAGGCTCCAGCACGTAGACCCGGCTCCTGGGTCCAAGGGTCTGCGAGATGATGCGGCAGGAGCCCGAGTAGATCGTGGTCTGTTCGTTGCTGAAGACAACCTGCACCGGGACCTCGGTGTTGACCCAGTGGAAGGCCTGGTTCGGCGCGCCGTCGGTTTCCACCCGGAAGGAGACCGCGCTGAAGTCGAGCAGGGTACCCTGGAAGCGGGCCGAATTCTGCAGCAACTCCACCCTGATCCCCTCGCAGCTGTGTCTCCTGGTCTTTCTGTAGTTCACCTCGATGCACTTTTCCGGAAGCAGGAAGGTGGCGCCGCTGTCGCTCAACGAGATCAGCTCCGGGACTGCGACCACGAGTTTCGTGCCGTCGATGATGAAGATGTTTTCGAAGGTGCAGGCAGCGATGCTGGGCTGGGACTCGCTGGTCAGGGTCCAGCGGCACTCCAGCTTGTTGTTCATGCAGGGCTGCGGGCGCGCCTCGAGGCTCACCGTGCGGGGGTACTTCGAGTGCCTGAAGTTGACCAGTATGGAGTCTTCTTTGAAATTGATGAAGTTCAGTCTGTTGATGAGTTTTGTGAGGCTGATTTCCTTCTGGCTTCCCAGTGAGAACTCAATAACCGTTCCCGGCCTGGCAAACTGCAGGATTTTTCGTGCGCTCTCCATCCAAGCTCCCTTGACAACCGATAACATCACAGAGACAGACGTCAAAACTTAATCGTGTTGCATGCCTGCCTCAGTACTGCTTATCGCAGGCAACATACAGACATTCGTTCTTGCGCATAAATACCACGAACGTAACTTTTTTTCACTATTAAAAGAAAAAGCCGCGGAATCTGCGGCATCGATGTGTGCTTGTCTTGTTTTTTTCTTGAGAGAGAAGCGCGGAAATAGTGGGGGCTTTGGGCGCGCCTTATCCTTTTGCACCTACAGAGGCTTCAAGGTAGGCGTTGAAATCGAGGGTCTTCGCCATGCCGGAAGGGGGGGCGGGGGCAGGCATCTCCTTTTGCCCCGGTGAGGTGCGGGCGGCGACGATGCGGTTGCGGCCACTCGCCTTGGCCTCGTACAGGGCGACGTCGGAGGCGTGCACCAGGGCGGTGAAGGTGCGGCCGTCTTCCGGGAACGAGGAGACGCCGAGACTCGCGGTAAGCCGGACCTGAGGGATCTCGCTCTCGCCGGGGAATATTTCCCTCTCTATCTCCGACCTGATACGCTCGGCGACGATCATCGCCTCCACCTTCGAGGTCCCGGGGAGTACGGCGCAGAACTCCTCCCCCCCGTAGCGGGCCACGATGTCCATCTCGCGCAGCGAGGCCTTGATTATTTCCGCCGTGATCCTCAGGGCTTCGTCTCCGGCCAAGTGCCCGCAGAGGTCGTTGTAGCTCTTGAAGAAGTCGAGGTCGATGAAGATGACGGTGAGGTTCAGCCCCTGCCTGATGCTTCGGTTCAGCTCCTCCTCGAGCCGGTTCTTCAGGAAGCGGCGGTTGTAAAGCCCGGTGAGCGCGTCGGTGACGGAAAGCTGCTCGAAGCGCTCGGACTCCTCCAGCACCTCGGTCCGCTCGATCATCAGCGACGCCAGGTTGGCGAAGGAGGTGAGCACCTGCAGGTCCGCGTCGGTGAAGGGGGCGAGGTTCTTCTTGTCTGAGAGGTTCAAGACGCCGATGATCTTGTCCTTGAGCTTGAGCGGCATGCAGATGAGCGATTTCGACTTGAAGCGGAGCCTGTTGGCCATGGCGACCCGGCTGTCCTTCTCCACATCGTTGACCAGCAGGGGCTGGCCCGACTGCGCCACCATCCCCGCTATCCCCTTGCCCACCTTCACCGGGAGGCAGCGCGCGATGTTCAAGGTCATGCCCAGGGTGAAGACGATGTGCATGTTCTGACCGTCCTTGTCGATCAGCATGACGGAGCCTTGTGTCGCGTCGATCAGCTCCGCGGCGATTTCGAGGATGGCCTGGTAGAGCTCGTCCTTGCTGTCCACCTGCAGCAGGGTGTTGGTCAGCGACATGAGCCGCTGGGAAAGGGCGTTTTCCTTGCTCTGCTCCGCGTCTTTCAGGATGCGCGACAGCTTCGCAGCGGTGGCGCTTGCCAGCATGGAGATGAGCAGGGAGGTGCTTTTGCTGGGGGCTGCGTCGAAGAGCGCCACGAACCCCAGGCGCTCGTCCTGGCAGCGCAGCGGAAAGCAGGTGCAGACGGTCGCCTGCACGGCCGGCAGCACCTCGCGCATCTGGGCGTCGTAGATGACCGTCTTCGCCTGGCGGTCCTTGGCGGTGAAGAGGTGGATGGCGTCTGCGGGGATGCTCCCCAGCTGGTCGGGAAGCCCCCAGACCCCGCTGACCTCAAAGGAGCTGCCGGAGGCGTCGCGCAGCGCGATGGCTGTTTTGGGCGCGTTGAAATGGGTGACCAGGGCCTCGCAGCAAAGTCCCACCGTCTCGGTCACCGTGTTGGCATGGTCGAGCTCTTCCAGCGAACGCGCGACGGCGCTAAGCCTTGGATCGCATTCGTCTTCGCCAAGCTCGGCGGAGCTGGGCAGCGGAGCGCTGTAGGAGGGTGTGCAGGAGAATTTTTCCACCCGCTGCGTCACCTCCCGGGCAAGCTCCTGGGCTACCTGCTCGACCTCGGCAAGTGAAGCGGTGCAAAGCGATTCCACGTAAGGAAACAGCGAAAAGACCTCGCCGCCTCCGGAGCGGGCGAGCGCGGCCAGCTGCCACAGGTCGATGGAGTCGTCCCTCACGCCGTCTCCCACCAGGCAGAACTCCTCGCTCCCAATGCTGAAGGGGATGACAAAGCCGAAGAAGCCGCCGCCGTAGCGACAGACCGAGGTGGTTCCTTCCTGGAAGTAGACCTCCAAGTTGGGCTCGAAGAACTGCCTTGCAACGTCCCGGCAAAGCGCATCTTCCACGACGGAACAGCAGTTCTCGAACTCGCTGCGTGACGGCTTGCGGCAGTAGAGGGTAAGGCTGTAGGGCGCCAGCGAGGGAAGGGCTTTAAGCCCCGCCAGCAACTCCTCGAACGTTCTTTTGTCCGGTCCTTTTCCCACAGTCACGGCTCCCGCTATAGAAGTGATACGGCCTTAAGGGCCACCTGCGCGGCGGTAAAACTGCAACTGACCAGCAAGCTGTGTGCCACCTGAAGCATTCTCCCCTTCCTGAGAGGCTGCCGCAAGGATCATCATGCCGGTCGGCGCGATGTTATCTCTAAGTGATATTTTCCTCGGTTCAGGGTACAGCATCCTGAGCGTATACTATGACTATTGTGATATTTTTCTGTAATCAGAATCACACAGATAGGAAAATCTATCACAAAACGGCTGAAACCGGCATAATCTCAGTAATATCCGGTCGCCCCTTCTATGAGAGTGCTTCAACGATGTTTATTTATATTGATTATCCGAACCTTCATGGGTAAACTTCGGCCACTTTCTTGGAAGGGGTTGCAATGGCTTTAGGGCCCGACACACCGCTGTATAACAGCCGCATCATTGGCTTGTTCTTGAAGCTGCTCAGGGAAAAGTACCCCCAAGTAGACATCGGCGACCTGCTGAACCATGCGCAGATGAAGAAATGGGAGGTGGCGGACCCGGGGCACTGGTTCAGTCAGCGCCAGATCGACCTTTTCACCGAGAAACTGGTTCTTGTGACGGGCGACCCCCGCATAGCGCGGGAGGCCGGACGCTACGCCGCCTCCCCGGAAGGACTGGGATCGCTGCATTCCTTCATTCTCGGGCTCATCGGCCCGGAATACGTCTTTTTCGTCATGCACAAGCTGGCGCGCAAATTTTCGCGCTCCTCGCGTTGTTCCTCACGCAGGATCGGCCCCCGAGAAATCGAGGTGACCGTGACCTTCGAGCCGGGGGCGAAGGAAAACCCTTATCAATGCGACAACCGCATCGGCTACTTCGAGGCCGCCTTCCTGCTTTTCGGTCACGATTTTCCCCGCATACGCCATACCGAATGCATCTTCAAGGGAGCAGAGGTCTGCCGCTACAACATCTCCTGGAACCCGTCGCTCATCTCGCGCCTGATCCAGGCCCGCCGTCTCTCCTTGCTGCTGCTCCCGCTGAGCTCGCTTTCCCTGTTCTTCGCAGGTGGTAAATTCTTTACCCCGTCCCTCACCCTGGCGCTTTTCGTTTACCTGCTTTTCACCCTGCTGCTGCACGCACAGGAGCGCAAGGCGCTTCTTTCCTCGCTGACGAACATGCGCAACTCGACCGAGAAGCTTCTTGTCCAGACGCAGGACAACTGCGACAACGCCCGGATGATCAACGAGATCGGGGAGGTGCTTTCGACGAGGACCGACCTGGACGACATCCTGAAGAGCGTGAACCAGGTGCTCTTGAAAAGGCTCGATTACGGCCGCGGCATCATCTTTCTCTTGGATCAGGACCGGCAAGCGCTGGTGCTCAAGGGATGTTTCGGGTTCAGCGAGGAGCATCAGCTGAAGCTGGAGCAGATGGTGCTACCAATAGCCAGCGGCACGCCGCACGGCGTCCTGGTCCGCTCCTTCCTCAGGCAGGAACCGCTTTTGATCAACGACCTCTCGGAGGTGAAGGCGCGGGCCAGCGCGGAAAACTACGCCTTCTTCGTGGGGCTTGGGGTTAAATCCTTCATCTGTGCCCCCATTGTCTGCGAGGGGGAGTCCCTGGGTGTATTCGCCGTGGACGACATGAAAAGGGGAGGGGAGCTTTTGCAAAGCGACCTGAACCTGATCCAGGGGATCGCGCCGGTGATAGGCATCGCCATCAGGAACGCCATGCACCTGGCAAACGAGCGGCGCCTCTCGGAGCAGCTCAGGAAGGCGTCTGAACTCCTGGAGCGCCGGGTTGACGAGCGGACCTCTGAACTCTCCCACGCCAACCAGGAGCTGGAGTTCCTCTACGATTCGGTGTCGCACGACCTGCGCACTCCGATACGGGTGATCTACGGTTACGGCGAGCTGCTTTTGGAAGAGTACGGCATGCAGCTCGACGCCACCGCCAAAGAGTACCTTAAGTGCATCATAAGCGGCGGCGAGAGGATGGAGGCGACCCTGGACCGGATGCTGGACCTTTCGGAGATCCGCCAGGCCCAGCTCGACCTGCAGCCGGTCGACCTGAGCCGGATCGCGCACGGCATCATGGCGGACCTGAGGATAGCCGACTACAAGCGGGAACTGACGGTGAACATCCAGGAGGACGTGGTCGTGATCGGCGACGAGAAGCTGCTGACCCGCGTCATGGAGAACCTGCTTGGCAACGCCTGGAAGTACACCTCCGGCAAGGAGACGAGCGTGATTTCCTTCGGCATGCGCGATGGGGTCTGCTACGTCGAGGACAACGGTGAGGGGTTCGACATGGCTCAGGCCCAGAGGTTGTTCCTCCCCTTCCAGAGGCTGCACGGCGACAGCGAGATCGCCGGTCACGGCTTCGGCCTTTCCATCGTGCGCAAGATGATAGAGCGCATGGGGGGGCAGGTCTGGGGAGAGGGGAAGCCCGGAGAGGGGGCGACCTTCTACTTCACCCTCCCAAGTGTCGTCAAGGCAGAGGCTTTGCCTCCGCAGGCTTCCGCCGACGCCGGCGAGCCTGTCTCTCATTGAAACCTGGCAGCACCCTTCAACCTACCTCGGCATACTCCCGCTCCCGGTAATCGACTCCCAGCGACTGCGCCAGCTCCCGCACCTTCCCCACGTCCAATCCCGGCACCGTAACGGCGCTTGCCGTCACCTGAGGCACGTGCTTCGGCGCTTCCTTCAAGAAATCGCAGACCCCCTGGAAGCCGGCCGCCCCGAAGGGGGTGTTGCACAGGCGCTGGTAATCCTCGGCGTTGGCGGCGTTGAGGCTCACCGAGAGGACGTCCACCAGCCCTGCCAGTTCGGGGAGGATATTCCTGCCGTGCACGAGGTTCGCCTGGCCGTCGGTGTTGACCCGGACCTTGAGGCCCCGGCGCTTGAGCTCCGCCGCCACTTCCTTCACCAGGTCGAGCCGGACCAGGGGTTCGCCGTAGCCGCAGAAAACCACCTCCTCGAACCCTGAGGCCTTGTCTATCGCAGCCAGAACCTCGGCGCAGTTCGGCTCGTGGGAGAGCTTCAGCTCATGACCCTTCACCGCGAAATCGTCGAACTTGGGGCAGAAGGTGCAGCGGTTCGAGCAGCGGTTGGTGATGTTCAGGTAGAGCGAATTGCGGATCATGTAGGCGATGGTGTCGTCTTCGGCGGGTTGCGGGATGCCAAAGAGCTTCCTCGTGTTGAACGAGGTGATCCTGCCGACGTCCTCGACCGAGAGCCCCTTGATCTCTGCCACCCGCTCGGCGGTGAAGCGCACGAAGGCGGGCTCGTTTCTCTTGCCACGGTGCGGCACCGGCGTCAGGTAGGGGGCGTCCGTCTCCACCATGAGATGCTCGATCTTCACCCCGCGCACCACCTCCCTGAGCGCCTCGTTTGAGGGGTAGGTGACGGTCCCGGGGATCGAGATCTTGAAACCTAGCTCGATGCACTCCTGCGCCATCTCGAGATCGCCGGAGAAGCAGTGCAGCACGCCTCCAACCTCGCCCGCTTTTTCCTCCTTGAGGATAGCCATGATGCGGTCGTGCGCGTCCCGGTCGTGGATGATGAGCGGCAGTGAGAGCTCGCGAGCCATCCTGATGAAACGCCGGAACACCTCTTCCTGGTTTTCCCTGGACGAGCGGTCCCTGAAGAAGTCGAGGCCGATCTCGCCGATGGCGACCACCTTGGGGCTGGAGAGCGCCATCTTGCGCACCCTTTCATAGCACTCCTTGGTGACCCCGTCCGCGTCGTGGGGATGGATGCCGACCGAGCAGTAGACGTTTTCGCGCGCCCCGGCAAGGGCCAGCGCCTCCTCGCTCGACTCGAGATCGGCCCCCACCGCGACGATGGTGCGGACTCCCGCCTCGGCTGCGCGCTCCATCATCTCCTCGAAATCTGCCGCATATTCCTTGCCGTATATATGTGCGTGGCTGTCTATCAGTTCCATGTCGGTTGCTCCTTTGTATTAAAATCCCGCTTTCGCAAAGAGGGAAAATCCCCCCTGTCCCCCCTCGCACCTTCGCGGACCGAAGCGCTACGGCGCGCAGGCCCGTCGCAAAGGGGGGGACGTTATAGCTTCCCCTTTGCTCAAAGGAAGATACCACCTCTGTATTTCCGATGAAACTCGGCTAGGGGGGAGATCTTGTCGCTATTGCATTTCAGGATCCCGGGAACTGGAGCACACGTGCCACGAGGAGCTGCACGCGAATCCGCGTTCCCCCCTTTGCGAAGGGGGGACAGAGGGGATTTCGCCGCCCCGCTTTCCGGCCCCCGCTTCTTCCCGCAAAGCCTGTCATTCTAATGCAATACGGGTCAGGAAGCTAGAGCTTTCTGACCCGTAGGCGTGTTGCTTATTTGATGCTGCGGCTAGCCTGTGACCGCGGTGATCGAAGCCTCTATGCCGTCCATCAGGAGTGCGAGTTCGCCGAGCGAGATGGAAAGCGGCGGGAAGATGACGATGATGTTTCCCAGTGGACGCAGGAACAGGCCGCGCTTTCTCGCCTC
This sequence comes from Citrifermentans bremense, assembly GCF_014218275.1. NCBI lineage: Bacteria > Pseudomonadati > Thermodesulfobacteriota > Desulfuromonadia > Geobacterales > Geobacteraceae > Citrifermentans > Citrifermentans bremense. Next base: position 2,131,470 of record NZ_AP023213.1, read on the forward strand.
CAGGCAGACCCTTACACCGACGCGCTCCTCCCAGTGATAAGGCTTTCTCGTGTCCTTTTCGACCACGAGCTCGATGCCGCCGATCATCCCCTCCTGCCTCACATCCCCGACATGCGGCAGGTCTAGTAGCCCTTGCAGCCGCCGGTTCAAGTAGTCGATCTTGGGCTGCAGCGACTCGAGCAGGCGGTCTTTTTCGAAAAGGTCTAGACTCGCGAGGGCTGCGGCGCAGGCGATGGGGTTGCCGGTGAAGGTGTGCCCGTGGAAAAAGGTTTTCAGCTCCGCGTAGTCGCCCCAGAAGGCGTCGTAGATCTTCTTCGTGGTGAGCGTCGCGGCAAGGGGGAGGTAGCCGGCTGAGATCCCCTTGGAAAGGGCCATGATGTCGGGCGTCACGCCCTCCTTGCCGCAGGCGAACATGGCGCCGGTCCTGCCGAAGCCGACGGCGACCTCGTCCGCGATCATCAGCACGTTGAAGCGGTCGCACAGCTCGCGGACCCCCTTGACGAACCCCGGAGGCTGCACGATCATCCCGCCCGCGCCCTGGACCGACGGCTCGATGACGAGCCCCGCCAGTTCGTGGGCATGCTGTTCCATGAGCCGCTCCAACTCCTTCAGGCAAAGGAGACCGCAGCTGTTGCAGTCGCCTTCCGGTGAGAGGGTGCAGCGGTAGCAGTAAGGGGAGGGGGCCTTGATGGTGGGGAAGAGAAGCGGCGCGTAGACCTCGTGGTATATGGCGATTCCACCCACGCTCATCGAGCCTACCGTGTCTCCGTGGTAGGCGTTGTCGAAGCGGATGAACTTTGTCTTTTGCTTGTTCCCGGTCTGCTGCTGGTACTGGAACGCCATCTTGACGCCGATCTCGACCGCGGTCGAGCCGTTGTCGGAGTAGAAGACCTTGGCCAGTCCCGGCGGGGCGATGTCGATCAGGCGCTTGGCAAGGAGAGCTGCGCGGTCGTTGGAGAGCCCGAGGAGCGTCGAGTGTTCCAGCCGGTCTACCTGCTGTTTCACCGCTTCGTTGATCTCGGCGCGGCAGTGCCCATGCACGTTGGTCCAGATCGCCCCAACGCCGTCCAGGTACCGGTTGCCGTCCGTATCGATGATGTACGAACCTTCGCCCCTGGTAATGATGATGTTTTCTACGCCTTCCCACTCGCTCATCTGGGTGAAGGGGTGCCAGAGGTACTCGCTGTCGTAGCGTCTAAGCGTTTCGGTGTCCAGTTCAACCACGTTCAATCTCCTCAACGTCCCCCAGTGCTGCGCTTCTGGGGATTCGTTGTCCATTGTCAATCGTCAATTGTCAATTGGTTTAGTTTCGCTCGTCAATTGTCAATTGCAGTTAATCGAACAGCTCCCGCAGCATGATCCCCGTCGCCGGTTGCTGCAGCAGGCGGTCGACGAGCCTCTCGGTCACCTCGCGGTCGTCCTTCCCCCCGGTTTCAGGGAAAAGTCCGAGCAGTTGCGCGCCGGAGAGTGAATCTATCATGTGCGGTGCGTAGGACTCGGCCTCGCCCGGGGCGTCCGGATAGCGGTTGACGATCACCCCTTTGACCTTTAGCCCCATGGTGCGGGCGCAGAAGACGGTGAGCAGTGTATGGTTGACGGTGCCGAGGTCCGGCCTCGCCACCACGGCGATGGGGAGGCCCAGGTGCTGGGCCAGGTCGGCGACCAGGAGTCCCCCGGCAAGCGGAACCATCAGCCCTCCGGCCCCCTCGACGATGACGAAGTCGTTGTTTTCGGCGAGCCTTTGGTATGCCTCCTTGATGGTGTCGAAGCTGATCCGGACGCCGTCCTGAGAGGCGGCGATGGAGGGGGCAACCGGGGCCCTCAGGAGATAGGGGGCGGAGTCCGCAGTCACGGGGACGCCTGCGGCGTAGCAGAGAAGCTCGGCGTCCTCCGACACCAGATGTCCGTCGCGCTCGATGCAGCCGCTGGTCACGGGCTTCATCACCGCGACCTTGTGCCCCATTCTTCTGAGCAGCATGGCAATGGCGGCCGAGGCGATGGTCTTGCCGACCCCGGTATCGGTGCCGGTTATGAAGATGCTTTTTGCAGCCATGGTTTTCCTTTCTTGCGTAGGCGGTTTTTGAAGGTGGCTCAGTGCGCGCACATGACGGTGGTAAGCCCCAGGTCGCTGAACATGGTGAGGTCAGTGTCGACGTTTCTCCCCAGCGTGGTCAGGTAGTTGCCGATCATGGTACCGTTCGCGCCGGCGAAGAAGATCCATGACTGCAGGTCGCGCAGGTTCTTCTCCCTGCCGCCGCAGACGGTGATGCGCTTATCGGGGAGGATCAGCCGGTAGACGGCGATGGTTTTCAGGCACTCCTGGGCGCTGATGTTGGCGGCGCCTTCAAGCCTGGTCCCCTCTATCGGGTTCAGGAAGTTCATCGGTACCGAGTCGACGTCCAGGTCCTTGAGGGTGAGCGCCATCTCCACCCTCTGTGCCGCGCTCTCGCCGAGTCCGAAGATGCCGCCGCAGCAGACCTTGACCCCGGCCTTTTTTACGGCGCGCACGGTGTTCACATCGTCCTGGTAATCGTGCGTGGTGCAGATCTGCGGAAAGAAACTTGCGGCGGTTTCCAGGTTGTGGTGGTAGGTGTCCATCCCGGCATCCCTGAGCTTAATCGCGGTCTCCTCGTCGATGATGCCGAGCGAGCATGAGGGGAGGATGGTGGTTTCCTTCCTGATGCGGCGCAGCGCCGCAAGGATCTGCTCCAGTTCGGGGCCGTTTACGGTGGTGCCGCTGGTGATGATGCCGAAGCAGGCGGAGCCGTTGGTCTCTGCCTGGCGCGCCGAAGCCAGCATCTCCTCTTCCTGCACCAGCGGGTACACCGGCGCGTCGGTTTTGTGGTGCGCCGACTGGGCGCAGAAGGCGCAGTTCTCGGCGCAGCGGCCTGATTTGGCGTTGATGATGGAGCAGAGGTGCACCTCGTTGCCGACGAAATGCTCCTTTACGCGTGTGGCGGCGCGGAACAGGTCGTAAACCGCGGTTCCCTGCAGTTTCGAGAGCTGGATGGCCTCTGCTTCGGTGATCGAGCCACCCGCTATGATCCTGTGCGCTATGTCATTGATTATCTTTTCCATGAAATCCTCCAGGCGCTGATTTATCATGTGGGGACGAGCTTGTCAACCAAATCGCTAGTACCTGGTTAACAACTCCCGGCTCACAGGCGCAAGAAGACCAGGATAATGCGCAAAAAAGGGTTTAAGCGCTGTATGCGCCTAAACCCTTTGATCGTCCCGCGATGTCCTCAGTGGACCTCAGTGACCTCTGTGTTCCGCCTTTGAGGTTGTCCTTTGAGGCTAAAGCTCTTCGGTTGTGAAGGCGACCACGTCGTCGATGCTTGCGGCGTCGAGCAGCACCATGACCAACCGGTCGAGCCCCAAGGCTATACCGGCGGCTTCCGGCATCTCGTCCAAGGCTGCCAGAAACTTCTCCGGCATGGGGTAGGCGGTTTTTCCCTGTGCTGCACGCTCGGCTGCCTCGGCGACGAACCTGGCTCGCTGTTCGACGGGGTCGATGAGTTCGGAAAACGCGTTGGCGATTTCCAGTCCGCCGATGTAGAGCTCGAAACGCTCGGCGACAGTTGGGTCGGAAGGCTTCAACCGGGCCAGGGCGGAACAGCTGGCAGGGTAATCGTAAATGAAGGTGGGACGGGCAAGACCCAGGTTCGGCTCGATGCGCTCGACCATAAGTTCGTCGAAGGTCCCCTCCGCGAGAGCTTGCCACATGGAGGTGCCAGCGTGACGCAGGAAGGCGTCGGCGACCGTGATTCTTTCCCATGGGCCGGAGAGTTCGATCCGCTCTGCGCGGTAGCTGATGCTGTCCGCTGCGGCCGCGTGTTTGACCAGCGCTTCCGTTTCCTCCATCAGGACCAGATAGTCCGCTTCGGCACGGTACCACTCCAGCATGGTGAATTCGCTCAGGTGCCTCGCTCCGCGCTCCCCATCGCGCCAACAGCGGCAGATCTGGAAGATGCGCGGGTAGCCCGCGGCGAGCATTCGCTTCATGCAGAGTTCGGGGGAGGTCTGCAGGAACCATCCCGAGGCGGGGATGGCGTCGATCTGGGCTTCGGGGGCGGGGGCAGGTATGCGAAAAGGGGTCTCGACTTCGAGATACCCCTTTCCTTGAAAAAACTCTCTTATCCTGCTGAAGATCGCCCCCCGCTCGACCAGCGCCTGGCGGCGCCTGGCCAGGGGCCAGCTTCCCATGCGCTACCCCTTTACCCTGGTGGAGTACTCGCCGGTGCGGGTGTCGATGGTGATCAACTCTCCCTCTTCGATGAAGGGGGGGACGCGGAGCACGTAGCCGGTCTCGACGGTAGCGGGCTTGGAGTCGGAGCCGGAGGTGTCGCCCTTGACCCAGGGATCGGTCTGAACCACCCTGAGGTTGACGAAGTTGGGGACGTCTACGCCGATCGCCTTCTCCCTGAAGATGAGCACGTCCACCTGGAGGTTGTCGATCAGGTAGTTCTTGGCGTCGCCCATCGCCTCTTCGCTGATGTGGATCTGCTCGAAGGTGTCGTTGTCCATGAAGCAGTAGTGATCGTCTTCCTTGTAGAGGTACTGCATCACACGGTCTTCAAGGCGCGCCGGTTCGAAGGTCTCGCCGGAACGGTAGGTGCGGTCCATGGTGGCGCCGGTGATCATGTTCTTCATCTTGGTCCGGTAAAGAGCCTGACCCTTGCCCGGCTTCGCGAAATCGAAGTGGGTGATGATGTACGGCTCGTCGTTGATGGCGATCTTCAGCCCTTTTTTCAGATCGGCTGCAGTATACATGTGCTCTTCCTTCTCTATCTGGTGAGATTAAATAAAGATCCAGCGCGCACCGCTAGGCGGCGGGCTAAACCCGTTGGTCCTTTATATCCGTTATGCCTTGCAGCTGATCGGGGGATGACTGGGACAGATGCCGAGACTTGTGGGAGGACTACTTGGCGCGATAGGTGATGCGGCCGCGGCTAAGGTCATAAGGCGAGAGCTCTACGGTCACCTTGTCACCGGGCAGGATCTTGATGAAGAACTTCCGCATTTTGCCGGAGATGTGTGCCAGCACTATGTGGTCGTTTTCCAGCTTGACCTTGAACATCGCGTTCGGAAGCGGCTCGATTACCGTTCCTTCTACTTCTATTGCTTCTTCCTTGCTCATTTTTTCTCCTGGCCGTTAGGTGGCTTCTTTAACAATCTGTGAGTCTACAAATATTTAACACAAATTGCAAGCTGGTTTTCGCTATCGCCTGGATTTCGCTCCCCGCAGCATACACTATTTACAGGTTTTTCATAACATGTTAGAAATAGGGCGAGATTTTCCAAGGAGCCCCGTTTTACATGAAAAAACTTATCAGGGAGATCCCGCTTTCCAACGGGCTCACCGTTCGATTCTTCGACGCCACCCGCCGCTATTTCGGCGATTACCACCAGGTTCGCATCAGCATCTGCTGCGAAGTGCCGCTTACTGTCGAGCTTTTCGAGGACGCAGCCGCGCACCGTGACGCGGAAAAGCTTCTGGGCGGCAGCGTAAGCTATGTAAAGGACATCGAGCACCAGGGGGTGGCCACGAACGACATACCGGAGACGGTCGAGAGGGTGATTCAGCACTTCGTCGATCACTCGCTTTCCTACCTAAGCGGCGGGGACTTTCCGCGCAAGCTCGTGCAGTCGGAATTGAAGCGCATCCTTGGCAAGAGGAAGGCGTTTGTCGTCGGCGGCTATCGTGGCTGAGGCGGTAATCGAAATCGAGAGGCTTTGCTACGGCGGCGCGGGCTTCGGCCGCATCGACGGCAAGGCCTGCTTCGTTCCGCTCACTGCCCCGGGCGACAGGGCCCGGATACGGGTGGTCAAGGAGAAGCGCTCTTTCGCCGAAGCGGAGGTGGTGGAACTGCTGGAGCCTTCGCCGCTACGCACGCCCCCCCCTTGTCCCTACTTCGGCGTCTGCGGCGGCTGCGACTGGCAGCATCTCCCCTACGAGGAACAGGTGAAGCAGAAAGGGGAGATCTTCGCCGACACCCTCGGCCGCATCGGAAAGGTCCCGCGCGAACTCGTTTTGCCGGTCTCCCCTTCGCCCGAGTGCTACGGCTACCGGTCACGGATCCAGCTCAAGCTGGCCCGCAAGGCGGGTGCGCCGATGCTCGGGTTTTTCAAGCGCGGCTCCCACGAGGTGGTCGATCTGGCTTCCGGGTGCGCCTTGGCTGCGCCGGTTCTGAACCGGCTGCTCGCCGAAATCCGCGGGCTCTTGCCTCGCCTGCCGCAGTTGGAGGGGATTCCCCAGGTGGATCTCGCCATGGGGGACGACGGGGATACCATCGCGGTGTTCCACTTCCGCGGCAAGGATGCAGCTTTGCTGGTGGACCGGCTCCTCGCCGCCCGTCCTGAGCTCCCTTCGGCGACTGGAGTCTACGTCAGAAGCGGGGAGAAGGGGGAGATGCATTACGTCTTCGGCGCCGACTCCCTAAGCTATGGCGTTCCCGCCGGGCTTTTCCCCGGTTCGCGCGAGATGCGGCTTCGCTTCAGCCGCGGCGGTTTCTCCCAGGTCAACTACCGCCAGAACCTGGAACTTATCAGGACAGTGGGGGAGTGGGGTGCCCTTCAAGTTGGGGCCCGGGTGCTCGACCTTTACTGCGGCAACGGCAACATCTCGGTTCCCATCGCGCCCCTGGTCCGGGAAGTGGTCGGGGTGGAAGGGTACGCTCCCTCCATCGCCGACGCTGCGGCCAACGCCGAGGGAAACGGCGTCTCCAACGCGAGCTACCAGGTGGGTGACGCGGCCCTTTCGGTGCGAAGGCTCGCGAAGCGCAAGGAGAAGTTCGACCTGGTCATCCTCGACCCGCCGCGCGCAGGCGCCGAAGCTGCCGGCGACCTGGCGTACCTCGCGCCGGAAAGAATACTCTACGTATCCTGCGACCCGTCAACCCTGGCGCGCGACTTGGCCCAGTTGTGCGGGGCCGGATACCGGGTCGAGCGCTCCAAGCCGGTGGATATGTTCCCGCAGACTTATCATGTAGAGAGCGTAACCGAATTGATTCGAAGATAAACATCCCAATTATGTAAGGCGGAGGGCCTCATGCTGTTCGGACTTTTCAAGAAGAAGGATCATCGTTACTACCAGACCCAGGGCGCCAAGTACCTGGCGTCAGAGCGCTTCGCCGACGCCAGGGTCGACTTTCTCGAGGCGCTCAGGCTTTGCCCTGCTGACGCGGCGACCGACCAGGAGGAGATCCGCAAGGGGCTCACTCTCTCGGGGAACCGGCTGGGGGAGCTGAACCTCCAGGAGGGGGAGCATTCCCTGAACCAGGGCGAACTGCAAAAGGCCTTCGACCACTTTACCCTCGCCGCCGAACTGGCTGCGGACCAGGGGATCCTGGCCAAGGCGAAAGCTGGGCTTGCCAGGGTGCAGCAGGGGAACGCGGTTCCCTCCGCCCCCCCTGCCGCAGCCGCTGCCCCTTCGGCTGCAGCCGCTCCGGTAAAGGAAGTTGCCGGCCCCTACAAGCCCCACGGAGGGGGATCCTGCACCTCCTGCGGCACCCATGCCCCGAAGAAACCGCTGGAGGCCGAGCCGGTCAGTTTCGGTCTCGCCGAGGAGGACCAGTTCCACCTCATGGTGGCGCCGCTACCTGGCGATCTCCCCGCCCGTTACGGAGCCATGGGGCCGAAATTCGCCCAGGCTTATCTCATGATACACGACGGAAACGACGCTAAGGCGCTCCCCGTTTTGCAAGAAATGCTGTTATCTGGTGAAAATGACATTGTATTATACGAAGTCGCACTTATAATGTTTAGGGCCGGGCGTATTCATGAGAGCGAAGCCCTTCTGAATCGCGCTCTTTCGGTCAATTCGCAAAACGGCATGGTTTACATGGCGCTGGTGCAACTGATGGCCGGCGGCGGCAGGTATGCCGAGGCGATAGCCCTGGTTGAACGGATGCAGCAGGAAAACGTGATGGCGGACCAGGCGCAGTTCATGCTGGGCGAACTGTACGAGACCACCGGCGACGAAGCGAAGGCCGTCGAGATGTGGTCGAAGGCGCTCGAGATGCCCTCCGTGGCCCGCTCAGCCGCAGAAAAGCTGGTCCCGATCCTCGGGAGCCAGGGACGTACCGAAGATGTTAAATATTTGGCTAAAAAATACCTAAAAGGATGCTGCTAACGTAAACACGGTTCTCCGGAGGTGCACAATGAACAAATCGGAACTCATTGAATCTCTCGCCGCCAAGAAAACCCTCTCCTTCAAGAAGGCCGAGGAGGTGGTAAACGCAGTTTTCGCCTCGATGACCGATGCGCTTTTGTCCGGCGACAGGATCGAAATCAGGGGATTCGGCAGCTTCGTGGTGAAAGAGTACGACGCCTACACCGGCAGAAATCCGAAAACAGGCGAGTCCATTTCGGTCAAGGCCAAGAAGCTTCCCTTCTTCAAGGTCGGCAAAGAGCTCAAAGAAAAGGTCTCCGGCTAGGCTCAAGCGGCTAGTGGAGCAGTTTGTTTCACCTTTTGGCACATCAGGCGCCTTCCGGGTAACGCACGCCCGCAAGGCGCCTTTCACTTGATAACCGGGCAATCGCAAAGTTGACCCGAACCCTGGAGCCGACAGTTACATATGGTCCCTACTTATTGGTCCTACATAATAGAGGGGCTGGGCGGGCTGGCGCTTTTCATCCTCGGCATGCGCACCATGTCGGAGGGGCTGCAAAAGGTGAGCGGGGAGCGTCTGCGCAGGCTTTTGGAGAAGGCGACCGGCAACCGCCTCACCGCCCCCTTGGTCGGCAGCTGTCTTGCCTCGCTGATGCAGTCCGGCAGCGCCGCCTCGGTGCTGGTGGTGGGTTTCGTCAACGCCGGGCTTCTCTCGCTGTACCAGGCGCTCGGGGTACTGCTGGGGACCGGCATCGGCACCACGCTGGCCATCCAGATCATAGCCTTCCGGGTCACGGCGCTGGCGCTTCCCGCCATCACCGTGGGTGTCTTGCTCAGCTTCTTTTCCAAGAGCCGGCGGCTTTCGCAACTGGGTGGGCTCCTTCTGGGCGTGGGGCTCGTCTTTTTCGGGCTTTCCATCCTCGAGCAGGCGTCGCTTCCCTTGAGCGAGAGCGCCATCATCTCCGGCATGCGCGAGGGGCTTCCCTCGCTGCGGCTGGCGGCGGTGCTTCTGGGGGCGCTTCTGACCTTCCTGGTGCAGTCGGGGAGCGCTACGCTCGGAATCGTGATCGCCCTCGCCTCCGCAGGGGCTCTCTCCTACGACGCCTCGATAGCCATGGTGATCGGCGAGGTTGCGGGAGCGGCGCTCATCCCGCTCATCGCCTCCATCGGCGGGAGCCAAACCGCCAAAAGGGCCGTCGTCATCTACCTCGCCATCAGCTGGGGCGCCATTGCGCTCGGGCTCATCTTCTTCCCGCTTTTCCTCAAGGCGGTGAACGCGGTTTCGCCCGGCGACCTGTCGCTTTTGCACCAGCCGACAGCCGCCTCGCATGCCGCGACCGAGGCGCTGCGCCCGTACATCGCGAGACACCTTGCCAACGCCCACACCATCTTCACCGTGGCGTCGCTTTTGATCTTCCTCCCCATGCTCGGCTTTTTCACCCGTTCCGCGGAAACGCTCCTCCCCACCAGGCGCTCCGAGAGCGAGCCGCGCCCAAGGTTCATCGACCAGCGGGTGATCAAGACGCCGACCATAGCGCTGGTGCAGGCCTGGAGCGAGCTCTCCCGCATGGGGTCGCTTTCCGCCGCCATGTACGCCGAGCTGGTGTCCCAGTTCGACTCCTACAACCCCAAGCTGGTCGCCGCGATCAGGGACAAGGAACTGGTGCTCGACGTCTTGCACCGCGACATGTCCCAGTTCCTGGTAGCGCTTTCCAGGGAGACGCTCTCGCTGGAGCGGGCCGTCGAGATCCCGGCAATGCTGCAGATGGTGAACGAAATCGAACAGGTTGGTGACCAGACCGAGGCGGTGCTGAACTACCTGGTGCGCAAGAAGGAGGAACGGCTCCGCTTCTCCGGCTCTGCCATGGACGAGCTAAAGCGCTTCGCCACCAAGGTGGGGGAGGCGGTTTCCCTTTGCGAACGGGTCCTGAAAGGTGAAGAGGAGGAGGACCCTGATCCCCTGCGCCGCGAAGTAGCCCTGCTCCAGGAGGAATTGCAGGCAAGCCACCTGCGGCGGCTTAAAGTCGGCAAGTGCGGCATCGTAGCGGGGCTTCTCTACGGCGACATGATCATCGCCTTCTGCAAGATCTCCGAACTCAGCTTCTCCATCATCTCCCAGAAAAAAGGAATAGCCGCATGAACCAGACCGTCGCCGCCATCGACCTCGGCACCAATACCGCGAGGCTGCTCATCGCCGGCCGGGACCCTTACCGCCAGATACTGCTGAAGCGCATCATCACCAGGCTCGGGGGGGGCTTCACCCGCGAGTGTGGACTCTCCGAGGAGGCGCAGCTGCGGTCCATCGCGGCGCTCAAGGAGTTCGCGCTCGACATGTCGCAGCACGGCGTGGAGCGGCTTCGGGGAGTCGCCACGAGCGCCGTGCGGGACGCCAGAAACGGCGGCGAGTTCGTGCAAAGGGTGCTTTCCGAGACCGGCATCGCCCTGGAGGTGATCGACGGGGACGAGGAGGCGCAGCTGACGCTCAGAGGGGTGGGGTCGATCCTGGACCGCAAGGAGTGTGACCTGGCGGTCTTCGACGTGGGCGGTGGGAGCACCGAGTACACCCTTGCCTCGAACCTGCGGCCGCTTTTCTCGCGCAGCCTCCCCATAGGCGTCGTCCGCCTCACCGAGGGAAAGTCAGGCGTCGTGGAGATGGAGGAGAAGATCAGGCGCGAGCTGACCGCGCTTAAAGAGGCCCTCGCCGCGCAGGGGGTGGAGGATCGCTTCAGGAAGGCGACCCTGGTCGGGACCGCAGGGACCGCCACCACGCTTGCCGCCATAGACATGGGGATGGAGCAGTACGACTACAAGCTGGTGAACAACCACACGATGCCGCTGTCGGCCGTGGAAAGGATATACCGGCATCTCCTGCCGCTGACGCCGCAGCAGCGGCTACAGGTCAAGGGGCTGGAGCCCGGGCGGGAGGACCTCATCATCGCCGGCGTGCTGGTGGTGCTCACCACCATGCGCCTTTTCGGCTTCGAGACCTTCAAGGTGAGCGATTCTGGCCTGCTCGAGGGGTTGATACTCGGGGTCTGACGCGGGTCACACCGGTTGCTTCCTGCTCTGGCAGGGCCGCGAGCAGCCCTCCGATGACCCCGCCCGCCAGGCTGTAGTGCGCCATGTTGTGCCAGAGCAGGTCCCCGCTGCCCTCGTAGATGAGGTCGCACACCAGCGAGAAGATCCACAACCCAATCGGCAAGGGCACCAGCATCGGATGGATGGGGTGCTTCGCCACGCTTGCCTTGCTGATCATAGCCTTTCCTCCTTCGTTTCTCCTTTTCGACCATGCAGCAGCCTATGTAAGAATCCTCCAATATCAAACCGGACCCTCCCAGCGCTCTTGCCGTCTGCCGCTCCGCCGCGCCTTACGCCGCCAGGACACCCGACCAGCCAGCGCGAAAGGGTGCAAAAAAAGCGACAGCTGTACGATTTTTCGCACCCCTCCGTAAACAAACAGCAAATCAGCCACTTGCGCTGCCTCCCCCAGTTTTAAGCCATAACCAGATTGGGATTATGAGCACCCCTTGGTTTATTTTCCCCTAAGCGTATCCTTTCTAACTGCTTGACCTACTGTCGAATGTTCTTGCAGTCAAATTAGGCACAACATCTGCACACATACTGGCCCTAAGAAACGGACGGTGTCCGGAATTTACCGTCATCACACCCCCTGACTGTGACATAAGCCATAGATCGAAACCTTGGATCACACTGTATCTGGCGTGCCTGGTGACTGCATAAGTACGAAAGACCTGCGAGCAGATACGCGGGTACGAGGGTTGGCAACTTCATTATGAGTAGCAAGTGAACCATTAACTGAAATTGGAGGTAAGCATGAGATTGAAAGGTTTGCTAAAGGTGGCTTGCGCGGCTGTTATGACCCTGACGCTCGCCTCTTGCGGTGGCGGCGGAGGAGGCGGAGGGGGAGCAGAGCCGCAGCTGACGCGCATGGGTGGGGCGTTGCAGGGAAGATCCCTTGCCCTCACCAACAGCGTGACCTCCTTTGCAGGCACTTCGGGTTCCGCTGACGGCGCGGCGACCCAGGCCCGGTTCAACTTCCCCGGCGACGTCGCCAGCGACGGGACCAACCTCTACGTCGCCGACACCGGCAACAGCGTCATCCGCAAGGTCGTCCTCGCCACCGGGGCCACGTCGACAGTCGCAGGGCTTGCCGGGGTCACCGGCTCGGGGGACGGCACCGCGGCAACCGCCAGGTTCAACTACCCGACAGGGATCGCAATCAGCAGCGACAAGTCCAAGCTGTACGTCTGTGACACCGGCAACAACACCATCCGCAGCATCAACGTCGCCAGCGGCGCCGTGACCACCCTGGCCGGCACCGCCGGGGTCGTAGGCTTTGCCAACGGCATCGGGGGCGCGGCGAGCTTCAGCTCCCCCTCCGGCATCGCCACCGACGGAACCAACCTTTACGTTGCCGACACCCTGAACCACCGCATCCGCAAGATCGCACTGGCGTCGGCCGCGGTCACTACCCTTGCCGGCAGCGGCGTACAGGACCTGGCCGACGGCACCGGCGTCGCTGCCCGTTTCGATGCGCCCCGCGGCATCGCCAGCGACGGGACCTCGCTCTACGTTGCGGATCAGGGGAACTCGGCCGTCAGGCAGATCGTCATCGCCACCGGCGTGGTATCGACCCTGGTCGAGCCCGACGCGGTGGATGCCATCCAGTCCCCGGCCGGAATCGCCACCGACGGGACCAACCTTTTCGTCACCGACGCAGGCAGGAACAACCTGCGCAAGGTGGTCATCGCAACCCAGGCGGTCTCAACGCTTGCCGGCGACCAGGCGGGAACCCCGGGAGCCGTCAACGCTACTGGGGGCGCGGCGCGCTTCAGCAACCCTGCAGGGGTGGCTCTGGTGGCAGGCACGATCTACCTTGCCGATGCAGGAAACGACCTGCTGCGCAAGGTCAGCGTCGCCACCGGCGGGAGCTCCACCCTCGCCGGGATACTGGGGTCTGCCGACGGGGTAGGGACCGCCGCCGGTTTCACTTCGCCCTACGACCTGACCACCGACGGCACTAACGTCTACGTGGCGGATACCAACAACCACACCATCCGGCAGGTCTCCATCGCCACCGGTGCCGTCTCCACGCTCGCCGGACAGGCGGACCGCCCGGGCTCCGCCGACGGAAGCGGGGCCGCCGCCTCCTTCCGGTTCCCAAGCGGCATCACCACCGACGGCACCAACCTCTTCGTCTCCGACACCGGCAACAACACGGTGCGTAAGATCGTCATCGCCACCGGCGCGGTTTCCACCCTGGCCGGCACGGCTGGGGCAGCAGGCGCGGCCGACGGCGCAGGGAGCGCGGCAGCGTTCAACTCCCCCAACGGCATCACCACGGACGGGACCAACCTCTACCTGGCCGACAGCGGCAACAACTCGATCAGAAAGATAGTGATCGCAACCGGCGCGGTCTCGACCCTGGTGCCGGCTTCCGCCGGTTTAAGCTCCCCCTACGGGATCACCACCAACGGAGTCTCGCTCTACATCGCCGACAGCCGCAACGACAGGATCTGCAGATTCACCCTGGCAGGCTCGGCGTTTTCGCCCCTGTCCGTCAGCGGCGTCACCCTTGACCTTCCCAGCGGCATCACCACCGACGGCGTAAGCCTCTTCGTCACCAACGCGGCCAGCGGCTCGGTCAGCAGGATCGCCCTGGCAACCGGCGCCGGCGGCACCGTCGTCACCGGCCTCAAAAACCCCAACGGCATCAGCACCGACGGCAGCACGCTCTACGTCGCCGACGCTCACGACAACGCCGTGGTCAGGGTGCGTTGATGGTGCCCCGGATAAAGGCGCCCGGAGCGCACGTGGCTACTCTCATCGCCTTATTCGCGCTTTTCCTCGCGGCGGCGCCGGTACACGCGGCCGATGCGCCCGCCACCCCCAAGGAGCGGATCAGCTATGCCATCGGCGTGAACCTGATCGGCAACCTGAAGCAGCAGGAGGTGGACGTCGACCTGGAGCTGGTGTTGAAGGGGATGCGCGACGCCTCTGCCGGCGGGCCCCTGCTCATGTCCGACGAGGAGCTGCGCAAGTACGTAAGCATCTACCAGCACGACGTGCGCCGGAAAACGGCGAAGACCAGGGCAGGCGCGGCGGAGCAAAACATGAAGGCCGGCGAAGCCTTTCTCGCCGCCAACAAGAAGGTGAAGGGGGTGGTCGTCCTCCCCAGCGGCCTGCAGTACCGGGTGCTCAAGGAAGGAAGCGGCAAAAGGCCCGCCGACGCGGACACGGCGACCTTCCATTACCGGAGCTCCTCTATAGCCGGCGTCGAGCTGGACAGCTCCTATCTCACCGGAAAGCCCGCCTCGCGGCGGGTGAAAGACGGGGTGCTGCCGGGACTGTCGGAGGCGCTCAAGCTGATGCCGGCCGGCTCCAAGTGGCAGCTCTTCCTGCCGTCCAAGCTGGCTTACGGCCTCAAGGGAAACGGCGGCAAGGTAGGACCAAACGAAACTGTCATCTATGAAATAGAGCTTCTCTCGGTCAACTGACGCGGGGAGTTCCCACCGGAAATCACCAGCAGGAGGATGCGATGAAAAAATTGATGTCAGCCGTAGCGGCACTGGCCGTGACCCTGCCGCTTGCCACCGCGCAGGCGGCCCCGGAGCCCGCCACACGGCAGGGGGCCAAAGAGGAGCAGGTGAAGCCCCCGGCCCCAACCGCCGAGGCCAAAAGTGCAGCGCCGCTCAGGGAGAGGGCCTTGAGAAGCGAGATCAAGGCCCGCAGCGCGGAGATGCGGAAGAAGCTTGTCGAAAGCGGTGCCTTGCAGGACCAGGGCAGGCAATGAAATGTTTCCAGGAGGAGAAATTTATGAGCAGGCGATTCTTGCAGCACATCTGCCTCGCGTTTGCCGCCGCTGTCCTCTTTCTAGGCACCGGCACCGCGCAGGCTGCACCCTACACGGCACCAGGCTACACGCCGGATTACTACGAGACACCGAACTGGGCCAATTCACCCCCCCTGCGCAAGTTCGTGGACACGCTCCCCGGCCTGGACGCTGGCGCTAAGAACAACCTCGGGCAGTACATCCCGGTGGCCATCCCCGACACCACGAGCTATCCCGGTTCCGATTACTACGAACTGGAGCTGGATGAGTACTCCGAGCAGATGCACTCCGACCTTCCGCCGACCAAGCTGCGGGGGTATCGCCAGGTCAACACCACCGACCCCAACGTTAGCTCGTTCCACTACCTGGGGCCGCTGATCATTGCGACCAAGGACCGCCCGGTCCGCGTCAAGTTCATCAACGCCCTTCCCAACGGCAGCGCCGGTGACCTCTTCCTGCCGGTGGACACCACCATTATGGGATCGGGCGAGGGGCCCAACTGTGCCCCCGCCGACCCCATGGACCCGATGAGCCCCATGAACTGCGAGATGTACACCCAAAACCGCGCCGATCTGCACCTGCACGGCGGGCGCACCCCCTGGATCAGCGACGGCACCCCGCACCAGTGGATCACCCCCGCAGGAGAGGCCACGAACTACAAGCAGGGGGTGAGTGTGGTCAACGTCCCCGACATGTGGTTCAAGGCCGACGGCACCATGATCACCGAGGCGACCTTCCCCGGCTCCAACTGCGCCGGCTCCACCACCTGTGCTGAGCCGGGTGCCGTTAACAACCCCGGCGACGGAGCCCAGACCTACTACTGGACCAACCAGCAGAGCTCCAGGCTCATGTTCTACCACGACCACTCCTCCGGCATCACCCGCCTGAACGTCTACGTCGGCGAGGCGGCGGGGTACCTTTTGCAGGACGACGTAGAAAAGGCGCTGGTAAACGGCGGCACGGTGAACGGGCGCACCTTCAAGGCGGGGACCATACCCGCCGACCAGATCCCGCTCATCATCCAGGACAAGACCTTCGTCGACGGCGACCCCGCAAGCCCCACCTACGTGAAGAAGACCGACCCGCTCTGGAACTGGGGGACCGGACCGCTTTCCGCGACCCCCAACGCCAAGGGTGTCTTCGAGCGCGAGGCCAACACGGGAGACCTCTGGTGGCCCCACGTCTACATGCCGGCTGAGAACCCCTTCAACCCGGACCTTTCCGGCATGAACAGCTACGGGCGCTGGTTCTACGGCCCCTGGTTCTACCCGGCGACGCCGGTCTGCGGCGACAACGGCGCGCAGCTCCCCATGTGCATAGCGAAAGGGCCCGTCGCGAACCCCTACTACGACCCGACCTGCGATCCTGCCGTGACCGGCTTCTGCCAGCCGCCGCTCATCCCGGGGACCCCGGACACCTCCTGGGGCGCCGAGGCGTTCCTCGACACCATGGTGGTCAACGGCACCGCTTACCCGAAGCTCGCCGTCGACCCGAAGCCGTACCGGCTGCGCATCCTGAACGCGGCCCACGACCGGTTCCTCAACCTGCAGCTTTACCAGGCTGACACGAACGTTCCCAAGGGTTGCCCCACCTGCGCCGACAACAGCGAGGTGAAGATGGTCCCGGCGCTGGAGATGCCGGCTTACCCGAACTGGCCGGCCGACGCGAGGGAGGGGGGAGTTCCCGACCCGGCCTTGCGCGGACCCGCCTTCATCCAGGTGGGTAGCGAGGGGGGGCTGCTCCCCGCGCCGGTGGTGCTTCCCAACCAGCCGGTCTCCTGGAACCTCGACCCGACCACCTTCAACTTCGGCAACGTGAACGGCGGCACCCTGATCATGGGACCGGCCGAGCGCGCCGACGTCATCGTCGACTTCTCCAAGTACGCAGGGAAGACCCTGATCCTCTACAACGACGCCCCCACCGCCTTCCCGGCGCTGGTGCCGCAGTACAACTACTACACCGGCGCTCCGGACCGCACCGACATGGGTGGCATCGCCGGAACCCCGATAGGCTTCGGCCCCAACATCCGCACCGTGATGCAGATCGTCGTCTCCGGCTCCGGCGGCAGCGCCCCCCCCGACGACTACAACCCGGCCATGCTGACCGAGCTGCAGAACGCGTTCAAGACCACGCCGACCGAGGCCGGCGCGTTCTCGCTCTCCCAGGACCCGATCATCGTGGGGCAGACCGCCTACAACGAGACCTACAACAAGCTCTTCCCGGCCACCTGGCCCAACTGGGGCGTTTCGAGGATCACCGACACCTCGATCAGCTTCAAACAGCCCGACGGCACCCTGATGGAAAACTTCCCCATGATGCCCAAGGCGATCCACGACGAGATGGGGGCCTCCTTCGACGAGTTCGGCCGCATGGCGGCGAAGCTCGGCCTGGAGCTTCCCTTCACCAACGCGGCGACCGCCAACTTCGTGCTGCAAAACTACGTCGATCCGGTAACCGAGCACCTGACGCCGGGGGGGATGCAGGTCTGGAAGATCTCCCATAACGGCGTCGATTCGCACCCGATCCACTTCCACCTGTTCGACGTGCAGATCCTGAACCGCGTCTCCTGGGACGGCATCATCAGGCTCCCCGACGCGAACGAACTCGGCTGGAAGGACACCATCAGGGTGAGCCCCCTGGAGGACACCATCGTCGCGCTGCGCCCGGTCACCCCGCAGGTGCCGTTCCCGCTTCCCGACAGCATCCGTCCGCTCAACCCGTCGGTTCCGATCGGCTCCGACATGGGCTTCTCGCAGTCCGATCCCAAAAACGGCGGCAACCTGGGCGGCGCCATGGTGAACCAGATGTACAACTTCGGGCACGAGTACGTCTGGCACTGCCACATCCTCTCCCACGAGGAAAACGACATGATGCGCCCCATGTCCTTCCTGGTCCCCCCGGCGGCACCGGCGACACTCGCCGCCGTCAATAACGGCCCGAACGTCGACGTCTCCTTCAAGGACAACTCGGCCAGCGAGACGAGCTTCGAGCTGCAGATCAGCAACGACCCCAGCTTCCAGGCGGGGGTATCCACCCAGCCGGTTGCCGCTAGCGTACCCGCGTCGAAGTTCGGCGAGACCATGCAGGTATCCGTTAACCCTGCGCTCGGCACCTACTACAGGGTGCAGGCGATCGACGACTACACCCCGGCCGCCCCGGCAAGCTACACCCCGGACTGGAAGGCGGCCACCAGCCGCTCCTCCTGGTCCAACATCGCCACGGTGGCGGCCATCCCGATCGCCCTCACCTCGCCGGCCTCCCTTGCCTTCGGGAACCAGCCCTTCGGGACGGCCAGCGCGGAAAAGACCGTCACGCTCGAAAACGGCGGCAGGTCGGACCTCGCCATCGCCTCCGTCACTTTGGCCGGCGCGAACCCCGGCGAGTTCGCCGTGAGCGCCAACAACTGCGGCGCGACGCTTGCGCCCGCAGCTACCTGCAGCATAAGCGTCACCTTCAACCCGACCGTGGCGGCTGCAGCAAGCGCCTCGCTCACCGTCAACAGCGACGACCCCGCACGGCCGGCGCTTGCCGTCCCGGTCTCCGGCACCGGCATCGCCTCGGCGCTGGCGACGCTCTCACCGCTCCAGCTGGTTTTTGATCCGCAGCCGGTCGCGACCACGAGCGCCGCAAAGACGATCTCCCTGTCGAACACCGGCAACCAGGACCTCGCCGTCTCGGCGATACGCCTGACCGGCGGAACCGTGGCCGACTTCAACGTCACCCACGACTGCCCGGTTACCCTCACACCGGCAGCGAGCTGCACCATAAGCGTCACCGCCACCCCGAGCCGCGCCGGGACAGTCCTGGCCGACCTTGCCATCGACACCCAGAGCCCGGCGGCGGCAACCTCGGTCATACCGCTGAGCGTGACGGGGACCGCACCGATTGCTGTGGCCAACCCGGCAGCGCTTGACTTCGGCAGCCAGTTCGCCAAGAGCGCAAGCTTGCCCAAACAGGTGGTCATCTCCAACGCCGGCACGGCGCCGCTTACCGTAAGCGGCATCGGTTTCGCCGGGACCAACACGGGAGACTTCTCCCAGACCAGCAACTGCGGCAGCGCTCCCATTGCTGTCGGAGCCTCCTGCAGCGTCGACGTCAGCTTCACCCCGCAGGGACTCGGCAGCCGCACCGCCGCACTCGCCGTAGCCACCAGCGACCCGGCAACGCCGCTTGTAAGCGTGGCACTGGCCGGAACCGGCGTGGCGCCGGTTGCGAGCGTCACCCCGACAACGCTCTCCTACGGCAACGTCCTGGTCAACACGGCGAGCCTTTCCCAGACGGTGACCGTCTCCAACGCGAGCTCCACCACCGCGCTGCAGATAAGCGGCATCACCCTGACCGGCGCCGACCCGACCCACTTCACCCTGGCCAGCAGCTGCGGCGCCTCTGTCGCCCCGGGCGGCAGCTGCAGCGTCGCGGTCAGCTTCACACCGCTTGCCGAGGGTGCGAAGAGCGCTGCGCTCACCGTGGTCAGCAACGATCCCTTCAACGGAACCCCGGCCGGCACCTTCTCGGTCCCCGTGACCGGTCTGGGCACCACCATAACGCTCAGTTCCCAGGCGCTTTACTTCGGGCCCCAGGTGCTGAACAACAGCAGCTCGTCGCAGGTGGTCTCCATTCTCAACACGAGCGATCTGCCGATGACCATAAGCAACATAGCTCTTACCGGCGCGAACCCCGGCGACTTCACCCAGACCAACAACTGCCCGGCGAGCCTGAACGGCGGCCGTTCCTGCACCATCAACATCAGGTTCAGGCCGACGGCGCCGGGAGCGCGCTCCGCGTCTTTGTCCATCTTCGACAGCGCCGCGGGGAGCCCGCAGAGCATCCCCATCAGCGGCACCGGGCTCCTGGGACCCGCGGCCACGCTGAACCCGACCTCGATCAACTTCGGCAACGTCACCCGGGGCTCGACCAGCCAGGCTCAGACCATCACGCTCACCTCCAGCGGTGGGGTGCCTCTCAAGATCAGCAGCATCTCGCTGGGCGGTGACTCCCCCGGCTCGTTCACCCTGGTCAACAACGACTGCCCGATCGGCGCCCTCGGCCTGGCCTCCGGGTCTAGCTGCACGGTGAGCGTAGCCTTTGCCCCCAACAGGGGGACCGGCAGCCGGCAGGCCACGGTGAATTTCACCGACAACGCCAACAACGGCACCAGCACCCAGCGCGTCACGCTGGTGGGCGTAGCACAGTAAACGCAGCAACCTGCACCGGGGAGGGGGTTACCCCTCCCCGGACCGCACACCCCCGGCAACACCAGCATTCCTTTTCCTGCGAGGTCTCCATGCGCCTGCGTCTTCTGTCACCAGACGGCTTTCCTTATCTATTCATACTTGCCCTTTTAACGCTCCTGCCGATTCCGTGCTTCGCCGCTTCGACCCTCTCGCTGATCCCCGCGGGAAACGGGTCGTTTTTCCTGCAGGGACTAGGCTTCGCCAACGTCGCCGGCATCGACCTCGCCATCACCTACGACGGCTCCAGGCTTTCCAACCCGCGCTTCTCCCAGGGGCCGCTTGCCCGGGGCGCGGTCACCGCCATCAACCGCAGCGACCAGGGGACGATGCTGGTCTCGATCATCGGCGCCCCGGCCATTACCGGTACCGGCACCATCGCCACCATATCCTTCGACCAGCAGGGGGGAGGCGGTCAGGTCAGCGTGAGGGGGAGTGTCATCGACCGGCTGGGACAGAAGCAACCGGTGCTCCTGTCAGCAGGGAGCAGCGTCGATGCGCCGCAACCCGCCACTCCGGCCGTACCTGCTGCCGGGGAGAGTCCGGGCGCGGATCCCGGCTCAGCCGGCGGGGTCGAAAACGACCCGGTTGCCGGACCGGGGACTTCTGTTCCAACCGGCAGCGCCAGGGTTCTAGGGGGGAGCGTCGCTCTTCCCGCAGCCGAAGTGCCCGCCGCCCCGGCAGGGGAGGGGAGCGCGAGCGCGGGTCAGGAGGGGGAAGCGCCGCCTGCTGCCGCGGAGGTGCGCAAGAGCACGACTGTTGCGCCCGCGGAAAAGGCTCCATCGGATCCGGTCCCGCCTGCAGCGGCACCGGCAGTCGAACCCGCACCCGCTCCCCCCGTGCAGCCGACGAGCGTCCTTGAGCGCTTCCGCAGCTATGCCGGTGAAAAGAGCGCCGCGGGCTTCATCTCGCTCTTCAGCCAGGGGGGGAACTCCTGCTTCCGCCAGGAGCCTGCCATCGCCATCAGCAGCCCCGGCTCCGCCGTTTCCCTGACCATACCGCGCCAGGGGGACAAGGCACCCAACTTCGCCTTCCGGGGGTGCCAGGCGCTTTCCTTCCGCGCCGGACAGGAGGGATGGGTCCTTGAAGTGAAACCTGACCCCGGGACCCAGAGCGCCACGGTTTTCATGCTCCTGGACGCGGTGCAGCAATGCCCGCTCCTCGTGGCGCCCGCCGCCGACGTGGATTTCGACGGCTCCGGGAAGGTGACCGAGGCCGATTTCAAGGCCTACCTGAAACCCGTAAAAGGGAAGGGTTCGCTCAAAAGGCGCGACCTGAACGGCGACGGTCGTATGGATTACCAGGATGACTTCATCTTCACCGCCAATTACCTCGCCGCGGTGAAAAAAGGTGCCGGCAAATGATTGCTTTGCCTCCTGTCACTGGCGCCCTGCGTGCAGCGGGATGGGATGTTCCTAAATTTTTGACAACTTACGGGACTGGCACTATACTCATTAGCTAGTGGGCGCACCATTTCTAATCCCCCGCCGCCCGAGCAAGGAGTCCCCTCAGTGTACCTGAGCAAGCAGTCCTACAAAAAGATCATCGACGATCTGCGAGACGGGCTCTACATCGTGGATCGTGAAGGGAAAATCGTCTTCTGGAACCGCGCTGCGGAGCGCATCTCGGGCTTCAGCGCCGAGGAGGTGGTCTCCAAGCGCTGCGCGGACAACATCCTTTGCCATGTGGACGACCAGGGGCAGAACCTCTGCAACAACTGTTGTCCGCTGGTGTCGACCATCTCTTCCGGAGCGGTCAATGACGCCGAACTCTACCTGCACCACAAGAACGGGCATCGGATCCCGGTTTCGGTGCGGGTGGTCCCTTTGACCGACGACAAGGGAGAGGTGATCGGCGGCGTGGAGATGTTCTCGGACAGCAGCAACAAGACGGCAAACGAGCTTCGGTTGCAGGAATTGGAAAAGCTCGCCCTTCTGGATGAACTGACCCAGCTTGCCAACCGCCGCTACCTGGAACGAGAGCTCGAAGCCCGGCTCGAGGAGATGAGCCGCTACGACATCCCGTTCGGGGTGCTGTTCATGGATCTCGACGATTTCAAGAAGGTGAACGACGAGCTGGGCCACGACACCGGTGACCGCGTGCTGAGCTTCGTGGGAAGAACCTTGAGCGCGAACTCCCGCCCCTTCGACCTCTATGGCCGCTGGGGCGGCGAGGAATTCGTGGGGATCGTGCGCAACGTCTCCGCCGGGAACCTGAAACACATGGGGCAGCGTCTGCGCAAGCTGGTGGAGAAATCGTTCCTGCTGGTGGGGGAGGAGAGGCTCAGGGTGACCATCTCCATCGGCGCCACCATGGCGCTTCCCGGCGACACGATCCAGTCGCTTTTGCAGCGCGCCGACCTGTTGATGTACCAGAGCAAGGCCGCTGGGAAAAACCGCCTCACCATCGGTTGACCAGCCGGGTGAGCGGAACCCGCTCCGCAGGCTGGTGTCGGTTGCCGGCCAGCCGCTATGACCTCCATCCTTACCACCAGGAACCTCGCCTATGAAAAGCGGTTGGCATCAGCAGGCGTTTTTGAAGAGGGCTTTGCTGCCGCTGGCCGCCTGGACCGTTTTCGTTGCGGTCCTTGCTGGAAGCAGCATCTTCCTGCACCACCAGGGGACACTGAAGGAGGCGGAAAACGAGGCCCGCGACTACTTCCGGCTCAACCTGGCCTACCGGACCTGGGGCTCGACGTTGGGAGGGGTCTATGCCAGGAGGGACAGGGTCCTGCCCAACCCGTACCTCAAGGTCCCGCAGCGCGATGTCCACACCACCGAAGGGGTCCCTCTCACCCTGGTGAACCCCGCCTACATGACCCGGATGGTGTTCGAAGAAATAGCCAGCTCCTCGCCGGACCCCGTCCTCAGCCGCCTGGTCAGCCTGAAGCCCCTCAACCCAAAGAACGCGCCCGACCCCTGGGAGCGCGAGTCTCTGATGCAGTTCGAGCAGGGGACCGCGCTCGAACGCTCCCAGGTGACTGAGATCAACGGCAAGCCTTACCTGCGCTTCATCTCCGCCTTCGCTACCGAAGATTCCTGCCTCAAATGCCATGCAGTCCAAGGGTACCGCAAGGGCGACCTGCGTGGCGGCATAGCCATATCCATTCCGCTCCAAGGGTATTTCCAGTCGGATTCCAAGACCAGGAGCGGGTTTGCCGCCGGGTTCCTGCTGCTTTGGGCCGTGGGAGGCGGGGGGATCGTGACCTCGGCCAGGCGCCGGCACGTTTACGAGGAGGAACTGCGCGCAGGCGAGGAGATGTTTCGCACCGTCTGCGACTGGACCCAGGATTGGGAGTACTGGATAGACCAGGAGGGGAAGCTGCGTTACGTCTCCCCCTCCTGCGTCGATGTCACCGGCTACACACCCGAAGAGTTCGCGGGGGACCAGGAACTGACGCGGCGCCTGGTTCATCCTGAAGACAGGGAGGCTATCTCAAACCACCTTGAATCTGGCGCGGCCGTCCCTCCCTGCTCCATCGAGTTCCGCATCGTCACCAAGAGCGGCGCCACCCGCTGGATCCACCACGCCTGCCGTCCGGTCTTTTCCGGCGGCAATTACCTTGGCCGCCGCGCCTCGAACCGCGACGTAACCGACCGAAAGATCGCGGAGCAGGAACTGGTCGTTCGAGCACAGCTCCTAAATTGCGTCAGCGATTCCGTCTTCGTCGTGAGCCTTGACGGCGAGATCCTGGAGGTGAACGAGGCGGCGTGGCGCACCCGCGGCTACCGCCGCGAAGAGATCCTGGGGATGAATTTCGCCGACCTGGTGAGCCCGCAGTACGCCGGCTCGTTTCCGGAGTGCCTGAGGCTGGTCGAGCTGCATCGCGAGGGTTTCCTGGAGACCGAGCACCGTTTGAAGGACGGCCGTGTGATCTCCGTTGAGATCAACAGCCACATAATAGATTACCGCGGGGAAAGCGCCGTCCTGAGCAGCGTGCGCGACGTCACCGAACGCAAGGAGGCGGTGCAGATCCTGCGCCGTTCCGAGCGCTTCAACGTGTCGCTGAACCGGATCTCCCAGGCTTTTCTCACCAGCAGCGACGAGCAGCAGATGTACCAGGAACTCCTGGTGGCGCTGCTCGAGGTGATGGACAGCCCTCATGGGCTGGTCGGGTGCCTGGACGATACCGGGGACCTGGTCCTCTCGGCCGCCTCCGTCGACGGCGACGGCCCGAAGCCTGCCCACGTCGTAATTCCCGAGTCCCGCTGGGGGGAGACGCTCTGGGGGGGCACCCTGCGCAGCGGGATTGCACGCTACTCGAACCTGCCGCAAGACCCGCCCGCCTGGCACTTCCCAATAGAACGCCTCCTTATCGTCCCCCTGGTCTACCAGGGGAAACCGAGGGCGCTTCTGATGGTCGCCAACCGCAAGGAGGATTACACGGAAGAGGACCTGCAGATGCTGCAGGGGATCGGCGCCCAGATCGCGCCGGTATTGAAGGCGAACCTCGACCAGCAGCAGGCCGTGGCGGCGTTGCGGGAGAACGAGAGCAGGCTGCAGATCATCTTCGACGTGATCCAGGCAGGGGTGATCGTGATCGACTATGCCGGAAAGGTGATCTTCGCCAACCAGCGCATGGCGGAGATGTTCGGCGTCACCATGCAGGAGCTCATCGGATCCGACTACTCCAGCCATGTGACTGCGGACCAGCGCCACTTGGCCGAGGCGTCGTTCAGGCTGCTTTTATCCGGAGAGCTTGAGTCCGCCCATTACGAGAGACATTACCTGCGCAAGGACGGCTCCCAGTTCTGGGGGTACCTGACCGGGCGCCGGCTGGTCGCCTCCGACGGCAGGCAAGCCGAACTGGTCGCCACCATCACCGACATGACCGAGCTTAAATCCGCCGAGGAGCAGCGCCACAGAAGCGAGCAGCAGATGCTGCACGTGCAAAAGCTGGAGAGCCTGGGTGTCCTGGCCGGCGGCATCGCCCACGATT
Organism: Citrifermentans bremense; assembly: GCF_014218275.1. Lineage (NCBI taxonomy): Bacteria > Pseudomonadati > Thermodesulfobacteriota > Desulfuromonadia > Geobacterales > Geobacteraceae > Citrifermentans > Citrifermentans bremense. Next base: position 2,156,606 of record NZ_AP023213.1, read on the forward strand.
TCAACAACATCCTCCTTGCGATAATGGGTAACACTAGCCTCGCCTTGCAACATGTAGAGTCCGGCTCGCCGCTGGAGCTGCACCTGCTGCAGATCGAAAAGGCCAGCGAGAAGGCGGCAGACCTGGCGCGCCAGATGCTGGCCTACTCTGGCAAGGGGCGCTTCGTCCTGGAAGCGCTGGACCTGAACCGGCTGGTTCAGGAGATGACCTCCATGCTCGAGGTCTCGCTGAGCAAGAAGGCCGCGCTTCGCTTCCACCTGGCCAAAGAGTTGCCGGTCATCGTCGCCGATCCCACCCAGATCCGGCAGATCATCATGAACCTCGCCATCAACGCCTCGGAGGCGATAGGCGACAAGCCCGGCGAGATCGCCATCGCCACCGGCTCACTTTTATGCGACCGCAGCTACCTTGCCGAGAACTGGATGGACGAGCATCTGCCAGAGGGGCGTTACGTCTATCTGGAGGTGACCGACAACGGTTGCGGCATGACCAGGGAGACGGTGGACAGGATCTTCGAACCTTTCTTCACCACCAAGTTCACCGGGCGCGGACTGGGGATGGCCGCGATACTGGGGATCGTGCGCGGGCACAAGGGGCTCATCAAGGTCTACAGCGAGCCTGGCAAGGGAAGCAGCTTCAAGATACTGCTCCCGGCCAGCGAGACCGTGGTGCAGCCCGCCCCCGCAGCCGGAACCTCTTTGGGATGGAAAGGGGCAGGTACGGTGCTTCTGGTCGACGACGAGGAGACTGTGCGCGACGTGGCGAGCGCGATGCTCAAGGAGCTCGGTTTCGAGGTCGTCGTGGCGGCGGACGGCCAGCAGGCGCTGGAGCTGTACCGCCTGCAAGGCGCTGGGATCGACCTGGTGCTGATGGATCTGAACATGCCAAACCTAAGCGGCGAAGAGGCCTTTCACGAGTTGCGCAAGATGGACGGGGGGGTGCAAGTGATCCTCTCCAGCGGTTTCAGCGAACAGGAGGTGACCCGCAAGTTTCTGGGGAAGGGGTTGAAGGGGTTCGTGCAGAAGCCTTACTCGCTGGCCGTACTGAGAACGGTGCTGAGCCAATCGATGTCGAAGTAGGCGTCATCCTCCCCCCGCGGTGCATGGAACGGCCATCACCATGCCCAGCCGGGCTTGCCTCCCCCCTTTTAAAACTTCCTCGATTAATTCCATTGGAAAAAACAGGTGGTAGACTCGAAAAGTCCTGCCGTCGCCGGCAAGGATAGCGGCAACCAACTCCAGTTGAAAAAGGGGGGTATCGACATGCTTGCAGGGTATGCGAAGAGATTGGGCGGCGCTGTTTTGGTCCTTTTGGCAGCAACTGCGCTCTGGAGCGGCTGCAGTCACAACAATGCGGATTCCAGGCAACCGGCGCAGATGACAGAGGAGCCGTTATCCCCCGCCGATGCCGCCATCGATCCGGCGCATTGGGGGAGGCTCTACCCGGTTCACTACCAGCAGTGGAAGCTCACCAGCGAGCCGACCCCGGCCGGCCTGAGCAAGTACAAAAGGGGGTTCGACGTCGGGGAGGAGCGCCGCGACAAACTGGACGAGTACCCTTTCCTGGCGCTTTTGTACAGCGGCTGGGGGTTCGGTGCCGAATACAACGAGCCGCGCGGGCATTACTACATGGTGCAGGACCAGCTTGAGGTCGATCCCGGCAGGCTCAAGGCCGGGGGCGCCTGTCTCACCTGTAAGACCCCGTATGCGCCGAAGCTGCAAAAGGAGATGGGGAGAGCCTACTTCGCGACTCCCTACAAGGAGGTGCTGGCCAGGCTCCCCAAGCAGAACCAGGCGCTTGGCGCTGCCTGCGTCGACTGCCATGACAACCAGGGGATGACCCTGAGGATCTCGCGCGACTTCACCCTGGGGAAGGCCCTCAGGCAGATCGGTATGGACCCCTCGAAGCTTACCCGGGAACAGAAGAAGACCCTGGTCTGCGCCCAGTGCCACGTGACCTACATGATCCCCAAGGACGAGGAGATGCACTCGACGGACGTGGTGTTCCCCTGGGCCGGGAGCAGGGAAGGGGGGATCCCCGTCGAGAATGTCATCAAGAACATCAAGAGTTCTCCTGCCAACCTGGAGTGGACCCAGGCGGTAACAGGATTCAAGCTCGGTTTCATCAGACACCCGGAGTACGAGTTCTACTCCAACGACAGCCCTCACTGGTCGGCGGGGGTCACCTGCGCCGACTGCCACATGCCGCTTATGAGCGTCAGCCACGAGACCCTGACCGACCACAGGATCATGAGCCCGCTTAAGGGGGCCATGACTGCGTGCGCGGGTTGCCACGAGGAGAAAGCGCCGGAGTTGAGGGCCAAGGTGATCGCGATACAGGACCGCTTCATCGCCAGCTACCTGAAGACCGGGTACGCGGTCGCCGCCGACGCGAAGCTCTTCGAGATGGCCAACAAGGCGAAGGCCGCCGGCAAACAGATCGACAGCCAGGTGTACGGCATAGCGCGGGAGAACTACGAGCAGGCTTTCTATCGCCTGATCTTCGTCGGCGCCGAGAACTCAACCGGTTTCCACAACCCCAAAGAGGGGATGAGGGTCGTAGAGGATGCCGCCCGCTACGCCGCCACCGCCGAGATGCACCTGCGCCAGATGCTGGCCAAGGCAGGGGAGCGGGTACCCGAACAGGTCGACCTGGAGCTTTCGAAGTACACCGGCAACCGTGGACAAAAGCACCTGAAGTTCAGGCCGGAACACGAGATCAAGGCTCCCATCGTTAAATAGGCTCTAAACGCTGACGACGCCTTCGCGGAACTCCCCGCGAAGGCGTCTTTTCTTTCAACCGCGCTCCATTCGCCCGCACTTCGTCAAGGCAAATCCCCTTGGACCCTTTCTCAAAAGTTCATCCCGGAATTGCGTGGTGTGACGTAGTTAACCACGAAGCGCTACGTGCGGCCTAACGTTCCCCCCTTTGCGAAGGGGGGACAGGGGAGATTTCGTACTGCGACCAAAAAAAGGCTGAAGCCTACTCACGCGGCGCATCCCCCTGCTCGCGCAGGTAGGCCAGCGCCCGGCTCAGTTCCGCCTGAAAGTCTTCCAGGAGAAGCTCCGCATCGTCATCCCCCTTAAGGGCCGACTCCAGCCGCACCGCGGCCCCGTGCAGGGGAAACGCCGCCAGGACGCCGGCCACCCCCTTCACCGAATGCGCGAGCCGGGAGGCTTCCTGCCGGTTCCCCAGGGCCAGCTCCCGCCGCACTTCCTCGCCGCGCGCGCCGTACTCCTGCCGGAACCTGGCGAGGAGGTCCCGGTATAGCTCCGCGTTCCCACCGGTCAACCGCACCCCCGCCTTGAAATCGACCGGGGTGACCCCAAGGGCAAATGCTGTAGCGCTCACCCCGGCGTCCCCCTTTTGAGCCGTTGTTTCCTCAGCCCCCTTCCCAAGCCACTGCGCGATGCAGCCGTAGAGGGAATCGGGGGTGAAAGGCTTGCAGAGGTGATCGTTCATCCCCGCGGCGAGGCTCGCCCTTACGTCGTGTCCCATCGCGTTGGCTGAGACCGCCAGTATGGGAAGTTCTGCCATCCCAGGCTTAGAGAGCTGGCGGATCTCGCGGGCCGCCGCCAGCCCGTCCATCACCGGCATCTGCACGTCCATCAGGACGAGGTCGAAGTCGCATCGCGCCACCAGCTCGACCGCTTCCGCACCGTTTTGCGCCAGGGTGACCGACAGGCCGCTCCGCTCCAGGAGCGCGCAGGCCACCTGCTGGTTGAAAGGGTTGTCCTCGGCAAGAAGCACCCGTTCGCCGTTGAAGCCGGGATGCCTGCGGCCTGGTCCCTTGGCCGCCTCGCTCCCAGTTGCCGCCGCGTCGCCGAAGGGGAGCCTGAAGTTGAAGGTATTGCCGAGCCCCGGTACGCCGTCACACCAGATCTCCCCTCCCAAAAGCGTCACCAGCGCCTTGCAGAGGGCAAGGCCCAGCCCCGGGCTGCTGTTGATGGCCTCGGCATCTAGCGCCCCGAGGTCCAGCGCAAGTTGCGCCTCTCCCTCCGCAGGTTCCCCGCTTCCGCAATCCTGCACCGCGAATGCCAGCGAGACCCCCCCCCGGTAGCGCTGGTGCACCGCTGCCGAAAACCCGATGTAGCCGTGCAGGGTGAGGGCAAGAGCGTTTTTGAGCAGGTTGTCCAGTATCAGCGACAGGCGCTTTGCGTCGCCGATCAGCAGGTTGGGGAGTTCCGGAGCCAGTTGCGCGCGCAACTCGATCCCCTTTCGCTCAGCCTGGAGGTGGTGGCGTAACAGCAGGTTCTCTATCACCTGCTGCGGCGAGAAGGGGGCCAGTTCGGTCCTGGCTTTTCCGGCAGATATACTGGCGAGTTCGAGGATCTCGTCAACAATAATGTGATGCTTTTCAGTGTCCATGGGCTTTTTCCTGTGCGGCGCTCTCTGCGGCCAACGCCCTCGCACTTTTCGGGTGGCAAAGGTCCCTGCTTGAGCAGAATGTGGTGTGGCGCTCTTACCCTAAGCCGCAAGCCTGAAGCGCCCGACCAGGGTCTGCAACTCCTCGGCCTGCCGGGCGAGCTGTGCGGCCGCACCGGCCGTTTCCTCGGCGCCGCTTGCAGTCTGCTGCACCACCTCGGTGATCTGCTGCAGGTTCGCGCTCACCTCCGTCGTGGTCGCCGTCTGCTGCTCGGCCGCGGTCGCGATCTGGCTCACCTGCAGCGACACCTCCTTGATGCATTCCAGGATCTCTTCCAGCGCCTCGCCCGATCTCTGTGAGGAATGCGCCCCCTCTTCGGCGACCCGCACCCCTTGGTCCATGGCGGTTACCGCCTCGCGGGTCTCTCCCTGGATGGCCTTTATCATCGCGCCGATCTCCCTGGTCGCCTTCGAGGTCCGCTCCGCCAGTGCCCGCACCTCGTCGGCCACGACCGCGAAACCTCGTCCCTGCTCGCCGGCCCGCGCCGCCTCGATGGCGGCGTTGAGCGCCAGGAGGTTGGTCTGGTCCGCTATATCCTCTATGGTGCCTACGATATCCCCGATCTGCTCCGAGCGCGCTCCGAGCGTCTCCACCGTCTTCGAGGTGTGGCGCACCCGCTCGGCGATCTCCTGCATCCCGGTGATGGTCTCCTGGACCACGCGCGCCCCGGCGTGGGCCGATTCGGTGGACTGGGTCGAGGCCTGAGCCGCGAGGGCGCAGTTCTTCGCGATCTCGGCGCTGGTGGCGGCCATCTCTTCGCTGCCGGTCGCCACGGTGCCGGTCTGGCAGGCGACCTCTTCCGCTCCGGTGGCGATCTGGGTGGAGGTCGAGTGCAACTGGGAGGAAGCTGAGGCGATGCCCGCCGAGATGTTCACCGTCTGCGACACGAGACCCCGCAGGCTTTGCACCATGTGCCCCATAGCCGCCAGGAGTTGCCCGGTTTCGTCGCTGGAAGCCGACTCAACTTCCACGGTGAGATCGCCGTCGGCGAGGCTATTGGCCACCTGCACCGCCTCTGCCAGGGGTCTTGTGATCATCCTGGTGATGGTGAAGGCGAGCGCCGCCGCCACCAGCACACCCAGGGCGAGGAGCGCCCCCATCAGGCGCATGGAGCTCTGCGCGATTTCCTGGTTCAGGTCAGCCGTGATCTGCCCCTGTTTTTCCTTGGAGGCGACCAGACGGTCCAGCAGCTCCTGTTCATGCAGAGCCGCCTTTCTGGCTTCTCCGTGCAAAAGGCGCGTGGCCTCGGCGCGACGGTTGGCTGCGTCCAGCTGTTGCACCTGGTCGATGAGCCCGGTGTACACGCTGCGCGCCTCCTTGAATTCCATGAAAAGCTCGCGCCCTTCGTCGCTGATGATATTTTTCTCGAACTCTGCGGCATGCTCGGTGACGGTCTGGCGCATCTTCTTCACGTTGTCCAGGTAGGCCTGGCGCTCCGCGGGGTCGGTCGACTCCAGGGCGTCGCGCAGGTTGATCCTTACCCTCTGGAAAGCGACCGACATGGCCCCGATGTCCCCCATCGGGACCGTGACTTTCCGGTATTGCTTGTCGCTTGCCTGGTTCAGCTTGTTGATCTGGATCATCCCGAAGCAGCCGATCGCTGCGGCTATCACAGTCACCAGGGCGAAACCCGCCGCGAGCTTAAACCCCACCTTCAGATTCCTGATTCCTCTCATTGTCCTCTCCTTGGCTGCCTTATTTAAAATCTCTCCCGGGTTCATCTCCATGACGCCGGGTGTCCCATGAGGGACAGTCCCGGCGGCTTCAACCCATAAGGAGCAGGAGCAGTGCCAAAGAGCGCAGTGACGGAAAATCAGGTGGTTTTGACGACTGGCTGGAAGAGGGTTGTCCCTTTAAGGGACACCTTGGGCGCAAAAGGGACAGTGCGGCTGCAGCAGGGGCAAAGAAGGTATCAGGAGCGGTAGAAGGCCTTTCGGTTCACCTTGAGGAGTTGCGCCGCCTTGGACTTGTTGCCGCCGCAGCGCTCCAGCGTCTGGGTGAGGATCAGCGTGGTGAGGGCGTCGAGAGAGAGCTCCTCCGGGGCAAGGGAGAGCCGGTAGCTGACCAGTCCCGGCGCCTCGGCCGCCGGGGTCGCCTCGCTGGAGGCCGCGCCGATCCCAAGGTGGGGGAGGGGGATAGGCCCGCCGTCGGTGAGGATGGCAGCGCGTTCCAGGCAGTTGCGCAGCTCACGCACGTTTCCGGGCCAGCGGTAGTTGAGCATCGCCTCCATCGCCTTGGGAGAGATCCCGGGAAGCTGTTTCCCAAGGTGCTGACGCAACTGCGCCAGGATGTGCTCGCAAAGAAGGGGAATGTCCTCCTTTCGCTCGCAAAGGGGTGGGATGCTGAGCGGGAAGACGTTCACCCTGTGGTAGAGGTCCTCGCGGAAGCGGCCGGCTGCGACCAGTTCGGCGAGGCTCTTGTTGGTGGCGACGATGACCCGGCAGTTCAGCGGGACCGGGCTGTTGCTCCCGATCCTCTCGAAGACCCGCTCCTGGAGGACGCGCAAGAGCTTGGCCTGGAGCGAAAGCGGCATGTCCCCGATCTCGTCGAGCAAGATGGTCCCGTTGCGGGCCAGGCTGAACTTGCCTTCGCGATCCCGGTCCGCCCCGGTGAACGCCCCGCGCACGTGACCGAAGAGCTCGCTTTCCATCAGATGCTCCGGGATGGCGGCGCAGTTCACGGCCACGAAGTCGGCGGGAAGCCCTTTGCCGGCGAAATGGATGGCACGGGCCAGGACCTCCTTGCCCGACCCGCTTTCGCCGTAGAGGGCCACGGTGGTCTTTCGGGCAGCGGCCACGCGGGAAGCGAGCTCCAGCATCTGCTTCATCTGCGGGTTCTCCGTGACGATGCTCTGGAAGGTGAAGCGCTCAGTGAGGAGCCCCTTTATCTGCTCGTTTTCCCTCACCATGTGGTGGTAGTCGAGAGCGCGCTGTATGGTCATGCGCAGGTCTTCAGGGTTGTAGGGCTTTTCCAGGTAGTCGTAGGCGCCGCGGCGCATCGCCTCCACCGCGCTTTCGACGCTGCCGTGCGCGGTGACCACGATGATGGGGACGCCGGGATGCCTTTTCCGCATCGCCTCTATCAGCTTCAGGCCGTCCATCTCGGGCATGACCAGGTCCGAAAGCACCAGGTCGACCTGGTGTTGCTCCAGTATGGAAAGCGCCTGCACACCGTCTGCTGCACTCAATGGGGAGAAGCCGGCTTCGGTCAGGTGTCGTTCCAGCAGGAAGCGGAAGAAGGCTTCGTCGTCGACGGCAAGTATTGTCGGGGTGGACATGCAGCTCGATCCTTTATCAGATGGTATGGCGACTCTCACAACGTATCGACAGATCCAGCCCAATGTTTAACCCTCAGTTGCCGTGACTTGCGCGCCACGGTTACATGCTGTATTTCAGTTGTCATTACTGGATGTTACTCCCGAACTGCCTTGACGGAGCCTCGGCGGCCGGGTAGACTTGCGTGCGTCAAACTTATTGATTTCTTTCGGGGAGGGAGTCGTGGAAAAAAAGAACTGGACCATAGCGGGACTTCTGGAGCTGTCAGGAAGCTACTGGAGCACCTGCGCGCTTCACGCGGGCGTCAAGCTCGACGTCTTCACCCAGCTGGACAACGGTCCCGTTCCCTCGGAAACCGTGGCTGCCAGGGTGAACTGCGACCGGCGCGGCCTTTCCATGCTGTTGCATGCACTGGTGGCGCTGGGACTTTTGGAAAAGCAGGGGGAGGCTTTCGCGGCCACACCCTTTGCCGCCAGCTATCTCTCCCGCAATTCACATGAATACCTGGGGCACATCATCATGCACCACCATCACCTGATGACGAGCTGGGCCAACCTGGACCAGGCTGTACGCACAGGGAAACCGGTCCGCGAGAGGGTTTCGCACGAGGACGTGGAGTCGTCGCGCGAAAGCTTCCTGATGGGGATGTTCAACCTCGCGATGCAGCTCGCGCCGCGGGTGGTGCCGCAGATCGACCTTTCCGGGCATCGCCGCCTGCTGGATATCGGAGGGGGACCCGGAACCTACGCCATCCATTTCTGCAGGCAAAATCCCGACCTCGAGGCCGTCATCTGCGACCTGCCGACCACCCGCAGTTTCGCCGAGAAGACGGTCGCGCACTTCGATCTCTCCGACCGTATCGGTTTCATTGACGTCGACTTCGAAAAGGAAGAACTGCCCGAAGGTTTCGACGTGGCATGGCTGTCCCACGTACTGCACGGGATAGGTCCGGACGCCTGCGATACCCTGCTGAAGAAGGCTGTGAAGGTGCTTGAGCCGGGTGGGCTGCTCCTTGTGCAGGAGTTCATCCTCGATGACACGAGGGACGCCCCGCTCTTCCCCGCGCTCTTCTCCTTGAACATGCTGCTCGGCACCCCCGAGGGGCAGTCGTACAGCGAGGGGGAGATCGTCGCCATGCTGCAAAAAGCCGGGGCCACCGACGTGCGCCGGCTGCAGATCCCGCTCCCCAACGGGGCCGGGATCATCGCGGGGACCAAAACCAGGGGCTAGGGGCTGGGGACTGGGGACTGGGGACTGGGGACTGGGGGCCATAGGGCCAAGGGCCAAGGGGCTGGAGGAGAACCCCTTGCCCTATGGGATTGGGGCAGGGGTGATGGAAACGCAGGGGTAGTGGGCTTTCACCGGGAGGGTTCCATGGAATACCAGGGGCATTCAAAGGACCAGATGCATCAGCCGATTCATTCCGCCCGCAGCACCTGGCTCGTGTTACCGCTTTTCGCCGCAGCCAGCGCCGTCATAGCCGTGATCCTGCTTTTGAGCTCCGGGCTCGGCTCCCGGGTCCATCTCTGGAACTTCCGGACCGGATTCGCGCTGATCAAGGCCTCCGGCTACATCGGTCTTGGCTGCGCCTTGCTGGCGCTTGTGTCCGGGTTCATCTCGATCCGGAAACGGCACGCCAAGGGAATCTTCCTTTCCCTGCTCGCCTTGATCCTTTCGCTTGCGGCCTTCGGGGTGCCGCTGTACTGGCAGACGCAGGCTAAGATCTATCCCCGCATCCACGACATCTCCACCGACCTGCAGCATCCTCCCACCTTCGTCGCCATCAGCACTGCCCGCGGCGCAGGGGTCCGCTACGAAGGGGCGGCGGTGGCGGCGCAGCAGCAAAAGGCGTATCCAGACCTGAAGACCGTGGTGCTCCCATATCCCAAGGAAGAGGCGTACAAGCTGGCGTTGCTGGCGGCGCGGGAGATGGGGTGGGACATCGTGGCGGAGCTGCCGGCCGAGGGGAAGATAGAGGCGACCGACACCACTAGGTGGTTCGGCTTCAAGGACGATATCGTGGTCCGGGTCCAGGCCGCGGGGAACCGTTCCCTGCTGGATGTGCGTTCCGTTTCCCGTGTGGGCATCAGCGACGTGGGCACCAATGCCAGGAGAATCCGGGTTTACCTGTCGAAGCTGGTCCCCGGAGGGGTGAAACCGTAAAAAAAAGGGGACTCAGTATCTGCCCAGGCGCAGATCCTTGTGGTAGCCCAGCTCATTCCACTTGATCCTGCCTTTTTCATGGCAGTCGATGCATCTCAAGGCCTGCTCCTTGGGCGCCACCATGTGGTTCAAGGACCAGACCATCGTCGTGTCGACCCATCCGTACTTCCCGCTGTACGGCTGCCCGGCAGCCTTCATCCCCGCCTCGATCGCCTTGTTCCAGTCGAAGTTCACCCAGTAGGCGCTCTCGCTGGTTGAGGGGCCGTAGAAGTTGACCACCGCGAGGGTGTTGTTTTCCACATCGTACGGCTGCTTCGCCTTCAGCACCTTGAACGGGTAGATCTTCGCCTCTGCGTCGTTCCGGCTCCCCCTGGGGTGGAAAGCCTCACCACTTCGGTCGGGTTGATCTTGTCGCCAATCAGGGCGCGCTCGACCGAGCCGTTGTACGACATGTAGGTGGGGACGAGGTTGTTGCCGAAGGTGAGATCGCCCTTCGTCTTGTCGTAGATCTTCTCGCCGCTTGCGTCCTTCTTCATTTCCTCGGGCTTGAGATCCCTGCCGGCCGTGGACCAGTCCCAGGAGATAACGGTCGGCTTCCCTTTGGCGTAGAACGGGATGTGGCAGGCCTGGCAGGCGACTCTGCCCCCGGGACCCTTTTTGTAGGTCAGGGTGGTTTCGTGGCAGACCAGGCAGTCGACGTTTTCAGGTTTGTAGAAATCGAAGGCGGCTCCCGACCAGCCGTAGCCTGCATGGCAGGTGGTGCATCCTTGCCAGTTGGAGGGGAGGGCGAAGCAGCCGTTGCTCCCTATGCCCTGTCCGGAGTTGAACGTGCCGGTGATAAACATGTGGGTTCCATCCAGCGCCAAGGCACGGGAGGCGTGAAAGGACAGCAGGGCAGCCAGCAAAAGAAGTCGCATCTTCATCGAAAAAGACCTCAGGATCGTTTGGTTAAGGTCTGACAGGACCCGGCGTCACCGGGCAGACGGGCAACCCGCGCACGACGTGCAACATTATAATTGATCAGAGGTATAGTTAATGAATTTTCGCCGTCACTACCCAGTTTTAGCTCTCATTAGTTACTCGCCGGGGAGGGGAGCGTGGGGCCTTGGGTTCCTTTCCTCCATCCAATTCATGACCGAAAAGGCCTGGTCCTCGCACAGGTACTGGTTCGAGTAGAGGTACACAGCCTTGGTCTCTGGGTGCACCAGCTTTCGTATGTCACTGAACTCCGGATGGTTCAGGACCCGCATGATGCATGGTTGCAGTGAAGCGGGGGGAATGCCGAAGACCCGGCTGGTGAAGGCGGTGACGTTGATCGGCCTGGGGTAGATTCTCGACTCCTCCCTCACCGTGTGCGCGATGGTGGTGCAGGTGTCGTTGACTGCAGTGCGGGCCAGCAGTACGGCGTATTTCTCCGTTATGTGCCGGTCGCAGTAGAGGTAGAGCGCGCCGCTGCAGGCCGAAACGGATTTTATGTCACCGAAACAGTCCTGGGCGTGCATCTCGTTCAGGATGGAGCAGATCTTGACCGTGCGCATATCAGGCCACAGCGCGTAGATCGTATGCAGCGGCGTGAGGGCGATGGTAAGTCGGGAGTCGCGACGTATTTTCTCAGCGATGACGTGCTTCATCTCTTCGATGCGTCCCTTGGCCTCGGCGTCGCTTGCCGACATGTGCGCCAGGGAGTAGAAAAAAATCTGGCGTGAAGAGGTCACGATGGACTTGATGTCCCGGTAGCCGTCGTCAAAGGGGAGCCCCGACTGCAAGGTTTTCAGGACTCGGTCAGGGAGGTCTTTTGTCAATACAGTTAATGCCTGGCCTGGAGTCAAGGAGCGATGCCTTTTCGAATTGCTTCTGACAGTTTGGGCGAACCTGGCAGCTACTTCGGCAATCTCCACCGCGTCCGCGGCGTCACTTGCAGTCATTGCCTCCGGCTGTTCTGTCGCAGCCGTCTCAAATCCCTGGTGCATAGTCACGATCACCTCGTGTCATAGTATTAGAAATCACCAACCAAAGATCCTATGATAGTGCATTTTTCATCTATGTAAACCTCCCTCGTTTTTTTTGGAGGCTGATCCACACCGACCAGATAATGTTGCACCGCTCATGCTACTCCTGCTACACTGCGCGCCTCTCAGCACCCGGCTTGGGCCGGCACACCCTTTCCCTGGTGGTTTCATGCGTCGTCTATGTCTTCACTCCCTGTTGCTGGTATTTTTCACTGCTGCTTCCGTCCTCGCAGGTCCCCTCGAAGACTGCCGGGAGTACACCGTTTTCGGCGTTCCTGGAACCTCGGGGGATCTGCTCTGTCGCAAGGGATTCCTGCTTTCGCACGACGCAACGCGCAAGACCCCGGCCTGGGTTGTTGAGCGCATGACGAGGGAGCGGCTCAAGTCGGTCCTGAAGCGTTCCGACCGTTTCAAGCCGGACGCGGAGCTTCCCAAAGGGGCGCGGGCTGAACTCTCGGATTACAAGGGGTCGGGGTACGACAGGGGACATGTCGAAAACCCGGTTCAAAATATACTTTTATTTCAATCACGGGCTTTTCACTTGAGTTGCTATACTCCTCGCGACATACTCATGTGATAGAGGACGTTATAAGGCTGATAAAGGGTAAGTGAAGGATGTAGCGACTCCCATTCCGCGCATTTGGGTAAAACCCATAAAACCATCCAAATCGGATCACGGAAAATCACGTGGTTATGGTCACTGTAGGGGAGAGGTTTTGACCGCTAGAAAAAGCAAAAATCCTTGTTTAATCTACTAGAGGAACCAAAATCTTGGGGGGCGGGGACAACGCGGCAGGAGTGGCGTCTACAAGAGTTGAAGACATCCAGGATACTTTGTTGTAGGACCAGCGATATACCGTAAGGGGTGAGGCGCACCCGCGTACCCGCCGCGTTACCGGCTGGTTGTGTCGCCGAATGTTAGGCATCTGATTTTTTCTTTGCCACTTCACGATATGCATCAGCAACCTCTTTTGGCAGAAAAACAAATTTTAATATTTCTTCAAGAATTTCAGGATGTAGATACAATGGAGAATTCACGGCCTGGAATGCAGTAGGTACACTGACCTGTTTACGTGTGACCTTACCAAAAAAGGCATTTTGCCAGATCAATGCACTTCTTGATGAATTGTTTTTATTTTCAACTATTTTTTCTAGAAGCCCCCCAGATATTCTGAAAGTATGTGGTGGGTGTTTCTCGCTTTCCTTTATTTTTTGTATCTCTAGCTGAAGCATGTTTTTAATTTCACCATCTTGTTTGATGTCATAGTTAACTACTGTGCAGTAACGTCTAATCTCCCATATTGCTTTATCGAGCTCTACAATCTTAGGCCCATGAATGAAATACGATGATTCAAGGTATCTGAATCGACCGAAGTTGGAAATGTGATTAATAAATTCGTCTGTGGATTTGCTGCGACGAATTCTAAACGGAAGTTTTTTGGTATGCTTAAGTGCACACTCAAGATTGTGGTTAATATCACTCGCTTTTATCCTGTTGTATAGCAGGATAGCTTTAAGATACTTCTCAATTGCCTGTAGCGATTGCCAATGAAATTGCGAGTATAGGCCATAGCGATATGAAAGGCGTGCAGCAATATAGTCTTGATCAGCTATATCTCTAAAACTTCTTGTTGCAAAATCATTCATCAGCGCTTCGATTTTCATACATTTTCCTAATTGGCTAACGGCTGAGAGCACAGCGGGTTCACCGCTGCTGCGCTTGGTTGAACATTCATGCAGTGTGCAGAGAATCTTTTGACAATTGGAGCCGCGCGCCCACTACATTGGGGTTAATTAACAAAGGCGGCATTGTTCTGGTCAAGTATAATAATGGTCTCACTGTTCTGTGTATCAACCTTATAATTCCACAAAGCCCCTGTCCCCTTTCCCGCTGTTTTGCAAACACCCATTAGATAATAAGCGCCAGGCTTAATATTTTCGAACTTTAGTGTTCCAGAAAAACTAGTCGTTCCCTTATAAACAATATGTGGTGCAATGGCTTGTATTGCCTTTCTATAATTATATTTCATTTCTTTTACACCCCTATTCTCATCCTGTAGCTCATCATAGCCATTATGTACTGCTGAAAATTCGAATAAAATTGACGTTGGGTCATTAGGGTCATCCACACTCAACGTTGATATTATGTTTTCTTTTTTGAATATTTCAATAAGACTTTCATCTAGCAAATAAAACTCAGTCCTGGCTACAGGTTTAACATCACCTGACTTGTAGACTAAACCAGCCTCAACTGAAATTACTCTGTCTGCTTTTACTTGGCCATCAACGATGGGCTGAACTTTCTCCTGTACAATAGGTGCTTTTTTCGTAACAACGACCGATTTCTCAGGTTCAATGGCTGCTTTATTTACTTCAGCGGCACTTTGTTTTGTAGCTGAATCGTAGCAAGCAAGACGTTTTTTGGAGTCTTTTATTGATGAACAATTCACAGATGTAGGCTGTGACGCTGCACTAGAAACCAATGGTATACTGAAAAGCAGTAACGCTACAGCAATAGTTTTTTTGATCACGATAAAAATCTCCTTTTGACTCTTGGTTTTTAGTTTTGCCTTCATATACCGTAGCGGCTTATTGCTGCCCTGTCTCCGCACAGTTGATCGAGCGCAGCCCGACGAAGTCTTCCAAGAGGGTCAATACCACCACCTAGGAACGCCTGAGATATACGAAACTCACGATCGGTGTCGAAATTTTCAACAATTCTTTCCATTTCGTCTTCTCTCACAAATAAATCCTCCCAGGTGGTTTCGTGGTTCAACGTCTCAAGGCTGACCAGCGGCGTCACCCGTCTCTAGCGCTGGTTATGTCGCTTTTCTATGAGTAACTTTGTCAGCATGTTTTTCGAGAACAATCATCACTTTGTCAATTTCTTCTAGTTTGCCTTGAATGTTTGTTGTATCTAATTTATTGTTAAGAATTAAGTCACACATCTTAGCAGTGTGAACAATGTAGTCAGTTAGTGGTGGCATTCTAGCTGCACTTGAGATTTGGGAAACATTCCGCCAGTGTTCAGCGGCAGTCCTAACAACTAGCTCACGGAAATGCTTTTCTCTTCGGTACGTTTGTTTATTAGTGCAACGGCAGCAGTAGATAAGCCGCCGACCAGCGCACCACCAAGAGTTCCAAAAACTGCTAATTCTGCGGGGGAAAGGGGCAAGGCATCCTCCTGTGGAACGATTATTAAGCCCAATACTTCATATGGCCTTTTTTGGGTGCATCCTTATGCATATTACAGATTTGTCTCATTGCTATACGGTGACATAACTACCTATTGACCGGTTCACGCGCGCGCGTGAACCGATTATCTTCCTAGAGGTGATATTTAATCTGTGCACATTTGGCTCCATTTATAAACTAGACCTCGCTCCTGGACAAGCAGAAAAAAAATCCATTTCTCGGTTGGAAAGCGAAACCAACTTACGGGCCAAAGTCGAGATTCGCCTTTGCTATCTTGATTAGTCAAATGGTCGCTGCCAGCCTCCGTGTCGGAGCCGTTTTTGATCTGGATTTTCAATTGTTTTGGATTCTCTTGTATCCCGTGTGATCCATTTATGGGTTTTACCCACATTTGAGCAGACACCTTCTCTCGCAGAAAATAACTGTCCACAAAGAACCTCTATAATACCAGTGGTTTAATGTCGATAGAAGAGCCTTGTTTAACGGATTTTGGCATTCTCTTGTAAATTATCTAGCCTATATGGGCATTGAATAGGCCGATGAAAGGTTAAAAAACTGGATTTGAGACTAACAATGTGGCATAAGAGGCACCTAACTCCACAATGAGCACACAAGTCTGCCGGGAAGGAAGCCATGCAAACACTTGGTATTCGGTGCACCCCGAGCGAGGTCGTTTTTGCAGTCTATGACTCTGAAGAACGAGCCATCGTGAACAACGAGAAGATTAAGATTCCTGCCGCAATGGAAATCCCGACCGCTTTGAAATTCGTCCGCAGCAACCTTTTGGATGTTTTGCGTGAGTACGACATTCAGCGTGCCGGCATCAGGGTAACCGAGCCAAATGCACAGCAGTTTAATGTCCCCAGAATACAGATTGAAGGCGTCATTCAGGAAGCTTTTGCAAGCAGTAGTGTAGAAGGGTATTACGTCGGCCAGATTTCTTCAATTTCGGCGCGGCTTGGAATCCAGCGTGCAGATTTCAAAAAGTACATTAGCGGCGAACTGGAGTATGAAGTTGAAGGGTGGGGAGACCTTTCTGCACATGAAAGAGAGGCGCTTCTATGTGCAATAGGAGCGGCAAATGATTAAACCGTACAACAAGGCGGAAGTCACTTTTGACATTATTCGGGAAATTGGTGAAGACGGTTACAACTCTACCGTGTACCTAGCCCATGACCATAATCTCGACGCCGAGTTGGTCGTTAAGAAGATGGAAAAGGCCAAGCTACGTGACCCAAACGAATACTTCCGAGAGTCCAGAATCCTGTACATGAGTGCACATCCGAATGTAGTGCCGGTCCACTATGCGTGTGAGGATGTCGACTCCGTGTACATCGCCATGCCGTACTACCAGAATGGGTCGCTTAACTCACTCTTGAACGCCCGTTTTCTGACAGTCCGCGAAATCCTAGTCTATGCCTGTCAGTTTCTTTCAGGCGTGCACAATGTCCATTCCAAAAAACTCATTCATTTCGATATAAAACCTGCAAATGTGCTTATTTCCAACACGAACGAAGCTGTTCTTTCAGACTTTGGGATTGCAAAGCAGGCTAACTTAGTGGGCGTTGCAGGACAGGACGTTTTTTATTTCAGCATTCGGCCGCCTGAAGCCCTGGACAATGACCACTTCACAACTGCTTGTGATATCTACCAAATCGGATTGACGCTTTATCGTATGTGCAATGGCAATGAAAACTACTATGCGCAGCTTGAGCGATATGGTGAGCCGCCGAACTTCGATAGAGATGCGTTCCGCTATGACTTGAGAAACGGCAGGTTCCCGGACCGGAACCACTTCCTGCCGCACATTCCTGAGAAGCTCAGGAGAATCGTAAAGAAGTGTCTCGATACCAATCCGGACAGGCGCTATGAGGCTGTTTTGGACATTTCCAACGCACTTGCTGAAGTCGACGGAAATGAGCTAGACTGGCAGCACAGCGTGGAAGATGGTAAACTTATATGGAAGAAGCGGGCTAACGGAAACCATTACACGCTAGAGGTGGATGAAAACCAGAAGTCCGTCGCTAAAAAGCGCACCACAAAACAAGAATCTCGAATCAAAGACTATTGCGTGGATGCCATTCCACAGAAAACGATACGAGAATTCTTGAAGGTGACCTGAGATGAAAGCCAAAATTACGAACAACCGCGAACGGTACGTTACAAGAGCAAAAAAAGCCACTCATGGTGCGGGTCTATCCTACCAGGAAAAACTTGCAGCATCTGGCGTTCGGACCCCCATCATTGCCAATGAATTCGAAGAGCGCATGGAAGGGCGATTTGTCGTCAGAAGAAAGAAATGCGTAGCATGTAAGTAGGTTTTATTGCCTACCACAGCCGGCGTCTCGTCCATTTCGCCGCTTTTGCAGGACAACTTCGAAAGATGTCGGCTCTGTTTTCTTGCCTCTTTGACCGCTCGATCTTCTTTTCCCACCACTGGACAATTCTTCTTTACGCAATGAAGGCACTGGCTTCATCTGAGCCAAAGACCCTGCTGTCGCTTAAAAGCGACATCGAGCTGGTCACGCTGAAGCAACTCAACGAGTGTTTACGAGGCGTTCACGCCACTCACTAATTCGAGGCCTTGATATATCTTTTTTGACGGGTGCAAGAGGGAATTGATTCGGAGCCAGGCTACGGAATTCATGCTTCTTTTGTCATCTCAGCTTCTGCTAACTCAATTAAATAGGCAGCTTTAACTCCAAGAACCTTCGAGAGTTCCAAAATGGTCTTTAAGGATGGTTGCCTCAAACCCCGCTCTAGCAGGGATATAAAGGTCCTATCCAGGTTCGCCTCCAAGGCCAGCTTCTCCTGAGAAAGACCCTTTTTCCCGCGAAGTTCGCACAACACTCTACCAAACGCCTCTTCAGGTCTCACGTGCTGCCCTCCCGGGAAGGCACGGTACCTATAAAACTCTAATTAGTCTTCGGACTATAGTCTTCAAAAAATTAGGATTACATGTTATTGTCGCTGCGATGTGACAATTAAGTATAAAAATGTCAGCCATAGCGGCATAGACTGGACATCCCTTTCAGGAGCCAACAATGAAACCTTCATGTTGTGGTAGCTGCCTGGAGCAGCAGTATTTTACAACCGAGCAGTTATCAGCCATGATCGACCACCATGTTGCCTACTGGACTGCTCCAGGCGGGAAAAGTGATATTGAGGCTGAAGCAGCAAAGCTTTTAAACCAGAATTGCCTCCAGATCGCACAGCAGTTGCTGTTCTTGCTCAAGCTAAGAAGCACACCTTTGGTTGCTGATACTAGGGAGTGACGAACACAGGTGTTGTGCGGCTAACTCTTGGCGGGGAGAGTAAAAGGATCACTCCAGCAAGGAGACCCTTTTAAACTGGGGTGAGGCAACGTCTGATTTTAAAAAATGAAAGAAGCCAGCTTATGGCGTCTCGTCTTAAGTGGGTTACAGGCCCCACTTAGACCCTTCGACCTCTTATTGCCCCCTGCAGATCCGAGGTTTCTCGACCATAAACCGGCTCCTGCGCATAATAACACATCCATGCGACGTCGTGCAAAGATGAAATGCCTCGCAGCTTGACGCCAGCCTACTTCTGTAAGGTGGGAGGCTGTAAACTAAATATGAGTTTATAAATCCACGTGTTAAAGTTGGTGCAAAGCTTCAAAAGATATGGCAATTATCGCGACTGACATACATGGTGACCCCGCTGTAGCCAAAGCTTTCCTCAGTTTTCGGCCCACCGAGTTGCATATCTGCCTTGGGGACCTTGTTGACAGCAAAGGCCGCCCACCATCTTTTGAAAAGGAGGCAGAATGCCTCAACCTCCTGCTCCAATCCGATTCTATTCTGTTGTGGGGCAATCACGACCTAGCTTATCTTCCAGAGCGTCCATGGAAGTGTTATGGTGATTTCGGGGAAATTGCATTTCGGAAACAGTTCGACGAAGCTCGGGATCAATTCCTCGCCGCCTATTCCGTCGATGGCTGGCTGTGTACTCATGCGGGCATCTCACCAAAAGTGGAGCGCATTCTCACGAAGGAGGTGGCGATATCCGACCAAACTGCAGTTGCGGCTTGGCTCAATTCGGAATTCAAAAAAGAACTCAGGATCAAGCTCCCTCACAATGATCCAGATGAATTGCGCCATGGGTATGGGCCATTGTTCAAAATCCACGTATGTCGTGGCGGAACTGATGAGTATGGTGGGATTTTCTGGTTTGATGCGTTTGGTGAACAGGCCCAACCAAGTCCTGCAGCTGGTCGGCAAATCTTCGGACACACTCCTGTACCCTATCCAGAGAGAGGAACCAGCCATGACATACTCGGCGGCCCTGCGATTTCTTGGATTAACCTCAACGCCATTGAGGGGCATTGGGTGTACGATACTCAACGTGACGAACTAAGCGAACTGCTCATCCTCTAATGCTCAAGACCTGCCTTATGTTCGCCTACAGCGCAATTTCCTTCTTTGGATCAGGCGCTGCCAGTGCATCATTGCTGATCAGGGGAGGGCAGCAAGATCACCTGAAGCTGCTGGTTGATAAATTATGGAAGGAAAACGTTAAAAATGGAATTATACAGGTACAGTCGATTAAGTGATAACATCATAAAGTACTTAAGAGACAGAAAGCTCTACTTTCAAAATCCACTCTATTTCAATGACCCATTTGATTGCGATTTGACAGCTGTTAGCCTCGGTCCTGAAGATAATTTTGACGAAAAATATGAGCTATATATTCAACTTTTGGCTAAACGACTAAAATTTGTAGCAGGGAAGCTGCGGCTTATTGATGCAAGGATTACCGACTACGCCTCAGATGACACTCCCATAAAAGATCGTTTTTACTTTGCGGAACAGTGGCATTTGTATTTGACTGAGAATAACGCTCTTCTTGCTGAAATCAGAATGCTAACTGAATGTCCTACTTCGAAGCGACGAGAAACCCTATTAGAAGCTTGGAATAAGAAAAAAAACCAAGTAATCCATGGACTTGGTGTTGTTTGCTTTAGTGAAAGCAACTCTAACCTGTTGATGTGGTCACATTACGCAGACTCGCATAAGGGGATATGTCTTATTTATGAATCTGAAGAAAGGCCTGTAGTCGGATGGAAACAATATTCATTTCATAAAGTTAAATACAATAAGAATAGGAATATCGATGTTTTAAGTGTTGGTTTTGAAAAGGCTTTTTTTGACTTGTTGACTATAAAATCTCCTGAATGGGAGTACGAAAAAGAGCAGAGGCTAATAACTATTAAGGGACCTGGAACCCAGAAGTCTAGGATGGCAAGCTTACGAGGCATTGTATTTGGATCTAGAATAAAAGATAACCCTGGCACGTCCTTGGTCGGATTGTACGGTGCCTTAAAGGACATGCATCAGACCCGTCCCAATTGCCCAAGGTTTAGATATTATAAAGCTGTGAAACATCCGAGCGATTTTGCAGTTGAAATCAAGGAGTTATTCGGAATACAAGCTGTGCCTGATGCCTTAGGGGTGGTGCCATTCACCTAAGGTGAGAACGAAAGCCTTTTTACGACTTAGACATAAGGGCTTTTGGCCTTCGTCATCTTCTGTTTTTAGGGGAGATTACGATGCCAATGAAGCAAGTGAAGGGTGGCGTTGCCATTCTAATTACGGATTCGGATCCGTCCCCCTCTTCACGCTCTCTACTCAGGCCGTCTGTCTCTGCGCTCGGGAGGAAGTGGGGCATGACGACGGGATCTCCCCCTTATAGACCAGAAGTCAACTATTCACCACCATCACCCCCCAAGGTCCCCAGAGGGCCATGGACTCTTTCCGATCGAGGATGCAAATGTTGTACGCACTGCGTCGTCTGCATCTCCATCGAAAGTATGAGCGGCAAGGAGAATATGCTTTCTCCCTTGCACTCTGCGGTAGCCAAAAAGCCAGCAGCCGTTTAGAGCCACCTGCCCATATACAGTTGTGTTTAGTGGTTCCACTCGCCGGTCAGGACCCTCTGCGCTCCGCTGACTGCGCGTTCTCTGGGGACAGAGATTCCAAAGTCAAGCCAATGGATAACGTTGTAATGTAGCGGGGAAGCACCCGCCAGGTATTGGCGGAACAGCTTTTCTAAGCGCTTTTTGGGTAAAGACTTGATTGCCTTTAGCGCGGTTGTCTTGCGAACACTCTCGTCCTCCGAGCGCAGCAGACTCTCGATGTATGAGTCACTTAGCTGTGCAAAAACTTTGTCATGGATCTCTTTGAGGACTAGAACCAATAGTTCCTTCGGCTTTTCTATGCCCAACAAGTCGACTACCCTCTGACGCCCCAGAGCATAGATCGCTTGTGCTGCATATTTTGCTTTTGTCTGGTCAATGGCAGATATTGTTAACAGCGTCCTCTCGCCAATCTGACGTGTCAACATGTCTATGACCAGTTTGATGTCTTCCCATTCCCCGTGTTTTCCAAGATATTGGATATCCTCAACACTGTATTCGATTGAGCCATTTTTCAATAGTCGTCGAATTCGTTCCAGATCACAGTGATCGCCTCTCTCACGAATTACATCCAATGCCTTCCGCATGAGCGTTTTTCGAATAAATCCCTCAAGTTCCTTCGCTTTCTCATAGTTAGGATGCCCAGCAAACTGCGAAAGCCATGCGGAAACTTCAGTCTCAAAATTATTATCGATTGAGCTTCGCAATGAGTCTCCCAAACGCTTAAAACTTCGTTGCACCAAAATGAAATAGGCGTCATTATCGACAATCGAATCCTTGGCTGCGGCTGCTTCCAACTCTTTATACTTCAAAGCCCTTTGCCGTTGCTTCAGGAACTTCTTGAAGCAAGCTTCTCCATGAGGATCGGACCCTATAAGCCCGCGTGCGATTCCTGTGGCAGTTGGCTTTACAAGTATATTTTTTGCCTCATCGTCGGAATAAACCCGTTCGTGATCAACGAGATAGCTCAATGCTGAGTGCCTTACCGTTGCTTCAGTATCACTAAGCAACTCCTCCGCAAGGTTAATTGGCAGAGCGGTACGCTCACAAAGAAGACTGATAACCTTCCGGCGCACAGCAGGCGATTGATGTGATGCGCCGCGTAGCAGTACTTCTGTGCTAAGAGTCGCCGGGTTACTGAAAAGGGCAGCAAGAAGTTTGTCGTCTACGCTGCCAGGCTGAAGTTCATATAGATGCTCAAATGCGCCTTCCCGACTCTCTCGAAGACTAATCGAGATAAACGCATTAGCTGCAGCTGGTAGAGTCTGGTTGTCCTTTCTATCAATTTCCCCACGAATAGTGTCCAAGTCTGAGGGTGTACCGCAAGCTGCAAGATACTTTAGCGCTGCAAGCCTTACCGGAACTGGTGTGTTGTCATGAAACCACGATGATGGGAACAAATTCGCAATCCACCTCTCGGTTTTAGGGATAGGCTGTAATATCAATTGCAGTGCGGCGAAAGTGTTAATTTGCTTCTGAGCTGGGGCAGACAAGGTGTGGAGGAAAAGTGTAATGTCATCAAAGCCATTGACACCATGGATCCATTGCCATAGAGGAACATTCTCATGCAGGAAGTTTTGAAGCCCTGTACTTATTAGTCCGTGAAGCTCACTTCGGCCTAGATTAAAATTACCGCCCTTAAAAAAAATAAGGTTTGTATCGTGTGTGCCAAGAAAAACCTCATCATTACCCTGCGCACCGACTATAGAAGTCAACAACCGAAACCGAGCGATGTCAACAGCTTCGACTGCTTCCCCTGTACGTCCCTCAGTTTTCGCAACAAAATGCCGCAAGAAGTCAGCTCCCTCTAGAGAGAGAGGTGTTTCAACTGCATTACTTGCAGGTCTATTCTGCTGTTGTTCGCCCTCGTTTGATGAGACCTGAGTTTCTTCAGGCAATGTTGCCTGTTCCTCTATGCGTAGGTGTTTGACGAACGAGGATAAACAACGCATTAGCTTCTTTTCAAAGTCACGACAGTCGTTAAAATTCTCGAAGTAGATCCTCTTTTCAGAAATAAGTTGTTCTTTAAAGGCGAGAACTTTTTTGAGATCTGCGCCTGGATCACGCAGGAGCTCTGGGTCGATCTCTTTGAAAAACAGACTTATCTCGGGGCGACCTTCAGTCAGCCGACGCTGAACAGACCTCGAGTATTCTTCTTCGAAGCCGGAGGTGTGTTTTCCCACATTATCAGGAGGTGTTCCCCACCGTCTCCACATCAGTCCCACAAACAACTCGCAGCGGTCCAGATCGCGATTTATCATTTCCTGAGGACGACCAAAAACAGCAACTGTATCTTCCCAGCCGACAAGCTCAACTTGGTAGCCAAATTCCTCTGCCCACAAATCATTGAAGTCGGTAACCACTGTTTTCGCTGCTTTTCGTTCTTCCGTGAGGTCTCCTGGGGATGCCAGAAATACCTTTACGAGTCTCCTGCTGTCGGCCATCTTACTCTCACCTAAAATTGGTATATATGCCTAGGTGGCAATTTATAGCATTTTATTATCTGTTGCAAGGTGATTGACGGAAGACTCTTTTACTGCGTTCTGTCCAATCATCTGACTCTGAGATAGAAGCAAGAGCGTTGCGATTCATCCGCTGTTGTTGCTCTGACTGGGAGAATCTGGGAATCTGGGAGGACGATGGTGACTTGTTGACTTATGACGAAGGGGGGACATAAGAGGCGATGCCCCCAGGGGGGCTTAAAGATTGACTTCTCGAGGCTGGTCTAAACCTGCCACACTAGCTCTCTAAAAATGCACCTAGGTGTCTTTTCTTTTATTTAACCGCTGCAGGGCACTTCTCTAGGCGCATCCAGTTCTTCTCAGTCGCAACAATTTTTACTATTATCTGTCAATATTTTATCTCATATGAAAGAAATAATTGGTCGGTGATAAATAACAATTATTTCTAAATATCATTTTTGTTATTATAATATCACTAAACGATAATATCAAATTATTTAGTTCAGAAAAAACCATGTCTTCTACTTTTTTTCATTGACACTAACGCGAATCATATTAAGCTTTTGAGCGTTTGGACTAACACAAGTTGTGATGCCTATATTAAAACACCTACCGGAAACCGTTATATCTACTATAAATATATCAGATAAAAAGGCCATCAGAGTTCAGCTAATCGCAATTACCAATGCAAAGCGAAAATTTAAATAAGCAGAGCGCCTGGAATGCAAATTTATACTGAATCAGTCATTGTCCGCGACACCATCCGTGCAGGACGCCCTACGGTTTTGCTACTCGTGGGCATTGAACCCTTGGAAGCGCTGCTGGCCTTCTTCAGAGAAAGGTGTGCATCGTTGGTGGCCGAAAGGAGCTATGTTCAGGCTGTAGGCCGATTCATCGAATGGCTATCGGTGCGTGCAGAGGAGTTCTATAGCCAAGACCAGCGGTACCTACTTTACACGGCTTTCCTCCACGATTTACGCTTTGGTACCTATCGTCAAGGCATCGACAAGTATGGTCTTAATTGGCGGCCTACAAGTGACAGCAATCTGAGACGGCTTACCCGCTGCCTTTTCGAATTTAGCGATTGGCTCAGTAAACGGCAGGGGACAATAGCTATTAGCCCAATTCGACAAAATGCTTCATATTCTGATCAGATAGTGTTCTGGCGGTACTGGAATAAACGCAAAGCAACATCTCTGCTGGGGCATATAAAACGCCGCCGTCACGGTGTAGAAATTGAAAGGACCCCCACCCGTATTGTACCCCGTCAACGGAACAAACATCTTGCTGAGGCCAAAGCGTTCCCTATTAAATATATCGACGCTTTATTGTGGCAAGGGTTCGCAAGACCAGGAAATCATGCCTATACTCCGCCCTGGCAAAAATTTAACCTCAGAGACATCCTTATAACGCTACTCTGTCTCTACGGCGGCTGTCGCGAAAGTGAGCCGATGCACTTATGGGTTGATGATGTCTTTGTGGACCCAGACGATCCTGATGTAGCTCTGGTACTGATTCACGAACCTGAAACGGGTATTGTGAATTTTACCGATCCACTCACGGGCACCAAACGTAAGACCACGCGTTCTGATTTTCTGCAACGTCACTGTGGAGGCCGCATACCGCTGACTCAAGAAACCGGTCGGCGACATGCTGGATGGAAAGGAGCATTGCTCACTCATAGGGAGCGTAATGCGTTCCAGGTATTTTGGATCGACCGTGGGGCAGGGCGTCTGTTCCTTGAATTGTGGCGGATGTACCTACACCACATCCGTCCAGTGACACTTCAAATGCCGTGGGCCTTCCTTACCAGAGACGGGCAACCTCTTGGAACTGAAGGCTTTAACGATTCATTCAATGCTGCGGTTCAACGAATAGGATTGTTCCCGTCCAAACATGCAGGGACAACGACCCATGGGCTTCGACACCGCTACGGCCAGTGGCTTAACGACCTGGGGCTTGGAGAAAAGGAAGGGCAAGTCGCGATGCATCATCTAAACGCCAAAAGCCAGGATTTTTATCGACAACTCGGAGTGGCCCAGGTTGCTGCTGTCGTCGGGGCCGCTACTGACATTGCATCATTACCATCTTTCATAAAGGGCTGCACTTAATGACCTCTACGATTACCCAAATCGACGATTTCATCGCCATTAAAAGTTGTCTTACAGGGCGGACGATTTATGTGAATCAGAAACCTGACCGCTACCTAATTTCCCCTGAGTTTTCGCAAGAGGAAGTCCGCCGTGTGGTGGCAATCTGGGAGAACCACGTATGTGCACGAAAGCTTGTACATCGCCCACCTCCCCCTTTGCGAAAAGCCATTGTTGCTCTAGGCAATGAAAATACGCCTCTGGGATTATCGAAGGCCTTGGACCGGGTCCTCTTGACCGAGTACCTACACAAATTTTCGACTACAAGCATCCAGCAGAAACAAAATTTTGTCATCGAATTGATGTTAGCGCTATGGTCTGTTGGCGCAGTGGCTTGGCCGACACACGAGCAAGTGCCGTTTACTCAGAGGAACAGCATACAAGTTAACAATTTAGGTTTTATTGGCCCTCAGCGGGAATGGCTTGCACGAGTCCGCAACTACGTTGCAAGAGGTGTAGGTGATGACGCAAGTAATTTCCGGTTTATCCTGGACACCTCTCTTAGCCGCGCAGGTATCACTGAAATTGGGGATATAACACCTCAAACTTTCAAATTAAGCAAAGACACAGTGCGGGGAAAACTCCGTGGTCCAGGCATAAATGCAGTGCTGCAGTGCTTGCGAGAGGATTACAAAGAACAGAGATTAACTTGGATACCAGATGATTTTGGTTTTTTTAAAGATAAAATGGGACACCTCGCACGCGATGATGACTTCAACTGGCTGTTAAAACAGGCTCCAGATATGGAGCAATGGGTTAGGCTCGCCAAAGAACATATTGCTACCAAACCGGCAAATTGGAAGAAGCGAAAGTCGGTTATGAATGTTTTCCTTCAACATATTATGGAAAACGAAGACATTTCAAGGGACCCATCAGCTTATTTCAACATCTATGATAGGCCCAAGGTTCTCTTTAATGCACCTGGTAATGAGGGCAGGAAAACTATGTCAGTTCTGCATGAATTCCTCAACGAGACGCTGTTTAAGACATGTACACTGTCGACCGATCTTGACATACCGGTTCTCAAGCCTGGTTTCGCCGTTCCTATCCCTCGCCAAGCATACAGAAATGTCAACAAGGGAGAAACCCATCGTGAAACCATGCCTATGCGGCTCATTCGGCAAGCGATGGGGATTCTAACTGAAAACGATTTTGCATGGGCGCGCAATGTCGACAGACACCACGACAGTTTCCGCAGCCGCAACCCGGAAACCGGAAATTATGAAACTGTGTGGAGTCCTGTCCGCACTTATGCCCTAATGATAAAGTTGCTTCTCCCTGCCCGAACGTTCCAGGTAAGGTGTATTGACAGCGGTGAAGGTGACACTTGGCGTTATCACTCGGATGGCCGATGGGTCACCAATGAGGGGCCACATAAACCCGCGAGTCCCAAGATTGTTCAGCGGGGCATTTTTCGTAAATACCTCAGAAAGGACGGATCAGAGGGAGCTATCTTCTATTTTAACACCAATAAGACTGCTGACATCGATAGCATGGTCAAGGGCTACGTCATGCCTTGGGAGAAACCTGACGCCCTTCAGATATTCGCCGCGATGCGCGATTGGCAGGAACGTTTTAATCCCGTTAACGGTGCTACACCATGGTCAGAAATCCCTGAGATGAAGGATATGAAACACGAGGAAGACCTTACTAAGTTGGGTGAAAACTTCTTCTTATTCCGTGACCCTTGCCATCGGCATCGTCCTGATCTGCCAGTAAGCGACGTCCGGATCCGACGGATGTGGTTCAAGCTCCTAGAGGAATTGGAGGTGCGATTAGCAAGGGCCGGTGAAAAAATGCCCAATGGAGAGCCGATAAAACTAATTTTGTCGAGAAATAACAAAGGAGGACGTGCGTCTTCTGCCGTTTTTGACCTTCACACCCTGCGAGTGACCCTCATAACTGCTATGTACGAAGAGGGGGTCCCGCCGGAATATCTGATGAAGATAGTTGGTCATGCAACGGTGCTGATGACGCTCTATTACACTAAAATCAATATTGAGACGCTTAGCCTGCGAATGAACGAGGCCCTTCTTGAACGGCAAAGGAAGGCGCAGATCGAGATGGCAGGTTTCCTCCAAAAGGCAAGTCGTAAGGAGCTTGATAGCTTCGCCGCCTACCGGAACCCGGCCGGGCTCGATGCGCTGTATACCAGCACTGGCTCCGGCATGGTGGTGATGGACCACGGCATTTGTCCTGTATCGACTCGCCGTTGCCATGAAGGCCTTGTATTCAATGACCCCACCAATGGTACTTCACGGTACCAACCCGTCCCTGGAGGGGCAACAAACTGCGTCCGTTGCCGGTTCTTTATCACTGGGCCGGCGTTCCTTCTTGGCCTTGAAGCCCACGTGAACGACCTATCTTATCGACTGAAGAAGAGGTCTTACGCATTCGAAAAGGCACAGGACCTCTTCGATACTATTTCGGACGAATACGCCGCAGCTTTGGACTCTGGCGAGCCATTTCATCGTCAGCGGGATTTGGAGGTTGCGGAAACAGCCTTCGAGGCTGCAACTGCCGAGGTAGACGCTATCGCTCTTAGCCTGCAAGCGGCCTACTCGCTTACGGAACTATCTATCCGTATTACTTCCCAGCAATCGAAAAGTGACGAGCTGGTTTTGGTTGCGGCGGGAGGGCTCGACCATGTAGAGGCAGTCCTGTCGGAATCCCACGAATTTGAACAGGTTCAACGAATTTGCATGGGAGCCACTTTTTACGATGGGCTCAACATAAATTGGCAACTGGCTAATCTGGAGCGGGCAAGGTTCTTTGATCGGATGTTACGGGCTAACGGGCTTGAACCGCGGTTTTCGCTGCTAAATGATGATGACGCTCTAAAGATTGCCAATGCAATGGGGCAGTTCTTGTACGCACGAATTGAAAAGGATTCAGTACACGCGCTGATTGATGGAGATATCTCTCTCTGCGATCTCGGCTTAGATAAGCAATTCGTTTCTCAGCTTGACAATCTGGTGCCTAGAACCCTGCAAACTACTTTATCGAAACAGCAACTACTGGAGGTAGTTTCATAGGTGACCAAAGTCATACCCACAACCACAGCTCCCGATGTTGTGAAGGATGCTAGGCAACTTTACCGGCTTTATAGGGATGCGGCTAACCGACCTTCGAAGGTGGACAATCTTGATCGTCTATGGGAGGTCCTTGACTCAATCCGTAACGAGGGCGGCAGGGACTACTCCATTGCCGAGATTGGGCGTCGCCTTGAATCCATAGGCGGGCCGAAAACGCAAAGCATGCGTAACGCCCAAGGTGCGTACTTCCGCGAGATAATAACGGCTTACGCCAATGCAGTGAACGGCTCAACACGCTACATTGCAGCCAGCAAGTCTAGGGTTGAACAAGCTCTCGACCTAGTTTCCGATCCTAGCGTTCGCGCTACTCTCCGAATGGCAATTGAGGAAGGACGACGGCTGAAGATTGTTAATGATAACCTGCACGCTGCTTTCAAGAATCTCCACGTTGGAGTTTCACTCTCGACAACGTCCGAAGAAGCTGGGATAAAGCAAAATTCTCCTGGCCAGCAACTGCCGCAGAGATTCCGAGCAGCGCTGGCTAAAGGCATCGATGAAACCCGACTCGCCCAACAGGGACTCGTCGTGGAGGCTGACGGCAGTATTTGCAATGAAGTCGGCGACCGCCTGTTCCCTCCCTCTTTCGTCACTGCAATTTTGGCTGTGCTGATACCCGGCATTCCCGGGGGGGGCTGTTGACTAACCGAAGTCCCAAAGAGAAGAACACAAAACACAAAAGCCGAAGAGTATATTCCTCCACCGGGTATTTCACATGGCACCTGCCGCAGACATGGCGTGGGATGCAGCAGCCATGTCGGAGAGCTTTTACCTCTCGAACATGGTCCCGCAGGCCGGTGAAGGGATGAATCGCGGCATCTGGGCCGTGCTGGAAAAGAAGGCGCGCCAGTGGGTGGAGAAACGCGGGGAACTGTACATCTACAGCGGGCCGATCTACCGGGAAGGGGACGTGAAGACCATCGGTCGCAACAAGGTGGCGGTCCCGGACGCTCTATTCAAGGTGGTCCTAGATCCGGCAAGGCATGAGGCAATTGCGGTGATCATGCCCAACCGGCGGCTCGACACCCGGGACATGCCGAAATACCTGGTCCCGGTGCGCGAAGTGGAAAGGCTTACGGGCCTTGAGTTCTTCTCCACCCTTCCCCAGGAAGAGCAGGACCGGATCGAGGTGCCCAAACCAGAGGACCTCTGGCAATGAAAAAAGCTACCTGACGGCAGTACTTCTCCTCGCCGCGGCGCCAATGAAGTCGGCCGCATCCTTTTTCAGCTGGGCAAGCGATTCCTTTTCCAGGTACATCATGTGCCCCGAGCGGTACCGGCGCACGGTGATGTTCTTCTTCAACTCTTGCATTATGCCCAGGTGCGCCACTGTGTAGTCGGTGGCGGAATGCGGGGTCGCCATGTCGAACAACCCGGAGGCGATGAACACGCCGAGGTAGGGGTTCTTCGACATGGCGTTACGGAGGTTCTCGCTGGTGTCGGCATAGCTGTTCTTAGCTTCCCAGTCCCAGCGCCCGATGCCTCCGCCCAGGACGAAGTATTCCTGGTCGCTTTGGTACTTCAGCTCGTCCCGAAGATAGAGGTTCACCGTGGCGGTGAAGGGCGAGCGTATGGTGCTCACCGTCGGGTCGAAGGGGAACCCCTTGGCGGGTTCCGTGTTCGGGGCGCTGAAGCGGGTATCCATTACGCCGGTGATCTTGCCGTCGCCCCGCAAGAGCTCGGTCGCGAAGTCCCGGCTTTCGACGCGCAGGTTGCGGTTTTCCACGAAGGCTGCACTGAGCCCTGTGAAGAGGGCGAGCTTTTCCGCCACCGCGCGGCGTGCCACCGGATCCAGCCGGTCCCCCTGATTGAGCGCCGCCAGGTATTCGGTGGAGGCCCATCTCTCGGCAGCTGACAGCGTCTGTTCCAGGTCCCCTTGCAGCTCGGTCGGAAGTTTCTTGTGATACCATGCGGTTGCCGTGTAGCTGGGGAGGAATAGGGGGTAGGGCAGGTCGTTTCCGAAGTCGAAGGAGACCGTCTGCAGGTTGAGGATGGAGGATATCAGCAACACGCCGTTCAAGGCGATGCCGTGCTCCAGAAGGGATTCGGAAAGTGCCGCGCAGCGGAAGCTCCCGTAGCTCTCGCCGGCCAGGAAAAGGGGGCTGCCCCAACGCTCGGTCTTGCCGAGGTAGAGCCTGATGAACCGGGTCAGGGAGTCGATGTCGCCCTGGACGGCGGTGAATTTTTTGGCAAGCTCCGGCTTCGCTGCCCGGCTGTAGCCGGTGCCGACGGGGTCGACGAAGACGAGATCTGCCAGGTCGAGCCACCCCTGCTCGTTGTCGATCAGCCGGAAGGGGGGGGAAGGCATGTTGCCGTCAGGGAGCATCTGCACCCGCCGCGGCCCCATGGCCCCCAGGTGCAGCCACACCGAGGCCGCCCCCGGCCCGCCGTTGAAAACGAAGAGCAAGGGGCGACCGGGCTCTGGCTTTTCGGCGCTGTAGGAGACGTAGAAGATCTGCGCCTCGGTCTCGCCGGCGTCGTTTAAGACCGGGAGTTCACCGGCGGTGGCGAGGTATCTGATCTCCTTGCCGTCGACGCGGGTGGCGTGTTTCGTGGTGACCGTGAAGCCGCGTGTAGTGGAAGGCGGTACGGAGCCAGCCTTGTCCCCGCTTTCCACTGTCTTTGCGGCTGCCGTTTCGGCGCAAGGCGCTGTCACAGGGAGCAGGGTTGGCATCGATAAAACGAGGAACAGCAGCAAAGATTTAATCAAGATATCCCCTCCCGTACGCGGTTCCGGCCCAAAGTCCGCTTCCATTAGATACCGAATTTCGCTCCCATGAATCTACCACAGGAACCCTTCTAACGAAAGGATGGCCTCCGACGAAACAAAAGCACCTTGCCCCGCTGCAGGCGGCAAGGTGCGGGTGGGGCGATGAAGGGATGGTTCGATCAGTACGCCATGTAGGGGCCGGTGCCGATGGTGGAGTTCTTCTGCTCGATCCCAAAATAGACGCTGCGTCCCAGGAAGAACGGCAAGCCCCAGTCGAAGCCGAAGGTGGAGGGGCCTCCGATGTCGCGGAAGACGTTGTTGGGGGAACCGGTCAGGGTGAGGAAGTTGGAGATGTTGAACCCCACCGTGTTGGTCGGGGTGCCGCCTATGCCTACGTTGGTCGCGAACAGGGCGCGGGTGGCGGGCGGGCAGTACCACTCCTGGTTCGGTGACGCACAGACAGGGAGCACCGCGGGGTCCGCGTTCGGGAAGAACAGGCCGTTGGAGCCGGTATCGAAGAAGCCGATCGTGTTGACGCCGTTGAATATGGTCCTGGTGTCGCCGTTTGCGTCGGTCGGGAAGACGGCCGGCTGGCTCGGAGTGTTGTTGGAGCGTGTGCCGACGCCGAAGATCACCGAGCCGTCGACGGACGGTGCCCCGACACCTAACGGAACCGACGGCAACTGCACGATCAGGCCGTTGTTGTCCACCGGCAGGCGGGCTACCGGGTTCTGCACCTGGTCTGCCAGGGGGACTGTGGTTCCGACGCAGGTGGTGCCGGTGCAGCGGTAATAGACCCCGTTGTTCGCGCTAACCACGCACCCCGGGCCGCAGTCCTCGGTGAGAACGCCGACGCCCAGGATACCGGAGAAACCTGAGGAGACCGGCGTTGGGTCGGCATTGGCGCAGGGTAGGGGTAGGGAGCCGAAACTCGAATCGATGACCTGGATCGGGATCGGTATCGGGGGCTCGTTGCCAAGTTTCACCGCTGCGGTCGCCACCGGCCCCCACAGGGAGCTTCCGTCGGCAAACTGGACGCAGCTGGTCAACGAACCTGCGCCGCTTGCCACGGCAGGAAGGGCCAGGTTCGAGATCGCCTGCCGGAATACCCGCAATCCGTAGCTCCCGGTGTCGAGCAGCACGTCGTTCACAGTCTGACAGACGGAGAGGTCGGGGTTGCACACGGTTACGCTAACGCATGGCTTGTTCAGGTAGCTCCCCGCCGAGCATAGCCCGCCGTTGACCGAGACCGCCATCACGTTGGCCGGGGTGCCGGACGGGGAGGCGGTAACCGTCGTGGAGCCGGTAAGGCCTCCGAAAGAGGCAGTGATGAGCGAACTTCCCGCTGCGACAGCGGTCACCGTCCCCTTGGCCCCGTTGGCGTCGCTCACCGTGGCGACAGCAGGGGCGGAGGAGGTCCAGGTGGCCAGAGTGGTAACGTTCTGTGTCGTACCGTTGGAAAAGGTCGCCGTGGCGGTGAAATGAATGGAAGAGCCGATATCCTGCGAGGAGTTGGCCGGCGTGACGGCAAGTGAAGTCAGTGTCGGAGGCTGCGCCGGAGCGCCGCCGCCTCCACCGCCGCAGCCGGGCATGATGATGAACGACAGCAAGAGGGTCCAAATCGCCAGTAGGTTAATGGATCTCATCGAGGTTCACTCCTTGAGGGACCAGTCCCGGCAGGTAGGCCCTCCCCTGTAGATTTCGCATATGCCCCCAGGTCTCGACCACGACCCTGTTCGCTCTCACCTGCGTCTGCCGGTGCCCCCTTTTGCGCTGTTGCTTGGAGAGCGCCGTCCGATACTCCTGATCGTAGGAGCCGAGCAACTGGCTGAGATCAGGATGAACCAGCCCGTTCCAAGCGACTGCGAAGACGACCCCTTCCGGCGTCAGGAACTCCCTGACTGCCGTTGTTTCCGAGGTCATTTCCTGCATTGCGTACCTGTCACGTTGCACCGTTTTGCAGGTAGCCGTGGAAAGGGCCTTGCTGTCTTTCGCAATGGAGTCGGCCCTTTCTCCCAGTGTTGCCTGCGCCTGCGGCACTGGCAATAGCAGCGCCAGGGCCAGCCCGAATGCTGTGATGCCGCGTCTGACTTCCATTTCCGCCCCCGAGACTGAAACTGGATTTAGCTCCCCGAAAAAAATATTTTCCCATTGTACCATGCAGGATTAAATTTCCTTTATCCTGCCTGATTTTATGCATGGAGCTTTTGCGGTCGCAGCAGACCGGGGACCTGGCGGGGATCAGTGGGTAACTGGGGGGAGAAAACTGGGGGAGAAAAAAGAACAGGGGCCTTGAGGCCCCTGTTCAGGTGCAGCATATGCTGGAGGGATATTATTTCGCCTGCTTGCTGTCCATGTACTTTATGATCTCCTCGGAGAGATCCTTCGGCTTCAGTTCTTCGGTCACGTAAAGCACCGCCTTTTCCTCGGCCACAACGGCAAATCCATTGGCCTTGGCGTAAGCGGTAGCTGCCTCCTTAATCTTGGCGTAAATCTCGGCGGTCAGTTTGTCCTGCATTTTCGACATTTCCAGCTCGCTTGCCCGTATCATCTTCTGGAGATCTTCGACCTTTTTCTGGAATTCGGAAGCCTTCAGCTGGCGTTCCTTGGGGGACATGGTGGGAAGCTTGGACTCTATGGCGGCTTTATGCTTCTCAAGCTGCTTCTGCTTGGCCTCGATCTTTTCGCGCAGCTTGCCGGAGCGCGCGCTCAACTGGGAGGTGGCTGCCTTCCCCTCCGTCGTTTCCGCGGCAACCTTGCTCATGCTGATGAAGCCGATCTTGACCTCTTTCCCGGCAGAGACAACTTGGGCAGCTTTCTCGTCTTTGGCTGCAGGCTGCGCGGCGGGGGGCGCCGGGGTTGCGGGAGCGGAAGCCGCCGCAGGTTCGGCAGGCGTCGCGGGTGCTGCGGCTGCGTCTACCGGCCGGGCAGCTTCCGGTTGGGCATCGGCGGCAAAGCCGTGGCTGGCGATCAGGGAGGTGAGGGCGGAACCGATGAGCAATGCGGCGAACCTGTTCATGTATGGGTCCTCTTGGTTTTAGTGATGACTGCAGGGGACAGAGCATAGTTCCTTTGTCTTCATTTGGCAACAAGAAGTGAACTGAAATCAATTTCCCAGTCACAGGGCGATGATTGTTGACTCAATTAATAGCCGCTGTTACCATTCACCCCTCAAGGAGGAGCATGCTATGTCCGATATAACACAAAAGCTTAAGAGCTCCATAGAAGCTGGTGCCGCCGGAAATGATCTTCTGGCAGAGGCGCTTACTGAGATAACAGAGCTTAGAAAGAAAAGCGACGCGCTGGAGGAGATCCTGATCGTGCTGGTGCGCACCCAGTTGCCGTTCGATGCCGAGGAAAACAGGGAAGAAGCGATAGCACATTTCAGCGAGCGTTACCGCAGCCTCATGCGCGAGGCATCGGACCTGCTCGGGCTGAACCTGCGCAGCACCATCACCAGGACCGAGCCGAGGACGTAGCGGCACTTACGGAGGATGCATGACGGACGACATTCGCGGGTGGATCTTCATAGCTGTTTTCTTCCTGCTCCCGGGGCTGATCGGCGCCTGGATCGCCTGGTCCAAGGGGCGCAACCCCTTCACCTGGTTCCTGCTCAACTTCGTTTTCCCCCCCACATTGATGGTGACCCTTTTCCAGAAACCCTTGCGGGCGGTCCACGGACATTACCGTCAGTGCCCGAAATGCAGGGAGTTCGTCAAGTGGCGTGAAGCGGTGTGTAAGTACTGCCAGACCGAGCTTCTCTGAGTTGGCCAT
The DNA here is from genome assembly GCF_014218275.1 of Citrifermentans bremense. NCBI lineage: Bacteria > Pseudomonadati > Thermodesulfobacteriota > Desulfuromonadia > Geobacterales > Geobacteraceae > Citrifermentans > Citrifermentans bremense. The sequence goes on from NZ_AP023213.1 coordinate 2,191,797, forward strand.
GTTCTGGAAGAAAAAACCCGATTTCCTGAAGCTTTGGACCGAGCTCTCCCTTTTTACACGCAGGGACGTGACCCAGGGGATCCTGCTTGCCAAGTACAAGAAGGCCGCCGGCTCCCTGATGAAAAGCGACCCCGTCTCCGCGCACGCGCTATTGGGGCTGGTGGCCTGCCTGGAGCACGACCTCTCCTCCATGCATGCCGAACACAAGAAGGCGATCGAGCTTTCCGTGTCGTGCCTGTCCCTTATGTACTACGCCCTGTCCCTGGAAAAGGCCTGCCTATGGAACGAATGCGCGAAGTACACGCTGCTCGCCCTAGACCTCGCCCCCCAGGACCCTAAGCTTTTGAACGCGGCACTGCGCATTGCACCCCTGACCGGAAGGTTATCGCTTCAGAAAAGGCTTTTGGCTCAATGGCAGCAAAGCCACGAAGGGGTGCGGCACCCGGACCAGGGGCATTGCGAGATGCTGAACGAAAGCCTCGTCAAGCACGAGCTCCTGGAGCAGGACCTGAAGCTGGTCATCGCCGCCGTTGGGGACGCCCTCTGCGAGAGTGACGCGATCATCCTGAAGCACCGCTACGAGCTGATTCCCCTGGTAGACTCCTGCTGTTTCATTCATTACCGCTTCCTGCTGCCGGAGAACCTGGTCGCGACTTACTACGAGGACCTGATATCTGCGAAGCTCGACAGTGTTGCCTGCCACCCGCGCATCTTCGACGTATTTTCCTTCTCCGTCGAAAACGAGACGATGTACGAACTGTACGACTACATGGACAGGGAACTGGGGGCAAGCGCCGACACCATCAAGGTCCCTGACCCCAAGCAGATAGAACTGATCGAGGAACTGGTGGCAGGCGTGGAGGTCTGATCGATGTTGAACGAGGAATCCCACATCCGCTTTCACGCGGCTTTTCAGCAGGTTCTTGACGAACTGGTAGCCGCCGTGGCGAAGGAGCGTGAAAGGGATCCCGACAATTACCGGAAGTCGCCCCAGGCCAGGCTTTTGGCGCGCATCTACAAGACCATCAAGTCCGAGATACCCGCTCACCCCCAGCACCCGAGCTACTACCAGGGGGAGGCGCCGGGACACCTCTACCAGCAGTGGAGGCGGGCCAAGCTGGACCAGCACCATCGCCTTTTCTTCAAGTGGGACAAGGAGAGCAACGCGATCATCTACGCCTGGTTGAACAGCGAGGTGAGTCTCGTCAAATACCGCAGTCACATGGACGCCTACCGGGCCTTCCGCGTGAAGAAGTGAAGGGGCACAGCGATGTGCCGTTTCCGTTGCTGGACGTAGGGGCGGATAGTTGATTCCATCCCTCTCAGACAGGGAGAGGTGTACGATTAGCGGTGACTTGGCTTGTCTCCCCCCGCCCGCAGGGAGAGGGGTGGGGTGTGGGATGTAGTTCGTTGCCGGTGGCTCAGGTGTTGCGGATGGCTATCGCGGCGCAGTAGCCGGATGGGACGGGGAGATCGTGCAAGCGCCACCGGTCGACGTCATCCGGCGTGATGCGGTGCGCCAGGAGCGCGGGTTTTTCCCCTGGAAGCAAAGAGACGTCGAAGCAGGTGGAGGGTTGCGAAAAGCCGGCGCCGATTCCCTTGAGATAAGCTTCCTTGCGGGTCCAGCAGCGGTAAAAAGCGGGGAGTTGCTCCTCCCAGGGGAGGCTGAACAGTTCCTGCTGTTCGCGGGGAGAGAAGTAGCGCCGGGCCATGGGTGCGAAGTCGAGATCCAGCCTGAGCTCCTCCAGGTCCACCCCCACCTCGCCGCCGAAGACGACTCCAACCAGAAGCTGCGTGCCGGAATGGGAGGCGTTGAACCCTATGGAACCGGTTGTTGAGGCTTGCTGCAGCGACGGTTTGCCGTATTCCCCGTAACAGAAGCTGATCTCCCGCGCTTTCTCCCCGGTAACACCCCCCAGCAGCCCTCGCAATATCCCGCGCCCCACCAGGAAGCGCTCCCTCTTCACCGGATCCAGGAGGCGATCGCCTCGCAGCAGCTCGTCGGGAGAGAGGCTGGTGTAAAGCCGCTCCCTTTCCACTTCGGTTTGTTCCAGCGAAGCCAGCTCGAAGAAAGCTCCTTCCTCCCCCGGAACCGCTATCAACGCCCTTGCCCCAGGGATTCTTGCAGCAGCTTAAGCCCTTCCTCGATGGATACGCGGGGATGGTAGCCGAGGTCGGCGCGCGCAGCCGAGATGTCGAACCAGTGCGCAGTGGCCAGCTCCTTGGCGACGAACCGGGTCATCGGTGGCTCACCGGAGAGGCGCAGCACCCTCCAGAGGGCCTCGCAGACAACTCCTGCGCCGTAGGCAATGCCGGGAGAAACCCGGCGCATCACCGGTGGTAGTCCTGCCGCTGCGAGGATACGGTTCACCATATCCCAGAGCGGGACCGGCTCACCGTTGGAGATGAAGTAGGCCTTTCCCGCCGGCGTGCTTCCCGATTTCAGCCGGTCGGCCGCGTTCAGGTGAGCCTCCGCGGCATTTTCGACGTACACCGTGTCCACGAGGCAGGGGCGGTTGCCGATCCGTTTCAAGGCACCGGCGCGTGCCTTCGCCACGATGCGCGGCACCAGGTGGTTGTCGCCGGGGCCCCAGATCAGGTGGGGGCGGAGCGACACGGTCGCAAGCGTGGGACTATTCGCCGCGAGCACCGCCTGCTCGGCCAGGGCTTTGGTGTGGGGGTAGTGCGCCTCGAAATGCGCGGGATAGGGGAGCGACTCGTCCCCTCCCTCGACGTCGGAGCCGTCGAAAACCACGCTGGGGGAGCCGGTATAGACGAGCCTTTTGATGCCGAGCCTGCGGCAGGCTTCGATGACGTTTTCGGTGCCGGTGACGTTGGCGCGGTAGTACTCCTCGTATTCACCCCATATCCCGGCTTTCGCCGCGACGTGGAAAACGACGTCGCAGCCGCGGGCCGCCTCCACCACCGCTTCCAGGTCCGACAGGTCGCCGCGGCGCTGTTCCACGCCGAGCGCGGCCAATTCCTGGTACTCGCAGCGCGAGAAACTGATCGCCTGGTCTCCCCGGGCCAGCAGTTGGCGCACTATGGCGGAGCCCAGGAAACCTCCCCCGCCGGTCACGAGAGCTTTCATTTGAGCCTCGCAGCCGCCCAGACTGACAGCTTTTCACGGAAGATCTTGGCGTTGTGACGGATGTCCACCGGGAAAGCGGGGTGGAACAGGATGGTGTCGATCGACTTCGTGTGGATATGGTCCTGCGCCAGCGCAAGGAGTTCGACCCGCACCTGCTCGGGGTCAGCCTTGACGTCCTTTTCCAGCTCCACGCAGAGGACGGGCTTTACTTCGCCCGGCGCGCCCACCCCCACCAGCGCCGTGCGGAACACTGCCGGGTGCGTGTTGAAAACCGCCTCGCACGGGATGGTGTAAAACGGCCCCGATTCGGTCTCCACGCGGTGTGATTTGCGTCCGCAGAACCAGATCCTTCCTTCCTCGTCACGCCCGCCCAAGTCTCCCATACGGTGGAAAAAGGAGCCGGTCTCGGGGTCGGCGATCTTCGATAAGTGGTCAGATTCGGGGCGGTTGTAGTACCCCTTGGTGACTTGCTCTCCCTGCACTACGATCTCGCCGATCTTCCCGGTCGGCACCCTGAGCGATTCGTGCCAGCAGCAGATGGGGTCGTCGCTGATCTGGATGATCTCCAGCCGGATCCCCTCGACCGGTCTCCCCACGCAGACGCCGCCGCCGGCATCGGTGATCTTCCTGGTGGTCTCCAGGATTTCGGTGCTGCCGATGGAGCAGACGGGAAGCGCCTCTGTGGCGCCGTAGGGGGTGAAGACCTGCACCCCCGGGTTTAGCAGCGAGGTGAAACGCTCCAGTACCGCGGCCGAGACCGGAGCCCCGGCCGAGATGGCGCGCCTCAAGGTGGGGAGTTTCACCTGATGTTTCACGCCGTAGCGCCCGACCCGGTTGATGAGGGCAGGGGAGCCGAACATGGTGGTGACGCCGTATTTCTGGATGGCGCCGATGATCTTCCTCGGGTCCACCGAGCCGGGGCGGGTGAAGTCCATCTCCGGGATTACGGCGGTCATGCCGAGGGCGGGGGCGAAGAGGGCGAAGAGCGGGAAGGTGGGGAGGTCGATCTCGCCCGGCTCGATGCCGTACACCTGTTTCAGCGCCTGCACCTGTGCTGCGAAATTGCCGTGGCTGTAGACTGCCCCCTTCGGGACCCCGGTGCTGCCGCTGGTGAAGAGGATGGCGGCCACGTCCTCGGAGCTCGTCGGGGCGGGGACGAAGGGGGAGGCGTCGGTGTGCTCGTCGATGATCCTTTTGAGGGTGGTTCCTTCCCAGAAAAGGCGCGAGCCGACGGTGATGCAGGTCCTGATGGTCTCCTTGCCCCAGCCGAAGATGAGCCGCGCCAGATGCGCCTTGGGAATGCCGATGAAGGCGTGCGGCTGAGCCTCGGAGAAGCACTGCTTCAGGTTCTTGATCCCCAGCCCCGGGTCGATCAGCACCGGCACCGCGCCCACCTTGAAGAGTGCGAAGGTGAGGGCGAAAAACTCCGGGCTCGGCGTCACCATCAGCACGGTGCGCACCCCGCGGCAGATGCCGTTGGCGATTAGCCCCCGCGCGATCCGGTCGCTCAGCGTGTTCAGTTCGGAGAAGCTAAGGCTCCGGTTCTGCTTTGGGAAGATGATGGCCCTGGTGTCGGGCTGGCGCTTCGCCATCTCCGGCAGATGTGCGGCAATGTTGACCAGTTCGCTCTCTAGCATGGACTCAGCGGATCTCCCCGGGTGTGGTCTCTCGCAGGAATTCGGCGATCATAGGCACCACCTCGTGCTTCATGTCTTCCAGGATGTAATGCCCGGCGTCGGGGTAGCTTTTCACTCTTGCCTTGGGGAAGCGGCGCTGCCACTCAGCGAGGAAGGTGCGGTCGAACACGAAGTCGAGCTCCCCCCAGAAGATGGCGATGGGGAGATCGGCAAAGCGCTCCAGCCCCGCGGCTATCTCGCTGACCAGGTCGTAGTTGCGGTCGCCGGGGGCAAGAGGGATGTCCTGGACGAAGCGCAGCGTGGCGATCCTGTTCGCCCAGGAATTGTAGGGGGAGCGGTAGGCCTGCTGCAGCTCGCAGGGCATCGGGTGCTTCTTGCAGCCGACGATGGAGGCACCCACGCTGAAGGCATTGAAGCCGCGCACAAGGAGCGTCCCCAGTGCCGTTTCCCGGCAGATCTTCAGCCCGAGCGGGAAGGGCTTCTCCTTCGGGAGATGGAAGGCCGCGGTATTCAAAAGCACGATGCGCCCGATCCGCTCCGGGTGCCGGCTGGCGTACCCCATACCGATCATCCCGCCCCAGTCGTGCAGCACCAGGGTGATCTTCCCCTCCGGGTGCAGGTGGTCGATCAGGCGCTCCAGGTCGTCGATGCGGCGCGGCAGAGTGTAGTCGTAGCGGTCGTCGCCGGGCTTGTCCGAATAGCCGCAGCCGATGTGGTCCGGGACGATGCAGCGGAAATTGTCGCGCAGCGCCAGCACCAAGTTCCGGTAATAGAAGGACCAGGAAGGGTTTCCGTGCACCATGACCACCGGGTCTCCCGCGCCCTCGTCGAGGTAGTGGTAGGAGAGGCCGTCCAGGTCAAGGGTGCGTCCGGTGAAGGGGTAGTGCGCTTTTATGTCGAAAGTCATTAGATACTTACCTGTGCCTGTGTATTCGTCGTCTCGTTACCAATCGACCCCGAGCATTAAGCAGTTGAGCCCGCTGCCGATCCCCAGAAGCGCCACGTGGTCCCCCTCGGAGAGGACCTCCCTCTCGTCGGCAAGCGCCGCGGTCAAGGGGAGAGATACCGTCCCCATGTTGCCCAGGAACTCGTAGCTGGTGAAGTCCTTCTGCAGCGGGATACCAAGGGTTTTCAGGATGGCGCTCTGGTGCGCGCTACCGACCTGGTGGCAGATGACGCGGTCGACGTCGTGCTCGCTCCAGCCCACCTCGGGAAGAAACTCCTCCCAGGTGCGCCGCCCCAGCTCCACGCCGTAGTTCATCACGCTCACCGCGTCGGTGCTCATCGACTGCTCAAAACCTCCCTTGCCGTCGGGGGTTATCCCCCAAAGACAAAGGGCGTGGTGTTCGGGGGCCGCCTGGGTCATTCCGCCGCGCAGGCGCCGCCTGCCGGAGTTGGAAAAGGAGCCGTCGGTGAGAAGTACCGCCACTGCCCCGGAGCCGCCGGTGAGGGTGGCGAGCGAGCTGGCGAAGTTCTCCATGCTCCTGTCTTCCAGCATGCGGGCGATCATGATGTCGTTGATGTCCCGGGCGCTCTCGCAGGAAACAACCAGTCCCGCCCGGATCTGTCCCAGTTCGATGCGGTTTGCCACCTCGAGGATGCCGTTCAGGACGCCGAGGCAGGCGTTGGAGAGATCGAACACTGCGGTGTTACCCGAGATGCCGAGCCCCGCTGCCACGCGGCAGGCTGTGGCGGGTTCGAAACGCTCCCGGCAGACGCCGGTGTAAAGGAGAGCCCCGATCTCGGAGGCAGGGATGCCGGCCGCCGAGAGCGCCTTCTTGCCTGCGGCGACGGCCCCCTTGGAAAGCTGAAAGCCGGGCTCCCACCAGCGCCTCTCGCGGATGCCGGTCAGCGCCTGGAGCTGTCCGGGGGTAAAGTGCAGGGTCTTGTATAGCGGCTCCAGCCGCGCCTCCAGCTCGTCTGAAGTGACGACCACCGGGGCCAGCTCATAGCCGAAAGATTCGATAAATACCTTGGAATACTTCATTCATCACCTTAAAAACTGAACCTTGGAATCTAAACAGCATGACCACAGAGGACGCGGAGGTTCACGGAGGCCACGGAGAAAAATCAAAAACTTACTGCCTCACAACAAAGGCCGGTAAACAGAGAAAACCAAAACCTTAAAAGCACTCACCACAGAGGAGCACCCAGGAACACAGAGGAGTCAGCCTACCCCCGCTCCAACTGCAGGGTGAAGTCGTTCATCTGGTAGATGGCGCGCCCGTCCACATACAGGAACCCGGCGGCGGTGAGTATCCTGTTGGCTTCGTCGACGGCGGTGATCCAGGCGATGACGGTGACTTCCTTGTTGGTCGGCACCACCTGCCCGCGGTAGAGCCAGCGGTGCTCCCGCTCCAGCGCCACTGCCGCCAGGGTGTCGCCCTCCTGCCAGCCCCAACGCTCGACTGCTGCGAACTTCACCAATTGCATGAAGGACTCGAGCCCCAGCGAGCCCGGGGTCACCGGGTCTTCATAGAAGTGAGCCTTGAAGTACCACTCGTCCGGGTCGACCTGCTTGGTCCCCTTCAGGTAACCGAGACCTGCCGGGCCGCCGTCGGCGACGTAGAGCTCGATCTGGTCGATCATCCTCAGCTTTTTCTCCGGGTACGGGCGGCTCTCGGGGTAGGGGAGCTTCTTCCCGCGCGCGATTTCATCAGCCGTCGGCTGGTGCGGGGCTGCGTCCCTGATGCCGACCTGGTTCGCCAGCGCCTCCTTGGCGAAGAAGCCGAACATGGTCTCTCCCTCGTAAAGGACGCCCTGGCGGTCGGCCACGCTGAAGGTGAACTCCTGGATGATCATGCCGCCGCTCGTCGCCGCCTTGGTGAGGGTGGCGGTCGCGGTGAGCGTGCCGGTTCCAGGCGTCACTGCCCTATGTTGCACCGCCGTTCCTCCCAGGTTCCTGAAGGAGATGTCGTTGGGGGTGGTGAGCGCGGAGCCCACGTAGGCGGCCAGCCAGCCGCAGGGCTGCAGTGCCGCTTCGAGCAGTACGGAGAAGGGCATGCGCGGCTGACGGTCCGCGGCGAAATACCACTCGTCGACCGGGATGTCGTATTGCGCCTCGGCCATCGCCCCCGGGACCATCTGCCACGGTTCGCCCCGCACCGCGGTCACCCGGTCCATGAACTGGAAGGGAGGGCCGGGGAGCCGGGCGATCTTTCTCCCGCTGTCGAAGATCCGGTATCTGTCGCCGAACCCTTCGGACGGCTTGCCGTTGCTGTAGGCGAGGATCTGCTCCTTGGTGTAGACCGCCGGCTTCACGTCGTAGCTGCCGCTGATCGGAGCCGAAACGGTTGCTGCAGAAATTTCCACACCTTTACCGCCCCAAAGTTCAAGCAGCGCTTGATGGTTGGTCCCGGTCAGCTGGGCCGACATGTTGGTGATCTCTACGATCGGTTTGCCGTCGGCGTACATCAGCGCGTCCACGATGGCGTAAGGCTCAGGGCGGTACCCCAGCTCACGCACCGTCACCTCGTAGGTGACCACCTTGGTCGTCTCCAGCACCTGGCCGCGGCAGCAAAGCTGGCTGGCGACGCCGGGAACGGGCTGCCAGGTGGCGCCTTCGGCCTCTGCCACCCAGCCCAGGCGCAGCAGGAAGATGCGCAGCGTGTGCATGCAGCATTCGTACATGAGCGTGCCGGGCATGACGCGGTCGTCGACGAAGTGGCAGGTAATGAACCAGTCGTCGGGGTGGATGTCTGCCTCGGCGCGGATGAAGCCCAGGCCACAGCGCCCGCCGTCGGGCACAAGCTCCATGACGCGGTGCACCAGTTCCATTCTTCCGCCCGGTATGGTGAGCGGGCGACGTACGCTAAGCCCGGCGAAGAGGGGGCCGAAGCAGGACGCGAGATCACCGTTGCGCAGCGCGTTCAACTGCCCGGCGCCGTATGCGGCAGGCTGCATCGGCACCAGGTACTTCCAATCCGCCGGAAGCTTTCCGGTTTTGGGGCGCAGGTCGATGGCGCCGCGCACGATCCCCTTGCCGGCGTCGAGTTCCTCCTGGGTGAAGAACCCGGCGCAGCCGTTGCGCATGGAGAGAAGCGGCTCCCCGTTCACCGTCGCCTCGAAGTGGAAACGGAACAGGTAGGTCTCCCCCTGGCGGAAGAAGCGCTCGATGCGGATGTCGTAGTTGATGGTCTCGCCCGGCCCGGGAAGCTCGCGGTGGAAGGTGACCACTGCGTCCAGAAGGCGGTACACGGCCAGCCCTTTGGTGATGAAGTCGATCCCCAGGTAACCGGAAAGGAAGAGGTCGGCCTGCCCTGCCTCGACGGCGATGCAGGTCGGGATGCGGCCGCCGTCAAGGTACCAGGCGCCCGGGTGCACGTCGTGCTGGGTCACCACGCGGCCGCTAGTCATGGACTTGGGCTCTCCCTCCAGCGCCACGATGCGGTGCACCAGTTGCAGCGGCGCGTCGGGGAGCCTGACGCGGGTCGGGAAGGTGTCCGCCTCGGCAAACTCGGGTCCCAGCATCTTGGCAACAGACCCGATGGCGAACTCGAAGCACATCTGCTCGTCGTAGAGCGCCGGAAGGGCGCCAGGATAGGGTGCAGCCACGGCTGAGGGCTGCGCTGCCACCTGGGGCGCAGCGTGTGTTGCCGCAGCCGGTTCCGGGGACCATGCCGCGTTGCTTGCCGTTGCCTGGAAAGCAGGCGCCGTTTCGATGGGGATACCAGCCTGCAGCATCTGCTGTTGCAGGGATATCTGCAGCGCAAGCGTTTCCGCGATGGAGCGGGAGAGGTCATTGGCGACGCGCAGGTATGCCTCATGAGCCTGCTGGGAGGCCTCCTGTGCGGCTGCGAACTCGCGCAGCAAAGGTTCCTGGACCGCACCCTCTATGGGGAGCGGCGCAACGGCCTGTAGCGGCGCTGGGTTCACCTGCGGCTGCCCCATCAGGGGCGAGGCCGCCTTAGGCTGCGCTTGGGATGGGGTATGCTGCGCCGCAGGTTGTGTCGGTGCAGGTGCTTGATCTGTAACCGGAATCCGCATCGCACTTACCGGCGCATCTGTGGACCGCCTTATTTGCGTAGACTGCGGTGCCGCTGCCGCGGCAGGTACAGAGGAAGCCGGTGCCATCGGCTTGACTTGCGCCGCTACCGGTGCCGAAACTTCCTTCCCCGGGCGCGACGGTGCGAATGCCTCGCCGCCGGTGGTGAAGCGGATGGAATTGCCATCGCCGGTGGCTATGGTGGCGGGGACCCGCGCCGGTGTCAGGGCGAAAAGCGGTTCGAAGTCGACGGGAACCCGCTCCGAGGTGAGCTGGGCCAAGAGCCGCAGCAATGCCGAGTTGGCATCCACCCCGGGGAGGCAGACGGAGCGCGCCATGTGGGGGCGTCCGGCGAGGATGCGTCCGATCATACGGCTGCAGGAGCCGCCCGGTCCCATCTCGATGAAATACTTCACCCCCTCGGCGTAGGCCGTCTCGATCACCTTGGGATAGTCGATCCCTTCGATGGCTTGGGAGAGGATCGAGTCGGCGGCGGAGCGGCGGTGCACCTGATACGCCGCGCCGGCAGCGCCGCTGTAGAAGGTGACCCCTGCGGGAGGGGTGGTGTTGAAGTTGTGCAAGTCGCGGTAGGGCGTTGCCACCTGGCGCGCCACCTCGCAGTGCACCGTGGTGACTCCCTGGAGCGGGAAGAATCGGCAGTCCAGCATGGCGACCAGGTGCTTAACCCATTTCACGTCTCCGCCGATGACGCACTCGTCCGGGGTGTTGACGATGAGCAGATAGACGCGCGAGGTTTTCTTCAGCGCGCGTCGCACCTCGCGGGCCGGAGCGTCGATGACGCCGATGCTCCAGTGGATCTCTTTTCCCTCGGTTTCACCCCATGCCTCCCTGGCGGCGCGGCACTCTCCTGCCAGGTCGCGGGTGAAGAGTGTGGAGGCTTTCATGCGCGACAGCATGAGGTCGCGCTCGACCCAGGTGCGGGTGCCGAAGAGACCGGCGGATTCCCCAAGGCTGTAGCCGATCACGGCGTTGGGGTCGATCCCGAACTGCCGCACCACGTCGGTCACGGCGCAGCCAGTAGCCACCTGGCCGAAGATAACCGCCAGGTGGTTCTCGTTGACGTTCTCCACCGGGGCGCCGTTCCAGAACTGCTCCGGCTGGAACTGGTCGCGCAGGTAGAGGTTCTCGCTGTCCTGGCGGCGGTAGACCTGCGGCCAGCGTGCGGAAAGCTCCATCCCCATCCCGGCGAAGTGGTTGCCGGAACCGGGGTAGACGAAGCCGATCTTCCCTGATTTGCCCATTGGCTCGGCGCTAAAGAAGATGCGGTCGCGCAGCGACGGGTGTAGCACCGCCTCGGCGTAGGCCGGGTCGGACTGGACCATCCGCTCCCCCTGCAGGCAGAGCGCAGCGAGCTCTTCGAGGCTGCGCGCCACAAGGGCTATCGCCAGCGGCTCAGCGGCAAGACCCCTCTGGCTGTCGAGCAGTTCGTGCGAGAGCGCAGACAGGGAGGGAGCCGGTGTTTTCTCAGCCTGCAGTTTCAACTGCTGCAGGCGTTCGGCCAGCTGTTGCCGGTCGCTTCCTGCGATGCAGAAGAGGTACTCGTCCCAGCCGCCCAAAGGCGCGACTTTCTCCGCCGTGGCTTTTTGCTGCTCCTTGTCGTACCCCTGAAGCACGACGTGGCTGCAGCTGCCGTCCACCCCGAAGACGCTGACGCCGGCGTGGCGCGGTCCTTCGCAGCGGTTCCTGAGCCAGAAGCGCGAGGCCTCCGGGAGGAAGAGGGCGCCGTTTCCGGATACCTTGCCGAGCGGCCGCTCGCCGGAGCGCGCCCCCGGGATGATCTCCTGGTAAAGCGCCAGGCAGCCGCGGACCAGCGAGGCAAGGCCGCTCGCGGCGCCGGCGTGCCCTATGTCGGCCTTGACGCTGGCGACGGCACAGCGCCTTTGGGAAGCTGCGGCGCCGGCGGGGTCGTCGAAGAAGTCGGCCAGTGCGGCCGCTTCCATGCGGTCCTCGGCGGCGTGTCCGCTGCCATGGGCCTCAAGGTAGCCGACCTTTTCCGGCGCGACTCCGGCCTCGCCGTAGGCGCGCTCCAGCGCGTGGCGGTAGGCGGCCGCGCCGGGAAGGAGCAGGTCGCCGCTGGCAGTACCAACGCCGCCGATCACGGCGTAGATCCTGTCCCCGTCGCGCTCCGCGTCTTCCAGGCGCTTCAAAATAACGGTGGCAGCACCTTCACCCACAATGGCGCCGTCGGCAGACTGGTCGAACGGGGTAGCGCTGCCGAAACGGGAGTAGGGGCGTCCCAGGTGCTGGCCGATGGCCGCTCTCAGGTCGCCGCCAAGGTCGACGGCCCCGACGACGGCGCGGTCGATCTCCTCGCCCTGGAGCTGGCGCACCGCGGTCTCCAAGGCCCGCAGTCCGGAGCTTTCCTCGCTGGATACGGTGAAGCTGGGGCCGCCGCAGCGGAATTCGCGGGCGACGCGGCTTGCCACGACGCTTCCCAGGGCGCCCATGGTCCGGTTAGCGCTCAAGGCCGGGCCCGCAGCTTCGCGAAGCTCTGCTACCCACTGCTCAAATTCCTGATCGTTGAGGTTAAGGCCCAGCTCCTTGGCCCACTCACGCGCCTTTTCGGCAATGGACCAGCGGAAGGCGAAGTTGGTGCTGTTCAGGTCGAGCGCGATACCGATGAAGACCCCGGCACGCAGGTTCTCCTTCTTGTCCATCCCCGCGTCCGCGATGGCTGCGGCGGCCGACTGCAGCATGAGGAGCTGCTGGGGAAGCATCTCTTCCAGTTCCTTGGGTGGGATGCGGAACTGCGCCGGGCTCTGGGCGAACTGGTCCAGGTAGAAACCGGCGAAGGGAGTGTCTTTCAGCTTTTCCTTGGCGAACCAGGCGCTCTTCTCGGCGCCCCACCAGTCCTTGGGCTGGGTCGGGCGCGCCGGCGCGCCTCCGCCCAGGACGCGCGCCTGAAAGGAGGGGAGGTCCTGCCACTGCCCGAAGCGGGCATCGAGGCCGACGACGGCGATGGGGCAACCCTTCTCCGGCACAGGGGAGGCTGCGGCCTCGCTCTCAGGGAGCCATTCCTCGACCAGCAGGTGACCGTTGATGCCGCCAAAGCCGAAGGCGGAAACGGCGGCGCGGCGCGGGACATTGTCGGCGCGTCTTTTCCACGGGGTGGCGCTTTGCAGCACCCGGAAGGGGCTTTCTTCCAGCTGGAAGTTTGCCGGCGCCTGGTTGAAGTTGGCGGTGGGGGGAAGGGTCTCCTCCGCCATGGCGAGGAGCACCTTGGTGAGCGCAGCGGAACCTGCCGCGGTCAAAAGGTGGCCGATGTTGGACTTCACCGAGCCGATGACGCACCCTTTCCCGGCTTTTCCCTTCTCGCCCCAAAGCTCCCTGAGGCTCGCCACTTCTGTGGCGTCCCCTACGGGGGTGCCGGTTGCGTGGCACTCGATCAGGTCGACGTCCTGCGGGTTCCACCCAGCTTTCACGTAGGCGGCGCGCATGGCGCGCAGCTGCCCGTCGGAAAGGGGGGCCAAAAGGCTTCCTCCCACGTCGTTGGAAAGACCGATCCCCTTGATCACGCCGTAGATCTTGTCCCCTTGCGCCACGGCGTCAGCGAGCCTTTTCAGCACGAAGATACCCGCGCCCTCGCCGACGACGAGACCGTCGCCGCTGGCGTCGAAGGGGGAGCAGATGCCGCGGCGCGACAGCGCGCGCAGCTGGGAGAAGCCCATCTGGGTGTAGAGCGGATCGGGGCGGGAGAGCCCGCCGGTGAGCATGGCGTCGGCACGGCCGGAGAGAAGCTCGTCGCAGGCAAGTTTGATGGCGTAGATGGAGGAGGCGCAGGCGGCGTCGAGGGTGCAGCACCCCCCGCCCAGGCCGAGCGCGGCGGCGAGAAGGCCCGCGGGGAGCCCGGCCACGTAGCGGTTCAGCCCCTGCGGGATCGGTTCGTCCCCGGCGTGGCCAAGGAGCTTTTCCTCGAAGCTCCGCCCTAGGAGAGCGCGGGAGAGTTCTGCGGATTTCTCGCTGGGAAGCGCCAGATTGCCGATGATGACGCCGATGCGGGAGCGGTCAACCCCGGTGGTGACGGCGGAGTCGAAGGCCCTTTTGCCGGCGTGCAGCAGCAGGTGGAACAGGGGATCGAGCCCGGAGGCGAGCTCCGGGTCGACGTTCAGCCCCGACAGGCTCGCCAGGGGAGGTATGGAGTCGATGAAGCAGCCGCGCTTGGAGTAGACGTGGTCGGGCTTTCCAGCTTCCGGGTGGAAGGCGGTGTCGGCCGGAAGCTGCCATCTTCCGGCCGGGACCTCGCGGGCGGCACTTTTCGCGTTGCGGATGTTATTCCAGAAAGTTGTCAGTTCCGGCGCGTCGGGAAAGATCCCGCCGATGCCGACGATTGCCACGGAAGGCGACTGCTGCTTCATGCCTATGCCGCCCCCAGTGCAACGGAGACGGTCCGCAGCTTGTTACGCTGGAAAGCCTGCTTGAGAGACGGGTCGATGACGCACTCGTATCCCTCAAGGCGCGCTACGAGCTTTCCTGTGTTGCGATCCAGGAACTCCATATCGGCGCTGGCGCCGCGCGGGTTCTCCGAGGTGACGCGGATGACCACCTGGGCCCCATCTTTCGGGAAGGTTTCCTGGAACTGGCGGTAGCGGCCGGCGAAGCAGGGGAGCGACCCGGCGCCGAAGCGCTCGAAGCTCCAGAGGATCATCATCTGGAAGGCGCTGTCGAGAACCAGCGGGTCGGTGAGCCAAGCGCTCCTCAAGGGGCGGCGGATCCACTTGCCCGGTGCGGGCGCGCCCTTAACGGAGGCGGCGATCCCTTTGGCGGAGCAGCCGTCGACGTGCTCGATCCCGTGCAGGTCGGGGCCATGGAAGAGTCGCTCGTTGTTGTAGATCACCCCGTCGTGAGGGGCGTAGGCTGTGGCCGGTATCTCCGTGATGGAGCGGATACCTTCGACGTGCTTGGTGGCGAGCACGATTTCGGCGCGGGCGTGGAGGATGGTCTTGCCGTTGACGCCGGGGCTGGAAAGCTCGACCGGCACCAGCCAGAAGGACTCCTTCTTGACAGCGCGCCCGGCGAGGACGCTCAGGGGGAACGAGGTGTTGTCCTCGAAGACCACACCTTTGCAGATCCTCAGGTCGTTGAAGCCGTGGAAGCGGAAGCCGGGGTTGCCGTGGAGCGCGCCGTGGGCGAGCCATTCCACGATGACGGCCATGGGGACCACGGCCTTGCCGTCCAGGACGTGCGAGCGCAGGAACGGGAACTCCGGGACGGTCAGGGTCAGCGCGAACGCCTCGGAGAGACTTTCACTCTTCGCCGCGGAGGGGGCCGGGGCGGCAGCGCCCTTCTGCTCGGGGAGCTGGGCGATGGCCACGATCTCGACCGGCGAGCCGGCGGCGGAGATCTCCCTGGCGAGGAAGTCGCCACCCTCGGTGAGGTCGATCACGCCGATCCCCTCGGCTGCGAACACCTTCTTGAGGGCCGGGGTGACCATGCCGCCGTCCCAGGGACCCCAGTTGATGCTGACGCTGCGGCAGTCGCCGCGGCGGCGCGCTTCGGCCTGGGCTACCTTGTTGAGTACCTCGTTGGCGACCGCGTAATCCACCTGTCCCACGCGGCCGAAGCGGCCGGTGGAGGAGGAGAAGAGGGCGATGAAGCTCAGTTCGTCGTTGCGGGTCGCGTGCAGGAGCGCGCGTAGCCCTTCGACCTTGGTGCTGTAGACCTGCCCGAACTGCTCGGGGGTCTTGTCGACGATGAGCCGGTCCGCGAGGACCCCGGCGCCGTGCACCACGCCGCGGATAGGCCCATGGGCGCGGCGCACCTCGCCAAGGAGTAGATCCATGGCGCTGCGGTCTCGAATATCGACCGAACGGTAGATCGCCTCGGCGCCAACTGCAGAGATCTTCTGCAGGGTGTCACGCAGCTCGCGCCCGGCCATGACCGCCCGGAAGCGTTCTTCGATTTCGCGCGGGTGGAGTTTACCTGGCGCGTTCTGCATGATGGTGCGCTTGATCTCGGCCTCTCCGGAGACGCCGGCAAGCCAGGCGGGCTCATCCTCGGGCTCGGAGCTGCGCCCCAAAAGCACCAGAAACGGCTTGTACTCCTTGGCAAGCGCGATGGCGGATACCGCGGTCACGCCGCGCCCGCCGCCGGTGATGACCACCACGTCCCCCGCCTTGATAGCGGGTTCGGCCGGAGCCGGTGCGGAGGGGAGCACAACGGTTTGCAGGGCGCAGCGTCCCTCACCTGAAAGGCCGACTTCCACCGGGCCGCGGCGCAGCATCTCTATGGCGACGGCGCTGGCGGCGGCTGACGCATGCGGGAAGTCGCCGAGATCGATCGCCTTGCAGGAGACTTCGGGCCATTCCAAGGCCGCCGTCTTAGCCAGCCCGGCCAGACCGCCGGAAAGCGGGTCCTTGATGCTCTTGCCGGAACCAAAGCCAAAGGCCCCGTCCAGGCGCGAGACGGTGACGCAGACGGCCCCTTCGGTGCGGGCCGACTCATTGAGAGCGCCGGCTGCGTTCTTCACCAGCTGGAAGGCGTTTTCCAGGAAGGTATCGTCGGTGCCCGCTGTGGGCGCGCAGATCACAAGGCCGGAGAGTTTCCCGGCGGGTGCGGTCTGCTGTGCCTGTGCGGCGTTCACCTTGCGGACCGAGCAGCCGTGCTCCAGGAGGATGCTGCAGAGCTCGGCGGCGAAGGCCGAGCCGTCGTCGGTGACCCAGATCTCGCCGTCGTTGGCGAGCACGATGGCCTCGCCCTCGTCGTCGGCGGAAAGCTCGACCGGAGTGACGCTGCTGCGCTGGATCGCCTGGACCGGTGCCAGAGCCGGTTCCGGCGCAGCCGCAGGGGTTGCCGTAGGGGTTGCCTCAGCGGCAGACACCTGGGCGGCCGGTGCTGACGCGCTCGACACTCCGGCGAGGAAATCAGCGATGTCCCCGAGGGTGCGCAGGGTGCCCAATTGTTCCGGGCCTATGGCCGGGGTCTCCGGGAGCCGCTCCTGCAGCGTGGATAGGATCTCCACACGCTTGATGGAGTCGATGCCGAGGTCGCTGTCCATCCCCATTCCCGGCTCCAGCATCTCCACCGGGTAGCCGGTCTTGTCGGCGACCACTTCAAGAAGGGTCTGCATGACGCGGGCGGGGTCGCCGGATGCGGCGGCAGGGGGTGCCGCGGGCTGAGCCGGTGCGTCTACCGGGGCGGCGCTGGCAGGCGCAGCCGAGGCCGAGCCGGAAGCGAGGTAAGTAGCTATGTCCCCGAGGGTGCGCAGGGTGCCGAGATGCTCGGGGCCTATCACCGGGGTTCCGGGGAGGCGCTCCTGCAGCGTGGAGAGGATCTCGACGCGTTTGATGGAGTCGATGCCGAGGTCGCTGTCCATCCCCATCTCAAGCTCGAGCATTTCAACCGGATAACCGGTTTTCTCGGCGACCACGGAAAGAAGGGTGGCGGTGATCTCTTGAGCGGGGACTGCAGCGGGATTTGCGGACGCGACGGGCGCGCTCACGGCGGCAGCCGCAGCCGAACCGGCAGCGAGGTAGTTAGCGATGTCCCCCAGGGTGCGCAGCGTCCCCAGGTGCTCGGGGCCGATGGCTGGGGTGCCGGGGAGGCGCTCCTGCAGGGTGGAGAGGATCTCGACGCGTTTGATGGAGTCGATGCCGAGGTCGCTGTCCATACCCATTTCAAGCTCCAGCATCTCCACGGGGTAGCCGGTCTTTTCGGCGACTACGGCCAAAAGGGTGCTGGTGACCTCGCCTGCGGCAATTCCGGAAGCCGCGGCGACGGCAGGCGAGGCTGCTGCGGACGGGGCGGAGACTGCCGAGGCGGAAAGGAACCCGGCGATGTCCCCCAGGGTGCGCAGGGTTCCCAGGTGTTCGGGGCCTATCGCGGGAGACCCGGGAAGGCGCTCCTGCAAGGTGGAGAGGATCTCGACCCGCTTGATGGAATCTATACCCAGATCTGAGTCCATACCCATGTCGAATTCAAGCATCTCCACGGGATAGCCGGTTTTTTCGGCGACCACGGCCAAAAGGGTGCCCGTGATCTGCTCGGCCGCGAGCCCGGAAGGCGCGGCGGCGGGCGCTGCGGTCGCTGCCGTGACTGCTGCCGCAGCCGGGGCCGCGGAACCTGCCGAGACGCAGAGGTGCCCGGCGATGTCGCCCAGGGTGCGCAGCGTGCCCAGGTGCTCGGGGCCGATGGCTGGGGTGCCCGGGAGGCGCTCCTGCAGCGTGGAGAGGATCTCGACGCGCTTGATGGAATCGATGCCCAGATCCGAGTCCATCCCCATGTCGAGCTCCAGCATCTCGACCGGATACCCGGTCTTCTCGGCGATCACCGCCAGGAGCACCTGGGTGATGCGCGCAGAGTCGGCTCCAGCGGGAGCTGCGGTTGCTGCCGGAGCGGGGGCTGGGGCTGCTACCGGCGCAGCCGGAGCGACGGCGGGTGCTGCCTTGGCCGCCGGGGCAGCCACAGCAGGCGCAACGGCTGCAGCAACCGGAGCCGGGGCGACGTACGAGGGGGCCTGGGGTTGAACCGGCACGGCCACCGGGGCCAACGCTGCTGGAGAGATGGGGGCGCCCAGGATCAACTGTTGCTGCTGCTGGAGCAGGGTCTGGAAGGTCCTCGTTGCGACCTCTTGCCCTTCGAGGAAGCGGCGGTGCAGTTGTGCCGTATCCTCCTGCATCCGCTGCAGGACCGCCATCCCTTCACGCGCCAGGCGCAGCGATTCCCCGAGTGCAGCCTGTGGCGCCGCGGCTGCGGCCGGAGCGGGCTGGTGAACAGGTTGCTGGGGCGTAGCAGGCGCGGCCTGGTAGGCGGGCTGCGGTGCTTGCGCGGTTGCCGCTTGCGGAGCGGCGGGTGCAGCCACGGCGGCCGGTTTTGGCTGAACGGGCGGCTTCTTCGGTTTGGGTTTGCTGTAGTTGGCGCCGCAGATGGGAATGCTCAAAAGCGGTTTTTTCCCTGCGGGAGCCGGGCGGTACTCCTCGTCCCAGGCGGCGAGCTTGACGCCATACCCAAGCACGGCCAGTTGCGCGAGGCAACGGCCAAGGTCGGCCACGCCGACGCGCTTGCCCGAGGAAGAGTCGAGGGCGACGGCCGTGTGGGGGCGGTCGGCGAGGATGGCGGAGACAAGCCCGGTCAACCTGTTGCCGGGGCCTGCTTCGACGAAGCTGCTGATGCCGGCCGCGTACATGGCCTCGATCTCGGCTACGAATTCAACCGGCATCGCGAGCTGGGAGGCGAGCTGCGCCTTGGCGGCTGCGGAGTCCTCGGGGTAGACCGCGGCCGTGGTGTTGGCGTAGACCGGTATCTTCGCCTTAGGCATCTCGATCTTGTCTAGTGCGGCCAGGAACGGGGTGGCGGCGTCAGCGACGAGTTGGCTGTGGAAAGCGGCTGCGACCGGAAGTTCCTTGCAGGTAAGGCCACGACCCTTGAAGACCTCGACGGCGCGCTTGATCTCGGCGCTGGCGCCGGAAAGGACCGCCTGGGTGGGGGCGTTCTTGTTGGCGATCACCAGGTCCAGCTTCTCGGCAGCGACCACCTCGGCGATCTTTTCCAACGGCGCGGAGACGGCCAGCATGCTCCCCTTGTCCCCTTTTCCCGCGCCCATCAACTCACCGCGCAGACGCGACAGGGCGTGCAGGGCGTTTTCGTCCAGCCTTCCTGCGGCGCAAAGTGCGGTCAGCTCGCCGTAGCTGTGGCCGGCGACTCCTTGAGGCTCCAGGCCGAAGGATTGCAAGAGGTGCAGCGCGCCGAGGCTCACGGCGCCGATGGCGGGTTGAGCCGCCTGGGTCGCCCGCAGGGCCTCTTCCTGCTTGGTGCGGCTCTCTTCGTCGAAGGCGGAAGGGGGGTAGATGAGGTCGGAAAGCCTCCTGCCGTCGGTGGAGGTGAACCCTTCGTTGGCATCGGAGATTGCGTCCAAAAGCTGCGGGAAGCGGCAGGCGAGGTCGTTCAGCATGCCGGTGTACTGCGAGCCCTGTCCCGGGAAGAGCATGCCGAGCTTGCCGGCGGCGCCGCAGCCGAAGAAGGCCCCGTCGGGGGTCTGCCAGGCCGATTTGGAGTTCTTTTCCAGCATGGCCTTGGCGTTCTTCACCAGCGAGGCGATGTTGGTTTTGCCGCGCTCGACCACCAGGGCGAGGCGCATGGCCCCTTTGGGATCGAAGCTCGCGCGGGAGTGGTAAGCGAGCTCCCTGACGGCGCTCCAGGTTGCGTCTGTGGGCACCCGGTCCAGCGCGGCGGCAAGCGCTGCGGCGTCGGCGCCGGAAAAGGCGAGTACCTGGCTGTTGCCGTCCCAGTCGGCGGCCTTTTTCTCGGGGCGGTATTCCTCCAGTACCACGTGGAAGTTAGAGCCGCCGAAACCGAAGGCGCTGACCGCTGCGCGGCGCGGGACATCGGGGCGCGGGAACCAGGGGCGCTTCTCCCTGGCGAGGTAGAAGGGGGATTTCTCTCCGACCACCTCTTTTTGCGGGGTCTGCACCTTGATGGTCGGGGGGATCACCTTGTGGTGCAGCGCGAGCGCCGCCTTGATGAGACCAGCGGAACCCGCGGCGGCCTTGGTGTGGCCAATCTGGGACTTGACCGAGCCCAGGCAGCACCAGGGAAGCTCAGACTCGCCGTAGACCTCGCGCAGCGCAGTCATCTCGACGGCGTCGCCGACCTTGGTGCCGGTGCCGTGGGCCTCAATCAGGCCGATGCTCTGCGGTATGACGTCCGCATTCTTGTAGGCGTTCAGGAGCGCGTTCTTCTGGCCTGCCGCACTCGGGGCGTAGATCGCGTCACCCTTGCCGTCGCTGGAGGAACCGACGCCGCGCACCACCGCGTAAATCCTGTCGCCGTCGCGCTCGGCGTCGGCAAGGCGCTTCAGGACCACGAGCCCGAGCCCCTCGCCCAGGATGGTGCCATCGGCGGAAACGTCGAAGGGCTTCGCGTTACCGGTAGGCGAGAGGGCGGGGGTCTTGCTGAAGCACATGTACATGAAGATGTCGTTGAAGGTGTCGATGCCGCCGGTCACGACGATGTCGGATTTGCCGGAGGCGAGCTCCATGGAAGCCAGGTGCAGAGCGCTGAAGGAACTGGCGCAGGCCGCGTCGACGACGCAGTTGGTCCCGCCCAGGTCGTACTGCTTGCTGATGCGGCCGGCGACCACGTTCCCCAGAAGACCCGGGAAGGAGTTTTCCTGCCACTGGACGTAGGAGTCCGAGATCCGCTCCACGACGTCGTTGGCGGTCGCCTCGTCGACGCCTGCGTCCTTCAGGGCGGAGCGCCAGATCGGGTGACCCAGGCGCGCGCCCAGCGGTATCACCAGCTCCAGCGTGCCGGTCACACCGATGATGACCGAGGCGCGGCTCTTGTCGAAGCTGCGGTCGGGGCCGTACCCCGCGTCCTTCAAAGCCTGACCGGCCGCGACGAGCCCCAAAAGCTGGGAGGTGTCGATCGCCTCCAGGACGTTGGGGGGTATGTTGAACTCCATCGGATTGAAGTCGACGGGGGAGAGGAATCCGCCACGCCGGCCATAGGTGCGGTCCGGACTCTTCTGGTTTTCGTCGTAGTAGGCATCCACCGGCCAGTGGGTCTCGGGGACCTCGGTGATGGCGTCGATCCCATCTGCGATGTTGGCCCAGTAGGCGTCACGGTCGTCGGCCTTGGGAAAAAGGCAACCGATGCCGATGATGGCAAGCTGAGTTCCGTTACTGGAGGAGGCCGGCTTCAGATCGTCAGTTTTCAACAAAGGTACTCCTTGATTTGTGCGATTTCGAGAGGTTGCGGTGCAATTTCATCCATCCGGAGCTCGATACCCTGGCTGCGCAGGAAGTTCGCGCGGTTAAGTGCCGCCGCGCCGTACAGGATGTTGAGGGCCACGGCTTCGACCTTGCGGTTGTCGGGGGCGTCGAGGAAGGAGCCGGAGGCCCATTCGTTGAAGGCTCCCATGGCGGGGCCGCACCAGACCTGGTAGTCCATGCGCCGCGGTTCGAGGCCGTCCTTGGCCCAGTGCGCTGCCATGCCCAGGTACCAGCGGAACACCAGGGCCATCAGGTGTTTCGGGTCGCGCTCCGCGCGTTCGACCTGTGCGGGGTCGCGCTTTTCGAAGAAGGCGCGGGTGTCACGCCAGATGTCGGCGAGCGGCGCCAGGAAAAGCGTCTTCTCCAGCTTCTCGCGCTCGGCTGCGGGGATGTCGTCCAGGCTGTTGCAGGCGCGGTAGATCTCGTAGAGCTTCTGGGCGCGCATGGGGAACATGGTGCCGCGCTTCAATACCTGCACGGTGACCCCCATCTCGAACATGTCGGCGGCGGGGGCCATGGTCACGTCGGCCTGACGGGTGCCGGCGAGCATGGTGCGCACTGTGTCGGAGGTACCGGACTCGACGCAGGCCTGGTTGACCGACCCGGTCACCACATAGGCAGCGCCCATGGAAAAGGCGGCCGCCGCTGAGGCCGGGGTCGAGACGCCGCCGCCAAGTCCCACCCGCAGGCGGCAACTGTAGCCGTACTGCCGCTGCAGCTTCGCGGCCAGGGCGTTGATGGTCGGGAAGAGGGCGAGGGCTGGGCGGTTGTCGGTATGGCCGCCGGAGTCCGCCTCGGCGGTCACGTCCTGCGCCAGCGGGACCAGCTCGGCCAGTTCGGCCTGCTCCGCGGTGATGGAGCCGTTGGCAACCAGCGCGCGCAAAAGTTTTTCCGGAGCCGGCGCGAAGAACTTCGCCGCAAGTTCCTCGCGGGAGACCTTGGCGATGATGCGGTTCGGGGTCACGATGGTGCCGTCGGCGGCGCGCCTGATGCCGTGCAGCCGGTACCTGACCAGGGGGAGCGTCAGAGCCAAAAAGGCCGAGGCCTCGATGATGCGGATCCCCTTCTTGATGTAGAGCTCGGCAAGCTCCTTCTCCAGCTCGGGCTCGTGCGGGGAGTGGATCAGGTTGAAGCCGAAGGGAATCTCGCCCAGGGAGGCCTTGAGGCGGTCGGCTGTCTCGGAGACGGTGGCAAGCGGGAGACCAGCTGCACCGAAGAAGCCGAGCATCCCGGCGCGACCCAGTTCCTCGGCCATTGCCGCGGAGCTGATCCCCTTGGCCATGGAGCCGCCGACGTAGGGAAAGCGGATGCCCAGGTCGCGGCAAAAAGAGGGATCCCCCAGGTTTTCCGGCAAGCAGGGGGGGGCGTAGCCTGCAACCGGCAGTGCGCCAGGATTTCCAGCGCCGAGACGGACGACGCCTCCCAGTCTCGGGACAACGGTCCCTCCCTTTTCCACGAGATAAAGCGGCTGGCGTACGTAACGGAGGGCGTCTCTCAGCGTCGACGCTTTCTGAGGGGGGGCGTCCGTGGCGGGGTGCCACGATCCCAGGTTCTCCAGGCTTGCAGAGCGAGCGGTATGGTCACCCTGTAGTGAAAATTGATCCAAACGGGCTTCTCCTGTTGCCAGCGAATTTGCAGCGGAATTGCGATGGCCTAAAAGAGTAATAGTTCGGCAGAAGGACAAGCTTGGGCATGGAAGAGGCAGGTCCAGGCATCGTCGATTGTACTTGTCTCAAGCGGGTTTAGCAGAACGGACCGGTCGCCCACTTTAGCAGAGTATGTGTACATTAAATCGAGCAAAAAGGCAAGACAAGACGCGGTTTCAGCCAACTTTTAGCTGCACCTGATTGGAGCGGCCCAACCGTCATCTCCCGGTTTTGAGCTTTATGGCCTGAACCAC
Organism: Citrifermentans bremense; assembly: GCF_014218275.1. Taxonomy (NCBI): domain Bacteria; kingdom Pseudomonadati; phylum Thermodesulfobacteriota; class Desulfuromonadia; order Geobacterales; family Geobacteraceae; genus Citrifermentans; species Citrifermentans bremense. The sequence continues at coordinate 2,215,138 of NZ_AP023213.1, forward strand.
GTACGGGTAGAGTGTGTCCGTGACAATGACATAACCTTGAGGATTGGGATGGATGCCATCCGAAAGGTTGAGGTTCTCCTCTCCAGCGACTTTATCCAGGAAGAACGGGACCAGTATCAGCTTTCGCTCCTTGGCGACCCGCGGATAGATCGCCAAGAACTTGTCGCGATAGGGAGAGCCCATGTTGGTAAGCATCTGCATCCCCGCCAGGACCACGACCACTTTCTTTGACTGCAGCGTCGTCACGATGCGGTCGATGTTCCTGTGGGTCAATTCCGGGTCCTGGCCGCGCAGTCCGTCGTTGGCGCCGGTCTCAAGGATCACTATGTCGGGTTGGAGTTTCAGTATCCAGTCGATCCGGGCGAGTGTGCCGGTGCTTGTCTCGCCGCTGATGCCGGCATTCACCACGCGCCACTTGTACCCTGCCTCGTTGAGTTTACGTTCCAGGCGGGCGGGGTAGGCGTCGGTCTCCGGGACGCCTTGTCCGGCGGTCAGGCTGTCGCCGACCGCGACGATGGTTCCGCTGTAGGCAGGCTTGTCGGTGGCGGTCACGGCAGGCTCCTTCTCCTTCTGGCATGAGATCAGAAGAGTGGCGAATAAGATGGTTAAGGCACTAAACCTCAAGTTGAACATGAAACCTCCGCAAAGCTGCTTTACTCGTCCGACTGCTCCCGCAAAAACGCAACGGGCTTCTGGTAGAGGATGGGGAGCGCTACGGCCAGGCCGACGATCAGCACCAGCATGGTGGTCCCCAACAGCAGCAACAGGCTGTCGCGGAAATAGGGCTGATACGGCATGTCCAGTCCCTTACGGCAGATGATCAGGCTCCCCAACTGAGAAATCAACAGCGCGATAACCCCGCTTACCAGCCCAATAACCAGGTTCTCCGCGGCGAAGACCTTGAGCACGAAACCCCTGCGCGCCCCAAGTATCGTGAAATACACCGCTTCCTGGATCCTGGCGTAGCGCGTGGCGAAGACGGAGCTGATTATGATCAGGACCCCGGCTGCGACGCTGAACGAGGTGAAGAACCTGACGATGCTGGAAAGCCGCTGCATGATCCTGCCGAAGACGGTGACGGTCTCGGTCAGGTCGATGACGCTCACGTTGGGAAAGGCCGCAACCACCCGGTTTTGCAGAGCGCTGATCCCGGCCTTGTCGACCTTGACGGCGGCGAAGAAGGTCTGCGGAGCTTGGGAGAGGACCGAGTCGGGGAAAACGAAGTAGAAAAATGGGGAAAAACCGCTGCTTGTACGGGTGCGCACGCTGGAGACGCGGGCGGTGATCGGAAGCCCCTGTATCCGGAAGCTCACCCGGTCCCCCACCTTCATCTCGTGCATCTTCACCACCGTGTCCAGCACGGAGACCTGCGGCTCGGTCCAGTCCTTGCGGAACAGGGTACTGCCGGACTCGATCCGCTCGTCGGGGAGCAGGTACTCACGGTAGGTGAGGTTCATCTCGCGCGCAAGGTTGTCCCCCCTGGATTTCCGCTCCCGTGTCGGGTCTATGGGTGCGTCGTTCACCGCGGTCACGTTCCCCTTGACGATGGGGTAGAAGGCTGCGCCGGGGCCGACCATGTGCGCGAAGGGGTCGCGCTGGTCAGGCTGGATGTCGATGAAAAAGACGTTGGGGGCGCCGGGAGGGAAGGAGTCGATGAAGGTGGCGTCCAGGTTCTTCTCCACCAGGTTTATGGCGAAGATCACGGCGAAGGCCGCGGAAAGGGTGACCATGATGGAAAGCGAGGCGTTGTGGGGCCGGAAAAGCCCCTTGAGCGCCTGGCGCAAGGCGAGGTTTCGAGGCCGGCTCCGCTTCAGGAAGCGGAGGGTGAGCGCTGCCAGGAGATAGGAAATCAGGATCAGCGACACCAGGGAAAGCATGAAGTAAAGGCCTGTCTTCAGGTCCCGCAGCCGGATGAGCACCATGAAGAGGAAGAACAAAGCGCCCAAGCTGGCGATGATCCAGGTGGAGCTGTTCCAAAGGGTCACCGCTTCCTCCTTCCCGAAGATGGCCCTGGGCTTCACCTCTTTCAGCCGGTACAGGGGGAGGAAGGTGAAGAGAAGCACCACCAAAAGCCCGATCGCCATCCCCTGGACGATCGCCGCTGGCGAGACCTGCAAGGTCACCTGGGCCGGTATCAGACCGCTGAAAAGAACTGGGAGGTAGCGCTGCAGCGCTAAACTGCCGCCGAGCCCGGCCACGGTCCCGACAAAGCCCAGGATCAGGGTGAGCCCCAGGAAATGCCCGATGATGAAGCGGCTTCTCGCGCCCAGCGCCTTCATCACGGCTATGGTCCGCTCCTGCTCTTTCAGGAGCGCAAAAAGCGTGCTCTGGATGCCGAAGCCGGAAAGAAGCAGGGTGAAGATGCCGCTTAGGTTCAGGAAGAAAAGGAGGTTGTCGAAGAAGCGCTTCACGCGCGAGCCCGCGTTCTTGTAAGTCTCGACCCTGACCCGCCCGTCGCTGCCGGCCGCGGCACTAAGCTCTGACGCGACCTTTTCCAGCTTCGGCGGATCCAGTATCTGGACCAGGGTGACGTGCTCGACGCGGCTCCCCTTGCCGATCAAGGCGAGGCGGTCGCGGTCCGCCGCGGCTACGAAGACCCGGGGACCGAGGGCGAAGAAATTCACCGGACGGTCCGGCTCCTGCAGCACGACGTCTTTTATGGTCAGCACCGCGTTCCCTATCCTGAGCGGGTCGCCGATTTGAAGCCTGAGCCGGTCCAGCAGCACCTTTTCCACCACCAGGCTTCCTGGGGTGAGTACCTTTGCGAAGGGACGGCCGGAGGCAAGGCGCACCGCTCCGTAAAAGGGGTACCCCGGTTCCACGACCTTGATGTTGCACAAAAGCGAGGCGTCGGCCGCAGGCTTTTGCACCACGGAATAGAACTCCCAGAAACGCGCGTTCCTGATCTCGCGCCGGTCTGTAAGCAGGGCCACCTCGCGCTCCAGGCCCTGCGGGATGGGGGCGTGGGACTTGATGATGATGTCGGCGGCGTGCAGGGACTGGGCGTCGCGCAGAAGCGAACTCTCCACGCTCTCGCGGAAGCTCCCCAGGGAGACCAGGGTGATCATGGAGAGGGCGACGCAAAGTACGAAGACGGCGCACTGCCTCTTGGCGCCGGCCATCTGGCGCAGCAGGAATTTCGTGTTAACCATGCTCCTGCCCCGTGACGATCCTGCCGTCCCTGAGCGTCACCACGCGATGCGCCCGCTGGGCGATCTCGGGGCTGTGCGTCACCAGGATGAGCGTCGTGCCGCGCTCGCGCTGCAGTTCCAAAAGCAGTTCCAGGATCGCGGCTCCGTTTATGGAATCGAGGTTGCCGGTTGGCTCGTCGGCGAAGATGATGCGCGGGTCGTTGATGAGGGCACGGCAGATGGCGCAGCGCTGCTTCTCGCCACCGGAGAGCTGGTGCGGAAAACTCGCGAGTCTCCCCGAGAGTCCCACCCTTTCCAGGAGGGCCTCCGCCTTGCCGCGGGCCGCCGGATCGCCTTTCAGCTCCGCCGGGAACATCACGTTCTCCAGCGCGTTCAGGGACGGGACCAGGTGGAAGGACTGGAAGACGAACCCGAAGGCGCTGTTTCTCAAGGGGGCGAGGGCGTCTTCGCCCAGGTCGGTTATGTCCTCGCCGGCGATGAGAACCCTTCCCAAGTCCGGGCGGTCCAACCCGGAAAGGATGGTGAGCAGCGTCGACTTGCCGCTGCCGCTTTCCCCCTTCACCACCAGGAACTCGCCGGCCTCGACCGACAGCGACACTGAGTCGAGCACCTTGATCAAGCGGTTTCCGATACGGTAGCTTTTGCTGACGTCTTGGCTTTGCAGGATAGTCATCTGGCCCGGGATCCTTTTTAGCTCTGGAAGGTTTATAGTTAAAAGTTTTTTATTATACTCTCCCGATCATGTGATCGAGGATGGTGCCATGCAAAACTCCAGATGTCGACAGGAAAAAAGGGATCCGGATTTTGCCCGGTGCAGGACCAGCAGCGTCGGCGCTGTCATGCCCGGAAGCGGGATGGAGATGTTCTACTGCGGCATAGATTACGCCGAGTGCAGGTACGCGCTGCCAGTGGGCTATGACTACCTCTGCAAACACAAGAGCAACTACGCCTTCGCCAGGGAAGAAGATCGCTGATCCAGTCCCCGCAAATCCTTTACCAAGCAGGTCTCTATGTTGTTCACAAAATAAGCGGGAGCAGGTCGTATGACCTGCTCCCGCAGGTGGATCTCGTGGCTTGTCCGAACCCTTTTGCCCTTTTTCAACCTTCCTCAAGGCGCTGCTTCGGGTCGGGGTAGGGCTCGAAAAGATTTCTTCCCGCCTCGCAGACCGGGCAGCGCCACTCCTCCAGCAGCTCCTCGAAGGAGGTCGCTGGCGGCACGTCGTTTACCGGGTCCCCTTCATCGGGGTCGTAGATGTGGCGGCACACGGTGCAGATCCATTTTTGCATGTGACGGGCTCCTTACCAGTTCACCGCCTCCGGCTCCCTCTTGATCAGCAGGATGCTGCAGGGCATGTGGCGCACGATGGCATCGTTGTCGCGGCCAAAGACCATGTGCTCCAGGCGCCCTTCCTCGTGGGAGAGCAGCACCATGAGATCTATCCGTTCCTCCTTCACCACCTGCATCACCTCGTCCAGGGGTTTTCCTTCCTTGATGATGAGCTTGATAGGAAGCCCCGCGGTGATCTCCCTGCGGATGATCTGCTCCAACTCCTCCCGGGCCTGGTCCTGCTGGCTCGCGTAGCTCTTGCTCCCCTCCGGGTAAGGGCTCGGGGCGTTGATGGAGGCGCCGCCCATGCTTACCGTGCCGGCCACCCCGGACAAGATGTGCAGCACCGACAACTCAGCCCCGTACTTTCGCGCGATCGAAACGCCCGCCTCGATCGCGTCACGGGAGTACTCACTCATCCTGTTGACCACGAGAACGCGCTTGAAATTTTCCATGGTCTTGCCTCCTGAGTAGCTTCGCCTTTTCGTCCTGCACGGACCGGCCCAGTCACGACCTCTGGTCGTTGCCGCCGTTTCATGTCCTTAATAATTCCCTGCAGGGAAGGCGCTAATGATGGACCACCCCAGTATATACGATTGCTAACTGCAGGCAACTTGGTATAAATGTTTCACATCTTTTGCCCGGCCAGTCAAAACCGTTCCGGAACCGTGCAACATCAACCAGTTACTGGAGGTGAAACATGCGCAGGCTTTTGGAGATCTCGATCATGTTGTGGCTGGCGTCGCTTCTTTGCTCCTGTGCCTCGGTATCGGTGGTAGACACCTGGCGCAACCCTGAACTTCACCCGCAGCGGCTGCAAAAGATACTGGTGGTGAGCATCAGCAGCAAGGAATCTACCCGCCGCGTCTACGAGGACATGCTGGCTAGCGAATTCTCGCGCAAGGGGGTGGAGGCTGTGCCTGGGTACACGGTGATCCCCGGAGCGGCGCTTGCCGACTGGGGGGTGCTGGAGCGTGCGGTGCGGCGGGCCCAGGCCCAGGCCATACTGACTGTGCAGACCGTCAAGGTCGAGAAACAGACCACCGTTCAGTCCGACATGGGCCCCTATCCCGGGTACTGGTACCCGCAGGCGTTTCCGGGGTGGGACTTCCCGGGATACTACCGCTCCATGGCCCTGTACGGCCCCACCTACATCACTACCTACGATGTCGCCACCATGCAGGTGAACCTGTTCGACGCCGGATCCGACAAACTGATCTGGGCCGCCACCTTGGAAAGCACCGACCCCAGCAAGGTCACCACCGTGGGGCAGGATCTCGCCAGTGAGGTGGTGAAGAAACTCACCAAGGAAGGGCTGATCTGAGGAAGAGCCATGGACCTCCTGCGGAAACTTCCCCGCTCTTTCTACGACCGCGAAACGGTCGCCGTGGCCTGTGACCTCCTCGGCGCAAGGCTCGTGCACCAGATAGATGGCGTGGAGCGGGTGGCGCGCATCGTTGAGGTCGAGGCTTACCTTGGCGAGGTGGACCTGGCCGCGCATTCCTCCAAGGGGCGCACCCCCCGCACCGTCATCCTCTTCGGTCCTCCCGGCTTCGCTTACGTCTACCTGATCTACGGCATTTACTGCTGCATGAACATCGTCACCGAGCGCGAGGGAAACGCCTGCGCCGTACTTTTGCGCGCGCTTGAACCGGTTAGAAACGTCGAGGGGCGGACCTGCGGGCCGGGGCTCCTCTGCCGCGCCATGGGGATCGACCGCCGGCAAAACGGCCACGACCTTTTGAGCGACGACTTCTTCGTGGCGGAGCGTCCCGTTGGGGAAACGGTGCAGGTAGTTTCCAGGCCCAGGATCGGGGTAGATTACTCAGGGGTCTGGGCCGGGAAGCTGCTCCGATTCTACATAGCCGGAAATGCCTTTGTCTCAAAGCCGTGACGGGAGGTGCTATGCCAGATGATGTTGAAACATTGCTGTAGCTCTCCTCAATTTTCCTTCCTGCACTTACTGTCAGCGCCTTCCTCAGTGACACCGCCTGCGAATATTCATGTCATTACCTTTTTACCTGAATAGGTAATGAGCAACATCTTTTCTTACCTGGAGGGGACGTTGAACCCTAAGACTTAACGAGAAGAACCAGCTACGAATATGGCTCATTCGCGCCCGCTTTTATGCCACTGCACTCTTTTTTAAATATTGGTGCAAATTAATTTTGCTCCGATATACTCTACTGCATTTCGCGAAAAAGGACGCTGTCATGGAGATGGAGCTAGCCGAGCGGCTTTACCGACTTATGTTCACCAACATGCGTGAAGGTCTCGCCATCCTGAGCGTGGATCCCGAGGATACGGAGGGATCGCCCGTGGTGATCGAGATGAACCCCGCCGCGGTGAAGCTCTGCCGCTGCCGCTCGTTCAACTTCGCCAACTGCAAAACGGCGGACTGTTTCCCCGGCTGGTTCGACGAAGAGCGGCTCCGGGAAACCTGCAAGCGTCTGGCTGCATTTGGCGGCATGGTGGACCTTGGCGAGGTTTCGTCCGGGGCATCCGTTTACCGTGCCCGGATCTTTGGTCTGTCTGAGGAGCACCTGGGTCTCGTCATCGACGACGTCACCAGGTTGAAAAAGGGGGAGGCGGAGCTGGCAAGGGTCACGGGCCTGATGGAACAGCAAAGTGCTGCTGTGGAAAAGCGCGTGGAGGAGAGGACTGCCCGGTTGCAGGAGATCAACGAGGAGCTCGACAGCTTCGCCTACTCGGTTTCGCACGACCTGCGCGCGCCGCTTCGCGCCATGCGGGCGTTCGCCGGGATTTTGCTGGAGGAAGAGCATACCGAGGCCGAGCGGGTGGCGTACCTGAAACGGATCCAGACTGCCTCCGAGGGGATGGAGCGCCTGATCCAGGATCTGCTCGCCTACAGCCGCGTCGGCCGCCAGGAAATCGTGCTGCAGCGCGTGAGTCTCGATCTGGTAGTGGCCGACGCTGCGAAGCAGCTGGAACTCACCAGCGGGGGGAAAAGCTACCGTCTCGAGGTGCGGGAACCTCTTCCAGAGGTTGTCGGGCATCACACGGTGCTGGTCCAGGTGGTCCTGAACATCATGGGAAACTCGATAAAGTTCGTGCCCAAGGGGGTGGTCCCGTCACTGCTCGTGTGGGGCGAGGAACTGGACGGCGAGTGCCGGCTGAATATCGCGGACAACGGCATCGGGATCGCGCCGGAGCACCAGGAACGCATCTTCAAGATCTTCGAGCGGCTGCACGGCATCGAAAGCTACCCCGGCACGGGAATAGGGCTCGCCATCGCGCGCAAGGCGGTGACCCGGCTGGGGGGGCGGATAGGGGTGGAGTCAAGGGAGGAGGAAGGGAGCAGGTTCTGGATCGTTCTCAAGAAAGCCGGCCCTCCGTCATAAGAGGCGGAACCGCCAGGGAGGCAGCATGAGCTATGTGCACCACACCATACTAATGGTGGACAGCGACGAGGATATGGCCCACTTCACCCTGCTCGCCCTGCAGCGGGTCGGCGTCATCACCCCGGTCCAGATAGTCCGCACCGCAGAGGAGGCGATCGACTACCTGAAGGGGGTGGGGCAGTACCAGGACCGTGAGAGTTTCCCGCTGCCGGTGCTGCTGCTCCTCGACCTGCAGCTTCCCTCCATGTCGGGACTGGAGCTCCTGGCCTGGCTGAGGCAGGAGCCGGTCCTGAACCGGGCCCCTGTCATCGTGCTTACCCAGCCCGGCCCCGACAACCAAATCGAGCGCGCCTACGAGCTTGGATGCAATTCCTTTCTGGTCAAGCCCGCCTCCTTCAACACGCTCTTGGTGATGATGCAGGCGCTGGTGCAGTACTGGCTGGGCTTGAACCTACCCCCGCAGCTTACCACGCCCAGATACGCTTCCACGCTGCCAAAAGCGGTAGAGGCCGGGGCGGGGACGCTGGAGCCAACCGCGTGACCAGCGAAAGAGCGAGGCTTACATGGCAGACGCGGTGAGCAGACTCGAACTGCTGCCTTCCACGGGGAGCGAAAGCGGGGAGGCGGCGGAGAACCAGGCCGACAGCGGCAGGAGCGTCAGCAAAACCCACCTTGTCAACCGGCTCAACTACCTCAACTTCCAGGATCAGACCGTCCTGGTGAGCCTCAGGCACGAGGTGTACGACGACGCCATCTCCCTCAGGGCCCGTCCGCTTCCCTGCGCCGGCGAACGGCTGGACCTCGTCTGGGCGGAGATCCCGAGCCTCAAGCAGCTTTTGAAGACCTACCGGTTCGAGTACCTGCTGATCGCCGACGGGCGCAAGTACCTGGTGGTGAACTCCGAACTCCTCTCCATGAACGAAGAAGGGCTCTCCCTTTTGCTCCCCGCCGCCTGCCGCGAGTTCCAGGCGAGGAAGATAAAGAGGCACCCGGCGCGGGAGATTTCGGTGCAGTTGATCCAGCATGGCGTGACCCTGGACTGCCGACTGGTCGACTTCACCCCCGTGTCGGTCAGGGTAACGGGGAGCATCGGAAGCCCCGAGCCGCTCATGTGGGTCAACACGGAGAGCCCGGTGCACCTGCGCCTTCTGCGGGAGGGGGAGGTGATCTACTCCGGGAACTTTGCCATCCATTCGCGGGAGACGACCGGCAAGAGCTGCTCGTTCGTTCTGAGGCAGCTGCAAAGCAACATCCAGAGGTACCGGACCAAGAAGTACCGAAACGCGAGGCAGCAGCTGCTGCCGTCCCCAAATATCGTCTTCGAGCACCCGCTGATCGACAAGCGGGTCAACCTGAAGATGGCCGACATCTCGGGCACCGGGTTTGCCGTCGAGGAAGGGGAGGGGGATAGCGTGCTGATGGCAGGGATGATGCTCCCGGACCTGAAGATCAGCTTCGCCCACGGCTTCAGCCTCAAATGCCTGGCCCAGGTGGTCTCCCGCAACGCGGCCGGCGGGGACGAGGAGGGGAGCGTCCGCTGCGGCCTCGCCATCCTTGACATGGAGATCCACGATCACGTGAGGCTTTTGTCGATCCTGCATCAGGTGGCCAACCGCAAGTCCTACGTTTCCGCGGAGGTGGACCTGGACGAACTGTGGGATTTCTTCTTCGAGACCGGCTTCATCTACCCGGGGAAGTACGCCCACTTCCAGGCGAACAAGGAGAGCATCAAGGAGACCTACGCGAAGCTCTACACGCAGAACCCGCAGATCGCGCGCCATTTCATCTACCTGGACCGCGGCGTCATCCTCGGACATCTGGCCATGGTCCGTTTTTACCCGAACTCCTGGCTCATCCACCACCATGCGGCGAGAAAGTCCGTCTCCATCAAGGCCGGGCTCGCCGTTTTGGACCAGGTGAGCCGCTACCTGAACGAGCTGGAGAGCTTCGCCTTCGCCCACCTGCGCTACGTCTACTGCTACTACCGCCCCGACAACAAGTTCCCGAGCCGTGTCTTCGGCGGCTTCGCCAAAACGCACCAGGACCAGTCGAGCTGCTCGCTCGACCTCTTCGCCTACGCCTTTCACCGGGCAACCGGCGACCACGCGGGGCTCCCTGAGCCGTGGGAGCTGGCCGGCAGCAGCCGGTTCGACGTAGCGGAGCTCGCGCGTTTTTACCGCCATGTCTCCGGCGGCGTCATGATGCAGGCGTTCGGGCTCTACACAGGCGGGGCCGACCCGGAGGAACTGGCCGGGGATTACCGGGCGCTTGGCTTCAGGAAGGAGCTGCACCTTTACTCGCTGCGCAAAAGCGGCAGCCTCAAGGCCTTTTTCCTGGTGAACTGCACCGACGCCGGTTTCAACATGGCTGAGCTCACCAACTGCGTCACCGTCATGGTGCTGGATGAGAAGGTCCCTCCCGACTTCATCAAAAGCTGCCTCGAGGAGATAGGCCGGCACTACGAGGGAGCTGGTATGCCTGTACTTACCTACCCGTTTTCGTACGTGGAGCGGAACGCGCTATCCTACGACAAGGTCTACCTGCTCTGGGTGCTGGACCTGCAGTACAGCGACGACTATCTTGAATACTGCGAGGGGCTGTTCAGAACCGGGAAAAAGGGCGCCTGACCACTGGCCGGAGCTTCGATGCCACCATCACGACTTCGCGACATGCCGCTTTACAACAGCAGGATCATCAACTCCTACATCCTGCTGATAAAGCACAAGTACAGCCACGTGGACATCTCCGAGCTGCTCCAGTACGCGGGGATGAAGGAATACGAGGTTGCAGACCAGGCGCACTGGTTCAGCCAGGACCAGATCGACAGGTTCCACGAGAAGCTGCAGCAGGTGACAGGCAACGAGAGGATCTCCCGGGAGGCCGGGCGCTACGCGGCCTCACCCGACGTGCTTGGGGCGATGAGGCAGTACATCCTGGGGCTTGTGGACGCCTCAAGCACCTTCGACATCATAGCCAAGACCACGGCCAAATTCACCAGGTCCTCCATCTACCAGTCCCGCCCCATCGCTTCCAACCAGGTCGAGATAACCGTAACCCCCCGGGAGCCTGGGCTGGAAAGGGAGTACCAGTGCGAGAACAGGATCGGGTTTTTCGAGGCGATCGTGCTGGTGTTCAACCACAAGATGACCGACCTGCAGTACTTCCCCGAGATCCGCAACCTCCCTACCATCGAACACCCCGAGTGCATGTTCCGGGGGGACCCCGTCTGCCGCTACATCGTCACCTGGGAGAAGACGCTCTTCACCTTCCTGAAAAAGATGAGGAACCTCCTGGCCCTGACGCTTGCGGCCCTCGACCTGGCCCTTTTCACCATGGGGGAGACGGGGCTTTTGACCTGGGTCTTCCCGTCGAGCCTCTGCGCTTTTTTCCTGGTCGCTCTCGCCACGGAGGCCAGCGAGAAAAAGGCGATCAAGGAGAGCCTTTGGAGCACCCGCGACTCCATCGAAAACCTCCTGGACCAGATCAACCTCAACTACAACAACGCCATGCTCACCCACGAGATAGGGCAGAGGCTCGGCAACTACACCCGGATCGAGGAGATGCTCCACGACGTGGCCCAGATCATGAGGAACCGGCTCGAGTACGACCGGGGCATGATACTTCTGGCCGACGGCGGCAGAAAACGCCTGGAGCTGCGCGCGAGCTACTGTTACCGCGAAGAGGAGCTCGCCTGTCTGAACGCGTTCCCGTTCACGCTGGAAAACGGGGACGAGAGCGACCTCTACCTGGAATGCTTCAGGGCGCAGCGCCCGTTTCTGGTGAACGACCTCTCCAGCGAGAGCGTGTCGCTGGGTCACAAAAACCTTGCCTGCGCCCACATGAGCGGCACGCGTGCCTTCATCTGCTGCCCCATCGTCGCCGACGGCGCTTCCCTTGGCGTTCTCTGCGTCGAAAACGTGCACGTGAAAAGACCGCTGGTGGAAAGGGACATCAGCCTGATCATGGGGACCGCATCGGTCATCGGCATCAGCATCCGCAACTGCGAACTGATCGGTGCGCTGGAAACGGCCAACGAGGAGCTGGAGCTGAGGGTCGCGAAGAGAACCGTGGACCTTGAGCGAAGCCGCCAGAAGATGCAGCAGCAGCACGAGGAACTGGTTCGAACCTACTTCGATCTGGAGGAGGAGACCGCGCAGCGTCTGAGCGCGCTGGAGGAGCTCGCGCGCAAGGAGCGGATGCTTTTACAGCAAAATCGCCTGGCGGCGCTCGGGGAGATGATCAGCAACATCGCGCACCAGTGGCGCCAACCCCTGAACGAACTGGGGCTGATCGTGCAGGAGCTTCCCATCATGTACGATCGTGGGGACTTCAACAGGGAGTACCTGGGCGCAAGCGTCGCTAAATTCATGAAGGTCTTGAGCCACACCTCGAAGACCATCGACGACTTCAGGACCTTCTTCAAACCGGACCGGGAGACGGTCCCCTTCAGGGTGGTCGAGGTGGTGGACAAGGCGCTTTGTCTGGTGGCGGAGAGCCTGAAGCAGCTGGAGATAGAGGTCAGCCTCCACTGTGTCGACGACCCGGTGATCCTGGGGCACCCAAACGAATTTTCCCAGGCGATCCTCAACATCCTCTTCAACGCCCGCGACGCCTTCAAGGAGCGCATGACCCGCTACCCCCAGATAGAGATCCGCATCTTCTCAGAAGGCGAAGCGTGCGTAGTCACCATAGCCGACAACGCAGGCGGCATCCCCGAGGAGATCATGGAAAAGATATTCGACCCCTATTTCACCACCCGGGGGCCCGAGCAGGGTACCGGGATCGGACTCTACATGACCAAGATGATCATCGAGAAGAACATCCCGGGAAAGCTCTCGGTACGCAACACTGAAAAGGGGGCGGAATTCAGGATCGAGGTGATCAAAGTTGCTCCGGGCGCGCATTGACAAGGTCACCTCGGCGGTTAGAATAGGTGCGAATTAGCGTTAAGGATTGGTACGCATTAATCAAGTTTTGCCACTGGCCGGGCCGCAATGGATTTTTCGAACGCATGCTCGGCCATGCTTTTGCTGCTGCCTTGATAGGGCCTTTCCCCACGGAGTAAGCGATGGCAGAGTCGTACATACTGCTGGTTGAGGACAACCCCGACGACGCCTTTTTGGCCAGCCGCATCATCAGGAAGATCTGCTCTGACGAGATCCTGGTGGCGAGGGACGGCGAAGAGGCAAGCGAGCTTTTGCAGCGTATGACCGGCGATGGAAGCTATCGCCTGATCAGGCTCGTGCTCCTCGACCTCAAGCTCCCTAAGATAAGCGGGCTCGACCTCCTGCAGGCGATCCGCAAAAGCGACGAGCTCCATAGCCTCTCCGTCGCCGTGCTCACCTCGTCGGACAACGAGATGGACCAGGAGCGCTGCTTCGAGCTGGGGGTCCTTGACTACCTCTACAAACCGATGACCGCCGACAGACTGGAGAGCCTGCTGCGGCGCAGGGAGGATGGCTGAATGCCAAAGGAGTCGCCCCGAACCCGCGAAGAGACCCCCCTGCCGCGCGAGATGGGCGAGATAGCCCTTTTGTACGTGGAAGACGAGGCGGACGCGAGGGTCATGGTGGCGAAGATGCTGGAGATGAACTACCCAAAGCTCACCATCTACCATGCCGAAAACGGCGCCTCTGGGCTCGAGCTTTACCGGCAGCAGCGACCCGATATCGTGATGACCGACATCAACATGCCGGTCATGGACGGCATCAAGATGTCCCGGGAGATCAAGGCCATAAACCCAGAAGTCCACATCATCGCAGTAACTGCCCACAGCGACACCTCCTACCTTTTGAGTGCCATCGAAATCGGCGTGCACCACTACGTGCTCAAACCGCTCAACTACCAGGAACTGTTCGCAGTAATCGACAAGGTGCTGGAGCAGGTCGCCCTCAAGCGCCTGGTGTGGGAGCAGAACCAGCGCATCGTCGAGAGCGAGAAGCAGTTAGCCGGCTCGCAGCGCATCGCCCACCTGGGAAGCTGGGAGTGGCAGGTGGAGTCGGGGGGCATGAAATGGTCCGATGAGCTATACCGCATCTGCGGCCTCGATCCCGGCGCCCTCACTCCCGGCTACCAGCGCTTCCTCGAGCTTTTCGCAGCCGAAGACCGCCCCGTCATCGAGGAGCTGATGCATGACGCCTTGAAGAAAGAGGCTGTCGAGGACCACCGTTTCTGCCGCGTATTCCGCCCCGACGGCTCCAGGAGGATCGTCCGGGTGGAAGCGGACCTGCTGCCGGAGGACCAGGGGCAGAAGGAGACCGTGATCGGCACCTGCCACGATGTGACCGAGCTCAAGGAGGCGGAGGAACAGGTGCGGCTTTTGACCGAGGACCTGGAGCGGCGGGTCACCCAGCGGACCTCGCTTTTGCAGGCGACGGTCAGCGAACTGGAGAGTTTCAGCTACTTCGTCTCCCATGACCTGCGGGCGCCGGTGGCGCGGCTTGAGGGGTACTGCAGGGCGCTTCTCGAGGATTGCGGCTCGCGGGGCCATGGCAGCTGCCGCCAGTACGCCGAGCGTGCCGAGCACGTGGCGCAGCAGATAAAGCAGATCATCGAGGCCTTCAACAGCCTGACCCACTACGCGCGCTGCGCCCTTTCCATCGGCGAAACCGACCTGAGCGCGGTAGTAGCGGAGGCGGCCTGGGAACTGGAACAGGGTGAGCCGCAGCGCCGCGTCGAGGTGCAGGTCGAGCCCGGCATCAGGGTGAGGGGGGACGCCAAGCTTTTGCGGACCGCGCTGCGGGAACTCTTGAAAAACGCCTGGAAGTTCACCTCCAAGGCGGAGTTCGGACGCATCGAGTTCGGCAAGCGCGAGCAGGAAGGGGTCGCCGTCTACTTCGTGAGGGACAACGGGGCCGGTTTCAACATGAAGTACGCCGACAAGCTCTTCAAACCATTCCAAACAGTCCATACGCCGGGCGAATTCGATCGCAACGGCCCCGGCATCGGTCTCGCCAAGGTGCACAGCATCATCCTGCGTCACGGCGGCCGAATCTGGGCTGAAGGGGAGGTGGGGCGCGGGGCGATCTTCAGCTTCACCCTGGAACCCAACCCCGAGACGGGAAGCTATCTGACCCAGGGGCTCCGCTCCCAGGAACAGAGGGGGTAGCATGGCCTGCGAACAGTCCGGATCCAAGGTGCAGGCTGAAGAGATGGATGAGGTGCGGGCGTACCTTGCGGCCATCGTCGATTCCTCCGACGACGCCATCGTCAGCAAGAGCCCGGACGGGATCGTTACCAGCTGGAACCGGGGGGCCGAGAGGCTCTACGGCTACGGCGCCGCCGAGGCCATCGGGCGCCACATCTCCTTCCTGGTGCCTGAGGAGCGCCATGAGGAGCTGCGGCAGATCACCGGGAAGATCCTGCAGGGGGAGCGGATCAAGAACCTGGACACCGTCCGTCGCCACAAGGACGGCCGTGAAATCCCGGTATCGCTCACCCTCTCACCCATCCACTGCGAGGCTGGCGAAATCATAGGCGTTTCCATCATCGCCCGCGACAACACCGAGCGGCTTAGGATGGTGCGGCTTCTGCGCGAGAGCGAAATGCGTTACCGGGTCCTGGTGGAGATGGCCCCCGACGCCGTCTTCGTGCACCAGGACGGGCGTTTCGTCTACGCCAACTGCGCCGCCCTCGGCATCTGCGGCGTGCAGAGCAGGGAGGAGCTTCAAAGGCACACCTTGTTCGACCTGCTGCATCCCGAGGACCGGGAAAAGCTGCGACGGCACATAGAGCAGCTGAAATCGGACCAGGGGATCACCCACCATGAATACCGGATGCGCTGCCTGCACGGCGAGGAGCTTGTGCTGGAAGCCTCCTCCAGCCTCATCGATTACCAGGGAGTCCCCTCCATACAGGTCATCGCCCGCGACGTGACGCTCAGGAAACAGCAGGAATTAGAGCGGGAGCAGATGATCAAGGAACTGGCGTTCCAGCAGAGCCGCTTCGAGGTCATGGTTCGGCAGCTGCCGGTGGGGGTTGTCATCGCCGAGGCTCCTTCGGGAAAGACCCTGTACCAAAACGAGCGCTCCAGGCAGATTTTCGGCCACGACACAGAGGGGGCTTCCGGCTTGGAACAGTACCGGCAATGGGAGATGTTCAGTGTCGATGGACCCCCCCTTGCCGCCGATGATTGCCCCGTTGTCCTCTCCCTGCTGCAAGGGGAGGTCATCTCCGGCAACGAGTACAAGATCCGGCGGGGCGACGGCTCTTACGGCTACATCTGCGTCAATTCGACTCCGATTCGGGACGCGTCGGGGGAAATCGTTGCGGCTGTGGCGGCCTTCAGCGACATCACCGAAAGCAGGCTTGCGGCCCAGGCCCTTTTTGAGAGCGAGGAGCGCCTGAAGCTTGCGCTCGACGCCGCAGGGATGGGTTCCTGCGACATCGAGGTAAAGACAGGCACCGGCATCTGCTCCCGGCACTATTTCGCGCTCTTGGGGTACCCGGAGCCGGAGGCCGAATCGGCCCAGGCCTCAACGCGGATGTGGCTCGACCTGGTGCACCCGGACGATCTGGAGGAGGTGCAGCGACAGCTGGAACAGGCCCGCCGCGAGCACGCCCTGTTTCGCTCGGAGCACCGCATCGTCAAGGCCGGCAACGGCGAGACCATCTGGGTGAACGTCATGGGGCGCTTCATCTGCGAACAGTCGGAGCCCGGCTGCCGCTTCATCGGCGTAATCTTCGACGTCAGCGAAAGAAAGGCCGACGAGCAGGCGCTTTTGCGCAACGTCCGGCGCTTCCGCCGCATGGCGGACTCGATGCCGCAGATATTCTGGACCGCACAGTCCGACGGCAGCGTGGACTACATCAACGCCTATTTCGAGGAGTACGCAGGAGTCGATCCCAGCGGGGTAGAAAGAGGGAATGTCACCGCTGAAAGCCTCCTTTCCGACCTGGTTCATCCCGAGGACAGTTCAGGGCTCGGCCTCGCCTGGCTCCGTTCCATCGAAAGCGGCGAACCGTTCCAGTACGAGAGCCGGGTCCGCCGCAAAGACGGAACCTACCGCTGGCACTTAAGCCGTGCCCGCGCCGAACTGGACGAGCAGGGGAGGGTGGTGAAGTGGTACGGGACCGCGACGGATATAGACGAGCTGCGGGAGACGCAGGAGAAGCTTGCGGCGAGCGAGACCAGGTTCCGCTGGCTCTACGAATCGAACCTGATAGCGATCTTCTACTGGAACCGGGACGGTTCCATCACCGACGCCAACCAGGCCTACTGCGACCTGGCCGGGTACACCCCCGAGGAGTGCAAGGGGGGAGGGCTCAACTGGCTGGACGTGACGGCGCCGGAGTACCTGGAAAGGGACCTGGCCGCCGTCGCTGAGAGCCAGACCCACGGCATCTGCAAGTCCTACGAGAAACTGTTCATAAACCGCGCTACCGGCGAGAAGGTCCCGGTACTGACCGCCATCGCCATATCGGCCGGCTCCGAAGAGGGGATCGGCTTCGCCGTCGACCTTACCGAGCTGAAACGCGCGGAGCAGGCGCTGAAACAAAGCGAATCCACCCTTAAGCTCGCCGTAGAGACCACCGGGCTCGGCATCTTCGACCTCGACCTTGCAACCGGCAAGGGGGAATGGTCCCCCATCGCCAAGAGGCATTACGGGCTTCCCGCCGAGGCTAAGGTCGACCTCTCCACCGTGATCGAAGGGGTGCACCCCGAGGACCGGGAGAAGATAGAGCGGATCGCGAGGGACGCGGCGAGCCCCGGCGGCGCCGGCATTTACAGTGCCGAATACCGGACCGTTAGTCCTGACGACGGCATGGTCCGCTGGATCAGCATGCGCGGCCGTGTCTTTTACGACGAGGAGGGGACCCCGCAGCGTCTCGTCGGCGCCTGTCTAAACGTGACCGACGTTGTCAAGGCCCAGGAGACGCTCAAGGAGGAGATGAGCGAGAGGCTGCGGGCGGTGGAGGAACTAAGGCGCCAGGAGCAGCTGCTGATCCGGCAGGGAAGGCTCGCCGCGATGGGAGAGATGATAGCCAACATAGCCCACCAGTGGCGCCAGCCCCTGAACACGCTGGGGCTCATCATCCAGGAGCTCCCGACCTACCTGCAGCGGAACCTTCTGACCGCGGAGTACCTGGAGGGAAGCGTTGTCCGCGCGATGCAGGTGATCAACTACATGTCGCAGACCATCGACGGCTTCCGCAACTTCTTCGGCCCCGACAGGGAGCGGCAGACCTTCCTGGCCAGCGAGGTGCTGGAGCAGACGGTCTCCATACTCGATGCAGCCTTCGCCGAACTGCACCTCGAGCTCCAGGTGTCCGTCGACCGCGAGGCGGTGGTGCACGGGATCCCCAACGAGTATTCGCAGGTGATCCTCAACATCCTGATGAACGCAAAGGATGCGCTCCTGGAGCGCAAGGTCGAGCACCCGAAAGTCGAGGTCAGGCTCTTCAGGGAGGGGGGGAAGGCGGTGGTGACCATCACGGACAACGCAGGCGGGATACCCCCAGAGATCATGGACAAGGTGTTCGACCCGTACTTCACCACCAAGGGACCGGACAAAGGGACCGGCATCGGCCTGTTCATGTCCAAGACCATCATCGAGAAGAACATGAAAGGGTCGCTCACGGTGACGAACCAGCCTGAAGGGGCCCAATTCCGCATCGAGGTCTGACCATGGAACCATTGAACCGGCCGTTGAAGGACATAGCGCTCCTGCTGGTTGAGGACGAAATCGAGGCGCGGGACATGCTGGCCCGGATGCTCGGGCTCAACTACCAGGGGGTGAGGATATACACCGCCGACGATGGGGTGAGCGGCCTGGAGACCTACCGCCAGTTCCGGCCCGAGATCGTGGTCACCGACATCAACATGCCGCAGATGAACGGCATCGCCATGGCGCGCGAGATCAAGGCGCTAGACCCGGAGGCGACCATCGTCGCCGTGACCGCCCACAGCGAGACCAATTACCTTTTGAGCTCCATAGAGAAAGGGATGGACCACTACGTGCTGAAGCCGGTGAACTACCCGGAGCTTTTCCACGTGCTGGACCGCATCGCCGACAAGATCGTGCTGAAGCGCCTGGTCTCGGAGCAGGTGGAGCGGATCAGGCGCCGCGAGCAGCAGCTCTCCCAGGCCGAGAGAATCACCCACCTGGGAAGCTGGGAGTTGAACCTTGAGACCGGCGAGTCGGTCTGGTCGGATGAGCTATACCGCATCCTGGGTCTCGAGCCCGAGAGCGTCCCGGCTACCTTCGATGCGCTTTTGCAGATGCTGCACCCGGCCGACCGGGAGACCCTGGAAAAGGCGGTACGGCAGCTGCGCGAGACCGGCAGCGCGCCGGGTACCCAGTACTACCGCCTTTTGCGCCCCGACGGGGAGACGAGGATCGTGCGCGGCCAGCTCGAGGCGGTAAGGGACGGCGAGAGCGGCCGTCAGACCGTCATCGGCGCCTGTCACGACGTCACCGAGCTGAAATGGGCCGAGGCCGCCCTGCGAGCCTCGGAGCGGCGCTTTTCCAAGATATTCCAGGCGACCCCGGACCTCCTGAGCATCACGAGCCTCAAGGACGGGATCATCCTGGAGGTGAACGAGGCGTTTCTTCGGGCCCTTGGATACGAGCGCCAGGAAGTCGTCGGCACCTACGCGGGGGAACTCGGGCTCTGGGCGGACTCGGACCAGCCGGGAGCCCTCTTGCAGCAGCTAGAAGAGCGGGGGGAGGTGCGCGACATCGAGGTGCGGCTCAAGGGGAGAAACGGCCGGGAGCTCGAGGGGCTCGTGTCGGCGGAGCTGATCGAGATCAACGGGAGCCCCTACCTGCTCACGCTCTTCAAGGACATAAGCGAGAGAAAGAGGCTCGAGGAGGACCGGGCCAGGCTTGCCGCCATCGTCGAATCCTCCGACGACGCCATCATGGCGGTGGACCGCGAGGGGGCGATCACCAGCTGGAACGCCGGGGCCGAGAAGATGTTCGGCTATTCGGCCCAGGACATGAAGGGGGTGCACCTCTCCTTCCTGGTCTCCCCGGACCAAAAGGAGCAGGTCCTCTGCCTGAACGACGGCATCCGCAGCGACGGCGCGGTCACCCACTGCGAGGTGGTGCACGTCACCCGGGGTGGGAGGCAGATCTACGTCTCCCTCACCATGTCCCCCATAAAAAGCGCCGACGGCAGCATCGTCGGCACCTCCTGCATCGCGCGCGACGTCACCGAACGGACCCGCATGGAGGAGATCATCAAGCACCAGGCCCAGCACGACACCCTGACCGATCTTCCCAACCGCAAGCTCTTCGGGGACTTCCTGAACCTAGAGCTCGCGCAGGCGCGCCGCAACAGGAAGAGCCTTGCCGTGCTCTTCATGGATCTGGACCGCTTCAAGCAGGTCAACGACAACTTCGGGCATCAGGCCGGGGACGACCTGCTGAAGGCGGTGGCGCAAAGGCTCAAGCGCTGCGTCCGCGAGTCCGACACGGTAGCGCGCATAAGCGGCGACGAGTTCAACGTCCTGATGCCGGACCTGACCCAGACCGACGACGTCGGCATCGTGGTCGGAAAGATCATGGGGGTGTTCCAGACCCCGTTCGTCCTCGAAGGGGCCGAGCTGAAGGTGACCACCAGCGTCGGCGTGAGCATGTTCCCCGACGACGGCGACTCGGCGCAGGAGCTTCTGCAAAAGGCCGACGGGGCGATGTACGTCGCCAAGCAGACCGAAGGTAACAGCTACCAGTTCTACAACAGCGAGATCAACGCGCGCACCGTGACGCGTCAGAACATGGAGCGCCGCCTGCGCGAGGCGGTGCTCAAAAACGAGCTGGAGCTGGTCTACCAGCCGCTTTTGAGTCTAGAGTCCGGCCTGATAGTAGGGGCCGAGGCCCTCTTGCGCTGGCGCCACCCTGAGCAGGGGCTCCTCTTGCCTTCGCAGTTTCTCCCCATTGCCGAGGAGACAGGAGTCATCGTCCCCATAGGGGAATGGGTCATCTTCAACGCCTGCAGGCAGATGCGCCTGTGGCAGCGACAGGGGTTCGACCTGAGCGTTGCGGTAAACCTCTCCCACCGTGAGTTCAATCAGCCCAACTTCATCGACCTGGCCCTGCGGGCCCTCTCCCAAAGCGGCCTGGACCCCGCCTCCCTGGAGCTCGACGTGCCCGAGAAGGCCATCATGGACAACCCCGCCTTCTCGCTTCGCAACATGCGCCGGCTCACCGACATCGGCGTCGCCTTCTCGGTGGACGACTTCGGCGTCGGCGCCTCTTCCCTTTCGCGGATCAAGGAACTTCCCATCGCCAAGGTCAAGATCGACCGCAGCTTCATCAGGGACATCCTGACCGAGCCCAACGACCTCGACGTGGTCTCGGCGGTCATCTGCATGTCGCACAGCCTCAAGATGCGGGTCAACGCGGTAGGTGTCGAGTCGCACGAGCAGCTTGAGCTTGTGGAAAGCTTCGGCTGCGACGAGGTCCAGGGCGACCTGATCAGTGCGCCGCTTCCCCCGCACGAGTTCGAGCGCCTCTTGATCGATGGAGGGGTTCATGCCGAATTCTGAGCCGCTTTGCCTCGTCATCATCCCCTACGACAGGAAAAAGGACGCCGCCGGCAAGGTGGTCGACTACGAAACGGTGTACCGCCGGTTGATCGTGCCGGCCGTGGAGGGGGCCGGCCTCGTGCCGCTGCGCGCCGACGAGCAAAGGAGCGGGTGCCTCAACTTCAGTCAACCGCTGGAGCGGTTGAGGTACTGCGACTGCGCTTTGGCCGACATCTCCACCGGAGACCCCAGGGTCTTCTACCAGCTCGGGATCAGGCTGGCGGTGCATCCGGTTCCGGCGCTCCTAGTCTATGCGGCGGGTTGCGCCCATCTGCCGCTGGAGGCGGAGGATCTTCCCGCCTTCCCTTACCGCGTGTCGCCGCACGGCCAGCCGATGCACGAGGCGAAGTACCGCGCGCTTTTGACGCAAAGGCTTTTGGAGCTGATGGATGGGGCGGGGGAAAGCGCGGTGTACCGGGGGGTGCGGGGGGAAGGCGAGGAGGGGAGGGCGCAGCGGGAGAGGATAGCGGGGCGGGAGCTTCACGCGACCGTCTTCGCCAACCTGCTGAAAAAAGGAAGGACTGGGGGGATCGCGGCCTTGCGCGAACTGCAGTCGGAACTTGGCGACCTGGTCGAGGTCGACCCAGCCGATCTCGTCGAACTCCTTCTGAGCTACCGCGCGGTGAACGGCTGGGGCGAGATGGTGGAACTGGTGCGGCAGATGCCCCCGTCCCTTGCGGGAAGCGTCCTGGTGCAGCAGCAACTGGGACTGGCACTCAACTGGTCGGGCGAACGGGAGCAGGCGGAGCAGGTGCTCAGGCAGCTGATCGCACGACGCGGACCGAGCGGCGACAGCTACGGCATCCTGGGGCGGATACTGAAGGACGGGTGGGAAAAAGCGCTGGAAAAAGGCGACATGGAGCTTGCCAGGGAACTGCTGCAGAAATCGGCCTCGGCCTACCTGAAGGGGTTCGAGGCGGACTGGCGCAGCACCTACCCAGGCGTCAACGCGGTGCTCCTCATGGAGCTTAAGGATCCGGCGGACCCGCGCCGCCGCGAGATCCTCCCCGTGGTGCACTACGCGGTGGAGCAGCGCATCCGCTCGGGGGCAGCCGACTACTGGGATTACGCCACGCTCTTGGAGCTGGCCGCTTTATCCTGCTACGAGGCGAAGGGAAGGGATGCGCTGGGGCGCAGCCTCGCCATGGTGCGCGAGGCGTGGGAGCCGGAGACGACAGCGCGCGACCTTCGGCTGATCCGGGAGGCGCGCCAGCGTCGCGGGGCGGAGTGTCCGGCCTGGGCCGACTACGCCGAGGCAGAGCTGCAGAAGGCGGCCGAGCGGGGCACGGCGCGCCCCTGAACGGTTAGAGCTTGCCGAACGCCCGCAGGAACTGCGGCAGCAGCAACGGCGCGTCGGATTTGATGGCGCCGCCCAAAAAATCCATGATGCCGGGGCGGTAACCGTCGTACCAGATCTTGCTGAACATCTCTGCGCTGGTCCGGCAGGAGCAGCCCGCTTCCCCGGCGACGCCCTCCACCTCGCAGCTTTCGGCAGATATTGCCACCGTGATGGAAGATTCTCCCACGTTAAAGCGGAATACAGTTCTGTCGGTGAAGACCCCTTTGCAGAACAAAGCCCCCATCTCTTCGGTAATAGCTTCCACGAGTTTCTGATCTTCATGCATGACTCTCAACTCCCTTATCTAAATATCAGTATCAGCGACAGTTCCTGTGTCAGCACTTCGGCCTCGCCGAAGGGTGGCAAAGAGACGGGGTGACTGTCAGCAGACTTTTTTGAGTTACGCCGGTTGTACAACGACGACCGCGGGATAATATTGGTGATTACCGCCGAAGTCAAACCATTCCTTATAACACGGCAGGTAGCTTATTCGTAGCTGGAACAGCATTTAAATTCCAACAAGAACATTTTTCACTGCTTGATATATATCTGCTTCATGTACTATCCTTTGAGCAACGGGGCTTTTTCTTTTCCAGTTTATCCACCGGAGTCAGTCATGGAAAGGGTTCCTTACCGGTCCATACCAGACATGCTGAGACACAGCGCCGCAAAGTTCCGGGCGCTTAACGCCGTCCAGTTCAGAAAGAACGGGCAGTGGGTGATCTTGAGCTACGCCCAGTTCTACGACCGGGCCCTCATGGTATCGCGGGGGCTGCGCAAACTGGGGGTTAAACCTGGGGACAGGGTCGCCATCTTGTCCGAGAACCGCGCCGGATGGATCATCGCCGACATGGGGATCCTTTGCGCCGGCGGAGTGACCGTCCCGATCTACGCCACCGGGACCCCAGACCAGGTAGCCTACGCGCTCTCCAACTGCAGGGTGCGCATCGTCTTCGTCTCCGGCAGGGGTCAGTACCGAAAGCTGCTCCAGGTGCGCGATTCGCTCCCCGACCTGGAGCTCGTGGTCTCCTTCGAGCGTTTTTTAGGCGAGGCGGCGCTGCCGGTGACGACCTTCTACCAGTTGAGCGAGGTGGACGACCCCATCCTCGACCTGGAGAGGTCGGAGATCGAGTCGGTGATGGACTCGATCTCCCCGGAGACGCCGGCCACCATCATCTACACCTCGGGAACTACCGGCACCCCCAAGGGGGCGATACTAACCCACGGCAACCTCGTTTTCGACGTCTGGGCCACCCACGAGAAGGTGGGGGGGGTGGGGCAGGGGGACCTCTTACTCAGCTTTCTCCCCTTGAGCCACGTCTTCGAGCGCAGCGCCGGGTACTACCTCCCCCTTTCCCGCGGTGCCACCATCGCCTTCGCCGACAGCATGGAGAAGATCTCGGAGAACATGATTGAGCTGCACCCGACCATCATGGTCTGCGTGCCAAGGTTTTTCGAGAAGATCTACTCCCGCATCTACGAGGCGGTGCACCAGCTGTCGCTTTTCAAGAGGAAGATGTTCCGCCACGCGCTTTCCGTCGGGCGTCGCTACGTCTACGCGCGCTACATCGACAGGTACGTGCCGCTTTGGCTCTCCTTCCAGCATGCGGTAGCTGACCGCCTGGTGTTCAGTAAGCTGCGCCGGCGTTTCGGCGACCGGCTCAAGTTCTGCGCCAGCGGCGGCGCACCCCTGGACCGGGAGATCAACGAGTTCTTCTGGATCATCGGCGTCCCGGTCTTCGAGGGGTACGGTCTCACCGAGACCAGCCCGGTACTTTGCAGCAACAGCTTCGACGCGCTCCGCTTCGGGTCGGTGGGGACCCCCCTTGCCTCGACGGAGATCGCCATAGCCGAGGACGGCGAGGTGCTGGCGCGCGGACCGCAGGTAATGGCGGGGTACTTCAGGGACGAGGCAGCGACCCGGGAGGTGCTTAAGGACGGCTGGTTCAAAACCGGCGACATCGGCCACATGGAGGAGGGCTTTCTCTACATCACGGACCGAAAGAAAGACCTGATCGTCACCTCAGGCGGCAAGAACATCGCTCCCCAGCCGATCGAGAACCTCCTGAAGCGGGACAAGTACATTTCCCAGGCCTATGTCTACGGCGACAAGAAGCCGTACCTGACCGCGCTTTTGGTCCCGACCGTGGAGAGGCTCCTGGAATTCGCCCAGGAGAAGAAGATCGCCTACCACGACCTGGAGGACCTCGTCGTGCACCAGCCGGTGTTCGAGCTGTACCGAAGCCGCGTCGAAGCGGTCAACAACGAGCTCGCACCGTACCAGACCATCAAGAAATTCGCCCTGCTGCCGCGGGACTTCACCATGGAAAGCGGCGAACTGACCCCGACACTCAAGGTGAAACGGCAGGTGATCTCGGAGCGGTACCGGGACCGGATAGACCGACTTTACGAAGGCAGCGACAGCTAGGACTGCCTGCGCAACCGGAGGATATGATGAGAAAGATCGACAAGGCAGCGGTACTGGGGGCAGGGGTCATGGGAGCGGCCATAGCGGCGCATCTGGCCAACGCCGGCGTCGAGGTGCTGCTGCTCGACCTGGTGCCCCAAGATGCCCCAAAAAAAGGGGAGGGGGCAGCCGGAGAGCGCAACCGAATCGCCTTGAACGCGCTGACGGCGCTTGCCACGGCGAAGCCCACGCCCTTGTACGCCCCGGAGTTTGCGCGATGCATCCAGCCCGGCAACTTCGAGGACGACGCGCAAAGGCTCAAGGAATGCGACTGGGTGATAGAGGTGGTGCTGGAGAACCTTGAGGTGAAGCGTAAACTCTTCGCGGAGCTGGTGGTCCCGAACCTCAGCCCCACCGCCCTCCTTTCCACCAACACATCGGGGCTCTCGGTGAACGAACTGGCCCAGGCGCTGCCGCAGGAGGTGAGAAAGCGCTTCATGGTCACCCATTTCTTCAATCCGCCGCGCTACATGCGCCTGATGGAGATGGTACCCTGCACCGACACCGACCCGGAAGCGCTCGCAGCGATGGCGCAATTCATGCGGATAAGGCTCGGCAAGGGGGTGGTTTACGCGAAGGACACCCCTAACTTCATCGCCAACCGCATCGGCACCTATGCCGGGGCCTCCGCCTGGCGTCACATGACGGCGCTGGGGCTTAGCGTCGAGGAGGTGGACGCCGTCACCGGCCCGCCTCTCGCCCGCCCCAAGACCGGCACCTTCGCCCTCTGGGACCTGGTCGGTATCGACACCGTGGTCCGGGTGCTGGACAACAGCTACGCCCTTTTGTCGGGCGACGACGAGCGCGAGCTGTTCCGGGTGCCGGAAGAGATCCGGCGCATGGTGGCCGAGGGGCTTACCGGCAAGAAGGGGAAGGGGGGCTTCTACCGCCGCGAGACCGTCGAAGGGGAGAGCGTGAAGCTATGCTACGACTGGCGCAGTGGCGGCTACGCCCCCTGCGACCGTCCAAAGTTCGCCTCGGTGTCAGCGGCAAAGCAGGTGGACGACCCCGGCCAGCGCGTAAGGACGCTTCTCTCCGGCGGCGACCGCGCGGCGGAATTCGCCTGGCTCACCCTGCGGGACACCTTGATCTACGCGGCGAAGAGGCTTTCCGAGATCGCCGATGACGCGGTCAACGTCGATAACGCCATGAAGTGGGGTTACAACTGGGAGCTTGGCCCCTTCGAGCTTTTGGACGCGCTCGGGGTCGCCGAGTTCGTCTCCCGCTGCGAGCGCGACGGCGTCTCCGTGCCGGATTGGCTCAAGAAGGTACAGAACTTCTACCGCGTGGAGGTGGGCAAAAAGTACCAGTACCTACCGCAAAAAAGAGATTTTGCTGAAATCCCGCAACCCGAAGGAAGCGTCTCGCTCACGCTTTTGAAAAGCTCCGGAGGCGAGGTGGAGCGAAATTCCGCAGCCTCGCTCGTCGACATAGGGGACGGCGTCTTCTGTCTCGAATTCCACTCAAAGCTGAACACCATGGGAGGCGAGACCCTTGCCATGATCCAGAAGGGGATCAGGCGCGCCGAGTCCGACGGGATCGGGATGGTGATCGCCAACGAGGGGGGGGCGTTTTCCGCGGGAGCCAACCTGATGCTCATCGCCATGGCGATCGCGGAGGGGGCCTGGGACGACCTCGCCCTCACCGTAAAGGCGTTCCAGAAGGCGATGATGGCCATCAAGTATTCGAAGATACCGGTGGTCGCGGCTCCCCACGGTCTGGCCTTCGGGGGAGGGTGCGAGACCTGCCTGCACGCCGACGCCATCAACGCCCACGCCGAGACCTACATGGGGCTCGTGGAGATCGGCGTCGGGCTGATACCCGCCGGCGGCGGCACCAAGGAGATGGCCATCCGCGCGGTGCGGCTTGCCGAGGAAAACGGTGCCGACGTATCACCCTTTTTGTTCCGCAACTACCAGAACATAGCCATGGGGAAGGTGAGCAGTTCCGCGGCCGAGCTCATGGCGCTGGGGCTTATGCGCCAGGGTGACGGGATCACGCTGGATCTTGAGCGGCGCATCCACGACGCGAAGCTCAAGGTGGTGGCGCTCGCCGCGAACTACCGCCCCGGGCGCCCTGCGACCGGCATCAAGGCGCCGGGGAGAAGCGTCGCCTCCAGCATCAAGGTTCAGCTCTGGAACCTGGAGCGCGGCGGCTTTATCTCCAGCTACGACAGCTACCTCGCCTCCGGGATAGCCGACGTCATCACCGGCGGCGACGTCCCCGGCGGCACCCTGATCACCGAAGAGTACCTGTTGGAGCTGGAGCGGGAGATGTTCCTCAAGTTCTGCGGTCAGAAGAAAACCCTGGAGCGGATCCAGCACATGCTGAAGAAGGGAAGGCCGCTGAGGAATTAAGGTACATCTGGGACTCACGGGATAGTCCGAGGGACGTTGGCCCACAAAGCACTGCGCCAGGCCTAACGTCCCCCCCTTTGCGAAGGGGGAACAGGGGGGATTTAGCTCTGTTGGCCCAGTTGAAAATCGCGGAGACATTGTTGCACCCGCGTTTGGTTGCTGACATAGGAGAAACACCATGAGAACCGCATACGTAGTCACCGCCCTGCGCACCCCGGCCACCAAGGCCTACAAGGGGAAACTGAGGCAGGTACGACCCGACGACCTGGCCGCCGCGGCCATCAAGGGGGTCATCGACGCTTCCGGCATCGACCCGGCGCAACTGGACGACATCATCATCGGCTGCGCCTTCCCCGAGGGGGAGCAGGGGATGAATGTGGCCCGCATCGCCGCCTTCAAGGCCGGCGTTCCCTACCAGGTCCCCTGCCAGACGGTGAACCGCTTCTGCTCCTCCGGGCTGCAGACCATCGCCACTGCCGCCGAGCGCATCATGGCCGGCTTCGCCGACTGCATCATCGCCGGGGGGACCGAGAGCATGTCGCTCATCCCCATGGGGGGGAACAAGTTCAGCGCCAACCCAGGCCTCGTCCATGGCTGGCCGGAGACCTACGCCTCCATGGGGATCACCGCGGAGCTCATGGTCGAAAAGTACGGGGTGTCGCGCGAGGAGCAGGACACGTTCGCCGCGGCGAGCCACCGGAAGGCTGCAGAGGCGATTAGGGAGGGGAGGTTCGCCGAGGAGATCGTCCCGGTCGAGGCGCAGTTCTGCACCCTGGAAGGGGGAAAGATGAAGGGCGTGAGCGAACGGGTCACCGCCGATGACGGCGTGCGCGCCGACACCACGGTCGAGGCGCTCGCCAAGCTCAAGCCTGCCTTCAAGGCCAACGGCAGCGTCACCGCCGGCAACTCGTCGCAGATGACCGACGGGGCCGCCGCCGTGCTGGTGGTCTCCGAGGATTTCCTGAAGCGCAACAACCTGCAGCCGATGGCGCGCTATGTCTGCTTCGCCGTCAAGGGGGTGCCGCCCGAGATCATGGGTACCGGCCCCATAGAGGCGATACCCGCCGCGCTGCGGTTCGCCGGGCTCGCCCAGCAGGACGTCTCCCTCTTCGAGCTGAACGAGGCGTTCGCGGTCCAGTCGCTGGTCTGCATCGACCAGTTGAAGCTCGACCCGGAGAGGGTGAACGTGAACGGCGGCGCCATCGCTTTGGGGCATCCGCTTGGATGCACCGGCTCGAAGCTGACCGCGACGCTTTTGCACGAACTGCGGCGCCGGGGGGAGCGTTACGGCTGCGTCTCCATGTGCATCGGCGGCGGCATGGGGGCGGCCGGCATCTTCGAGATGGTCTAGGTCGCGGCGCTAAGAACTCCCCTTGCCTCAGGGCCTTCGCCAACAGTAGGCTCGGTCCGCAGGTGGGAGAGGGCGGGGGTGAAGGCTTCCGTTAACAACGAGAGAGGTGCTTTATGAGTGCGAGGATATTCAAGGGTGGGGAATTCCTGATCGCGGAAACCGGCAAGGAAGACGTTTTCACCCCGGAGGATTTCAGCGACGAACAGAGGCAGATAGGGCAGACCACAGAGCAGTTCGTGGCTAACGAAGTGATCCCGCTGCGCGAGGAGATCGAGCACCAGCAGTTCGAGCACGTGGTGCAGCTGATGAAGAGGTGCGGCGAACTGGGGCTTTTGATGATCGACGTCCCCGAGGAGTACGGGGGACTGGAGCTCGACAAGGCGACCAGCATGCTCGCTGCGGAAAAGATCTCGGGCTCGGGCTCCTTTTCCGTAGCCTACTCGGCACACACCGGCATCGGGACGCTCCCCTTGGTCTACTACGGCACCGAGGAGCAAAAACAGAAGTACCTGGAGAAACTGGTCACCGGCGAGTGGATCGCGGCCTACTGCCTTACCGAGCCCGATTCCGGGAGCGACGCCCTGGGGGCAAAGGCGACGGCGACGCTTTCTCCCGACGGCAGCCATTACCTTTTGAACGGCACCAAGCAGTTCACCACCAACGGCTCCATAGCGAGCCTCTACACCGTCTTCGCCAAGGTGGACAAGGAGCATTTCACCGCCTTCCTCGTCGAACGCGGCTTCGAGGGGGTTAGCGTCGGGCCCGAGGAGAAGAAGATGGGGATCAAGGGGTCCTCGACGACCCAGGTGATCCTCGACAACGCGAAGGTGCCGGTGCAAAACGTCCTGGGCGAGATAGGGAAGGGGCACAAGATCGCCTTCAACGTGCTGAACGTGGGGCGCTTCAAGTTAGGCGCCGCGGTCACCGGGTCCGCCAAGATGGCGCTCGCCGACGGGATCAGGTACGCGAACCTGAGGAAGCAGTTCGGGCGCTCCATCGGCTCCTTCGGCGCCATCAAGGAGAAGATCGCCGACATGACGGCCGCACTCTTCGCCTCGGAATCGCTGGTCTACCGCCTGGCCGGGCTCATCGACCGGCGCCTTGCCACCATACCACGCGACACCCCCAACTACTATGACGTCTACCAACGCGCGATAGAGGAGTACGCCATGGAGTGCGCCATCGCCAAGGTGTTCTGCAGCGAGGTACTCGCATTCGTTGCGGACGAGGTGGTGCAGATCCACGGCGGCTACGGCTTCGTCCAGGAGTACCCGGCCGAGCGCTACTACCGGGACGAACGCATCAACCGGATCTTCGAGGGGACCAACGAGATCAACCGCCTGCTCATCCCGGGGACGCTCCTGGCGCGTGCCATGAAGGGGGAAATCCCGCTGCAGCAGGAGGCGCTCAAGGCCTTCGAGTCCCTGATGACCCCCTCCTTCGAGGATTTGGACGACAACGTCCCCTTCGCCGAGGAAAAGGCGTTTGTTGCGGGGCTCAAGCAGGCGTTCCTGGTGGTCGCGGGGAGCGCGGCGCAGAAATTCCAGGCGGGAATCAAGGAGGAGCAGGAGGTTCTTCTGGCCGCGGCGGACGTGGTGATCAACATCTTCGCCATCGAGAGCGCGGTGCTGCGGGGCGAGAAGATGCTTCCGTCCCTGAGCCCGGCGCGCAGAGACGCGGTGCAGGCGGCCGTCAAGACCTTCACCTTCAACGCCGGCGAGAAATGCGCCGCTGCCGCCCGCAAGGCGGCGTACTACATCGAGGAGGGGGACGCGCTGACGCTCATGCTTAGCGGCATCAGGCGCTTCACCAGGTACGACGCGACCGGCGTGCTGCAGCAAAAGCGCAAGCTCGCCGATGCCGCACTGGAAGCAGAGCGGTACCTTTTCTAAGCTGCAGCTTTGCATCCGGGACTAGGAACGCTATCAAGCTCACCGGGGTAAGCCCGCAAGTTCAATACAACTGTCACAGGTGGCGCCTGCTCTGTATCGGCTGTACCTATGCCATTACGTGAAGGGCAAAGCGGAAGTTCCTTGTGGTGCACGACGGGAATCTGTGGCACAATTCCACGATAAAAGAGTTAAAATCTTGTCCGCGTCCAAGAATGTACAGAAGGATCAAGTCTGAACTGCTTGAATATCTGGCAGCGATGCTATCGCAAAGACGTGGTTAAGGGGGAAGTTTTGAAGAAGCAGGAAGGAGAACTTCTGGAATCTGCGCGCGTGGTGAAAGGCCAATCGCCCCCGGAGAGCGATCTGGAAACACGACTTTCCCTCTGTCTTGCGAGGGTTGCCGAAGCCGACCTGCTTTTGAAAGAGGAGCAGCAGGGTCGCAGCAAGGCGGAGCATGAGGTAGACCTTCTCACCCGGGAGCTCAACCGGCAGAGGTGCATGGCCGAAACTGTGCACCAGGAGCTGGAGAGCTTCAGTTATTCCATCTCACACGACCTGCGCGCGCCGCTAAGGCACCTCGTCGGGTTCAGCAGCGCCCTGGTGGAGGACTACGGCGAGCAGTTGGAGCCGACCGCCCAGAGCTATCTGGACTGCATCGTCAGGGCGGCGCGCAAGATGGAGGGGCTCCTCGAAGCGCTTCTTTCCCTCTCCAGGGTGGCCAGGCAGGACTTGACCCTGGTCGACATGGATCTGGCAGCGCTGGCGCGCCAATATGCGGACTCCTTGCGGCAGGGGGACCCAGAGCGCCAGGTCGAGTTCAGGATAGCGGAGAAGATGCCGGTAAAGGCAGACCCGCAGCTGATGCGGACGGCAATCGAGCATTTGCTCGGCAACGCCTGGAAGTTCACCGCGAAAAATGAGAGGGCGACCATCGAGTTCGGCGAAAAGAGAGAAGGG
Organism: Citrifermentans bremense; assembly: GCF_014218275.1. NCBI lineage: Bacteria > Pseudomonadati > Thermodesulfobacteriota > Desulfuromonadia > Geobacterales > Geobacteraceae > Citrifermentans > Citrifermentans bremense. Next base: position 2,246,873 of record NZ_AP023213.1, read on the forward strand.
GAGGGCACCGTCTACTACGTGCGGGACGACGGGGCAGGGTTCGACCTGCGCTTTGCCGAGCGGCTCTTCGGGCCCTTTCAGCGCATGCACCGCGAGGAGGAGTTTCCAGGTCTCGGGATAGGGCTCGCCACGGTGCAGCGTATCGTGCACCGGCATGGCGGGAAGATCTGGGCCGATGCGGAGATCGGCAAAGGTGCCACCTTCAGCTTCACCCTCTCTCCCTGAGTCAGGCCGGCGCCGGCACCCCCTGCATCCCCCCGGACTGGAGCTGGAAGGAGTCGAGCCTGAGCTTCATCGCGGCCCGCGTGATGCTTTCGGCGAGGATGGCGTTTCCGGTGCTGGCGGCCTGCAGCATCTCCCGGTAGTACTTGCGCGCCTGTTGCCGGTACTCCTCGCGGGTGAAGAGGGCGGCGCGCAGTTTCGAGTAGACGCTGGAAAAGCTGTTCAGGATCAAGGGATAGATCCGGTTACCCGACATCACCGCCATGGCGATGTGCAGTTCCCAGTCGTATTTGACCAGGGCCCCGGCGCAGTTCCGCACCTTGTCGGCCCGCGCCAGTATCTCGGCGAGCGCCGCCGCGTTGTTTTCGACGGCTCTTCGGGCGTAGTCCGGCGCGAACTGGACCCGCAACTCCAGGAGGTGGGAGGCAAGTTCCGGAGGAAAATCCTCGCTGTTGCGGGTGATTGAGGAGATCAGTTCCAGGTCCCCCTGGGACCAGAAATCGTTCACCACCGTGCAGTGGCGCTGCTGCACCGAAATCCACCCCGAGTTCTGCAGTTTCTGCAGGGCCTCCCTCACCGTGGCACGGCTTACCGAAAAGCGCTGCGCCAGATCCCGCTCGCTCTCCAGCGTGGAGCCGGGCTTGGGATCCCCCTTGAGCAACCTCGCCACCAACGCCTTTTCCACCATCTGGTAGGTCTTCCTCATACAGTCCCCTCTGTCGATCACTAAAGGCAGTCGTCCTCGCTGCGCATGCCGCAGGTGTCCGGCACATTCCATTGTGCAATATCATAAAACAAGGTTTTGCAAAATGGTAGCAATATTTTACTTGCAGCACCATTTATCTCAACCTCTTCATCGGGTCGAGATGCCTGGCCAGGTGGAGAAAGTGGCGAGTCCCGAGCGAACGCGGGTATGAGAGGCTGCCGGCTGGCAGATAGGTGGAATGTCCCAGATCCTGCTTTTGTTGAACGAAGTTTTATAGCGGTGAGAGTGGCGCCTGGTGCTGAGCCGAGTTTTTCCGCGGCTGGGAAAGGGTGAAGTAGAAGGTGGCACCGTGGTTTTCCTGTCCCTCGGCCCAAATGCTCCCGCCGTGGCGATCTATGATGCGGCGCACAGTGGCGAGCCCGATGCCGGTTCCCTCGAACTCGGAGCCGTGCAGGCGCTGGAACGGTTGGAAGAGCTTGTCGACGTAGGCCATGTCGAAGCCGACCCCGTTGTCTTTCACGAAGAAGGTCGGCCTCCCCGAACCCTGCGCCTGGCCGAACACGATCACCGGGCTGGCGACCCGGGAGGCGTACTTCATGGAGTTGCCGAGCAGGTTCTGCAGTACCAGCCGCACCAGCACGCTGTCGCCGTAGGCGGTCAGACCCTGCTGCACCTGGAATTCGACCGGGTGCGCACCCTGCTCCCCGCGCAGCATGTCGGCCACCTCAGCCGCCAGGTTGCTGATGTTGAAGCTCTGGCGCTTCATCTGCGTTTTCCCCACCCTGGTGAGCGTCAGCAGGTCGTCTATCTGCCTCCCCATCCTGGAGCTGGCGATGTTGATCCGCTCCAGGTAGTAGAGAGCCTCATCTGGCAGCGCCTTGCCGTACTCCTCTGCCAGGATCGAGCTGTAGCTGTTGATGTGGCGCAGCGGAGCACGGAGATCGTGGGATACGGAATAGCTGAATGACTCGATCTCTTTTTTCGCCGCCTCGAGCTGCGACGTCCTCTCTATCACCCGCCGGTCCAGTTCGTCGTTCAGCTTCCGGATCGCCTCCTCGGCCTCTTTCCGCTCGGTGATGTCCTTTATGGTGCCGATCATGCGCTGCTCCAGCCCCCGCCCCCCTTGGGATAGCTCGCAGCACTCGGTCACCCAGCGCTCCCTTCCGTCATTGAGCCTTCGTACCAGGTATTCCATCTCGAAAGGGCGACCGTCGTCTATGGCGGCCAGATAGCGTTCCCTGAAAAGCTCCCGGTACTCCTCGTGAACCACCGCGATGTGCCCCTTGAGCGTCCTGGGATAGGTTTCATCCAGTCCCAGGATCTCCACGAGCTTGCTGGAGCAGTTCCAGCTGTCATGGGTCAAATCGAGCACGTAGCTTCCCAGCTGGGCGATCCTCTGTGTCTCGCGCAAAAGCTTCTCGTTGTCGAACATGACCTGTTCGCGCCGCTTCTGTTCAGTGACATCCTCGAGCGTGACCACCGTACCGCTCACCTTGCTGGCCTGGTCCAGGAAGGGGGCGGTGCTGATGGAGACAAGCGCCGCCACGCCATCGGGACGCCGGAAGCGGAAGCAGACGTTCGCCAGGGTGTCGCCGGTCGCAAGGATTTTACCAAGCGCAGCATCCGGGCCTGCCTCGCCCTGATTCCGCTCGCGGATGATGCCCCAGACCGGCGAGCAGTCGCGCCGACTGGCCATCTCCTTTTTGGTCTGTCCCAGGATCTGTTCGGCCCTGGGGTTGGCGAAGGCGACCCTGCCGCCGGGTTCGATGAACATGATGCCGACGGGGCTTGTGGCGGTGATCAGGTCCAAAAGGCCGTGCTCCATTTGCAGCAGGTGCTCCATCATCTTCGACTGGTTGATGTCGCAGAGAGTCCCTACCAGCCGGACGGCCTTCCCCGACGCGTCCCGCTCTGCCGCCTTTCCCCTGCAGAGGAACCACCTCCACTTACCCTCGTTAGTCTTGAGGCGGAACTCGAGCTCGAAGCTCTCCACGCGTCCTTCGACGCAGCTCTCCTTGAGTGTGCGTGCGTCGTCAAGCTGCTCCGGATGCAGGATGCTGGACCAGTCATCCAGCTGCACCTGGGCCTGCCCCGGAGTGTAGCCGAGCATCTCATAGCAGCAGGGGCTGAAGTAGCAGGTGCTGGTAGCTACGTCCATGTCCCAGATTCCCGAGCTCGCGGCCTCAACCGCCCTGCGGTGGCGCTCCTCGCTTAGGGCCAGTTGCTCGTTTGCGACCACTTCCGCGGTGACATCGAGGTTGCAGCCCTGGTAGCCGGTCACCTTGCCGCTTTCGTTTCGCACCTGGGCGATTACAGCCTGGAGCCAGAATACCCTGCCGTCGGACGAACGGTATTTGAAGCGCTGCGACCACTGCGCGCCTTTTTCCATGCTTTGCTGCCAACTCGCCGTCAGCGCTTTACGCTCCTGGGGGTGGATGAAGCCGATCAGCGGTTCTTCTCTTTCGTCGCAGGCGTCGCTGCCTGCAGAAGGTATTCTGCTGCCGTTTATGTCGGTCTGGTACAACCCGAGCGGCGCGGTGCTGAAGATGTTGCGCAGTACCTGCGCGTAATCGACGCAGGGAGGGTCCTGCTGCAGGGGGTGGGGGGATGGGACATCCGCTAAAGCTGTGGAGGGGCCTTTCATCCCGATCTGAACAAGGGTCGCTGTTTCCGACAGATGGTTCATGTTTATCCCCCGTTGCCTGTTTACCCGCCTACCACACTGTCATAGCCGTGGCGCAACTTCGACAACGCCCAGTAGTTGAATGGTTTCTAATATATCTGAGAAATATTCAACTAGCAAGCACAAATTATATCTTGATAATGTTTTTTCGCAAATCTTTGGCTGGCACTGTATTTAAACGATTTCGAAACCGGTCCGTCGCATTTAGGCGTCTGCTGGTGACTTCCCTAACTGAGGTATTGACTGTTGCCGCACGTTTAGGGTAGTTGTAGCTAGCCAGCTACTTCCCTTTTGAGGAGAATAAGACATGGAATCCACCAAGACTTGCCAGTGCGGAGCCAAACATACCGGACACATCTGCATGCTGAAAAGCGCCGGGCGCAGCGAGGAGATCGCGCACATAACCGACCACCCCACCGTCACCTGCTTCACCTGCGGGGCGGAGGCCAACTCCGGCGACAACGTCTGCAATCCCATGCCGATCGCGTAGCGGCGGGATTTAGCTCACAACGGACCTGGAGCTGCCGATGCCCGAACTACCCGAAGTCGAAGTGACCCGGCTGGGGATTGCAGATAAACTTGTCGGAGCCAGGATCGCGGCTGCCGCCCTCCACAGCGCCAAGCTGCGCAGCATGGTTCCCCCGGAACTCCCGCGGCTTTTAGCCGGCCAGACCATAAAGTCCGTGACCCGCCGCGGCAAGTACCTGATCCTCGCCTGCGAACAGGGCTTCCTGCTGCTGCACCTCGGCATGACCGGGCATCTGCGCCTGGTGCCGGCCGGTACCGGCGCAGGCCCGCACGACCACTTCGACCTGGTTCTCGAGTCTGGGCTCGTGCTGCGGCTAAACGACGTGCGCCGCTTCGGCTCGATCCACTTCACCCCGGCCGACCCACTGCGGCACAAACTGCTGCGCGCAATAGGGCCGGAGCCTCTCACCGGCGAGCTCACCGGGGCCTACCTCTACCGCAAAAGCCGAGGCAAAAAGGCGCCGCTGCAGCGCTTCCTGATGGACGGTTCAGTCGTTGCCGGCCTTGGCAACATCTACGCCGCAGAGACCCTGTTCCGCTGCAACATGCTTCCCTTCACCGAGGCCCGCGAGCTTTCCGAAGCCGACTGCACCCGACTTTGCGATTGCATCAAGGAGACCCTCACCGCTTCCATCGAAGCGGGGCGCTCTATGGACTTCTGCGTCCGCGAGGAGAAACTCGCCTACTTCCCGCAACAGCTGTTCGTCTACGGCAGGGAAGGACTTCCCTGCCTTAAGTGCGGCACTAAGGTTAAGCGGGAGAGGATGGGCAACCGCTCCACTTTCTACTGCCCCGACTGTCAAAGATAGCTTTCACAGGCGTTAAGCCATTGACCTTGCCCCACCGGTTGATAAACTGCGGCAGGGCGGGGTTTCCCCGCCACTTTAACAGGGAGGGTTCAAAATGAGCATGCTCTTCACACCGCTCACCCTGCGGGAGCTGACTTTCAAAAACCGCATCTTCGTCTCCCCCATGTGCCAGTATTCAAGCAGGGAAGGGATGCCGTCGGACTGGCACCTGGTCCACCTGGGAAGCCGGGCGGTCGGCGGGGCGGGGCTCGTCATGGTTGAGGCGACCGCCATCTCCCCCCAGGGGCGCATCTCGCCCGACGACTCGGGCATCTGGAGCGCGGAGCACGCGCGCGCCTTCGCCCCCATCGCACGCTTCATCAAGGAACAGGGGGCGGTGCCCGGAATCCAGCTGGCGCACGCCGGGCGCAAGGCTTCCACAGACCTGCCATGGAAAGGGGGCGGTCCGCTGGACGCGAGTCACCGCGGCTGGCAGACCATCGCCCCAAGCCCGGTCCCCTTTGCCGGCGACTATCCGACTCCCCGGGAGGCGACCGCCCAGGACCTGGAGATCATCCTCGGGCAGTTCGCCCAGGCGGCACGCCGCAGCGTCGAAGCGGGTTTCGAGGTGGTGGAGATCCACATGGCTCACGGGTACCTGCTGCACGAATTCCTCTCGCCGCTGTCGAACCTGCGCAGCGACGACTTCGGCGGTTCGCTGGAGAACCGCTGCCGCTTTCCGTTGCGGGTGGCGAAGGCGGTGCGCGAGATCTGGCCGGAGCACCTCCCGGTGTTCGTCAGGGTCTCTGCCTCGGACTGGATCGAGGGGGGATGGGATCTGGAGCAGACGGTGGAGCTGGCAGAAAGGCTGAAGGAGGTAGGTGTCGACCTGATCGACTGCTCCAGCGGCGGGCTGGTGCCTGAGGCGGCGCCCCCGTTCGGCCCCGGCTTCCAGACCCCCTTTGCTACGGAAATAAGGAGAAAGGCCGGTATCGCCACAGGCGCCGTCGGATTCATCACTGCGCCCGCGCAAGCGGAGCATGTAGTTGCTACGGGGCTCGCCGATGCGGTATTCCTGGCGCGCGAGATGCTTAGGGACCCGTACTGGCCGCTGCACGCGGCGAAAGCGCTGCGGGTCGAGCCTGCCTGGCCCAACCAGTACGAAAGGGCGAAATGAGGCGGGAAGAGGAAAGGGGCGGGGGGGAAGCCCCCCGCCTTTTGCAATCAGTCCGCAGCGACCACGTGGATGGCGACGATCGCGGCCACGGCACCCGCCCAGTAGATCCAGCGCCCTTCGCCGAAGTGCACCTCGCAGAACTCCTTCCAGGTGAGCCCCGTGTGGGTCTTTCTCGCGCGCTGCTCCTGGGCGGGCTGCCCCTGGATGTCGTTGGCCGCAACCAGGGTGACGGCAGTTTCCTGGCTCGGCATCAGGTTCAGGGCGCGGGGAGCTTCCGTCTGCTGCGCCGGCTGGGCGTTGGCAAGGAGCGCCACATCCTGGGCGCCGGCTGCCGCCGGTGCAAACGAGACGAGGCAAACGAGGATGGCTAATTTCTTGAACATGGGTCTCCTCCTTCTTTTCTGGGGTGGTATTTCAGCTCATAGTTAGCGCCACGAACTGGCACGTTTGTGAAGACAAAGCTCTGTCAGCGGGCGAACAGGCTGTACATTCTAGCAGATTTACCTGTATAATCACGGGCGTTCGCAATTTTATTTTAGCCAGGCGAGCCTTTGTTCCATCGCGGAAGGCGAAGTTCCCCACTGTGTGAGCAAAAGCTCCCGCATCTGCAAGCGAAATCAAAACGGAGACAGCATGGAAAGATACCAGACGCAGCAAAGAACAATCACTATCGCCCAGGAGGGCGTCATGAGGGGAGTCTACGGGTGGATGGGGGGCGGCCTCGCGCTCACCGCCCTGGTCTCGCTCATGACCGCTTCTTCTCCGGCGCTGCTTCAGGCCATCCTCGGCAACCGGATCCTCTTCTACGCTCTGGTGTTCGGCGAACTGGGGCTGGTCATCGCCATAAGCGGCGCCATCAACAGGATCAGCGCCACCACGGCCAGCGCTCTTTTCCTGGTCTACGCCGCGGTGAACGGGCTCACCATGTCGAGCATCTTCGTGGCCTACACCTCGACCTCCATCGCCTCCACCTTCCTGATCACCTCGGGGATGTTCTTCGCCATGAGCCTGTACGGCTACCTCACCCGCAGCGACCTCTCCTCCTGGGGGAGCTTCCTTTTCATGGGGCTTGTCGGGGTGGTGATCGCCTCCTTGGTGAACATCTTCTTGCAAAGCTCCATGCTCTCCTGGGTCATGAGCGTCTGCGGCGTGATCGTTTTCACCGGCCTCACCGCGTACGACACGCAGAAGATCAAGCAGATGGGGAACGCCGGGCGCAAGGGGGCGGTGCTTGGCGCGCTCACCCTCTACCTCGACTTCATCAACATGTTCCTCTCTTTGCTGAGGCTTTTCGGCGACCGCCGTTAAGCGCCTGGGCGCCGAAACGAAAAGAGCCCGTGATCGCTAGTCGCGACCCGGGCTCTTTTTTTTCGCAGGGCAGGGGAGGGTCAGCGCAGACGTATCCCCTCCGGGGAGATCTCGATCACCCCTTCCTTGTACAGGTTCCCGATCACGGTCTTGAAGCTCTTCTTGCTCATCCCGAACATCTCGGAAATAAGCTGCGGGGATGACTTGTCGCCCACGGGTAGAAAGCCCCCCCTCTCGCTCAGCACCCGCAGCACGCTCTCCCGGCCGCCGTGGAGATCCTTCCCCCCGTCTTTTCTGAGCGTCACGTCGATCTTGCCGTCGGGCCTGATTTTTTTGACGAACCCCCTGGCGCTGGCGCCCACCTCGAAGCTGCCGTACAGCTCGCTCTTGAACAACAGCCCGTCGTAACGGCCGTTGATGATGACCTTGGCCCCCAACTCTCCGAACTGGTAGAAGGTGAGCATTACCTCTTCTCCCTCCTTCAGTTCGATGCGGGACTTCTCCAGGAACTTCGAAAGCTTTGCCGACGCGGCGATGCGGTCGGAGCGGTCCAGGTAAACCCGCACCAGGTGCCGCTCCCCTTTGTTCATCGGCTTTGGCTGTTCGCTAAAAGGTACCAGCAGGTCCTTTTCCAACCCCCAATCCAGAAACGCGCCCACGTTGGTGACGTCCTTCACTTCCAGCACCGCGAACTCTCCCACCTGCGCCTTGGGGGTCAAGGTGGTGGCCAGCAGTCTGTCCTCGGAGTCCAGGTAGACGAATACCTTTACATGTTCTCCCGGGTGCAGCCCCTCCGGGACGTACTTGGTCGGCATCAGGATGTCCCCCAACTCCGAAACCAGGAAGGCGCCGATGGCGCTGATTTTCTTCACCTCAAGCCTGTTGTATTTACCTATTTCCAGCATCTGGTTGGCGCTCCATTTCATGTTGCGGCGCACCGTAACATTACAAAATACTATTTTATTTTTAAACAAATATTCCGATTACTATAGCAGATCCGGCTACAAAGCCCGACAGGTTTTTTCCTCTAACCGCTGAAGGGTGTGGCAATCGAGATTACTCGTTCAAAAATAGCTGCTTAGCTGCCGTTCATTCGGGTCCGGCCGCTGTTTTTTCATCTGGACAGGCGGCAGGAATCCATATTAAGGTGTCATGTTTACCCTCTTGTCGCCGCTCATGACCGCGTCTCCCTCGGCAAAGGGTGGCTCAATCACCATAACTCCGGTTGATTCCCTGGAGGCTGTTTGTTACCCATCAGTCTGAAAACCAAGATGACCGTCACCATCTCGCTGCTGATAGCGGGGCTGTTGTCCATTCTGGCTCTTTCCACCCAGATGTATCTTGTGGATCAGCTAAAGCAGTTGCTGTACACCCAGCAGTTCGACATGGTCTCGGCCCTGGCGGACCAGATCGACGACAAGATACTTTCTTCCCAGACCGAGCTCGTTGCCACGGCCGGCACGCTCAGCAAAGGCGCGGTCAACGACCCGTCTGTCCTCAGATCGTTTTTCGACGACCGGCCCGATACGCTGGCGATGTTCGACAACGGCCTGTTCCTTTTCTCCAGCGACGGGGTGCTCATCTCAGGCAACCCGGCGGAGCCCACCCTCCTCGGTAGGAACTACCTGCAACGCGACTATCTGAAAAGCACGCTCGCCACCGGGAAGCCGCAGATATCGGAACCTTTCATCTCTTCGCAGCCGCACCACCACCCGATCATCATGTTCACCGCCCCCATCTTCGGCGGCAACGGGCAAATTACCGCCATCCTCACCGGGAGCATCGACCTCACCAAGAACAACTTTCTGACCAGGATCGGCAGCGTGGTCCTGGGCGACGAAGGTTATTTGTACCTCTACAACAGGGACCGGACGATGATCGTCCATCCCGACCGCAGCCGGATCTTCCGCAGGGACGTTCCGGTTGGCGCCAACATCCTCTTCGACAAGGCGATAGCCGGGTTCGAGGGGACCGGTGAGACGGTGAATTCCAGAAAGCTGCAGGTGATCAGCTCCTTCAAGAGGTTGAAGTCGACCGGCTGGATCCTCGCCTCCAACTTCCCCCAGAAGGAAGCCTACTCCCCCATCCATAAGGCGCGGAGCTACATACTTTTCGCACTGGCCGTGGTGTTGCTCATCGCGATCCTGGTCGTCTGGCTCTCGATGAAGTTCCTCACCGCCCCGCTTCTGGCCTTCACGCAGCAGATCCGCTCCATGACCGAGCACAAGGAGGTGGCCCAGCCCATCTGCGTCAGCGCCGGGGACGAGATCGGGGTTCTTTGCGACGCCTTCAACCAGCTGCTGAAAGAGGTTGAGGCGCAGAAAGGCGAGTTGAAGAGGCAGCTTGACTTCTCCAGGATACTCATCGACATCATCCCCATACCGGTCTACTACAAGGACGCCCAGGGGAGGTACCTTGGGTGCAATCAGGCCTTCCTCGATTTCAACGGCCACACCCGCGAAGAGCTCATGGGCAAGACCGTCCACGACGTGGTCCCCACGCACCTGGCCGAGAAGTACCACCAGTCCGACCAGGAACTCTTCGCTGCAGCGGGAGTTCAGGTTTTCGAGGCGAAGGCGCTGCGCGGCAACCTCACCCAGCGTGACGTCATGTTTTTCAAGACCACCTTCCCCGACAGAGACGGGAGCCCCGGTGGGATACTCGGCGCCATGCTGGACATAACCGAACACAAGCAGGCCGAGGAAGCCCTGCAGGCACAGAAGGAGTTCGCCGAAAACCTGGTGATGATGTCCACCGTGCCGACCTTCGTTCTCGACCACAGTCATCGCGTCATCATCTGGAACTCCGCCCTGGAGGTTCTGACCGGCATAAAGGCCGCAGATGTGCTAGGCCTGGAGAACTGCTGGAAGATCTTTTACGACAGCGAGAGGCCGCTTTTGGCGGACCTGATCCTGGACGATGCGCTCGACGACCTCACCAAGTATTACAGCCGCAGTCAGCGTTCTCCCCTGATCGACGGAGGGATCCAGGCAGAGGGGTGGTACCGGGATCCGGCTGGAGAGGGGCACTACATCGCCATCAGCGCTGCGCCCATCAGGGACCGTCACGGTTCGCTGGTCGGGGCCCTGCAGGTTATCGAGGACATCACGGAAAGAAAGCGCGCCCAGGATGCGCACGAAAAAACACGTCGGCAGCTGCAGCTGATCCTGGATGCAGCGGGCGAAGGGATCAACGGGGTCGACACCCAGGGGAGGATCACCTTCGTCAACCCGGCGGCCGCCGAGATGGTCGGCTGGAGCCAGGAGGAACTGCTCGGCCGGAACCAGCATGAGCTGATGCACCACAGCCGTGAGGACGGCTCCCCCTTCCAGGAACCGGAATGCGCAGTCGCCGCCGCCTGTCGCGAAGGACGCCCCTACAAGGGGAGCGACGAGCTTTTCTGGCGCAAGGACGGCACCAGCTTCTACGCCGAATGCAACTGCAGCCCGATACGAGAGGACGGCGAACTGGTGGGCGCGGTGATTATCTACAAGGACATGACCGAGCGCAGGCAAGCGCAAGAACAATTGCTGAAGCTGTCCCAGGCGGTCATGCAGAGCCCGGTTTACATCATGATAACCGACACTAACGGCAATATCGAGTTCGTGAATCCGCGCTTTACCCAAGTGACCGGCTACGAAGCGGACGAAGTCATCGGCCGCAACCCGAAGCTGCTGCAAAGCGGCAAGACTTCGCCTGCGCTCTACCAGGGGCTCTGGGACACGATAACCTCCGGGCGGGTCTGGACCGGCGAGCTCTACAACCGGTACAAGAGCGGTGCGACGCACTGGGAGCACGCCACCATCTCCCCGATCAGAAACAGCGCCGGCGTCATAAGCCACTTCATGGCGTTCATGGAGAGCATCTCAGAGCGCAAGAAGCTCGAAGAGCAGTTGCGCCAGGCTCAGAAGATGGAGGCGATCGGCCAGCTTGCCGGCGGCGTCGCCCACGACTTCAACAACATATTGACCGTGATCATGGGGTTCGGGCAGCTGCTGCAGCACTCCCTGCCGTCAGGCGACCCGATGCTCGAGAACATGGAGCAGATCCTCGATGCCGCCGACCGGGCCACCCATCTGACCAGGAGCCTCCTTGCCTTCAGCCGCAAACAGGTTATGCTGCTGCACCAGGTGGAATTGAGCGAGCTGGCGAGAAAGCACGTGAAGTTCCTGGTCCGTATCATCGGCGAGGACGTGACGCTCAAGACCTCATTCTGCGATGAAGAACTTATGGTGACGGCCGACAGCGGTCAAATCGAGCAGGTGCTGATGAACCTTGCCACCAATGCGCGGGACGCCATGCCCGGCGGCGGCGAGCTGACCATAAAGACCGAGGCGGTGCAGTTGGACAAGGAGTTCCACCGGCTGCACGGGTACGGCATGCCTGGCCGCTACGCGCTGCTTACCGTGACCGACACGGGCACTGGGATGGATCCCGAGACCCAACAGAAGATCTTCGAGCCATTTTTCACCACCAAACTCCCGGGACGCGGGACAGGTCTCGGCCTCTCCATCGTTTACGGCATCATCAAGCAGCACGGGGGGTACGTCACCATCTTCAGCCAGCGCGGGTTCGGCACCACCTTCAGCATCTACCTCCCATTGAACGCCGCAAAGGCGCAGCCGGTAGAAAAAACGGCCGGCTTCGTCCCTGAAGGGGGGAGCGAGACCGTTCTGGTCGTCGAAGACGACGCCGCGGTCGGTCGCCTCGTCGAATCGGTTCTGAAGAGATACGGGTACAACGTGATCCTGACAGAAAGCGGAGAGGAAGCGCTGGAGATCTACGAGTCGAGATGGCGCGACATAAAGCTCGCGCTTCTGGACGTGATCATGCCGAAGATGAATGGCAAACAGCTCTGTGAAAAGCTAAGAGAGCGCTCGCCGCAGCTGAAGGTACTCTTCTTGAGCGGATACACCGCCGACTTGATCCAGGACAAGGGGATCTCCATGGACGGTGTCGACATCATCCGCAAGCCTGCGAAACCCATAGAACTGGCCAGGAAGGTCCGCGAGATGCTCGACTCCCAGTAAAGCGGCATTGCCCCCCCGCTCGTTCCCGCATAAAAAGAGGGGAGGGGGGCTCATTCTGTAGAACAGGAAAGTTTGCTAGCGCGGCAGCAGTTGCACCGCAACCCGCTCCCCCCCCCTCTTCCACGCATTGAAAAAGGGGAGGGGAGTGTCTTTTGTTGCTTGTTCTTCTTTTAATTCAATCACTTACAAGGAGGTCCGCCATGCTGATAGAGACTATGACCATGGAGGAGTTTTCCCGGGGGCTCTCGGTCAGCAAGACCGTCTATATTCCTTTCGGTTCCGTCGAAGAACATGGCAGCCACTTGCCATTATCCACCGATACCATCGAGGCCTACGAGGTCGGCAAGCGCGCAGCCGAAAGAATTCCGCTTTTTGTCGCGCCGCCGATTCATTATGGATCCTGCCGTTCGACCTCGTGCCATCCAGGGACCATATCGATCAGCACGGCGACCTTGAAGTCGCTGCTCAAGGATATTGTGCGGTCACTGCACTCGCATGGGCTCATGAATTTCATAGCGCTCACCGGTCATGCCGGCGGCTCGCACAAGATGGCGTTGCAGGACGCCGGCGAGGAACTGATACGCGAACTGCCGATGATCAACATGGCAGTCGTCACCGAATACGATCTGGCCAAGGAGGCTGGCGCCGGGATCATCGAGACCCGCGGTGATGCCCATGCCGGCGAGATCGAGACCTCGCGGATCATGCATTCACATCCGCACCTGGTCAAAGGGCTTGCCGAAGCGGAGTACCCGTCGTTTCCCACCGGCATACTGGTTCGTGACAAGCGGAGCTTTTGGCCTGGCGGAGTATGGGGGGATCCCGGCAAGGCGACCGCGAAAAAAGGGCGGTTGCTCGAATCATTGGTCGCCGACAAGGTCGTAGAACTGGTAGAGGCGCTGGAGAGCCGGCGCTGGTAAAAGTGCCCAAAAAAGCGGCTTCCAAATTTGCCGTTTAAAGGGACTTTTTGCATGGGTGCAGGGGTAGGCCTGCACCCGTTTTTGGTAAAAAGGCAATAGAAGCGGTTTTACACAATAGGTGGCTCGCAACGGACCGGTCTTTCGGAAAAGAAGGAACGGCAAGAGCAAGAGGAAGGGTTTGAAGTCAGGCCGGTCAGGTGTCGACGCCATTGGGCCGCATTCTGACAACACGCGCGAACCAGACCAGGGGCAGTGAAACTTTTTCAAACCAAAGAGAGCGGCGTGTCACGCCGTGCTATATAATAGGAGCTGTCATCCGGAGAGGGTGATAACCGGATGACAGCGAAGAGCCCTCCAGCGAAACGATCCTGCCACGAATCCCTTCGAACGCGAAATGCATCTTGCCCCCCTCAGAACTGCGCGAACCCAGATAGCCAACTTGACATAATATATCTTATGGGACGTTACTAATACCTATCGCCGCCCCCTTGCTCCCACGCACTTGGCGGAAGTAAAATACCTGCTAGCGCTGAAGTAAAAAGGCGACAATAAGTAAAGGCCACCCCGTTGGCACCTAATATTGCGGAGCCCCCATTACCTGCGAAGCGCAGGCTTTGCCTAGACCTCGTTTCCTTGAAAATACAACTGAGTACACACCCACAAATTTGTTGCTCCCTTTACCTTGGCCAAACTGATACCGCGTTATCTACCGTCGTCATCGCTCGACTGACTTGATCACCTCGGCAACCGGTTGTATGCCTCATCGGGCACCGGCTCAAGCCATTCGGTGGAACCGCCCTCTGCGGGGACTTCTACTGCCACATGGGAGAACCAACTATCCTTTGCCGCTCCATGCCAGTGCTTGGTTTCTGGTGCGATATTGACCACGTCGCCGGCGCGGAGATCCCTCGCGGCTTTTCCCCATTCCTGATACCAGCCGCGTCCGCCAGTGACGAGCAAAATCTGTCCTCCCTTGTGATGGATATGCCAGAAATTTCGGCAACCTGGCTCAAAGGTAACATTGCCTATGAACACCCTTTCCGTCGACAGCATCTTAAGATAGCTTGTGCCGGTAAAGTATTTGGCATATTTTTCGTTCTTCTCTCCGACGGGGAAAATACCGCCATTGCGAAGGTCACTGTGTTGCTGACTCATGTTCTTCTCCTTTTGGAGGTTCGCAGTAGCCTCGACGTTATCCATGGCAGGGCGGTCTCCAACCGGTACTTGCTTACTGGACGCCAAAACCTGGTCTAAAACGACTCCAGCGTTCTCCGCAACCTTCGGGCCGCACTTTGTGCTCAGAACACCAATAAGATCCCGCAACTGCTCGGGGGACAGACCGTTGTGCAGAGCTATGGACAAATGCCCCTGCAATTGCGGATTGACGCCCTCGATATTGGCCAGAGCCGCTACGGTTGCCAATTCTCGATCTTGCCAATTCAGCACGTCGCGCTGAAAGATGTCGCCGAAGAGGTGGGCCTTCAAGAAATGGTCGATTGCCGGGGCAAAGTCAAAAATCGGGCCGGTCACAGGTTGTCCGACTAGCCTGGTCTGGTTTTCGGCGCCGAATTCAAGGCTAGTTCGGCTTGTCGGCAGAGGGCTTGCTCCCCTCCCCTTCTCGTCCCTAATACCTTCTTTTTCTCGCTCGCTTATGAGAGTCATGAATGTGCCAATGCCGTTAAGGCTTCGGGGAAAGCCTGCATAGGCGTAAAGCTGAACCAGGATTTCCTTGATCTCACTCACGGTAAGACCGGCATCGAGGCCATCACATAGTGCCACTCTTAGCTTGTCGAGATCTCCGTTGGCAGTGAAAGCGGCGATGGGGATGATTGCCCGCTGTTTCACATTTAGATGATTTTGCATGGTCTGCGCCTCCGATATAGCAGTGATCAACATCGCGATACAAGCGGATGCCAGGATAAGAAGTGGTCTCATGTCCCTCATTTACTCCTCAGCGGCCCGGGGGGCTCTCGTTTCCAGTTAGCGCCCCACCCTCTTCTGCAGGTGGGCAGGGTCCCAGCCGGCGGCTTTTTAAGCGAATCCTGAAAAAGGGAGACAACAATGTCCTTACTTGATGCCAGCCTCAAGGGATTTCGAAGCTGGCCCTTCGCCAATTAGTTCCCTGAAAGTCATGGTACGGAGAGCCAAACGACTGATTCGAAGCCCACTACGACCGAGATGTGTGATTGCATGACAGCTCTCCTTGAAAGTGGTGTGACTCAAGCGGAATGCGCCCGATCGACGCGAGACGTCACAAACACCAGACCCGCTGCAATGAGCAACAAAATGGCGCTGGCAGCAAAGGTGCTCTGGTAGCCACTCGTGTCGAACAGCAAGCCGCCCACGGTGGAACCAATGGCAATGGCCAATTGTATTACAGCCACGATCAGCCCGCCACCTGCCTCTGCATCGTGGGGCAGGGTCTGAGCCAACCAACTCCACCAGCCCACGGGCGCAGCGGTGGCAACCAGTCCCCAACAACCGAGCACCATCACCACGGCTGACACCCAGCCGCCCCAGACGATCAGTGCTAGGGCAATCATAGCCATTAACACTGGAAGGACGATCATCGTGGGATATAGGCCAAACTTCTTTAGCACAGTGCCGATGAGTGTGGTGCCTATGAAGCCCGTCACGCCGATCACAAGCAGGATGAGCGACAGCGCGTCCACGTCCACTTGCGTCACCGTCTCTAGAAACGGACGCACATAGGTGAACAGCGTGAACTGCCCCATAAAGAGAATGCTGCAAGCGGCCATACCCAAAGCGACAGTACGGCTTTTCAGCAATTTGAATATGTTGCCCGAACTCGCTCTTGTCTCTACCTGCATTGAAGGCAAGCTCATCCATTGCCAGACGAGGGCGATCAATGCCACCGGTACTAGGCAGAAGAACGCGCCTCGCCAGCCGATGACCGAGCCGAGGTAACTACCTAGGGGAGGCGCTATAACGGTTGCCAAGGCGTTGCCGCCATTGAAGACGGCCATCGCGCGCGGCACTTGGTTTCCAGGCACCAGCCGCATGGCCGTAGCCACCGATAGTGACCAGAACCCACCTACCACCACGCCGATGAGCGCGCGACCCACCATGTAGATGACATAGTTCTGCGCCAGAGCGATGACCGCGCCGGACAGGGCCATCCCCCCCGTCAAGCCCAGCAGTAGCGTCTTACGATCCATACTGCCGGCCAGCGCGGAAATGAACAGGCTCGTCACCACTGCGAAGGCGCCGGAAATCGCGATGCCTTGCCCTGTCATCCCTTCGGTGACGTGCAGATCGGCAGACATTGGTGTCAACAGGCTGACAGGCATGAACTCAGAGGCGATCAACGCGAACACGCACAGCGTCATGGCAAAGACACCGCTCCAGTACGCAGGTCGTGTGCCTGCCTCGTCTTGCGAAAATTCACCCTGATCTAGGGAGTCACATACTTGCGTAGTCATGGAGTCGCTGCTCATATCAAGTTCTTTCTGAAGAACGAGGTCAGCTTGTCCCAAGGGATCAGATTGACCCGGTCGTAGAGATCCACATGCCCCGCACCTTTGACGAGAACCAGCTCCTTGGGTTCAGCTGCTCGCTTGTAGGCATCCTGACTGAACTCGATGGAATGTGCTTTGTCGCCAGTAATGAACAGCATGGGGCGAGGAGAGATCGTCTCAATATCTTCAAAGGGGTAGAAGTTCATGAACTTCACGGCACTTGTCAGTGTCGGGTGCGTTGTCAGTTCCGGTAATGAACCTTTAGGGGTGAAATCACCTCGCGGCGTACGGTAAAAATCATAAAATTCACGCTGGATTGGATGTGTGTCTTTCGTTAATTCGTGCACTGTACCGCTTGTGTATTTAGTTTCGCCAACAGAAAATTCGCCATAACGCTGCTGAGCCGCTTCGGCAATGATCGCTTTTCTCTGCTCAATGGTTTGTGAATGATTGAGTGCATTACGGACTGCCGCACCCATGTCGTACATGCTGACGGTGGCAATTGCTTTCATGCGGGGGTCAATCTTGGCGGCACTGATCGCAAAACTCCCGCTGCCGCATATACCAAGGACACCAATCCGCTCACGATCCACAAATGATTGGGTGCCTAGATAATCGACCGCCGCACTGAAATCCTCTGCATAGATATCTGGTGAAACGGCATTACGTGGTTGACCTTCGCTCTCGCCCCAGAAGGACAGGTCGATCGCCAGGGTTACGAAGCCCTGCTCGGCCAGTTTCGTGGCATACAAGTTCGAGCTTTGCTCTTTGACGGCCCCCATGGGGTGGCCGACAACTATTGCGGGGTTCTTGCTTCCCTGCTTTATGCCCTTGGGAATGAACAGGTTTCCTGCAACTTTCATCTTGTATTGATTGTTGAATGAAACCTTCTGCAATGTGACCTTGTCGCTTTTGTAGAAATTATCCGCTCCATGAGACATGTCGGCCCCCAATGCGATGCTAGCTGATAATAACAAGCCTGCAAAAATCGAAGTGACGATACCCAATCTGCTTGTAGAAGATTTGTGTTCCATGTTTAGGCTCCTTGAATAAGTAGCTACTTCACAGCCAGCTTGAGGATACCGGCGATTCTCTCCTGGGGATACATTTTGTCCATGCCCCAGAGTTGTGCGTTACCGAAGGCGTTCGCTGCGATCGGTTCGACGGCATCCACCGTAAGACTGGCTTGCGCAAAGGTGACCGGAGCGCCGATGGCGCTGAACCATTCGGTCATCCTGGTAATACCTGCATCGGCGTCATCAACGCCGAACACCTTCTTTGCGAAGCGCTCAAAACGTGCCGAGTTTTCGTTTTTGATCGACTTCATCCATGCGGGGAGTACGACAGCCAGACCGGCACCGTGGGGGACGTTGTAGAGCGCAGACATGGCATGCTCGATCATGTGGGTATCGTAGGTGTTGCCCTCCACACCGACGAAGGTATTGCCATTCAGTGCCATTGTGGAAGCCCAGGCAAATTCGCCACGTGCATCATAGTCGTTCGGATTTTCGAGCAGGATGTTTGTGGTGCGTATAACCGTGTCCAGGATGTTTTCGATCAAGGCTGCGTTGTAACCGGGGAAATGACTGGCGGTGAAGTAGAGGTCGAGGCAGTGGGCAAAAATATCGACGGCGGAGTAGGCGAGATACTCAGGTGTGACCGAGGCCATCAGTTCTGGATTGATGACAGACACTTTCGGGAAGAGGTGCGGTGACATGATCGCGAACTTCTGGCGAGTTTCATCATTGGTCACAACACCACCGGTGTTCATTTCACTGCCAGTGGCTGCCAGTGTCATCACGGAGAAAACTGGAATAGCTTCTTTAACCATGGCCTTGCCATCAAAGAAGTCCCAAACATTACCGTCATATTTGGCACCCGCCGCAACGGCTTTGGCAGAGTCGAGGACCGACCCTCCACCAACGGCCACGATCCCTTTCAGCTTGTTCTCCTTTACGCTCTTGATGGCCTCTCGTACTTGACTGATCAGGGGGTTGCTGATAATGCCACCCGCCGATTCGTAGACAACACCCTGCGCTTCGAGGGATGCGGTAACGCGTTCGAACAGCCCGTCTCTTTTGATCCGTTCCGATCCGTATAGGATTAGGACGCTGCCCACACCGAACTCGTTGACGTATTGCCCGATGTTGAGTTCTTTGCCTTTGCCAAATTCAATCCTCGTCGGGTTGTAAAAAGTGAAGTCGCGCAATTTGGTTCTCCTTGCTGTTGCTTTGTTTTCTTGGTTGTATATTAGAAACCTACAGTTGATTTGGAAATACACATACCTATCCGTTTTTTGCACAATCCTACAATTGGCAACGTTTTATGTAGGGCGCTCACACAAAGGGGGCAGCTCTGAAATGAGCTGCCCCCTTTGTGTGAGCATCTGTTATGAGGTTCCAGCGGTGCAGGCGTTTTGCTAGCTGGTGATTCCAGCGGCTCCACGACGCAACTGGGAGATATCGCGCAGCGGTGGCGCCCCGAACAGTCTGCTGTACTCGCGGCTGAACTGGGACGAACTTTCATACCCAACCCGGAAGGCTGCGCTCGTTGCGTCAAGGTTTTCCGCAAGCATTATGCGCCTCGCTTCCTGCAGGCGGAGGTGTTTCTGGTACTGAAGCGGGCTCAAGGAGGTCATTGACCTGAAGTGACTGTGAAAACTGGACGGACTCATGTTGGCACTTTCGGCGAGGTCTTCGACCCGCAACTGCTCGCAGAAATTCACCCTCAGCCAGTCAATTGCGCGGGCAACTTGATGGCTGCTGCTTCCCGCTGATGCAATCTTGCGCAGTCGTGCTCCCTGCTCTCCGTTGAGTAATCGAAAGAGAATCTCCCGGTGAAGCATCGGTGCAAGAATGGGTATGCTCTCGGGTTCGTCAAGCAGACTGGCCAGCCTTTGGATCGCTCCCAACAGGGGGAGCGTCATTTCGCCGGTTGCTATGGCGCGTTCAATGGTTTTCGTTCGCGGTGAGGGCAGGTTGCTGTCTATCATCAGCTGCGACAATTCGCGCATATCAAACTTCAACAACAATCCCAGGTAGGGCTCTTCAGGTGTTGCGGATATCACCTGATAAATTGTCGGCATGTGGACCGACGCAATCAGGTAGTTATTGGCGTCATAGATGAACGTCTCGTCTTCGAGATGGATTTTTTTGGCGCCCTGAGCAACCACGCAAACGCTTGGTTCATGCACTCCGATTCCCGGCTCAGTCGGGTGGTTGTGGTGAAAAAAGGTCAACCCGGGTATCGCCGTCTGGAGGACTTCACGGTTGGTGGTCCATCGGGCAATGGTCTTGGCCAAAGTCTTGAGTGCAACATCCCAGTTGATTACCTCGTCAGCGTCTAAATTCTTTTGTTTTGTCATGACTTTCTCCAACCTTTACTTCTTAAACGATATCATCTGCAAATTTCCGCAACAATACAAACTCCTCAACCGCCCGGAGAGGCTCTCGTTGTCTGTTACCGCCCCACCCTCTTCTGCAGATGGGCAGGATATCTATCGCCATGCACCTCTATTTTCGCTAAGGCACGCGCGATGTTGCCGAGATCCTCAGACGACAGCTCAACGTCGGCTGCGCCAAGATTTTCATCCAGACGTTGGAGCTTGGTGGTACCCGGTATCGGCACGACCCACGGTTTTTGCGCCAACACCCACGCCAGAGCGACTTGGGCCGGCGTCGCTTGCTTATCAGCCGCAATTTCCTTTACGAGGTTGACCAGTGCCTGGTTGGCATCGAGATTCTCCGGTGAGAAACGCGGGACGATGCTGCGGAAATCAGAGCTGTCAAAGGTTGAATTCTTGTCAAAGCGACCGGTTAAAAAACCTTTGCCGAGCGGACTGAAGGGCACAAAGCCAATGCCGAGTTCCTCAAGAACTGGCAGCAGTTCATCATCGGGCTGTCGCCACATCATGGAGTACTCGCTCTCGACCGCCGTGACCGGAAGGACCGCGTGGGCTCGGCGGATGGTCTCGACTCCGGCCTCTGATAGGCCGAAATGCTTCACCTTCCCCTCGGCAATCAAGTCCTTTATCGTGCCGGCAACGTCCTCGATCGGAACATCAGGGTCGACGCGGTGCTGGTAGTATAGATCTATGGCCTCGACCCGGAGTCGTTTCAGCGACCCCTCGGTCACCTCACGGATATACTCCGGCCGGCTGCTAAGAACCTGTCGATTGTCGGTGCGCCCGAGTTCGAATCCGAATTTTGTGGCGATCACCACCTCTCCGCGCAGAGGTGCCAGGGCCTCGCCCACGATCTCTTCGTTCTCCGCGCCGTAAATCTGTGCTGTATCGAAGAAGGTGACCCCACGCTCTGCGGCCGCGCGGACCAGCTCAATGGCTTGCCGCCTGTCGGTTGCCGGTCCATATCCATGACTCAGGCCCATGGCGCCGTAACCTATGGCTGAGACTTCCAAACCCTTTCCCAGCAATCGCTTCTTCATGGTATATATCCTTTAACATCCTCGAGCAGAAACGCTTATGGCGCCCATCGAGGCGATGTTGTGGTGCGGTCCTATGTGTCAGAGATCGAGTTTTCTTTCACCCAACCACTTGACCATCGCAGGGTCGCGGTGATCGAAGAAGCTGCTCTGTTTCTGGTCCAGAGTCGCGATAGCCGCCATGTCCTCGGCGCTGAGTTCAAAATTGAACACATCGAAGTTTTCCCTTATGCGGTCAGGGTGTACCGACTTTGGGATCGAGACGACACCCCGTTGGATCAGCCAACGAAGGACGACCTGCGCGATACTTTTGCCGTATTTCTCCCCGATGGACCTCAACAGTACATTGGCAAACAGATCATTCCTGCCTTCCGCAAAAGGCCCCCAAGATTCGATCTGAATCTGGTTCTCCTCGAGGAACTTTTGCGTCTCGACCTGCTGGCAGAACGGGTGGGTTTCGATCTGGTTAACGGCTGGGATCACCGTGTTGTGGACGACGAGATCCATGACCCGGTCCGGGTGAAAGTTGCTGATCCCGATAGCCCTAATCTTTCCTGCACGGTAGAGCTCTTCCATCGCCCGCCACGAGCCGTAGACGTCGCCAAAGGGCTGATGGATCAGATAGAGGTCTAGGTAATCGAGCTGCAGCTTGTTGAGAGATCTTTCAAAGGCCTGCTTGGTGCTATCGTAGCCCGCGTCCTGGGTCCACAGCTTTGTTGTTACGAAAAGTTCCTCTCTGGTAACGCCGCATTTCCTGAGCGCATTGCCGACAGCTTCCTCGTTCATGTAGGCCGCCGCAGTGTCTATCAGTCGGTAGCCCGCATGGAGGGCGTCGCAGACGCTCCGCTCACACTCGTCGGAATCGGGCACCTGAAAAACGCCAAAGCCCAAGATAGGCATTTCGACGCCGTTATTCAGAACAACTTTTTCCATAGTTAATGCCTCCTTGTGACGCACACCGTTTTCATTTCCTTGAATGTAACAGCAACACAGTCGACAATAGGCAGCCGACGCCGCTCAGGGCGACGACCAGTCCCAGCGGCCAGGGAGTGCCGTCACCCCACAGTCCAACCAGTCCAGAACCAAAGATGCCACTTCCATACTGGACAGCACCCGTCAATGCCGAGACGGCACCGGCCCGCTGTGGGAAATCGGTCAGTGCGCCGGTGATAGAGTTGGCGACGATGAGCCCCGTAGTTGACGCGAACAAAAACAGTGGCATCACTAGTCCCCAAAGTCCCCCCAGACCGCTATGCGCCGCGAACCCGGCCCACATGCCGGTGGCTGAGGCCGCAATGGCTCCAGCCACCAGGATCCGGTCATAGCCGAAACGCCCGATCAGCCACCGGTTCAGGATGTTGGCCCCCATGATACCGATGATCCCCATGCCAAACAGCAGACCGTACAGACGAGCAGGGAAATGGTAGTAGCTGATGTAGACGAAGGGTGTGCCCGCAACGTAAGCGAACATGCCGGCATAGAGAAAGCCGCCCGCCCCCAGATACCCAAGCAGCCTGCGATTTCGCAGCAGCTCAAAATAGCTGAACAGCGCCCTACCGAGCGGTTCTGTGTTGCGGTTGCGTTGAGGCAGAGTTTCGGGGATGGTGCAGAGCGCCCCGAGGGTCACGAGCCCGACCGCGACCAAGAACCAGAAGATCGCGCGCCAACCAGACATCCAAACAATTTGCCCACCTAACAGCGGACCGACCAGGGGCATGACGGCCATCACCGTAATAAGCGTGGACAGCATCTGGGCTGCTTTAGTCCCCTCGTAAAGATCACGTACCATGGCACGCGAAAGAGCAACACTTGCGCAAGCGCCCAACGCCTGCACCACCCGCCATGCGATCAACGTCAGGGCATCGTTGGACAGCGCACAACCGACTGAACCAAGCACGAACAGGATCAACCCGCTGCCGATAGCCAAGCGACGACCGTAGCGGTCGCTGAGCGGCCCCCACAACAACTGTCCAAAGCTGAATCCGACTAGATACCCTGAGATGGTCCACTCTATCAGTCCGGTACCCGCGTGCAAGGAGCTACTCATCAGCGGCATGGCGGGTAGGTAAAGGTCAGTCGAAATCGATGCGAAGCCCATCAAAAGGCTCAGCACGCCGAGCACATACCATCCCGGTCTGGGTTCCTCTAAAACTGAAACCTCGTTATCCACCCACAGTTTAAGTTGATCCACGTCGGCCATTTAAAACTCCTGGGCCCAGAACGTAACCCTGTTGCCGTCCGCCGCTTCAGGCTCGGTCGTTACGTATGGTTTGTTCCCTTGATCGTTCACATGCAGCCCCTTTTTGTTAAGCCGGCTGTTCGCCGGCTATTTTTCCTTCTACCTAATGTAGTTCCACTGCAACTTTCGGAAAAGGAGCAGCCGCGGAGGCTGCCGCAGTTCCCCTGCCAAGCCAGGCAATGGTCTGCCCGAGATGCTCCATATTGCGAATGGCCTCTTCGTCGTCATGCACCTCTTCCTTGGCGCACCCCACGCCGAGATTCCAGTAGATAGAACCAGGCACGATCATCGATGAGGTGAGGAACATGTGGTTTATGGTGTCGAAAACGTGAGTCCCCCCACCACGGCGCACCGCCACCACTGCAGCACCGATCTTGCCGCTGAAGGCACCGCCATTCGCCAAGGCGACGAAGCCTGCCCGATCAATCAGGGCCTTCAGCTCGGAGGTGACATCGGCGAAGTACGTCGGAGAGCCAAGTATGATCGCATCGGCGGCGAACATCTTTTCGATCACATCGTTCATGCTGTCGCTTTCAATAGCGCACTTGCCGTTCTGTTTCTCAACGCACTTCATGCAGGCTATACAGCCCCTAAGGGGCTTCCCGCCAATACGCAGGTACTCCGTGTCCCAGCCGGCGGCTGCTAAAGGCTCGAGGGTCTTCTTGAGCAGGATTTCGGTATTGCCGCCCGGTCTTGGGCTGCCGTTTATCGCAATTGCTTTCATTTCGTTATCCTTTACCTTTGTCATTTACAATGCCATCTGTAAGATCTGAAGGGCCTCTTCCTTGCCGATTGATGTGAGGATACCCAATTTCCCATTTTCCACAGCTTTGGCGGCCATCATTTCCAGGTCTTCTTCCTTTACCCCTGCCTCGCGCAGGTTCGCCGGCATCTTGATCCCGGAATAAAATTCTTCGAGCTTCCTAACGCCTTCCTCTGCCGCTTTGGCATCGTCAGCTTCGCGGACATCCATCACATTCCGCGCGAACTTTGCGAAGATCGGCAGATGCTCCGGAGCGGTACTCATGGTGTGACGCATCCAGGCAGGGGTCAGTAGCGCAAGAGTGACACCATGAGTCATATCGTACCTGCTGGAAAGCTCGTGCCCCATTCCGTGCAGCGGGAAGGGAAATCCCGGCTTACCGAGTACAAACTGGAACCCGGCCAAGGCCATAGAGCTGGCCCACATGATATTGGCACGAGCGTCGTAGTTTTTCGGGTCAGTGAGGATCTTCGGTGCCTCCTCCAGAACTGCCTTCATGACCCCCTCGTTCATGCGGTCCTGAACGGTCGTCGCAGCGTCGGGAGTAAAGTATTGCTCCATCAGGTGGCAGAAGATGTCGGCGACGCCGGCCATCGAATGATACTCAGGCACCGTATAGGTGTACTCGGGGTCAAGAATGGAGAACTTCGGATTGAGTAGAGGATGCAGGACGACCTTTTTCTTGTGATCGTTCCCAACGGTGATGACACCCCCCATATCCAGTTCGGAGCCGGTTCCCGCCATGGTCAGGATAGTCGCCAGCGGAGCAACGGCAGTGATCTTTGACGAGATACCCGATTCATCGACGAAGAGATCCGTCACGGGGCCGTGGTATTTCACGCCGGCAGCGATAGCCTTGCAGGCGTCCAAGGTCGACCCGCCCCCTACGGCCAAGATGAAGTCGCAGCCATTTTCACGGTAGACCCGAATCCCTGCCTCCACGCTCTCGATCCTCGGGTTGGGTTGAATCCCGCTCAGCTCCACATGTGCAAGACCGGCCTTGCGGAACTGCTCGAGGATCACCTCGTAGATGCCGTTTTGTTTTATGCTCCCGCCGCCATACGCCAACAGCACCTTTGAGCCGCCATGGGTCTTGATAGTTTCACCCAAAATCTGGATTTGGCCCTTTCCGAAATAAGCCGTGGTGGGAATGCTATAAACGAAATTATTCATGCTGATTCTCCTGTACGTTATTGAGTTGTGTATAAAAAATGTCTGGTCGGCTCCCGGCAAATGCTCCTTCACTTCGGCGCGAGTTCGCCGTACCAGTAAGCAGCGGTTACACCGCCATCCATGAGAAAATCGCTGCCGGTGATGAACGTGCCTTCCGGTCCCATCAGCAGAGCTGCAACGGCACCCACCTCGTCCGGAGTGCCGATACGCCCAGCCGCAGAAAGTTCAATCATGCGCCTGTACCCGGGGCCGCGGGGACCGGCTAGTTCGTCCTTAGCAAGAGGTGTGCAGATGATGCCGGGGCTGATGGTGTTGACCCGTGCACCACGCTTGCCCCAGCGCACCGCCTCTGCCATGACCCGTAACGAATTTCCGCGCTTTGATAACTGGTAAGCATTAAGCGGGTCGGTCACCACGTCTGGCTGAAGCATCGGCAAGGCGAGCAGCTCTTCGGTGGGTGTAGTTGCCAGAGCGCTGTTCTGTTCCGTTGACAGCGCTGGGAGGCGGTGGCCCGATTGAGAGGCAATCACAATGCCCGCACCGCCAGGAGCGATGACACTGCCGAATTCTTCGAGTACCAGTGCGGTGCCGTAGAGATCGACCTTCAGGATCGTCTCAGGAGCCGCCTGCGTAGGGGACACACCGGCAGCATGAATGACTCCAGCTATGGCGCCAATCCCTGTTGCGCTCTCGACGAGTGCGTGGACCGAAGCACGAGATGATACGTCTACGGTTGTGGTGCTCACCTCGAAACCGGCGTCGCTTAGGACTTTCGCTGCAGCCTCGACATTATCCTGGCGCAGGTCTGCCAGCAGGACGTGTTTGCCTACGCCAACGCGCCGAGCGATAGCCTGACCGATCAATCCAGCACCAATGACTACGATGACGTTCTTCATGGTTGACTCCTTATTGACTAAGCCCCTAGCTGCCTTACTCCTCTGAGAGTGACAACAACTCCTTGTTAAGCCGGTCTCCTTGGATGGCGATGCCGGCGAGCCGCCCTTCTATCTCCTTCAGGTCGGCCGCAGTCAGCGCCAGATCAGCCGACTTGATGTTGTCTTCGATGTATTCGAGCTTGTCCATCCCCGGGATGGGCACGATGAACGGCTTTTGCGCGAGCAGCCAGGCCAAGGCGATCTGAACCGTGGACACGCCTTTGCTGCGGGCAATCTCGTTCAACATTTCAACCAGAGGCATATTGGCTTTAAGTGCTTCCTGGGTGAAGCGCGGGAAAGCAGCCCGAAGATCAGTTGCGCTGTCGAACTTAGTGTCCGGAGTAATGGCGCCTGTCAGAAAGCCAGTCCCAAGGGGACCCCAGGGGACAAAGCCAATCCCCAGCTCTTCACACACCGGCAGCACCTCCTTCTCCGGTTCCCTGGTCCAGATCGAGTACTGATTTTGGACTGCGGCCACCTGCTGAACCGCATGAGCGCGGCGGATGGTGTCTGCTCCTGCCTCAGAAAGCCCAAAGAATTTGACCTTTCCTTCCTGTATCAGCTCTTTTACCGCGCCTGCAACATCCTCGATTGGGACGCTGGGGTCGACCCGGTGTTGGTAAAACAAGTCGATATAGTCGGTTTTCAGCCGTTTCAGCGAAGCTTCAGCGACCTTTTTGATGTGCTCCGGCCGACTGTTGAGTCCCCCTTCCTCGGAAATCATGCCGAACTTCGTGGCAAGGAGGACCTTCTTGCGGAAGGGCTCCAGCGCCTGACCAACCAACTCCTCGTTTGTGAAAGGGCCGTACGCCTCTGCCGTATCAAAGAAGGTAATCCCTTTTTCATATCCCGCACGAATTACCTGGACTCCTTCGCTGATGTCGACGGCTTTCCCGGTACCGAAGCTCAGGTTCATGCACCCCATGCCTATGGCCGAAACCTCAAGTCCGCTGTTGCCCAATTTTCGCATTTTCATTTTTTTGCTCCGTGTAGTCATAATTCCACTGTTGTAATTATAGGTCAGCTACCTTCGAGTCCGTTACCTCGATCCTGCTGGATATTTGCACATTTCTCCGATTTGTGCATTTTTTGCTCGAGGGCTTGCAGCCATCCCCGGAGGCCGATATGACCTGACACTTACGAATTATTACATCCTTAGAAGGTTACAGGGCTATTGTCATGCCCCTCTTTCAAACCAGGACATTGCCTTATTGCCCCTTGCTTCACCATTTGAAATATACATAAGTTGTGGACAAGGGGATATTTCGATCCTGTCTCTTTTTTGCCTGATCGTCCGGATCTGTAACATCAAGTGATGCTCAGGGGAAAGAATGTGGCAATGGGAGGTCGCAACTAGGGGGGGGCGAGCGCTAGAGACTTGGTTGACTGCGATTCCCCGAGGCAATTGTGAAAAAAGAACTGATCGGTCTGAAGAGGCGTATGACTTTGAAAAAAGGAGGATACGGAGGAAAAACGGCAGAACAACAGGCATACAAAAAATGGAGAGACACCTGCGGTGTCCCTCCATTCGAACTGCCCCCCCTTTCACAACACTAAAGTACTTATGCTGCTGCAGAGGCCTGCCGCATTCGGTTAATGTCCCTCAGCGGAGGCGCCCCGAAGACGCGGCCGTACTCTCGGGAAAACTGCGAAGCACTCTCGTATCCTACGTTAAAGGCTGCCGTTGTAGCATCGAGTCGCTCGGCCAGCATCAGACGCCGGGCCTCGTTCAGGCGCAGCATTTTCTGGTATTGCAGCGGGCTCATGGCAGTCAGGGTACGGAAATGATGGTGGAAAGTCGAAGTGCTCATATTGACCTTGCTCGCAAGATCGTCGATTCGTAATGGGCTGCTGAAGTTCCCCTTCAGCCAGTCGATCGCCCGGGCTATCTGACTGCTCTGGCTGCCAGTTGAAGCAATCTGCCGTAACCGTTCTCCTTGATCCCCCGTCAGGAGGCGATAGACGATCTCCCTCTGGATGACTGGCGTCATAATGGGGATATCCATAGGATCATCAAGCAAAGCAACCAATCGCTCAAAGCACCCGATCAGTTGCGGCGTGACCTCGCCGGTCGCCATACCACGACTGGTTTGCTGAGCACGCGGTTTAGGGAGGTTCGAGTCGAGCATCAGTTGTGAGACCTCTCGCAGGTCGAGCTTCAGCCTGAGTCCAAGGTAGGGCTTTTCACTGCTTGCCTCGGTTACCCTAACCAGTGTCGGTATATGAACGGCCGTGATCAGGTAGTGCTGGGCGTCATAGACCAAGGACTCTTCGCCGAACTGGACCACCTTTGCTCCTTGAGTGACAACACAGACGCTCGGCTCGTAGATGCCGCTTACCGGCTCGGAAGGTTCCTGCCGCCTAAACAGCGCAAGACCGGGGATCGCAGTGGTGTGCAGCTCGCCATGTTCGGTCCATCGAGCAATAGCATCGTTCAAGGACTCCATCTTCTTTTCCATAAGGCCCTCCATTTTTCGCATCTACTTAAGCAGTTACCTGATTCCAGAATCTGCCCACATGTTACCCCCACCACATACAGCTTTCAACAACATACAGCGCAATAAGCGGATCAGGCAATAATCCAACAGAATCGTGATATTACTGCGCGACGTTCCTGAGGTAATATCACCCTGCACCAAAGCGGAGAACCTGAAGACCTGGAAGATACTCCAGTGGTGCTAATAAAAAGTTTAGGGAGAAGCCCGCATGGACAAAGGAAAAATGTTGATCGCGTACTATTCGCGCGCCGGCAGCAACTATGTCGGAGGTGACATCGTCAATCTAGAAGTGGGGAACACTGAGGTTGCCGCTCAGACAATTCAAAAGCTCACCGGTGCCACAGTCCATAAAATCGACACGTTGAAGCAATATCCCGTTGATTACCACGAGACGACGGAGGTCTCAAAAAAGGAGCTGAAACAAAATGCACGTCCGGAACTGTCATCACACCTGGAGGATATTTCGGGGTATGAGGTGATCTACCTCGGGTTCCCCAATTGGTGGGGAACCATGCCAATGGCCGTTTTCACCTTTCTAGAAGAGCACGATTTCTCAGGAAAAACAATCCTGCCATTTTGCACCCACGAAGGTAGTGCAATGGGTAGCAGCGAAAAGGATATTCGGAGGGTTTGCCCAGAGGCAACAGTTATGCGGGGGCTACCCATCGTCGGTGGATCTGTTCGCTCCGCAGAGGACCGGATCCGGGAATGGCTCGGGATTCCGCGCCGCTAGAATCCAAGAACCACTATCGGGAGACCCAATGCTTCAGAAATATCAAGACCTTCTTGACAACCTGCGCACCATGCAACGCGTAATTGTAGCGTTTTCGGGAGGAGTTGACAGCACTCTTTTACTCTATGCCGCTCGCGAGGCACTGGGCGACGAAGTTCTAGCAGTAACTCTTGCCCCTCCTTACGTTCCCCAGGCCGAAGTCCAAGAAGCGAGGCAGGTCGCGGATCTCACTGGAGTCCGGCACCTCGTTGTGGATCAGCCCTTCCCTGAGGTGATCCGCAACAACCCGCCGGACCACTGCTACCTGTGCAAGCACCACCTGTTCTCGTTACTCAAGGGAATGGCAACCGACCTTAGGGCCAGTGAGGTGCTGGAAGGGACAAACGTTGACGATCTGGACGATTATCGCCCCGGCTTCAAAGCGCTCAAAGAGCTAGGTATCAAAAGCCCACTGCTACGCGCAGGACTAAGCAAAATTGAGGTCCGTGTGCTCCTAAGGACATTCGGTATTGACGGTTGGGATAAACCGGCAAAGGCATGCCTCTTGTCCCGTTTGCCAGTAGATACGAGAGTTGACGAGGCTGAACTGCGGCGGGTTGAAGCTGGTGAAGCACTATTGGCACGAGCGGGTTTCCCCTCGGCACGGCTAAGGAGCCACGGAGCTATCGCCCGTATAGAAGTCGCGGTGAACGAAATTCCTGCACTGATCATGGCTTCCATCGAGCAACCTGAGGGACTTGAAGTAGCTCTGAGGAGCCTAGGGTATCGTCACGTCACTGTAGATTTGGCGGGTTACCGTATGGGAAGCATGAATGCTCTCCCAATCACACCATAGTACACAGTGCAGCGACTCGCCAACAACAGCACTATCGGGCAATGATTGCGTAGGATCAGGCTAACCGTTTTCCATTTTATCGCACATAGTGTGATGACAAGCAGCCGCTTCCACACATGTCTGTTTCAATCGGCACAGCTGCTATTCCCTAAGGAGGTGTTACATGGCCAAAGATATTTCTCGTCGTCGGTTCCTACAAAACGGTGCTCTCGCCCTCGGAACAGTTGCTGTCTG
Organism: Citrifermentans bremense; assembly: GCF_014218275.1. Classification (NCBI taxonomy): domain Bacteria; kingdom Pseudomonadati; phylum Thermodesulfobacteriota; class Desulfuromonadia; order Geobacterales; family Geobacteraceae; genus Citrifermentans; species Citrifermentans bremense. The sequence goes on from NZ_AP023213.1 coordinate 2,277,564, forward strand.
CAACGTCCCTGGTATGCGCTCAGTTTTTGCGGCCCAGGAAGAAAGAGCTCCCGTCTTCTTTACTCAAGACATTACTCCCGAAAGCTTGGTGAAAGTGTATTCCCGGGTAAACCGAAATATCTCCGGGAAGGTTGGGATCAAGATGCACACTGGCGAACCGCACGGTCCCAACATCTTGCCTAGAAACATTGTGAAAGCCCTCCAGCAGACCATTCCCAACAGCAATCTTGTCGAGACCAATACGCTCTACAAGGGGAAACGATTCACCACGGCTGATCATCGAGAAACCATCAGGATCAACGGCTGGGATTTTTGTCTAGTTGACATAATGGACGAGAACGGGGCGACGATGCTCCCGGTGCGTGGAGGAAAGCACTTCAAGGAGATGTCCATGGGCAAAAACCTGCTCAATTACGACTCGCTTGTGGTGCTGACACATTTCAAGGGGCACGCCAGTGGCGGCTACGGCGGTTCTCTCAAGAATATTGCCATAGGTTGCGCGGACGGGACCATCGGCAAGAAAATGATCCATGGTGCCCCGGACAATGTTCGATATGAGCTCTGGCTCAAGGGCGAACCTTTCCAGGAAAACATGGTTGAGTCGGCTAAAGCCACCATGGATCACTTCGGGAAAAAGATTGTGTACGTAAATGTGCTGCGCAACATGTCGGTGGACTGTGACTGCGCCGGCACCAGCGCAGCCCCGGTAAAGGCACACGATCTTGGGATCCTGGCATCTACCGACCTACTCGCACTGGAGCAAGCCTCCATCGACATGGTTTACCGGTTGCCTGAGGCTGAACTTCACGACCTCCGGGAACGGATCGAGTCCCGTAAAGGCCTACGCCAGTTGTCCTATATGAAAGAATTGCGGATGGGCAATGACCGCTACGAGCTCATCAGGATTTAAAAGATGAATAGCATTCTTTTCGACCACGGCCGTACTGCCCGCATTGGGCTCCCCGAGGCGGTTTTCTGTGAGGGGAAATCTAGGGAAGCACTCGTTGAACTGCTGTCCCGGTTCGTCAAAGGATCAGGACAGCCTGTTCTTTTTACCCGCCTGGCCCACGACCTGTTCGCTGAACTTCCCGAAATGATCAGGTCCGGCTACGATTATCACCCCCTTTCGCGCACCGCTTTCGGGACGGCTCTGCCAATGCACCCCAAGGGTAAGGTTGCCGTGGTTTCCGCCGGAACAGCTGATGGCTCAGTGGCCTGGGAGGCAGCCCGTACCCTTACCTATCTTGGGATACGCTGCGACGTTTACGAAGACTGCGGGGTCGCCGGCCTATGGCGACTAACTGAGCGACTGGATGAAATCAACGCTTGCGATGCGGTCATTGTTGTTGCCGGGTTGGATGCGGCGCTTTTGAGTGTTATGGGTGGGCTTACCGCCAAGCCAATCTTCGGAGTCCCGACGTCGGTCGGGTACGGAGTAGCTCGCCAAGGGCAGGCTGCGCTAGCCAGTATGCTTTCAAGCTGTGCGCCCGGTGTGGGAATCATGAATATTGACAACGGGTACGGAGCGGCCTGCGCCGTGGCAAGGATCATCAACACATTATGAGGAGAGGAAAAATTACAAACCACACGAACCGCCACCATAACCACAGCCATGCAGGAGAACACCACCATGCCCACTTGAAGCGTAGTGAAACAGTCTTGACTGTACGGGCACATTCCGGTCTGTCTGGAGATATGTTGGTGGCGGGACTCTTGCGAATGGCCAGACTTAGCGACGAGGAGGTCGACCGACTGCTCGGCGCAATTCTACCTGAGCTAACAGGAACACTACGCCTCACAAAACGGAAGGTAAACCAGGTCACAGGTTGGACTGCTACCGTTACACTTCCCGAGGAGCATCAGCACCGAACGCTACGCGATATCTGCACTGTCGTCTCCCAAAGCGGCCTCACCGATCAGGCAAAGCAGTTGGCTACAGACGCCTTCACGCTGCTAGCTCGAGCCGAGGCTGTGGTTCATGATAAGAATCCGGAGAAGGTGCACTTCCACGAGGTCGGGGCGCTCGACAGTATCCTCGACATCTGCCTCGCCGCGAAGCTCTTTACTCGCCTTGCTCCTGGACGGTTTGTGGTAAGCCCACTGCCGCTGGCCGACGGCTATGTAACCTGTGCCCACGGCGTACTGCCCGTCCCTGCTCCCGCAGTTCTTGAGCTGTTGGAAGGTATTTCTGTTTGCCGATTCCCCGGGAACGGCGAAACCATCACACCCACGGCGATTGCGCTGCTGCACGCTTTCGGCGCTGTTTTCGGGGGATGGCCAGATATGCACGTGGAGAGACAAGCCCTCGTTTATGGTAGTCATGATTTCCCCAATGCACCAAATGGGGCAATCTTTGCTTTTGGAACTGCACGATGATCAAAAGTATGGTTGAAGGAAATGTTCTGGCTTGAATAGTTTTCTGGTCACGGAAAGGCAGTGGTGCCTGTGCCTCCGGTTTAGTAAGAGCTAGAGTAGCTTTTTATTTTGGTGACGATGATCGCTTCCGAGCGGACGATGGAATATCTAAGCTGTGAACCTCTCCGGGAGCCCTATGAATATAGTACACTTCGTCCTCAACAGCTGTGATTTCAACTGCTTTCATAGTTTGTGGAAAACGGGGATGTGTGTAATCGCACTTCACTATAGTACATTCAGTTTCACCCCCAGCAGCTTTCCGGTCAAGTTTAGACAGCAAGGTTAGCAAGTTGCGTCGAGACAGGTAAACTTTTGATTTAACATTTCTTCCGTGCATAGCATACCTCCGTTGTTTTTTTACAGCGACATGGTCGCTGAGCAAGCCTGCCATGCTGGTCGTCAGCTACCTCTTAGCTGGAGATCTTCAGGGGGGCTGTGGGGCAATAACTGTGATGCCACAACTCATGGCTTTGATGAAGGTAGATTAAAAACTCGATACCGGAGAAGGCTCATACCTCCCTACCACTTATGGATGGTTGTCACTAGTTTTGGGTTTTGCCTCCTTTTGCAGCCTCGATCTGTCTTTCAAAATCAGCGGAGATATCCCTGCCTTTCCAGTGCTGCCCCAACTCCCAAGTGCCATCGGGAGACGGAGAAGGCGGCCCGACGAGTTGGTAGGTATAATCACCCCAGGTTTTTACCTGCTGTGTAGAGGGAAAGAACTCTTGGATTTTTGTCGTGAGGCAGCGTTTTGGGCGCTCTCCAATGTCTGCGATGATATGTCTGCTCCCGTTCGGCCGTTCCATTACAGCCCAATGGATCAGTTCGATTATCGTATTTTGCATACCTGCACCTCCAACTCAGGCCTCGTCTTCTTGACCGTCGGCCGATATGCCTAGCCATCCGGGCCCGGCCCGAATTCCACCGCTCCACTCTCAACCAGATGCTGCCACCGGCGGCCTCAGATCGACCCGGTCCAACCGCCAGCCGGTTTCCAAGGGGTGACAGGCTTTGTTTACCGATGGAAACCACTGAAGAACCTTGGCTGGGTCCCTTCGCCGCTGGCAGTTTTGGCTTATTGTTCAAACCACCGTATAGTGTCCGAGCGGTTTGTCATGGCAGCCCCAGGCCACAAGCACAAGCGCAGGCATGAAATGATACCCACTAGCTCCTCTCAATCATTTCCCCACTGCAGCTGAAGACTTCGCAGCCCAACAGCTGGCCTCCTTGAGTACTCATCTCACTTCATCATGATTTCGAAAAACGTATTCAGAGGTAACATCCCTATATTTGATATTTCGGGTAGACATCAAGCGGGACCAAACCCAATTGCCATCAGGATCTTGCCCCGCTGGCCCTACAATCTGATAAACCCGTCCTGATTCTGTGATGGCCCGACCTGTCACAGAATCAAAACGACGGATGGGGGTGCTCACTCGACCTTCCTGGTCATCGAGATTAAAGCCGACGAAATAACGTTCGCCGGTTTCCACCTCAAACACAGCCCAACTAGCTAATCTAATGATAGGCTGAACAGAAACAGCTGGTACCGTCCATACACCTTCAGGAGTTGCACCAACACCAGAGGTATTATCTTTCATGTATGCTCCTCCTTGAAATAGCTAAACTGAAGGTTTCTTTATTTGCCTAAAAAGGGGTAGATGGTGGTAGGCATTGATTTCATGTGCAACTATTTTTTGCGTTAAATCTATGATATCAAGAACTTCAGGGTATCTGATTCGAAAGAAAATAAAAGGGCCATCTCGGCGAGATGATAAAATGCCAGCCATTGACAAGGCGGTGAGATGACGAGAGGTATTGGATTGTTTTTCGGAAATTTTGGTTTCGATTTCAGTCTGAGATAGCTCACCATCCCTTAGCGCGGCGATGATTTTTAACCGATTCGGCTGAGCAAAACCCTTTAAAATTGCAGCACAGAAATCGTAAATATCGTCCATGACCTACTCCCGATCGCCCCTAGCAGTTTTTGGGGTCGAAAAGATTGGACCGCAGATAAATTCTTTTTCCATGTCTGATACCCCTTACTTGGATAACAGGCATAGAACTATTAACACCCGCAGTCATGGGTCCCGTTGACACTTATACCTAACAATTTGCTGATCGGGCTTTGTCCAGCAATGAAACACAGGCCAACCCGCCGTGGCTTGTTCAAACGCCCAAGTATATGAAAGACTAGGGCAAAACTCGTCTTCTTCCACACGGTTAACCACTAAATGCATCGCCTGCTCAAGGCCAGAAAGGACTTCAAGCCCGTAAACCCATACAGCTACCCATTGAGCAAGTTGAGGATTTTCAATTTCATAAAAAGCCTGGAATAACTCTCTCCAGTACTCCTGAGGGTTCTTCAGCTTAACCAGCCAGTATTCTCTCCAAAGCACATAAGCCTTAGCCCATTCGCACCCTCTGCAACTCTCAATAATGCGGTAGGTGTTGCCAGCGAATCCATGAAGCAGACAACTAACGTTCCGCAGCTTTCTAAGTTTCTTGAAGGCGTATCTGCGAATAGAATTGAAAATAGGTCTCAAACATTTTGAGGAATCATACTCGCAGCCCCCCCTCTTCCCGGTACAGGCCCAACTGCTATTACAAACCTTGTCACCGACGCAGACCCTATTACATTCATATATTTTCCGAGCCAATCCGCCCTTACCAGAAACAGATAACCCATACCGAACTTTCGCATGATTCATATCAGGAAAGCTCAGGCTGCTCAGGTATGATGGGACTTCATGCACGTTGAGGTTGCCCCAGGCGTGATACATTTCTGGAACTGAAAAATTTCCAAGACTACCTTTATGAATCAGGGTTGTTTGCCAGACCTCGAAGGCAGGCCTTAAGACATTGCACCTTTTTAAATCAACCAGCCAAGCAAATATCTCACTAAACTCCTGTAAGATGTTCGAAGGTAATCTCAAAATCCTTTCTTTTTGGATTCCACCTACTTGGTAAAATCGGTTCCAAAATTTTATATGACAATTGCAGCAACCGTAAGCCACCTTTTGCTGGTCGTTTAGGTCATATTTGATTGGGAGATTACAGCTATAACAAACCTCCATCAGTTCCGAGTTGTGAACAGGACACCTTGAAAAAAGATACATTTGGGAAAAGACACTATGATAGCCAATTTGAAGACATTCTGGGCAGTACCTCAAAATATATGCGGACGTCAATGTAGAGATCTCTGATTTCCGCAACATTGATTCAATGCTGTGTGAAGCCATGTCATCTTCTGCGATCCGCGTGAGGAAAGAAATTATTTTGGAACGATAGGTGGTTTCATTGTTCAAGTTCCAACGCGTCATTCCTGCAAACTTGGGTTCGGAACTATCTTTAGAAGGAGATGTATCTTCGTAAAAGTATTGTTTGACCTTATGAATTGGGATGTGGTTTATCTCTGCGAATTTATTTAAAATACTCCACCTCGATTCAAATGGCGCTACCAATCGCCGTAAGTCTGTGAACCCTAGTGGCCTTGATGTTTCCACACCCTAACCCCTCGAAAGTGTTTTCAGGTAACATCCACCTATTGCCCCACTCCCACTGATATAAAAGCTTCTTCCCAATGGTCTCTTGCGAGCATTGGATCCATTACGGACAGGTTGCTGAATTTCCTTAGTACATATTGAACAGCAGGCACAAAATCAGACATAGATATTTCTTTCACTTCATTGTGATTTACTAAACAAAATGCAGTCCATAAATTGTTTGCTTCCGAACTTAAACGCCATCCATGGTCAAATGCGGTTGTAAAGAAATAACGTGTAAAAATACAACCATGATCAGAGGTAATATCGTAACAATTAAGCGCGACTCTAACCTCGTCCTCTGAGAGCACCCCCCTAAATTGATAGGCTTCATTCATAAATCTTCCGGTTATTTCTGGGTTGTTTCCTTTAAAATCCTTGTATTTTTTATACAGATCATTATCTCCGACCAACATCACCATTGGAGCTACATGCCTCAAAACAATGGAGTTGGACATGCCACGAAGATAGGTGTACTCTTTATTAGAAATCCATTGTGCCTCATCTATAAAAAGGATTATTCGCCTACAAGAATCTCTAAATGCTTCCTCAGTAATAAAATCTACAATAGTATCAAATTTTACACCAGCGTTGCCATAATCAGCACGAGCATGGTTGAAAGATGTAAGAATGTTTCGATAAAATTCCTTTTCTGTTTCTACTTGGTGTGTCAACATGCTATGTTTCAGCGTTGCGACAGACTGAAATTCGCGATTCATAAGTGAGATCAAGGCATCAATAGCATTGCTTTTTCCAATCCGCGCGCGGCCATATATGATACACCCAGATCGCTGGGCGTTCATCCACCTACACAAAGAGGTGTAAAGTCGGTCTATAGCAGCAGTAATAATTACAAAATCCTCTCGTCTTAATGCGGGATGGATTCCGTCAGCGTACTCGGGCCTCTCCGCCGTATTCATTCAGACTCCTCCACCTTTCGCAGGAACCCCTCATGCTCTACTGTTATAGGCAGTTGTTCCCCAGTTTTTTCTTTTACAGGCACCAATTCGGCCTCTTCAATTACTTGATATTCACGTATTACAACTTTTCCTTCCTGTTCAATAGCAAGAGCTGTTCGTGCAGCCCGCTTTGGAATTTTGCGACCTTTTAGTTCCATGTTCATTCTTAAACCGGGACGGGCATCGTTCGCAATAGCTTGGTCGTGAACCAGAAGCCCCTTTTTTTTCAATAACAACTGCCTGATCTCATAAGACATGGGCGAAAATCCCCAGCTGCTCCTATCTACGATAGTCCCTAAAGATTTTCCTTTCTCCTCATAAGCTTCTGCAGATCGACTGTCTGAAGATACAGAACAAACTATCTTTTCACCTATCAAGTCCCATCTCTCTTTTAAAATTGTGCTGGTATACCGGCCGGAGAGGAATTGTACATAGGGAACAGTTCCAGTCTTTCGTGAACCACGAACCGTCGGAAAGAAGGTAACGCCCATGTCTCGAACAAAATCCAATTTATTCGATGGAATTCTCGTGATAATATTGTCTTTATTATTTAGGTAGTTTCTGACAATTTGCAAAGGGGATTCAAAATAGTTACGCTGACGCCCCCTCCTGTTGTGCCACTGGACAGCGGCTTCGAGACAGTAAAGTAATTCTTCATAGGTCAGCTTATACCTTCTTACATCCTTCTCAGCGGTTTCACGCCTAGGATCATTAGGCCCAGTCCCCAAAGTTCCAGGCAACTGCCTAAAGCCGCAAGCCTCTAAGGTTTGAAAAAGCCGCTCGATGATCCCTCTCAATTCAGGAAAGGCCACTCTGCCATAGTTGGTCCGAATCCCCAGTTCCTTCAAATTGTGCCGGACACCAACGGCCAGATGCACGTTATCATTATCTACGCGTAGTTCTTCTATCGAAATGTTTTGTAATTCCGGCAGCATCCTAATATTAGGTTCAGGAATCAGGTCTTCTTTTATGCCTTCTGGTTTCAGTATCTCTCTGGACGACGGCCTGATGCCATCCTTCAGACACCTAGAGATATCCAAGCTGTTACAGTGCTCATGGACTGAAGTGGTGTATCCAAGAACATAGGTACTATTTTCGTCAACAATCGGCATAAACATGAACCGTTCAAGAACCACTTCTGCTGTTTTCCCGTACGAGTCCACATAATAGAAACAAAAGCTTGCGTCTACAGAGTGTTCATCAAGTGAACACTGCTTAAAAGGTTTAGTAGCCATCAAATATTTGCTGCCCATCCCAGAGGAAAGCATGTGCCTTTTAGCATCGCGGGATGAATGTTCAGAAGTTCCAGCCTTAGTATTACGCAGTTCATCTATGTAAGCGTACAGACTGCGTTTTGCGCAGTAGGTGGTATTAAATGGGTATTGTGAATGAGTAATTCTCTCTTCGGTGCAAAGTTTGATAAAAAAGTCATAATAGCCTTCTTTGCTAATTTTGTTATTGCTCAATCTGCTGTCTTTCCGGTTATAAAAAGCTGACTCTAATTGATATTGAATCCGTGGGTAGTTCGTTAATAATTGTTTGAAAGATCCTGCACCGACACTGTCTGAATTCGTTCTTGTGTATTCCTTTCTGTCTGTATTGACCAATGCCTCAAAACCCTTGATTTTTCCATCTTCGTCATATTCAAGACACTTGTGTAGTAATTCCGCGGCATAACTGCGACTGAAGCCAGTCTCGGTTTTTATATCAGCTGCACTTCCCTGCTTAGCATACAGTTCCACAGCAAGACGCTTGTTCTCATATATAGTTTTTTCTTCCTTTGGGTAGTCGTGTGGTAGTTTGAAAGTAGGCCAACTGCCTGTATCAAGATCCTCAGGGTTCATAAGCCGCCTATCTATTTTTCTTTCTCTCATTGCCATTTCTGAGTTAACCTCACCCGGCTAGACCACGTCATCCTTTGATTTTCTTCTAAAAGTTCAGCTAGTTTCAAATGAAGAAGATGGGCCATTACAAACTCAGAATCTTCACCACACTCAGAGGTGACATCTCGAATGCTACCCTCTTTGTCAAGCAACAAAGCAGCAGATATTTTAGCCATTTTAGAAGTGTAGTCCATATTACGAGTTAATGAGTATTGATGAATGATTGTGCCCCAGTTTTCGATTAGAAATGGTTTCACATCGATATCTTCTTCAGTCCGTATCACATGCGTTACATTTCTCTTAAGACACCATTGTTTTTGTATATCTATTTGTCGCCTCAACTCTGGGTCGGAATTTATATTGTCCATGTCTTCCTTTTTTTTAACCTCCTGAAATTCCTCAGAGCCATCTGTTTTTAATATATAAAAGTCTACTAGTGATTTTCCGTCGACGCCTTGGTACGTACCAGTCATCCAAAGAGGTTGGGGGCAGAACCCTGCCACATTCTGGTCCGACTCAATCAGTATCCAGTTCCGACACTCGAGTGGGCCATAGAGCGTCAGATCTTTAGACAACAGAGGACTGAATACCTCCCACCTGTCGGACCACATCATCCGCCCTGGCAAAGGTTTTTCAGGGATTCTGTATTTAATAGCTAAGTTTTTCCGCTCGTAGATGACATCCTGAATAAAATCGCTGACAGAGTTCATGCCCCCCCTCCACACGTCATTGCCTACCCCACCAAACCATGGTCAATTGGGGCAACGGAATCCACTTCCTTGCAATACGCCAATTGAATATTTTAATTATAAAAGCTGATTGTACGGCCTTACTCTCAGAAATATCTCTTTTTTACTGGATGTCAAGGCAGCCGCAGCAAAAAAATTACTTTTTGCTGCGGGTTCTACTGGTTTAAATCTACATTCGCAGCTACCATTTATTTACCAGTAGAAAATTAGTCATGACGAATAAATATTATTTACAATGAATGTCGACCGTGATGTTTTTAGTTTATTACTTAATATGCTTTTTTATCAGTCGTTGTTTTCATTTTAACAGCCATCTATCTTATTAAATGATAAATTCCTTATCATTTGATTAGGATGGTGGCTCAGGTACATCGGAAGGGATACGCGCAACATGGTAAAGATTTTCTTAAAAACCAGTATAGACACCCCCTGCTGAAACCGTTATTATGCGATGTCCACAACAGCCTCACCTATATCGACAGATGTGTTTGAAGCTGCAGCTCTCACATCTATATCCGCAACAAGTTAATTCAACTTAGCAGATCAACCTTTACCCGGAGGCTCCGTACCGAATGCACGCTACCGATCCAGAAGAGGCACTGGTTCCATTATTCGTTAAAGCCAAGGATTTAAAAGGTTTCGAACAAGTGGGTACAGGCATTTTCGTAGATTTCCAATCTCAACCTTTCCTATTTACAGCTGCCCATGTGGCAGACTTTCTCGACTCTCGTGAGCTTTTCATGCCAGCTGACGGTGAAATGCAAGCAATTGATGGCTATGTTGGTTACATCGATTTGCTACCTGGAATGAACCGTTCAGAAGACAACGTCGATATCGCCTACTACCGCTTAAGCACTGACTTTGCTAGACGCGTGTGCGCCAATTTTTACCCGTTACCTCAAGAACGTTGTATGCTGATTCAATCAGCGTTGGATCTAAGGGTTTGTTCTGTTTATGGGTATCCGGTAAGCAAAGCAAAAAGGATGGGAGGGAAATACTATTCTGAGACGGCGACGTTTACCGGTATAGTCGCAAGTAAAGATACTTATAACACCTTGGGACTATCGCCAGATTCGAGCATAATTATTCATTTTGATAAAAAGCGCGCAGTATCGCCAGATGATGGGAAAAAAATAAATCCGGTCAGCCCTAGAGGGATGAGTGGTGGCGGCATTTTTTCGTGGCCTGCTGGATCTGAGCTTTCTCGCAATTGGTCACTGCCTCAGTTAGTTGGGATATTCCATACCTACAAAAGGACAGAAGGCCTCTTGATTGGGACACATCTCCTGCCAGTCGTTGCGGCAACTCATCTCGGAAAAATGAAAAATTTTGGTGGTGTTATATAGATATGGCTCGGAGAGCTTGAGGGAGTGAAGATGATTGACATACCCACAACTGAAGAGTTGGTTGCTTTTGCCGAGCAAGGAACTTTTGTGAGCAAAATGGCCCGGCGCTTTGGGCTCCGAAATCCTGCTCAAATCAAGCAGATTACATTGCAATGCGCTGACTTACATAACAGAGGCACCGTTGACCTTTTCGAAATAGTCGAGAGCTCCTCCTTTCAAAACTTGAGTGACTCGGATTTCTTTACGGCAATGCATTTGCTTTGCGATATTCTGCGAGAGCTGGAAGCAAC